>CBDCFB010000002.1:275000-2178811 GCA_965216065.1 Dehalococcoidia bacterium
CCTCCGGCATTTGGACCGCCACGGAGCGAACGGCGTAGACGTTCAGGCCCACTGGCGGGGTGATCAGACCGATTTCTATGGACATAGTCACCAGCATGGCAAATAGACCGGGTCTATGCCCAACCCTACGATGATGGGATGCACGATGGGGAGGGTTATGGACATCATGGATATGGAGTCCTGGAACATTCCTAGGAACACGTACATAACCAAGAACAGGATCATGATGAGCAGCGTGGGTATGTTGGCTTCGTTGACGACTTCAACGAATTCCCCCGGCAGCCCGGTAAGCACCAGGAAGCGCGCGAAGATCATCGCGCCGATTAGGATAAAGAGCACCAAGGCCGAAGTCTGGGCCGCTTCCTTCATAGCCTGGCTGAACCGTTCCCAGTTCAGGCCCGGAGACTCCACGAGGGCCACCCCCGGAGTAGCAATGGGCCCGTCGATACTGTCGGCCGACGGGGAATTGGACGCCGCCACCGCAACGTCGGTGCGGAAGATCCAGCGCTCAAACAGCGGAGCCAGCAGGGCCAGCACCAGCGCACCGGCCGCGCCTGCGGCGCCGGCCTCGGTGGGGGTGAAGATCCCGGTGTACATGCCGGCGATTATTCCCAGCACCAGTACCAATATGCCGACTATGCCCACGGTGGCCTTGAGCCGTTCCATGAGGGGCGGTGCGTAATCAGCCTTGGGAGCGCGGTCGGGATTGCGTATCGCCACCAGTACGATGCCAGCGGTGAATATCAGGGTGAGCAGAATTCCCGGCCCGACGCCCGCAATCAGCAGCTTGCCGATAGACTGCTCGGTCAGGATCCCGTAGACGATCATGAGAGCGCTGGGGGGTATCAGCATTCCCAGCATTCCGGCGGCTGCGATGGTGCCGCAGGCGAAGGCCTTGTCGTATTGCCGGCGGTTCATCTCCGGCAGGCTGATGCGGGTGAAAACGGCGCAGGCCACCACGCTTGAGCCGGTGCAGGCGGCGAACATGGCGTTGGCCCAGGTGGTGGCGATGGCCATCCCTCCGGGCAATCTCCCTACCCACTTGTAGGCCGCGTCAAACGCTCTCGCCGACAGGCCCGCGTGCATCGCAAACAGCCCCATGAGGATGAACAGGGGCAGGATGGCGAAGGCGTAGACGTTGGTGGTGGAGTAGGGAGTGGTAGTGAACAGGGCGAGAGCGAGCAACACCTTGCCAGTCATCACAAACATACCGACAAAGCCGGTAGTGGCCAGCGCCAACCCCACATGGATGCCCAGCGACATCAGACCGAGAACTGCTACAAAGCCGATGATGCCCCAGTAAAGATCGTCCATTCCCAAACCCTAATGCGCGCTGATTGACCCCGTACCGTTCATCCTGAGCTTGTCTAAAAGCGAGAGGTAGCCCCGGACCTGCCTAGTCGGAGGTGGCCGGTTCCCCGACGGGGTCGACGGACAGCGGTTCGGATTCCGGGGCCGCCTCCAATCGGGGTGTGCGGAACATTACAACCACCTCGGACGCGCGGTTAAACCAGTCGGAAAGAAACTGTAAAGACAGGAGCAGCGCCCCGAAGACCAAGGCGAACTGCGAAGGCCACTTGGGTATGTTGATCAGACCGGCAACGTGCTCCCCGATCTGGAAGGAGTGGTAGGACCACTTGAAGGTCTGGTAGAAGATTGCCCCGTAGATGGCAACCCCAAGGGTGAATGCCAGCAGGTCCATTATGGTGCGACCCCTGGGGGACATCTGAAGGGTGAGAAACTCTACTCGGATGTGCGCCCGCTGCCGCTGGCTGTAAGCCAAGCCCATGAACACGATGAAGACCAGCATGAACGATGCCACTTCATAGGACATCGGTATTGGCTTGTTGAGCACCTTGCGGCCAAAGATGTCGGCAACCACCAGCGCCATCAGAATGACGACGATGCTGGCAGCGCCGAAAGCGCTGGAGTTAACCACCCAGCCCAGCAGCCAATTCAGCCAATGGCCTACCGCTCGCAAGTTCATTATCAATCGTCACCATGGGAGTAGGGGCAGGGTTTAGACCTTGCCCCTACTTTCGGAGGGCAATCCACGGCGCCTACCGGTACTCGGCGGCCCACTCCCTGGGGAACTCGTGGCCCAGTTCTTCCAGGATTTCGATGTAAGTGACCACTACGTCCCGGCCAGGCAGCCCTTTTGCTTCTTTTTCCTTGATCCAGTTGCCCTTTATGTCCTCAAGGGGCGTTGGCCAACTCAGCCCGCTCCTCTTCGGCCATGTCATGCTGGGTGATGCCCAATTCTTCCCATTCGGCCAAGGCCGCGTTGCGTCGCTCCAGAATCAGCGATGCGTTGAGCTGTACGGCTTCGTCGGCCACTTCCATAATAATTAATTGCTGCAGGTCGTCGGGCAGGCTGTCCCAAGTATCCTTGTTGACGCCCAGGCCCACCGGCATGGCGGCGCCCATGTTTACCCAGGTTATGTTCTTGTTGAAGTCGTGGTACTTGTAGGCGTGAGAGTTGTCCCAAGGCAAGAATTCGGCCTCGATGACTCCGGTCTGCAACGCCTGGTAGCGGTCCGCCACCGGCATGGCGATGGAGGTGGCTCCGGCGCCTTGCAGAATCTTGGGGTGATATGAGCCGATGGAAGCAATCTTGATGCCGTCGAAGTCCTCGAAGGTGACGATGGGTTCCTTCGACGTCAGGTTGTATGTATCAATGACCGACGGGGACAGGAAGGCCATGTTGTAGGCCTCTATTTCCTCTCGCAGGGCCGGCACTTCTTCATACAGCCGTTGGGCTGCCTCGAGAATCACGTGAGGGTCTCCAGGGCCGAACGAGGACGGCATAGGTCCAGTTGTCCAGCGGCAGCTTGCCGGGGTAGTAGGGCAGCGCGACCATGCCGGCGTCAGCCAAGCCCACCTGCTCCGCCTCCAGAGTTTCGCCTGCCTTGGTGAGGGGGCCGGACCAGTAGAAGTCGGTCCAGACTATGCGCCCGTTGCTTCGGCGTTCCACCTCGTTGGCCCACCACTTCTGTACCTCGCTGACGAGGAACGGAGGAGGCGAGAGCGGGGAACTGTACTTGAGCTCGAACACCTCCCCGTCGGAAGCAGTGGTCGCCGGGGCCTCGGTCGCCGCAGGCGCCTCAGTGGCGGCGGGAGCGGCTGTCGCCTCTGGTTCGTCCGCCCCTCCGCAGGCCACCATAAGCACGCCGATCAGCGCCAAGGACGACATAAGGACAACTAACCGAAGTAGCAGGACATTCAACATCTGGTATATCTCCATGAATTTAGATGGACTTGATGGAAATGTTGCGTATGGAGACAACGTATTTGCGAAAATCGCAATCCCATGTAATCCCCTTGATATTGAGTGGTATACCAAATTAGGTGAATCTCGTTGTCAACCGCTCAGGAGTGGCCTGGTCAAGAGTGGCCTGGCTGGGGTCAAATACAGGGCAATCGCGTACTGATTGACCAATACCCGTCATTCCCGCGAAACATGTCCTTGGCTCGATCGTGGAGCGGGAATCCAGTGGCCAATTGCAGTAGTTTCGTTGCGAGAATCAATCTGACTACACCCCCTGGACTCCCGCTTTCTCAGGAGTGACGAGTTTCCGTATTGATAATGCGAATGCCTTGCGTCGAATACTCAATCGCCGCTGTCCGCCGTGTCGATGGGCTATAATTGACCTGATATGAAGGTCAGGGACATCGGCGAATTCGGCGTTATCGACAGGCTGAACCGGATAGTGGTGAGGCGGGGAACGAGCAACGCTGCCGTGTGCGCTTACCCTCTGCTGGTTGACACCGGGGACGATACGGCGGTGTGGCAGTCGGGCAAAAGCAGGGAGCTGTTTACCACCGATACGATGGTGGAGGGTGTTCATTTCACAAGGGAGACCACGCCGTGGGGTGACCTGGGCTGGAAAGCTATCGCTGCGAACATCAGCGACGTCGCTTCCATGGGAGGCATGCCGACCTATGCGCTGATCACCCTGGGTCTGCCGCCGGATACGGCGGTGGAGGACATCGAAGAAACCTATCGAGGCATGCTGGAAATCTGCGATCAGTATGGGATGGCAATCGTCGGCGGTGACATCGTTGGGTCTCCGGTGCTCTTCATCACTACGGCCCTGGTCGGCGTTACGGTAACCGATCCACTTGTGCGCTCCGCGGCCCGTCCCGGGGATGTTGTGGGAGTAACCGGTTACCTGGGGAGCTCGGGGGGCGGCCTGCGGCTGATGCTGGAGAAAGTCGACGACTCGGGGGAATTCGCGGATTGCCTGCGGGCAGCCCACCGTCGCCCGCTTCCGGCGGTAGAGCAGGGACAACTCCTGGCCGGTGCGGGGATACGTTCCGCGATGGACGTGAGCGACGGGCTGGCGGACGACCTGAGCAAGCTTTGTTCGGCCTCGGGGGTAACGGCGCGTGTTCGGGCGTCAGCGGTGCCTGCGCATCCCGCCCTGCGCCAACAGTTCCCCAAGGACTACCTGTCCCTGGCATTGGGCGGTGGCGAGGACTACGTGCTCCTGTTCACTGGACCGGCGCATCTGGTAGAGCCGCTGATGGCTCAGTTGGGTGAAGGCGGCGCCATAATAGGGAGTATAGAGTCGGTTGGGCCTGATCTAGAACCGGGCAAGGTGCTCGTAGTAGACGACGACGGTGAGGAGGTCTCACTAGACAATCGCGGTTGGGACCATCTTGGCGGCGCCTCCAGCTAGGTGCCGCAGGTCGGGGACTCGAGGCAAAGTGTGGAGAGATCCGGGAACGTGCCCCATTCGATGACATTTCATACAAGCAGCCCGGAGCAGACCCGGCTGATTGGCAACGCTGTGGGCAAGCGCGCGAGGGCCGGAGATGTGTTCCTCCTTAGCGGGCCGCTGGGGGCGGGCAAGACCTGCTTCACACAAGGCGTGGCTGAGGGTCTCGGAGTGGAAGGCTACGTCCGGAGTCCGACTTTTGTCTTGATGACACGGCATCACGGGCGCCTGACCCTCCACCACATCGATCTCTATCGGATCGGAAGCCCAGCCGAGGCTTGGGACCTTGGACTGGATGAACAACTCTTCGACAGTGGCGTATGCGTGATAGAGTGGGCTGAGCGGGCCGAGGAACTACTTCCGGAAGATGCTCTCTGGCTGGAAATCAGTTACACCGGAGCCGAGCACAGCCGGGAGATTGTCTTCGACACGGAGTCGAGCCGCTACGGAGAACTTCTCGCGGAGCTGGAGGAACTGGCTTCGTCTTTCTGCACTGGAGAAACCTAGGTTGTCTTTGCTGCTCGCGATAGACACAACCACACGAAATGCTTCCGTGGCATTGGCCGAGGGGGACCGGGTAGTGGCTTTGCGGGCCTGGAATTCCACGGTCAATCACTCCGCCGAACTGATGCCGGCGGTGGCCCACGTACTGGAAGCCCGAGGATGTCGCCCCGCTGACCTGGACGCGGTTGCCGTGGCGCTGGGACCCGGCGGGTTCAGCGCACTTCGTACTGGGCTGAGCGCAGCAAAGGGGCTTTGCTTCGCGGCGGGCATACCAATCGTAGGGGTAGGAAGCCTGGATCTGGAGACCTATCCCTATCGGGCCAGCGGTTTGTTGGTCTGCGGTCTCCTGGAAGCGGGAAGGGGAGAGTCAGCATCGGCTCTAATTGGCCCGGGCGGCAGCAGGGAAAGGGATGACCGGATCACTGGGCTGGACGAATTATTGGACGAGATAGAGTCCGCGGAGATTAGCCCGGTGCTGTTCTGCGGAGAGGGGCTGTCCGCATGGGCGGAACAGCTCAAGGAGCGGTTGGGGGGCCGGGCGATCCTCTGCGACGTCCATCCATCGACCCGCGTCTGCTCGCTGGCGGTTTTGGCCCGAAGACGCATCGAAGGAGAGGAGACTGACGACCTCGATGCACTGCAGCCAGAGTATCTGCGCATGCCAAGCATTGGCGAGCCGAAGCGCAGGGACCGGACCCAGCAGGCTTCTTCTCGCCGGAGGGGTCGGCGGTCCCGGAAATCCTGATGTTTCGCGCATTGGTGCGGCCCGAGGAGCTGCAGGTACATCACCGGAGGCGAGCACCGGACTTCCCAAGTTTCGCCCTGTGCAATGACTGAGCAAGCGGTGCTCGTTCTTGGTTGCGGGAAAGTGGGTATCGCCCTCGCGCGGCGCATGGCCCAGGAGCGGGCCTTCAGTCGCGTGATTGCGTCCGACCTATCCGTTGAGAGAGCGGAAGCGGCGGCCCAATTGTGCGGAAGCAAGGCGGTAGCCACACAACTGGACTGCACCGATGATGAGTCCCTGGGGCGCCTGCTCCCGGATGTCGGCCTGGTGCTTAATACCGTTCGGCTACCCACAGGGCACCTGTTGGGACTGATTCGAAGCGTGGTCGAGGCTGGAGCCTCCTACGCCGACTGCAACAGGGATGTCGAGTCTCTCCAGGCTGTATTCGATTCGGAATACCTGGAAGCTCTGGCGTGGGACCGGGCTGTGAGTGTGATCCCCGGTTTGGGAGCGTCTCCTGGACTTACCAACGCCCTGACCAGCTACCTGGGGCAACGGCTTGATAGGGTCGAAGAAGCGCGGTTTTTCCTGGTGGACGACCTGCGCCGTCGCAAATTCAACCAATGGCGCGATCGCCTTGCTGTTTTCGGTGCATCTGCCTTGGTATGGCGCAATGGGGACTGGCGGCACGTCTCGCCTGTTTCGGAGTGGGAAGAGGTGCGCTTTCCGGCTCCGTGGGGTACAGTCTCGTGTGCCACAGTAGGGTTGGGCCCGGTGTCGCTACCGGCCAGAATTTCCTCGCTGGCTCGCGTATCCAGCCATCGGGGTTTTTCGGACGGCATCATGGAAGAGATCGTTCGCAACCTCGTGAATTATGGACTCGGAAGCGAGCATGAGATCGACACCTCTCTGGGGCAGCTGAGTCCGGTGGACTTCGCTGCCGCGCTTTATTCCGGCACTTCCCAGTATTTTGGAGTGGAGATCCCTCCGTTGCCGTTGCGGTTCGAAGGCGAAGCTGGACCGGCCATGCGACAGGCGCAGGTAAGCGGTGTCTTGAAAGGACGAACTACCTGCTTCACCATGACCTACCAGTTCCCCGGGGAGGAAGACGCCGACAACGAGGCGGCAACGCTGGCCATCGGTGCGCGCATGCTGCTGACCCGGGAGCTGCCAGCCCCCGGCGTTCACGCCCCCGAATCACTGGACCCGGCGCCGTTCCTGTGGGACATGGAGCGCCGGGGGGTGGAAATCCAGCTCACCAAGACGGTTGAGGATTAGCCCGGCACAGCCCGGCACTATGTGGCAGCATGTATAGACTGGCTTTGGGAATCATAGGGCTGGCAGTTTGCCTGCTGCCGTCCTTCATAGCGATTTACCGAGACAGACGCCACAAGAATGCGATCTTCGTCTCCAACCTGGTTTTCGGGGCAATGCTGGCGGGATGGGTGGCCGTTCGGGTCTGGGGGCTGCTTGGCGTGGGGGCTGCCGGATGGGTCATCCTGATGGCTTGGAGCCTCTGGCCGGAAAAGTCCGGCCAGCAACAAAATTGACTACCGCCCAGGAAGGGCGGAGACAGACATTTTCAATGAAAAGGAACAGCAAGCAATGGAACAAACCTTGGTGCTGGTGAAACCCGACGGAGTACAGAGAGGGCTGATAGGTGAAGTCATCGCGCGGTTGGAACGGCGCGGGTTGAAGCTCGTAGGGATGAAGCTGATGCAGGTTGACGAGGCCCTTGCCCATCGCCACTACGGCGAACATGTTGATCGCCCGTTCTTTCCTGGGCTGGTCGGATTCATAACTTCCGGCCCGGTGGTGGCCATGGCGTGGGAGGCCAACAATGCAGCGGAGATAGTGCGGAACACGATGGGGCCCACCAATCCGGCAAATGCGGGGCCCGGCACTATCCGTGGCGACCTCGGAGTGGACATAGGCCGTAACCTCATCCACGGCTCCGACAGTCCGGAGTCGGCCGAACGTGAACTGGCCCTTTTCTTTCATCCTGGAGAAATCCTGTCCTACTCACGCAGCAGCGATGCCTGGATCGTCGAGACGTAAGCTGGGCAAGTAAAAAAGCCCTCTCCTTGTCGGAGAGAGCTGGATTGGAGAGAGCAGGGCCATGCTGGTTTGGCCAGGATCAGTTCGTTCGTACGATGTTACAGCACCCTGACTACTTGTGGTGCCCGGCTCCAGAGACGCTCAAGGTCGTAGAATTCCCGCTCTTCTGGCGAGAATACGTGGACTATGGTGTCGCTGAAGTCGAGCAGGACCCAACCGGAGGCAGGGGTGCCTTCCCTGCGGTGCCGGGGAACTCCGGCGTCCTTCAGCTCCCGGGTCAGGTCTTGCTCAAGTGCCTCTATCTGCCGCGAGGACTCCGCTGACATAATGACGAAGTAGTCCGCAAAAGGCACAAGTCCTCGCAGGTCCAGCAGGACAATGTCTTCGGCCAGCTTGTCGGAAGCAACATCAACGATAAACTGGGCTACTTCGAGGGGTTCCAGAGTTGGGACCTCCTTGCTCCTTAAAAGGAGAAGCGGTTACTCGGTGCCGGCACCGGACGCCAGGTTGCAGGCGAGTATAGGCCCGCTGGAATGGTGGGTCAATTGCGCAGGAACGCCCCTGCGGCCAGAATGGCGATCTAGAAGACCAATCACCCAATCACTCGGAAGTTGTAGCCAGGATACGCCCCGAGGTGAGACATTCGAATTCCTCTTGAGCAGTTGAACAGGATTTATCCCGGAGCCACCATGAGTTTTCGCCCTATGTCTCCAGCCATTCTTGCAACGTGTATGGTTGCTTTTGTCGTATGCGTGCTCGTAGCCTGCGGTTCGGAGCCCACACCGACGCCCGAACCCACCTCCACACCAGTGCCCCCGCCCACTGCGACGCCTGTGCCGACTCCCACCCCCATTCCGTCGCCAACCCCGACGCCTCACATCACGCCCTCCCGCGAGACGCTGATGCCTGAGGGCTCGAGCTTGGTCGTGGACGCTCGGCCATCTGAAATCCTGGATTCGGCGGTATTTGCGATCACTGTTGAATTGACGCTGGAGGGAGACGAGTCGGGCGAAGGCTTGTTGGCCGGATTTGAGAACGAGTCAGGTATTGATCCCCTCGCGGTGGAATACGTGGAGGCTTTCGTGGACCTCGAGGCCTTCCTCAAAGCCGCGCTTTCTGCTGACCCTGGCGAGGACTTGCCCGCACCTACGATGGGTATGGTCCTGCACGGAGAATTTGACAAGGAGGGTCTCCTTACCAGACTGGAAGAGGAGGCCAAGGGCGAAGTAGGGGTTCAAAATTACAGGGGCTATCAACTGTACTCCGGTGATACTGACCTGTCGGGCGACTCCGTTTTCAGCTTTCTGGACTCCGGCACGCTGTTGTTCGGCACTGCCGATGGCGTCAAAGCAATGATCGATGTGGCCGAAGGGGTTGACGCACCTCTATCGGCGGAGGCCATGCAGGCCCTTGATGCGCTGGGAGACAGGCACCTGGGAATGATCTTGTCCACTCCACCCGAAGTCATGCAGATGGCGGCAGAGGGCAGCGAATACGGAATGGCGATGCTGGGTATGCTGGATCCTACGGCCTTGTCCTCCCCCCTGACTGTGTCGCGTGTATACATGGGCGATTCGGCTATGGAGATCTCGACGAGGCAGTTCTTCGAAGAAGAGGCCGATGCACGTGCTTCCAAGGAATATTCCGAGGGCACGATGGCCATGCTGGGAGTTATGCTGGACTCGCCTGAGATTCAGCAGTTGGTTGGCGGGATTGCAATCGACCAAAATGGTAAGGAAGTTACGACCTTCCTCTCTATGGATGAAGCCCAGTTGGGGGCCATATTCGGATTCCTGACTGGCCTGATGTCACTGGGGTCGGCAGAGCCCCTGAACTGACCGCACGAAGTTGTCGCACTGCGCCTTCCGCACATTCCACTCTTTCCCAAGGTCGCGTGTTGTGGGCCGAAACGGGGACAGCAGGACCTTTTGCGGGCGGATTGACCTTGCTTTACCTGCGCAGGTCTTGTAACGAAGGATTATTGTGATATATTACACAAACGAAGCTGTAGTAGGGCTGGGAAGGCGTTTGCCACCCGGCCCCTCCCTGTTTTCTTAAATGTTCCCCAAGACTCAGATGCTGCCGTTCTGAAGCTTTCCTGGAAGGGAATCGGAAGGTATGGACCCTCTAAAAAATTTGGCCGGCAACGGCCTATATTCGCCGGAACAGGAGCATGATGCCTGTGGTGTCGGAGTAGTCGCCGACATACAGGGCAGAAAGTCTCACCAGACAATTCAGGAAGGCCTGCAGGTGCTCATTAACCTGGGCCACCGCGGAGCAGCCGGCAGCGACCCGGAAACTGGCGACGGCGCAGGAATCCTGATCCAGATGCCTCACCAGTTCTTTCGTCGAGAGAGTCAGCGACTGGGGATTCAACTCCCTCCAGACGGAGAATATGGTGTCGGGATGGTCTTCCTCCCGCCACAGCCCGAGGCTGCGAACAAGGCACAGGGACTTATTTCCGGCGTTATCGCGGGAGAGGGGCTGGAGGAACTGGCTTGGCGGGATGTCCCGCTGGACCACGACAAGCTGGGACGGGATTCGCGCAGCCGCTGCCCCAAGATCTCACAGGTATTTGTTGGGGCAGGACAGAGCGGGCTGGATTCCGCACAGTTGGAGCGCAAGCTCTATGTGATACGGAAAATAATTGAGCATTCGATGAAGGACTGCGGACTTTCCGAAGAGGAAAACGACTACTTTTACGTCTGCAGCTTCTCGTGCAATACCATCGTATACAAGGGCCTGCTCATGGCCCACCAGATTTCTGGTTTCTATCTCGACCTGCAGAACGAAGAACTGATCAGCGCCTTCGCGCTGGTGCACTCTCGTTTCAGCACCAACACCTTGGGGCACTGGCGGTTGGCCCATCCCTACCGGTACCTGGCCCATAACGGCGAGATCAACACCCTCCGCGGCAACCTCAACTGGATGCGTGCCAGGGAGGCTATGTTCGAATCTCCCCTTTTCGGCGAGGATATGGCGAAGGTTCCGCCGATTATGAGCCCCGGGGACAGCGATACGGCCAGTTTCGACAATGCCCTGGAACTGCTACTGATGACCGGTCGCGAGCTCGATCACGCCATGCTCATGATGATTCCCGAGGCGTGGAGTCAGCACGAGACCATGCCCCAGGAAAAGAAGGACTTTTACGAATATCACTCGACGCTGATGGAGCCGTGGGACGGGCCGGCGATGATCGTTTCGTCGGACGGCCGCAATATCTGTGCCCTGCTGGACCGCAATGGTCTGCGTCCTTTCCGATACCTCGTGACCACGGACGACAAGCTGGTGATGGCATCTGAGACCGGTGTTTTGGAGGTTCCCCCCGCTGAGGTCAAGTTCAAAGGGCGCCTGCAGCCGGGCCGGATGTTCTTGGTGAGCCTGGAACAGGGCCGCATCATCGGCGACGAGGAATTGAAGCACGGACTGTCAAACCGTCAGCCTTACGGTGAGTGGCTGGAGGGAAACAAGGTTGCCCTTGATGAACTGCCGCCTGCACCAGTGGCGCCGACCTTGCAGTCAGACGAGCTCCTGCGGCAACAGCGGGCATTTGGATACAGCGTTGAAGAGCTGCGAATGCTCACTGCTCCAATGGCAGAGTCGGGGTACGAGGCGGTTGGTTCAATGGGCAACGATGCTCCACTCGCTGTCCTGTCCGACCAGAACCAACTTTTGTTCAACTACTTCAAACAGCTGTTCGCCCAGGTCACAAATCCTCCGCTGGACGCCATCCGTGAGGAGTTGGTCACTTCCCTGGAAGCGTTTATTGGCAGAGAGCAAAACCTGTTCGAAGAGACGCCGCTGCACTGCCGTCAGCTCAGGCTGCATTCGCCCATCATCGACAACGAGGATCTGGCTTGCATCAAGGCATTGGATTTCTCAGGGGTGCGAGCGGAAGTCCTCCAGTCACTCTTTGATCCTGCATTGGGCCTCGAGGCGGCGCTGGATGAACTGCGTGAGAGAGCTTCGAAAGCCGTGGAAGAGGGCTACTCCATTATTGTGCTCTCTGATCGGGGCGTCGACGAAAACCGGGCCCCTATTCCCAGCCTCCTGGCGACCAGCGCAGTGCACCATCACCTTATTCGTGAGGGCACCCGGACCAGGGTCGGGCTGGTAATCGAGACCGGCGAGGCGCGTGAAGTACACCACTTTGCGCTACTCATCGGGTACGGTGCTGGAGCAGTGAATCCATATCTGGCCCTGGATACAGTTCACTCCATGAGCGAAACGGGCCAGCTTAACGGTCACGGGCCTGACTACGCCTGCAAGAATTTCATCAAGGCCAACGAGAAGGGCGTGCTCAAGGTGATGTCCAAAATGGGCATTTCCACGGTGCAGAGCTACCGGGGCGCACAGATCTTCGAGGCTGTCGGACTGGAACAGGGACTGATCGACGAATACTTTACCTGGACTCCTTCCCGAGTGGGGGGTATCGGCCTGGAGACCATCGAGAACGAGGCGCTGCAAAGGCATGGTGCCGTTTACGATACCGTCCAGGTATCGGCCAGCCAGGTGCTGCCGCTGGGTGGTTTCTACCAATGGCGCCGTGGTGGTGAGCACCACCAGTGGAATCCGGACACCATTGCGATGCTGCAGCACGCTGCCCGCACGAATAACGGGAACGTCTACGAGAAATTTGCCAGGCTGGTCAACGACCAGAGCCGGCGAATCGCTACCCTGCGAGGCCTGCTGGAGTTCAAGGGCGAACGTGAGCCGGTGCCGATTGAGGAAGTGGAGCCAGCATCGGAAATAGTCAAGCGGTTCGCTACGGGTGCTGCTTCCCTGGGCTCGATCAGCCGCGAGGCCCATGAGACCATGGCCATCGCAATGAACCGCATCGGGGCACGCAGCAACACCGGCGAGGGCGGCGAGGACTATCGGCGTTACACCGTCGACGAAAATGGGGACAACCGGAGCAGCGCCATAAAACAGGTCGCATCAGGTCGTTTCGGAGTAACCGCCAATTACCTGATCAACTCCACCGATCTGCAAATCAAGATGGCCCAGGGGTCCAAGCCGGGAGAGGGAGGACAGCTGCCTGGGCACAAGGTGGACGAATACATAGGGTGGGTAAGGCGCACCACACCCGGTGTGGAGCTCATTTCGCCGCCACCCCATCACGACATTTATTCCATTGAAGACCTGGCGCAGCTGATTCATGACCTGAAGAACATCAACCCCGACGCCCGCATTCACGTTAAGCTGGTTGCGGAGGTTGGTGTGGGAACCGTCGCTGCCGGCGTTGCAAAGGGGCACGCCGACGTGGTGCTGATCAGTGGGCACGACGGAGGGACGGGTGCGTCCCCGGAATCCTCCATCAAGTATGCTGGGCTTCCATGGGAACTGGGGGTCGCCGAGACCCAGCAGGTGCTGGTCGCAAACGGTCTCCGAAGTCGTATCGTCGTTCAGACGGACGGACAACTGAAGACAGGCAGGGACGCGGTTATCGCGGCCTTGCTGGGCGCCGAGGAATTTGGTTTCGCCACAGCCGCACTGGTGGTGAGCGGCTGCATCATGCTGCGCAAGTGCCACCTGAACACCTGCTCGGTGGGCATCGCCACTCAGGACCCGGAGCTGAGGTCCCGGTTCGATGGGAGGCCTGAGCATCTGGTTAACTTTTTCATGTTTATTGCCGAAGAAATGCGGGAGATCATGGCTGAGCAAGGGTTCAGGACCGTGGCCGAGATGGTCGGACGCGCCGACGCCCTCGACACCCGCAAGGCCCTCGAGCACTGGAAGGCGAAGGGCCTCGACCTGTCTAAGATGCTCTATTTCCAGCAGGCAGTCGCTCCGGACGACACGCTGTTCTGCTCCGAGGACCAGGACCACGGCCTGGAGCGGGCCCTCGATCACAAGTTGATAGAGCTTTCCGAGCCAGCACTGCACCGTCGACTGCCAGTGGAAATTAACCTGCCCATCAGCAATTCCAACCGCACCGTCGGGGCCATGCTCAGTGGGCGAATCGCCAAGGCGTATGGCGAAGATGGCTTGCCAGCCGACACTATCCGCATCAACTTCAGCGGCTCGGCGGGTCAAAGCTTCGGTGCCTTCCTAGCCCCCGGCGTCAGCATGCACTTGGATGGGGATACAAACGACTATATGGGAAAGGGCATGTCCGGTGGACAGATAGTCGTAAAACCGCATCATGACTCGACTTTCGCCCCTGAAGAGAACATTATCATCGGCAACGTGGCGATGTACGGCGCGACGGGCGGCTACGCCTTTATCAATGGCGTGGCCGGCGAGCGCTTCTGTGTTCGGAACAGCGGCGTTCGTGCGGTGGTGGAGTCGGTCGGAGACCACGGCTGTGAATATATGACCGGTGGAGTTGTGGTGGTGCTGGGTGCGACTGGGCGCAATTTCGCGGCCGGAATGAGCGGCGGGATCGCTTTTGTCTACGACGCCAACGACGACTTCCATATCCGTTTCAACGCCGGAATGGCTGACCTTGAGGCGGTGGTGAACAAGGACGACATCACCACGCTGAAGGCCTTGGTCGAGGGACATCACCAGCATACCGGCAGTATTCCAGCGGCCCGCATACTGGCTGACTGGGATTCCGCTCTGCCCAAGTTCAAAAAAATTATGCCCCGGGATTATCGAAGAGTGCTGGAAGAACGCAGGCTCCGCACCCTGGAGGACCGGGAGTTGGAAGCTGTAGCGCATGGGTAAACCTACCGGATTCATGGAGTCAGGTCGGCAGCCTCCGGAGCGCAGGCCTGTCAGCGAGCGTGTCGACGACTACCGGGAGCTTTACACCCGGTGGCCGGAGGCTACGGCAAGGCAGCAGGGCGGACGCTGCATGGACTGTGCCGTGCCCTTCTGTCACACGGGCTGCCCGCTGGGCAACGTGATTCCCGAGTTCAATCACTTTGTCTACCAGGGCGATTGGCAGAATGCGCTCCACATCCTTCTTTCCACCAATAACTTCCCCGAGTTCACCGGGCGGATCTGCCCCGCTCCCTGCGAGGCCAGTTGCGTGCTCAGCATCAACGCGGACCCGGTGACCATTGAGTACATCGAAAAGGAAATAGCTGACCGGGGCTACGAGAATGGCTGGATACGGCCACAGCCTCCGGCGGTGCGTACGGGGAAAAGAGTTGCAGTGGTAGGCTCTGGACCCGCCGGGCTCTCCGCCGCGCAGCAGTTGAACCGGGCGGGGCACTGGGTGACGGTTTTCGAGAGGGCGGACTACATCGGCGGCTTGCTCGCGCTTGGCATCCCCGACTTCAAGCTGGACAAGGAAGTCATTCGTCGCAGACTCGACGTCATGGAGAAAGAAG
Organism: Dehalococcoidia bacterium; assembly: GCA_965216065.1. Classification (GTDB taxonomy): domain Bacteria; phylum Chloroflexota; class Dehalococcoidia; order Lucifugimonadales; family UBA3495; genus VXOI01. The sequence continues at coordinate 290,291 of CBDCFB010000002.1, forward strand.
GGATCAAATTCGAGACGGGCGTCGACGTGGGTGTAGACCTGCCTGCGGAACAGTTGCTCAGCGACTTTGATGCCGTCTGCCTCGCGTGCGGTTCAACGATCCCAAGAGACCTTGAAGTGCCGGGACGGGATCTGGACGGGGTCCATTTCGCCATGGACTACCTCACTCAGCAAAACAAGCTGAATGCAGGCGAACAGCTGAACGGAGAGGCCCGCATCACGGCCGAGGGGAAACGGGTGGTGATTCTCGGAGGTGGGGATACGGGCGCGGACTGTCTTGGCACCGCGCACCGGCAGGGGGCGGAGTTGGTCAACCAGTTTGAGTTGCTCGCTGAACCTCCCCTGCAACGGGAAGGCTCGAATCCCTGGCCCCAATGGCCTATGATTCTCCGATCCTCGGCGGCCCACGAGGAAGGTGGCGTACGGGACTACGGGATTTTGACCAAGTCGTTCTCGGGAAGTGATGGGAAGCTCGAAAGGCTGCACGCCGTTCGCGTGGAATGGAGCCAGCCGGAGAACGGTGGTCGGCCAGCAATGGCCGAGGTCCCGGGCAGCGAATTTGAAGTCGAGACCGAGTTGGTATTGCTGGCCATGGGGTTTTTGCACCCTCAGCACGAAGGTTTGCTTAACCAGCTTGGTGTGGATCTGGATGGGCGCGGCAACGTGAGCATCGGGATGGACCGGATGAGCAGCGTGCCCGGCGTCTTCGCGGCAGGGGATACGGCACGAGGGCAGTCGCTGGTGGTATGGGCCATCGCCGAAGGGCGGGAGACCGCGAGGGCTATCGACCTGTACCTGACGGGCGAAACGAGCCTTCCCCATTCGCTTCCGGGAACTGTTTGACCGCCTTTGGACTCACGCCTAGGATCACTTGAAAGATTGAAGGGGCGCATCAAGGTGCGCCTCTTTTTTGTTGCTGGTTACAGGATGAGTACAGACGCGCATCACATTCTGAGCCCGACAGTTTGTTCCGACCGGGGCCTGCCCACATTTTCAAGGTATTCCTGCATGCTCAGCACCTGGACGGCGTTGGTGGTTCCCGATACACCGGTGAGGAATCCATGCACGATGGTCACGACGTCATTTTCGTTTACGGCGCCCAGGTCCAGGGCGTATTGCAGAACCTGGAATACGAGTTCGGCGACGTCGGGCTGGACAGGAATGACGCCCGTAGGCTGGATGCCCCAGCCAAGGCAGAGCTTGCGCAGGACGGCCGGATCATGCGAGAAAGCCAGGATATCATTGGCCGGGCGGAACCGCGCCAGCTCCAGAGCCGCCCGCCCCGTGCTGGTCAACACGATGGGCTTTGAATCGAGGGTGCGAACCAGCCCCGCCGCCGCGGCTGTTATGGCTTGGGTGCGGTCGCGTGTGCCCATGTTTTTGAAATAAGGGTACAGGTCCTCCGATTCAGCCTCGTTGATAGTCGACACGGCGACTCGCAGGGCCTCGACCGGGTACTGTCCCATGGCCGTTTCGTCGGAAAGCAGGATTGCGTCGGTGCCCTCCAGTACGGCGTTGCTCACGTCCGAAACCTCGGCCCTGGTGGGTGTGGGCGAGATGACCATGCTGCGCAACATCTGGGTGGCGATGACGACCCCTTTGCCGGCAGCGTTGGCTTTATCAACGATAAGCCGCTGGACCCGCGGCACCCTCTCCATGGGGATTTCGACCCCGAGGTCCCCCCGGGCAACCATCACCGAGTCGACCTCTGGAAGAATGGAGTCAATGTTCTCGATACCCTCCCCCCGTTCCAGCTTTGCCATGACGAGGGCCTTGCTTCCCGCGGCGTTCAGGTATCTGCGAGCGTAGAGTATGTCATCAGCGGTACGGACGAATGAGACGGCCACCCAGTCCACCTGCTGCTCTACCCCAAAGATCAGGTCTTCCTTGTCCTTGTTGGTGAAGACAGGCTGATCTATTGGCACGCCCGGCAAGTTCACGCCCTTGAACGAGGACACCACACCTGAACTCATCACTCGACAGTATGCGCGGTCCGGTGTCGCTTCGGTAACTTCCAGCTGCACGGTGCCGTCGGAGATGAATACCAGGTTGCCCACCTGCAGGTTCCGGATCACCCCCGGTTGGGGGAAAGGAAGGACTTCGGGGCTGGACGATTCCGCATCTGCAGAAAAGACCACTTCGTCGCCCAGGTTGAGCTGGCGGGACTCCGGCAGATGGCCCAGGCGGAGCTTGATGCCGCCCAGGTCCTGCAGGATACCGACGGTGCGGTTGAGTTCCTTCGAAAGCCTCCGTATGCGTTCAATCACGGTGGCGTGGCTCTCATGGGTCCCGTGGGAGAAGTTCAGGCGTGCGCAGTCCATGCCGTCGGCTATGAGCCTGCTCAATGTTTCCTCGTCACTGGACGAGGGGCCAATGGTTACGATGATCTTCGTTTTGCGCATTTTTCAGCACCAGGACTCTCGGGATGTTATTACCACTCTACATCTGCTTTTTGCAGTTTAATACATAATGTCGACGGAAATACAGATTCGATTGACTCAGATAGCCCGCTTTCGGGAAAATCCAGATGATTTAAGACCCTGGACGTCTACGCTTACGCTCAGACTGTTGCTTGAGATTCGTAGCTCTCCAGGCTGTTGAATCCGAATAAGGGTGCTGTCGGGCTGAACCGGCAGTCTACCAGGTATTCAGTTGTTACGAAACATGTAGTCGTATTGATGGAAAACAGAGTCGTAGAGTACAACAGTAGATATTAACAACGAAAAATGATCCAACTACAGCTAATCACTATCTAAAGGAATACTACAGGCGGTGAGATCAAACGCGATTCGGCTCGCATGGCCGCAGGCATTTCTGGGTTGGCGTTGCCAGGCGCGTATTCCGTATCGCCCGACACAACAACCGGGAATGCGTAGAGGGTCGAGATACTGAGAGTCGTTCTGATGAGCCCAACAGGGTCTGATAGTCTTCGCTCTCATGGCCTGAGAGGGCCCTTCGCCCCCAGAGGAGGCACCCACAGCCGGGTAAGCAACCGAGGCACCAACCCCCACGCAGATACCGACAGCCCCGTCAACAGAAGCGCAGGCGAAACGTTGCAGTAGCCGGGTCTGCCCTGGTGCCATGCTGACAATGGCCTGAAACGAGACACCGCCCCTACTGGGGCGATGTCAGTTTAGAGCTTGTTGTCGGCTGTTACCGATACGCCTCTCGGCGGTTGAGTACGCGAATTATCTGCATAGCTCGTTCACTGTGATTGAGTTCGCGAACTACCCTCCAATCCCCGACTTTGAGGCAATATTCCGGGCCGCGGCCCTGCAGTCGGGTCACATCGCTCTGACCGGTTTCGGAAAAGCGCTTTATGGCAATGGACACGCGGTCCCGAACTTGACGGCTAAGGAGGCTCAGATTATTCGTAGCCCGCCTTGACCATCGGAGTTGCCAAGTCACGACAATTTTTGCAACTTGGCTTCGAGTTCCTTCTGCGTAATCCAGTTACCGTTTCTCAAATCTACCTTCCCTTCTTCTATGGCGAGAACGTCCTCTTCTGTCAGCTCCTCGCCGTCCTCGGGGGCGTTCATGAGGCGCCACAGGAGGGGGTCGTGCTCTTTCAGGTGGGCGAGCAGGACCCAGTAAGAGACCTCCAATTCGCATTGTGGGAGACGGTCAACCAGTTTGTGCAGGTCGTCCCGCGTAATTTCCATGGGTCTTCCGCCTCCCCTGGATGCTAGTTGCGGGAGCGGGAGGCGTCGAAGGATTCGGTAGCGGCCTTCAGGCCGGCGTAGCGGTTGGCCTGCAGGACCTCGATGCGCTCGGCGGCCCACTGGTTGGAGGTCTCGATGCCGACCAGGGACCCCTGGAAGTATGGCATCACATAGCGGGCAAGGAGCTCGTAGCTGCGATGCAGCTTGTCGCGGGGTGCCCAGTCCTCAACGCGGATCATGAACTTGCCGAAGCCGCCGCTGATCTCCTGCAGGCGTTCGATGCCTGCAATGGCGTCGTCGGGGGTGCCGACGATCCACTGGTTGTGCTCGACCATGTAGTCGACGATCTGGTCGCGAGGAACGTCGGGAACCGGGTTGCCGAGGGTGCGGCCAAAGTACTCGGTGACGACCCGGGCGCTGCCCTCTCGGATGTCCTCCAAGGCCTGCTTCCTGCTGTCGGCAAGGTGCATGCCCATGACGATTCCCCAATCCTCGCGGTGCATGGTCTTCCCGTGCTCCGCAGCGGTCTCCTCGGCGATCTCCCAGAGTTCCATGAGTGAGGTGCGGCGGATGGTGTCGCGGGGTACGCTGAGAGAGAGCACCGAGGCGCCGTGCTTGCCTGCAGTGGTAACGCCCGCGGGGGACTCGACCGAGGCGACGGCCACCGGGACGTGGGGGAACTGGTAGGGACGGAGCTGGATGACGGCCTCGTTAAGCTCGAACCAGTCGCTCTTGTAGGAAATGGGGTCGGTCTCGGTCATCAGCCGCATGATGACGCCGAGGGACTCGTCCATCATGGCGCGCTGGTTCTCTGGTCTGATGCCCAGCATGAGAGCGTCGGAGGCCAGTGCGCCCGGGCCGACTCCGAGGATGACGCGCCCCCGGGTCAGGTGGTCGAGTTGAACGAACCGGTTGGCGACCATGTAGGGGTGATGGTAGGGCAGGCTGACGACGCCGGAGCCGAGCTTGATGCTTCGCGTCCGCTCGGCGGCGGTAGCCATGAACACCTCGGGCGAAGCGATGGTCTCCCATCCCGCGCTGTGATGCTCGCCGATGTAGGCTTCATCGAACCCCAGCGTGTCCAGCCACTGTATCAGTTCCAGGTCGCGCTCCAGTGCCAGCGTGGGGTTCTCGCCCACCCGGTGGAACGGGGCCATGAATACTCCAAACTTCATCCGGAACGGGACTGTCATAGCTTCTCCTCCCCGATAGCTGCAAATGTCAAATCATGGGGATATGGGCCATTTTAACACGCGCCTTCAGAGCGCGCCCAAGGGGTGCTAGACGAGAGGGGGCCGCAGGGGGTGTCTAGGACTTCGTACCAGCGGTGAGGGAGGGCGGACGGCTGCGCGATCCCAAATGAAGTGAAGCCAGCCAGTCTGGAACCCCATACGGAAAGGTGCTGCGGGATCGCCGCTGCCGAAGCCACTCGGGTGCAGAGTTCAATTTGGCGGGGGACTGGCAAACGTGGTATCTTTACCGAACCTTAAAACCCTCCCAGAGGGCAATTTGATACAGTGAGGTTGCGAGATGCCCCAGATCAAGCACATCGCCATCGCCACCAATGACGCGGAGAAGACCGCGAAGTTTTACTCCGAGGTCTTCGGGCTGCGGCAGGTGGCAGCGCTGGACAGCGAAAACGCCAAGGGTTTCATGCTCAGCGACGGTAACGTGAACATGGCCATCCTGGACTTCCAGAGCGACGCCGTGGCCGGTGAGCGCGGGAAGGACTGGGAGGGCATCCACCACATCGGGTTCGAGGTCGAGAGCCTGGAGGAGATCGAGGCCCGTCTGGCGGGCGTCGGCTCAAGCGAGATGGCTTCGGTTAACCAGGCCCTGCACGCCGGCAACACCGGCCCACGCCACCAGAACGTTGAGACCAAGTACGAAGGCCCGAACGGCGAGATGATCGACGTTTCCCAGGTCGGCTGGGTCGGCACGCGGGGCTTCGACTAGGATTCCACCCGCAGCCATAGCGCAAGCACGCCAGACGCCCGGCCAATACGGCCGGGCGTCGTTTATTGGTATCGCTGAAAGGGAGGGCTACATGAACAGCGCGTAGTGACCGACGATGATTTCCTGCTGCATCTGATCCCAGGAGACCCGCTTTTCGGTAATCATTCTCTCCATGATGCCGGTGTCTCCCAGGAAATGGTCGTTCCAGAGTGTGTCGCCGAACTGCATGGCCTCGAGATGCAGGGAGAAGCCGTTGAGGATCATGCCGTTGCGGTTCTCCATGTCGATAATGGACAGGCAAACGCCTTCGTCGTCTCCCTCGGAGCCGTCGGGAGGCTCTGCGTATTCATAGACGCGCATCTCGATGCCCTGAGTTGCAGGCGCATGGTTGACGAAGTAAACGCTTTCGTCGATGACCTCGGATTCCTTATTGCCCAAGCGCTCCCAGTGGCAGTCTTCGCCCTGGAGATACCTGTTGAGGTCGGAGACCTCCTTCTGCTTCATCAGCCGGGTCAGCCAGTAGACTGCTGCAGCGATCACCAGAATTGCGGCTATTGCCGCAATAACTATTCCAAGTACCAGCATTGCTTTCTTCCCACCCTCCTAGCAGGCCCGGCTTCTGCCGGCCGGTTGCGTTTCAGTCTTCCCCACCTATGCTGGCCGGAAAGCCAGCGACGGACGATCCGGGTCCAGGTCCTCCAAGTCCAGGAACAGCGCCATGCCCGTTCGAATGGACTGGGGGTTGGCTCCGTCGACGCCCGTGATCCTGGCGCTGATGCGAGGACCTTCCTCCAGGGTGACAATGCCGCTGCAATAAGGGTTGTTGCGCCCGTAGCCCTTCTGTCCCCAGTAGTCGGGGACAACCGAGATGCAGGTGAAGGTGCTGAGGGTGGCGTGACCGCTGAATGCGTGCCAGGACAGGTCGACACTGCGGCAGGAGGCGCACATGGGCCGGGCCTCGGGGGACAGCTGACCGCAGGCATTGCACCTGATCCCGGTCAACTGGCCGTCCTGCACCAGCCGCTTGTAGAAATTGGCGGCGTTGAACTCGCTGGCCATGCCGGCTACTCCATGCGCAGCACGTTGACGACGCAGGTGCCGCCAGTGCCGCCGACGTTGTGGGTCAGGCCGACGTCGAGCTTCGATTTCTTCGCCTGGCGCTCGCCGGCCTCGCCGCGGAGCTGGTGGTAGATCTCAACGACCTGGCCGACTCCCGAGGCGCCGACAGGGTGTCCCTTGGACTTGAGGCCGCCGGAGGTGTTGATGGGGCGGTCGCCGTCGAGGGCGGTGCGGTTCTCGTCGACGGCTCGGGGGCCCTCGCCGGGGGCGAAGAAGCCCAGGTCCTCGCTGGCCACGATCTCGGCGATGGTGAAGCAGTCGTGGACCTCGGCGACGTCCACGTCGTCGGCGGTGATGCCGGCCATCTCGTAGGCCTGGCGCGAGGCTTCCTTGGCAGCCGACAGAGAGGTGAGTTCTTCGGCGTCGTGCAGGGGCTTTCCGGACGCCTGGCCAATCCCGGCCAGGGCCACGGGGCGGTCGGTAAAGTTGTGGGCGATGTCGGTGGACACCAGCAGGATGCAGGAAGCGCCGTCGGTGATGGGGGCGCAGTCGTAGAGGCGCAGTGGCCAGGCTATCCACGGGTTGGCGGAATCGTCGTGGAGGAAGTCCAGTTCAGTCTGCCAGTCGGGGACGGTCTGACCGCGCTGCTCGGCGCGGGCCTTGCGGCGCTCCATCATGTCCCTGATGGTGACATTGAACTGGGCCTTGGGGTTGAGGGCGCCGTTGTTGTGGTTCTTGATGCCGACTTTCAGCAGGTGGTCGAGGTTGGTCTCGTACCGGTCCATGTGGGCCTTGGCGATGGCGCCGAAGATGCCGGGGAAGGTGAGACCCGCGGGGACCTCGTACAGGCCGTCGGCAGCGGAGGCGAGGACGTCGGTCACGCCCTCGGTGGGGAGGTTGGTCATCTTCTCCATGCCGCCGACGAGGACGATGTCGTACATGCCGCTGGCGATGGCCATAACGCCCTCGCGGAGTGCGCTGCCGCTGCTGGCGCAGGCGTTCTCGATGCGGGTGACGGGGATGGGAGTCATGCCCAGCCAGTCGGCAACAATGGGGGCGGTGTGGCCCTGGGTCTCGAATAGGTCAGAGGAGTAGTTGCCGATGTAGGCGCACTCGATATCGTCGATATCGAAGGCCTTGTCCATCGTCTCCATCATGTCCTGGAAGGCCTCGACGAAGAGGTCGCGGCTGTCCTTGTCGGGGAAGGCGCCGAACTGGGAGAGCCCTGCGCCGACGATTGCGACCTGACGGCCCAACTGACGCTTGCGTGTAACGGTTGCCATGGTGATGCTCCTTTCCTGCCGGTGAATATCCAGATTCCTATGCGGAGTCTGTCAGTCGTACTTGCTTCGGATGGTGGAACCGACATTTCTATTGGATTCCTGACACAGAAAATCGATCTGTGCCTTCAGGACATCCGGTTGTGGCTGGGCTATTTCCAGCTTTTCCAAGTTGACGTATTCTGACCTCATAATTTCTGAGATGGCGCCCGAACAGGGGGCAGTCCGGTCAAGTTCCTCGCACGTGTCAAGCCAAAACGTGATCGCTTCCTGAGCATTAGCCAGAGCCTCTTCGTGGGTATCTCCGTGGGCAGAACATCCTGGTAGTTCCGGGACGTCTGCCACGAAGACTTGGTCTCCGGGATCTCCACTCCACGAAATTATGACCGCATACTTATGTGCTCTGTTCTTCGTTGAGGCCATATTTCTCGATCACCTTTCTAACCTGCTGTAACTGGTAGGCCTTAACCTGGCCCCTGCTAGGCTGGACGTTGATCTGTTCGAAGATGCCTGTCTTGCTGAAAATGTAATGGCTACCGCTGATCCTCTCCTCAAACCCCAATCGCAACAACATCCGGCGCAAGTCGCCAAATCTGATGTTGGCTCCGGTCTGTCTCGAAAGTATCTGATGTAGCAGTCCTTGTCGACTTGACATCCGGGCTCAATTATCGTTGGCGTGGCAATGCAGCGTCAACAAGGTTGGATGCGGGCTGTGCCTTGATTTACATAAAGGGTGGCGCTTACCCGGGAGAGCGAGATTTCCTGGTGGTAGCGGCCGGCGGGAGTGGGAGTCTCGGCTTCGTGAGTGGCGGTGTTCCAGGTAACGGTCTCGGAGCCTTCGCGGAGGGTCTCGTGGAGGACGCGGCCGTGCATTGCGTTCCCGCCGGGCAGCCCGAGGAGGTGGAGGACTGTGGGTGCGATGTCTACGTTGCCGGTGGGGGTGGTGATACCTGCCGACTCCCTGAAAGCGGGGCCGGAAGCGAAAAGGACGTTCCGGGTCTCGTGAGGGCTCATCGAGCCGTGCTGGCCCTGGCCTGGGGCGAGGCTGGTGGAGTAGGCATGGCCGGGGAATCCGGCGCCGTTGGCGGCGGAGTCCCAGCGGAAGGACATCGTCAGGCTGGGAGCCCTGGGGCCTTCCAGACCAACGAGGCTGGCAGGGAGGGTCCCGGGGATGTGGCCAGCGGAGTCTGAGGCGAGGAGTGTGCCGCACCAGGGCTGGGTGAATAGCCATTCGGCCAATCGACTGGAGGTGTCGCCAGAGGTGTAAAAGAGGGCGGATCCGCCGTTGGGGGCCACGGTGATGCCGCCGGGTGCGTCGCCCGACGGAAAGCCGGCTTCCCGGAGCCTTGCTTCGATGTCGATTACCTCGGAAATGGTGGAGTAACCGTGGTCTGAGAGAACGAGGATGTTGGTGTCGTCAGCCAGGACTCGGGCGTCCAGCCAGTCCAGCAGGCGTCCGAACTGGCTGTCGGCTTCCCTGATGGCCGCGACGGCTTCCGGGGAGCCGACACCGTGTGCGTGCTGCGAAGTGTCGGGCTCTGAGAACCAGAGGAGGGCCAGGGTCGGCTGACGTTCTCCCAGGACGTATCCGGTGAAGATATCCACGATGCGGGCCATCTTCGGCGCGGCGGGACCCCGCTGGTCGGGCCAGGGGCCGAATCTGCTGGTCAGCTCCCCGTGCAGCGGGCGGGGCAGGGTGAAGGCGGGATGGATGGTGGCTCCACCGCCGCCGGCTCCGGCGTTGGGGTTCTGAAGGTAGGCATTGCCGGTGGTGCCCGCCCCGACGGCGATGTACTCCATACCGTGTTGGTGCAGGATGTCGCCCAGGGTGGGCTTGAGAAGGACGGGGGTTTTGACCGCCACCTCGGTCAGCACGGGTTCCAATGCGCCGATGGCGCGGTGGTCGTCGTACTCGGGAATGACCAAGGAGTTGGCGGTCAGGCCGTGCGCGCCGGGCTGATGTCCGGTAACGATGCTGGCCACGTTGGCGCGGGTCACGGTGGGGAATACGGCATGGTGGTTGGTGCAGGTCACTCCCCCGGAGGCCATCCGGGACAGGTTGGGCATGAGTTCGGGCCTGACTTGGGCGGGCTGCAGCCCGTCGAAGACGACGATGACGACGGAGGACATGGCTTCAGTTCACGGCCATGATGGCAGCGTGGCACATGTCGGCGCCCTGAAGCACCTCGGGAATCAGCGCGGTCTCCCAGGTGGTGTGGAAGAAACGAACGCCGATGCCCACTGGCAGGGCGGTGATGCCGCGCTCGATGAAGACATTGGCGTCGGAGCCTCCACCCGAGGCCTCGAGGACAGGGGAAAGGCCGAGGTTGTCCAGAGCACCGCTTATGGTCCTGACGGTTGCGTGATCGGGCGCGATCCGGTAGGCCTGGTAGGTGTTGCGGATGTCGAGAGCTATGCGGGCGTCGGGATAGCGGGAGGAAGCCTCTTCGAAGACCTTGCGGAACTGCCCTTCCAGCCACGAGAGCTTGTCGTTGCTGCGGCTGCGGAACTCGCCGTCCAGCGAGGCGCGCTCGGGTACGATGTTGCGCTTGAGGCCACCCTCCATCCAGCCGATGTTGGCGGTAGTCTCGTCGTCGATGCGGCCGTGGGGAAGGCGGGTGAGTATGTCGGCGGTCACCAGCAGGGCCGACAGACCGTTCTCGGGCTCCAGGCCCGCATGGGCGGCGCGTCCCACGATCTCGGCGGTGACCACGTTCTGGGAGGGTGCCGAGACCGTTATGCGGCTGGGTGGTCCTTCGCCATCTAAGACGATGCCAGTGCGGGCCGTCAGCAGGCTGAAGTCCATGTGGTGGACGCCGACGAGGCCGCCCTCCTCGTGGCGGCTGAAGGCCACCTCCACCGCTCGATGGGGACGGCCTGACTCGGCAACACAGGCCAGTGCCTCAAGGACGATGGCCACGCCGGCCTTGCAGTCGCCGCCGAGGATGGTGGTGCCGTCGGAGCGCAGGGTGTCGCCGTCCAGGTGCGGCTTGATGCCTTGCCCGGGCTCCACGGTGTCGAGGTGGGCGGAGAGCAGCAAGGGTTCGCCGCTTCCTTCCAAGCGGGCAATGATGTTGTTGTACGCATCGTGCTCCACGGTCATGCCCAGGGCAGATAGGCGGGCGCTGACCTCCTGGTCGATGGCGTCCTCCTCGCCGCTGGGACTGTCAATCCGGATCAGGTCGACGAGTGTCTCAACAAGCCTCTGACGGTCTGCCATGCTTCAATCTCCTTAGGAGGGCGTCCGATGATTGCATTTTGCAGCCTGACTCTATCATCCCCATCGTCGCCCAGAAACTATCTCAAAACGACCATGCCCAGACGGCATTGAACATTTATAAGCAAGTGCCGCTGGATTCCCGCATAAGCGGGATGGCGAGTTGGCGCTAGGCGCACGTTGGGCAGTCTCATTGTCGCGACTCTTACTCGTACAACTGGGGGGCACCCTCGGGGTCCGGGAAGGTGTCGTCGTGCCCCAGGGCCCAGTAGACAGCCTTCACCAGGGACCGGCTGTTGTCGGCGCCGCTGAACCGGTGGTCGCAACCGGGCACCGGCCGGCCGACCATCGACCGGGCGGCCAGAGGGCCTATGCTCACCACATAGGCCAGCATCCCCGCCGGGGGGTCGAGGGCGCCATAGCCCATGAAGATGTCGCCAGTGAATAAGGAGATGCCCTCGTAGAAGGGGTCTCCCACGCTGTCGTACGACGAAAGCAGCAACATCTGCCGGACCTGCGGGTACCTGAAGGCAGCCGCACCGACTGCGGATCCTCCTGAAGAGAAGCCGGCCATGCAGATTTCTGGGCTGTCCTTGCCGCACAATTCCGTGGACCGCCCCAGGGTCCAGTCGGCTACATGGTAGACGCTTTCGACCAGGATGCGGTTCCAACTGGCGCCGCGATACGAATAGGCCTCCCATTCCAGCTGCACCTGGAAATCGGGCCGCGGTGTGTTGTAGGTGACGGTTGCGCAGAGACCGAGTTCCTGAAGGTGCAGGGCCAACTTGCGCCACCGGTCGTGCCGTCCGTCCTTCAGTTCCCCCGAGCCGGGTGAGACGATCAGAATTCGCCCGGAGTCGCAGGGAAAGGCCGACAGCGGAATCTCGAAGTCCACGGGCTGGCCCGCCGGGGTTTCCGTGCAGCGGTCGAGAACGGCGTCAATCGTTTGCGTTTGCAAGGAGACGCCCTCACCCTAACCCTCTCCCCGCGGGAGAGGAAATCTCGATCGTGTCATTGTCTCCTTGCAAGGCGTGTTTCAAAATATCCGTGTTTTCATATATTCCGTGTTTAAAAACATCAGGGAAGGGCGGCCACAGCCTTGATTTCGACCAGGAATTCCTCCCGCACAAGACCGTCGACCACCAGCAGGGTGTTGGGCGGGTAGTCGCCGTTGGGAAAAATGTCCGGGAAAACCTGGTTTCGCCCGTCGATGAATCCCTGGACGGAGTCGCGGCCGACCACATAGGTGGTGAACTCCACCACGTTGCTGTAGCCGGCGCCGACCGCCTCGAGTACACCGCCGATGTTCTGAAGGACTTGGCGGGTCTGTGCCGCAGCGTCGCCGGGGCCCACGAGGGTGCCGGCGATGTCCACACCGACCTGTCCTGCAACATATATGAGCTTCCCTGCGTTCACCGACATGCCGACCGAATAAGCGCCAAGTGGCTGGGGAGCCTGGTCGCTGGTAATTGCCGCCCGCTGCAATTCCGCCATCGCGTTCACCTCGCTTGGATCTGCCGCCGCCATTATAGGCCACGAAGGGGTCTTTTGCGCCGACTGGATGGAGCGCTGGGCCTTGGATGGCAGGTAAATCTGCCCGTGCTATACTCGCGCCATGGCGGCTGGATCACGGCCCCTTGTGGGCGTCGGAGTGGTGTTCGTGCGGGAGGAGGGGCAGGTTTTCCTGGCCCGGAGGCGTGGCGAACTGGGAGGAGGTTCGTGGGGTTCCGCGGGAGGTCACCTGGAATTCGGCGAGACACTCGAGGAGTGCGCCCGGCGGGAGGCCAAGGAGGAGTTCGGCCTGGAGGTGGGGGACCTACGCTATCTCTGTGCCAGCAACATCGTGGCCTACGGGCGGCACTATGTGGACTTCGAGTTCCTCGGCGAGATCGGCGATCAGGAGCCGGAACTGCTCGAACCGGAGGCATTTGACGGAAGCGGGTGGTTCCCGTTGCGATCGGTGCCCGAACCGCTGTTCCTGGCGATGCGGTACGCGATCGACAGCCTCCTCACCGGTCGGCAGTTTTATCCTGGTGGCTTACCCCCACCCTGACCCTCTCCTTCAAGTGGGAGAAGACCAGTCTCACCCGCACCATGCCCCCAAAAGGGGGGAGAATTTTGATTTCGGGAGTCAGCGATGGCGGCGAAAAAGGGAGACGGCCTGCTGCTGGTATACAGCGACGTGGCCCCGGAGAATGACGAGGAATACAACCGCTGGTACAACGACGAGCACATACCGGAGCGGCTGTCCATTCCGGGCGTGCTGAACGCAGCCCGCTACGTGGCCGTGCAGGGCGGCCCCAAATACCTGGCAGTATACGAACTCGACAGCCACGAGGCATGGCACTCGGAAGGCTGGCAGAAGTGGCTGCGGGAGCCCACCGAATGGTCCAGGCGGATGTCGCCGAGCGTCATCGGCACGGAGTACATACGGAACCTGTACCGGCGAGTCCACCCGGAGGATGTTCCGGCGGAGACGGCAGGGGCCGGGATGTCGCCGGTGCTGCTGGTGGGAAGGATGTCGGTCCCTGAGGAACTGGACGCCAAGTTCAACGATGCGTACAACAACGAGCGGCTGCCGCTGTGCCTGAGCATCCCGGGCTACATCCGGGCCAGGCGGTGGGAGGCGGTGATGGGCAGTCCACGCTACGCGACGGTCCACGAGATGGAGTCGCTGGAAGTTTCCGAGAGCGAGGGATGGGAAAACTGGCGGACTGCGGTGACGCCGATATGGACGCATGAAGTCAGGCCCCAAATGGTGCACGAGACCGGGTCGCCGGGTGTCTATCGCAGGATCTTTCCCGAGTAAACGTCAGTCGTCGCGGGTTTGAGTCCCGTCGGGCGCAGTGCGGTCTTCGAGACCGCCCTTTTTCTTAGTCCTCAGTGTTGGATAGGTCTAAAAGCGCTCCGAAATCAAGGCTGATCAGATATAAATCTGATATAATATATACATAATATTATTGTAGTTTCTGTTGACTTCTCGACGGGATTTGGCCGTACGCTGGCGATCCCAGACTACCCGATTGGTGGTTCAGCTTATGCAACAGGCTTTGCCCATTCCTACCCCTCCTCAGACGTCCCTCGACTACACGGCCCAGGATATCCAGGTGCTCGAAGGACTGGAAGCAGTCCGCATCCGACCCGGTATGTACATCGGCACCACAGGGCTGAGCGGCCTCCAGCACCTGATGATAGAAATCCTGGACAACGCTGTCGACGAAGCAATGGCGGGCCACTGCACGAGAGTGGAGCTGAGCATAAGCGCGGACGGGTTGATCACCGTATCGGACAACGGCCGGGGAATCCCGGTGGACATTCACCCGACCACGGGCAAGAGCGCCCTGGAGACGGTGATGACAACCCTCCATGCGGGCGGCAAGTTCGGCGGAGGTGCCTACAAGGTCACTGGCGGCCTGCACGGCGTGGGTGCGTCGGTGGTCAACGGACTGTCGGAGTTCCTGAGGGCCGAGGTGAGGCGCGAAAGCGCCCTCTACTCGCAGGAATATGTGAGGGGCATCCCCTCCACAGACCTGGTGAAGGAATCGAATACCGGGCACCACGGCACCACGGTGTCATTCCGGCCCGACTCGGAGATATTCGAAGAGATCGATTACGACTTTGACGAGTTGATCCGGCACTTCAAGGACATCGCATACCTGAACAAGGCCTCGAGATCTGCTTCATAAGCCACTGGCACTATGAGAAGCGACAGGGCGACATCGAACGCACCTATTTCTTCGACGGCGGGATTCCTAACCTGGTGCGCAACGACAACCGGAACCGGCGTGTGCTGCAGGGACTCCCGTTCTACTACGAGAAGACCATAGACGACACCGCGGTGGAAGTTGCGGTGCAGTACAACGACGGCTATGCGGAGTCGGTGCACTCCTACGCCAACTGCATCAAGACCCCCGACGGAGGGACGCACCTTACCGGCTTCCGGTCGGCGCTGACGCGGTGCATCAACGACTTCGCGCGGAAACAGGGGCAGCTCAAGGACGACCAAGCCAACCTGATCGGCGAGGATGTGCGCGAGGGTCTCGCGGCGGCCGTCAGCGTGAAGCTCACATCGCCCCAGTTCGAGGGGCAGACCAAGCACAAGCTGGGCAACCCCGAGGTGCGGGGCATCGTTGAGCAGATTGTCGGCGAAGGACTGGGCCGCTACCTGGAGGAAAACCCGGCAGAAGGCAAGCGGGTGGTCGAAAAGTGCCTGACCTCGCAGAAGGCCCGGGAGGCTGCGAAGCGAGCGCGGGACTTGGTCATTCGCAAGAACGCGCTTGACGGCTCGTCGCTTCCTGGGAAGCTGGCGGACTGCGCCGAGCGGGACCCGGCGAAGTCTGAGCTGTACATCGTGGAGGGGGAGTCTGCCGGCGGTTCGGCCAAGATGGGCCGGGACCGGCACTTCCAGGCGATCTTGCCGCTGAAGGGCAAGATCCTGAACGTGGAGCGCGTGCTGCAGCAGCCGGACAAGATCCTGGGCCACGAGGAAATCAGGGCGATGGTGGCCGCGGTGGGCGCCGGTGAAGGCAACGAATTCGACCCATCCAAGGTGCGGTACCACAAGGTAATCATCATGACGGATGCCGATGTGGACGGCTCCCACATACGCACGCTGATCCTCACTTTCCTCTACCGCCGGATGCGGGGGCTGATCGACAGCGGGTACCTGTACATAGCGCAGCCACCGTTGTACCGGATCCAGAGCGGCCGGCGGGTGGAGTATGCCTACACCGAGGAGCAGAAGGAGGAGTTGCTGGCCAAGCAGAACGGGCAGCGCAGCCCCTCGATTCAGCGGTACAAGGGTCTGGGGGAAATGAACCCTGAGCAGCTGTGGGAAACGACGATGAACCCCGACACCCGGCACATGCTGGCCGTGAACGTCGAAGACGACAACGACGCCGAGGATGCTTTCACCACGCTGATGGGCGAGGTGGTGGCGCCGCGCAAGAGCTTCATCCAGACCTACGCCCGGAGCGTCAAGAACCTGGACGTGTAGTCGGCGCTCCTTGCTGGGTGGTAGATTCCGTTGACACGGGTCCATGGAACGAAGGCGGGAGCTGGCGGGGTGGCCAAAGTTTCCGGCCCTCTCTTCTGTCAATCGAGGCATACTTCGTCTATACTATTTTATCGTGGGCCTCATTTGAGGCTGTGTGCCCTTGGGGCGCAAATACTTCAGGAGTGGACCTTTTGCCATCCAAGAAAGCAGGCCGTCAGCAAGAAAAGCGCTCTCGCCGCAACCGGAGCGCGAGGACCGAGACCCGTACCATAATTGGGCGGGCGAACCGGTCGCTGGATTCCGGGGACGCGGAGGCGGCGAATCCCGCCGTGATGAGTGCAGTGCGGCTCTTGGACCGGGCAGTGCGCAAGGGCATCCTTCACAAGAACAACGCGGCCCGTAGAAAGTCGCGAATGATGGCCAAGCTGGCCCGCTTGGAACAGCCCGCAGACGCGTAACGTAAACTTCCGGTAGAGCCCTTAAGTAGCCGCCCGTTCACACCGGGCGGTTTTCTATTGCTGAAGAAGAGGGAGTAACAGGTTTGACATAAGATGATGACAGCGGCGCATTGACACAGCTGGCGGGGTTTGATAATCTGACGATAGAACAAAGGTTTTATGCCGTTGTTGAGGAGAGTATGGTTACCAGAAAGAAAATGCCGGAACGCCGTCGACGTATTTTGGAGTTCATCCAGGAATTCTACTCCGAGAATGGGATCCCTCCCACGGTACGGGATATCCAGTTGGCATGTGAGATCAGCTCTACTTCGGTCGTGGACTACAACTTGAAACAACTGGAAGCGGCCGGCTACCTCAACCGCCGAAAGGAAGTGGCGAGGGGTATTGAATTGCTCGACCGGGACGGCGAGCCGGTTTCCAGCGCACCCAGGGTGCAGATCGTAGGCTCCATCGCTGCCGGGGAGCCCCTTCCCGTTTTCTCCGCCGAAGGTGGCGCGGCCAGCGAGGAATTCGACACAGTCGAGATTTCGCCGGACCTGCCGCGGCGGCACGGAAAGCTCTTCGCACTCTCGGTGAAGGGCACGTCGATGATCGACGCACTGATCGACGATGGCGACGTGGTGGTGATCAAGCCTACCAACGAAGCCAGCAATGGTGAAATGGTGGTGGCCTGGCTCAAGAACGAAGAAGAGGCCACGTTGAAGAAGTTCTATCACGAAGGGGAGCTAGTGAGACTTCAGCCGGCCAACAGCACGATGTCTCCCATTTTCTGTGACGCGGGCAATGTGGAGGTTCGGGGCAAGGTGGTGACGGTGCTCAGGAAGTACGGCTGACGCAAGGAAGGGTTCGTCGGCCAGTCCGCCCGTGCTGAGTCTGATCGTTCCTTGTTGACCGCTACCGGCGAGCGGCAGTCAGTGCGCCATAGGTGGCCACCAGGAATGGGACGCAGTATGTGAGGGGAATCTTCCAGTACAAGGCATTGTTCCACTGGCCGGTTAAGAGACCATCGCCCTGATTCAGCAGGGTCAGGATGGTGCCCACGACCACGGCAACAACGGCGGACCGCCTCAGCATCGGTCCGTGGCGGGGCGCGCACAGGATGCACTTTACCGTCGCATCATCGGGCCCGGCCTGGCGGGGACGAAAGGTGAATGCCCGCCCGGTCCGGGCCATTCGTCCGCAGTTCTGGCAGGCGGTAGACGGCGGGTCGTCCGGGAGATGTGTCTGAGTGTCCTGCAAGTTGATGGCTTCCCGTGTGGAAGTGGGTACGGTTGGAGTGAAGGGAAAGCGAACTGCTCTTAGGGAACCGTCCATGGAGCGCGGCGTATTCTAGGCCCGGCTTCTCCGCAAGTCAACGCTGGCTGCAAGCTTGGCAGGGTTGCGAATGAGGTATTCGGGCGAAATTTTCGACCAGTAAGTCTGAGAACCAGGATTCCCGCGAAAGCGGGAATCCTGGTTTTGCCAGCGGCTAACCACTTGGGCTAACCACCTGGATTGAATCGCTATTTGCCAGCGAAGTCAGAGCTGGCTCATTTGCTCGTCCGGCTTCTCTGCCTAAAATGAAGAAGATGTCGGGGTGAGAGTTAAACAGCGCCTTCCGGCAACCCTTCGGGCACCTGGGAACGGCCCCACCCTAATAAACCCTCCCTCTGAAGGAGGGGAACCTTTGTCCCGACGCCATAGCGTGGTCTGCAACCGTTCCTGGTTGTCTCCCGAGCGAACGGCCTTTTATACTTACGCGCGGAGTCTGCCGCAATATTTTTGTGTAACGGTTCCTTAGGAGGAGCGATGTACGATTTCCACACCCATACCTTCCTGAGTGATGGAGTCCTTTCTCCCATAGAGCTGATTCGCCGTGCGCTCGTAAGGGGATACAAGGCCATGGCAATTACCGACCACGTAGGATTGGGGAATGTGGAATTCGTCGTCAAGACCCTCGCTGTCGACTGCGAAGTGGCAAGCAGGCGGTGGGACATACTGGCTCTTCCAGGGGTGGAGATCACTCACGTGCCCAAGGACGATATCGACCTCGTGGCACGGACGGCTAAGGAGATGGGCGCTAAGCTGGTTGCGGTGCACGGTGAGACGCCGGTGGAACCCGTGGAGCCGGGGACGAACGAGGCGGCGATCCGGTCGCCGTGGGTTGACGTGCTTGCGCATCCGGGGCTGATCACTCCTGACGAGGCCAGATTGGCTGCCGAGAGGGGTGTGCGTCTCGAGGTGTCGGCCCGCAGAGGACACAGCCTGGCCAACGGCCATGTGGTCAAGGTGGCGAGGGACGCCGGGGCCGTCCTTGTGCTGGACTCGGACGCTCACGCCCCAGAGGACCTGCTCAGCCCGGAACTGTGCCAGAAGGTAGCAAAAGGCGCGGGCCTCGATGAAGAAGAGGTCCACGCCCTGCTGGAGCGAAATCCGAGGGAATTGCTGGCGAAGCTGGGGTTTGAATCCCTGGTGCCGGCCTGACCTGGCCGACTGGTTACCGCCCTTGGCGGCTCTCAGTCGTTCAGGACTTGCCGATACGGTACACCTTAGTGCCGCAGGCCGGGCAGTCCCCTTTGGTGGCTGGTCGGCCGTTTTTCAGTGTGACCTGCTCAGGGTTGGTTATCTCCCGTTTGTCACGGCATTTCAGACAATATGCCTCCATGGCGTCCCCCCTTTCGTGAAATGGCCCCTAGGTCGATTGTGGTCGAGACTTATCTCCAGCTTCGGGCGCTCCGAGGACTTCCAGCTGGCTTCGCTGCTTGCCGAGCGGTGGAGTGGCTACGGTGGTCTGCGTTGGCGTTTAGTTTTGGCATTCAGTTATTGTAAAGTTCGGAACAAACTACACAGCCGCGAACTGAATGTCAAGGTACACGTTGCCAGGAAGCAGGTCTACCGCATTTGGATTTTTGCCATGCCGCCATTCTTGCGATGGCGGCAATGACGGGTTGAGGTCGCTGCGGTACTCCCCTTGTGGTCCAAATGCTATCGACCTAAACCAAAGCCAAGGTGGGATGTGCATTCGCCTGAGGCGGGGAATTGGGCGGGGAATTTGGCAGGAGTGCTTCGGCCCTTGACTGCAGGACCGTCCGGCAGCGGCGCCTCACCTCGTCTCTCCGGCTGACCAGTCCGGCCAGGAAGTTGCCGACCCTCTGCTGCACCAAGGCCTTGGTCCCCAGACACAGATTTCCAGTGGCCTCCTCTCTCGCCCAACCCCAGATGGCCTCATCGGCATTGAAGTCCGGGCTGTAGCCCGGCAGGTTCATTAACCTCAGCTCCAGCTCAGGCGTCCTGAGGTACTCCCGCACCGCCTCCCCACGATGCGCCGGCGCGTTGTCCCAGATCACATTCAGCGGTCCAGCGTGCCCCTTCCTCAACTGGTCCAAGAAGGCCGCCGAGGTCCCGGAGTTGCTGTTGCCCTCCAGTTCCATCCACTCCACCTCACCGGTCTCCAGGCACACCGCCGAGTAGTAGCTGGCCTTCTCCCCATACCGCGGGCTGGTGGAGTCCACCAGAGCCGGTTCACCCTTCAGCACCCACTTGCCCCGCAGTTCCGCGTCCGCCCGGAAGTGGGCCTCATCAGCAAAGAATATTCTGGCTTCAGTCCGTTGAGCCTCCTCCCACAGGGCGGCGTACTCCTCCACGAATGACTTCCGTTTGGCCTCGTCCGCCTTGAGCAGCCGCTTCTTGGGCCGCTTGAAGGCAAACCCCAAGCGGTGCAGCCAGTTCAGGCAACTGCTACGGCTCAAACTGGTGCCGAATCGTTCCCAGACAAACTGCCGGACTCCTTTCCAGTACCAGTTGGCCAGTTGGATACCTGCCTGCTCCGGCAACTCCTGCACCGCCGCCTTCAACTCCTCCCGCTGCCTCTCGTCAAGCGCGGGGGGGAACCCCCGGACTGCTCGAATATCAGGGCCGCAGGCCCTCCCTCGCCGAAGGCCGACGCCCACCGGCCGATGGTGTGTGGGTCCCGCTCCAGCGCCTCCGCCGTCGCCGCTGCCGTCCAGCCCTGGGCCAGCAGCCAGACGGCGTACCACCGCTCCCGCTCCCGGGGCGTGGGCGCCAGGATCATCCGCCGGCGCAAGGCCTTGGCATCCATCTCCCATTGTTCCAAATCCCGATGTATCTCTCTCGCACCCATCACCAACCCCTCTCTGACGCCTGGAAAAGCTAACTCTGCCCCTTCGCCAATTTACCCCATGTTTCTGCGCATTTCACCTTGGCTTCGGTTTAGTACTCGGTCAAGTCAGGAATTGATGGGGTATAGGCGATGGAGTTTGGTTCTGGCGTCCTGGATGCTGAAGCGCCAGTTGATGCGGGCTTGAGCTTCGTTTCGCTCTATTTCCAGAGCACGGACCTCCCGGCAGAGGGATTCCTCGTCCGGGAGACGCTGCCTGAGGCAACTGCGGGAGAAGATGCTGAACTCGATTTCCGCCATCCCTTCGGCAAGCTCAGGACAGGATTCAGCCAACTGCCGTGCTTGGGCGTGTGATGGAACTCCAACCGTTTGGCAATGCGCCGGGCCTCGTCAGCTGGGAACGCCTCGTAGAGCGACGCCTTGCGATGGGTGTTCAGATTGTCCAGGACCACTCGAACCACCGGGACATCCGGATAGACCTCATCCACCAGCCAGCGCATCTGGTGGGCAAAGTCCTCCTTGGTGCGCCGTTCCGTTACCTCTACGTGCCGCCAGCCTGCCAAGGGTTCGCAGGCCAGGAACAGGTTGCGGGTGCCCTCCCGCCGGTACTCGTAGTCCTCAAGCTTGGGGTGTCCGGGTGCCGCCGGGATCGGCGTCCGGGCGTCGGCCAGCATCTGGGTGGATGTCTCATCGAAGCAGACCACCGGCCTTTCGGGATTGTAGGGTTCGGCATACAGGTCCAGGACATCCTCCATGTGGGCCACGAAGTCGGCACTCACCTTGGGAATGCACCACTGTTTCTTCTGCCACGGCTTGAGGATGTTTTTTTCAGATGCAGGCGCACCGTCTCGTGGGACAGCGAGTCAACCACGCCCAGTTCAACCATCCGGTCCGCCAGCAGGCGCAGGTTCCAGTGGTCGTGGCCCTCGGGGGCCGGGCTGCAGGCCAGGGCGATCAGGTGGGCTTCGCCACGGTCATCCAGCTTGCGGTACCGGTGGGGCTGGGTCCGGTCCCTGAGCGCCCCGTCCAACCCATCCTCGGCGAAGCGCCGCTTGAGGCGGAACACCGTGCCCTCGGACACATCCAGGGCCTGGGCTACTCTGGACGCGGACCAGCCCTCACCGGTCTTGAGCAGGATGCGCGCCCGGGTCGTAACCCGGGCTGGACTCTTCCCCGCCCGGACCAAATGCTCCAGTTGGTCGCGTTCCTCCGGCGTCAGCCGGACGGCAAATTTCTCTCTGACCACACCGCCACCTCACAGCAACACCAATTGCTCAAAGATTAGCACTACCAGTCAATTACCTATGCCACCCTCTAAACCAACATTGACTGAGTACTAGCCAAGAATTGCCGTTCCTATTGAGGTAGTGCATTTGCTTCGGGGAACAGGTTGAACGGGATATTTGAACGCAATGGATGCGTGCAGCCTGGGTTTCGCAGATAGGTCAGGGCCAGCCCGCCGGGATTTCAACACCGCCGGTGGCCGGTTTCGGGGTTACATTCCAGGTGGTCGTATCAGTGAAGGGAGTCTTGTCTGTGCGGAAGGATGCACCACTGGCTGCTGCTAAGGGGGCGGGGTGCGCGCGGAGTGAGTTACCAACCTGCAGGTGTCGCAGGTACGGAAATGACCACAGGCTGCTCACCTTTGGGGAGCAAGGGAAGAGAGGTTACGGTTGTTGGCTGGTTCGTGAGTCAGGCCCGGGGAGAGGTCAGGGTGCAGCGGGAGCGAGGGGTGAAGAGGCGTCCGGCTGGAACACCTTCAACGGCCGCCACGAGTTGCCGGCGCGGTCGAACCTGACCAGTGCCAGGAACTGGCCGTCCGTGTTGTAGGCCCGGAACTGCTCTAGGTAGCTGGCGTTGATATCCTGTCGTCCCAGGCTGACAGACTGTCCGTTGAGCAGGTACTTCTCGGCGGCGGGGCCTACGGTGACGCTATTGAATTCGCGAATAACCCAGTCCACAGGGTGCAGTCGGTGCTCCCAGCCGCCGGGCGCTCGGGCTTCTTCTTCCAGTTCCTCCAGGGAGACACTGTCTGAAGCAGAGAACCCGCCACAACTCCTTCGCTCCAGGTCCGTGACATGGGCGCCGCAACCAAGCGACTGGCCTAGGTCGTGAGCCAGGGAGCGCATGTAGACGCCTCTTCCGCATTCCACGTCCAGGGTCAACTCCGGCGGCTCGAAATTAGTCAGGCGGATACTGTGGATCTCTACGCTGCGGGCCTCCCTTTCCACTTCTATCCCGGCCCGTGCCAGCTTGTAGAGGCGTTGCCCGTCGATCTTTACGGCGCTGTACATGGGCGGGACCTGTTCGACAACGCCGACAAATGGTTCCAGGGCTGATTCAACCTGCCCCCGTGTGATTCCTTCAAAGGCGTGAGTGGATGTAACTTCGCCTTCAGCGTCATAGGTGCTGGTGGACTCGCCGAGCTTTACGTCCATAACGTAGCGCTTTCTACCACCGGTGACGTAGTCCATGAGACGGGTTGCCTGGCCGAAGCACACGGGGAGGACCCCACGGGCCAAGGGGTCCATGGTGCCGCCGTGTCCCACCTTCTTCCTCTGGCCGGTGATGCGCTTCACCCTGCGGAGAGCTTCCATGGAGGTGATGCCGGAGGGCTTGTACAGGTTCATAAACCCGTTGACCGCTGGTGGCTGGGGTTCCTTTGAATTGGGCAAGATTACCTTCCCCTCGGATTGCGAGGTCCCTTGAGCCGCCGCACTGGCTCGAACCGCTCCAGGTAATCGGCGGCATAATTCTCCGGAGACTGGCCTTCCATCAAGCGCAACACCCGGTCTCCTTCTTCGATGGAGTCGTCCAGATGAAATGTCATGTGGGGTGTGTGCTTCAAGTTCACCCGGTCCCGCAACTCGCGGCGGAGGAATGAGGCCGCCGAGCGAATTCCTTCAAGGGCCAACTGCCGGTCGGCGGCGGGGCCCATCACGCTGATGTAGACCCTGGCGGTTCGCAAGTCGCTGGAAGCGATGACTTCCGTCACGCTGATGACCCCAGCGACGCGGGGGTCCTTGATCTCGCGAGCGATCAGGTGGCTGATTTCTGAACGTAAGAGTTCATTGACGCGGTCGACACGCCGCGGCATGGCGCACCCCCAAAGGAGGATCCGGGAAGTCGCTCAATGTGGTCTCGGGAGCGGGCTATCTCCTGGCCCGCTCCTGGCGGAAGACTTCCAGGATGTCGCCGTTCTGGAATTCGTTGAATCCCTGGAGGATGATGCCGCACTCGGTGCCGGCGTTCATCTCGTTTACTTCATCCCTGAAGTGGCGCAGGCTGGAAATGGTGCTTTGGGCAACGTTCTCGCCATCACGCGTGACACGCACCGCGCCGTTGCGCACCATCCTGCCCTCGGAGACACGGCAGCCAGCGATCTGGATGCCACGCCGTCCTCCGAATACCTCTCTGATTTCAGCCCGGCCGACGATGACCTCGGCAAACACGGGCTCCAGCATTCCATGGAGGGCAAGCTCAATGTCGTCGATCAACTGGTAGATGATGTTGTAGTTCCGAATCTCGATTCCCATCCGGTCGGCCAGCCGCTCTGCGCTGGGCTCCGAACCGATGGAGAAACTTATGATTACGGCCTCGGAAGCACTGGCGAGAAGGACGTCTGATTCAGTGACCGCCCCTACAGCGGTATGCAGGACACGGACCTTGGCGTCTTCGTCGACAAGCCGCCCCAGGGACTGGCGGATGGCTTCCAGGCTTCCCTGGACGTCGGCCTTCAGCACCAGAGTCAATTCCTTGACGTCGTCCAGCCCTACCCGGTTTACCACTTCTTCCAGGCTGAGGGCGCGGGACTGCAGCGGGCGCGAACCGGGGGCGCGTTCCCTGCCGCCGGCCAGTGTGCGGGCCTCCCGGTCATTGGCTGTCACCTTCAACTGGTCGCCCGCCTCGGGCAAGGAACCGAAGCCCAGGATTTCAGCGGGGGTGCCGGGGGCGACCCTGTCGATACTCTGTCCCTTGTCGTCGGTCATGGCCCGGACGCGCCCGGTCGCAGTCCCGGCGACGATATGGTCGCCCACGGAAAGGGAGCCGTCGGTCACCAGTACGGTGGCGCTGGGGCCTCGTTTGCGGTCGAGCTTGGCTTCGATGATAACGCCAGTGGCCGATTTGTCGGGATTGGCCTTGAGCTCAGAGATCTCGGCGACCAACTGGAGGTTCTCCAGTAGGTCGTTCATACCGTCGCCGGTCCGTGCGGACACGTTGACGGAAATAATGTCGCCGCCCCAGTCCTCCACCAGCAGTTCGTTCTCACTGAGCTGCCGCTTCACCCGCTCCGGGTCTGCTCCCGGAAGGTCCATCTTGTTGATGGCGACCACGATAGGCACATTCGCCGCTTTGGCATGGTTGATGGCCTCGACGGTCTGCGGCATTATGCCGTCGTCCGCGGCCACGACCAGCACCGCGATGTCGGTGACACGGGCGCCACGGGCTCGAATGGCGGTGAAGGCGGCGTGCCCCGGCGTGTCGAGGAAGGTAATGGGCTTGTCGTTGACCTCCACCTGGTAGGCCCCGATGTGCTGGGTGATGCCTCCAACCTCACGGTCGGCGACCCTGGAGCTCTTGATGTAGTCGAGGAGGGATGTCTTGCCGTGGTCCACGTGTCCCATGACGACTACGACCGGCGGCCTGGTGGTCAGGTCCTCCTCTTCGTCCTCCTCTCCGGTTGCGCTGGTCTTGGTCGCAGCGGCAGACGGTTCCGGTGCCATACTGGTCCTTATTGCGAAAGCGGTGGTAACCAGCGTGGCCACCTGGTAATCGATGACCTGATTCATGCTGGCCATGATTCCGTTGCGCATCAACTGCTTGATGACGTCAATGGGGGACTGGTTAAGCACTTCGGCCAGGTATTGAACGGTCATGGTCGAAGGCAGCACGAGGGGACGGGCCGGAGCGGTCCGCCTCTCGCCTCGCTCCCGCCGGGCGCGTTGGCCGCGGCCGGGTTCGTCAGTTGTTGTAGTAGTCATTTATTCGTTCACCTGCCAATACGGAGTTCAGTTGCAAGGCACTAGTCATAAGATATAGTAGAACGGATCATACTTGAAGAAAAGATGACCTCAAGGTTTCTATGTCGTCGGAGGAAAGCGTGCTGGACAAGCTGCGGGCCAAACGCCCCCGTCCGATGGCTGTGTCCCAGCACCCAGGGCCACAAACGTAGGCACCACGTCCAGGGGCCTTACCGGTAGGGTCCAGGGAAACCCGGCCCTCCGGCGAGCGCACAACCCGCAACAGATCTGCCTTGGGCTTCTTATTGCCGCAGGCAATGCAGGTGCGCTCCGGGATGTGCCGCTTTCTCGGCAATTCCTTCCCTCCTGATTGCCCCGCCAGCCCGACCGGCCCAAGTAGAATAAGTCTATCGCCGGCGGGAACCTCCGCCACCGCCCCTGCGGGATCGCCCGCCGCCACGGCGCCCGCCGCCGCGGATGTCTTCGACGATGTCCTCGGCAAACCTGATCTTGCCAGCGTCGGGAGTAAGTACAGGCAACTCGCTGAGCTCCAAGGGTTCCTCTTCGATCTCTTCGTCTTCCTCGTCGAGGACCGCTACATCGTCGAGCGTGAAGGAGTCCAGGTCTTCCACACTGATCCCTAGGGACCCCTCTTCGTCTGTGCTCTCTGCTGTGGTGGCTGTGTCACTGAGCAGTTCTTCTTCGTTGATGAGCGCTTCGAGAATGCTATCCTCGTCGATTCCCGCGACAGGCAACTCTTCCTCGATCTGCGCTTCCACGGTTTCGGGGGTGTCGGCAATCTCCAGCGCTTCGGCTGCTTCTTCGACGATAGCCACAGCTTCGGCGACGGCTGCCTCCAATTCGGCTTCCTGCTCTTCCGTTGCGGTCTCGGCGACCGACTCAACAATCGCCTTGGCTTCAGCGAGGGCTGCGGTCTCAGCGGCAGCCTTGGCCGCGGCGGCATGCAGCCGAGCCTCCCGGATTTCCTCCCACTCGGTCATGCCCTTGATGTCCAAGCGCCAACCGGTCAGACGGGCGGCGAGGCGGGTGTTCTGTCCTTCCTTGCCGATGGCGAGGGACAGCTGCCTGTCTGGAACCACGACGACAGCAGTCTGCTCTGAGTCGAGCAGTTCCACCTGCACGGGCTCGGAGGGGCTGAGGGAGTTGGCGATGAAGGACCTGGGATCGGGGTCCCATGAGACGATATCGATCTTCTCGCCCTGGAGCTCGTTGACTATGCTCTGTATGCGGTTTCCGCGAATGCCGATGCAGGACCCTACCGGGTCAATGCCGGGTTGCGTGGCGCTGACCGCAACCTTGCTGCGGAAGCCGGACTCGCGGGCGATGGCCTTGATCTCAACTACGCCGTTGTGAACCTCAGGCACCTCAATCTCAAACAAGCGGCGCAGCATGTTGCGGTGGCTGCGGGACACGAGAATCTCGGGACCCTTCGGGGCGCTGCGGACGCTGAGTATGAATACCTTCACGCGCTGGCCCTTGCGGTACCGCTCCGTGTTGACCTGTTCTTCCTGTGGCAAAATGGCCTGGGCCCGCCCCAGGTCAAGGGTGATGGCGCGACCCGGATCCGAAGTCTCGACGATGCCGGACATGATGTCGCCTTCGTGCTGGGCGAACTCCTGGAACAGCAACTCGCGTTCCGCCTCGCGGAGCCGCTGCAGGACGACCTGCTTGGCCGTCTGTGCGGCGATACGGCTGGCGTTGTGAGGGAGCGGCTCGGCGGCGGCAACTTCGTCACCCAGCGCTACTTCACGCCTGATCCTTCGCGCATCCATCAGAGTGATTTCCCTCTCGTCGTCTTCCACGGATTCGACGACGGTCTTGAGGGCGTAGACGCTGACTTCACCGTTGTTTGGGTTCAGCGTGACCGAGATGTTCTGCCCCGAAGCCGGGTTATCCTTCTTGAAAGCCGATGCGAGCGCGACTTCGATGGCACCGAGCACCTGTTCCATAGGAAGGTGCCGCTCCGCCGCCAACTGTTTTAACGCAACCATAAAATCGCTTTTCATAGTTCAGCCCCTACCCCCAATCTGGCCGCAGATGGCATGTCTCCCGCAACAAGAAAGCGGGCCGAACCCGCTTACATAAAGGAGGAACCATGTGTTACCGAGTATAGCATCGAGACTGCCCTCGGGCAACCTCCCCCAGCCGCGTTACAGGGCTGTCGCATTTGGGCCGCAGGGCCAGTGACGTAGCGAAATCAACCCGTCAGTCCAGCGAAAGAGGGAATCCAGTGACCCCAAATGAGCCTGACGGTTGCCGGATGAGGCAGAATCCGCCCTGGCGGCCAAGGGCGGTCGGGAGGACGGAAGCCCCGAATTCCCGCTTCCCGATCGGGTTGAGGACATGTTTCATCGGAATGACGGCGCTCCGCCAGCTAGAAGCGGTAGCCCTGAGCCGCGTTACGGGCGCAAAACCGGCTGAAATAGGGTACGGAATTTACATGACATCGTTCCCCGCTCAGTCAATTTCCGGCGGTGTCAAGCCAGTGAGGCTGTAGAGCAATTCCATGTCAATGCTGGTGCGAACGGTGTCGGCCAGCTTGTCGTATTCGGCATCCCGCGATAGTTGGCCTCCGGTGTCGGAAACGGGGGGAAGGTTGACGCCCTTCCAGTGGGCCAACTGCTCCAGCAAGCCACGTCGGAGGGCATGACTGTTGAAGAGGCCATGGACGTATGTCCCCAGCGCCCGGCCGTTGGCGGAAATTGCTCCGTCGTCCGCAGCTGGCTGCCCGGGACGACTGATGCGGAAGGGAACGGCGGCCTCCCCGGTCGGGACAGACGACCCCATGTGTATCTCGTAGCCCTCGACGGCAGCGTCCCCGGCTCGCTCCAGCATTCCCGAGTTGGATGCGACAAGTCCGCGCACCCGGTGGGTTTCCTTGACCGGGGCGAATACGGTGTCCACGGGCAGCAGGTCGAGCCCGGCGGCTTCAGGGTCGGGAGACTCGACTCCGTGGGGATCGAGGATGCGCCGGCCCATCATCTGGTAGCCACCGCAAATTCCGACTACGGGAGTGCCGGCGTCGAACTGCCGGCGAATTTCCGAGGCGAAGCCGCGCTCGCGGAGCCACCAGAGGTCGGCCATGGTGGTCTTGGTGCCCGGCAGGATTACTAGGTCGGGCTCGCCAAGACTATCGCGGCTCTCCACATAACGCAGGCGCACGCCCGGTTCGCGGCTGAGAGGGTCGAAGTCGTCGAAGTTGGAAATGTGAGGAAGCCCCATCACCGCGATGTCGAGGACGAAGCCGGTCTGCGACTTCAGTTCCTGGCGCCGCTCCAGCGACACCGAGTCTTCCTCCGCGATTTCAATATCGCGGTAGTAGGGCACCACCCCAAGAACCGGCTTTCCGGTCCGTTCCTCCAGCCAGACCAGGCCGGGCTCCAGCAAGGAGAGGTCGCCTCGGAACTTGTTGATGATGAACGCTCCAACAGCGTCACGCTCGTGAGGGTCAAGGATTTCCATGGTGCCGATGAGGGAGGCGAATACGCCGCCGCGGTCGATGTCTCCGGCAAGCAGCACCGGGGCTCCCGAATGCAGGGCCACCCGCATGTTGACGATTTCATTCTGCTTGAGGTTGATCTCCGCAGGGCTGCCGGCTCCCTCGATGACGACCACGTCGAATTGCGAACGCAAGCCGTCGAGGGAGTTGGCGACGGATTCCCAGAGCATGGGCTTGGCGGTGGAGAAATAGCTGGCTGAGGCGCGGGCCATGGGCTTGCCCAGCAGCACAACCTGCGAGCTGTGGTCGGCTTCGGGCTTGAGCAGGATGGGGTTCATCTCCACCACGGGCTCGATGCCGCAGGCCTCTGCCTGCACTGCCTGGGCCCTTCCCAACTCACCGCCGTCAGGGGTGACGAAGGAGTTGTTGGACATGTTCTGGGCCTTGAATGGTGCGACGCGATAACCATCTTGCCGGAAGATGCGGCACAATGCGGTGACGAGCACGCTCTTGCCAACGTGAGACGCCGTGCCCTGCACCATCACCACCCGGCCCTGGGGGGAGCCCGTATGGTCAGCCAAGTAAGCCTCCTGATTGCCGGTCAAAACGGAACCAGCCGCCTTTGTGGGCGACTGGTCATCAATCCAAAATTGAGGTCCGGCCTATTGTTTCCAGGAGCGGTCTACGGGCTCCTGCCTGTAGTCCGCTACCACCAGATCTTGCCCTTGGACTCTTGGTGGAGCTGGTCATAGTCCCTTGTCCACAGGGCGGTGCTGAGGTACTTCCAACCGCCGTCGGCAAGCAGGCAGACGATGGAGCCGCTCTCCATGCGTTCGGCCTGCCGGATGGCGCCATAGACCACCGACCCTGAAGACACGCCCGCGAAGATGCCTTCCTCCGTCAGGAGCCTCTTGGTGGTCTGGAACGCCTCAAGGCTGCCCACCAGCATCCGGGAGTCCAGCAGGTTGATGTCCAGGATGGGTGGAATAAAGCCGTGCTCCAAGCTGCGGAGGCCGGAGATGAAGTCGTCGGGGTCGGGAGCGACGGCAACGATCTTCACCGCCGGGTTGTAGTCCTTGAGCCTTCGGGCCACGCCCATAAGAGTGCCGCCGGTGCCCAGACCTGCGACGAACATGTCGACGTCCGGGATGGCCTCGATGATCTCGGGGCCGGTGGTCTCGTAATGCGCCCCCGGATTACCCTCGTTCCCGTACTGGTACATCATCAGGTAGTCGTGAGGGTTCTTTTCGATCAGTTCCTGGGCCACCTCGATGGAACCGTTGGTGCCCTTGGACCCGTCGGAGGATATGATCTCCGCCCCATAGGCCTCCAGTAGCTGCACCCGCTCGACACTGACGTTTTCGGGCATCACCACCGCGACCTTGTAGCCCTTCATCCGGCCTATCATGGCCAGGGAAATGCCGGTGTTGCCGCTGGTGGGTTCGAGGATGGTCCGGTTGCCGCTGAGTTCGCCGTCGGCCTCCGCCCGCTCGATCATCTTGAGGCCGATGCGGTCTTTGACACTGCCAGTTGGGTTGGCCCCCTCCAGCTTGGCGAAGATGCGCACGTCCGGCTTGGGGCTCATGTTCTGCAGTTCCACCGTCGGCGTGTTGCCGATGGTGTCCAGGATACCCTTGTATGTCAGTTTAGCGACCATTCAAGTCCTTCCGGGAGCGGGCCGGAATTTAATTCCCCCTCCCGGAAGGAGGGGGAATCAGGCAAGAGCGTCGTTCGGGGTCTAGTCGTCGGATGCGCCGACGGTGGCAGGTTCCTCATGGGGTGCAGCCACGCCGCAGAACACTTCGTAGTCGATGAGTTCCGTTACCGTGGGGTTGTCGCCGCACAGCGGGCACTTGGGATTCCGCTTGAGGCGAACCTCGCGGAAGCTCATGTCCAGCGCGTCCACGATCAGAAGGCGGGAAACAAGGGACTGGCCGATTCCCAGGAAGTGCTTCAGGGCCTCGGTGGCCTGGATGCTGCCCACCAGACCTGTCATCGAGCCCAGCACCCCCGCCTCGGCGCAGTTGGGCACCATTCCCGGAGGAGGAGGCGACGGGAACAGGCAGCGGTAACAGCCCTCGCCGGGGATGAATACCGTAGCCTGGCCGTCGAAGGTCAGGATGCTGCCATCCACCAGCGGCTTGCCAAGCAGGTAGCAGGCATCGTTGACCAGGTAGCGTGTGGCGAAATTGTCAGCGCCGTTTACCACAAGGTCGTACTGGCCGATGATTTCCATGGCGTTTTCCGAGTTCAGCCAGGTCTCGTGGAGTACAACGTTGACGTCGGGATTGTAGGATTTGATGTTGTCGTATGCCGACTGGACCTTCGGGCGTCCAACATCGGTGGTGTGGTGCAGAACCTGGCGCTGCAGGTTGGAGAGGTCCACCACATCCAGGTCGACTATGCCGACGGTGCCGACGCCGGCCAGCGACAGGTAGATGGCGCTTGGAGAGCCCAGTCCTCCTGCGCCGATGATCAGCGCCTTGGACTGCATCAGGGTCCGCTGGCCTCTGGAGCCAACGTCGCCCATGATGATGTGGCGGCTGTAACGCTTGACCTGTTCCGGGGTCAGGGCAATGGGCTGAGTGGCCATGATTCCGGCTCCTTTTTCAGCCGTCCGCCCTAAAGCGGCGGGACGGGCAAATTCCGTACAAAGAGAAAACCTGCCCCTGCCCTCCAGGGGCAGCCCTCAACCGGGCGGGTGCAGGCTGGGAAATCGTCGCAAAATTGCCTGCCCCCTATGTCATGAGACAGGTGCAAACGCGTTTGAAACGGCGGTTCAGCAGGTTCATTTGCGATTCGGAGTTTAGCTGGGAGAAGGCAGTGGTGTCAAGATTGGGGCTGATGTCCGCAGGGTCTTTTAGTTGTCGACAAACCCGTTGGTCCTGAGCCTGTCGAAGGGCCGTCCGTTCATGGTTCGACAAGCTCACCACTAACGGACTCGCAAGGTTGCCATGGAAAACCAAAAGACCTTGCTGATGTCCGCAACTGGAAATGATGGTTCCTTAACACTTCCATCGGGGCCGTCGAGCGCTCTTCCAATGATAAACCGAGGGTTCAGTCTGCGCTCACTTATTTCTCAGAACTGCCGTCGAACTCAGAAGTGCCCCCGAACAGCCCTCCGCCTGTGTACTCGCCGGGGATTAGACCCCAGAGGATTTCCAGCGGAGGCTCGACGTCTTCCAGACCTACTTCGACTGCCCGACGGGTCATGTAGACTTCGTAGAACTGCCCGTGCAGGTGTTCCGCAGCCTGTATTCCCCTGATTGTATCGAGTTCCTGGTTTGGGTTTTCATCGGCCAATTCGTACGCGCAATCGCGTATCGCTGTGTGGTCGTAGTGATTCCATCCCTTGAGCGTAGCCACCGCTTTGGTCAGCTGGGCGACGGTACCCCATCCCTTTTCCGCCGCCTGGCACATATCATCTTCGCGCAGACATAAGGCTCCCTTGGCCCAGTATTCCTGGGCTTGGGCCACATGCTTGCGGATGCGTTGGTCCCTGCGTTCGGGACTTTCCCGGAAGGGTCTTGGCGGAATTTCGTAATCACTGCGAAGTGTATCTGTTTCCGTTTCCGGTAGTTTATCACGCACAATTGAGCCTGCAGACGCAAGAAAGGACCCCCGGAGTTCTCCGGGGGCCCTTGCTTGCCGTTAGTCAGAGGGCTTGGGACGGCCTGGTGTGGCGACTAGCCGCGGCCGTTGCGGAGCAGGCGGCCGGGGAAGGCGCCCGTCGGCTCGCCGTCCTCGAAAGTCACCTCTCCATTGACCATGGTGTACCGGTAGCCCTTGGCCTTCTGGATGCGCCGCCACTCGCCGCCGGGAAGGTCCTCTGCCACTTCGCTGGGCAGGACCTCCAGCTTCTGCAGGTCGTAGATGACCACGTCGGCCGGGGAGCCCTCGCGGAGCGCTCCGCGGTCCTGGAAGCCGCCGAAGTGGGCGGGCAGGAAGGACAGCTTGTAGTGGGCGTCCTCCAGCGTGATGACCTTCTCGTCGCGCACCAGCCAGGTCAGCATGTCCGTCGGGTAGATGCCCGCGGTCAGGAACTTGACGTGGGCGCCGCCATCGGACACACCGGCCACGATGTGGTTGGAGTCCAGCACCTCGGCGGTGTACTGGGCCTGGTCTCGGCCCTGGGTGTCGGCGTAGAACTCGGTGGCCAGGTCGTCCTCGACGCACATGTCCAGCAGCGCGTCGATGACGTGCTTGCCCTGCTCGTCGGCGATCTGCTGTACTGTCAGACCGGCCTGAGGGCTGGAAGCCTCGGTTTCGTCGGGGGCCAGCGCAATCATGCGCCCGTCGACGACGTTGACCACGAAGGACTTCATCCGCAGTTCGGGGTTGGTGATGCAGCGACCACCGTCGTGCTCGTACTCATAGGCGTGGGTGTCGCAGACGAAAGCGTCGCCCTCGTCGCCGATGGTGCCGCCCTGGTGGGGGCAGACCACGGACAGGAGCTTGAACCCGTCGCGGGTGTTGACCAGGAAGTAGTCCTGGCCGGCGACGCTGACCTTGGCCGGCATCCGGGTGAAGTCGGACTGGGCTCCGATGTCAATCTTGACCTTGCGGGTCATCACTTGCAGGCTGCCCACGGAGCCTTGAACCACCAAAGTGGGGCGGGTGCCCGAGTCCCACTCCTCCTTCAGCTTGCGCCGCATCTCCGAGTCCTGCATCTTGGCCTTGCGAGTGGCCTTGTCACCCAGGGTAACCTCGCGCCACATCGGGGTGTCGTCAAACAGGTTCCAGTCCTCGAAGGTCAGCTCGAAGCCGCCGCGACGGGTTGCGCCCTGGCCGTAGACGCGCAGGCCCCGCTCGGCGCAACTCTCCAGCCAGCGAATGCGCTCGCGGTGCTGCTCCGGGTGGACGGCGTTGGGGGCGACGGCCTGGTAGAGCACCGGGCGTCCTGACACCTCAGCCACACGCTCGAAGAAATTGCGTGTTTCTTCGCCCAAGGGCCGGCCATCTTCGCCAGTTTCCTGGTAGGCCAGCTCAATGAAGCCTTCGTCGCGGTCTCTGAGCACCTGCGCGAAGGAGAGCACCTCATGTTCCGACAGGAGGTCGGTAATCATCGGCGAGCCGTCGTAGTCGCGCTGCACCGAGGTCTCGCCCAGGACCTGGGCCGACCATCCGCAGGCACCATGGTCCATGGCCTCGTGGATCAGCCGCACCATCTCCTGTAACTCGGCCTCGGTCGGGCGGCGGCTCTTGGCCTCGTCCCAGCCCATGACCCAGGCGTAGAGCGGGGTCAGCGGAACGTAGGTCAGGCAATTGATGCCCTTGGGGGTCTTCTCCAGGCTGTCGATGAAGTCGGGGAACGTGACCCAGTTCCAGGGCATCCCCTCTTTCATGGCGTCGTAGGGGATGGCCTCGTTGCGGGTCATGCTGAGCATGGCGCGGTCCTGATCCTCGACGCGGGAGGGCGCAAAGCCGAAGCCGCAGTTGCCCAGAGCTATGGAAGTTACCCCGTGCCAGCCGGACAGGGTGCAATAGGGGTCCCAGAAAATCTGGGCGTCGTAGTGGGTGTGAAGGTCAACGAAGCCGGGGGCCACGATGAGGCCCTTGGCTTCGATCTCACG
The DNA here is from genome assembly GCA_965216065.1 of Dehalococcoidia bacterium. Classification (GTDB taxonomy): domain Bacteria; phylum Chloroflexota; class Dehalococcoidia; order Lucifugimonadales; family UBA3495; genus VXOI01. The sequence continues at coordinate 325,029 of CBDCFB010000002.1, forward strand.
CTCGGCGGTGCCGCCGTTAAGGCCGCCAATCTTGGCGATTCGCCCGTCTTTGATGGCGACGTCGCTGATATAGCGGGGAGCGCGCGTCCCGTCGACGATGGTGCCGCCTCTGATGATGATGTCGTAAGTTGCCATGGACCCTTCTCCTCCGAATTTTTGAATAGGGAAAGGGATGGGATTGCCAGAGTTGATGCTTTCCAAATTGTAGATTTTGCCAAACCCACTGTCAAACTATGAAGTAATATAATGAATATGTAAATCACCTGGCTAATTTGGGACGAAATTCGTAATGACTGTTCCAAGTAAAAATAACATGCCGCCTGGATCACAGACGGCATTAGACTGCTGGGTCAGGGAGGATTGATTCGTGCTAGGAAGCGGTGGCAGCGAGGCTCATCTGACGCTCGGCCAAGTCTGCCAGGGAGATGTTGCTGAGTAGTTCCAGTATGGCATCCTCCACCGACTTCCAGACTTCCTGTTGGGCGCAGGTGTCAGACAACATGCAGTCGTGAGGGTTGACCAAGCAGTCGAGGGGGGAGCTGTTGGCGTCGAGTTTGGACATAACCATGCTGAGGTTGGTGTCCCGAGGGGGCATCGCCAGCATGTGGCCACCCCTCGGTCCCCGGCGGCTGACCACGAAACCAAACTTGTTGAGGGACGCCATCAACTGGTCGAGATAGGCAACGGGGATACCCTGCTTCGCTGCTATTTCAGCAGTCTGAACCGGGCCCTCGCCGTAGTGAAGAGCCAACTCCACCAAGGCTCGCACCCCATAATCGACTCGCATGGGGATCTTCATCTCGTTGCTCCTCCAAGCGGCCTGCAACTGGGCAAGTATACACCAGTCCGGTATCAATTCCAATTTCGCACAGGCTTACTCTCAGAGACAGCACTGGCACACAGAACGAAGGGTGCATGCGGTACGAAGGGTTATGGAGAGGGATTTTGTGGGTCAGCCGCCTCCCATCACCAGAAAAGTCCCCAGGCCCTGTGCTATCAGGCGCCCGTCGTCGGACGTGATTTCTATGTCGCCGACGAGTAGCCTCTCATCCCGGTTGACGACCGTCGCGCTGGCCGTAAGCCTGCCCGCACTGGCGCTTTCGAGGAAGTTCACCTTTAGTTCCACGGTTGTGGTGCGCTGTCCGGGGCCCAGCAGGGACCGGACAGCCCGGAACATGGCAGTATCGGCCAACACTGCAATCAGCCCGCCGTGCACCTGTCCCGCCGCCTGCAGATGATGGGGCTGCACGGAAAGGGACACCCGCCCGACTCCTCCTTCCGACATGCCAGTCTCCAAGCCTACAAACCGGAGGAAGGGTGAATCGTCATCGAAGGGAAGGTCGGTACCGCCGTTTGAGGCCAAGCTGGTCTCCTGTCGCGGCCGGTAAGGCGACGGGTTTCGGATATAATGGCCGGGCAATTCTAATGTCAGAGTAGTGGCTTGACCAATGGTTAAGGGTCTGTTCGTGGGACTGGCGGTGGTGGTGTTGCTGGCCATCATTCCCGTCGTCCACTTTGTTGGCGTGCCGGCCGGGCCGTTCATAGCCGGGTATTTCGGCATAAACGCCGCCCGCGACCACCCCGGTTCTCCCGGGCGAAAGGCGTTGGCATACGGCATCTGGATGGGGGTAATCGTTGTGGTCATAACGGTGATTGCTGCCAGCGTTGTCACTGCGGTCGGGGACTTTGCCTATCCGTTCCTGCTCTGGGGCGGAGTGGTGGTTGTGGCCTTCTATTACAGCAGCATGTCCGCCCTGGGTGCATGGTATGCCGGGCTCAGAGCCATGGAACGGGCGAATGCCTCAACGAGCGCTGGGCCAGTGGTGAGCGGCCCAGGCCGTTAGCGAGACCAATGACTGACGTGGTCCGCCTGCTGCGGCCCCTGCAGTGGGTCAAGAACGGGCTGGTGTTCCTGCCCCTGCTGTTCGCTATCGACATCGCCTGGTCGGCGGATTCACTGGGCTACGTTCCTGCCCTGCTGGGGCGCTTGGCTGTCCTGTTCCTGGGCTTCTGCGCCCTTTCCAGTGGCGTCTATGTCTTCAACGATCTCATGGACCGGAATGCCGACCGGGAACATCCCCGCAAGCGCAGCCGCCCCATCGCCTCAGGCAGCATCGGGCTCCCCGCGGCGATACTTCTCATCGTGGTGCTGCTGGCCGCCGGGCTGGCCGCTGCCTGGTTCGCGGGCATTGTGCTGCTGCTGGTGTGCGGGATCTACCTCGCCATTAACGCCGGGTACTGCCTGGGCGGGAAGAACGTGGTGCTCTTGGACGTGTTCGCCGTGGCCAGCGGTTACGTTATCCGGGCCGTCTCCGGTGCGCTGGCCATCGACGTTGATCCCTCACCCTGGCTGTACACCACCACGGGTGCGGGCGCGTTGTTCATCGTGCTTGGCCGCCGCTATGCCGAGGTCAGGCTGGCCGGAGACGGCGCCGACCGCCAGCGGCGGGTCCTGGCGCACTATTCAGGCCCGTTCATTTCCCAGATGCTGATCATATCAGCAACGGCCGCGCTGCTCAGTTATACTCTTTATACTATAGAGGCGGAGAACCTTCCCGAAAACAATGCGATGCTGTTCACCCTGCCGCTGGTAGCTCTCGGGTTGTTCCGGTACCTGTACCTGCTTAACCACAGCAGCGATGCCGAAGCCCCCGAACAGCTGATGGTGCGCGATCTGCCCCTGCTTGCGACGGTCGCGAGCTGGCTTGCCGTGTCGGCCGCAGTGCTGCTGATTAACGGATAAAGTCCGAAAAACAACACCCTGCCTGGCGCCCGGTGCATCTGCATGGAGGCGGCGCCACTGCTGGAGTCCCTATGCAGACCCAGGAAGCCAATCGACACCCTTCTGCGCGCTCTACAACCCCTCCAATCGTCGCCGTGGTGGCCACGACGCCCGAGACGGTGCAGGATGACATCGCCCGAGCCATGCGACTGGCCGGCGCTGAACAATTTCTGCCCACTGACTACCAGACCCTGCTGAAGGTCAACATCTCGTGGCAGCACTGGTACCCGGGCTGTTCATCCACGCCTTGGCAGATCGAGGGCGTCGCCAACGCACTGAAGGCAATGGGGCACCGCGACCTGGTGGCGGCCCACAACGGGACAGTTGTTGTCGACTCGTACGAGGGGGAGGAGAAAAACAAGCACAAGGCCGCCCAGGACAGGGTTGGCCTGCCAGCCATACACCTCGACACCCCCCCCAACCGTTGGATCGATTACAAGCCCTGCGCGGAGATGCTCGCGCTGGACGACATTTTCCCCGAAGGAATCCAGATCCCCGAGAGCTTTCCGGGCACCAACATCGTCCACCTGCCGACGATGAAGACCCATGTGTTCACCACCATGACCGGGGCCATGAAAAACGCCTTCGGCGGGCTGCTCCACCGGAAGCGCCACTGGACCCACTCGGTGATCCACGAGACGCTGGTGGACCTGTTGGCGATCCAGCAGGAGATTCACCCGGGCCTCTTCGCCGTGATGGACGGGACATTTGCGGGCGACGGCCCCGGTCCCCGGGCCATGCGGTGGCACGTCAAGGACCGCATCCTGGCCAGTGCCGACCAAGTGGCCATCGACGCTGTTGCGGCGAAGATGATGGGCTTCGACCCCATGAGCATCCCGTTCATCCGCCTGGCCCACGAGCGCGGGCTGGGTTGCGGAGAGGTTTCGGACATCGACGTCCGAGGTGAGGACATCAGCGGCGTTGACTGGAAGTTTTCAGGAGTCGAGAACACCTTCGCGAGCCGGGGCCAGAAGCTGATCTACTGGGGCCCGCTCAAGCCGCTGGAGAACATGCTGCTCCGAAGCCCCATCGTGGGCTGGGCTTTCCTCGCCTCAAACATTTATCACAACGGCTACTGGCTCAAGACGAAAGGCCGCCGCCGCATCGAGGCCGCCCTCAAGACCGAATGGGGCCACCTTTTCCAGTCTTACTGAACCCACCCAATCGTACTGAACCCACCCAGTTGATTCCAGAAAGAACAGGAGTACCTAGCAGGCATGGACATAGCGATTATCGGGCTGCCCCTTAGCGGGAAAACCACCACCTTCAATGCACTTACCGGCGGGAACGGGGCAGCCACAGTGGGTGGCAGCGCAGGGCCGGTACAGGTCGGCGTTGTGAAGGTGACAGACCAGAGACTGTCGGTCCTGGGTGAGATGTACAACCCGCGGAAGGTGGTTTATGCGGAGATAAAGTTCTGGGACCTTCCGCCCGCCGACAGGGCGAACCGCAACCAGGGCTTGGCGGGTCGGCACCGCAACATCCTGCAGGGCGTCGGAGCGCTGCTCTTGGTCGTGCGGGCTTTCGAAGACGACCTGCAGGGTCCAGCGGATCCTGCCCGAGACCTGTCTTCGATGCTGAACGAACTGGCGCTGGCCGACCTGGAAACGCTGGAGCGTGCGGAAGCGCGGCTGTCTGACTCCTTGAAGAAGTCCAAGCCGGCGGAACGCCCGGCGCTGGTGCCCCAGGCTGAGGCGGTCCAGAAGGTGAGGCAAGAGCTGGAGGCCGGTAAGCGGGTCCGCCAGCAGGACCTGACGCCCTCAGAGAGGTCGGCGATAAGGGACTACCAGCTGCTGACCGACAAGTCAATTGTCGTGGCCTTCAACACCGACGAGTCGGGTGAGAGCGCATCCCTGCACGAGACCGGCCTTCCCGGCGAGATGATGGAGGGCCTTGGAACGATCAACTTGTGCGCCCGTCTCGAGGAGGACCTGGGCCTGATGCCGGAGGACGAGGCGGAGGAGTTCCGGGACGCTCTGGGGCTGGGCGAGTCGGCCGTGGAGCGTGTCAAGCAGGTGTGCTACGAAACGGTCGGGTTGGTCTCATTCCTGACCGTGGGGGATGATGAGGTGAGGGCGTGGCCTGTGCCCGTCGGCATCCCCGCCCTTGATGCAGCGGGTAGCATACACACAGACTTCATCCGAGGCTTCATTCGTGCGGAGGTGATCCACTACAACGACCTGGTCCGGTGCGGGAGCGTGGCCCAGGGACGCAGGGAGGGCGTACTCCGTTCGGAGGGCAAGACCTACCAGGTCAAGGACGGCGACGTAATCAACTTCCTGATTAACGTCTGAGAACACTCATCCCTGTCGCCCGCCGGGAATCGGCCTCGCGAAGCTGAGCTCGTGGCCGTCCGGGTCGTCGATGTGGAAGTACCGTTCACCCCACCGGGCGTCTTCGGGAACCGTGGATGGGTTGAGACCGAAGCCGGTCAGGCGCTCGTAATGCGCGTCCACGTCATCCACGTACAGGATGAGCCTTCCCCACCACGCCGGTTGTTCTTCGCGCAGAATCAGGTTGACGTAAGCTCCTCCCACGCTGAAGCTGGTGAATGAAGTCTCCTCGCCCCCGTACAGCATTTCCAATCCGACGAAGTCACGATAGAACACCACGGAGCGGGCCATGTCCGTCACCGCCAAGGTGATTGCGCTAATCGTCTCCACGCCCATGAATGCCTTCCTCCCCTGCGCCCGTGCTAGCCTCCCCGCCGGCGTCGCGGCCGGGAAAGTCCGGGATACGTCCGTTCGGTGAGTACCCACTCCAACCGACCCTTCAACGCCTCCGCTTCCGGGGGCGTCAGAAGGTCCAGCAATTCCTGAAGGAGCTTGGGCATGCTCCTCTTAGGGCCGCTCAGCCTGGCCTGTAATTCGGCCAACGAGCCCAGCAGCGGTTCCGGGATCGGCTCTCCCCCGAAATCCCAGATGACGGTGCGGATCTTCACATCGGAATGGAAGGTGAGCCCGTGGTCGATGCTCCAAAGCTTCCCGTCGGCGCCGATGATCAGGTGGTTCGGCTTGCGGTCGGTGCTGTTGGCCACGAGGTCGAAGCAGCATACGACCCGCAACTGCTCCGCGTAATCGCCTCCCAGGGTGTAGTAGTTCTCCCGGGGGTCGTGCTCGATGAACTCCTGGACCGACCCGATGCCGTAGGGCCCCTCGCGAATCAGTGTAAAAGGGACCAACTCCCATCCCAGGATTTCGCTGAGAAGATAGGCGGCATACTCGCGCTTGTACAGCGTGCCGTTGGGGAAGTCCCACAGCGGCGCTTCACCGTCCCTGGGCTTGTAGATGCCCAGCGCTTCCACCCCTTCCAGCCCCACATTGACCACGAAGGTGTAATTTGAGCCCATGCGGGTGAGCTGGCAGGACAGAATTTCGCCTTGGCGCAGAACGTCTTGGACTGTAACGTCGGAGGTCAAACGGCGTTATCCAGTCTGGGGAGTGAGCCCGTCCGAGCTGTCAGCCAGCTTCGAGGACCGTGTGGCCGTTTGCCCTCGGGCAGACGTGCCCTTCGGGGTTGATCGGTTGTCCACACAGGAAGCAGGTGGGGCGGCCGGCGGCGCAGATTCGTAGTGACTCTTCAGCGAGTTCGGTTGCCTGAGGCAGAGTCATCCAGAAGCTCACCGACTGGGCCTCCTGGGGAGGCGACTCCTCCTGTTCTTCTTCGGTTTCTCGCTCGTGGGCCTGCATGTAGAACGAGTTCGACTCCCGGTCGTGGCTTAGATACATCTGACCGGCCTTGAAATCGAGCGTGGCCTCGCCACCCCCCCAGCCCGGCTCCTGCGGCGAACTCTCCCGAGCCTTTTCCTCGGCCGACAGCCCGGCAACGAAGTCCCGGAGATACACGCCCAACTGGGAAAGCTGCTCCTTTTCCAGCCATACAGAGCAAAAAGCTGAGCCGGAGTGAATGTCCAGCCTGAACGTGCGCCGGCCTGGCTCTCCGAAAGTTACCGCCTCTATCCGCGAGAGCGTTCCCAGCGGATATTTCACCTGCTTCTCTTCCATGGCCCATATCATAGTGGCCCACGCAGTCTGATGACAAGCATGCTGGAATTCAGAGCGCGTCAGGCAGTGGCCGCCCTTGCGCGGTACTGGAGCGCCTCTGCGAGGTGAGGGACACTGATGCTCTCGGAACCGTCCAGGTCAGCGATGGTACGGGAGACCTTCAGGACCCGGTGGAAGGCACGTGCTGAAAGGGTGAGACGCTGGGCGGCAGTCTGGAGGAGGCTTCTGGCGCCGTCGTCCAGCTGGCAGTGCCGCCAGACCTCGGCAGGGCCCATCTCGGAGTTGCAGAGGAAGCCGTTGTCCCTGAATCGCTCGCGCTGGACCTCCCGCGCCTTTTCGACGCGCTCCCGGGGGCCACTGGAACCCTCCGACGGGACGGTGTCGACAAGTTTCTCGTATTCAACTGGAGGCACTTCGACGAAAACGTCTACCCGGCCCATCAACGGGCCGCTGATCTTCTTCTGGTACCGGGCGACGGTTGAAGCGCTGCAGGTGCACTCCCTGGCCGGATGGTTGTGAAACCCGCAGGGGCAGGGGTTCATGGCTGCGACCATCATGAAACTGGCAGGATAGGTGACGCTGCCGGCAACGCGGCTGATCGTCACGACCTTGTCTTCCAGCGGCTGTCGCAACGACTCCAGCGCCGAGTGGTTGAACTCCGGCAGCTCGTCAAGGAAAAGTACCCCACGGTGGCTCAGGGTGATTTCCCCCGGTCGCAGCGTGCGTCCGCCGCCGACCAGACCGGCGTTCGAGATGGTGTAGTGCGGCGACCGGAATGGCCGCTGCATGATCAGCGGGTTCTCGCAATGAAGGGCTCCATGGACGCTGTAGATTTTGGTCACCTCCAGCGCCTCCTTCGGGACCATTCGGGGCAAGATTGACGGGAGGCAACGGGCCAGAAGGGTCTTGCCGCTACCGGGCGGGCCGCTGAAGAGGAGGTTGTGGAACCCCGCCGCGGCGACCTCGAGAGCCCTCTTTGCGTGCTCCTGGCCCTTGATGTGCGCCATGTCCATCTGGACTGGGCTGTCGGTCATTGCTGTGCAGTGGGCCCAGCCGTCGCCACGCATGGGTTCGAGCAGCGTTTCGCCCCTGAGATGACGAACCACGGAGTCCAGCGACGGCGCGGGATAGACGGTGATGTCTTCCACCAGTGATGCTTCCTCGGCATCCACTTCGGGTACGAAAACGGAATCGAATCCCTGGTCGCGGGCCACCGACACCATGGTCAGGATGCCATTGGTGTGCCGCAGGCTGCCGTCCAGGGACAGCTCGCCCAGGAACACGCTCCCGGGCGTGGCGGACTCCAGCTGTCCCGAGCTGAGCATGATGCCTATAGCTATTGGCAGGTCGTAGGCTGGCCCCTCCTTCTTCAGGTCGGCAGGGGCTAGGTTGACGGTGATCCGGCGCATGGGGAACTCGCAGCCGCTGTTGCGCAGCGCGGCACGGACCCGCTCCTTGGCCTCCTGCACCGCGGTATCGGGAAGGCCAACCATGTTGAACTTGGGCACGCCGGGGGAGAGATCAACTTCTACCCGGATTATGAAGCCTTCGAGTCCAGCCATAGCGCAGGAATTGGTGCAAGCTAACACAGTATCCTCCTAGTACTACAACGACGGGTTGTTTGATAGGATAGTTGTCAAGATGATAGTGGGTGGTTTGGGTGATGGATGGGGCGAGTTTCGAGCGGGTTTACGACAACTTTCAGGACTTTCACGCCTTCTTCGCGGCCTCCTTCGGCCGCAAGCAGTGGCGGGAGCACAGCCGGAACTATCTTCAGGGGCTGCTGGTGCAGGCTGGGGAGCGGCGCAACGCCGAGAACCTGTCGGAATCGGTGGGCATCTCGGCCCGGGCGATGCAGCGTTTTCTGACCGAGGCCCGGTGGGACGATGCCGCGGTCATCGGTCGGCTGCAGGAATACCTGGCCCCCAGGCTGGCTCACCCCGAGGCGGTGTGGGTGTTGGACGGCAGCGACTTTCCCAAGCAGGGACGGAAGTCGGTGGGGGTAGCCCGGCAGTACTGCGGCAGGCTGGGGAAGGTGGCCAACTGCCAGGCGGGGATGTTCCTGGCCTACGTCAGCCCGCTGGGACAGGCATTGGTGGACAAGGGGCTGTATCTGCCCGAGAGTTGGATCTCCGACCAGGACCGGTGTGCGGCGGCGGGTGTGCCCAAGGAGCGGCTGAGCTACCGGTCGAAGACGGAGTTGGCCTTGGAGCTGCTGGAGCGGGCCCTGGGGTTGGGCCACCTCAAGGCCGGATGGGTTGCCGGGGACGACGCCTTCGGGATGTCGCCGTCCTTTCGGGAGTCCCTGGCGGGCCTGGGGATGCGCTACGTGCTGGACGTTCCGGGCAGCACTCCGGTCTGGCCCCTGGAGTTGGCTTGGACCAGTCCGGGGTCTCAGGGGTCCGGGCGCCCCCGCAAGCCCAGGCTCAGGGACGGGCAGCGTCGTACCATGGAGCAGCGCAGTGGCGAGTTGCCGGATAAGGCTTGGCGGGAGATAACGGTGGCCCAGGGAAGCCAGGGGCCGCGGAGCTATATGTTCTGCGCCCAGCGGGTGCGGGTAACCCGGAAGGGCAAGCCGGGCCAGGAGGCATGGGCCGTCTACCGCCGAAACCTGGACGGCAGCGAGCCTCGCTACTACCTGTCCAACGCTGCCGAGGATACTCCCCTGGAGACCCTGGCCTATGTGGGCGGTTCCAGGTGGCCCATTGAAACGGAGTTCGAGACGGAAAAGGGCGACGTGGGCCTGGACGAATACGAGACCCGTAGCTGGTCCGGCTGGCATCACCACATAGCCATGTGCCTGCTGGGTGGAGCGTTCCTGCTGGGCCTGCAGCAGGACTGGGGGGGAAAAGATGCCCCGGATCACCCGTCCCCAGGTGTACCGGGTGGTGCGGGAAATGCTGCCCCGGGAACGGTTCGGACCGGAGGAGTTGCTGCTGTGGCTGGAGGATACGCAGCTACGCAACGAGCGGGCGCGCCGCTCCCACCAGAGACGCCGCTCCGCCCGCCGTGAATGCAGGATGGAGCCACCACCTTAAACGCGTCGTTGTAGTACTAGAGTCCTCGCCGCCCCGCGAAAACCGATTGGAAATCAATCGGCACATTCTGGGAGGCGGCAGCCGAGCGGCAGGTTTGTCCCCAACTCGACTGGATAAAACTTTAGTTCTAAGATGGGCGTCGCGCCAGTAGCTACTGTCATCAATTTTCCGATTCCCGGGAGGAAGTTGGGAGAAGGGGAATGAGAGGGAACCAGAACCAAGAAGCAGTGGAGCAGGTCGGAGATGGGTGAGCCGGAGGAGAAAGAAGGGCCGGTCAGCCCAGCTTGACTACAAAGAGGTCGTGGGCTGCGCTTGTCGGGCCGGTGTAGTGATGGGCGGCGTTTTCGAGGAGCGGGGTCTGATCCTCGTGGTAGCCGTTGTCAAGGTGGGTCAGGACCAACTGTGCAACCGAAGCCTGCTCGGCGGTTCGGGCGGCATCGCCCGAAGTCGAATGGAGGCGGCTCACCGCCATGTCGTGGGCGTCGTCGGTGGCCAGCGCCTCGTGGATCAGCAGGTCGGCTCCCTGCGCGGCCTCCACGAGGGCGCGGCTGTAAATTGTGTCGCCCGAGAAAACGACGGAGATTCCACCGGACTCAACGCGCCAGCCGATCGAGCCGGGGATGTGGTCGACGTCGAAGGACCAGGCCGCCGTGTCCGGCCCCAGCTCCAGCACGCGGCCCCGAGGGACCTCTTCCCACCGCATGACCTGTCGGCCGGTGTGGTTGTAGGCAGCGCCGTCGCGTATGTCGGGCACTCTTCCAGCCACTGCGGCCCTGCGAAGGCCCTCCAGGCCTGCGCTGCTGCCGTAAATCGATAGAGGGTTTTCCTCTGGAGACTCGTGGGTGCGGCGTCCCTGGATGAACAACAGCCCCGACAGGTGGTCCTGGTGGTCGTGGGATAGGAGAACGTGGTCGTAATCGGGAGCACGGATGCCCGCTGCCAGCCCGTTACGCAGAGCCGAGTTGCCGGAGCTGCCATCCAGCAGCACGGTAGTCCCGTCCGGGCAGCGAAGGGCGATGGCAGTGTGGGCGCGGGTGATGGACATGCCGGCGCCGGTGCCGAGGAATATGACCTCCATGCCGCTCATCAGAGGGTGATCTGCATGCAGTCGTGGGCGATGGTGATGGGGCCGGCATAGTGCTGCGCCGCTTCCATGCCCAGAGGTTCGGGGTCGGCATGGTACGGGTCGGTCAGGTGGGTCAGGACAAGGCTGGCCACCCGCGCTTCCGCGGCGGCCCTGCCTGCTTCGCCGCCGGTGCAGTGGCCCGTGCTGCTGGCCAGCACGGTATCTGCCACGCAGAAGGCTTCGTGGATCAGCAGGTCAGCCCCTTGGGCGGCCTTTACGAGTTCAGGGTTGTAGCGGGTGTCTCCGGAGAACACGACCGCCTTGCCCTCGCATTCCACCCTCCAGCCGGAGGCGCCGGTTATGTGGTCGGCCGGAAAGTGCCAGGCAGTGGTACTTGGGCCGAGTTCGATGACGCGCCCGTGCTCCGCCGGCATCCAGTGCAGCAGTTCGCGTCCTTCGTAGTTCCTCCCGAAATCTCCTGAAATATCGCGGATGTTCAGGCGGGTGGTGATGGAGTGCCGCTTCAGCCCCTCCAGGGCCTCGTAGGTGGCGTGCACCCGCAGGGGGCCGTGGTCATCCTCAGACAAGGCGCGGTTGAACTGAATGAAGTCTATCCCGCCCATGTGGTCGGGATGGTCGTGGGAAAGCAGTACGTCGTCAAACTCGCGGAGATTGAGCCCCACGGCCGCGGCGTGGCGCAGAGCGGAGTTGCCGGAGCTGGAATCCAGAAGCAGCTTCGTGCCATCGGGGCACTCCAGGGCCATCCCCGTGTGCGCCCGAAGGGAAGAGTTGCCGGCCCCTGTGCCGAGGAAGGTGATCTTCATGGCTGGCTAGGCCTGGCGCCCTTCGGGGTGGGCCTGCTCGCGGAGGAGGCTGAGGGCCTTGAGCACCGGGGCCTCGGTGAAGCTGAACAGCACTGCTGGCTCGCTGTTCGAGGCGTTGGCGTGCTCGTGGTAATTCCATCCGGGCACGCAGAAGACATCCTTGTCATCCCACTCGATGGTCTCGCCGTTCACCACGGAACGCCCGCTGCCCTGCACCACGTGATAGATGGCGCCCGCCGTGTGGCGGTGGGCCTTCGTGGCCTCGCCGGGCCGCAGCATCTGGATGTGGCAGGCGATGGTGGGCATCACTGGTCCGCCGGTGTTGGGATTGGTGTATTCCATGATCACGCCGTCGAAGGGGCTGCCCTCGACCTCGGGCGCCAGCCGCTGCAACGTCTCCCAGGTCTGCTCCCACGGGTAGTGCATCAGTGGTGAATGGGCTGCGCCGCTGGTTTCCCATGACGGGCGGAGAGTGCCGGCGCCGTACCGGATGAGCGACGAGTCGGTGGGCTCGGTGACCGGCTGCACATCCTCAGGGTACGGCTCGTAGTACACGGCCTCCAGCATGTGGACCAAGGGGATGTCCAGTCCGTCCAGCCAGATGATGGGGTCGTCGGTTTCGTTGGCATGGTCGTGCCAGGTCCAGTTTGGCGTCAGCACCAGGTCGCCGGGGTACATGGGGATGCGGTCGCCGTTCACCGTGGTGGAGCCGCCCTGGCTGTCGATGATGAAGCGCAGCGCCGCCGGGGTGTGCCGGTGGGCGCGGGCGGCCTCGCCAGGCATCACGATCTGGAGTCCGGCGAACATCGAGTTGGTGGTGGCAATCCGGTTCAGGCCCGGATTGAGCAGCATCAGCACCCGCCGCTCGGCGTCCGCTGTGCCTATGAGGTCGCCGGCCCGGAGTGCCTGGGGCTGGAGATCGCGCCACCGCCAGAGGAAGGGCAACGCCTTGCTCTTTGGCTCGGCCACCAAGGCCTCCTCCTGCACCAGCCACAGGGGAGACGTTCCGATGTCCCGGAGTTCGTCGTAGAAGCGTTCAAGTGTCTCCGCCGTTGCCCTCGAACTCGATAGCATCGCTGCCTCCGTTATGAAAGCGGACTTTAAGCTTTCCGGGGTACGCCCTCACCCTCTCCCGGAGGGGGAGGGACTATGCGCCGTCGCGCTGCACCTGCCACGCGGCCAGCTGTGCCTCGAGCGCCCGTTGCCGCAGGGCGATGGTCAGATCGCCCCGGGTGCGCTCCAGAACGGCCCGCATGGCGTCGGTCGTGTGGCGCAGCCCGCCTGTCACCGCCTCCGGGAAGTCCACGGTCACCAGTACGCCGTAGATCTCGTCCATCACTTCCATCAACTCCTCGCAGCGCCCCACGCTGTCCCTGCGCAGTGCGTCGAGGATGTAGCGGCGCAGTTCGCCGATGACCTCGGCCATCCCGTTGAGGTAAGCAGACGGCTCAACGCCGAGTTCCTCGGCGGTGGGAATGTCCTGAGCGGATATCACGGCCAGAGTGATGTTGGCCTCGGTGAACTCCTTCCGGGCATCGTTCATGAACCCTGCGTTGTAGATCAGAGGGTTGTCCGAGCGGATATGCTCTGCATCCTCAAGCCGGGACTTTGCCGTGGCTATGAGCCGTCCCGCCTCGTCGAATTCTGCGCGATGGACGGCCCGGATGGCATTGGCCGACGAGCGTATCACCTCGCGGGAGACCGAGAGCGCCTGTTCGCGGTCCCGGTTGCGGCTGGTGAGCTGTTCTATGGCGTGGTCCCCGATTTCCGACAGGCCAGCACTGTATCGGGATGGCATCAGACTCTTCCCCCTGAAGCCTCGATGGCGGCGGTCATCTGCGCCGCCGCCGCCTCTGGCTCTTCGGCAGAGGCGACTGCCGCCGTAACGCAGATGGCGTCCGCGCCCGCTTCCACCACGGGAGCGACGTTGCCCAGGTTGATGCCGCCAATGGCCACGAGGGGGGTATCCCCCGTGATTGCCTTGGCCTCGCGCACCCGCTCAGGACCTTGCGGGTTGCGGGCCACGCCCTTGCTGGTGGTGGCGTAGATAGCACCGAAGGCCACGTGGTCAGCACCCATTTCCTTCGACTCAGCAAGCTGCTCGAATTCCCGGTTGGACCGGCCCAGCATCTGTTGAGGCTGCAGAATCCGGCGCGCCGCGGTCACCGGCAGATCCGTCTGCCCCACGTGCAGGCCTCCGGAGCCGACCGCAGCGGCCACGTCGGCATGGTCGTTGATGATGAGGAGCGTTCCTGTACGCAGGCAAAGGTCCTGGAGGGCAGTGGCCAGCGGCAGCGATTCGCCTTTGTCGCGGAGCTTGTCTCGCAGTTGCAGCATCCGGGCCCCGCCGTTGACCGCAGCGACGGCGATGTCATACGGGTCCCGGCCACCGGTGACCTGCGGGTCGATGATGACATAGAGGCCGCGTACCTGGTCGGCCCTTTCCCTGCGGACAGCCGTTCCGACCTGTGAGAAAATTTCCTCCAGCGAGTGCCGGATTCGCCCTGCGATCTCCCAGGGTATCGGACTGGATGCTTCGTTGGCCTCGAGTTGTACAAGAAGCATCTGGGCCGTCGCGATGACCTGCAGAGTCTGGTCTGCGGTCTGCGGAGAGTCGCTCGCGCTAGAGTCGAGGGCCAGTGGCGAGGGAAGGGAAGGCAATAATTCCGACAGGCCGCGGTGCGCTTCCGTCTGAGCCACGACAGGAGCGGAGGTAACTGCGCTCAGGCAGTGGTGGACCATCGAGTAGTTCGTATGTCCGGAGTCGCTCACAGATCAAGTCCCTTGGGAGTCTCCCCCGAGCGGGCGGCGTCGATGTTGTCCCGCACCGACTGGGGCATCTCCACTCCGAATTTGCCGAAGGCTGCTTCCACGCTGCGGCCGATGTTCCGCGGGTCCTGGTAGTACTCGGGGGAACGGTGTTCGCTGCCCGGCGCGAACTGCTCGTGCACCGACGCCACCGTCTTGCCCATGGCGAAGGAGGACATCCGTCGCGACATCTCGTTGCTGCCGCAGTAAGAGCAGACCGTGGTAACCTCGCTGCCGATCGAACGGACAAAGAATGAAGATACGCGCCCGCAGTCCTGGCATCTGTATTCGTATATCGGCATATCGTACCCAGGCTCCTTGGCTCACCTGGAGTTCGCAGGGTGGTGAATGGGCCTCAACTGTCCTTGATTTCCCGCCGCATCTGGTCGAAATCAGGGGTGGTCTGGCCGCCCATCTCGCGCTTGATCCGGCCCATGTACTGGTCGATGCCGGCGGGGCTGTTCTCGTCGACGTCCCGGGCCGTCTCGCCGCTGGGCACCCAGTTGAGGCTGTCACCCCAGGAGGGGCGGAAAGAGAACGCTGACATCAGCCGTTCCAGCTCCGAGCCGCCGCAGTTCTTGCATTCAAGAGCGCGGTCGGCCGACCAGCTGTAGACCAGCCTGGAGCTGACCGAACCGCATTCTCCGCATCGATATTCGTAGATGGGCATTACGAGCGGTATTTTAGCACGACGCGTTGACCTCCACTGGCAGGCAGATCAACCCCAATAATACCGGCTCGTATTTCGAGGCTTGTCTCCAATAGCGTACAATTACTTCGCAAGCATCTGAGCCAAGAGGGAAATCTCCCTGGCCAGAAAATGGGGCGAAATATGGCTCTGCTGAAACCCCGTAACGGCATCCGGCTTTCCATCGAAGAGTTCCTGGAGCTACCGGACACTTTCGACAAGCGAAAGATGGAACTGGACGAGGGAGAACTGTACATAATGCAGCGACCACGACTCGCGCACAATTTCTTGCAGTCCCGGATGTTGATGCACACCGAGATTTTCCTCGACGAATTTGATGAACCACCTGCCGATGTGTTCCATGATGTCATCGTCGCGCTGTCGCTGGAGCGCCGCGTACTTTACTCTCCGGACCTGGTGGTCATTCTCAGAGGCAGCAGTACCGTCGTCGCCGATCGTATGGTCGAGGGGCCGCCGGACATTGTGGTCGAGATCCTCTCCTCGGACCGCAACCGCGACATGGTGCGGAAACGGCTGGTGTATGCCGAGGCGGGAGTGCCGGAATACTGGATTCTCGATCCGCTTCAGGACACCGCCACGCTGCTGGAATTGCGGGACGGCGAGTATGTCGAGCGAGCGGTGCTGGGCGCCAACGACACCGTAACTACACCATTGCTGCCCGGCCTCTCCATACCCCTGGCCGACGTGTTCCGCCACCCGCGCCGCCCGGCTCGGTAGGAAAGACGGTGGTCAGGAGGCTAGACTGCCCTTACCCGCTGTTATCAGGCTCACGGGCCGCCATTGGCCCAATGTATAATGCGGCCACCGCAGTTCGCCGCTACCGAGGTGCCGCAATGACCATGTCCATGCCCCTCTTCTCGCCCGAACGGCAGCCCCTGCTAATGATCATGGACGGCCACGCCATGGTGCACCGTTCCTTTCGGGCCATCTCCACCCAGCGCAACCTGACCAACAACGCCACCGGTGAGGACACCACCGGTGTCTACGGGTTCACCAACGTGTTCCTCCGCGCCCTGCAGGAGTGGAACCCGGCTTACTGTGCCATCGCCTTCGATACCTCGGCCCCCACCTTCCGTCACCTGCAGTTCGAGGAGTACAAGGCGCAGCGTCCGCCGTCTCCTCCTGAGCTGCGCCCCCAGTTCGACCGGGTGAAGCAGGTGATGGCCGCTTTCGGGGTGCCCGTCTTCGAGCTGGAAGGCTGGGAAGCCGATGACGTCATCGGGACCCTCACCCGGCAGGCCGAGGAGGCGGGCATCGACTCGGTGATTCTGACCGGAGACCGCGACACCTTCCAGCTGATCTCGCCGCGGGTGCGGGTCGACCTGGCCTCCAGCATCCAGGAGCGGCGTGTCTACAATGAGGCGGAGTTGGCGGACCGTTACTCCGGCCTCACCGCCGCCCAGCAGCCGGACTTCAAGGCGATGGTAGGTGACTCGTCTGACAACATTCCGGGCGTCCCCAGGGTCGGCGAAAAAACAGCGGCGAAGTTGCTCAACGAATACGGCAGCCTGGAGGGCATCTACGAGAACCTGGAAGGCCTAAAGCCCCCCAGCGTCAAGACCGCGCTGGGAGAAAACCGCGACCGTGCCTTCGAGAACCGACGGCTGATGACCATCGACCGGCAGGCCCCGGTGACACTGGACCTGGAAGATTGCCGCTTCTGGCGCTATGACCGGCGGGACGTGGTGTCGCTTCTCTCCGAGCTGGAATTCTTCAGCGTCGTTTCGCGCGTCCCCAGCCCGGACGGGTCGGGAGTCGAAGAAACGGAAGCCGGACTCGGGCAGGAACAGGAAACCGACTACACGGTCGTCACCACGAAAGACCAGCTGGACTCGATGCTAGCTGCCATCGAGGAGACCGGCAGTTTCGCTTTCGACACGGAGACCACCAACCTTGACGCCATGCGCGCCAATCTCGTGGGCCTGTCCTTCGCCACCGCTCCCGGCCGGGCCTGGTACATCCCCGTTGGCCACCGCGAGGGAGAGCAACTGCCTCTGGAATCAGTGCTCGCATCGGTGCGGCCGCTCTTCGAGTCCCCTGACATTGCCAAGTCAGCCCACAACGCGAACTACGACATGACCGTGCTGGCCAACTACGGTGTGGGCTTCTCCAACGTCGACTTCGACACAATGATCTCCGCCCACCTGTTGGGACGGAGCTACAACCAGCTCGGTCTCAAGGAACTGTCCCTGAACGAGCTGGGCCACGAGATGACCCCGATCACGGACCTGATCGGCAGAGGACGAAAGCAGATAACCTTCGACCAGGTGGACATAGCCGCCGCGGCAGACTACGCGGCCGCAGACGCCGACATGACCTTCCGGCTCCGTGAGGTGTTCGAACCGCAGATCGAGAGGGAAAACCTCCGCGGACTGATGGATAACACCGAGATTGAGCTTGTTCCCGTCCTGGTCAGGATGCAGCGGCACGGCATCAAGATGGACTCTGGGACCCTGCACGAGATGTCCGCGGACATGTTCCGGCAGATGAGGGACATAGAGGCCGGCATTTACGACTCCGTCGGCCACGAGGTGAACCTGAACTCGCCGGCGCAGCTGAGCGACCTGCTATTCAAGGAGCTGACCCTGACTCGCACCAAGCGCACAAAGACGGGCCACTTCTCGACGGACGCAAATTCGCTGGAGTCGCTGAAGGGCGACCATCCCGTCGTGGACCAGATCCTCGAATATCGCCAGGTGTCCAAGTTGAAGTCCACCTACGTTGACGCCCTTCCGGAGATGGTGAATCCGCGAACGGAACGGGTGCACACCAGCTACAACCAGACGGGCTCGGCCACGGGCCGCATTTCCAGCAGCGACCCCAACCTCCAGAACATTCCCATCCGTACCGGGCTGGGCCGACAGGTGCGCCGGGCCTTCGTAGCTGATGGTGCCCCGGAGTGGCAGCTGTTCTCCGCCGACTACTCCCAGATCGAGCTGCGGGTGCTGGCCCACATGTCCCAGGATCCCGGGCTGCTGGAAGCCTTCCGTCGCGGAGAAGACATCCACTCGGCGACCGCTTCCTCAATGTTCGAGGTCCCGTTGAACGAGGTGGACTCCGAGATGCGACGCATCGCCAAGGTGCTCAACTTTGGTGTGATTTACGGGCTATCGGCGCATGGCATTTCGCAACAGACCGGCTTCTCCAGGGACAGGGGCAAGGAGTTCATCGACGCCTACTTTTCCAAGTACCCCGGCATCAGTGAATACCTGGAGCGAGTCAAGACACAGGCCCGCGCCGACCAGTACGTGGAAACGCTGATGGGCCGCCGCCGCTACCTGGCCGAAATCAACAGCCCCAACTTCAACACCCGCGGTGCGGCCGAGCGCATGGCCATCAACATGCCCATTCAGGGCACTGCGGCCGACATAATGAAGCTGGCCATGGTGCGAGTCCAGCGCCGCCTCGATGCCGAGGAAATGCAGACCCGGATGCTGCTGCAGGTGCACGACGAGTTGGTCTTCGAGACTCCCCACGAGGAATTGGACGCCCTCAAGGCCCTCGTTTTCGACGAAATGCCCGCCGCCATGGACCTGGACGTCACGCTCAAGGTCGACGCCAAGTGGGCCGATAACTGGGGCGACATGCAGTAACTTCGGTAGTACTTGAACCAATCGGAGGGTGAACTTGATGGGAGTTACCCAGGTCTACGCCAGAGTTTTCGGTGAACTGCAAACGAGGGAGTATGAGTTTATGGTGGACACAGGTTCCACGTTCCTTGCACTGCCCCAGCAGGAGATCGATGCACTGGGCTTGCGCCGCGCTCGAGGCACCGTAAGGCTTATGAGCGCTACAGGACCGGTTGATGTGGAGACCTACGTTGCAGATGGTGAACTGATGGGCCAGGAATTCACCGCCATTTTGGTTCCTTCACATACCGCCTTGTTGGGATACGAACTACTGCAGAACCTGAGGTTCAAGGTGAACCCGGTAACCCAACAGCTAGAAAAAGTACCTGACGATGAATGGCACCCGCCATTCTTGTAGGAAGCGAGCAACTTTAATGGAACTGATCCGCAGCCTCGTTTTTGTCCCCGGGAACCGCGCCAATATGCTGGAGCGGGCCAAGTCCTTCGATGCCGACATCATCATGGTCGATCTCGAGGACTCAGTGCCTCCCGGCGAGAAGGTAAACGCCCGAAACTTGGCCCGGGAATGGGTGCCGACACTCCGCGCCGAGGGCAAGCGCGTGATGGTGCGCGTCAACTCGCTCGACACCGGGCTTACCCGAGCCGAGTTGGAAGCGGTGGTGTCTCCAGACCTGCATGGCATCAGCCTCGGCAAGGTCGAGTCCGTGCGCGACATCCGCACCGTCGACGGCCTGCTTTCTCCCCTCGAGGCTGTTGCCGGGATCGAGGTCGGATCCTTGCGCATCATCCCTTGGATCGAGACGGCCAAGGCCATGTGGGATGCCCGGGACATCGCCGAGTCGTCCCCCCGCGTGGTCGCCATCGCCTTTGGTGCCGAAGACTTTACCAACGACATGGGCATCGAACGGACCGACATGGGGGAAGAAGTCAGCGGTCCCAGGGCCCTGGTCCCCATTGCTGCCAGGGCCGGAGAAGTGGGTTCCCTGGACTCCCCCTTCGTACGGTTCCGAGACCCCGACGCGTTGCGAGAGGACGCCCGTACGGCGCGGCGAATGGGCTATACCGGCAAGTTCGCCATTCACCCAGCCCAGCTGGAAATCATCAACGAGACCTTCAGTCCGGCGGCGGAAGAAATCGAATACGCCAGGCGTATCGTCGAAGCCTGGGACGCCGCCGAGTCGGGGGGCCGCGGCTCGCTGGCCCTGGATGGCCGTATGGTCGATGTCCCGGTGGTAAAACGCGCCCAGAACCTTCTGGCCCTGGCCGAGAGCATCGGCCTATCCGGATAACCGGGACCGGTGCACGTATGCCTGATCGTATCCTGCTCGAAGGAATGCAGTTCTACGGCTTCCACGGTGTCAACCCGGAGGAACGGGTCCTGGGCCAGCGCTATGTCGTTGATTTGGCCGTCGATCTGGACCTGCATGAAGCCGGACGGACAGACAAGCTGGAAGATACGGTCAGCTACTCCCACATCTACCGTACTGTGCGCGCGGTGATGGAAGGTGAACCCCAAAACCTGCTTGAGTCCGCCGCCCACGCCATCGCCGACCGCGTGTTGAAAGAGTTCCCGGTCGACGGCATCACCGTAACAGTCAAGAAACCCAACCCGCCGGTGCGCGGTTCCTCCATCGATCTGGCCGGAGTGCAGATTTACCGTAAGCGAGACACATAGGGCCAGAATTAAGGCTGCGAGTGTGAATGGAATGAAGGTCCACGACTACCACGAGGGCAACCTGGAGTTGCAGGAACGGTTTGATACCCGCAGGCTGGCCGACCGGCTGAGGGAGCGGGTCACCGAGACCCTAAACGATGAAGCCAGGGCCATCATCGATGAGGCGCGGATGTTCTTCCTGGCCACCTGCGACGACCGTGGGCTTCCCACCTGTTCTTACAAGGGCGGCGAACCGGGATTCGTCAGGGTCGTGGATGAGAATACCATTGCCTTCCCCAATTACGATGGCAATGGCAAGTACCAGTCGATGGGAAACCTGCTGCGAAACCCGAACGTTGGCCTGCTGTTCGTTGACTTCGAGGGGAGCCAGCGCCTGCGGATCCAGGGCGTGGCCAGCATCACGGAAGATGATGAGCTCCTGGCCGAATACGTGGAGGCCCAGTTCATCGTCCGGGTTGAGCTTACTGAGGTCTACAAGAACTGCCCCAGGTATGTGCACAGGTACCGGTTCGTCGAGCAGTCCGAGTTCGTCCCACATTCCGGCCACGAGACTCCGCAGCCCGCATGGAAGACCAGTGAGGAACTGAAGGACTCCCTGCCGCGCAGGGCCTGAGCGTTCAGTAGCTGCGGGGGGACAGGCTGAAGGGCTCCCGCGCGAAGATCCTTCGCACCATCGGCTCGAAGAACTCCAACGGCAGCGACTCGTAGGCCGGATCGAAGGACGACTGGTCCCAGTGTTGACAGAATTCCACCGTGTCCTGGTACCAGGGGTGGTCCTTGTAGGCATCCCGGGCGTTACGGTCCCCACCGGAGTGGTGAGCGTAGTAGTAGCTCTGGAACAGCCCGTGGTGTCTCACTATCCAGTAGGTCTTCTCGGAAACATAGGGGCGAAGCACCGCGGCGGCCAGTTCACTGTGATTGAAGGGAGACAGCAGGTCTCCGATGTCATGGAGCAGCGCGGCCACAACGAATTCTTCGTCGGCCTCGTCCCGGTACGCCCGCGTCGCGCTCTGGAGCGAGTGCTCCAGCCGGTCCACCTTGTAGCCCGACAAGGATCCCGCAAGACCCCGGAGTTGCGACAGTACCCGGTGGGCCGTGCCTTCGGCGAACTTGTCCTCCAGCCTCTCCAGTAGCTCGTAGTCCTCGCGGGTGCCCTCCGACATGCTGGTGAAGGCTACCGTTTCAATTGCGTCTGACATCATGTGACTCCGTGGACCGTCCTTCGTGCGTCAATGCGTGTAGTATGTACCTCGATTTTATCACTTCGCGGGCACGGTCCTGCTGCGAATTGGAGAACACGAGATGGCGGACGGGAAGAAACTTGACGGGCGTGTCGCTCTAATCACCGGAGGCGGTCGCGGAATCGGACGCGCCATCGCCCTTGCCTACGCCGCAGAGGGCGCCAGGCTTTCGATCTCCGCCCGTACTGCGTCCGAGCTTGACGAGACCGCGCAACAGGTGTCCGGACGATTCGGCAACGAGGTCATCACGGTCCTTGCCGACGTTTCCGACCGTAGCCAGGTGGACGCGGCGGTCGCACGGACCCTGGATCACTACGGCGCAATTGATGTGATGGTCAACAACGCCGGCAACATCGGGCCCGTGGCAAAGGCCTGGGACTGCGACCCCGAGGACTGGGCCCGCACCATCTCTGTCCACCTCATGGGAGTCTTCTACGGTTGCCGGGCCGTCATACCTTCCATGCTGCAGCGGGGCAGCGGCCGGATCGTGAACATGTCGGGCGTCGGCGGCCCCAACATGACGGCCTACGACGCCGCCAAGATCGCCATCGTCAATTTCACCGAGAATCTCGCCCTGGAGTTGGCGGATACCCCCATCACCGTCAACGCAATCAGCCCGGGCTCCATCCACACCAGAATGTGGGAAGAGACGCGGGACCTGGCGCTGGCCATCGGCGACACGGCCACCTACGACCGGGGAGTGCAGGTGACTTCCGGGCAGGGAGCGTCCATTGAGCGGGCCGCGGAGCTGGCGGTGTTCCTCGGCAGCGACGACTGCGGCAGATTGTCCGGCCGCCTCATCCGCGCCTTCGCGGACAAGTTCGAGGAGTTCCCGAATCAGACGGAGGAGATCATGGGCTCAGAGGCCTATCTCCTGCGCCGCGTCGACCCCGGTAACCCCTTCCCGACATCGCTATCGTATCCGGTCCTGCCTGTCTCCGGGGAGTAGGAATATAGCGTCCCAATTCAGCTGTTCTTGCCGCCGGGGAACCGTCATTCCCGCGAATGTGGGAGTCCAGAGCCCTGGATTTCCAGGTTGGAAATGCAACTCGACCACTTGATTCGAAGCCATGCCGAGCGGGGCACCCGTCTTGTGGTGGATACGGCTCTGATGTAGTATCTGCCCCACGGTTTTTCACAGCAAAGCGCATCGGATTGGGGGTCCGTTTTGACTTCGAACGGAATAGGCGCCAGGGACATCGCCATCGTCGGTGTGGCCGAGTCCGACGTCATGGGCAATGTGCCCGGCAAGTCTTCGCTGCAGCATCACGCTGAGGCTGCGTATAACGCTCTCGACGACGCCGGCTTGAAGATGAGCGATATCGACGGCATTCTCACGGCTGGCTTTTCCACGCTGGCCACGGCTGAGTACTTCGGTATCGAGCCGGTGTTCACCGACAGCACCTATGTCGGCGGCTCCTCTTTTGTCATCCATGTGGCCCACGCCATCGCGGCCATCAGGGCCGGATACTGCGAGACCGCCCTGATCACCCACGGGCAGGCGGGACGTTCGACGCGGGTGCGGGTCCCCGCCGACGGGAATCTGCCAGCCGCGCAGTACGAGACCCCCTACGGCATTATCGGGGCCCCGATCAACTATTCGATGGCCTGCACGCGCTACATGCACGAATACGGCGAGGACCGTACTAGGCAGGGCATGGCCGAGGTCGCAGTCGCTACGCGCAAGTGGGCCAACCTGAACCCGGTTGCCCAGATGCACGACACTCCCATGAGCTTCGACGACTATCACAACTCCCGCTGGGTGTCGTGGCCGTTCCACCTCCTGGACTGCTGCCTGGTCACGGACAGCGGCGCTGCAGTCATCGTCACCACTGCGGAGCGGGCGGCCAGCTGCCGCAAGCAGCCGGTGTGGGTGCTGGGGGGAGGCGAGTCTCACGACCACAATATCATCAGCCAGATGCCCTCCTACACCATCACACCCGCCCGGGAGTCGGGCCCCCGGGCTATGGCCCGCGCCGGTTTGAGTCACGACGACCTCGACCTGGCAATGATCTACGACTCCTTCACCTACACCGTCATGGTTACCCTGGAGTCGCTCGGATTCTGCGGACGCGGAGAAGCGGCGGACTTCGTGGCTGGCCAGCGGACCGCTCCCGGCGGCGACTTCGCGCTCAACACCAGCGGCGGCGGCCTGTCCTACACCCACCCGGGGATGTACGGCATCTTCCTTCTCGTGGAGGCTGTACGGCAGCTCCGGGGTGAATGTGGTGACCGCCAGGTGATGAGCAAGACTTCTCCGGGAAGCATTGCGAAGACCGCTATTGTCAACGGCACCGGGGGTTCCCTGTCGTCAACCGGCACAGTGCTGCTGGCCACCTGAAATCCGGCAGCTTCACCCCGAATTCACGCCCCGGCACTTGCCGGGGCTTTTTCTTCCTGTCCCAGTTGACAGAACACGATTTTGGTCAAAGTTTGAAAATAATTTAATTAGTTTGCCAATGCACTGCTGTGCTAGTATGCCCTCAAGTACTGAACAGGCATCGTCCCATTGATGACTTGTTCATCTGTTTTCACGCTTCGGCGAAAGGATACGCGCTATGGACCGTACTGTGTCGTCTTTTCTTCAGCATCTCATCGTGGAAAAGGGCTTCTCCCAGAACACCAGCTCCGCCTACCGCAATGATCTCTCCCAGTTCATAGAGTTCCTCCAGCAGAACGGCTTTGATGCCGGAAGGGGTCAGGACCCCTTCGATTGGAGCCAGGTCGACATAGATACCCTGAACCGCTACATCACCGACCTGAAGGAACGCAAGGGCTACCGCAACGCCACCGCCGCCCGGAAAGTCGCCTCAGTAAAGTCCTTCTTCGGCTTCCTGGCCGAAAACGGCATCATCACCGAGGACCCCACAGAATCCATTGGGACCCCCAAGGTGGGCCGCTCGCTCCCGAAATACTTGACAGAAGATGAGGTGGCCCGGCTGCTTGATGAAGGCTACAAGCATGGCACCAACGAGGGGCAGCGCGACGCCGTCATGATGGAGTTGCTATACGCCACCGGCCTGCGGGTGGGCGAGCTCGTCTCCCTGAATACTTCCGACGTCAACCTGGAAGAGTCCTATGTTCGCTGCTTGGGGAAGGGCTCCAAGGAGCGCATCGTGCACCTGTATCCCAAGGCGGCCCAGGAGCTGCAGAACTACATGAGGCACGCCCGCATGGCCATGCTGGGCAAGCGGAAGGATGAAGAGGCCCTGTTCGTTAATCACAGGGGAGAGCGCCTGACACGCCAATGGGTCTGGTCGGTACTGAAGACCTATGCCCAGGGGGCCGGGATCCAGTCAAATATTACTCCCCATACCCTGCGGCACAGTTTCGCCACCCACCTGCTGCAGAACGGCGCGTCGCTGCGACATGTGCAGGAGCTGCTCGGCCACTCCAGCATATCCACCACGCAGGTCTACACCCACCTGACCAGCCCTTACGTACGGGAAGAGTACGAGAGAAGCCACCCCAGGGCCTGATCTGGCACCGCCCTGCTAAACGAAAGAAATTGGCCCCGCCGGTAAGGCGGGGCCAATTTCTTTTGTACAGTCTTCGAAGCAGGACGGATGAAGTCGGCCATGAGGGTGGGAGCGAGACCTCCCACGCCTGGCGTATGGCGCAGGCCTCTCCACGCTTTCAGAACAAACGAAGCAACGATAGCGCTCCCATTTAGATGGTTTGCCAGCTTATGATCCGTCATTCCCGCGAAAGCAGGAATCCAGAGGTCGCGCTCTTGTAAGACGGAATCTACCTCGACCACCTGAGTTGGAACGCCACCCGAAGCAACCTCAGGGTCTTTTAATTCTCCATCTCCCTTGAGGGTGAGGGTTGGGTCTGTCCTGAGTTTGCCGAAGGGCCTGTCCTGAGCTTGCCGAAGGGGTGAGGGTCAAATCCTGCGGGCACATAACTTTGGCTACACCTGGGAGACGCCCCACTCTTACCCTCCCCCGGAGGGAGAAGGAACTATTAAAAGACCCTGACCCGAAGCAACTCGCACTGCCTTTTTCAGCCCATAACTGATATAGTAAATCAAGAAAATGAGATAGTAAGAGCCGGATTGCCCGCATCTGCGAGAGCATCCGGTGTCCGCAGCCTCTTGGGGAGGTGGAAGATCATGGCAGGAAAGGCTCGCAGGGCTGCGGCCCGCCAGGGTGAACTCAGCCGTCGACGAAAGAGGAACCAGAGGGGCCCCAGCGGCGTACCTGCGGCCCCGGCGGAGAACGCTGGCAACGGCCTCGCCGTTGCCGCAGCCACCGTGACAGCCGGCGCAGCGGCAATTGGGGATGCAAACATCCAGTCGGCACAGCCTGTGCCCCCGGCCGCTGCAGCCCAGGCCCCTGCTCCCGCCGCTTCACCCGCACCGCAAGCGCGGGCGCAGGGCCGAACGCGCGGGGAGCGCCCGGCGGCCTACAACTACGTTGGCGCAGAGCTGCGGCGCATTGCCGTGCTGTCGACGGTTGTGATTGCCGCGCTGGTTGCGCTGTCCGTCGTCCTCTAGCCATCTGACCGGCGCGAGTTACCATGCCACTGCCCTTGGTTGAACAACGGCTCCAGGCCACCCCGGAGCGTCCCGGTGTTTACCTCATGAAGGACGCTCGGGGCACTGTTCTGTATGTCGGCAAGGCCAGTGTGCTTCGGAACCGTCTCCGCACCTACTTCGGCTCACCGTCCAGTCAGCCCAACAAGACCCGGCGCATGATGGGGCATGTCCACGACTTCGAGTACATCGTCACTGACTCGGAGGCCGAGGCGCTGATCCTGGAAAACACCCTCATCAAGCGCTACAAGCCCCGTTACAACGCCAGGCTGAAGGACGACAAGACCTATCCGTACCTGAAGATAGACCTGAACGAGGAATTTCCCCGCGTCTACATAACGCGGCGGGTCACCAAGGATGGAGCGCGATATTTCGGTCCATTTGCCACCGCCAACACGGTGCGCAAGTCCATGGACCTGGTGAAACGGTTATTCCCGTACCGCTCTTGCACCAAGAAAATAACCGGTACCGATCCCCGCCCGTGCCTGGAGTACTACATCAACCGGTGCGTGGCCCCCTGCACCGGCGACGCCAGCCGGGAGGACTATGCCAGAGTAATCGACCAGGTGATCATGTTCATGGAGGGCGACACGGATGCCGTGACCCAGGACTTGGAAGAGAACATGACCCTGGCCGCGGAGAAGCTGGAGTTTGAGCGGGCGGCGGTGCTGCGCGACCGGATCAAGGCGGTGGAGCGCGTTGCCGAAGAGCGGCGTATCAAGGTCGACTCCAACCCCGCAGCCGGAGGCAACCATTCTTGGCAGGCAGGTATGGATGTTATCGGACTGGCGCAGGGCTCCGCCGAGGCGTGGGTCGAGGTCTTCTTCATCCGGAAGGGAAAGCTCATCGGTCGGGATCATTTCTTCATGGAGGGAGCGCAGGACGACACCCCCGGCGTAGTGATCGGCCAGTTCATCAAGCAGTTCTACGGCGCTGCGCTCACCATCCCGCCTCGAATCGTCACCCAGCACCCGGTGGAAGATCGGGAGGTCGTGACCGAGTGGCTCCGCGGCCTCAGGGGTGGCGCCGTGCAACTGCTGTGGCCCCAGCGGGGGGTGCACAGGCAACTCGTGGAAACCGTGGCGGACAACGCAAGGCAGGGACTGGCCCAGCACCGGATAAAGTGGCTGGACAACCAGGATGTAATCCAGCAGGCCATGTCGGAACTTGAAGAGGAGTTGTCCCTGCCTCTGCCTCTGCGCCGCATGGAATGCTACGACATATCGCACATCCAAGGCAGCAACTCCGTAGGCAGCATGGTCGTCTTCGAGGACGGTCAGCCCAAGCGCTCCCAGTACCGGCGCTTCAAGGTCAAGACCGTCGAGGGAGTGGACGACTTCGAGAGCATGCGCGAGGTCCTGCGCCGCCGGTTCAAGCGTCTCGCCGCCGCCCGCAACGCCTCAGGGGCAGACGGGAGCACGGAAGCCGCCCCCGATACCGGTTGGGCAGCTGTGCCGGACCTGGTGCTGATTGATGGAGGAAAGGGCCAGCTCTCGGCGGCGCTTGAGGTGATGCTAGAGTTGGGACTCGACGACATCCCACTGGCGTCTCTGGCCAAGGAAAACGAGTGGCTGTACGTTCCTCATACCCCCGAGCCGATAATCCTGCCCCGCACCTCCCAGGCCCTCTATCTCGTCCAGCGCATCCGTGACGAAGCCCACCGCTTCGCCATCACCTACCACCGCAACCTGCGCAGCAAGAGCAGCCTGGGCTCTCCGATTGACCTCGTGAGCGGAATCGGGCCGAAGCGCAAGCGGATGCTAATGAGGCGTTTCGGTTCTCTGAAGGGTATCAAGGAAGCAGCGCTCGACGAGATCGCCGCGGTGCCCGGGATGACCCGTTCCCTGGCCATACGTCTGAAGCAGACCATCTAGGTCCCCGTTCCGCCCGTTACACTTATGCAGGGCGGCGAATCGCCCTTTTCTTTGGCTCTATTCCATTGGAAAGAGCGTTTTTGCCTGGTGGGAAATTGGTACCCCAGTGCATTATGTCTTGACTAATGCGCCCGGTTAGCATATATCCTTTACATAGTGTTGCACACTCTTTCAGGCGCAATGGGTCAGAGATGGTAAAGTTATCCATATCGCTGCCCAACACCACACAGATTACACTTGAGTCTGAAGAGACCGGTGTGATCCAGGAAGTTCTCGGCATGGTGTTGAGCGGTATGGACCTGAACGCCGCGCCCGCGAGTGTAACTACTCCCCACCCCGAGGCTGTTGGCACCGGGACGGTGGAAAAAAGTACCGATGCATTGGCGGAGTACGAAACGCAGACTTCCGCCCGGCAGGCCAACGGGGCCGCGACACATCAGAGTGTAGCCATCACACCTCGCGAAGCAGTAGAGACGCCCCTGAATGGCAATGGTAATGGCAAGGGAGGCCACGTGCCCGGACCGGCGGGAGAAATCTCCGACGACTCACTTGAACTGGGCCGCCAGCCACCCCAGGCACGGGAGGACTATCGCGCCTTCTGCCAGTCCCTCAACCCGATGGGCGACATGCGCCGGGTCGTGGTGGCAGCTGAAGCCGCCAGCCGGTTCTTTGGGTGGGACGGTGTCAGCGTGGACGTGCTGGGCGAACTCTTTGATGTCGCTGGCTGGCGACGGGCCAACAGTTTCACTCAGACGCTCCGCAATGCCGCCCGCTCCAAGTTCGGGTGGCTCGAACGCATCCCCGGCCGCTCGGGCCGCTATGCGGCAACCGACGTTGGCCGCTCCATTATCTTTGGTAACTGATATCTCAAGGCAGACAGGAAAAACCAGTGCTCCGAAACGTTCAGTTTGGCATGTCCGGCCCCTCTTCTCCTGAAGACAAACAGGAACCCGGTTTCGAAATCCTCACCACGGCACCCCGGGTCGCTATGGCGGTAACTCCCCATCCTGACGACTGCGAAGGCGGTTGCGGTGGAGCGCTCGCCAGGTGGGTCAGGGAGTTTGGCACCCACGCCATCGTGGTGATGTGCACCAACGGCAACAAGGGCACCTCGGAGCGCGACCTCACCCCTGAGCGCCTTGCCGCTATACGGGAGGAGGAACAGCTGGCCGCTTCGGAGGTCATCGGCGCCAAGGACGTGGTCTTCCTGCGTCATCCCGACGGCGGCCTTGAGGACACGATGCGCTTCCGCAGCCAGGTGGTGCGGGAAATTCGTCGTTACAAGCCTGACGTCATCATGTGCATCGATCCCTACCGCAGTACCAGCCACACCCATCGCGATCACCGCATGAGCGGGCAGGTGGCCCTCGACGCGGCATTCACCTATGCCTGGAGCTACCAGCACTTCCCGGAGCAGATCACCGAGGAGGGCCTGCAGCCGCACATGGTGGAGCAGGCATACATGTGGGGCAGCGAAGCGCCCGATGTCTTTGTGGAGATTGGAAGCTACCTCGAGGCCAAGACCCTCTCCCTGGAGGCACACGCCAGCCAGATGTCTCCGGTCACCACCGGGGAACGCATGTCCCGCATCAGCAACAACGCCACGAGGTTTCAGGAACTGACCGGCGTGGAGCACACCGAGGCCTTCCGCCGCATCCGGTTCGGACTCGGAAGCATCGAGTGGCAGTTCCTGTACTCCTGAACTAGCTGCCCCGGTTCATGTGCTCCACCGCCCGTCGGTGGCTGGTCAGCAGTCCGGGCACCCGCGCCGGGTCGGTGCGGCCCCATCCGCATTCGCTGGCCACCCCGAACGATGGGACAAACCCCTCGGCCGCCGCGATTCGAGCCGCGTCCCCGTCGCCGTCGCCGAAGTGGATCAGCCCCAGGATGAGTTCGGTGCCTGTCGGAAGATTCAGCCCCTGCAGCGGCCGGAAGTAGTCTCGGTCGGTCCGTTCCTTGGGCACCGGCATGTGGACGAAGTCCAGCCTCCGGTCGAGAGCCGACGATAGCCCGTTGCTCATCTCGACCAGAATCTCCATGTCCTTGGGCATCACGAGGTGCTCGTCGGCCGGCGACCCGTAGCACAGGTGGTACCCGCACTCCACTGAATCCGGCACCCTTCCCCCGAGGCGACCCAGCAGGCCGTACACCTGCTCCTTGTAGTCGTCGGGACGGTGAGAGAAGTAGTCCTCGAAGAGCAGCACTTCCTGGCACACATCCCATTGTATGGACAGGTGCTCGTGAGGAATCGCGCTCAGTATCCCGTCCAGTGCCTCCAGCAGGGAGCGCTCGTAGGCTGGCAGATACGCCGCTCGAGCGGCTGGGCTGACGTACATGTACCCGGTGGACATGGGTGTCGGCAGGGATACCTGGAAGCGGGTTTCCGGCCGGATTACACCCTCGTCTCGCATCCTGGAGTAAACCGCGTACGATGCCGACGCCGCTTCTGCGTATCCCGTCGGGAAGCGTACGGTGGCGGGATCTGCCGACTCCCTGAAGCGCAGGTACGGGGTCTCGCGAAGCAGCACTCCATCCCACTGGTAGACCGCGTAGAGTCCCGCGTCCGGGTCCTCCTCCAAATCCGGATGGCTCCAGAGCATGTCGCGCTGGAACCAGATCCACCGGCGTCGTTCACCCGTCTCGCCGTCGGGAATCCGTCGCAGGTGGGTCCCCAGCGCCTCGCAGACGGTGCGAAAGACCTCTTCCGAGTCCGACAGGGGTACGGAGCCCACCAGGTGGGCGTAACTTTCGCTGGCAGCCATAACGATCACAGCTCCCGGAAGTCCCGTATGATTCGCCGTAGTTCGGATTCGGCGGGAGGATGCTCTGAATACATGGTGAAGCTGGCCTCATCCACCAGTCCGCCGTAGCGCTGGGCAAATGCCCCGGCAATTTCGTCGTACTCGCCAGAGACGGCAAAGGCATCCAGCATCTCGTCGCTGACCAACTCCCCCATCTCCCCCCATTCGCCCCGCAGGGACATTTCGTGCAGCCTCTGGCCGATCTCCTCAAAGCCGTGCGGCGCCAGTACCGAATGGTAGGTGCGCGTGGAGGAGTAGAAAGCGATGCGGCGGCGCACCTCGGCCTGCGCGGCTCGCAGGGATGCGCGGTTCGGCCCCGTGATCAGGAAGCCTCCCCCGCTGACCGTAATCTTGCCACCGTCCCGCCCGGCGCGCTCCGCCCCCCGCGCCAGCGCCGGCCGCACCACGTCTCGCACGTATTCTGCAGAGGTCAGGCTGTGCAGCATCAGCCCGTCGGCAACCTCGCCGGCGACCTGGCAGTTGTATGCGTTGACCGCCGCCGTGAAGACTGGCGGCGCCGGGAATTCGCTGGGCCCTGGACTGAAGAAAGGAGTCATCAGGCTGAAATTGTAGTGGGTGCCCTCAAAGCTCAGCCTTTCTCCCGTCTCCCACGCCTTCCAGATGGCTTTTAGGGACTGAACGTACTCCCGCAGTCGGGGCCCCGGCGATTCCCAGGAAGTGGAAAAGCGCCGTTCTATATGGCCCTTCACCTGGGTTCCCACCCCCAGCCGGAAGCGCCCCTGCGACAGGTCCTGCAGGTCCCGGGCCGTGTAGGCCGTGATCATGGGCGATCGAGGAAAGGCGATTGCCACGCTGGTCTGCAGCATCGCCCGGGTCGTGGAGGTTGCCGCGAGAGTCAGCGGGATGAAGGAGTCGTGCGCGGTCTCGTTTTTGGAAATCGCGTCATAGCCGATGGACTCGGCCCAAGCGGCCTCAGAAGGGATGGAGGCCAGGGATTGGGACGCCAGGCGATGGGTCACTCTCATTGTCTTTCACCAGGAAAGCGGAAGCTGTGGGATTCGTCTGTGGGTGGGGCCATTGGGAGGGATTACGAGGTCATTTCGGAGTAGATGGCGTCGGTCTTTGCTGCCATCACGAAATCGTTGCGGTGCAGATTGCGGATCTTGTGGGTCCACCACGTTACCCGTACGCGCCCCCACTCGGTGGTCAGCTTCGGGTGGTGCCCTTCCCCTTCCGCCAGCTCGCCAACGCGGTTGGTGAAGTCCAGCGCCCCAGCGAAGTTGCTGAATTTAAACAGGCGGTCCAGCTTGGGAACATCGTTCCCGTCGATCAGGTCCCAGTCCGGCGTCTCCGGTTGCAGGGCGGCAATCTCGTCGGGTGTGACGCTGGGCGAATCGCGACGGCAGGCCGTGCATCGCTCTTGGTACAACTGGGTCATGTTGATTCCTCTGTCCAGGGTCTGCTCCTGAGGGATTGCGCGTGAAGGCTATTCGCCGAATATATCCGCCAACGATACCGTGAATCCCTGCAGGGTTGTGGAAGTAAGTGAGTCCCCCTCTCCAAGAACGCCGGACACCTTCAACGCTCCATCTTCCAGCAGAAGCACCGCGACTGTGGCCGCCTCCGGGTCCAGCAGCCAGTATTCCTTCACCCCATGGCGGGCGTACAGTTCGCGCTTGACCGTCCAGTCTTGTCGAGCAGTTGACGGCGACCTTATTTCGACCACAAGGTCCGGCGCTCCTCGTACGTTGTCCTCAGTGATTATCTCCAGCCGCTCCTTGGAAACGAACAACAGGTCTGGCCGGACGGTATCTGTGTCCGACAAAACCACATCGAAATCGGAGTAGACTCTTCCCAAATCCCTTTCATCCGTGAAGAAGAACATCCTGGAACCCAGTCTCATCTGATTTCTCTGGTGAGCTTCCCTTGCTGAAGGTGCCATATCAAGCTCTTTATTGATCAACTCTCCGTCGATGAGTTCCCAGCGCTCCCCTTCCGGAGTCTTGGCGTAGTCGTCATAAGTCAGCTTCGGCTTGGGATTCTTGGTGACCATTGTGGCCTCCCGGATCACTGATCGCTACTTCGGACCGAGTTTATTCGATTTCCGCGTGGGCTTTCTTGACACCAATGCGACAACAAATCAAAACCGGATCGACGCCTGGGCGCCTGAGATGGATGGCCGGTGCTTCTTCGCCAGCATACCACAGCAGCCCTTGAGCGCCGTATTGGCCCGCGGTATAGTGGTGTGCTGTATGAGCCAATTTTCCGCCTACACCGTATCCATCCACTACGACCGGCGCCTCTACCGGCAGGACATCGCGGGTTCTATTGCTCACGCCCGGATGCTTGCCCGCCAAGGCATCATCAGCGATGAAGACTCGGCGTCCATCGCGGAGGGATTGGGACGCATTCAGCTCGAAATACAGGCGGACGAGTTTCCATGGGACCCCTCGCTTGAAGACCTCCACATGAACATTGAGCGGCGCCTGCACGACCTCATAGGCCCAGCCGCCGGCCGCCTGCACACCGGCCGTTCGCGTAACGACCAGATTGCCTTGGACATGCGCCTGTACACGCGCGAGGTCGTAGAAGAGGTTATCTCGGGCTTGCGTCAAGTCCAGCGCGCCCTGCTCGGCCTGGCGAGGCGGTACCAACCCGTGGTTATGCCCGGGTACACCCATCTGCAGCGGGCTCAGCCCGTGTTGTTTGCCCACCACATGCTGGCTTACTTCGAGATGTTCCAGCGTGACATTGGGAGATTTGGCGACTGCCGCCGCCGGGCGGACGTGCTGCCACTGGGTAGCGGCGCCCTCGCCGGCGTCCCCTATCCCACCGACCGCGAGTTCTTGGCGAAGGAGCTTGGCTTCTCCGGTATCAGCGCCAACAGCATGGACGCCGTATCCGACCGAGACTTCGTGGTGGAGTTCATGGCGGCTTCCGCCCTCGGCATGATGCACTTCTCCCGCATGTCGGAGGAGCTCATCATCTGGTCAAGCGGCGAATTCGGGTTCGTCCGGCTGGCCGAGGAGTTCACCACGGGCAGCAGCATCATGCCGCAGAAGAGAAATCCGGACTTCGCGGAATTGGCCCGGGGCAAGACCGGGCGGGTGTATGGGGACCTGATGGGCCTCCTGACCACGCTGAAGGGCCTTCCGCTCACATACAACCGGGACCTGCAGGAAGACAAGGAAGGGTTCTTCGACACTGTCGATACCTTGCACACGACCATCCAGGTGTTCGCGGCCATGCTGCCGGGGATGGAGCTACAGTCTGAGCGGGTGGAGTCGCTCGCCGGGGAAAGCGGGATGCTCGCGACTGACCTCGCCGACTACTTGGTGGGCAAGGGAGTGCCGTTCCGGGAGGCCCACGGCATCATGCGGGCCCTGTGCCGGCACTGCGACGAGCGGGAAATCCACCTGCTGCATTTGCCATTGGCAGAATACCGGGAGTTCTCTACGCATTTTGCTGCAGATGTCTACGACATCACTGCAGCGGCGTCGGCTGCCGCGCGGGACAACCCTGGAGGTACCGCCCCCAGCCGGGTGGCACAGGCCCTGGACCTTGCTGAACAAATACTGGAGGAAACCGGGAATGGCGCCTGAGAAAAGTGAGACCGGAGTTCTGATCGCTCCGTCCGTACTGTCGGCGGACTTTGGACGGCTGGCCGAGCAGGTGCAGGCGGCCACCGAGGCCGGCGCCGACCTGATCCACGTGGACGTGATGGACGGACTGTTCGTCCCCAACATCTCCTTCGGCGAGGTTGTGGTGGACGCGATCCGGTCGGCCACCCACCTGCCGCTGAACATCCACCTCATGATTCGAGAGCCCGATAATCTTTTGCATACATTCATAAAGGCGGACACCGACCAGATCCTGGTTCACGCTGAGGCGTGCCAGCACCTCCACAGGACGGTGACTCGAATCAAGGAGCAGGGAAACCAGGCCGGCGTTGCCATCAACCCCGCCACGCCGGTGGCTGCCGTTGAGGAGTTGCTGCCGATTCTCGACATGGTCATGGTGATGTCGGTGAACCCGGGATTCGCCGGCCAGTCTTTCATCCCGGAGAGCATCGGGAAGATCAGGCGTTTGAGGGGCATCATAGACGATGCAGGACTGGCGGCACAGGTTGAGGTTGACGGCGGGGTCAAGGCGGACTGGACCGCCAAGGATTCCGTGAAGGCGGGCGCCACCATCCTCGTGGCGGGCAGCGCCATCTTCAACAGCCAGGAGACAGTCCCCCAGGCGATGCAGGGAATGAGGGGCTGCCTGGCAGGTCTGCTTTAGCGGCCCAGCAAAAAAAATGGCTGGTGTTGGTGCTGGTGCTGGTGCTTCGCCAGCTTCTCAGAAGATATCTCAAGCCTTGCTGTGACCCCCAACCGTCATTCCCGCGAAAGCGGGAATCCATTGGCTCTCACTGCAAAGTCCGCAATGGAACCATTAATTGATCGTTCTTAGATAGCCTCTTCGAGTTTTCCGGAAAATCCTCTATGGGCGCCGCACACTTTCGCATGCCTGGGGCCGCCGCACAGCATGGACTGTGCCATGGAGCAGGAAAAGGACCAGGAAAACTGTAAGCTACCATGCGCAGCGGCATGGTAGCTTTCGGCGTATCGAAGAATTGTCCGGCGGGGCTTGGCTACTTGAGAGCGGCGAAGGCCTTGCGCACCTTGGGGGACTTGTGAAGGGACCGCAGGCAGCGGCTGCAGATTTTGACGGTGACCGGGGTGCCATTCCTGTCAAGCGTCTGCTTGTGGACGTTGGCCTTGAAGCGGGTCTTGGTGTGCCGGTTGGAGTGGCTCACGTTGTTGCCACTCATTCCAGACTTTAGACAAAGCTGGCAGCGCATCGTGTTATCTCTCTATTCGCATCGGGCCCCCGGGTCGAATTCATACGAATCCCAGAGCCTAGCTTGTTACGGCAATGATTCAATAGGTTAGCACAATTCTCGCGGAGACCACAAGAAAGGCACAGGGCAATCGCGCTTTAATTATTCGCAGCCGTTCACACCGTCATTCCCGCGAAACATGTCCTCGTCTCGATCGGGGAGCGGGAGTCCAGTGGCCGGAAATTCCAGTGCTCTGCGCCCATCGGAGAGCCGTCAGCTTAGCCCACTGGAGACAGCCAACAACACGAAAACCCTGGATCCCCGCTTTCGTGGGAATGACGGCGCTCTGTCAGCCAAATGCGATAGCCCAGCTTGGATGGTCGCGCATTCAGTCGGTCGAAATTGGAATCGTGATAGAATGGTACATACCCTCGTTCCGCAGACCTGTGATTCGCATACCAAATTCCCCAGGGGAAGCTATGCCCAGCAACTTCTGGATGATCGTAAACAACGAGCGCAACTTCAGAATAACCCAGGACATGGGGTTCTCCGTCATGGGACTGAAGGCGCAGCACCGCCGCAAGGTCCAGCGTATCTCCGACGGCGACCGGATCCTGATGTACCTGACCCATATCCGGCGGTTCGTCGCTACGGCTACGGCCACGTCCGACTACTCCGAGGTTGACGACTCCACCTGGGAAAGGGAAGGCAGGGCCGGGTTCCCTTTCCGGGTCAACATCCGTCCCGACATCGTGCTGCAGGACCACCAGTTCATGGACGCCAATCTCATCGCGCCCAGGCTGGAATACGTCAAACGCTGGGCGCCCGAAGACTGGTACATGGCCTTTCAGGGTAACCTTCACCTTCTTCCCAAGAGCGACTTCATGCTCATCGAAGAGGAAATGAAGAAGCTCCATTTCGGCAAGGACTACCAGCCCACTCCGGTCGTGCCTACCCGCACCCAGCAGCGCCGTCGCCGCCCCGGCGGCCGGCAGGGCCAATCGCCGCCCCGCAATGCCGGGTCGGCCCAGGGGGCCTCAGCCCCCGGCTAGCTCCCGTAGCGCCGAAGCAATCTCCTCCGCCACGACTGGATCCTTCTCAGTCGCTCCGGCCTCCGCCAGGGCGGTGGCAGCCTGCGGCCCCGCAATGCGACCCAGCGCCCACGCCGCGTGCCCGCGCACCAGCGGCTCCGCCTCACGCAGTGCGCTCGAAAGCGCCGGCTCGCTCCTCTCGTCTCCCAGGTTGCCGAGGGCAACACACGCGTTCCTCTGCATCCCGACCCGCTTGGCCCGCATTATCGAAGTGCCCGCGAATCGAGCGCGAAATTCCTCCTCCGACATCCCCAGCAACTCGACCAGGTCCAGGAATGCCAGCCCGCCTTCAGAATCCGGGTCCGACGAGCGGCCCGTGGCCGCGGTACCGCCGGGAGGAGGGATGGGCTGCGCCGACGCCCTTGCCTTCCGGTTTACCGGGCATACGTCCTGGCAGATGTCGCAACCGAACACCCAGTCCTGCATCAGCGGGCGGAGCTCTCGGGGGATCGGCCCGCGGTTCTCGATGGTGAGGTATGAGATGCAGAGCGAGTTGTCGATAACATAAGGAGCAACGATGGCCCCCGTCGGGCAGTCGTCGATGCAGCGCACGCATGAACCGCAGGACTTTTGCAGCGGCGCATCGGCCTCCAGTTCCAGGTCGGTAATCACTTGACCAAGGAAGACCCATGACCCGAAGCCCGAGGTCAGGATGTTGGTGTTCTTGCCGAACCAGCCAATTCCGGACCGGTTGGCGGTAGCCCGGTCCAGCATCGGCCCGTCGTCCACATACCAGCGCGCTGAAATCGTTGCGCCAAGTTCCCGTTCCAGCTCCCGCACAAGCTCCCGCATCCGCCGCTTCATCACCCGGTGATAGTCCCTGACCCACGCGTACCGCGCCACTCGCCCCGGGGACTTCATGCCTTCGCCGCTCTCGGGCTGCCGCGGCGATTCCGAGTCAACGAAATAGCTCAACCCAAGGCATACAACCGAGCGCGCCCCTGGCAGCAGCGCGGAAGGGCTTGTCCCACGCATCACACGGGATTCCGTGTACCACGGCAACCCATCCATCCGACCCTCGCGAATGCGCTCCAGTGCAGCGGCCCGGTCGGCAGCAAAATCGTCCGCCGAAGTCACGCCCACGAGATCGAACCCGCACCCACGGGCCAGGGCGATGACGGTATCTTTCAGGTCACTCATGATCTGTTGGTTGCCGCACAACTGGCTGCCGTACAACGAGGCCGGAGTTCGTCGGCAATGCGAGGTCAATGTGAGGTATGGAAGAAATCCTCTGCCCCTCTCAGCCTAGCATCAAATACAGGAGGATTGGCTGAAAGTCTACACCCCTTCGCCCTGGTAACGCCCGCCGTAACCTTCCGCGGGGGGAGCAGCCATCCGGAAGAATACCAACTGGGCCACCCGCGAGTCACGTTGCACCCTGAATCCGTCGGGATGATGCACTGTCAGCAGCGACTGGGACCGCCCCCGGTATCCCGCATCCCACACCGCCGTGTGTACCGACACCCCGCTGCGAAGCAGGCTGGAGCGGGGACGCCCAAGCGCCATCAGGTCCGTGGGCAGGTTGACGACCTCGTTGTATGTTATCAGGTAGGCTCCTGCGGATAGCTCCAGCCACCCCGATGCATCGAAGGCCAGCGGCTCAATGTCGGACAGCACCCGGTCAGCATCCGAAGCGCCGAGCTGCCCCGGTGAAAGGAAACGGGCCACCTCCTTCAGTGTCAGGTCAAGTCCGTTGGGCTGAACGTGGGAGCCCAGGTCTATATGTCCTTCGACCAACGGAATGGCTGCCGCGGTCAGGGCGAGAATCTCTTCCCGGTTCAGTGGGTTACCCGGCATTGCAAAACATCGCAAAACATTGGGGCGCACAATCGTGCGCCCCATCTCCGATTGCGTTCTGACCTTGAGCCTGCCCTAGTCGTGCATGAAGTCCTGCATGTCGGCGGGCAGTGGCTTCTCCTCGGGTATCTCGGTGATGATGGCCTCGGTGGTCAGCATCATGCCCGCGATGCTGCCGGCGTTTTCCAGCGCCGAGCGGGTAACTTTGACCGGATCGATGATTCCCGCCTGGATCAGATGGGTATACTCCCCGATCTCGGCGTTGAAACCCCAGTCTCC
Organism: Dehalococcoidia bacterium; assembly: GCA_965216065.1. Lineage (GTDB taxonomy): Bacteria > Chloroflexota > Dehalococcoidia > Lucifugimonadales > UBA3495 > VXOI01. The sequence continues at coordinate 363,931 of CBDCFB010000002.1, forward strand.
TTCCCCGGACCGGACACTATCCACCACCACCGGCGCTTCGTAGCCCGCGTTCGCGGCGATCAGCGTCAAGGGGGCGTGCAGCGCCTCACGCACCAGTCGCGCTCCCAGCGCCTCGTCGCCCTCCAGCGATGCGATGACCTCTTGCAGCACGTGGCCGGCGCGAATCAGGGCAACGCCGCCTCCGGGCACAATGCCTTCCTCGATGGCCGCACGGGTGGCCGAAAGCGCGTCCTCGGTTCGGGACTTGCGCTCGCTGACCTCCGGCTCCGTGGCGCCCCCCACCTTCACGACAGCCACGCCGCCTACCAGGGCTGCCATCCGCTCCTGCAGCTTTTCCCGGTCGTAGTCCGAGGTGGTCTCTTCGATCTGCACCCGTAGCTGGTCCAGCCGGTCCTTGACGCCCTGCTCCGAGCCGTGCCCCTCGATGATCGTCGACTCGTCCTTGTTTGCCACCAGCCGCCTGGCCGTTCCTAGGTGTTCGACCTCGGCAGCGTCCAGCCTCAGGCCGCGGTCGGCGCTGATCACCGTCCCGCCGGTCACGATCGCAATGTCTTCCAGCAGGGCCTTCCGGCGCTCACCGAAGCCAGGGGCCTTGATGGCGACGCAGTCCAGGATTCCCCGGGTCTTGTTGACTACCAAGGTCGAGAGGGCCTCGCCATCCACGTCCTCCGCGATCAGTACCAGTGTCCGCTGCCCGGCCCCCACCATCTTTTCCAGTATGCCGATGATGTCGTTGGGAGAGCTGACCTTCTGGTCGGTGAGCAGGAAGTACGGTCTGTCTATGGCTACTTCCATGCGCTGGGTGTCGGTGACGAAGTGCGGCGACAGGTAGCCGCGGTCGATGCGTACCCCTTCCACGAAGTCCAGTTCGTCGAAGAGCGACTTCGACTCCTCGATGGTTACGACTCCGTCGCGCCCCACTTTCTCCAGCGCGTTGGCCAGTTGCTCGGCGATGGCTTCCTCGTGTGCCGACAGGGCCGCCACGCGGGCTATCTGTTCGCGGCCCTCCACCGGGATGGCCATTTCTCGCAACTCGGCGACCACAGCGTCGATGGCGGCCTCTATGCCGATGCGCAGGCTCATGCCGTTGGCGCCGGCTGCCACGTTCTTGAATCCCTCGTGGACCATGGCGTCGGCCAACACAACCGAGGTCGTCGTTCCGTCGCCAACCGCGTCGTTGGTCTTGGCCGCGGCCTCCTTGACCAGCTGCGCGCCCAGGTTCTCATAGGGATTGGCAAGTTCCACTTCCTTGGCGATCGTCACACCATCGCTGCACACCACGGGGTTGCCGAACATCCGGCTCAGCATGACGTTTCTGCCGCTGGGACCCAGGGTGAGTCCCACCACGCGCCGCAACTGTTCAACGCCGCGCAGCAGGCTGACTCTGGCTTCTTCTTCAAATGATAGCTGTTTGTCCGCCATCGTTGGCTCCTTAGCTAATTACGGTTTTCTTATTGAGCTCAGGCTTCGACGCTCCGGCGGCGACCCCTAATCACCACCCGTTGAAGACGCTCAAAATCATACTAAAATATGCGCCAACCGGAATTGGTTGTCAACCGCGAGTTAGCAGTCAGCACTGCCGAGTGACAACTCCAGTCGCCCGCGGGGAATGACTCCCTCCCTGTCTTCTGCTTCCCCGGCAAGTTGGGAGATACTCTGCTGCAAAGACGGATGGCTTGCGTCTGGAGCTATTTCCTCGAGGGGAATCAACGCAAAGGCCCGCAGGTGCAGACGGGGATGGGGAATCTGCAGCTGCGGGAACTCAACCACCTCGCTGCCGTACAGGAGGATGTCCACATCGATGAGGCGCGGGCCCCACCGTGGCCCCGGCACCCGGCCCAGCCTGTTTTCGACTTCTTTGCACAGCTCCAGCAGGGCTTCAGGCGTTAGCGTGGTCGCTGCCGTCACTGCGAGATTGAGAAACTTCGGCTGGTCCGCCAGTCCCCACGGCTCCGTCTCGTATACCCGCGACCACCGCTGAAGCCGGACGCCTGCATCCACTGAGAGCAAGCGCAGTGCCGCCCTGAGGTTCTCTTCGCGATCACCAATATTAGTACCCAGCCCGAGGTGGACGACGGTTTCCCTCACTGACCGACCAGCCAGCCATCCGGTCTCCAGTCCCGCACGATGGCGTCGCTGACCCGGCAGACTCGCACCATCTCGCGAACGTCGTGAACGCGGACAATGTCCGCCCCGGCCGCGATGGCCAGGGCCACGGTGGCCGCCGTGCCTTCCACCCGCTGGTCCGGGGGCAGGTCGAGGAGACGGCCGATGGTGGACTTGCGCGAGGTACCCACCAGCAGCGGCAGGCCCAACGCCTTGAGGCGGTGGAGATTCCGCAGCAGTTCCAGGTTGTGGTCGGCGGTTTTACCGAACCCGATGCCTGGGTCGGTGACAAGATTGTCGCGAGGCATCCCCGCACTCAGTGCCACTTCGACGCTATCACTCAGCCGGGCAACCACATCTTCCAGCAGATTGTCATACTGGTAGCCGTGCTGGTTGTGCATCAGGACCAGTCCGGCCCCGGCTTCCGCGGCGACCGCCGCGATGTCCGGGTCGGCCCGCAGTCCCCAGATGTCGTTGACCAAGGAAGCCCCGGAGTCCAGCGCGGCCCGTGCAACCCCTGATTTCCAGGTGTCAACGCTGATGGGAATCGAGACCCTTGCGGCCACTGCTTCCAGCGACGGCAGTAGGCGGCATATCTCCTCCGGCTCCGTCACCGGTGTATGGCCCGGTCGCGTGGATTCGGCGCCCATGTCGAGGAAGTCTGCGCCTTCTCCTTCGAATCGCAGGGCCTGTTCCACGGCGGCTTGCACATTGCCTCTCAGGCCGTCGCCTGAGAATGAGTCGGGCGTGACATTAATCACCCCCATCACAAAGGTGCGCCTGCCCCACGACAACCGCTCGCCGTTGGCAACCGTCAGGTCTTCCAGTGTGGCCAGGGTAGCGGACATATCGAGACTGTCTCCGTTCGGTTCGAGCGGTTGTTTGTGACTAAAATTCTATCACCCAACATAGCGTGCGCCGAGAGATGCGCGATAGAATGCGCACTGCGGAATTCTGGGAATCAATGAATCGGGCGGTTCAACCTTGCAGGCGCCCGTTCGCTTGGGTCGGAGAGTACAAGTGACCGCTGAGCAGAGGCCGATTGACCAGCAGTTGGAAACCCTGGAGTCGATGCGTCGCTCCTCGCAGCTGGGAGGCGGGCAGAACCGCATCGACCAGCAGCACAGCCGCGGAAAACTCACTGCTCTCGAGCGTCTCGGACGTCTTATGGACGAGGGCACCTTTCAGGAACTGGACCCCTTCGTAACCCACCGGACCACCGATTTTGGCCTGGGCGATCGACGCCCCCTGGGTGATGCCGTGGTCACCGGGTACGGAAAGGTCGAGGGCCGCCAGATCTTTGCCTTTGCCCAGGATTTCACCGTCATGGGAGGCTCCCTCTCCGAAGCGGTCAGCCAGAAGATCTGCAAGGTCATGGACTTGGCCGCCAAGGCAGGCTGCCCGGTCATCGGGCTCAACGACTCCGGCGGCGCCCGCATCCAGGAGGGTGCACTCAGCCTGGCGGCCTACGGCGACATCTTCCTCCGAAACACCCTCTACTCCGGCGTCGTCCCCCAGATCACCGTCATCGTCGGCCCGGCTGCGGGCGGCGCGGTCTATTCACCGGCCATAACCGATTTCATTTTCATGGTGAAGGAAATCGGCCAGATGTACATAACCGGCCCCGACGTAATTCGGGCGGTGACCGGCGAGGAGGTCGGGCACGAGGAGCTTGGCGGTGCGGCCACCCACGCTACCCGCAGCGGTGTGGCCCACTTCGTTTGCGAGACGGAGGAGGAATGCCTGAACGAGGTGCGCCACCTTCTCGGTTACCTGCCCGGCAACAACGTCGACGACCCGCCCCAGGATCCGGCCGACGACCCTGCCGACCGCCGCGAGCCGGACCTCCGCTACATGGTCCCCGAGGACCCCAGCCGACCCTACGATATCCGGGACGTGGTGTACAAGGTGGTGGACCACGAGGAGTTCATGGAGGTACACCAGAACTTCGCGCCCAACATTGTCGTCGGCTTTGCCCGAATGAATGGCAAGCCCGTGGGTATCGTGGCCAACCAGCCGGCCTATCTCGCTGGCGTGCTGGACATCGACGCCTCGGTCAAGGCTGCTCGATTCGTGCGGTTCTGCGACTGTTTCAACATCCCGCTTGTTACCTTCGTCGACGTTCCCGGATTCCTCCCCGGCGTCACCCAGGAATACGGCGGGATCATCCGCCACGGCGCCAAGCTGATCTTTGCTTACGCAGAGGCTACCGTCCCCAAGGTGTCGGTGATCACCCGCAAGGCCTACGGCGGCGCCTACATCGTCATGAGCAGCAAACACCTGCGCTCCGACGTTAACCTCGCCTGGCCAGGAGCCGAGATCGCGGTCATGGGAGCCGAAGGTGCAGTGAACATAATCTACCGCGACGAGATTTCAAAGTCGGAGAACCCCGACCAGACCCGCCAAGAACTGATCGCCGACTACAAGGACCGCTTCACCACGCCGTACATTGCCGCGGGCCGGGGATTCCTCGATGACGTCATCGACCCAGCCGACACCCGCCCTCGGATCATCGGTGCCCTCGACATGCTCCAAACCAAGAGCGACAACCTCCCCCCCAAGAAGCACGGCAACATCCCCCTGTAGCTGGCCAATTCTCCCTGTCCCTTGAGGGAGAGGTTTGGGCCTGTCCTGAGCCTGCCGAAGGGGTGAGGGTGAAATCGCAGACAAACAAATGGAAGGGCGGGTCAACGATCCGCCCCCTTGAGTTCCCCCGCTCAGTCGGACTGTACTTCTGGCTCTGTTCCCAACGGAAGCAACTCCCCCGTGAGACGAGGCCAGCGCAACCTCCGTTCCCTGCTGTCCAAGGCGACGGAGTGGGCCGGCAAGGCACGCAGCGATTCCAGCTCTCGCAAAAGTGTTTTGACGTTATCTAGTCGTGCTGCGATAGCGTCTGCCGCCAGTGCGTCTTCATAAAAATTGATGTGCAGCCTTTCTGCAGTGTCGAAGAGCAGCCGCACGTCCGGGCGCTCCCACTCTTCGGACAATTGCAGAACAATGTCGTCCAGCAGGCGATGCCCCTGGTGGTTCCAGCCCCGCTGCTCCGCTATGGACTTGATCGCCTCCGCCACTGCGCCCCATCCCTTTTCTGAAGCCTGCACGCGGTCGCCCGCCACCAGGTATTCATCGGCCTTTTCAATGAAATACCTGCTCAAGTTAGCGTATTTTTCCGGTTCCCGGTTGGAGGAAGCCATGGTCCGGTTAATCCAAATTGGAGGTTGGGCTACATACTAACATCCCGCCTAACATCCGGCAGAGTTTCGCGAAGACATCTGGTGTAGAATCTGCACAGACATTGAACTTGAGGGGCCGTTCATGAAATTCGGCGTTTTCTACCAGATGCCCTGCGCTGCCGACCAGTCTCCGTACCAGCGTTACCAGGACACCATCGCCCAGGTGCAGTGGGCCGACGAGTTGGGCTTCGACGCGGCATGGCTGGCGGAGCTGCACTTTAACTCGCGTTTCTCCGTCATGCCCTCGCCCCTCATGGTCGGCTCGGCCATAGCCCAGACCACCAGCCGCATTCGCATCGGCACCGCCGTGCACCTGATGCCCCTGCACCAGCCCATACGGCTCGCCGAAGAGGCGGCGGCCCTCGACGTGCTCTCCGGTGGCCGCTCCATCTTCGGCATAGGACGGGGGGCCATTCCTGGACACTTCCAGGGCTACGGCGTCGACCAGGAAGAAGCCAGGGAACGCTTCAATGAAGGCCTGGAGATGGTGCTGGGGATGTGGACCCACAATGACTACAGCTACAGCGGCAAATATCACCAGGTCGAGGGAATCAACCTTTCTCCAAAGCCGCTCCAGCAGCCCCATCCGCCTGTCTATATCGCCTCGAATAGCCCCGATACATTCACCCTGGTCGGGCAACTGGGGCACAACATCCTGGTGGCCCCCACCATCGTCACCGTCCAGGGCGCGCTGAGCGGGCTGGAGACCTATCGCAGCGGGCTCGAAACCAACGGCCACGACCCTGCACAGCGCGATGTGAATGTCACCGTTCACGTCAACGTCGACCACGACGAGGCGAAAGCTCGCCGCGGCTTCGAGGAGACCATCAACAATTACCTGGGCACCCTCCGCAGCGGTTCCGGGCGCGGCTCGGCCCGGGCCCAGACCCTGGACTACGAAACGGTCCTCGACGAGTACGCCGCCGTTGGCACTCCTGAGCAGGTTTGCGAGAAGCTGGATAAGTTCAAGGCCGCGTACGGCCCCGACGGCTTCATCTGCTGGTTCAACACTGGCGGTATGATCCCTCACGACGACGTGAAGTCCTCCATGGGCCTCTTCGCCGAAGAGGTGATGCCCCATTTCCAGTAACCGGCTAGCTCGTCGGCCCGACCTGCAATAGAGGCGGAATATCCATGACTAGCAGGAAACGGAGTTCTGGCGAGTCTCTCTTCGACCGCCAGAGCCGTCTCGACGCCGACCGGAACGCTCCCTTGGCCGAGCGGATGCGTCCTCGGACCTTCGAGGAGTTCGTCGGCCAGGAGCAGGTGGTTGGCCGCGACCGCGTGCTGTTCCGGTCCATCGCCGCCGGCCGCATCCCGTCCTTCATCCTGTGGGGCCCGCCCGGCGCCGGTAAGACCACCCTCGCACGCCTCGTCGCGACTGCGACCCAGGCCGCCTTCGAGCCGGTCAGCGCCGTCACCTCCGGCGTGGCCGACCTGCGCCGCATCGTCGGCGAAGCCCGTGAGCGCCGCGGTATGCACGGCCAGGCCACCATCCTGTTCGTCGACGAGATTCACCGCTTCAACAAGGCCCAGCAGGACGTCATCCTGCCTCACGTCGAAAACGGGACGGTCACCCTGATCGGCGCCACCACCGAAAACCCGTCCTTCGAGGTGATCGCTCCCCTGCTGTCCCGCAGCCGCGTCTTCGCCCTGCAGAGCCTGTCCCCCGAGGAAGTCGAATCAATCGTGAGACGGGCCTGCGAAGACGCCGAACGCGGCCTCGGCGACATGGCCGTCAGCGTCGCCCCTGACGCCATGGCCCACCTCGTCAACATCGCCAACGGCGATGCCCGCATCGCCCTGAACGCCCTCGAGACAGCAGTCTACGCCACCAGTCCTGGCGATGACGGCGCCCGCGCCATCGACCTAGACACCATCTCCGACGCCCTGCAGCGCCGCTCTCCCATGTACGACAAGGCCGGAGACAGCCACTACGACACCATTTCCGCCTTCATCAAGTCCGTCCGCGGCTCGTCCCCCGACGGTGCTCTCTACTGGCTGGCCCGGATGATCGAGTCCGGGGAAGACCCGATGTTCATCGCCCGCCGCCTGGTCATCCTGGCGACCGAAGACATCGGCCTCGCCGACCCTCAGGCCCTCACCGTCGCGGTAGCGGTGCAGCAGGCCGTCCACTTCATCGGCATGCCTGAGGGCCGAATACCCCTGGCAGAGGCCACCGTCTACCTCGCCACGGCCCCCAAGAGCAACACTGCCTATGCCGCCCTGAACGAGGCGATGGCCGACGTCCGCAGCCTGCCCAACGACCCGGTACCGCTGCATCTTCGCAACGCCGTAACCGGTCTGATGCGACAGATAGGCTACGGCCGCGACTACAGGTACTCCCACGACTACGAGGGCCACTTCGAGCCCCAAGAATACCTGCCGCCCCAGCTCCAGGGCCGCCGCTACTACCACCCCGGCACCGAGGGTGCCGAAAAAGAAATCGCCGACCGCCTCCACCGCTGGTGGGGAGAGGACCGGCGCGGTACCGCTGACTCTTAGAGGGTGTGTGACAAATCCCCTCTCCCTCCGAGGGAGGGTTAGGCCTGTCCTGAGCATGCCGCAGGGGTGAGGGCGTCCCCTGCTTTCTCACGAATAACGAATGCCCAGCAGCCTGCTCTTTATGGCACCAGGCAGAATTGTCACACACCCTCTTAGAGGGTGTGTGACAAATGCCTGGCGCCAACTCGTCATTCCTGCGAAAGCAGGAATCCAGAGCCCCCGTCGTCCCCGGTTGACAACGGCTCCGAGTCGCATATCCGCGTTCCACTCCATGTAACTGGACTTGGCCGACACAACTTCACCTAACTCGACCACCTAATTCGGAACGTTGCCTTACTCTACAGACCCATCGACAATCGCAGGCCTTGGTTCAGCAGGTCGTTGGTTCCAGGAGTTAGCTGCCCGATCCTCACGGTGAGAAACGTTTTGTCTCTCGTCAGGATCTGGGAGACATTGATAACCGAGTCCCTGGGTAGATTCAATTTTAATCTGCCCGGAAAGATGTTCCCTGGCGCCTCTCCCAAACGAAGATTGGAAGCTAATGCGGCAACAATTATGGTACTTATCCGGCTGCCGTTGAAGCTGTCGTCCTAAGTGACTACCACCAGCCTCCGGTACCCTGGGCCCGAACCGGTTGGCTCCGGAAGGGAAGCCCACTAGATCTCTCCCCTCTGTATCACCAATCCTCTTTGGGTAGAGATGCCCACTGGATTGCCTGCAACACCCCGTCAACCTCGGAAGGCTCGCTGGAGTAGACCTCATCAAGCAATTCCGTTACAGCAACTGCCGACCTGCCGTCGCTGGCAGATTCGGCTCTGATATAGGCAGTAACAGCGTTCCGAAACAACTCGCTCTTCGACACCCCGAGGCGTTTCGCCAGGATTTCCGCCTGCAGGAATAAATCGTCCGGTATAGATGTGTGAATTCTCATCTCTTGTCCAGGAGACTTGCCCTCTGTCTTGGGGCGTTTTGCGTGGACTCTGCCCGTCCGACCTACCCGTTCCCGCTCAGGTCGAACACCTCGCCACCGCAGGCCGCCACCAGGTCCTCCGGCGTGATCATGATCTCCTGACCCCAGACGCCCGCACCGACGCCCAGCTCCTGTTCGGCCATCAGGCACGCGTCCAAGATCGACCGGAACCCGGGCGGCTGCCAGTGGAACGGCGGGATGGAGCCGATCTCGTAGCCTGTCACGTCCTTGACCGTCTCCGGGGCCGCCAGGCGGATGTTGCGCGACCCAAGGGCCCGCTTCAGCCGTCCGGAGATGGCGTTCTTGTCGCCTCCCAGCATCACCAGGGCGCGCTCACCCGCCGCCGTCTCAAAGATCAGCGTCTTCACCGCTTGGGCCTCCGAGAACCCCAGCGCGTGGGCCACGTTCGCCGCGCCCTTCTCGGTGGTCGCCGGAAATTCCAGCCGCCGATGGGGAATCCCCCGCTCTTCCAGGTATTTGTGTGCTGGTAAGTCCACGACGCAGTTGTGCCCAGGCTATCCGCGCTTATCTCAGTATCGGAGACGCGTGAAACACATGGTCCCGCAGGATTGCGTAGATGACATGCCCGACTGCTATCGCTAAGGCCAGCAGGGCAATGTGACGGGTTCTGATACGATGGCCCGGCTGATCTTCTTCATCGGGGCGCCGCTTCCCCATTAGCCGCCCAGCGCCGCGATGACGTCCTCCGACTGCACTACTTCCGTCTGTCGGGGGAAGATTCGCCCCGTGAGGAAGTCATGCACTTCGGGGTCGGAGTCGGAGCAGCAGTCTTCCACCACGAACAGGTTGTAGTCCAGGTCGGACGCGTACCTGACGGTTGAAAGCACAACTCCGCTGGTGGCGTAGCCCAGGATGATCAGGTTGTGGATGTCGTTGGCCCGGAGGGCGACGTCCAGCCCCGTACCGTACAGGGCGTTCACCCGGTGCTTCCCCACCACCACTTCCCCCTCGACGGGGGCGACGGCGAAGTGTATTACCGCGAGCGGGTCGAACACCGCCGCTTGGCCCGACGACTTCCGCTGCCCGAAGGTCTTGTTGCGCGGGCCGATCTCCGGGTACCCAGGCCGGAACACTGTCGCGCAGTAGCACACCATGATTCCGGCGTCCCGGGCGGCCTTCTGCAGTGCCGCCGTCTTCTCGACCACGCCGCGCTCCACGGCGTGGGGAATGGTCGTCATCATCGCCTCGTAGAAGTCGGCGATCAGAAGGGCCGTGTGCTCCCTGTCCAGGACTATCTCCGCCATGACTCCCTCGCTGCTACCACTTGGTCTCGCGAAGCTCCCGCACCGCGGCCGATGTCCGCGACAGGGCTTCTTCGATGTCCGCTGCCGAGATGTGCCGGTGCGTGACCATCCGGATGGACTGCTTGCCCGGATAGGACACCTTCACCCCTTGCCGCTCCAGGGCCGCTATCATGTCTGCGGCCGTTCCCAGGTCCTCCTTCACCTCGAAGAAAACGATGTTGGTCTGGATCTTGTCGGGGTCGACGGCCAGACCGTTGATGTTGGCCAGTCCCTGCGCTAGCCGCCGGGCGTTCTGGTGGTCTTCCGCCAAGCGGTCGATCATGCTGTCCAAGGCGACCAGTCCAGCCGCCGCCAGCACTCCCGCCTGCCGCATGCCCCCGCCCACCATCTTGCGCCAGCGCTTGGCCTGGTCTATGAAGTCCTGCGACCCCACCAGCACCGACCCCACCGGACAGCTCAGCGACTTCGAAAGGCAGAAGCTCAGGTCGTCTACGTCCCGCGCCAGCTCCGCCGCTGGTACTTCCAGGGCGATTGCGGCGTTGAATATCCGGGCTCCGTCCAGGTGCACCGGTACGCCGGCGGCATGCGCCACATCCCCCACGGCCCTCGTGTCCTCGGGCGTCAGCACGCCCCCGCTGCAACGGTTGTGGGTGTTCTCCAGGCACACCATGCTGGTCTTGGGGAAGTGCAGGTTCCCGGATGGGCGGATGGCCGCAGCCACGTCATTTGCGTCTATGCGTCCCTGCTCGTCGTTGGGCACCAAGCGCGTCTGAACGCCCCCAAGTGCAGCCTGGCCTGCTCCCTCGTTCCAGAACATGTGGGCCTCGTTGCCCATGATGATCTCGTCCCCGTGGCTGCTCCACGCCAGCGTGGCGATTAGGTTGCTCATCGTGCCGCTGGTGGTCAGCAGTCCCGCCTCCTTTCCGAGAAGGGTTGCTGCCCGTTCCTGCAACTCGTTTATCGACGGGTCTTCGCCAAATACATCGTCGCCCACCTCTGCCGCGGCCATCGCTCGCCGCATCTCGTCGGTCGGCTGGGTAACCGTATCGCTTCGCAGGTCTATCGTCGTCATCCGGTCCTCTACAACTCGTACTTTGCGTCAGATGACGCATTCATGATCGAATTTGGCCTATTTTAGCAGTATTGCGATTTGTTGAGTAACTGCTGCTCAGCTACCGCCAGGGCCTTTCGATTATTCCCTCTCCCTCGAGGGAGAGGGTTAGGGTGAGGGTGAAATCCTCGCAAGGAACAACGCTGTCAGCCGCAAGACAGCCCTCACAGAATTGCCTCAACCGAACTATGATTCGCTTGATTTTGGGATTTCTCTGATAGGACACCCAATCCTGCGCATCCTTTAATCCTGTGAATCCTGACTCAGACAAAATTAAGAGCGAACCGACTTTGCAATCCTCCTGAGACGTCACCACCATCAATTTGCAAGATACTCCGAACACTTGTACTATTTGACTAACCAGACAACCCAAAACCTCATGCCCAACGCCGGAATCCCCACCGCCGCGAACCATAGACGAAATGCTCGGAAATGAGAGGAAACGCTCGGATATGAACGGGGAATCAGTGGTTTTGTGGCTCCGGCCTTCCGCGCAACCGCCTTCAGACCACCCCCGCAAACGATGAACGGTTGAAGTGCTCGGAAATGAGCGGAAACGCTCGTATATGAACGGAAGATCTAGTTTCTTCAGGCTTGACCCTCCCCTGTCCCAACATCAGGTTAGCGGTACCATCGATGCTTGGAAATGCTCGGAAACGATCGGGAATGAGCGGAAATTCAGTTTTTTTAGCTCCCTCTCCAACGAGCCAAATGCGTCAACTGCGTCAACAGGGAAGGGGGGGAACCATGACCATCAGCCAACAAGAGAGGGAAGCAGGTGCCCGAAACTCCATGTGCGCCGCCCAACCGGCCGTTGTCCGCCTTCGGCGCGCCCCGCCTTGCCAATTCAAAGCCAACGGCCCTAATATGAACCTTGGTCATCCAGCAGGAACACGGGGGTGAATGTCTTGCGTCAGAGCGCCGTTTCCTTCCAGACCGCCGGTCTCAGCTTTGAGGGCGTCGTCGCCCAGCCCGATGCCACCGGTGGCCCTTGGCCCGGTGTTGTTATCTGCCACCCTCACCCGCTGCATGGCGGCTCGATGGACAACAATGTTGTCTTGGCCTTGGCTTTTGGCTTGGCTGAAGAGGGGTTCGTAACCCTGAGGTTCAACTTCCGCGGTGTTGGCGGCAGCCAGGGTGAACACGGCGAGGGCGAGACCGAATACCAGGAGGTGCTGGGCGCCTTGGACATGATCAGGGCCTGGCCCGACACCCGCGGCAAGGTCGGACTGGTGGGCTACTCCTTCAGCTCCGGGGTCATCCTACGCCACGAGTCCGTCCAGAAAGAAGCCGATGCCGTCGCACTGGTTTCCCCCGCTCTCCGGTATGTCAGCAGCAGCCCCTTGAAGACCCGCAAGCTGCCCTCCCTGATCGTCGCCGGCGACCGCGACCGGCTGGTAGAGGCCGACGGGCTTGCAGAGGAGCTGAAGACATTCGAACGGGAGCCCGAGAGCCAGATCTTCGAGGGCGTCGACCATTTCTGGTACGGCCACGAAGGGCGTCTCGTTCCCGAAGTTGCCCGCTTCTTCGTGGAGCAGTTGAAGTAGCGGCCGCTGAAACTGACTTCCTCGCCCTTTACAGCTTGGTCTCGAGAGTTTCCATAATGCCCTTGGCTGCATCCCCCCGTACCCTATGACCCTGCTCTCAAGAATGGGCTTGTTGGGAAACTCCGGCGGCTCCCGGTCTGGTACGGCAGGCCGCAGGACACCTATATACCGCGACTTCCTCCTGATCCAACTCGCAGTGCTGGTATTTCTCGCCGATCAGTTCTCCAAGTATCTCGTGCGGGAGCTCCTGCTCCTCCATGAGTCATTTCCCTACCAGGGCTTCGTCCGAATCACCCACACCTTCAACACCGGCAGCATCTTCGGCCTGTTCCAGGGTAACAACACACCGCTGATCCTGGTCTCCTTCGTCGGCGTCGCGGTTCTGGTGCTGCTGTATCGCAGCCAGCGCTTCCCCACCGGACTCCTGCGCCTCAGCCTTGGTCTGCAGCTGGGCGGCGCATTCGGCAACCTTGCCGACAGGCTCCGGCTTGGACATGTTACCGACTGGATAGACATCGGCCCCTGGCCTGTGTTCAACATCGCCGACGCATCCATAGTGACCGGCCTTGTCATACTCGCCTGGCTGTTCATCCTGGCCGAACGTGCCCCCTCGTCGGAGGCAGCGCACGAGGATGGGTACAGCTATTGTCCGGTATGCGACGGCGACATGCGGGCACTCGCGAGCGGTGGATGGCGCTGCTCCACCTGCGGGGTGCGGGAACGGGTGCTGGCGATGCCCCAGACACCTCCCGGCGGCACGGCCTTGTGACCGCGGGCGCCGGTCCGGTCGCGGCCTCTGCAACGCGCCATGACTTGAGGGTCGAAGGCGGCGACTCCCGCCTGGATCAGTACCTGGCCAGTCTCGACCTGGGCCTCACCCGTAGCCGCCTCCGACAGCTCATCGACAGCGGAGACGTGCTCGTAAACGGCATCTCGGTAAAGCCGGCCCACCGCGTCCGGCCCGGCGACCGCGTCCTGGTTTCGGTGCCTCCGCCCCGGCCTGCCGTCGCTGTGGCCCAGGACATTCCGCTGACCGTGGTCTACCAGGACGCCAATCTCGTGGTAATCGACAAACCGGCAGGGCTGGCCTCCCACCCCGGCCCTGGCCACCCAGACCGCACGCTGGTGAACGGGCTGCTGGCCTTGTGCCCTGACATACAGGGGATCGGCGGAGAGATCCGGCCCGGCATAGTCCACCGCCTCGACAAGGACACCTCCGGCCTGATGATCGCAGCGAAGACCGAAGATGCGCATCATCGGCTGTCCCGCCAGATCAAGGACCGGGAGATCGACAAAGGCTATCTCGCCTTGGTTCAGGGGCTGCCGGATCCGCCCTCCGGCACCATAAACGCTCCTATTGGACGCGACCCGCGCCGGCGCACCCGAATGGCGGTCGCTGCCGATGGCCGCGAGAGCCGCACCGGCTATCAGCTGCTGGAACGGGCCGGAGCCTGGAGCCTGCTGGAGTTGCAGCTACACACCGGCCGCACCCACCAGGCCCGCGTGCATCTCTCCTGGCTGGGCCACCCACTCATGGGAGACACCGTGTATGGCAGGCGCAGCCCGTTGCTCCCGCGCCACTTCCTGCACGCCCACCACCTGGCCTTCGCGCACCCAATCACCGGAGAGCCGCTGGACCTGCACTCTTCCTTGCCCGCCGACTTGGTAGCGGCTCTGGACGCCGCCCGAAGAGGCGAACGGTGACCCATTGACGGCCAGATGAGGGCCAGAACGACAAGGGAGGGACGGGAATAAGTCCCGTCCCTCCTGTTGGGTCCGAAACGCTGGGGAGCTTTGAAACCGGGGTTACTTGCCCTCCTTGATCCAGTCCGATAGCCGCTCGGCAATCATGATAGTGGTGCCGTTGGTGTTCGCCCGGATGACGTCCGGCATCACCGAGGCGTCCACCACCCGGAGATTGTCGAGGCCGTGAACCCTGCAGTACTGATCGACCACCGCCATCGAGTCCGAGGCTGGCCCCATCTTGCAGGTCCCCGCGATGTGGTGCTGCGTGTAGGCGTTGCGAAGTATCCATCTGTCCAGCGCTTCGTCGGAAGCGAAGTCAGCCTCGGTTGGATTTAGCATCTCTGCGATGTGCGCCGCCATCGTCGGGTGCTCCGCGATTCGGACCGCGGCTCGCATCGCCTCGCGCATCCTCTCCCGGTCGTAGGGCGCAGAGAACAGCTGGTAGTCCAGCCTGGGCTGCACGTGTGGGTCCGCCGTGGTGAGCGTGATCTCCCCGGCAGAGGTGGCATTCTGCAGACCGACGCTCAGGCCCCAGTGGAACTCGTCGCCTTCATAGCTGACGCTGGCGGGGCGGTGCTCGCTGGTCATCAGGGTCGGCGTGATCTGGAAGTCTGCCCGGGTCCTCGACCCCGGCGTGCTGAAGCGCAGGCCTACCTGGATCGTCGGCGTCTCCACGTCGGCGGGCTCGCCATAGCCCCGGAACACCATGTACGCCGCCGGATGATCGCAGAAGTTCTTGCCCACCCCCGGCAGGTCATGTACCGATTCGATGCCCAGGGTCGCCAACTCGTCCTTCGGTCCGACTCCCGACAGCAGCAACGCCTGGCACGATCCGATTGTTCCTCCGCTGAGGATGATCTGCTCACCCTCAACCGTGAACACCTCCCCGCCGCTCTCGGCCTGCACGCCCACGGCCCTCTTGCCGTCGAACAGCACCCGGTGGACCGTCACATTGCCGCGGACGGTGAGGTTCAGGCGGTGTCGGCCCTGCGAGAGATAGGTCAGCGCAGTGCTCATTCGCACGCCGTCAATGTTGTTCAACGGCCGCACACCGATACCGTTGGAGTCGGGAGAGTTTTGGTCAGGGTCCTCCGGAAACCCGACGCCAACACAGGCATCGTAGAATGCAGTGGAGACCGGAATCCAATCCTCCTTCTTGAAACGGCGGATGGGAAGGGGGCCCTCGTTGCCGTGGAAGTCGTCACCGGGGTGGTCCCAGTCATTCTCCATCTTTCGGAAATAGGGCAGGCAGCTGGTGAACGCCCATTCGTCGTTGCCCCACGAGGCCCAGTTGTCGTAGTCCTCGGGCACCCCGCGGAAGATAACTTGTCCGTTGATGGCGCTGGAGCCGCCGGTTGCCTTGCCGCGAGGTATGATCATCGGCTCAGCTTGCGTCGAGTTGGCGATGCCCCTCAGGTCCCAGCTGTGGGGACCATAGGCCGATCGCCAGACGTTGTATCCTCGCTTGAGATCGTCTGGAAGGTAATCGAATTCCGGATAGTCGGGCCCTGCTTCCAGAAGCAGGACCGACTTGTCGGGGTCCTCAGACAGCCTGGTCGCTATCACACACCCAGCCGAACCGCCGCCGACAACGATATAGTCATATCTCATCAATAAGCCCTCCTCGAAAACTGGATTACATAAACTGCCGCCAGGCTTCCTGGCAGCAGTTCGTCGCACATTATAAACGGCCAGGTAACGACCCTGGGGATAGCCAGCTATCGATGCTTTTGTTGACAAAAGAGGGGCATCCCCCTAACTTTAGGGCCACCTGAATTCAATCTTGGTGCCAAAATGTAATGTCGGCCCGTCCATTGAGTCCGGTGCCGGAGCGAAATGACATGGCTATTTCTGTGAATCAAGCCAATGTGGGGGAGATGGAGGGGCTCCAGGAAGAGAACAGCGATAGCAGCCAAGGGCCCATTATCAAGGTCGAATCGATCTGGAAAGTGTTTGGAAGAAGCGCCGAGCGGGTGATGGGACCCGAGAACGCCGGTAAAAGCAAGGCCGAGATTCAGTCCGAACTCGGCGCGGTTGTCGGCCTGCATGACGTCTCCTTCGAGGTACAGAGGGGCCAGACTTTTGTAATCATGGGTCTGTCCGGCAGCGGTAAGTCGACCATGGTCCGTTGCCTTATCCGCCTCATCGAGCCCACCGCCGGCAACATCGTCATCGATGGCCATGACATAACCGCGATGTCCGAGAAGGAACTGATGGAGTTCCGCCGCGGCAAGATCGCCATGGTATTCCAGCACTACGGTCTGATGCCACACCGCAACGTGCTTGACAATGCAGCCTGGGGGTTGGAAGTTCAGGGTGTACCGGAACCGGAGCGACACTCCCGGACTCGTGAGGTCCTCGACATGGTGGGACTCAGGGGTTGGGAGACCTCTTTCCCCCGCCAGCTTTCCGGCGGCATGCAGCAGCGAGTGGGACTGGCGCGCGCCCTGGTTGTCAATACCGACATCCTCCTGATGGACGAACCGTTCAGCGGATTGGACCCTCTCATCCGCAGGCAGATGCAGGACGAACTTCTGAGACTGCAGGAAGAGCTTCAGAAGACCATCGTCTTCATCACCCACGACCTGAACGAAGCCCTCAAACTTGGCGACCGCATAGCCATCATGCAGGACGGTCGCGTCGTGCAGATCGGCTCACCGGAAGACATCGTGTTGCGGCCGGAAGACCAGTACGTGGGCGACTTCACCCAGGACGTCAGGCTGGAAGGCGTTCTAACAGCCAAGAAGGTAATGGTCGCCCCGAAGGCCACGGTGCTGGGTCACCAGGGGCCACGCGCGGCATTGCACACCATTGCAGACAGCGATGGCGACGCCGCCTGGATTGTCGACCGGCGACAGGGGTACATCGGTCTTCTGACCATCTCCAAGGCCAATGAAGCGCTCAGGGCTGGAGTCAACCGGCTGGACCTGGGATTGGGCTACGTGGACCAGGGTTATGAGGCGGTGACCCCCGATACCACATTTAACGTCCTCATCCCGCTGGCCATGGGCAGCGATTACCCCATTCCGGTGACCGACGGAGAGAACAGGCTCGTGGGCGAGATACACCGCGGTGCCCTTGCGGAGGCCCTGGCAGAGACCTCCACCGCCGACGCAGACTACGAGGCCAACGCCGCTGCCAACGCGACTCTGGCGGCGGAGACCGGGGCGGAACCGCAAAACGATGGTGGCTAAGCGTGGCCGGGCAAACCGGGATCGCAGGTAAAACTGGAGGCTTCTGTGGCGGAAATAACTAGCGACCAATCAGGTACGCAGTCTGAACCCGCCGGGGCACCGGCCCAGTTGCAGCGGTTGACCCGATTGCCTGTCGTATTGCGGTGGGCTGCTGTGGCGGGCGTATTCGTCGTGGTCTTGATCATCTGCTTGGCTGCCTGGGGTTCGAATATGGATTTCCCCAGCGAAGTTTCCATGGAGAAGGACGGAGTTTCCGAGTCCAGGGAAATCAGCCGCGTGATTTCGGATGAAATCAAGAAGGGGACCACTTGGCTGGTGCGCAACTGGGGCTCGATGTTTGACGGCATCGACAAAGCCATAACCTTGACAATGGTCAACTTGGAGGACGGCCTCCGTTGGATTCCCTGGCCGGCCACTTTCTTGGCGGTCTCGGGCTTGGCCGTAGTTATGGCAGGCTGGCGTCTGGCCCTGTTCGCCCTGGGGAGCTTGGTGTTCATCGGCCTGATGAACCGGTGGGACAGTTCAGTTGAGACCATCGCCATCATTTTGTTTTCAGTGATCGTCTCCGTCGCTATTGCTTTGCCTTTGGGAATCCTGGGTGCCCGCTCCGACCGCGCTGACACTACGATGCGTCCCATCCTGGACGGGATGCAGACTATGCCCAGTTACGTTTACTTAGTGCCGGGGATTCTCTTCTTTGGATTGGGCTACACCCCGGCGGTCATAGCCACGGTTATCTACGCCGTGCCTCCAGCCATTCGCCTCACCAATTTGGGCATCCGACAGGTGTCTCCGGCCACCGTGGAGGCCGCCCGCTCCTTCGGGGCCTCGCCGACGCAGATTCTCACCAAGGTGCAGGTGCCGATGGCCTTACCCACGATCATGGCCGGCATAAACCAAACAACCATGCTGGCCCTGTCCATGGTGGTCATTGCCTCACTGGTGGGCGCCAGCGGGTTGGGCGAGGATGTGTTCCGAGCGCTGCAACGCCAGGATCCCGGCAACAGCGTCATCGCGGGAATGTCCATCGTACTCATAGCCATCGTGTTTGACCGGCTGACCCAGGCGGCTGCCCGCAGCAGACAGGAAGCCCTGGAGGAGGGGCACTAGAAAACCTTGATTTCGACAGGCTAGAGTTTGACAGGCAATGCAGTGGCTGGTATAAATTTTAAGCTTTCGCTTACCGCTAGGCGGCTATGCCGAGCCGTCAGTTCCTGACACGCCAAAGCAGAAACGAACCTTATATCTACAAGGCCCCATTGAGGGCGGAGGGATTGCATTGTTGACCCGAGAACGCATTATTCCTTTGGCAATGTTTCTGGCCATCATGGCCATGATTGCCGCCGTGGCCTGCGGCTCAACCGAGCCGGTCGAAGTAACCAGGATCGTCGAGGTAGAAAGAGAAGTCGAGGTTCCGGTTACTCAGGTGGTAACTGAACAAGTCGAAGTAACCAAGGTGGTCACCGAAGAGATAGTGGTCACCGAAGAAGTCATAGTTACTCAAGAGGTCGAGGTAACCAAGATTGTCGAGGTAGAAGTCGAGGCACCGGAAGGTCCCAAGGACACCATCGTCTTCTCCGACCTCAACTGGACCAGCGCACAGGTTCAGAACCGTATAGCCCAGTACATCATTGAACACGGCTATGGATATCCCACCGACGTGGTATTTGGCGGCACCTTGCCCCTCTTCCAGGGTCTGCGCGGCGGTGACACTCATGTCACTATGGAAATCTGGCTGCCCAACCAGTCGGAAGCCTGGGATGAGGCTCTCGCCAACGGCGAGGTCGTACCAATTGGGGCCAGCTTGGGCAGTGACTGGCAAAGCACCTTCGTGATTCCGGCGTACCTGCAAGAGGAGTACCCGGAACTGGATCACATAGACGACCTTAAAGACCCTCAGTTCCAGGAACTCTTCTCCACTGACGACAGTCGAGGCAAGGCCCGGCTGGTAGCCTGTGTTCCCGGTTGGTCCTGCGAGTTAGTCAACGATGCCCAAATAACCGGCTACGAGCTGGAAGAGTACCTGCACGTCATAAAGCCCGGCTCCCAGGACGCCATGTTCGCCGAGGTCTTCGGGGCCTACGAACAGAACGAACCTTGGCTCGGCTATATGTGGGGCACCGCAGACCCAGCTCTGCTGCTGGACCTGGTGCTTCTGGAAGAAACCCCGTACAGCGACGAGTGCTGGTTCACCACCAAGGCCTGCGCCTTCGAGGACGCCACCATTCTTATCGCGGTTCATCCCGCCCTTCCCACCCGTGCGCCCGATGTCATGGACTTCCTGCGCAATTGGGAATTCAACATCTCCGTTTACAAGGCCGTTGCTCAGTGGACTGACCAGAACGACGCCACCGCAGGGGAAGCGGCCCTGAACTGGCTGAAGGAAGAAGGCGACACTTGGAGCACATGGGTGACCCCAGAGGCCGCCACAGCAGTCCAGGCCGCCTTGGACTCCGGCCTTGAGGCCGAAGGCTGGCCCGACGAGTAACCCCCATCCCGTTCAGCCCGTCAATCGAGGCATGACCCCAGCGGCCCGGCAACAGTCGGGCCGCTTTTTCGTTCCCTGCCGCTCTGCGCACCAAACCAACAATGGGGTACAATTTAACCGGAAGGAGCAGCCATGACCCAACCATCCCAACAGATATCCGACCGACTGGCGCGCTACCACGGCCAGAGTGTCAGGTTCCTGCGCGACGCAATGAATGAAGCGAAGCAGAGCCGCTGGCTTCGTTGCGAGGAACTCCTCTGGGGTAGCGCAACCCTGGCCGTAAAGGGTGTGGCCCTCAGCAGGGGCGACGAGGTAGAAAGCCGTCAGTCAATTGAAGAATACGCCCAGAGCCTGGGGAGAGAAAGCAATGACCGGCGCGTACGCGACGCCTTCAGCCGCCTGAATTCATTTGCCGAGGCAGCTGACCGGGTTCGGGAGTCGCGGGCCGGAGCCCAGCACCTCATAGCAACCCTGGAGGACGTAACGTCGGCGATCGAGCGCCTTTGGGATATGCTTCCTTTCGATGAGCAGGACTTCGCGTACGATGACCAGTGAGACCACAATCCCGCTAACTGACGTATTGGCTTCCGGAACGGAATCTCCAGCGCGCACCGTATCTATTCACACGCACGGCTGCAAGTTGAACCAGTCCGACAGCCAGACACTTGCCCGGCAGTTTGTTGAGGCGGGGTACCGTGTGGTTGGTCCATCTGACGCCGCAGATGTGGTGGTCCTCAACACTTGCACCGTAACTGCCACCGCGGACGCAAAGGCCCGCCAGTTCCTGCGCGCTGCCCGCCGCCGCAACCCGGGCGCAGTGGTGGTCGCCACCGGGTGCTACGCCCAGCGTGCTCCCGGCGATCTGGAAAGGTTGCCGGAGGCGTCCCTGGTCATCGGCAACACCGGCAAGAGCTCGCTGGTGGAAACGGTGGAATCGATACATTCTGCTCTCGAAGCGGACGTGCATGTCGAGTCCGAGCCGATCCCTCTCCAATTGGAAAAAGAGAGGCCTGACGCCCCCGAAAAAGCGGTGGGACGCACCCGTGCCATGGTGAAGATCCAGGAGGGCTGCGACCAGATATGCGCTTACTGCATCGTCCCCAAAGTTCGCGGGAGGGAGCGCAGCATCGCTCCGGAAGAAATCATCGCCGAGATTAATCGCCACGTCTCGGAGTGCTGCCGTGAGGTGGCGCTGACCGGCACCCAATTGGGGACCTACGGGTTTGATATTCTTGGCGAAAGTCTGCGGAGTCTCTTGGAGCGGATACTGGCGGAGACCCGGGTGGAGCGTTTGCGGGTGTCGTCGTTACAGGCGCACGAGATCACCGTTGACCTGCTGGAATTGTGGCAGGACCGGCGGCTGATGCCCCACTTCCATGTCCCGTTACAAAGCGGCAGCGATTCGGTTCTCAAGGCCATGCGCCGACGCTACGACACAAGAGTATTCTCGTCGTCAGTGGAATTGATAAAGGGAATGTACCCCGATGCCGGGATAACCACGGACATCGTTGTTGGCTTCCCCGGGGAGACGGCCCGGGACTTCGAGGTTGGTCTGGACTTCGCAGGCGGGATGAGGTTTTCCGACATCCATACCTTCCCATATTCCCAGAGGCCTGGGACTTCGGCGGTGTATTTCAGGGATCAGATTCCAGATCTGGAAAAACGGGAACGTATGGGTAAAATGCTGGTCCTATCTGCGGAGTCCCGAGCGCACTTCCGGGGAGGGCAGATCGGCAAGGTACGGCAGGCCCTATGGGAAAAGAATTCGTCCGGTCCGGGGACGTGGTCAGGACTGACAGACAATTACCTCAGAGTGCGCACTGTCAGCGACCGGCCCCTTTCCAACAGGATCACCGACGCACGACTGGTGGGACTGAAGGGTGATTCTGTGAAAGCTCAAGTCCTTTGGTAAAAGGCCAATCCCACCTTTGTGGATTCCGGGAGAGCACAAGAGAAATCGCCCCGGCCTGCATCAGGCGGGGCGATCAGCTTAGCATCCTTCAGCCTCAGTGGGCGAACCCAATCTATAGGTCCACAGCTCGCAGATAGCCCATTCCTCCTCGCCTCTCCAGATATCCCGAGCGAACCTCATGTCCGTGTGAGAACACCAGCAGCCACCCCTCGCGTTCCGCCTGGAACAGCAGGTCCTTTTTTTGTTCCAGGGTCACCTCGGGAGAGTTGTCGAAGGCCGAAATGGCAACCAGGTTGAGATGGTGAGGCGTAGGGACGATGTCGCCCAGAAAGACCACGCGCTCCCCGCCATGGTTGAACATAACCATCTGGTGCCCTTTGGCATGCCCATCGGTCACGACCACGTTGATGCCCGGCAGGATCTCCCGGTCGCCGTCCAGCAACTCCAGTTGCCCGCGCTCTTCGATGGGAAGAAAATTGTCCGCACGGTGAGAGTTGTTTGCTCGCTCGTTGGGATTACACGCTTCGTGCCAGCAACGTTCCTGAACGTAGTACTTTGCCTTCGAAAAAGTAGGCACCAGATTGCCGGCTCGGTCCAGCCGGGTGCAGCCGCCCGAGTGATCAAAGTGGAGATGAGTTAGAACTACTGCATTGATGTCCTTGGGGGTTAACCCGACTGTCTTGAGTCCGCGCAACAGCCTGCTGGGAACGAGACCAAGGTTCTCCTTGTCGGTGTCCATGTCCTTGGAGCCCACTCCGGTGTCTATGAGGACGTTCTGGCCTGCGGAATGCAGAAGGAGGCAATTTAAGCCCAAAGTCATCCGGTTTCTCCTGTCGGTGATTACGGTGTGTTCCCAAGCCACTTTGGGCACCGGACCGAACATGGAACCCCCGTCGATTTTCATTACTCCGTCGCTGATTATCTTTAGATCTGTTGACATCTTCAAACCACCCCAAACCCTTATCTGCTGTTTGGTCTGTCAAGGATTCTATTATTGTTCTCGACAAGGCCACGGGTGCAGCAAGAGGGGATGTCAACGGTGAAGCGGAGGGAGATTTGAAAATTGAGAGGAATATTGCGTGATGCTTCACTGCCCGCTGTCCCCTTGACTGCGGAACCTTGCGGTAACTTTCAGGTGCCCGGGACTCCCAGGCGTGATCTTTCTGAATGCGCCGCCTCCTGTGTGTAAGACTCTGGTTCCGAGCCCGTAGAGATCTGCTCCGGGCCTCCGGGAGGACAAGTTAAATAGAAGCGTGTTCCATCCCGGGATAATTTGGATTCTGGAATTGAGTTAAATGTGGATTATGTAATTTGTCAAGTGAATTTAGTAAATTACATAAATTTTTCATAAAAATATGTCATTAATTCACAATTGTCAACTTAACGCCACGCTGGGTCTGCGATGGTCAGGGTCTTTTAGTTGTCGACAAACCCGTTGGTCCTGAGCCTGTCGAAGGGCCATCCGTTCATGGTTCGACTAGCTCACCAGGAACGGACTCGCAAGGTTGCCATGGAAAATTAAAAGACCCTGCCCGACGCTGGGGCGGTGCGGCGTACCGGCACGTTCGATGCTATACTACCGCGTTGTATGGCTGGTGGATCTATATGCTTCTGCATCCTTCTTGCTGGAAGGGGCGAGCCCCAGTTGCGTGGGTTCAGGGCTACCAGTAATGCCGATTCTTCGGCGACGCGGAGGGACGGGCGATGACACAGTCCAGTGCGGTCCGACACGGTCAAGCAGAGGCAGAACTTTCGCTGATGGCCCACTTGATGCGCCGGGCTGGATTCGGAGCCTCCTTCGAGGAACTGGAACAAAGCGTTGAACAAGGGTACGAAGCGACGGTTGAGCGACTGCTGAACCCTGAAGAAGCCCCCCCATGGGACGACGCCCTTATTCGCCGGTACCACGTTGACCAGAACAGCTTGATGCTGATCGAAAGCTCCCAGTCCTACTGGCTCTATCGGATGATTAACTCCAGGAGGCCGCTCGAAGAAAAAATCGCCCTTTTCTGGCACAGCCTCTTTGCTACGGCGTACGGCAAGCTTAACCATGCCAAAGCGGTAGTGAACCAGACCGATACCTTCCGGCGCCATGGTCTCAGCACTTTTCGCATCCTGCTTTCAGAGCTCTCCCGCGATCCCGCCATGATCTTTTGGCTGGACAACAAGGATAACCACAAGGATGCGCCGAACGAGAATTACGGCCGGGAACTTCTGGAACTCTTTTCCATGGGGATAGGCACGTATAGCGAAGCGGACGTAAAGGCCGCTGCCCGGGCATTCACAGGCTGGACGATAGCCAACCAGGACTACATGAGCGTTCGTGCCTCCCGGGACTCCATCTGGCCCCATGGCAGGCTGGACTGGCAGTTCGTCTACCGGCCCGAAGACCACGACGACAGCGAAAAGTCCTTTTTGAATCAGACAGGCCGCTTTAACGGCGAGGACATTCTCGACATCATCTGCGGCCACCCGGCCAGCAGTTGGTTCCTGGCCGGTAAGCTGCATACGTTTTTCGTGTCCGATCAGCCTGATGAGGCAGCTATCCAGGTCATTGCTGAGGACCTGCGCCGCACTGGCGGAGATGTGCGTTCCGCAATGCGGACTATTTTCATGTCTGACTTCTTCCGGGCGGAAGAAGCCCGGTACGCCAAAGTCAAGAGCCCGGCTGAGGTAGTGGCTGGCGTTGCCCGAATGGCGGGAGCCTTCGGCGCTCCACACTGGAGCATCGTGAATCTCGCCCTTGACGCAAACTTCATGGGGCAGGAGATCCTTAATCCACCAACCGTGGAAGGTTGGCACACCGGAACTGAATGGGTTGACACGGGCACGCTGATGGAACGGGTCAATTCGGCAGCATTGCTGGTTGGAGACCCGAAGCAACCCGGGGTACAGTCCATTATTCGGCGCCTTCGGGAGGACCAGGCCAGCTACGGCCCCGAAGCCCTGGTGGACTCCTGCCTGAACCTCTGCGGAGCGCTGGAGGTTTCCGAATCCGCTTATCGCGAGTTGACTGCCTTTGTTGCATCCCGGGGCGACCTCAGTTTCGAGCCGCTTGCGGGCAATGGATGTGCCGAACAACGAGTGGCTGACTTGCTGCAACTGATTGTTTCCACCAGAGAATTCCAGATGGCATGAGCGTCTGGAATCCCGGCACTAGCAAAGTTACAGAGACGAAGATTCGAACATGACCACCACGGCAGCAATTCGATATAGCCATACGGTGGGGTCCCTTTCCAACCAGGGACGTGGGCTTCAGAACCC
This sequence comes from Dehalococcoidia bacterium, assembly GCA_965216065.1. Lineage (GTDB taxonomy): Bacteria > Chloroflexota > Dehalococcoidia > Lucifugimonadales > UBA3495 > VXOI01. The sequence goes on from CBDCFB010000002.1 coordinate 389,272, forward strand.
TGTCGATATTGCGCTTGATTCCCACGGCGTGATGTACGTGGTCAGTCGCGCTGGCCCAGAGATTCCGTTACGCCTGCCGTACAAGCGCATAACGATGTGCACGGTGGACGAAGAGTACCTCGGGGAGTTTGGCACCGGGGGCACCGGTCCGGGAGAATTCTGGTGGCCCAGTGCCTTGGCCTTTGATAGCCGCGACAGGCTGTACCTTGCCGACGAAGCTCTCAATCGAATAACGGTCTTCTCCACCACCGGTGAGGTGCTTGACCTGTGGGGAGAAGCGGGCTCCGCCGCCGGGCAGTTGATCGGTCCTTCTGGGCTGGCCTTTGGCCTGGACGGCAATCTGCTCATCTCCGATAGCGGCAATCATCGCGTTCAGAAATTTTCCGCAGACGGGGAATTTCTTGAGTCGTGGGGCTGCGTCGGTAGCGACGAAGGCCAGTTCAACACTCCATGGGGTATTGCCGTAGATCTGCTGGGAAATGTATACGTGTCAGACTGGGCCAATGACCGGATACAGAAGTTCACTTCCGACGGAGGGTTCTTGCAGCAGTTTCCTGCTCCCGAATCATGTCCTGTGGAAGAGGAGCGTCTGAACCATCCTGCCGGTCTCAGCGTGGACGAAGAGGGGAGAATCCTCGTCGCTGACTGGGGCAACGAGAGAGTTCGGGTACTCTCGTCCCAAGGCGTACTTCTTGCGACTTTGCGAGGAGATTCGGAGACCCCCAGCTGGGCCAACGAATACTTCGAGGCAAATCCCGAAGAGGGATCCCTCAGGCTCGAAGCGGACCTCTCCCCAGAGTTGGAACCTTCCCAGGGCCTCCCTGCTGTCAGCGACCGGGAGGAATCGGCCAACATTGAGAGGCTTTTCTGGGGACCCACGGCGGTCAGGCCGGACGGCCGGGGCAATCTGCTAGTGGTGGACAGTTGCCGCCACCGGGTGCAAGTCTACCGCTGGGACGGCCAGTAAGGATCGGAATGGCGAAGGATAGTCAGGGACCTTCCGCGATGGAGTTCACCCAGTCCCAGCAAGACCCTCGGCGAAAAGGCGTTTACTACGGCTGGTACGTCGTTGTTACCGCCATGTTCATTGCGGCGGTAACCACCGGAGCGCGCAACGGGTTCGGCGTCTTCGTCCTCCCGATGAGTGAGGCTTTCGAGTGGAATCGCACCACCATTTCCATCGCGGCCGGCATTGGCTGGCTGATGAACGGAATTACCCAGCCCTTCCTCGGGCACCTGTTCGACAAGTTTGATTCACGCAAGGTCATTCTCATCAGTTTGCTCATCGCGGGGATTGCAACCGCAGCTCTGAGCCTTACTTTCCACTATCTCTTCCTGGTATTCATGTTCAGCTTTGTGCTGTCAACCGCCATGAGCGGGGCGTCGATAGGGACCTTGGGGCCTCTGCTGGCCCGGTGGTTCCTGAAGCGACGGACCTTCGTGCTGGGATTGGTGGCTTCCGGGACCTCCATCGGAGGCCTGATACTAATTCCCTTCAGCGCCTATCTGGTGGAGTTGTTCAGCTGGCGCGTCTCATGGATTGCACTGGGGACCATTGTTACCTGCCTTGCACTCCCATTGGGGTTCATGTTCCTGCGCAATAATCCCGGGCAGATGGGATTGCTTCCGGACGGAGAGCCTGAGTTCCCGGTAGGCGGTTCTTCCGCGGCTCCTGAGCGGAGGCGCGGTCTGTTCGAGGTCGATCAGTGGTACAAGTCGTTCCGGTCTCCGCCAATCTGGAACCTTTCTGCCGCCTATACCGTATGCGGCATCACGGTTGGTCTCATATCAGTACACTTCGTGCCCTACGCTGAGGAGCAGATAGGAGTTTCGCCCACACTCGCAGGGCTGATCTTCGGGGTGCTGACAGGCCTGAATGTGATCGGCGCCATTGGAGGCGGGTTTCTGGCGGACCGTTTCGGACGCAAGAATGTTCTGGGGACCGTCTACTCCGTCCGCGGTCTTGCCTACCTGGTTTTGATCGGGGGCCTGATTGCGACGGAGCAGGCGATTACCTTACCAGTCCTGGGGTCGCCTGGCCTGCCAAGCCTCTGGTTCTTCGCCATACTGGCGGGCTTTTCGTGGATTGCCAGCGTTCCGATCACCACCTCGTTGACGGCCGAAGTCTATGGGCTGCGTGCCCTGGGGACGATCTCGGGGATTTCCTTCCTCTGCCACCAGATCGGTGCCTTCGTCAGCATCATACTGGGCGGAGTGCTGTATGACCTAACGGGATCCTACCTGTTGCCCTTCTCCCTGGCCGCGGCGATGCTGGTTCCTGCCGCCATAGCTTCGTTCACCATCAACGAGAAGAAGTACTCATCGCGCTACCAAACAGTCACAGGGGGCGCAGCGGCGGGCGATTAAGCAGTCGGACTAACTTGCGGTCAAGCTACGAGGGGCGGGTTGATACCCGCCCCTGTACTTTTGCAGCTCAAGCTGTAGTTGGCTCTTTAACCTCGCCGCTGCCGGGCCCAGGAGTCACGCAGCGCGACGGTGCGGTTGAAGACCAGGGCGCCTGGCGTGGAATCGAGGTCAACGCAAAAGTAGCCCTGGCGCAGGAACTGGAACCGGTCGCCGGGGGCGGCTTCGGCGAGCGAAGGCTCCACCCTCGCTGTGATGGTCCGTAGCGACTCAGGGTTGAGGTTGTCGGTGAAGTCCCCGCCCTCAAGCAGGTCGCTGGGGTCTTCCTTCAGGAACTGGTGGTCGTAGAGACGGACTTCAGCGTCGAGGCAGTGTTCTGTGGAAACCCAGTGGGAGGTGCCGCGCACCCGCCGGCCGTCGGATGATGTGCCGCCACGCGTCTCCGGGTCATAGGTGCAGCGTATTTCGACTATCTCGCCGGTGGCTTCGTCCTTTACGACACCGGTGCAGGTGACATAATAGGCGTCCTTGAGGCGGACTTCGCGACCGGGTGAGAGCCGGTAGAAGCCTCTGGGCGGGTCTTCGGAGAAGTCCGCGCGTTCTATGTACAGGGTGCGGGAGAAGGGGATCGCTCTGTGTCCGGCGCTGGCATCCTCAGGGTTGTTCTCCGACTCGATGAATTCGATCTGGCCTTCGGGGTAGTTCTCGATAACCAGCTTCACCGGGTCGAGGACTGCCATAACCCTGGGGGCGCGCCGGTTGAGGTCCTCCCGGATCGAGTGTTCCAGCAATGCGATGTCGGTCCAGGCGTCCCGCTTGGCGACGCCGATGCGTTCGCAGAAGTCGCGGATGGCCTCGGGGGTGTAGCCGCGCCGGCGCAGGCCAGACAGCGTGGGCATCCGCGGGTCGTCCCAGCCGTTGACCCAGCCTCCCTCCACCAGCTGGATGAGCCGCCGCTTGCTGAGGACGGTGTAGGTCAGGTTCAGGCGGGCGAACTCTATCTGCTGGGGGTGATAGATCTCCAGCTCGTCGAGGCACCAGTCGTACAGGGCGCGGTGGCCTTCGAATTCCAGCGTGCAAATGGAGTGGGTGACGCCCTCGATTGAGTCCGACTGCCCATGCGCGAAATCGTACATGGGGTAGATGACCCAGTCGTCCCCCGTGCGGTGGTGGGACGCCTTCAGGATGCGGTACAGGACGGGGTCACGGAGGTTGAGGTTGGGCGAGGCCATGTCGATTTTCGCCCGGAGCACCCGGCTGCCCTCTTCGAATTCTCCAGCACGCATGCGCAGGAAGAGGTCGAGGTTTTCATTGACGGGACGATTCCGGTAGGGGCTCTCCCTGCCCGGCTCGGTGAGGGTGCCCCGGTAGTCCCGGATCTGGTCAAAGGTAAGGTCATCCACATAGGCCTTGCCATTGCGGATGAGGTCGACGGCCATCTCGTAGAGATGCTCGAAGTAGTCGGATGCGTAGAACAGGTTGTCGCCCCAGTCCCAACCCAGCCAACGGATATCTTCCAAGATGGAGTTGACGTACTCCACCTCCTCCCGGGTCGGGTTGGTGTCGTCGAAGCGCATGTTGCAGTGCCCGCCGTTCTCGGCGGCCAGCCCGAAGTTGAGGCAGGCGGACTTGGCGTGGCCAATGTGGAGATAGCCGTTGGGTTCGGGAGGGAACCGGGTGATAACATTGCCGCCGAACTTTCCGGTGCGATTGTCTTCGGCAACGATGGCGCGGATGAAGTCGGAGCCGGTGGATGTCTCTGATTCCGCCATTAAAGTCATTCTCAGAAGTCCGAAGGAGTAAGTAGGTATGTTCCGGGTGTCAGTTGGAAAGGGTCAGACGGTGGACTGAAGTTTTTGCGACGCCTGCTGAAGGCGAGCGAGGACGCGGTCGCGCCCCATGACCTCCATGGTCTCGAACAGGGGCGGCGAAACGGTCCGGCCAGTGGCCGCAGTTCGGAGGAGGCCGAAGAACTGCCGGCGGGAGAGCGACAGGCTGGAGCCCACCTCACCCAGCAGCGATTCGAGACTCTCGTGGCCGAAGTCGCGCCCGGCAGTACCGGCGTTCAACGCGACCGAGGCGGCCTGCAATGCGACCAAGGTTTCCGGCGCATCCATGCCCTTCTGGACGAGGATAGCAGGGTCGTAGTCGGGCGCAAGGTCGCCGAAGAAGTAGCCGGTGATGTCATCCGACTCGTCCAGCCTCTTGAGGCGCTCTTGGACCAGCGGGGCGATACCACCCAGGTAGTGCTGCTCTTCGGTGTCAAGTGTGCGCGGGATGAAGTCCTGCATCCGGCTTGCCAGCCCCTCGGCGGACAGGTCGCGGATGTAGACGCCGTTCATCCACAGGAGCTTTTCCTGGTCGAAGATGGCGGCCGACTTGGTGATGCGGTCCAGGGTGAAGTTGTCGATGACCTGCTGGAGGCTCACCACTTCGGTGCTTCCGTCCAGGGACCAGCCGAGCAGCACCATAAAGTTGAGCAGGGCTTCAGGGAGGAACCCCTGCTCGTGGTATTCGCCGATGGCGGTGGCGCCGTGGCGCTTGGAGAGCTTGGCCCGGTCGGGGCCGGTGATCATGGGCAGGTGGGCGAACTCGGGGAGCTCGAAGCCGAAGGCCTTGTAGAGCTGCAGGTGGCGAGGGGTGCTGGGGAGCCACTCCTCGGCCCGCATGACGTGGCTGATCTCCATGAAGTGGTCGTCGGTAACGACGGCGAGGTGGTAGGTGGGGAATCCGTCGGACTTCAGTATGACGAAGTCTTCCTGAAGCTCGTTGCGCCACTCAACATCGCCGCGAATGAGGTCGTGAACACGGGTCATGCCTGACTCTGGCATGGCGAACCGGATGACCCGGTCGTCATTGGCGACGGGTTCACCAACGGCACCCGCCCTTCCCGACCTCCGGCACTGACAGCCGGCCGAGTAGGAGCCGGACTCGCGGTTTGAGCGCCGCAGGCGTTCGAGCCCCTCGCGGCTGCAGTAGCAGTAGTAGGCGTTGCCTTGGTCGAAGAGCTGCTCCGCTAGACGCTGGTAAAGCTCGAGGCGGTTGGACTGCTCGTAGGGGGCATGGGGGCCGCCAACCTCGGGGCCCTCGTCCCAGTCGATGTTGAGCCACTTCAGTCCATCGAGGATGGCCTCGATGGCGCCGTCGACGAACCTGGTCTGGTCGGTGTCCTCAATGCGGACGATGAACTTGCCGCCGTGGTGGCGGGCGAAGAGCCAATTGAACAGAGCTGTACGAATGTTACCGATGTGGGGCTGCCCCGTAGGGCTGGGGGCGTATCTGACGCGGACCTCGGAGGACAAGCGTGCAACTCCCTGTCGTGCAACTCCCTGTCGATGGGACTTGCAATATTGTATCACGACACCGGATACGGCTTGTATGCCACCGGTGCTCTGAACCAGGGTTCAATCGCGTTTTAAATGCTGGAGGCCCCATAACCCGTTATTCCCGCGAAAGCGGGAATCCACGGGCCAACTGTCTACAACATGACCACAGTTGGCCGCAGGGTCTTTCGATTGTTGGAGTCGGCTTTGCCCGGGTGTTTCTGCGAGGGGCTATCTTGCAGCTGACAGCGTTGCTTCTAGCGAGGATTTCACCCCCACCCTAACCCTCCCCCTCAGGGGGGAGGGAATAATTGAAAGACCCTGTGCAGCCGGTAGGGCAATCGCTGGCTGATGGGCCGGTGCGGTTGAGTGCAACCTCAGGTCCAGAGCAGGACTTTCGAGGTGCTGTCCTGGTGCTGGCCGCTGGGCCCGGCGGCGGCGGCGGCGGCGGGCCCAGCGGCGGCGGCGTGGGCGCCTGAAGGTTCCTTGGACAGGAATGGGAACCATAGGTCAAGGTCCCACGGCCAGTCTTCCCGGGCCATGATGGGGAACGCGGGCGGGAGGTCGGCGGGGTCGATGGGCCTGCACTGGGGCGCCCGGCGCGGCGGCCGGTCTTCGAACAGGTGCCTGTTCTCGAAGATATTGTCGATGATGGTTCGGTACTTACCCCAGGGCCAGGGGATGAGGGCCTTCACCATGTCGTAGGCCTTCGGGGCCTCCTTCTGCTCGGTGCAGCGCCTGATGCAGTCGAAGAGGCGGTTGAGACTTCTGGGGCGGTAACCCCGCTTGATGAACCACTGGCCGGAGTCGATGGCTTGCATTGCGGGCTTGCCCTCCTCGCGGCTGGCGTCCCACTCGTCGCAGAATTCCTGGGCGAGGCGGCGGAGGCGGACGACGGCGAGGGCCTTGGCGTACCTGCGCTTGAGGGCGTTTACCTCTCTCTTGATCTGGCTGAGGGTCATGGTTCTTCTCCTGGTTGAAGGGTCAGGAAGGGATAGTCGGGGCCAAAAAACCCCGTTTTCCCGTTCATTTCCGAGCGTTTCCGAGCATTTCGGCATTTGTGACGATGCCGCCGGCGGGATTAGGGAGGGTCGGGCGGATGGCCTGTATATAGAATGTATGTACTATGAACTCAGATCAAGGTTACCGGGGGTTATACGGCTGCGTCAAGGGGGCGGTTGTCAGCGGGGCAGGATCTTTCGATTGTTGGAGTCGGCTTTGCCCAGGTGTTTCTGCGAGGGGCTGTCTTGCAGCTGACAGCGTTGCTTCCTGCGAGGATTTCACCCCCACCCTTACCCTCTCCCAGAGGGAGGGGGAATTTTTCACACACTCTGTTATTTTCTTGTATTTGCGCGGTGAGCGAGGGGGCATGTTCGGCTGATGGGGAGTTGGCGGTTTCGGAGCCCGTTCCGAAGGTGGTCGGCGGAATGCGAGTGGTATTTCGTGGAGCGCCCGCCTCGCACCGTGTGGCCGTGGTATCCTATGCCAACAAAATTCTGGAGGAGAATCCTGAAATGACCGCCAGTCCGAATGTCAGGATCGAGCGCGACTCCATGGGGCAGATGGAAGTGCCCGCCGACGCTCTCTACGGCGCTTCGACGATGCGCGCCGTGCTGAACTTTCCCATAAGCAACCTGCGGTTTCCGCGCACTTTCATCCGCGCGCTGGGTCTGATCAAGCAGTCCGCGGCGCGCACCAACATGGCGCTGGGACAGTTGGACGAGGGCATCGGGAACGCCGTGGTTGCAGCCGCGCAGGAGGTGATCGACGGAGAGCTGGACCGGCACTTCGTGCTGGACATCTTCCAGACCGGATCGGGGACCTCGACCAACACCAACGCCAACGAGGTCATCGCCAACCGGGCCAGCCAGCTGCTGGGAGGAGACCTCGGATCGAGGCTGGTGCACCCCAACGACCATGTGAACATGGGGCAGTCGTCGAACGATGTTATCCCCACATCCATTCACCTGGCTGCCCTGCTGGCGATCAAGGAAGACCTCATACCGGGGCTGGAGGCCCTGGCGGTGGAGCTGGAGCGGAAGTCGGAGGAGTTCTGGCCCATCATCAAGACCGGGCGGACGCACCTCCAGGACGCGACACCGGTGCGGCTGGGCCAGGAGTTCCTGGGGTATGCCGGGCAGGCGCGCTACAGCATCCAGAGAATGGAGCGGGCGCAGGGGGCGCTGGCCGAGGTGGCCCTGGGAGGCACCGCGGTGGGCACCGGCGTGAACACCCACCCGGAGTTTTCGGCGCGAACATGCGCGTTCGTCTCGGAGGCTGCCGGCGTGGAAATTCGGGAGACCAGCAACCACTTCCAGGCCCAGTCGTCTCTGGACGCGCTGGTGGAAGCCAGCGGGGAGCTGAAGACAGTGGCGATCAGCCTGCACAAGATCGCCAACGACATTCGATTCATCGCGTCGGGGCCGCGTGCAGGCCTGGGCGAAATCAGCGTGCCCGAGGTACAGCCGGGCAGCTCGATCATGCCGGGGAAGATCAACCCGGTGATCGCCGAGTCGGTGGTGCAGGTGGTGGCGCAGGTGGTGGGCAACGACGCAGCGGTGACCCTGGCGGGACAGGGGGGCTACTTCGAGCTGAACACGATGATGCCAGTGGCGGCCCACAACATCCTGGAGTCGATTGCGCTGCTGTCGGCTTCGGCCAACAACTTCGCCGACCAGTGTGTCAAGGGTATTGAGGCGACCAGCGTGGGACCGGACATGGTGGAGAAGGGCCTGATGCTGGGGACCGCGCTGGCACCGGCCATCGGATACGACGCGGCAGCGGCGATCGCCAAAGACGCTGCGGCCAGCGGGTCGACGATCCGGGAGACGGCGAAGGAAAAGACCGAGCTGTCGGACGAGGAGCTGGACGCCCTGCTGAATCCGGAGGGCATGACCGAGCCGGGCGTCAATGTTGGCGGTGGCGGCGGCTAGGGCGCCGGCCTGCTCTGGATTGCGTCGAGTCAAAGGAAGAGGGGCTACCGGCCGGTAGCCCCTTCAGTTTTGTATCCCTTTTGCGGGAACGGGGGGACGCCCTCACCCTCTCCCGGAGGGAGAGGGGATTTGGTGCACAGTCTCTTTGAAATCGTCTCGGAGCCTGTGATCGGTTGGCTGGCGGCACGTCCGGGCAGGGAATTCACCCCCACCCTAACCCTCCCCCTCAAGGGAGAGGGGACTTCTCGGACCGGACGCGATGGGTGCGCTAGTCGTCCCAGAGCGGGAGGCTTTGAGCTACGGCTTCGCGCAGGCAGTTGGGGCAGCGCTGATCCTGGGAGTGTCCGACGGCAGGAAACAGGTTTTCGCCGCGAAGGCCGCAGAGGAAGTCCGGCATGATTTCCTCGATACCGACCTGCAGCAGGTAATGGACCTTGCCGGTTTTCGCCTCGAAGGCCCACCACCAGGGAGTCTGGGCCGAGGCCATCTGATTGAGAAAAGACTTGAAATCGTCTTCCCAGCCATCACCCGGCAACTCCACCAGCCAGCGGCCTGTGGAGGAGTCTGGGTCGCGTTCAGCCTTGAGGCTGCCCCTGCGGATATACTCGCGGATGTCCCGCTGGGAGACGTTCAGCCGGCGGGACGCCTCCTGAATAGTTACCTTCTCCATAGACTTCTCCGACGAATTCTGAGCACGGAAAGCGTGGGATGCACTAATTACCGACGATTGCCGGGTCTTCCAGTGTGTCGGCGAGGGAGCCGCCGGGAGGGACCATTGGGTAGACGTTGGCGCCCTGGTCGACGACGAACTCGATCAAGAACGGGCCGTCGTGGGCCTTGGCCTTGCGCAGGGCAGGGAGGACGTCCTCACGCTCCGATACTCTCGCGGCGCCGATGCCATAGGCCTCGGCAAGTTTCATGTAGTCGGGTCCCGGGATGGGCACGGCCTTGATGTGGTTGTCGAAGTACATCTCCTGCCACTGGCGGACCATCCCGAGGTAGCCATTGTTGATCAGGGCGTACTTGACGGGCAGCTTCTCCTCAGCGGCGGTCACCAGTTCCTGGAGGGTCATCTGGAAGCCACCGTCGCCGGCGATGCTCCAGACGGTGGCTTCGGGGCGGGCCGCCTGCATGCCGAGGGCGGCGGGGACCTCGAAGCCCATGGCGCCCTGTCCGCCGGAGGAGACGAAGGTGTTTTCTGTGTTGAACGACAGGAACTGGGCGGCCCACATCTGGTGCTGACCGACGCCGGTCACCACCATGGCGCCGGGGTCTTCCTGCAGCATGTCGTTCAGTCCGTTCATGACGTGCTGGGTCTGGAGCGTGTCGGACGGCGGGATGGCAAGGGACGGGTGTTCCCGGCGCATCGTGTTGATGTGATCCATCCACTGGGGGCGGGGGGTGTACGAGACCTTGGGAGTGAGGGCCTGAAGTACGGCCTTGGCGTCGCCGGGCAGCGGTACCTCGACGGGGACGTTGCGGCCGATCTGGGTCGGCTCGATGTCGACGTGGATGATGCGGGCATGTGGAGCGAAGGTCGAGGCGCGGCCGGTCACGCGGTCGTCGAAGCGCATGCCGACGCCGACGATGAGGTCGGCCTGGTCGACGGCGATGTTGGCCCAGTACATGCCGTGCATGCCGAGCATTCCCAGGTTGAGGGGGTGCCCTCCGGGGAAGCTGCTGAGACCGAGGAGGGTGGTAATCACCGGGATGCCAGTGGTCTCGGCCAAGGTCTTGAGTTCGGCGGAGGCGCCCGAGGCGAGGACGCCGTGGCCGGTGATGATCAGGGGGCGTTCGGCTTCGTTGATGAGCCGGGCGGCGGCCTGGAGGCCGTTGCGCGCTTCCTCACCGAGCTCGGGGACAGCCTGGGGGACGACTTCCGGGAATTTCGCCTCGACCAAGTCCAGCTGGACGTCGCGGGGGATGTCGATCAACACAGGACCGGGGCGTCCCTCCTGGGCGATGACGAAGGCCTCGCGGATGGTCGGGGCGAGGTCATCGGCCGACATGACCATGAAGCTCTTCTTGGTGCAGGTGGCGGTGATGGAGCAGATGTCGCACTCCTGGAATGCCTCGGAGCCGAGGGAGGTGCGGGCCACCTGACCGGTGATGGCGACCATGGGGACGGAGTCGGCCTTGGCGCCCATGATGCCAGTGACGAGGTTGGTGGCGCCGGGGCCAGAGGTTGCCACGCAGACGCCGACCTTGCCGCTGACGCGGGAGTAGGCGTCGGCGGCGTGGGCTGCCGCCTGCTCGTGGCGGACTAGGATGTGCCGCAACTGGGGATACGACCAGAGGGCATCGTAGAAGGGGAGAATGGCACCGCCGGGGTGCCCGAAGAGGACTTCGACACCCTCGCGGATGAGGCTTTGACAGATGATTTCCGCGCCTTTCAGCTTCTTGTTGGCTTCCAATGCAGCGCCTCCGCAAATTCTGACATTTCCTGCCAGAGAAGGGTGCCTCCGCGCCTGTATGGCGCTTTGCTGCTGCGGTCTGCCGCGCGGCAATAAAAAAGGCCCGCCCCACATAGGGACGGGACTTTGAATGTTCCCGCGGTACCACCCTATTTGCCCCGATGCGATCGGGGCCTCTCTTGCAGGCACCATCATGCCTCGTCGTTGCTAACGGGCGACGAACCCCGGCCTTGCCTACTCGTCCTGCTTCGCAGGGTTTTCAGCCGACGGCTCCGGAGGGATATTCGATCAGGTTCGATGCGCCTGCTTTCACCGTACCAAGCTCGCTATGCCCGAGATCCTGACCTACTCGTCTCCATCACAGCCTTTTAAGAAAAATATCACAGGCAAATGGCGCTGTCAACTGGTTTGGCAATTATCGGCAGGTTTTCGCGTCAGGACGTTCTTTAATGGGAATGACGGATGTGCTGGCGGTATAACCACCTAAATGTGAATGCTATCGTTTCTCCACCTCGGGTCCGGGCGGAGCGGGTCGGGACGGGGTTGCGGAGGGGTGCCGGTGTATACTTGCCGCGATCGGCCTGCCGCGGAGCTTGCGGGTGTCGCAGGCGCTACGGCGAGGATGCGGGCCGAGGGACAGGAGGAATGAAATGAAGGCTGTGCAGATCAACGAATTCGGCGGCCCAGAGGCGATGAAGTACCAGGATGTTCCCGACCTTTCGCCAGGCGAGGGCGAAGCGGTGGTGACGATCCAGGCGGTCGGTGTCAACTACACCGATGTTTACAGCCGGGCGGGCATCAACCCGGGACCGCCGCTGCCTCGAACAATCGGGGTCGAGGGAGCGGGCGTGGTCGCCGCCGTGGGCGGCGGCGTTACCGAAGTCTCGGCCGGGGACGAGGTGGTCTACTGCAGCGTCAACGGCTCCTACGCGGAGCAGGCTCTGGTGCCGGCGTGGCGGCTGATCAAGCGACCGGCGGGACTGGACGCGAAGGCGGGAGCGGCGGCCATGCTGCAGGGTATGACCGCCCACTACCTGTGTCATTCCACATACGCGGTGCAGCCAGGAGACCGGGTGATCGTGCATGCCGGAGCCGGCGGGATGGGCCTGATTTTAACCCAGATGATCAAAAAGCTTGGCGGTTTTGTTTTCACGACCGTCTCCACCGAGGAGAAGGCGGAGATGTCGCGGCAGGCAGGGGCGGACCATGCCATCAAATACACCGAGGAGGACTTTGCCGAGGTGGTCAAGGAGGCCACGGGCGGTGAAGGAGTCCGGGTGGTATACGACGGCGTGGGGAAGACCACTTTCAACCAGAGTGTCAGCTGCCTAGGCCGACGGGGCGTGATGGCGCTGTACGGGGCGGCCAGCGGCAACCCGGATCCGGTGGACCCGAGGCTGTTCGGGGCCGGATCCCTCTACCTGACCCGCCCCGGGCTCGGGGACTACACCGTGGACCGGGCGGAGCTGGAGCAGCGCGCCGGAGACGTGCTGGGATGGGTGTCGGACGGCAGCCTGAAACTCCACATCGGGAATGAACTACCCCTCGCGGAAGCGCCCGAGGCGCACCGCCTGCTGGAGGGCCGGGCGACCACCGGCAAGGTGCTGCTGATCCCGTAGTGGACTGGGCAATCGCATTTGTATACGCTAACTCGTCACTCCTGCGAAAGCAGGAGTCCAGAGCGCGTAGTCAGATTGATTCTCGCGACGAAACTACTGCAATTGGCCACTGGATTCCCGCTCTCCGATCGAGTCGAGGACATGTTTCGCGGGAATGACGGGTATAGGTCAATCTAGATTCGATTGCCCTGCGGAGCGGATCAGGGTCCTTTAGTTTTCCATGGCGACTTTGCGAGTCCGTTCGTGGTGAGCTTGTCGAACCATGAAGGGACGGCCCTTCGACAGGCTCAGGACCAACGGGTTTGTCGATAACTAAAAGACCCTGCGGAGCGGATTCCGAGGAAAACTCTCGGGCGGGTTTCTTGCTATAATCAAGATAGTCTTTTTGGGGCATAGAGGAGGCCAGAGTGGCGGAAGCAGTAGTGAGCAGAGATGAGGTGCTGGAGGCACTTCGGACGGTTTACGACCCGGAGATTCCGGTCAACGTGGTGGACCTGGGGCTCGTCTATGACGTCCAGGTCAACGATTCGGACGTCTATGTGCAAATGACCCTCACCTTCCCTGGCTGCGGCATGGGCCCCTACATTGGGCAGCAGGCGGAATGGGCGATCCAGGAACTGGACGGCGTCGATGAAGTGCAGATCGAGATGGTCTTCGACCCGCCGTGGTCTCCCGACCTCATCAGCGAGGAAGCCCGCAACCAGCTGGGCATCTAACGCCAGGCGTCTAACCTGGAAGACGGCCCCCTTTTTCGAAGCCAATTTCCCCGGTAAAAGATGAGCGGGCGCGCCGCGATTGCCTGCTCATCCGACCTTCTTCAGAGGCCCCTGCGGCGATCCGCTACAGGACGAAGGACTGGTATGTCGACTCCCCAGCAGAACGCGCAAAACGCGCGCCTTGAACAGATAAAGCGCAGCTGGCAGCAGAAACGCCAGATTGGCGAACGCCTGGACAAGATCAAGACCAAGATAGGCGTCTACAGCGGCAAGGGTGGCGTGGGAAAGACCACCGTCGCGGTCAACCTGGCGGTAACGCTGGCCAAGGAAGGCGCCCGGGTCGGCATCCTGGACGTGGATATCGATTGCCCCAACGTCACCAAAGTCCTGGCGGCGAATGCCCGCCCCGACTATATCGACGGGCGGATCATTCCTGCGGAGGAGTGGGGCGTAAAAGTGGTCTCCATGGCATTCTTCCAGGAGAACCAGGAAGAGGCGATCATTTGGCGCGGCCCCATGATCCACAACGCCATCAACCAGTTCCTCCAGAACACCGACTGGGATGAGCTGGACTACCTGGTGGTGGACCTTCCGCCTGGTACCTCGGACGCGCCGCTCACCGTGATGCAAAGCCTGCCGATGGACGGCTTCGTGGTGGTCAGCACCCCCCAGGACCTGGCGGTGCTGGACGCCAAGCGCTGCATCAACATGATCCGCAAGCTGAACCTCAATGTCGTAGGCGTGGTGGAAAACTACACCGGCGACATCTTCGGGCAGGGTGGAGGAGAGGATCTGGCCACGGAGGTCGACGCTCCCTACCTGGGCAGCATGGCCCTGCGTTCCTCCTACCGCGACAACACCATGCCCACAGTGCTGGCGGACGAGGAAGTGCGCGAGGAGTACTCGGACATTGCGGCGGAGTTGCGGCGAAGCCTGCGGGAGTTCGGGCGGGAGGCGGTGTAGCCTTCGGACGACCAAAAGTGAGAGCCGCAAGTTTATTGTGTAAAGGGTTGACTTATGGGGGCAGTAGGTTAAAACTGCCCCCATTGACTTGGGTGAGGCTGCGCGTACCCGAACGGCGGTAGGTTGAAGGAGGCTTTCACAGATGACCACGCAATCCCCCCCCCGACCCTGACCCACCCCCGGCATCTGAATCCGGCGGAGGTCCGCAGAATACCTCCGGAGGTTTGTTTAAGAACAAGCTGGTTCTCGGCATCGCTGGCGCCGCCGTCGTTGTAGTCATTGTTGTTGTTGTCCTAGTGTTCGCCACAGGCATGATTGGCGGCGGCGCCAGCGGTGGGGGAGGAAGCGGAAATCCCCAGGACTATATCCTGGAAGACGCCCCCTTTGTGATAGTGCAGAATGTTGCAACGATTCTGGAGACAGAGTTTCCGAACGGCATTCCCCAGCAAGTGGTGCGATTCGATGTCCTCAATGTGCCGGATGGCAGCGATTTAGACTTGGAAGACGCGGAGGAATGGAAGCAAGAATGGGGGGATGTCTTCGCGGACAATATGCCCTTCTGGCTGGATGACGCCATTAGCCTTGAGGAAGTTACTTATGTGATGTCGCAAGGGTTCGGCGACGGATTCGGCCTTGTCTTTTCAGGCAACTTTGACTTTGAAGGAATACGAGGAACGCTAGAAGACGATGACGACGGCCCGGGCTGGGAAAATGGCGAATACCGCGACTTCGAGGTATGGGGGGATGATAATGAGCTTGCCCTGCTGGAAGACCGGGGACTCATCGTATACTCGCGAGGATTTGTGCAAGAGTTCCTGAAAGCCCTCGACAGGGGCGGGTTTGTGGATGACGAAAGCGAGTTGAAGCAGGCACTGGACAAAACGGGGAATGTGCTGGCATTCGCCGGTGCAGCAAGTTGTGGCAGTAGCGAATACTTCTCTACCTCAGAAATCAGACGGTGCGAAGCTCGCGTCGACGCTGTCGAGGGAGGGGATGTCTATGAATCCCAGGTATCAGGGGTCTATGTTTTCCGAAACGAAGACAATGCCAAGAGCGGCCGGGATGATATTGAGGACGCCATAGAGGACCTGAGCAACTATGACGCCGACGCCGAGGAAGTAGAAAGCAGCGGGGTGTTCGTGACCTACCGGGCAATCATACATCAAGATTACGAGGCACCAAGGCCTACGGAGGCACCACCAACGGAGGCACCACCTACGGAGGCACCACGGGCTACGGAGGCACCACGGGCTACGGAGGCATGGCCTACGGAGGTACGGCCGGCGCAACTAGACAGAATGTCCAACTTGGAGATTGCGCAAGTAGTCCTCGATTGCGGCGTCGAAAATGGCACCGAAGAGGCAGTCTCATTTATAGTGCAGTTCGGCAGTCGAGACGCGGCTGCAAGAATGATTGCTGAAATTTCAACGAGGGACGAACTAATTGAGGGATACCGGGAAGAGTGCGGCTACTAATTCCGAATCCGCTTGGGAAATGGGCGGGAAGGCGTAGCGCCTGCCCTCAGTCGTCGGTCGCGACGTAGGCTTCGTGGGGTTCCGGCTCAGCCTGTCGCTTTCGGGGGGCCCGGGACGGGAGCCGCTCTCCGGATGTGATGCTCATCAGCAGTTCGACTTCGCGGGTCATTGCTTCCTTGGAGTAGTCGCTGGACTCGCCCATGCGGCGGAACTTGCTGTAGCGGCGCTTCATCAGCTTGTTCTGGGACATCTTGGCGAGCTTACCGATCTCCCAGAGGATGCTGCCCTGGAGTGCGGCCCCCGCAGCTCGAGGGTCGAAGTGGGAGCCGCCCTGCGGCTCCGGGATGACCCGATCGGCGATTCCCAGCTCGACGCAGTCCTGTGCAGTCAGCATGAGCGCATCGGCGGCCTCACGGTCCAGCAGGGGCTCGTGGAAAGCGCCGGCGAGGTTGTGGTTCATGGAGATGGGGGAGTAGACCGCGTACTGCTGCATAAGGATCCGGTCGGCCAGTCCCAGGGCCAGCGCGCCCTCGCTGCCGCCTTCGCCGATGACGACGCAGACGATCGGTGTTGGGACGTCCAGCATGGAGGAGAGGGTGCGAGCGATGGCGTTGCCAATTCCCTGCTCCTCGGCCTCTAGGCCGGGGTCAGCTCCCT
Source organism: Dehalococcoidia bacterium (assembly GCA_965216065.1). GTDB lineage: Bacteria > Chloroflexota > Dehalococcoidia > Lucifugimonadales > UBA3495 > VXOI01. Next base: position 405,736 of record CBDCFB010000002.1, read on the forward strand.
GGGTATCCACCAGGGTGACCAACGGGAGCTTGAAACGCGAGGCCAGTCCAATAACCCGCAGGGCCTTCCTCAGGCCATCGGGGTATACGTGGTAGCGCTCGCCCTCCACGAGGGGGCGGCGCTGCTGGCCGATGACGGCCACCGGCAGTCCGCCAAGGTAGCCGACGCCGGCAACGATGGAACGGTCGTCGCTGTTCAGCCGGTCTCCCCTCAATTCGATAAACGGGTCCAGCATCTGCCGGAAGTAGGTGGCCGCCGCCGGGCGCTCGGAATGCCGTACGGCCGACAGGGCGTCCCAGGGGTCCACCGAGGTGCATGCTTCGGAAGCGGCCTTGACCAGGTCCGCCTCGAAGGCCTTGTCCTCCTTGCTCTTGTCCTGCTTTTGTCCCTGGAGGATGCGGAGCAGGACGGACAGACGCGTCCTCAGTGCCTCGCGGTCGATGACATTGTCCAGCAGACCGTGCCCGACATGGGCCTCGGCGGTATGGGCGTCCAGAGGGAGGGGAATGGTCGATGATTCCCGGAGAGTGCGCAGCGGCGATAGTCCGATCAGCGACTTGGGCTCGGCGAGGATGACATCGGCCAGGTTGGCGAAGCTGGCATAGGCCTGTCCGGTGGACGGGTTGGCCAGCACCACAATGAAGGGCGCTCCCTCGTCGCGCAGCTTGTTGGCAGCGGTAACGGTCTTGGCCATCTGCATCAAGGACAGGACACCTTCCTGCACCCTGACCCCACCGCCGGAAACGACGGCGACGACCGGGATGCCACCCTTGGCCGCAGATTCCAGAGCCGTGGTGACTTTCTCGCCGACCACGCTGCCCATGGTGCCGCCCATGAAGGAGAAATCCAGGACGATGAGAACTACATCCTCGCCGTCGATCTTGCAGCGCCCGGTAACAGCGGCCTCGGTCAGCCCCGTGCGTTTCTGGTCCTGGGACAGCAATTCCCCATACCGGCCGCGACGGGCGAAGGACAACGGCGCCACCGAAGTCAGGTACTTGTGGCTTTCGTTGAAAGAACCGTGGTCGGCCAGCAGGTCTATGCGTTCGCGGGCGGTGATGGTGTAGTGGAACCGGCAGAAGGGGCAGACCCTGGCAGAAAGGTACGAGTGGCTGTCGCTGATGGGCTCTTCGCAGTAAAGGCAGCGATCGTGTATCACCGAGAGGCGTGGGTTCTCGGTACCTTCAGAGCGACCGAAAAGGTGGACAAGGAAGTTGGCCAGGTTCCGCAAATTTCCCTCCGCCGCAGCGGATCGCCGGATAGTCATCGCCAAGGACTCGAGACAGAGACGCCTCGATTGGCTAGTTAACTTAATGATACAGGCTGAGGCGTCGATTGTAATGCTGTACCGGGAGGAAATCTTTGTTTTCGCTCTGAATTTTGTACTTTCGGGGAGTTCTGCGCCACTTTCCGGTCGAAGAACAAGGCTGATTGCGTTTGCCCGCACCTTGTCCTACACTCGCCGCAGCTACGGGGAACTGCACTTTTCGCCGGCATGCCCCATGCCAACACAGACCAGATCAGAGAAGACTAACAGGCGGGAGTCACTATATGAATGTGTCTGACGAGACCCTGCAGGCGATCATACGAGACTACAACGGCTTTGAGTTGTCTGCGGCCGAACTGGAGCTGGTAAGGCCGGAGGTGGACTACTACATGGAGCAGCTCGCGATCCTGGAGGAGCTGGACCTATCCGACACGATGTCGGGAAGGCTGCTGCGAATGCCTGCCTTGGACGAGTCGCAGGCGCGGCAGGAAGGGGGTGAATAGCATGGCCGGAAATGAACTGCTGTCTTCCACCATCTCGGAACTGGCGCCCCGAATCCGCGCCGGCGAGGTTTCGCCGGTGGAACTGACCGAGGCTGCGCTGGCCAGGGCCGAGGAGCTGCAGCCGTCACTGAACACCTTCATCACGCTGCTCGGCGAGCAGGCGATGGCCCAGGCGCGGGAGGAGGAAGAGGCGATCTCCAGGGGAGAGTACAAGGGGCCGCTGCAGGGCATTCCGATCGGCCTGAAGGACAACCTGGCAACTGCCGGAATCCGGACGACCCTGGGAACGAAGGTGCTTTCGGACTACGTGCCCGACGAGGACGCGGAGGTGGCGGTACGCTGCCGCGCGGCCGGGGCGGTGATCCTGGGGAAGGAGAACCTGGAAGAGTTCGCCGCCGGAGCGACATCGAATAATCCGCACTTCGGCCCGGTGCGCAACCCCTGGGGCACCGACCACATTCCGGGCGGCTCCAGCGGCGGTGGCGGGGCGAACGTGGCGGCGGAGGTGACATTCGCGTCGCTGGGTACCGACTTGGGCGGGTCGGTGCGCCTGCCCGGCGCCTTCTGCGGCGTCGTTGGGCTGAAGCAGACCTTCGGGCGGGTCAGCCAGCGGGGGCTATTGGTCACCAGCTTCAACGGCGACCACATCGGCCCGATGACGCGCTCGGTGGCCGACAGCGCCATCCTGTTGCAGGCCATCGCGGGTCACGACCCGCTGGACCCGAGTACCGTGCCGGTGCCGGTGCCGGACTTCTCGGCGGGACTGGGCCGAGGCGTGCGGGGTTTGCGTATGGGTGTGCCGTCCAACTACTACTTCGAGGACCTGGAGCCCGAGGTGGAGGAGGCGACCCGGCGGGCGGTGGCGGCGCTGGAAGAGCTGGGAGCGGTCTCGGTGCCGATCGAACTGCCTGCGATGAAATACATCGGTGCGGTCCGGATGGCTGCCATGTCCGACGCCATCGTCACCCATGAGCCGTTCTTGCGGACCAGCCGGGAGGACTACGGGCCGGACGTGCTGTACCGGACGCTGGGCGGCCAGTTCGTTATGGGTCACCACTACTCCAAGGCGATGAAGGCGCAGCGGCTGATCCAGGAAGACTACGCACGGGTGCTGCAGGACGTGGACTTCATCGTAACTCCGACCACGCCGCTGGTGGCGCCGCGGATAGACGCCGCGTACATCGAGCACAACGGGGAGACGCACCGGGTGCGCGGGCCGGGCTCGAGTCTGGTATCGCGCAACACCAGCCCGTTGAACGCCACAGGGCACCCGGCGATCACCGTGCCCTGCGGGCTGAACAGCGATGGGCTTCCCATCGGCCTGCAGTTCATCGCGGCGGGCTTTCGGGAGGACCTGCTGTTCCAGGTGGCGGCGACATATGAAGGAGTGTCGCCATCTCAAGGGCGGCGTCCGCCGATGCTGCAGGGGTAGGAAGAACAACATCACGTCGCTCTACCGAATCTGGCGCGTGATAGAATTCCAACGGCTTCTCAACATAAAGAATCAGGAGAGCAAATATGCCGGCAAGCTGGGTTGATATCAACGTCGCTGATGGCAGCACTATGGAGGGGTACCTGACCCAACCGGAAGGCGACGGGAGCCATCCCGCCGTCGTGGTGATCCAGGAAATCTGGGGCGTGAACTCCCACATACAGTCGGTCACGGACAGGCTTCCGTCGCAGGGATACGTGGGACTCGCGCCGGCGATGTTTCACCGCCAGGGCCGCATGCTCACCGGGCTGCACGAGGAGTTCCCGCCCGCCATCGAACGCATGCAGCAGTGCAATGACGCGGGCATAGTTGCCGATGTCAACGCCGCAGTGAGTTACCTCAAGAGCCAGTCGTCCGTCAATGGGAAGATCGGCATCGTGGGGTTCTGCTTCGGCGGGCGCGTGGCCTACCTGGCAGCATGCACCAATTCGGACCTTGGCGCCTCCGTTGTGTTCTATGGCGGCAACATCGGCGTGGCGCTGGGCGACGGGCAGACGCCGCTGGAACAGACCGGCGGCATCAACTGCCCGGTGCTGGGCCTGTTCGGGGAGGAGGACGCCAATCCCACCCCGGACTTTGTGAACGAGATAGATGCGGAGATGACCCGCCTGGGCAAGGGGCACGAGTTCCACCAGTACGGGGAGGCGGGACACGGCTTCCACTGCGACACACGGGGCAGCTATCGGGCAGAGGCGGCCCAGGATGCGTGGGCCAAGGCGTTGGCCTGGTTCGACGCCAACCTCAAGTAGCTGACAGTCCGGTGGGAACAAAACTAAGGAGGGGCAAGGATGAGTCCTTGCCCCTTCGCCGTCACAGGAAAACCCGAACCCTACATTACCGAGCGGACCACCCCGCCGTCGACCAGGATGGTCGTGCCGGTGACGTAAGTGTTCTTGTCGGAGCAGAGGAAGGCGACGAAGTCGCCCAGCTCTTCGGGGCGGCCGAAGCGACCCACAGGGATTCGGGAGGATCCGGCTTCCAGCACCGTGTTGATGTCCTGACCGGTCTCCTCGGAGCGGGTCTCGAAGATGTGGCGCATCCGCTCGGTCATCAGGAAGCCTGGGGCCACATTGTTGACCAGCACGTTGTCGCGTCCCACCTCATCGGCCAGGCTCTTGGCGTAGGCGACCGCGCCCATGCGAGTGACGCCGGAGGTGGCAAGGTTGTCGATTGGCTGGTAGACGGTTGAAGCGAGGATGTTGACGACGCGGCCCCACTTCTGTTGCCTCATGTGGGGCGTCGCCTCGCGACCCATGCGTATGAAGAAGGACAGGGCCATGTCGATGGAGCGACTCCACGTCTCTTCGTCGGTGTCCGCCGCACGGCCGGACGGTGGGCCGCCGGAGTTTGCGACGACGATATCCAGCCGGCCGAACCGGTCCACTGCGGACTGGATGAGCCGCTGGATGTCCTCCAGCTTGGACAGGTCGGCGGGAACGGCCAGCACCTCGGTGCCGGTGGCGGCGCGAATTTCGGAGGCAGCGGCCTCAAGTTCCTCGACGTTGCGGCTGCAGATGGCGAGCTTCGCACCCTCTGCGGCCAGGGAATCGGCGCAGGCGCGCCCCAGTCCCTTGCTGCCGCCGCCGATGATGGCTACCCTGCCAGTCAGTCCCAAGTCCATGGCGCGCCCTCCCTCTGGAGAATTGCCGGTATGCTACCAACCCGGCGTATCGGTGGCAACTTCAGTTCGAAATGGCAGTTCCTGAGTGGTTCAGCAATCAGTCTCAGAGTCGACAGGAACCAGACTTATCGACAGGTCGGGCTCGCCGTCGACGGGGAGGGCCCAGTTGGCGACGCGGTGGCCGACGATCCAGGCTATGCCGCGATTGGAGACGAGCAGCGGTATGGCGTCGCGCTGGTCGCGGGGGATCTTGGCGTCTGTGAAGTAGTCCTGCAGCTTTCTGGTGCCGGTCATGCCGGACGGCTGGAAGCGATCGCCGGGGCGACGAGTGCGCAGGGTGGCGGCATCTCCCAACGTTTCAGGGTCAAGGAGGGCCGTGAATCGACCAGACGGACCTGTGGGTGGAGGGTTCGCTGGGCCTGGCTGAACCAACCTTGCGGTCAACCGCCAGGAGCCGATTTCGGCATCCAGGATTTCGCCCGGCGCTCTCGGCAGGGACAGGACATGCTCGCACGGCAGGTCGGGGGTTGTCGGGTGTTCGGACCCCGGGGCCACGGTGAGCGTGCCGTACTGCTTTTGAGCCCGTATGCCTCTTGGGAGATGGACGGAGCTGACGCCTGGCTCTCCGTGCAACAGCGACAGCATGACCTCCAGGTGGCGCTCGCTCAGGCGACGGGAATCGCCGACGACCGTAGCGAAGGCGCGTCGAAGGGCGTGGCGCTGCAGCGCGGGATGGAGGGCAATCAGGGCGGCGATGTCAAAGCTGACTGCGCCGGCACTCTCCTCTGCCACGGCGTGCCAGTGGCGTGCCAGTTCAGTTTCGATGAAGTCCAGGTCCTGAACGGCGGCCCGGGACAGGCGCGCCAGAGCCTCGCGGACGCGGGGGTTGTAGTCGCGGGATAACTTCGGCAACAGGTCGAGGCGCACCTTGTTCCTGGTGAACCGCCACATGTAGTTGCCGGAGTCCTGCCGGTAGGTCTGTCCCAAGTCCCTGCAGTAGGCGGCGGTGTCGGCCTTTCCTGCTGCCAGCATGGGGCGGAACAGCAACGGGCCCGGATTGGGTTCGGGCCATGGCCAATCCACCAGCTCGGACATGCCGCGCAGACCATGGAGGCCGGAGCCACGGAGCAGGTGGAGCAGCACCGTCTCGGCCTGGTCGTCGGCGGTATGACCCAATGCCACGGCTGAGGCGTCCTCGGAGATTGCCACAGCGGCAAGGAAGGAGTACCGCATCTCCCGGGCCGCCTGCTCAAAGGACGATATTCCCCGCTTGCGCTGGTAGGTTACGGGGTCCTGCTTGTCAATACTGCAGGGGAGGCCCAGTCCGTCGGCGAGATGCTGGACGAAAGCGGCATCGTGGTCGGCCTCAGCCCCCCGGAAATCGTGGTTCAGATGGGCCACATGGAGGGTGAAGTGGAAGTCCTCCCTCAGCCGGTGCAGGCAGCGGAGCAGGGCGGTGGAATCGGGCCCTCCGGAGGCCCCCACCACGAACTTGGTCGCTTCGAACTTCTTCGCTTCATGGTGCAGACCAGACCGGAGAAGGGCGTCTGCGACCTGCCCTTCCAGGCCTGAGGGCGCGGTCATCCGTGCCGCTACCGGTTTTCAGGCGACAGGTGGCTGTTGCAGTTGTAGGTGTCCAGACGGCGGACGTTCCCGTCGCTCTCGAAAGTGCACAGGGACCCCAGGCCCAGGGACATGCGATGGAAGTTGAAGAGCGGAATGTCGAGGATGGCGCACATGATGGTCCGAATGGTGAAATTGTGTGAGACAACCACCACCCCAGGGGCTTCGGCGTGGGTCCGCTCTATTTCCTGGATCGCCTGCCACGCCCGGGTTTGAAGTTGCGCGAGTGTTTCCCCGTTTGGCATGGCCGCCTCAGCGGGATTGGCCCGCCAGATGGCGTAGAGTTCCGGCCAGCCGGTCCGCATTTCGGCGCCGGTGACGCCTTCAAGGTCGCCGAGGCTGAGTTCTCGCAGGTCTGGGTCAGTTACGACGGGGGCCCCCGAGAGCTTGCGGAGTTCTTCGGCCACCTGCACTGTGCGGGTGAGGGAACTGGCGTAGATCACCGAGTGCTCCCAGCCGAGTGCTGCCCTGGCGGAATCGCGGGCCTGTGCGAGCCCGCGTTCATTGAGGGAAACATCCGTGAGGCCCTGGAACTTGCCCAGCTTGTTCCATTCGGTTTCGCCGTGCCGGAGCAGATAGAACTTCACCGGCTCTCCTTGGAAGCACCCACAGGGACTCTCAACAACTCAACCTCGTCGATGCGGACTCCGTCCATGGCATTCACGGTAATCGAAAGGTCGTTGTACTTGAGGCAGTCGCCGATTTCCGGGATGCGGCCCAGACGGTGGAGGACAAAGCCGGCCAAGGTCTGGTAATCGCCTTCGGGGATTCCCAGCCCCAGCTCATCGTTGAGTTCAGAGATAGCCACACCGGCGTCGACGCGATAGCTGTCTTCTCCAAGGTGGGTGACCACTTCTTCGGGGGGAGGCCCCTCGTCGCCCACCTGCCCGACGATGACGCCAAGGAGCTGCTTGGTGGTGGCCAGGCCGGTGATGCCGCCGAATTCGTCGAAGGTCAACACCACCGCATGGCGACCCTGCCGCATTTCGGCAAAGGTATCGCTGACGCTCTTGGTCTCAGGAACGATGTATGCTTCCCGGAGCAGGGCTGTAACGTCATCGTCCGGGCTGACCTGATCTGTGCTCAGGCCGGTGAGGACATCCTTTACGGACAGGATGCCGACAACATTTTCCTTGCTTTCCTCGAAAACCGGGAACCTGGTATGACTGAATCGCCGGTAGACCTCAAGGAAGTCTGTCAGAGTAGTCCCCTTTTGCAGCATCACGACTTCCGGCCGGGGCGTGATGACTTCAAGCATCTGGCGGTCGCCGAAGCGGAAGACTTTTTCGAGCAGTTCGGCCTCTTCCGCCTCAACCGTACCGGTCTGGGCGCCTGCGGCAATCAGGGTGCGTATTTCTTCTTCGCTGACCAACTGATGAGAGGAGCCGGAAACGCCGAGGGCGCGGCTGCCGAAGGTCGTAAATTTCTGCACCACCGTAACGGCTGGAGACAATGCCGTGCCCACCACGGAAAGAGGCCGGGAGGCGAATAAAGCGACCCCTTCAGAACGGTGCCATGCGATGGTCTTGGGAAGGGTCTCGCAGAAGAGGAGCAGGATCAGGGTGATGCCCACAGTGGAGACGAGGGCCGAAATGAGGGGGTTACCGATCAGTTCGACAACGAGGATAGTGGCCAATGCAGCTGCGGCAGTGTTTACGAGGTTGTTGCTGAGGAGAACCGTTGCGAGGAATCTCTCAGGATGCTGAATGAGGCGGGAAACCCGGGTGGCTCCAGAGCGACCTGTCTTGACCAAGTGGAGCAGGCGCGCCCGCGGAAGGGCAATGAACGCCGTTTCAGAAGCCGAGAAGAAGGCTGATAGGATCAGGAATATGGCCAGTATGCCCCATCTCCAAGAGTCTCCGGCGTCCATGTTTTCGCGCTCCCTCCTGTATGCCCTTAGAATTGACAAACCGAATATGTATTACGTTCTGGGATGATAGCATTGGCCCGCAGGGGTGTAAAGTTGAGTCCGGCTGCATGTGCATCAGGGCTATTGCATTTGGAATCATACGATCCGTCATTCCCGCGAAACATGTCCTCGACTTGACCGGAGAGCAGGAATCCAGGGCTTCCGTCCTTCTGACCGCCCTTGGCTGCCAGGGCGGATTGGGCCTCCTACGGCAACCGTCAGGCTTAATTTCTGACCACTGGATTCCCGCCCTCGCGGGAATGACGGTGCTCTGCCAGCCAAATGCGATTGCCCTGGGCTGCATGTGCATGCCTTGGGTGGATAAGGCGGAGAAAGCGGTTCATACTGGTCCGGCGCAATTGCATGTTGCGAAGCTCTACACTTGGTAGCGTTGCATATGGCTCTGAGGATATTGGGAATCGAGACCTCCTGCGACGAGACCGCGGCGGCCGTGGTTGAAGACGGCCGGGAGTTGCGGTCCAACATAATTTCGTCGCAGGCTGAACTTCACTCTCGCTATGGGGGAGTGGTGCCGGAAGTCGCGTCACGACAGCACGTGAGGGACCTGACTCCGGTAATTGACCAGGCACTGGCGGCCAGCGGGACGTCGCTGGCCGAGATAGACGCCGTGGCAGTCACCTACGGTCCCGGATTGGCAGGGGCGCTGATAACGGGCCTGAACGCCGCGAAGGCAATAGCGTTCTCCTTGGGCAAGCCCCTGATTGGTGTCAACCACCTCGAAGCACACGTATACGCATCGTGGCTCACTCCGGCGAATCCTGCGGATGACCCCGGTTTCCCGCTGGCGTGCCTTGTGGCTTCGGGCGGCCACACGGACCTGCTCCTGATGGAAGGGCACGGAAAGTATCACCTGGTCGGGCGCACCCGCGATGACGCGGCAGGCGAAGCGTTTGACAAGGCTGCACGAATTCTCGGGCTGGGCTTTCCCGGCGGGCCGGAGATCCAGCGGGTGTCAAACGGCGCGACAGGGGAGTTCTCCCTGCCCCGGGCGTGGATGCGCGACACTCACGACTTCAGTTTCAGCGGCCTGAAGACCGCGCTGCTGCACATGGCCCAGGACCGTGGGGTGTACCTGGCGGATGCGGATGCAATTCCCGACGACGAGGCAACTGCGGCCACCGTCCGGGAACTGGCGTCGGCCTTCCAGGAGTCGGTGGTGGATGTAGTGTCCAGCAAGCTGGTGGACATGGCCCGAAAGTACCGGGTAAAGGGTCTGGTTCTTGGCGGAGGCGTGATCGCGAATGCGCGGCTGCGAGAGGAGATCGTCCGACGGTCGCCCCTTCCCGTAATCATTCCGCCTCCCGTCCTGTGTACTGACAACGGCGCGATGGTGGCCGCCTGCGCCTTTCACCAGTACCAGAGGGGAGAGCAGTGGCCACTGGACCTGGACGTCGACCCCGGGCTGCCGCTGGGCTAGCCTGAGAGCCCCGCTTTCCTGGGCGGTCGTGTCCCCGGCAGCCAGATTTCTGCGGCTATCGGTCGATACCCGCGTTGTAGCGGCGGCGCGCCTCGTGGGCCAGGTCGACGAAGACGTAAACCTGGCCGACATCCAGCGAACTGCGGAAAGGAAAGGCAATCTCCACACCCTCTCCGTGGAAGATCACTGCCCCAGCCGGCCTGGTGAGATAGTTCTGCAGCAGAATGAAGACGCCTGCCAGAACGATGAGCAGGGCAATGAACGGGGCGACGTCGATATTCAATACCGGTACTTGGGGGCCGCTGATCTGGCCAGCCAGCCAGTAGCCAACCACTAGGTAAAGGATAGCCCCCCCGACTACTATCATCAGTCCCTGTAGTACAGCCCCCCAGTTTCGCTGGCCTGTTCGAACTGAGCTCTGCGTAATCTCCGAGGCCCACGCGATGTGGGTGTCGCGATAGCCCTCTACTCCGCGGAAGGCTATGAGGCGCTGACTGGTCAAGATCAGGGCCTGTCCGGACTGCGGGACCTCGTCGGCGAGGCCGTCGTCGGGGAGGAACACACGGGTTATGGTTTCCTCGGGATGGAGCGGCACCCCCCGGATTCGAGCCCGATATTCCTCATGGCCTTCGCCGGGTTCCTCCGGGAGCGCGGCAGGTTCGTCCACGGAGCCTGCTAGCTCGAGTTTCAGGCGGTCCAGGTCTTCAGTGGAATTGACGGTTGGCGCAAGCGCGAGCTCGAACATGTCCGCAGCAGGTAGAGCGGAGTCGAGTTCGGTGGCGGTCCCGTTGTACCATTGCGCTTCGAGGAATTCGCCGGGGGCCGACGGCGGCGGTGGGGCCAATGAGGAATGGGAAGCTGCCCTGGAGGACCTTTTCCTGGCAGATTCAAGCCACTGAGCGGAAAGAAACTCCCCGGAAGCCGAAGGTGGAGGGGGAGTGAGGGGCGCCTGGCCCGCAGCAGTTCCCGGGTCTTCAGGGGGCGGACTGCTGTCGATGACCGGTTGCCCAGCTTCTGCTGGTGATGGAGTTTCCGTATTGCCTTGCATGGTGCTCATCGGGCCGATTCTCGGTACTTCATACTAGCATACGTCCCTTCGAGGCCGCCCGGTTCTGGGGCGACGGCATATGAACTGCAAGGCCACTTTTCCTGCGGGTCAATTGCGTCAAATTGCCAACCATAACCGAAACTGATACGATAGTTTGACGCTTTTCAACGGGCGCCTATTACGACTAAATACCGAGCGTCCGCGACGTTCCTTCCGACCCGGATTCCCCGGATTCATCAGGCAAATTGTCATCGTTTTCAATTCTGAATCCATTATCCTGAGTCGAATTTCAGACGCGCGGCACGAACAAGGAAAACAGCGAGGAACCTATGGCAGAGAGTTTCCTGGATTTTGTAAAGAGCCTCCCGGAACAGGGCAATGTTCGGAATATGGCTATCGATGAACTCGATGCGGAGGCCGACAAGTACGGGCGCCTCACCGCCACCGGAGGACGGAGTTTCTACTCTAACATTCGCAATCGCAGCGCGGGAGTAGCCGTTGTATTTGGCAGCGACCGGGTCGCAACAAAAAAGTTCAACCCGGCCCAGCAGCGAATCAGCGAGCGGAGGGATCATACGCTGGAGGAAGTCCGCAAGTATCTGCTGAGGGCTCCCTTGATCAGGGTCCAGCGAACCATAGGAGACAACTCAGAATTCAACCCGAAGTGCAACCTCTTCCTCTCCCTTCAGCGCTCTGACAACGTCCGGCAGGCCTGTCTCTGGAGCCACACACTCCGCGACTACGATCCCTCCTCTCCCGGCCCTGAACTCTACGAAATCTGCATCCCCGAGTGGCCCGAGGACGAGCGTCAGGTGCTTGTCTTTCCGGAGGAAAACCTCACCGTCATTCTGGGCATCGACTACGTGGGTGAAGTGAAGATGGGCTTCCTTCGCATGGCCATGTGGGATGCCAAGGAAGAGGGGCTGCTCAGTCTCCACGCCGGGTCAAAGGTCGTGACCGCCCAGCAGCCAGGTGGCGGCTCGAAGCGCTACGGAATGCTGTTCTTCGGCCTTTCCGGTACCGGCAAGACCACCCACGCCTGCCATGGGCACGGCATGGAAGCCCCCGGCGAAGTGATGGATATCCTCCAAGACGACATCGTAGCGCTGGGGACAGATGGCCGGGCCCTGGGGACCGAGCGCGGCTTTTACCTGAAAACGGAGGGGATGAACTCCGAAACCCAGGAGTTGATCTACAGCGCGCTGCGCTCCCCGGAAGCGCTTTTTGAGAACGTAATGCTCACCCATGAAGGGGAGATAGACTATGCCGATCTTTCTCTCGGCGGTAACGGGCGGGCGGTAATACCCCGTACCAGCTTCGGGGAGCATGTCGGCGCCGACATCAATTTGCCTTCCCTCGACCAACTGGACGGCATGGTGGTGGCATTCATCACCCGCCGGATGACCGTGCTGCCGCTGGTGTCGCGGCTCAATCCCGAGCAGGCCGCGGCCGCGTACATGCTGGGCGAGAGCGTCGAGACCACCGCTGGCGATCCCCGCCGCGTCGGGGAGTCGGTGCGTGTGGTGGGCACAAACCCCTTCCTGATAGGCTCCGAGGCCAACGAGGGCAACTGGTTCTATGACTTCCTAAAGAAGAACGAAGAAAAGGTGCAGTGCTATCTGCTAAACACCGGCGGCGTGGGCGAGATACTCGAGCGTGACGAGCAGGGCAGAGCCTCGGTCAAGCAGAGAGTCAGCCGGGTGCCCATTCCCGAGATGTCGGCGATTATTCGCGGGATCCTCCGCAACACGGTGGAATGGGGAGAGGACCCCTTGTTCGGGACCGAGGTGCCCGTTTCGGTAGAAGGGGTGGACATCGGCAAGTACGACCTGTCCAACTTTTACTCTGAAGAGCAGATTCAGGAGTTCGCCAGCCGCCTGAAAGAAGAACGGCGCACGCACCTGGCTGGATTTACTGGTCTGAACCCCAAGATTCAAGAGGCGTGCAACTAGACGACAATGTAATCAGCTCAAGGCGGAGGTAGACCTGTGTCCACCCAGTCCCAGCCCACTCCCAAAGTTTCTGAGGCGCTCAGCATTTATGAGTCCGACACCAGCAGGAAGGCGAAGAAGGGCGCTAGAGACGGAAGCCAGGAACTGAGAAAGTTTCTCAGGTGGAGCGGCGACAGGCAAGTCGGCAGGTTCACCCCCCACGACATGGAACAGTACGCCAAGGAGGTAGGCCAGAGCGGCATAGATTCCGCTCAGCAGCGCTTGCTGCCGGTGAAGGCGTTCGTTGACTACTGGAAGGACCAAGGCTGGACCAGCATGAAGTTGGCCACGCACCTGCGGCCGCCCAGGGGAAGAGGGAGGACTGCCTCACGAGCCTCGTCCCGGCCCGCCGCGCCCAGGCCGGCCAACGAGGAGCCCACATTCCTGTCGCAAGAAGGGTATGACCGCCTGGTCCTGCAGGTGGAGGAACTCAAGGCGGAGCGCGTGGTGGTCACTCAGGAAATCCGGCGGGCCATGGCGGACAAGGACTTCAGGGAAAACGCGCCTCTGGATGCGGCCAAAGAGCGGCAGGGGCGAGTCGAAACCCTGATCAGGGAACTGGAATCAGCTATCGCGGGCGCCCAGATCCTCGCGGGCGGGGAGAGTTCCGCTGGCGTTACCCGTTCTGCCGTTGGTACGCGCATGACGGTGAAAGACAAGAACTCGGGCGAGAAGATCGACTACACTCTGGTCGACGCACGGGAGGCCGATGCGGCATCGCGGCGAATCTCGATCCAGTCTCCAGTGGGTCAGGCGTTGCTGGACAAGGGTGTGGGAGAAGAAGTCAGCGTGCCCACCCCCCGAGGTACTCTCAGCTATATCGTAGAGAGCATAGCGGCGGCGTAAGAGGGGTACCAGCAGCTCAAACCAGAAGGGGCGCACAATTGTGCGCCCCTTCGACTTTTCGTCACTGTCTGACTTTGGTCTGACTTTGAATTACCCCAGACAGACTATCAGCTCAACCTGGCAACCTCGGCGATGATATCGTTGGGGTCAGGCAGCTGTCCGGGGACATAGGTTTCGCGGAACCGGATCACTCCGTCCTTGTCCACGATAATGATGGCCCGGTTGCCGGCACCGCGTTCCTCGTTCCAAAGGTCGTAGGCCTGGGTTGTCTGGCCCTTGGGGTGGAAGTCGGAGAGTTCTGGGTAAGGGAGCCCGCCCATGGCGGTGCTCCAGGCCTTGTGGGAATGTACCGTATCGCAACTGATGCCCAGGACCTGGGCATTGTTCTCCTCAAACCGGCCGTGAGCCTGCCGGAAGAGGGTGGCCTGGCTGGTTCAACCAGAGGTGAAATCGAAGACGTGGAAGGAAAGCACCACCGTCTTCTCACCCTGGTACTGGCTCAGGCTGATTTCTCCATGTTCAGGAGAGGGCAGCTTGAAATCGGGGGCTACTTCGCCGACTTGACCTGGCATAACTACACTCCTTTGAATTGCGGCGTACGGACTGTTCCGCGGTCGCCGATGGAATTATAACCCACATCATGGCCCGTTGTTACCGGCGACAAACCGGAATGCAGCCACGGAGATAGTCTAGCCAAACGGGGCGCAAAAATCGCCCTGTCCGTCGTTCAAGGCAAGGGCGATCGTGATGCAGCTGGAGAGGCGTCGCCTATGCCCCGGGCAGCCGGTAGGTCACCGTCTTGCTACAGGCTTCGTCGATCTCCTCCGCGGTGAGCAGCTGAACGGTATTGATGTCAAGGGCTCCCCCGGCTCCGATGTTCAGCGAAATTGCGGCAGCCGTCGCCGAGTCCGGCAGGTCAAAGGTCATATATAGATCGGAGCCACCGAATGCGTAATAGAAGGACTCCAGAGAACCGCCCTGCTCTCTGGCCATTTCCTCAAAGACCCTTCGCCGCGAACTGCCCCCTTCCTTCAATAGACCCTGGAGACCCTGAGCGGTGTAGTTGGCTTGCAAGAGGTATTTGGGCACGTTTTGCGCCTCCTTAATCAGCTTCTGTCCCTGAGTTCATGCACTTGCGGCATGTTTCCTTGAAATCGACCGGTGAGCGGGGCTAATCGTAACTGCTGCCAGAGCGGTTACGAAAAGCAGGACGGTCTCCGAAAGGAATTCGTTCATACTTGACCGCTTAACATAATATCAACCTGGCAATTTGGCGACAATCCGTCATATTGAATTGTTGCCCCCAATGTGAAGCCCGGGAACTGCCATTCACACGGAATGGAGACTGCCTGCATTTCCCCGATGCGGAGTCCTGGCC
This sequence comes from Dehalococcoidia bacterium, assembly GCA_965216065.1. Classification (GTDB taxonomy): domain Bacteria; phylum Chloroflexota; class Dehalococcoidia; order Lucifugimonadales; family UBA3495; genus VXOI01. The sequence goes on from CBDCFB010000002.1 coordinate 420,852, forward strand.
ATCATCCGGACAGCGGAAAACCATGCGGGCTGTTCCGTACAGTAGCGATGCTATACTGGCCTGGGTATGTGGGATACCGCATTTTCAAACAGTGGGGTGAGGGGACATGGCGTGGAGGTAGTCTTTGACCGGGGGGTCTATATCCCTGAACTCGACCTGTGGTTGGATTCGAGGAGAAAGAGGGATAGCAGCGTAATATCCCACGCCCACTCTGACCACACCGGGCGGCACCGGCGACCTGTGATCACCCCCAACACCCTGCTCCTGCTGCAGGACTATCTGAAGAAGTCGGACCCCATCGTTCTGCCGTATGGCGAGCCGATGGAGAGTCCCACTCACGATCTCACCCTGTATCCGGCGGGGCACTGCCTTGGGTCGGCCCAGGCCTTGATAGTGTCGAAGGCAACAGGCCACCGACTACTCTACACAGGCGACATCAAGACCCGCCCCAGCCCGACCAATGAGCCGCTGGAAACCGTGCAGGCCGATACGCTGGTTATCGAGTCTACCTATGGGCGTCCCGACTACGTGTTCCCGTCGCAGGAACGCGTCCTGAGCAAGGCGTCGGGTACGCTACGCGACTGGCTCTCCCGGGGTGAACGCCCAGTAGTATTGGGCTGGCGTCTCGGCAAGGCGCAGGAACTGCTGCACCACCTGCTGAACGACGGGTTCGAAGTTGTGGTGGAGGAGGGCATCCATGGTGCGGTGGAGGCATATCGCGAGGCCGGGGTCAACTTTTCCGGCAGTGCCGTGAGATTCGACGGACACTGGCCCGATGGGGTTATTGCCCTCTTCCCTCCCGGTAGGTCTTCGAGGGTGCTACAAGGATATCGGTATCGACGTACGATGGAGCTTACCGGTTGGGCAGCATCTGCTGAACCGCGCCGCTGGGGCCCACGCGCTGATGCCAGCCTCCCCTTCAGCGACCACGCGGACTACAACGACCTGCTGGCATACGTCGAGGCGGTCAATCCAGGACGGGTGTACACGGTATACGGCTTCCCGGACCTGGCTGCCAAACTTCGCTCGATGGGCTACCCTGCGGTGCACTTGGACGGGAAGGGGACCCTGTCCAACGCGGGGTTTCAGATGCGGATGGTGTAGTCCTCTTCCTCTGGATGGGGGCTAGCGTGATTCAATCAGGACCTCTCCGCCGTCCCATACCTGGACGGTGAGGGTGCTGTTTTCGAGTAGTGCCATGCCGATTAGCGCCTCTCGCCTGGTTTCGAGTACGGTAACTTCGACTGCTTGCCCGTGCCACGATACGACTCCGTCGTGCACGGGCACCGGTGCTGTAAAGCCATCAATAAAAGTCGTATCACGAGGACCTATCAGTCCCATCCCTAACCGCCGAATGGATGCAGTTGGCAACGCTATAAAGCCATCAAATCCGGTATCCAAGACGCATTGAAACAAGTGGAAGTGTCCAGCGGCGTCCTGAAGTTCGACGTTTACCGTTGCTTCGAGTAGCCAGTTCGTCCTACCCGTGATCATTCTTTAGAGGGTGTGTGACAATTCTGCCTGGTGCCATAAAGAGCAGGCTGCTGGGCATTCGTTATTCGTGAGAAAGCAGGGGACGCCCTCACCCTAACCCTCTCCCGGAGGGAGAGGGGATTTGTCACACACCCTCTTAGATCGCTGGATTTTCATTCCGGTCATGCGATAAGCAGTTGGAAATCCTACTCTAACGGCGTAGGTCAATATCCCTGGATGACGCTCTCGTAATCTTCTGCTGGCAACAATGTCCTTTTTGTCTATTTCGTAGTCGCCGGTTTCCACGTCGATTACGACGAATTTCCCTTTTTCCTTCTCGATGTCGATCAGCGGCTTGATTGTTTCTTCGTAGATTCTCTTACCTTTATCGGAAATGGCTTTGGCAGCTTCTTGATCCACCGACATGGTTTAATCTCCTGTTCGATTCCGGGCCGACTCATATTGAGGCTTTTCGTCATCATAGCTTATCCGGAAGCCCTAAGCAGCAAGGGGCGCACACTTGTGCGCCCCTTCGGCCAAGGTTAGTCGTGAGTCCGGGACTAGTCGGGGGTTGAGCCCAGTGCGGGGACGTTGGCCGACTCGTCGGAGGCGAGCTGCCGGTTGACGGCACTGAGGTATGCCTTGGCGCTGGCTACGACTATGTCGGTGTCGGCGCCGCGTCCAGTGTAGGTCTTGCCGTCCTTCTCGATGCGGATGGTGACCGTGCCGAGAGAGTCGACTCCCTCGGTGGCGGCCTGCACGTTGAAGTCCACCAGATTGCTGACGACGCCGATGGCGCGGTCAACGGCGTTGCAGATGGCGTTTACCGGACCGTTGCCGGTGGCGGCGTCGGTGGTCGGGACGCCTTCGGGGTCTATTAGCCGCACAGTGGCAGTGGCGATGCCGTGGTCGCCGCCGCTGAACTGGACCTGGTCAAGGGTGTAGCTGATCGGCTCATTGGCTTCCCGCGATTCCTCGTCCATCAGGATTTCCAGGTCGCGATCGGTGACTTCCCGCTTGCGGTCGGCCAGGACCTTGAAGGACTCGAATACGCGGGAGACCTCCTCCCGGTTCAGGCTGTAGCCCAGGGCCTCAAGCCGGGACTGCAGGCCGGCACGACCGCTGAGCTTGCCCAGCACGAGGCTGTTGCCGGGGACGCCGACGCGCTCGGGCTGCATCACCTCGTAGGTGGAGCGGTCCTTGAGCACGCCGTCCTGGTGTATGCCGGAGGCGTGGCGGAAAGCGTTCTCGCCTACCACGGCCTTGTTGGCCTGCACGGCCATGCCGGAGATACGGCTGACCATGCGGCTGGACGGGTAGATCTGGGTGGTGTCGATGCCGATGTCCACCCCGAAGTGGTCCTTCCGGGTGTCCAGGGCCATTATGATCTCTTCCAGCGAGGCGTTGCCGGCGCGCTCGCCGATCCCGTTGATGCAGCCCTCTACCTGCCCTGCGCCGGCCTCGATGGCCGTCAGGCTGTTGGCCACGGCCAGGCCGAGGTCGTTGTGGCAGTGGACGCTGAGGGTCACATTCTCGATGCCTGGAACATTTGCCTTGATATCATTCAGCAGTTGCGCGAAGCCAGTGGCGGACGGGATCGCATAGCCGACGGTGTCGGCGATGTTGATGGTGGTTGCCCCGACCCTGATCACCTCTTCCAGCATCTGGTACAGGTACTCCGGATTGGTCCGGGTGGCGTCCATTGGCGAGAACTCAACGTCCGGGCAGTAGCCCTTGGCCCGTTCCACCATGGTAACGGCCATCTCCATGACCTCTTCCCGGTTCTTGCGGAGCTGGTGCATCTGGTGAATCTCCGAAGAGGAGAGGAACACGTGGATGCGGGGCCGCTCTGAGTGCTCGACCGCCCGCCAAGCCTGGTCGACGTCGTTGGGGTGAGCGCGGGCCAGAGATGCGATGATGGGGCCCTTGACCTCCCTGGCTATGGCGGAGACCGCCTCGAAGTCGCCGGGGGAGCTGGCGGCGAAGCCGGCCTCGATGATGTCCACGTTCATCCGCTGGAGTTGCCGGGCGATCTCCATCTTCTCGGCGCCGGTCATGCCGATGCCTGCCGACTGCTCGCCGTCGCGGAGGGTGGTGTCCAGGAGAAGCACTTTCTTGTTAGCCATTTCTTCCTTTTCCTCAAATGTCCTTTCTGAATTCGTTTATGAGTTTCGCCATCGGAGAGCTCACCCCCACCCTAGCCCTCCCCCTCCAGGGGGAGGGGACTTTGTGAGAGTTTCTAACTGCGGTGTTCAGAAAGGCTTCGCAGGGTCACGTAGTCCACCACACCCAGCCCGGCCAGGACCAGCGTGCGACGGTGAACTACACTCAACGTCTCCTGCTGCATAGATTTTCGTCTCCTTGCTTTATCCGTAAGAGCGCTGTAGCTGAGGATTCACCCCCACCCTAACCCTCCCCCTCGGGGGGAGGGGAGTGCCCTTCCTTCTCTGCTCCCTGCTTTTGGCTCTACTTTGGGTCCATCCAGGGCATCATGGCTCGGAGCTGCTTGCCGATGCCTTCGATGGGGGCGTTCTGGGCGGCCTCGCGCATGGGGACGAACCTGGGGCGGCCCTCGTCGTTCTCGGCGATCCACTCCCGGGCGAAGGTACCGTCCTGGATCTCCTTCAGAACGGCGCGCATGTTCTCGCGGACGTGCTCGTCGATGATGCGGTCGCGGCGGCTGAGGGAGCCATACTCGGCGGTGTCGCTGACCGAGAAGTGCATGTAGTTGTGGCCGCCCTGGTACATCAGGTCGACGATCATCTTGAGCTCATGCAGGCACTCGAAGTAGGCGATTTCCTGCGGGTAACCAGCTTCGACCAGCGTCTCGAAGGCGGCGTTGACCAAGGCAGTGACCCCGCCGCAGAGGATGCTCTGCTCGCCGAAGAGGTCGCTCTCGGTCTCGTCCTTGATGGTGGTCTCCAGCACGCCTGCGCCGGTGCAGCCGACGCCCTTGGCGTAGGCCAGGCCGATCTGCCTGGCATTGCCGGTGGCGTCCTGGTGGACGGCCAACAGGCTGGGTACGCCCACGCCCTCGACGAAGAGCTCGCGCATCCGGTGGCCGGGGGCCTTGGGGGCCACCATCATCACGTCCATGTTGTCAGGGAGAACGATCTCGCGGTAATGGATGCTGAAACCGTGGGCCACCATGAAGGCGCTGCCCGGCTTCAGGTTGGGCTCAATCTGTTCCCGGTAGATGCGGCCCTGGATGTGGTCGGGGATGACCATCATCACCACATCCGCTTCCTTGGCGACCTCCGGCACATTGGCCACCCGCAGACCTGCGCCTTCAGCGACGGCGATGGAGGAACTGCCGGGATAGAGGCCCACCACCACGTTCTGACCGTTGTCTTTCAGGTTCAGTGCGTGGGCGTGGCCCTGGCTGCCGTAGCCGATGATGCCTATTGTCTTGCCTTCGAGCACCCCCAGGTCCGCGTCCTTGTCGTAGTAGACGTTTACCATCGTTGACTCTTCCGTCCTTCCAGAAAAATTTCAGATTTCCCGATCATTTCCGCGCATTTCCGATCATTTCCGGATCAGCGGAAATTCATGTGGAAGCTCGGCGTTTTAAATCCCGCTGTCCATTTGCAGCGCGCTTACGGGCACGCCCAGGTTTTCCGCTTCCATGCCGCTTTCCTGTCCGCGTACCATTGCGACAAGTCCCGTACGGACCATCTCGGTGATCCCAAAGGGGCTGAGCAGGTTTTCCAGAGCGTCGACCTTCTGCTCCCCGCCGGTGATTTCCAGGACCACGTAGGTGGAGCCGACGTCGACGATGTTGGCGCTGAACAACTCGGCGAACTGCATGATTTCGCCGCGGGTCGCGGGGGAGGTGGTCACCTTCATCAGGGCCAGTTCACGCGCCACGACCTGGTGTGTCGAGATGTAGGACACCTGGATCACATCGATCAGCTTGTCGAGCTGCCTGGTGACCTGCTGCACGGTGGGCAATTCGCCGTTGACCACGAAGGTCATACGCGACAGGCCGGCCTTCTCGCTGCGCCCGACGGCGAGGCTGGCGATGTTGAATCCACGCCTGCGGAACATGCTCGCAACGCGGGTCAGCACGCCGGGCTTGTCCTCGACGAGGGCGATGATGGTGTGCTGTTCCGGCTGGGTGGCCTGCACCATCCTAGTATGGCCCTCCCCTGGCAGGCTGCTCCTCGATCATCTCGTGCACCGACGCACCAGCCGGAATCCACGGGTACACCTGCTCGTCTTCCTTGACCACGAAATCGATGATCACCGGGCCGGACACCTCCATGGCGTGGCGCAAGGCGTCGTCGACTTCGTCCTTTCGCGTGACTCGCAGGCCGTCGATTCCATAGGCCGCGGCCAGCTTCACGAAGTCGGGATTGCCGGAGTACTCGACGGCGTAATATTCACGGTCGTAGAAGACATCCTGCATCTGCTTGACCATCCCCAGGCTCTGGTTGTTGAGGATAGCGAACTTGATGTCCACATTGTTTTCAACGGCGGTGGCCAGGTCGCACATGGTCATTTGGAAGCCGCCGTCGCCGGCCACCGACCAGACGGTCTTGTCGGGGCGCCCCATCCGGGCTCCCAGCGCCGCCGGAACCTCGTAGCCCATGGTACCCAGCCCGCCTGAGGTGATGAGGGTGTTGGGCTCCTTGAACTTGCAGTGCTGCGCCGCCCACATCTGGTGCTGGCCGACGCCGGTCACCACGATGCAGTCGCCGCCAGAGATCTCGGAGAGACGGTTCAGCACATACTGGGGGAGCAACTCCTCCGACTCCCGGATGTACAGCGACGGGTGCTCGGCCTTCAGCTCGTCGAGGCGGCGATGCCAGTCCATGTGCACATTCGGTTGTATCAACGGGATGAGCTGGTTGAGCACCTTCTTCAGGTCGCCCGTAACCGGCACAGTGGCCTTGACGTTCTTGTCCAGCTCGGATGCATCGACGTCAATGTGCACCACCTGGGCGTTGGGAGCGAAGTCCCGCAGCCTGCCGGTTACCCTGTCGTCGAACCGCATACCCAAGCCAATGAGGAGGTCGGCCTGGTCGATGGCCAGGTTGTTGTAGGCCATGCCGTGCATCCCCGGCATGCCCATGTTCAGCACGTGATCGGTGGGGATTGAGCTTATGCCCAGCAGGGTGGTGATTACCGGAATCTGCGCCCTTTCTGCCAGGTCGATGAGCTCGTTGTAGGCCTGAGAGATGATTACCCCATGTCCCGCCAGGATCACCGGGCGCTTGGAACGGTTGATGAGATCGGCGGCGCGGACCACTTCATCGATGGCCGCTTCGCCAGGGGGGTGGTAGCCAGGTAGATTCGGCTTGTCGGGCCATACGAACTCCGTCCGAAGGTCCTGGAGTACATCCTTGGGGATGTCGACAAGCACCGGTCCGGGTCTCCCCGTGCGGGCGATGTGGAAAGCTTCCTTTATCGCCGGGGCAACGTCCTCCACTTCCATCACCAGAAAGTTGTGCTTGGTGATGGGTAGGGTGATGCCGGTGACGTCGGTCTCCTGGAACGCGTCGCGTCCGATTGCGGCCCGTGGCACCTGGCCGGTTATGGCCACCAGAGGCACCGAGTCCATCTGGGCGGTGGCGATGCCGGTCACGAGGTTGGTCGCCCCCGGGCCGCTGGTGGCAGAGCAGACGCCGACGCGGCCAGTGGCGCGGGCGTAGCCGTCGGCTGCCATGGCTGCTGCCTGTTCGTGGCGCACCAGCACATGGCGGAGATCCGGGTACTTGGCCATGGCCCCATAGAGGGGCAACACAGCTCCGCCGGGCAGGCCGAACACTATATCCACCCCCTCCTTGAGGAGGCTTTCGCAGACAATTTCAGCGCCGCTAAGTTTCATACATCCTGCCCGAAGGACTGACTGTTGTCGTCCTAGGCTGTGCGGTCGAGTGTGTCAGGGACGAGGCAATAAAAAACACCCATCCCCATGTGAAGGGACGGGTGTGGGCCCGCGGTACCACCCTTCTTCCCCGATACAAAGCGGCCTCCGGCACATTCACACCGCGGCCGCCCGATTCGGGACTTCTTGAAAGACTCTCTAACGGTGTCACCCGCCACGCCCTGCTACCCCGTGCTCGCTGGGGTCATCAGGCGGGCCGCTCCCGGGCGAGTTCACGGCGCTTCTGCCACCGGCTTGCACCCACCGCCGGCTCTCTGGTGCAGGCTACCGCTACTACTCCCGCTCTACGCGGAATTCGTGGCGAGAATCATAGCAGGGGTTATATACCATGTCAACGATCATACAGCAGGGTTCAGGGTGTTTCGATTGTTGGAGTCGGCTTTGCCCAGGTGTTTCTGCGAGGGCTATCTTGCGGCTGACAGCGTTGCTTCCTGCGAGGATTTCACCCCCACCCCTTCGGCAAGCTCAGGACAGGCCCAACCCTCTCCCTCAAGGGGGAGGGAATAATTGAAGGACCCTGAAAGACCCTGTAGGGATACAACTCACAGACTGTGAGAGTTTTTACCAGGTGCCCCTTACTCCGAAGAGTCCTTCCACATGGCGCATCCCGTAACGCCCAGTACGAGGGGCAGCAAGGTGTCTATGAAGGCCCAGATGATCCATGCCTGGTGATTTCCGTCGAGGCTTTCGGGGCCATTGTAGAGAAAGGAGAACCAGTTGTGGAGGAAGATAATGGTTACCCCGGCGGTCAGGTAGAAGGCGATGTTGTTTTCCAGGTAACGGCGAGTGATCGAGTCTCCTGTGGCACGACCATCCTCCCTGCGCTTGCGGTCGTAGTTGAAGAACAAGGCCACGGCTAGGCCAGTCACCATGAGGATGTCCACTACGAACCAGACGTCGGATACGCTGAATGAATTCACGAAGAACGTGTTGATAATGAACCACACCGCCACAACCATGGCGACGCCGATCAGGTATGCGCCGAGCAGTTTCTTGATACCTTCCATGGCACCTCCAGTACCTGGTTATACCTGGTTAAAATCTGGTTAAAATCGGCCCAGTTCCCAGCGTTTAAATCTGGAGCGGCGAAGCACCTCGCACCGGCGCCAACCAGCTACCGATCTCGTATATTGTGCCACCACCTTATGCTAGAATGATTTTGAAGAAATTCCGGAATTCAACGGGAATTTTGCTCCGCTCTTAACGAGCGAATGGACTTGCCTCTTGACTGAGCGCATTCTTGTGGCCGTGGCCTGGCCCTACGCCAACGGCCCTCTACACTTGGGACATGTGGCGGGATGCTACCTTTCCGCCGATATTTTTGCCCGTTACCACCGGCTGCGCGGGAACCAGGTGCTGATGGTGTCCGGCAGCGACACGCACGGAACGCCGATTACCATTCGCGCAGACCAGGAAGGAATCACGCCCGCTGAGGTGGTCGATCGCTACCATGCCATGTTCATGGAGTCGTGGGAGAAGCTGGGCATTTCATTTGACCTGTTCACCCACACCAATACCGAAAATCACGAGGCCGTGACCCACGACATATTCAAGACGCTGCTGGCCAAGGACTATATCTATACCGACACTACGCTCCTTGCGTATTGCGGCCAGTGCTCTCGCTTCCTGCCGGACCGCTACGTGGAGGGGGTCTGCCCGCACTGTGCCAACACCCGGGCGAGGGGTGACCAGTGCGACGCCTGCGGACGCACCCTTGATCCTCTGGACCTGGTTGAGCCCCGTTGCGCCCTGAGTGGGGACACCCCTGAGTTCCGCGAGTCCGAACATTTCTTCCTGCGCTTGTCCGCATTCCAGGAACCCCTCCTTGAGTGGGTGAACAAGCAGACCCACTGGCGCCCAAATGTGCTCAACTTCACCAGGAGATTCCTCGAGGACGGCCTACACGACCGCGCCATTTCCCGCGACCTGGACTGGGGCGTGCCGATCCCGCTGGACGGGTTCGAGACCAAGAAGATCTATGTCTGGTTCGAGGCCGTAATCGGCTACCTCTCCGCCGCCGTGGAATGGGCACAGATCCAGGGTGAACCGGAAAGGTGGCAGGACTTCTGGAAGGACCCGGACAGTCGCGCCTACTATTTCATCGGGAAGGACAATATACCCTTCCACAGCATCATCTGGCCGGCCATGCTCATGGGTTACGGCAATGGGTTGAACCTCCCCTACGATGTGCCGGCAAACGAGTTCCTGAGCCTGGAAAACCAGAAATTCTCAACCAGCCAGAACTGGGCGGTGTGGGTGCCCGACTACCTAGAGCGGTACGACCCGGACCCGCTGCGGTACCTGCTGTCGGTCAACATGCCCGAATCCGGAGACTCCGACTTCTCCTGGGGCGAATTCGTCCGGCGGAACAATGAGGAACTGGTGGCAACCTACGGAAACCTGGTCAACCGGGTTCTGACTTTCACCTACCGGAACTTCGATGGAAGGATTCCATCCCCTGGGACACTGGATGAAGTTGACCGGGCCCTGCTCGATTCTGGGCGCGCAGCGATGGACGAGGTGAGCGCGAGCCTCGCCGGGTGCCGGTTCAAGGCGGCCATATCCCGGATCTTCGCCCTTGCGCAAGAGGCCAACCGTTACCTGGATACCAAGGCACCGTGGCGGGCCATACGCGAAGACAGTGCGGCGGCTGGCACCAGCCTCTGGGTTGCAATTGCGATCCTCAACTGCCTGAAGACGCTGCTGCACCCGTTCATGCCCTTCAGTTCCCAGCGCCTGCACGAATTCCTGGGACAGGACGGCCGAGTCGAGGACGGAGGCTGGGACTTCGATGCATCTGTCGAAGCGGTGGCGGCTGGCAGGGAATTGAACAGGCCAGCACCTCTGTATACCAAGCTCGAGCCTGAGGTCGTTGACCAGGAAGTTGCAAGGCTTGGCTTGACCTCGGGTTAAGGGCGCCTTTCCCTCGATGTTGTACGGACTGGACGAACGAACCGCGGCCATCTACGCCCCGATTCAGGCTGAGCTCGCCATGGTGGATGAGAAGCTCAGAAGCCTGGCTCCTGCCGAGGTAGGGCACCTACGGCCCCTCTTGGAATACGTGGCACAGACAGGCGGCAAGCGCGTCCGTCCTGCCGTTACCCTGCTTGCCGCCTGCTCATACCCGCACGACGCCGAAAAGCTGGTGCTGATGGCGAGTGGGGTGGAAATGCTGCACTTGGCCACCCTGATTCACGACGACACGGTGGACGATTCGCCGACCAGGAGAGGGCGGGCCACCGTGGGCAACGTCTGGGGCCATCACGTCGCAGTGCTGTTCGGCGACTACGTGTTCGCCACCTCGGCCACCTTCGTGTGCGACACGAACAACATCCGGATCATGCACCGTTTCTCGGAAACGATCATGGACCTGGCCAGCGGCGAACTGATCGAATACTTTGGCGCCTTCGACGCTGCGCAGGCCCGGGGAGTCTATAACGACCGCATCTATCGCAAGACCGCCTCTCTATTCTGTACTGCCGGGGAGTCTGGGGCCCTGCTCGCCGGAGCTCCGGAAGATGAAGTGCAGGCGATGCGGCGCTACGGCTACAACATCGGGATGGCCTACCAGGTCGGCGACGACCTGCTGGACTTCGAAGCAGAGGAAAGCGACCTCGGCAAACCTGTGGGGTCTGACCTGCTGCATGGCGTTCTGACCCTCCCGACCATCATGCTGGAGGAGCGGTATCCGGATGACAGCCCGGTGTCCTCCCTGTTCTTGGACCGGGAGAACCCGAACAAGCTGGAACGAGTTGTGGATATGATCCGGAACAGCGACATAATTGGCGATTGCGAGGGTGTCGTCAGGGACTATTGCGACCGCGCCTGCGCCGAACTCGAGGTGTTGCAGAATGGAGAGGCGCGCCGTTCCCTCCAGGACCTGGCCGAATACGTCTCGAACCGCCGCAGGTAGGCATTCCTCCTTCGTCCCCGCCCTTGACGCAATCTGCGGGGCTTGGCTACACTCTCGCTATCCTGGCAGCGGTCTCGCCATTGCTTTGGCGGATACCGCTGTGTTATTGAATGGACGCTCCTATGTGCGGCGTTAGCGGTATCCTTCACAAGACTCCGGCGGTCAGTGGCGCCCTGCCCCCCGTTGGCGACCAACTGATTCGCATGCTTGAGCCTTTGACCCACCGGGGGAAGGACTCCAGCGGGGTGACCATCGTCGGCGAACGTCCGGATGGCGACCTGGTGCTGCGCATCTGGACGGACAGCCCGAGAGAGGCTGAGGACGTGCTGGCCCGTGCGGAGGAAACCGTCCGTCGCGTTGGCGGAGTCGTGAGCTCCAGCAGGCGGATGGAGCAGTTCCTCCGGCTTGAGGTGAACTACGAAGGGGAGACGGCGGAGTTGGCTGCTGCGATGCTGGATACACCCGGGGTTGCCCTGCACAGCATCGGCCACAGTTCCGAGGTGATAAAGGATGTCGGAACGCCTGTCGCCATGGACGGCCGCCACGATATCTCGTCGATTCGCGGAACCCACGGAATCGGCCACGTGCGGATGGCGACCGAGAGCAGGGTTGACGTAAACCACGCTCACCCATTCTGGGCGTACCCGTTTCCGGATGTGTCGGTCGTGCACAACGGGCAGCTCACCAATTACCACAAGCTGCGGCGCATGTACGAGGACCAAGGCCACCACTTCCAGACCGGCAACGACTCTGAACTGATTGCCGTCTACCTTGCTGACAAGCTGGCCCATGGAGAGGAACTGGAAGGCGCGCTGCGGGCCTCGCTGACCGACCTGGACGGCACATTCACCTACCTGGTGGCCACCCGCGATGGACTCGGGTACGCCAAGGACGAATGGTCCGCCAAGCCGCTGGTGACCATGGAGACCGACGAGGTAATCGCCATTGCCTCCGAAGAGATCGCACTGCGAGGTGTTTTCGACCAGGAGATTGACCGGGTGGAACCTCAGAAAAGCGAGGTCAAGACCTGGTTACTATAGACGCCGGCGCACTGGACACCAGGGCGTTCAACACGGAGCTGAAGCGGGTGGCCACCCCGGGAAGCGAGGTCACCATCCTCAACCCCAACGCCCGCCACAACCTCGCCGTGGGTATTTTCGAGGACTGCGCCATTCGCTTTGAAGGCAGCGTCGGATACTATGCGGCCAGCCTGCTGGACGGCCCGGAGGTGCTCATCGACGGCAACGCGGGCTGGGCTGTCGGCGACAACATGATGAGCGGCAAGATTACCGTCACGCGCAATGCGGGGGCTTCCGCCGGTTCCACCATGCGCGGTGGCGAACTCTTCATCGGCGGCGATGCAGGGGCCAGGGCCGGCATCTCGATGAAGGGCGGCACCCTGGTCATCGGCGGAAACGCGGGCTTTCTGACCGGCTTCATGATGCAGAAGGGCCGCATAATCATCTGCGGGGACGCCGGTGAAGCGCTGGGCGACTCCATGTACGAAGGCACGATATACGTCGCTGGCGACATCGCTTCTCTCGGCGCAGATGCCACAGTCGAGGAGATGAGCGAGGACGAACTGATCGATGTCCTGGCCACTCTTGAAGCGCGGGGAATAAAGGGAAAGCGCAGTTTCACCAAGGTGGTCTCGGCCAAGCGGCTTTACCATTACGATTCCCTGGAGCGGTTGGAGAAATCCGCCCTCTGATGAAGGGTGGCGGAGTCAAGTAGTCAGCGGGTAGATTTAGTGGGGCCAAGGGACTGAGGGAGAGGCGAATTCATGGTGATGGGAAGCAGCCAGATCTGGCCTCCCTGGATTATTGAAGACATTCACGCCAAGGCCGAACTGGGCCGTTACCGCATTCGTGGCTTCTCTTCGTTCCAGAAGGTCACCCACTTCGACGACCTCACGTTCCTGTCCACCGGCCTGACCCGGTTTCCCCTCGAGGGATACAAGGAACGCTGCAATACCCGCACAGTGATCGGCGCCCGCCACGCCGAGAATCCGCTGGTCCTGGAGACTCCCATATACATCAGTGGGATGAGCTACGGGGCGCTGTCGGCCAACGCAAAGGTCGCGCTGGGCAAGGGCGCGGCGATGGTGGGCTCCGCCAGCTCAACCGGCGACGGAGGCATGCTGCCCGGCGAGCGGGCTGCGGCCGAGAAGCTGATCTACCAGGTGCTGCCCAGCCGCTACGGGTTCAATCCCCATCACCTCGTCGAGGCACAGGCAATAGAGATCGTGGTGGGGCAGGGTGCCAAGCCCGGCACCGGCGGCATGCTGATGGGCATCAAGGTGCAGGACGATGTGGCGGAGATGCGCGACCTGCCACAGGGCATCGACCAGCGGAGTCCCGCAAGGCATCCGGACTGGCTGGGGCCGGACGATCTGGCGGTCAAGATCGAGCAACTCCGCGAGGCCACCGACTGGCGCGTCCCGGTACACGTGAAGCTGGGGGCCTGCCGCGTTGACGACGATGTCAAGCTGGCGGCAAAGGCCGGGGCCGACGCCATAGTCATCGACAGCATGATGGCGGGCACCGGCGCGTCGGCGGAGGTTCTGCTGGAGCACAGCGGCATCCCCACGGTGCCGGCGATCGTCATGGCACGGGAGGCCCTGCGGGAGCTGGGCCTGTACGGCAAAGTTAGCCTGATCGCCTCGGGGGGTATTCGCAGCGGGGCCGACGCGGCCAAGGCGCTGGCACTGGGCGCGGATGCCGTGGCCATCGGAATAGGCGCCCTGATTGCGCTCAACTGCAACAAGGAAATTCCAGAGAGCAATTTCGAGGAAGAGGTCGGAGTTCCTGCGGGCTATTGCCGCTTTTGCCACACTGGCAAGTGCCCCGTCGGAATCGCCACCCAGGACCCGGTATTGATGTCCCGCCTGGACCCCGACGAGGGTGCGGAGCGGGTGGCGAACTTCATCAACTCGATGACCATGGAAATGACCCTGCTTACCCGGTCCCTGGGGAAGGGAGACGTACACAGCCTTGAGCCGGAAGACCTGGCAGCTCTCACCCTTGAAGCCTCCGCCATGGCCCGCGTGCCACTGGTCGGGACAAACAAGATCTTTGGCGAGTAGGTAGCCAGCCTGCCGTGTCGACGTTTTTCTACGAAATAGAACCCGATCTGGACCGCTGCAGGGGCGCGCTCCTGGGCCTCGCCATCGGCGACGCCCTGGGTGCAACCGTGGAATTCATGCCGCCAGGGACCTTTGAGCCGATGATGGAAATTCTGGGCGGCGGCCCCCACGGTCTCATGCCCGGGGAGTGGACCGACGATACCTCGATGGCACTTTGCCTCGCCGAGAGCCTGATAGAGTGCGAGGGTTTCAACGCGGAAGACCAGCTTGACAGGTACGTACGCTGGTGGAAGAACGGCCACCTCAGCAGCACCGGAATCTGCTTCGACATCGGCATAACCACCAAGGCAGCCCTCGAGAAGTTCCAGGAAACGGGACAGCCTTCGGGCCTTACATCCCCAGACACTGCAGGCAATGGATCCATTATGCGGATGGCTGCGGTACCGATCTTCTACGCCAACAGCATGGACGACGCGGTGATGTTTGCCGCGCAGAGTTCGGCCACGACCCATGCCGCCGAGGAGGCGGTCGATGCCTGCCGGTACATGGCGGCGGTGATGGTACGGGCGCTGTGGGGCTCCGAGAAGGAGGAAGTCCTGGCCCCCGCCCTTACGGGAGAGCTCTCCGGCAATGTGAACCGCGTCGCCTTCGGCTCATTCCGGATTTTCAACCCCCCGCAGATCCGAGGCAGCGGCTACGTCGTGGAGTCCCTGGAAGCTGCCCTCTGGGCGTTCCACAACACCGACAATTTCGCCGATGGCGCGAGAATGGCGGTAAACCTCGGGGACGATGCGGACACCACGGGGGCGGTCTACGGGCAGATAGCCGGTGCCTTCTATGGCCAGAGCGGGATTCCCAGGCATTGGGTCGACACTCTGGCTCAAAGAGATCTGATCATCGATTATGCCGATCGACTCTACGACCTGAGGCCCCTCTCATATTCCTAATCGGGCGGTGGTGCCCGATCGAGAAATATGGGCAGGTTCCTGTAGTTCACCAGCCTGGCCCAAGGAGCGCGAGGAATGACCAGCAGGGAAGAGATCGCCCAGCGAATGCAGGACGACGGCATCCGGTTTCTGCTGACCCAGTTCGTTGACCTCAACGGCTCTCCCAAGGCCAAGATGGTGCCAGTCCAGCATTTTGACGATGTCCTGGACGAGGGGGCTGGTTTTGGCGGCGCCGCCGTGATTGGCATGGGTCAGGGTCCTCACTCCCACGACATGATGGCCCGCATCGACCTCGATTCCTACACTCCCGTGCCATGGGACGAAATGAATGAGTTGGCGCGCTTCGCCAGCGACCTCTTTGTAGACGGAGAACCGCATCCCTACTGTCCCAGGCAGAACTTCAAGCGCGTGCTAAGTGATGCGAGGGCGGAAGGGTATGTCTTCAACGTTGGCATCGAGCCCGAGCACTTCCTGGTCACCCGTAACAACGACGGTTCCATCCAGGTCTGGGATCCAAACGACATGGACAGCCTCCGGAAGCCCTGCTATGACTTCAAGGGCATCGCCAACGTGATGGGCTACCTTCGGGACATGATGAACGCCATGAATCGCCTGGGATGGGACGCCTACCAGTCGGACCACGAAGACGCCAACGGACAGTACGAGATCAACTTCCATTACGCCGACGCGCTGACCACAGCGGACCGCTACACATTCTTCAAGATGATGAGCAGCCAGTACGCCCAGAAGTACGGCGCCATCGCCACGCACATGGCCAAGCCGTTCACCGACCGCACCGGCAGTGGCGGCCACATCCACTACCACGTAGCAGACTCCGAGACAGGTGAGAACCTGTTCCTCGACGAAGACGACCGTCGGGGCCTCGGACTCTCCCAGATGGCCTACCACTTCATAGGCGGCGTTTTCGCCCATGCCCCTGCTCTGTGCGGCGTAATGTCGCCCACGGTCAACTGCTACAAGCGCCTGCAGGTCGGATCGGCTTTGATGGGGTCAACCTCCGGATTCCTGTGGACTCCGGCGTTCGTGTCGTACGGGGATAACAACCGGACCCAGATGATCCGCACCGCAGGACCGGGGCATCTCGAGGACCGGACCATGTCGGCCGCCTGCAACCCGTATTTGGCCTTTGGGGCCTACCTGTCGGCAGGACTGGACGGCGTCAGGCGCCGGCTGGATCCCGGAGAGCCCAACCTTGGAAACCTGTACGCGCTCGGGCTTGAGGAGATACGCCGTCGCGGCGTCCGTATGCTTCCCCAGTCCCTCGCCGAATCGCTGGTCGAGCTGAAAGCCGACACCGTTGTGCGGGACTCGCTTGGCGTGATTTACGACGAGTTCGTGGATCAGAAGGAAGCGGAGTGGCGCGAGTATCACCGGCAGGTCACCCCCTGGGAGATCGAGCGCTACCTGACGCTGTTCTAGCCCAAAGTGTCGCGATAATGTCTTTCCTCCTAAATTGTCCCAACTGCGGCGAGCGGAGCGTGAACGAGTTCCGCTTCGGTGGTGAAGTCGTCTCTCGTCCCGCCCAGGGTTCGCCGGAGAAGGACTGGAGCGGTTACTTCTACTTTCGTCCCAATGTAGCCGGTGTGCAGCAGGAATGGTGGAATCATCGTTACGGCTGTCGGCGCTGGTTCTACGCCCTGAGGGACACAACGAGCAACGTGGTACAGAGCACATTCTGGCCTGGAGAGCAGCCGTCGGAGGGGACCGCCTGAATGGCCCGTCCTGTTTTCGCCAGAGGGGCGGCGTGATGCCAGGAAACGGTAGGTTTCGCCTCCAGCCACAACCGGGCGAGGCCATCGACCGCACTTCTCCCGTCGAGTTTGAGTTCGATGGCAGGCGGGTCGGCGGATGCAATGGCGATACGATAGCCTCGGCGTTGTACGCTGACGGGACCAGGGTATTAAGCCGCAGCTTCAAGTATCACCGTCCCCGCGGTATTCTCTGCTGCTCCGGCAACTGTCCCAACTGCCTGGTCACTGTGGGTGACGAACCCAACGTCAGGGCCTGCGTCCGCCCAATCGAACCTGGACTGCAGGTGCACAGCCAGAACGCCTGGCCATCTCTCGGGTTGGATGTCCTGTCGTTGCTGGACCGTCTGCACTGGTTGATGCCTGTTGGCTTCTACTACAAGGCCCTGCACCGCCCGAAAGCCCTCTGGCTCCTTGGACGGCAGCTCATCCGGCGTATCGGCGGCCTTGGCAGCATCGACATAAACGCTGAGCATGTGTCCGAATTCAGCACTCGAAACCTCCACGCCGATGTTGCCGTTGTCGGAGGTGGGCCTGCCGGTATGGCCGCGGCGCTGGCAGCATCCGAGGCCGGTGCCAGCGTAGTCCTGATCGACGAACAGCCGGCCCTCGGCGGGCATCTGCGATACACGGGCCGGATTGGCGGGACTGGCAATGGAGAAAGCCGACCGGGAGCCGAAGCGGCCACTGACCTGGCTGACGCGGTAGGCCAATCCACGGAAATCCGGACGTTGTTCAGCTCCACCGTCTTCGGCCTCTACCAGGACAACCTGCTGGCAGTGCTGACCGGAGATGGGGTGGTCCGGCTGCGGGCCAAACATGTAGTGCTGGCAACCGGGACCCAGGAATCTCCGCTCCTCTTCGAGAATAATGACCTGCCCGGGATCATGCTCTCGACGGCAGCCCTGCGCCTTGCCTCGTTGTATGGAGTGCTTCCTGGGCGGCAGGCTGTTGTGGCCACGGAAACGCCGGATGGATACGATGCCGCGCTCCAACTGCTCAAGGCGGGAGTTCGCATCGCTGCGGTGGTCGACTGTTCCGATTCGGCTTCCGGGGAGGCAGCGGACGAGTTGCGTGAGCGCGGCGTGTCCATCCTGACGGGTCACAGGGTGGTCAGAGCCGCAGGACGCGGCCGGCTCAAGGCGGCCGTTGTTGCCCCGGTCGGGAACACCTCGGCGGCGGGCACTCGCAGGATACGCTGCGACCTCCTGTGCATGTCTGGCCTGCAACAGCCGGTGGACGGGCTGCTCCATCAGATGGGTGCCACTCAGTCCGGTGTGACCCTGGCCGGTGGTGTCGTAGGGGTCGCAGGCATTGAAGAGATCGAGCGGCAGGGGAGCGAGGCTGGGCAAACGGCGGCGCGGGCTGCCCTGTCGGGCTCTGTTGTTGGCGCGGGCGTTCCTTCGCCTCGGCCCGACGCTGTGCTGCCGACTCCCCCCGCGGGCAAGAACGGGCGCACATTCGTCTGCTTCTGCGAGGATGTCTCCTTACACGACATCGAGCAGGCCATGGATGAGGGCTTTGCCGACATCCAGACCCTGAAACGCTACACCACGGTGACCATGGGGCCATGCCAGGGCAAGATGTGCGGCCGGGTGCTGGCCGGCATCTGCTCGGCTGGTCTTGGCTCGAACGGCTGCGAACCGATGGGGGACGCCTACACGACCTCGCGGCCGCCGTATCAGCCTGTTCCCCTGGCAGCTCTTGCCGGGCGTGAACGGATGCCGATGAAGCGATCTCCCCTGGACCAGGTCCACCGCGGGCTTCGGGCGACAATGGTGGAGTCCGGTCCTTGGCTGCGGCCGCACAACTATGGATCACCGGCCGAGGAATGCGTCGCCGTACGGGAGAGAGTGGGCATCATCGACGTCAGCACGCTGGGCAAGATGGAAGTGCTGGGAAGCGACGCCCCGCAACTCTTGGACCGCCTGTACACGCACCGGTTCTCCGATCTCGCGGTGGGCCGGATCCGGTACGGCCTTATGACGTCCGACAACGGTGTAATACTCGACGATGGTACCGTCGCGCGGCTCGCTGAAGACCGGTACTTCGTTACCACCACATCGGGCAACGCCGATGTCATCGAGGAGTGGTTCAACTGGTGGAACGCCGGTGCCGGGAACTGCGCCCATGTCGTGAATGTCACTGCGGCGTTCGGAGCAGTAAACGTGGCGGGGCCGAGAGCCCGAGAGACGCTGAGCAAGCTGACCGGCATAGACCTTTCCCGTCGCGCCTTCCGCTACATGCGTGCCGTAGAGGGCGAGGTTGCCGGGGTTCCCTGCCTGCTTCTCCGAATCGGCTTCGTGGGCGAAGCGGGATGGGAGGTGCATTTCCCTGCCGAGTACGCCGAGTACATGTGGGATGCCATCATGGATGCAGGGAGCGAGTTCGGCATTTCCCCATTCGGCCTGGAAGCGCAGCGCATCCTGCGGCTTGAGAAGGGACATGTGATCGTCGGGCAGGACACCGACGCGGTCTCCACGCCCTATGACGTGGGTTCGGACTGGGCGGTCCGCCTCGACAAAGATGACTTCATCGGCAGGGGAGGTCTGGTCGTCGCATCGGAACGGGGCCTGCAGCAACGGCTGGTTGGCTTCATCACTCAGGATTCGTCCTACCCCGAAGATGGAACACCGGTCGTGAGTGGCAGCCGTCCCATAGGCCGCGTCACCAGCGCGAGACTCAGCCCCACGATGAAACGGGGCTTCGGCCTCGCCTGGGTGCCGCCGGAACGGGCCAAGGAGGGCGAAACCATCGAGGTGATGATCGGTGACCGGCCCGTCCCAGCGAGGGTGACCCTTCAGCCGTTCTACGATCCAGACGGGCACAGGCTGCGGAGCTGACCCATGCCTACTCAGGCACCCGAAAGGCGCACTGCCATGTATCACATGCAGCTCACAACGGGCGCAGTGATGGCCGATGCCGACGGCTGGCAGCTTCCCCTGCACTACGGCGATGCCGGCCAGGAGGCGAGGTGGCTGAGGGAGACCGTGGGAGTTTCCGACGTCAGCCCTCTCGGGAAGGTCAGGGTGGTGGGAGCGGATGCTCACCAGGCTGTGGCAGCCCTGGTATCACTGGCAACAGATCAGGATTTACACTCGGTCGCGGAGACTGACTCGCCGCTGGAGCGAGGGGGGAAGCTGCTTTCGGCCAGGCTGGCCAATGACGAGTTTCTCGTCCTCACCCCCGCCGGAGTCGCCCCGTTGGCGATAGAGGCGATGCGGCATTCCGGATCGAACTGTGCCCACGCCGCCGACGTCACCTCCGGACTTTGCGGGATCGCCTTAGTGGGCCCGGCCACCCATGAACTTATGAGCCGGGTCACCGAGTTGGACACCTCTCCTCGTGCCATGCCCGACCTGGCCTGCGTCCAGTCTCGCTTGGCCGACGTCCATGCCCTCCTGCTGCGCCGTGATGTCAACGATATCGCGATGTACCAGCTCTACGCTGGACGGGAATTCGGTGCGTACCTGTGGGAAGTGCTCGTCGAGACTGCAAAGGAAGTCGGCGGCGGCCCAGTCGGAACCGAAGCCCTCCTGGGACTGCGAGAATAGAGGCAGGCGCCGAGGCGTTTAATGTTTCAGCTATTCAAGAAAAACAGGATGTGGCAGGTGCGGCCCCTTAAGGACCGCTACCGCGTGGTCATCATCGGGGGCGGCGTGCATGGCCTGTCCACCGCCTACTACCTGACCAAGCTGGGCGTGAAGGACATCGCGGTCCTCGACAAGGGCTACCTCGGCGGTGGGGCCAGCGCCCGCACCACGGCCATCATCCGCTCCAACTACCTGACCGTTGAGGGCATCCCCTTCTTCGACCAGAGCGTAAAGCTGTACGAGGACCTGGCCCGCGAGCTCAACTTCAACATGCTCTTCAATCAGATGGGGCGCCTCGATCTCGGCCATACCGACGCCGCCCTCTACGCCCTCCGGATGCGCACCGAGTTCAACCGCATCCTCGGCGTGGACAGCCGGATGGTCGGTCCTGCCGAGATCAAGCAGCTCGTGCCATCCATGAGCCTGCGGGAGGGCCTGCCATACCCAATCATGGGTGCGCTTTACCACCCACCCTGCGGCGTGATCCGGCACGACGCCGTTGTCTGGGGCTTTGGCCGGGCAGCAGACCACGGAGGCGCTGAGCTGCATCCCTTCACCGAGGTAAGAGCCATCGACCAGGCCAACGGACGCGTTACCGGCGTCGAGACCACCCGCGGCTTTGTGGGCGCCGATGTCGTGCTGTCCGCTGTCGCTGGCTGGAGCAGCGAGGTCGCCCGTCTTGCTGGCGTCGACCTCCCCATCACCACCCATCCATTGCAGGCAATGGTCACCGAGCCGCTGAAACCCTTCCTCGACAAGACCATTTCCTCCGCCAACCTCCACGCCTACGTCTACCAGACCGACCGGGGAGAGGTGGTTATCGGCGGCGGTGTGGACCCTTATCCGTCTTACAGCATGAAGTCCGCCTTGCTTCCGATGGAGCAGCTCGCCGGCCATACGCTGGAGATGTTCCCCTGCCTGTCCAAGGTCAAGGTCCTGAGACAGTGGGCCGGCCTCTGCGACATGAGCCCGGACTACGCTCCCATCATGGGCCCGGTAGACGGTCTCGAAGGCTTCATAGTCTCCTGCGGCTGGGGCAGCTGGGGCTTCAAGGCCGCGCCCGCCGCTGGCAAGAATATTGCCAGCCTGATTGCCACCGGCGAGACACCCGACATAATCAAGCCCTTCGCGCTGTCCCGTTTCCACGAGGGCAAGCTGGTAAACGAGCGCGCCGCCGCCCCCGCTGCCGCCATCCACTGATTTTCAAAGCTCTAAGTCAACTACAGGGATTGGCAAACGCATTAACCGTCATTGTTATTAAAATTAACTTCGACGGGAGTTCAGCAAGGATTTCACCCCCACCCCTTCGACAGGCTCAGGACAGGCCTAACCCTCCCCCTCAAGGGAGAGGGAACTGTTTTGCTTCCTTGTCATAACAATGATGGGGAAGGCGGGAATGACGACAAAGGAGGCCATGCAATGAGCGAGGAAATCATCTACGCCGATGCTGCGACATTGGCCAGCCGCATACGGCAGCGGGAACTGTCGCCGGTGGAGGTCGTGCAGGCCCACCTCGACCGGATCGAGGCCGTCAACCCGAAGCTCAACGCCCTCATCGCCTTCCCCGAGGGTGTGATGGAACGCGCCCGCGAAGCCGAGGCTGCAGCCATGCGAGGCGAGTTCTGGGGGCCCCTGCACGGCGTCCCCTTCACTGTCAAGGACTGCGTGGACACCGCCGGCGTGGTCACCACCCGCGGGTCCAGGTTGTTCGAGGACCATATACCCGATGCAGACGCCTCGGTCGTAACCCGGCTGAAAGAGGCTGGCGGCATCTTCATCGCCAAGTCCAACATGCCCGAGTTCGCCCTGTGGTGGGAGACCGACAACCTAGTCTACGGCCGTACCGAGAATCCCTGGATGATCGGCCGCACCCCAGGCGGCTCCAGCGGCGGAGAGGCCTCCGCCGTGGCCTCCGGCATGTCGCCCCTCGGTATCGGCAGCGATGTCGGGGGCTCCATCCGTGAGCCCGCCAACTACTGCGGCATCGTCGGCCTGAAGGCCACCCACGGCCGCATCCCCCTGACCGGCCACTGGCCCGACACGCTCCTCCGCTTCATGCACGTCGGTCCCATTGTCCGCAGCGTCGGTGACGCCGCCCTTGCCCTGGGGCTGATGGCGGGTCCAGACGGCGTCGACCACTACGCTCTGCCTGTGCCGGTGCCTGAGATTTCGGAGCTGTCACTGCCCCAGGGACTCCGTGTGGCCTGGTGTCCCGAAGGCCCCTTCGCCCCCGTGGACCGCCAAGTGCAGGACACCGTGGCGGCCGCCGCCTCGGCGCTGGGCGAGTTGGGATGCTCCGTCCAGCAGGTTGACCTCTCGGACTGGGAGAGCTGGCCCGGCCAGCAGATTTCGGCCCGCATCTTCGCCGCCGAAGGCAGCCACTACCTTGACCCCATAATTGAGGGCCGCAAAGATATGCTTGCCCTCTCCATGCAGCGCCGCCTGAACATTCCCGGCCCTGAGTACGGCGAATACCTGGAGGCCATGGAGCAGGTCGAGCAACTTCGCGCCGCCTGCATCAAGCTGTTCAACGACTACGACCTGCTGCTCCTGCCCACCGGCCCGGTGGTCGCGCACCCTCACGACACTCGCCGCCACGAGATTGGAACGGAGACCGCTCCTGCCCGCCACGCTCTCACCTGCACCGTGCCTTTCGACCTCACCGGCTCCCCGGCCCTGTCCGTACCCTTCGGCGCCAGCAGCGATGGTCTGCCCATCGGCGTCCAGATTGTGGGCCGCCACTACGAGGAGGCGACTATCCTACGCGCCGGCGCAGCTCTGGAAGAGCTCCATCGGCCCCGTCGTGGTCGCCCGTCTTTGTAGGCTTCACGCCCGCCAGATTCGCAGCTACCCAGGCTGTTGACTGTGGTAAACTTCGGCGCAGAATCCAGGCAACCCAACGAAATGCTGTGGAGGGACAGGTATGCCTGAGTACGACCTCGTAATCCGTGGCGGCACCGTTGTCGACGGCACCGGCATTCCCAAGCAACGCGCCGACCTCGCCATCAAGGACGGTCGCGTCGCCATGATCAGCGGCCGCATCACTGCCGGCGGTGCGAAGGAGCTCGACGCAAGCGGTTGCATCGTGGCCCCGGGCGCCGTGGACCTGCACACCCACTACGACGCACAGCTCAACTGGGACCCATACGCCTCCCTGTCCGGCCAGTTCGGCGTGACTTCGCTGACCGTGGGGCAGTGCGGCTTTGGATTTGCCCCGACGCGTCCCGACGACCGCGACCTGAACATGCGCATGATGAACCGCATCGAGGCCATACCCCTGGAGTCCATGCGCCAGGGTATGCGCTGGGACTGGGAGACTTTCCCCCAATACATGGACAGTCTCGACCGCCAGGGCCTGGGCGTCAACGTGGGCTGCGTGGTCCCATTCTCCCCCCTGCGCGGCTATGTTCTGGGCATGATCCCGGCTCGCGAGCGCACCTCGGTCACCGAGGCTGAACTCAACCAGATGAAGCAGATCCTCTTTGAGGCCATGCAGGCCGGCGCCTTCGGCCTGTCCGCCGACAAGAACCTTGAGGACCGTCCCGAGGACGGCAGCTGGCTACCCAGCCATGTCGCATCCAGGGAGGAGTTCCTGGCCCTCTCCCAGGTCCTGGGGCAGTTCGGGGTCGGCCACATCGGCTGGACCATCGGCATCTCCGACGACCGCCCGGCCCAGCGTGACATGCTGGCTGAGATGGTCCGAATGAGCGGCCGCCCGCTCCACGTCATTCTCGGCGACACCGAGGGCTACGAGTGGCTGAAAGAAGTCAGGGAGGAGGGCCTGCCGGTTATTGCACAGGAAACCGCAGTCCCTGTGGTCGCTGAGTTCAAGCTGTCCGAGTACAACCTCTTTGATTACCTGCCTCACTGGGTGCAGCCCTTGGTTGGCACCAGGGAAGAGCGCATCGCCAAGCTGTCCGAGGACGGCGTTCGCATCGGCATGAAGCAGGACGTCATCGAGCGCCCTCATGTGCGCACCGACTGGACGCAGGTGCAGGTGGTGGAGGTGGCGCACGAACGCAACCTGAAGTACGAGGGCCTCAGCATCGCCGACATCGCCGAGGCCGAGGGCAAGCACCCCTTGGATGCCTTCCTCGACATCGCTCTGGATGAGGACCTGGAGACCGAATTCGCCCATCCCGCCGGCGGACGCGGCGATGACGACGCCCACTACATCACCAGCCCCTACTCCCACATCTCGGTGTCCGACGGCGGGGCCCACACCAGGTTCCTGATCAACAGTATCTGGCCGGTCTACTTTCTGGGCCACTGGATCCGGGAAAAGAACATCATGAGCCTGGAGCAGGCCCACCAGAAGATGAGCCAGTTGCCCGCCTGGTTCGCCGATATGAAGAACCGCGGCACCATCCGCGTGGGTGACTTCGCTGACATCATGGTCTACAACCTGGATGATCTGGGCTTCCTCTATGACAAGCCCCAATTCGCCACCGACTTCCCTGGTGGCGAGAAGCGTCTCATCCAGATGCCCACCGGGATCCGCTATATCCTGGTCAACGGTGCTGTCACTTTCCAGGAGAACGAGTGCACCGGCGCTCTGCCCGGCAAACTCCTCCGCAGCTACGACCAGATCGGCTAGAAAGTCGACGTACAGTAGTTGAATTGAGGGCGCACAGCTGTGCGCCCTTACGCTTTTCGTAAACTTTTCAAGACAATGGCGCCGCAGTTTGACACAAATAAGTGCCAACCCTAAACTGACTTGAACCTCTCTTGATCATCTGAGATTCCACTTCCGAGAATGGAGGGATAGATATGGCGGAATTTGATCTTGTAATTCGCGGCGGCACCGTCATCGACGGTACCGGAATGCCCCGCCTCCGTGCCGATGTCGGCATCAAGGACGGGCGCGTAGCCATGATCAGCGGGCGCATACATGGCGGCGGAGCGCAGGAGTTGGACGCCAGCGGTTGCATCGTGGCCCCCGGCGCGGTTGACCTGCACACCCATTACGACGCACAGCTCAACTGGGACCCATACGCCTCCCTCTCGGGCTGGTTCGGCGTCACATCGTTGACCGTCGGGCAGTGCGGCTTCGGGTTCGCCCCGACCCGTCCTGACGACCGGGACCTCAACATGCGGATGATGAACCGCATTGAGGCCATTCCTCTCGAGTCCATGCGCCAGGGCATGCGCTGGGACTGGGAGACTTTCCCCCAATACATGGACAGTCTCGACCGCCAGGGCCTGGGCGTCAACGTGGGCTGCGTGGTCCCATTCTCCCCCCTGCGCGGCTATGTTCTGGGTATGATCCCGGCCCGCGAACGCACCTCGGTCACCGAGGCCGAGCTCAACCAGATGAAGCAGATCCTCCACGATTCCATGAAGGCCGGTGCCTTCGGCATCTCCGCGGACAAGAACCTTGAGGACCGCCCCGAGGACGGCAGTTGGCTTCCCAGCCATGTGGCTTCCAAGGAGGAATTCCTGGCGCTTTCCCAAGTACTATCCCAGTTCGGCGTCGGGCACCTAGGCTGGACCATCGGCATCTCCGACGACAGGGCCGGGCAGCGCGACATGCTGGCCGAGATGGTACGGATGAGCGGCCGCCCCCTCCACGTCGTCCTGGGCGACGACGAGGGCTACGAGTGGCTCAACCAGGTGCAGGCCGAGGGGCTGCCGGTGCTGGCGCAGCTGGGCCCTGTGCCCACAATCTCCGAGTTCAAGCTGTCCGAGTACAACCTCTTCGACTACATGCCCCACTGGGTGCAGCCTCTGGTCGGCAGCAAGGAGGAGCGCATCGCCAAGCTCTCTGAGGATGGCGTGCGCGTAGGCATGAAGCAGGATGTCCTCGACAGGCCTCACCCACGCACCGACTGGAGCAGGCTCCAGGTCGTCGAGGTTGCCCACGAGCGCAACCTGCAGTACGAGGGCCTCAGCATTGCCGATATCGCCGAGGCCGAGGGCAAGCACCCGCTGGACGCCATGCTGGATATCGCCCTGGACGAGGAGCTGGAGACCGAATTCGCTCACCCGTCCAACAACCGGGGCGATGACGTGACAGCGGAAAGGCTGAAGAATCCCTACGTGCACATTTCGGTATCGGACGGAGGGGCTCACACGCGCTTCTTGGTCAACAGCGTCTGGCCGGTGTACTTCCTGGGCTCCTGGGTCCGGGACCGGGGGCTGATGTCCCTGGAGCAGGCGCACTACAAGATGAGCGCCCTGCCCGCCTGGTTCTCCGACATGAAGAACCGCGGCACCCTGCGCGTGGGCGACTTCGCCGACGTCATGATCTACAACTATGACGAGCTGGGCCTGCTCTACGACAAGCCGCAGTTCGCCACCGACTTCCCGGGCGGCGAGCGGCGCCTGATCCAGAAGCCCACTGGTATGCGCTACATCCTGGTCAACGGGACCGTCACCTTCCAGGACAATGAGTGCACCGGAGCCCTCCCCGGGAAGCTCCTGCGCAGCTACGACCAGATCGGTTAATGGAGCGGAATGCTCCAGGAAATCAAGAGGGGCGGCCAACCGGCCGCCCCTCTTTTGTAATTCAATGGAAAATGTTACTTCCTCTTCTTCAGGTATGGTTCCAACAGCTTCATGGCTCCATCGATGGTGATTCCGACGACTTCGCCCTCCCCATCATAGTCGGCAGTCAGGCCCTCACCGACCTCGCTGGCTTCGCAAGCGGGATACCCGTTCCACAAGGAGAGTGTGTCGGTGTCCGAGTCGTAATAGACCTGCAGTTTCGCAGGGACAATTAGGGGTTCGCTCATGGCCTGCCCCATCTCCTCATGGCTCCCCGGTCTATATGCCGATTCAATAGTCGACCGTCCTCTGTGAGGATCACGAGGACCCAGCGGTCTATCTCCTCGATGTATCCGTAAAGCAATCTGCGATGTTCGCCATTTACAAATCTGGTTTCGGAATGAAGCGGGCTCTCTATCACCCTGGTCACCCATTCGTCATTCACTTCAGGGTGTTTGATCCTCTCCACTTGATTATAGTACGCAGTCTCATCCACGCCCTACTCGTCGGGGACCAGCGCCACCAGGCGGCCCTCCTGCTGAGTGACCAGGAACACCTTCATCCGCAACTCCGGGTTGTTGACGCAACGGCCGTCGCCCTTCTGGTACTCGTAGCCGTGGGTGTCGCAGACGAACACATCCTCACCGACGTCCTCAACCTCTCCACCCTGGTGCGGGCAGAGGGTCGACAGCATCCGGTATCCCTCGCGTCCCTTGACCAGGAAGTAGTTGGCGCTGCCCACCTTCACCAGCTTGGGAAGGTGGGTGAAATCCGACTCGTCGCCCAGGTCCACCCGCACTTTCTTGGAGCGGGCCGAGCCGCTGATCTGGCGCATGGTTATCCTGTTGATCTGCCTCTCAGTAGCCATCGGCGAATACCCTCTTTGCGTATTTGGGCCAAGTATATCAGAGTGCTCGTGCCGGAATATTCCGGTTTTCGCATCTCCGGGATGGGAGGGGAGATTGATTAGAAGCGCCTGTCATGTCAAAATCACATGACAGGAGGCCGATATGACTACTGAAGCTAACTTTACCGACCGCTACGGACTCCCTCTTACAACCAACTCGCAGACGGCATTGTCCCACTACGCTGAGGGGCTGGACCTGGCCCTTTCGCAGAACTTCGGCGCCGAGGATGCATTCGCCAAGGCCATTGAGGCCGACGAGGGTTTTGCTCTCGCGTACGCCGCGAAGGCGTTCATGGACTTTCTCCGCATAAACGTTCCTGAAGCGCGGGCCAATGCTGAGAATGCGGAGAAGTTGTCGCCCGGACTGAGCAGCCGTGAACGGGGATTCGTTGACGTGGTGTCCAAATTCGTCAATGGACAGAACCACGCCGCCACGGCCTCAGTACACGACCACCTGAAGGAATTTCCACGGGACGCCATCCTGTTGCGACTTGCCCAGCGGCTCTACACCCAAGGTTGCGTCGGGATCGGTGCGCCGGACTATCCGCCGAGGTTCTACAAGCTGATGACCGAGGCCGCTCCCCACTACGGTGAGGACTGGGCCTTCATGGGGCAGTACGCCTGGGCCAACCATGAGATTGGCAAGATGGCCGAGGGTATGGACCTGGCCGAACGCTCGCTGGAAATCAACCCGTCCAACGGCGTGGCCGCCCACTCAGTTGCCCACGTTTTCTACGAAATGAGCCAGGATGACGAGGGTGCTGCCTTCCTGAGCAGCTGGCTGGAAGACTACGACCGCCGGTCCACCTATCGTGTCCACCTTTCCTGGCACCAGGCCCTGTTTGAGCTCGCTATGGGGCACTACAACCAGGCCCTGAGCTGGTATGACCGGGACATTCGCCCTTCGGTACAGGAACTGAAATACGCGGCCCTCGCCGACAGCGCATCCTTGATCTGGCGGATGAAGATCTATGGCGACGTTTCTCCGCAGACTCCCTGGAGTGAGCTGGTGGAATTGGCGGCTCCTGCGGCGGCCCGGCCCGGCCCGTCGTTCCGGGATGCTCACGCCGCATTGGCCTTCACCGCCGCAGGCGATGACGAGTCATTCGACAGGCTTGTAGATGGCTATCAGGCTCTGGCCGATGGCGGCGACGCCACGGCTCGGGAAGCCACCCTGCCTTTGATCCAGGGCATCGGAGCCTTCGGACGCGGCGAATACGCCGAGGCTGTGCGGCTGATGGAGCCGGTGTACCCGCAACTTACTCGAGTCGGTGGCAGCCACGCGCAGCGGCTCGTGTTCGAGGACACGCTGCTGGAGGCTTACCTGCGGGCCGAGGAGTTTGACAAGGCCACTGGCATGCTCCGCGAGCGACTGTCGCGCCGCGAATCCCCCAGAGAGCTCTACTGGCTGGCCCGTGCACAGGCAGGGCAGGGCAAGATTGAGGAGGCACAGGGCAACCTGGAACACGTCAAGGAAGTCTGGACCGACGCCGACACCAACACCCCGGAATACGGTCGGATCACCCAGTTGGCTGCAGACTAGGCCGATACCAGTGTCGAACACGGAAAGGGGCAGGTTCCAGGCCTGCCCCTTTCCATTTGGAAGCTATCTGAAAACCCTCCTGGTCGGGTGACTTTGAACGACTACCGGCTTGGCCCGCTGGATTCCTGCTCCCCGAACGAGCCGAGGACACGTTTCGCAGGAATGACCATGGCCTTGGGGCCACGCAAGTGTATGAAAATTAACTTAGACGGGAGTTCAGCAAGGATTTCACCCCCACCCTATCCCTCCCCCTCAAGGGAGAGGGAACTGTTTTGCTCCCTATTTTCATGGCAATGACGGCTTTTGGCCTCTACCGGGTTTTGAGATCGTTTCTTAGCCAGTGGTCTTTAGATCTGACCCCAGACTACTTCTCCGCCTCTGATGGTCATCACCGCCCGGATCGACCGCAGTCTCTCCGTGTCGACGGCGAGAGGATCGGCGTCAACCAGTACCATGTCCGCCAGCTTCCCGATGGCGATCGATCCCTTCTCTGAAGACGTGCCCTCCGCCTCCGCGCCAGCCAGGGTGTACATCCGCAGCGCGTTTGCCACGCTCACCTGATGAGTGTCCGCACCGGGAGAAGCCAGTGGCAGCCCGTCAGAGGCGCATCGGGTTACGGCGCTGTAAATCGCGGGCCAAGGGTTGGGGTCTATGACAGGTGCATCTGAGCCGAAGGCGGTGGGAACGCCGCTGTGCAACAGCCCGCCTGCCGGGTACAGATCGGGCAATAGACGCGGTTCAAGGTTCCGGCGGTAGGAAGGGCCGTTGTGGAAGATAAATCCCGGCTGCGTGACCACCATTGCCCCTGACTGCTTGACCGACTCGATCATTTCCGGCGTACCTTCGGCGCAATGCTCCATGCGGTCGGACAGGCCGGGGAGCCTGCAAGCCTGCAATACTTCGGCCGCGGCGGAAATTGCCTCCTCTTCGATGCAGTGAATAGCTACAGGATAGCCCTCGCTATGGGCATCAACCACCATTTCCTTCAGCTCGGCGCACGATGGATTGAGCGAACCCGCTGTCAGCGTGCACATGATCTTTGCGTGGCCAAGCCTCAGCCGATTGCTTGAGTTGCCGTACGCCAGTCCATGTTCCACAAACTCCCCCAGCCGCCGTATTCCGGCGAACATCGCAAGGCGGCCCGAGAGTACTCCGTCTCTCTGCAGGCTTTCAAAAGTCTGCCATCGCTCAATACCATTGTCTGCGCCGGCGTCCTGCGCTGAGGTAATCCCGTAGCTCAGGAGCAACTGGTCAACGGATCTCATCCCGTCTCGAAAATCGTGCGAATGGCGGATGTTGCCGAGACGCTTCCGCAGAAATGCCTGCATTTCAAAGAGGGTGCCGGTAGGCTCCCCGGTGGCAGGGTCTCGCTCGATTACGCCACCGTGCGGGTCGGGGGTATCGATGCGGACGCCGGCCAATTCGAGGGCCAGGCTGTTGAGGGCGGAGGCGTGACCGCTGCGGTGCTCGAGCCACACCGGATGATCGGGGGATGCAACGTCGAGGTCGCTCCGGTCAGGATGCCGACCTTCTGCCATCTGGAGGTCGTCGTAGCCGAAGCCGCGAATCCATGTACCTGGTGGCATCGATGCCAACCGCTGTTGTATTCGTGCCTGCAGCGCCGCGATTGAGGGGGCGTAGCGTGGACTGCAGTCTAGGTCCTGCAGCCGTCGAGCGAGCCCGGGCAGGTGGCAGTGGGCGTCGTTGAACCCCGGTAGCAGCGTCAGACCCTGGCAGTCGATGACCAGCGCCCCTTGAGATGGCAAACTCCGAACATCCGAGGAACTACCAACGGCAACAATGCGGTCCCCCAGAACGGCCACTGCCTCCGCCCTTGGACGCGAAGGGTCCATGGTTTCCACGTTGGCGTTAACCAGCTTGAGGCTGACTTTTGGGGAGGCCATGGCTTTCCGCCGGGGAAAGAACTGTCAGGCTCTAGGGTGACGCCGTGTTACCTGGAGGAGGTCGTCGGCGGGGTTACGAACGCCGCGTCGTGCTGCTCGTCGGCGTGGTAGGAGCTCCGCACCAGGGGACCTGAGGCGACGTGCTTGAAGCCCATGTCCAGGCCAGCAACGCGAAGTTCTTCGAACTCGGCTGGAGTGTAGAAGCGGTTAATGGCAATGTGTTTGGCCGATGGGCGCAGGTATTGGCCGATGGTCAGCAGGTCGCAGTCGACCCCGCGAAGGTCCCGCATGGTGTCAAGCACTTCGTCGGCGGTCTCTCCCATCCCGACGATGATGCCGGACTTGGTGACCGTGGGTGTGTCGATCTCCTTCGCCTTGGCCAGCAGCTCCAGGGACAGGTTGTAGTTCCCTTTCGGACGGACCCGAGGGAAGATTCGGACAGTCGATTCGATGTTGTGGTTCAGCACCGACGGTCCCGCTTCGATCACCCGGCGCAGTGCGTCCCAGTTGCCGGCAAAGTCCGGAATCAGCACTTCGACCCGGCAATCGGGCAACTGCTCCCGGATCCGGCTGATGCATGCCGCGAAGATGTAGGCACCGCCGTCGGGAAGGTCGTCCCGGTTAACCGAGGTGATTACGCAATAGCGCAAGCCCATGGCTTTCACGGTCTCAGCCAGCCGTTTCGGCTCCTGCAGGTCGATGCCTATCGGCCTTCCGGTGGTAACCGCGCAGTAGTGGCAGCGCCGGGTGCAGATGTCGCCCAGGATCATGAATGTGGCCGTGCCTCGCCCCCAGCACTCGCCAATGTTGGGGCAATGCGCCTCTTCGCAAACGGTGTGCAACTCCTGGCTGCGCATCAGTTCCTTGAGCTGAAGGTAACGCGGGCTGCCAGGCATCTGCACCTTGAGCCACTCGGGCAGGCGCGGGCGCAGTTCCAGGGTTTTATTCGGCTGGGTCATTGGCTTCCTCGGGGGCGGTTGGATGAGTCTACAAGGCCATTATAGCAACTGGGCTACAGGGGAGTGTTGGCTCACGGCAGCATCCCGAATCAGGTGGTCGAGTTAGGGGGAGGTGTGTCCGCCAGATGCATCGAATGGAATGCAGGTATGCGACTCGGAGCCGTTGATTATCAGGGAAGACCGGGCTCTGGATTCCTGCTTTCGCAGGAATGACGGTGCACTCGCGGGCAAACCACCTAAGTTCTCTCGCGGGCAAACCACCTAAATTGGAACGCCATCTTGGATCACATCAACTGGACCAGGCGGGGGGTGGTGCGGCACTTTTCGGCGACGATGATCGAATCGATGTCTGCGACGGCTTGGTCGAGGTGTCCATCAGCGTTGATAACGCGGTAGTCGAACTCGTGGATCCTCGACAGCTCTTCCTGCGCAGTATGAAGTCGTCGTTCGAGGTCTGCCCCCGACTCTGTCATACGCCCCTGAAGTCTGGTCCGCAGGTCGTCAACCGTGGGCGGGATCAGGAAAATCAGCAACGCTTCCTGTGCCATTTTGCGGATGGTAGCGGCCCCCTGTACGTCGATCTTCAGAAACACGTCCTTTCCCGAACGCAAGGCGTCCCGAGCCTGGCTGCGTGGGACGCCGTACCACCGGCCGTACACTTCGGCGCACTCCAGGAACTGATCCCGTTCCCGCATGCGATCGAAGGTATCAGCCTCAAGGAAGATGTAGTCCAAGCCATCGCGCTCCCCAGGGCGCATGGGGCGCGTCGTCGCGGTAACCGCAAAATGCCAGGGGCGGTCCATCTTGCGCAGTTCACCAAGGACGGCGTCTTTTCCTACTCCCGAAGGCCCCGACAGAACCACAAGCAGCGGCGGCGACGGGTTGGCTTCGGCAATAAGCGACATCGAAAGAGACTACCCGCTGGCCTGTCCGGGAGCCAACAAGTCGAGGTCTTCCCAGAAACTGGGGTACGACACAGCGGCATCCGGCGCGCCATGGACTTCCGTCTTCCATTCCGCCAACAGGCCACAGACCGCCATTGCCATCGCCAGCCTGTGGTCGCCGTGCGACTCGCACGCAGCACCGTGTAGCCGGCCGGTTCCCCGTATGACCATGCCGTCATCGAGGGCTTCGATGTTGGCGCCCAGCCGGGAGAGTTCCTGCACCGTCGTAGCGATCCGGTCGGACTCCTTTACTCGCAACTCGGCAGCGTCGCGGATGGTGGTCTCACCACTGGCAAAGCATGCAGCGACCGCCAGTATGGGCACCTCGTCCAGGATGCGGGGAATCATATCGCCGCCGATCTCGGTGCCTTGGAGTTCGCAGGAGGAGACAAGAACGTCTGCCACCGGTTCGCCGCCCTCAGTCCGTTCGTCCAGAAGCTGAAGGCTGTCTCCAGCTCCCATTGCCTGGAGGGTGTCGATAATGCCGGTCCGGCTCGGATTCAATCCCACTCCCCTGACCAGCACGCGGGAGTTGGGATGGCATAGACCCAGCACGATCCAGAACGCTGCCGAGCTGATGTCCCCAGGAACGGCGATGTCGACCGCTGCGAGCGAGGCGGGCTGCAGGTACAGGTCCAGTCCGTCCTCCTGTACGGTCGCTCCCATGGCGGTGACCATCCGCTCCGTATGGTCGCGCGACAGGGCCGGCTGGTGGATTACGGTGTCGCCACTGGCAGACAGTCCGGCCAGCAATATGCAGGACTTGACCTGGGCGCTGGCCACCGGCAGGTCGTATTCGATTCCGCGCAGCGAGCCTCCCCTGATGACCAGAGGTGCCAGGGACCCACCCTGTCGCCCCAGGACCTGGGCTCCCATGTGCTGCAGAGGGTCGACGATGCGCCGCATGGGTCTTGAGCGCAACGATGCGTCGCCAGTCAGTACCGAGAGATATGGCTGGGCCGCAAGAAGACCCGAAAGCAGCCTCATCGAAGTACCGCTGTTTCCCGCGTCGAGGATGTCCGACGGCTCCTCCAACACCGGACCTCTGCCCACGACAGTGTATTCGCCAGCGTCGTGGCCTTCTGTGATCTCCACTCCCATTCCCTGCAGACAGGCCATGGTGGACATCACGTCCTCCCCGTTGGAGAGGCCAGTGATGTGTGCGGAGCCGGTGGCCATGGAGTTCAGTATCAGGGAGCGGTGTGAAATGGACTTGTCACCGGGCACGGCAAGCTCGCCGCCCAACTGGCTTGGCCGGGTGATGCTGCGAACTGGGGAATCAGGTGCCATTTGTTCTCTCTTGA
The DNA here is from genome assembly GCA_965216065.1 of Dehalococcoidia bacterium. Classification (GTDB taxonomy): domain Bacteria; phylum Chloroflexota; class Dehalococcoidia; order Lucifugimonadales; family UBA3495; genus VXOI01. Next base: position 455,569 of record CBDCFB010000002.1, read on the forward strand.
TTGCTCAATCCCTGAGTTGGTAAACGAAAAGGGACGTTGGGACGTCCCTTCAACCCGTCGATTTTACCGGCGCTCACTGCGGTCTTTGTCCTTGCCGCCGAGCAGGCGACGCTGGACTTCCATACCCTTTCTTCCCAGGAGCATCTCGCCCATGGACTCGCTGAAACTCGGAATGTCGGGGGACTCACGCTGGGTGCGGCCAGTCGGCGTCACGGCGCCGGCGAGCCAGCGGGCCCGTTCCACCGACGCGTGCTCGAAAAGATCCTGCAACTCTGCCGGGTCAGCACCGGATTCATCCTTCAACAGGTTGCGAATCTCGTACAACTCCCGGATGAAGGAATCGATCCAACTGACGATGTGTTCCCGGTTGGTGACTGAGATGTCCCGGTGCATGATTGCATCACCCGATGCCAGTCTGGACAGGTCTCTGAAACCCGAAGACGCCAACTGGGCTATGTCGTCCCAGTTGGCGCTCTTGGATACCGTCTCCATCAAGGCGACGGACATCATAAACGGCAGATGGCTGGCGGCGGCCACGAAGCTGTCGTGTTCATCCGCGCTGATAAAAAATGGCTTCGCCCCGATGGCTTCTGCCATGGTGGCAACAGCGGATACCGCCTGTTGCTTAGTGTCTGCGCTGGGCACGATGCAGTAAGCCTTGCCCGTGAAGAGATCGGCAGCCGCGTTTTCCGGCCCGGCAGTTTCCCGGCCAGCCATGGGGTGGCCGCCAACGAACTGGACGTGCCGGGGAAGAATTTCGGCGGCCCACTCGGATACCACTCGCTTGGAGCTTCCGACGTCGGTGACAACGACGCCTTCCGGTAGTCCTGGACCGATGGTCTCCATCAGGTCTCGCATGGCCATCACCGGCGTGGCCAGTATGACGACATCTGCCCCTTCGATGGTCGGTTGCAGTCGGCCCTCCACCTTGTGGAACGCTCCGCGCTTCTGGGCCCCGCTCCGGGCTCTTCCGTCATAGTCGGTTCCCACGAGCTCCAGGTTGCGCAGGTCCGACTGCCGGAGTGCGAGCCCCAGGGAGGTTCCAATTAAGCCGGTACCGACAATTGCTATCTTGGCCAAAGCGGCCTCCTGACCCTCACGAAACGCCTGCCCCAGTACGCGAAGCAACCGGTGGGGCGGAACGAAAAGACCATTCTACAACATACTTCGTTCGGCAACACCTCGAGAGCGCCGAACTAGTACTACAACGACGAGTTGTCTGGTAGGATGGCTGGACAGATGATGTTGGGTGGTTTGGGTGATGGATGCGGCGAGCTTCGAGCGGGTCTACGACAGCCTTCAGGAATTCCAGGCCTTCTTTGCGGCCTCCTTCGGCCGCAAGCAGTGGCGGGAGCACAGCGGGAATTACCTTCAGGCGCTGCTGGTGCAGGACCAGGAGCGGCGCAACGCCGAGAATCTCTCGGAATCGGTGGGCATCTCAGCCCGGGCGATGCAGCGCTTTCTCACCGAGGCCCGGTGGTCCGATGAGACAGTCATAGGGCGGTTGCAGGAATACTTGGCCCCCAGGCTGGGACACCCGGAGGCGGTGTGGGTGTTCGATGGCAGCGACTTCCCCAAGCAGGGCAGGAAATCGGCGGGAGTGGCCCGGCAGTACTGCGGCAGGCTGGGCAAGGTGGCCAACTGCCAGGGTGGGATGTTCCTGGCCTACGTCAGCCCGCTGGGCCGGGCGTTGGTAGACAAGCGGCTGTATCTGCCCAAGAGTTGGACCTCCGACCAGGACCGGTGTGCTGCGGCGGGTGTGCCGGAGGACCGGCGGAACTACCGGTCCTGAGCCTGTCGAAGGGACGGAGTTGGCCCTGGAGATGCTGGAGCGGGTCCTGGAGCTGGGCTACCTCAGGGCCGAGTGGGTTGCCGGAGACGACGCCTTCGGGATGTCGCCGACCTTCCGGCCCTTCGACAAGCTCAGGAGGACTGGCGGCCCTGGGGATGCGCTACGTGTTGGACGTTCCGGGCGGCACCACGGTCTGGCCCTCGGACCCGGCTTGGACCAGTACGGAATATCCAGGGTTCGGGCGCCCCCGCAAACCCAAGCTGCGGGCTGGGCAGCGCCGGACCATGGAGCAGCTTGGTGATGAACTGCCGGATGAGGCTTGGCGGGAAATAACGGTGGCCCAGGGAAGCCAGGGGCCGCGCACCTACCGGTTCAGTGCCCAGCGGGTGCGGGCCACCAGGAGGCGCAAGCCCGGCGAGGAGCTGTGGGCCGTCTGGCGCCGGAACCTGGACGGCAGCGAGCCTCGCTACTACCTGTCCAACGCTCCTGAGGACACAACCTTGGAGACTCTGGCCTACGTGGGTGGGTCCAGGTGGCGCATTGAAACGGAGTTCGAGACTGAGAAGGGCGACGTTGGGCTGGACGAATACGAGACCCGCAGCTGGGCAGGGTGGCATCACCACATAGCCATGTGCCTGCTGGGAGGAGCGTTCCTGCTGGACCTGCAGCAGGATTGGGGGGAAAAAGATGCCCCGGATCACGAGACCACAGGTGTACCGGGTGGTGCGTGAGATGCTACCACGGGAGCAGTTCGGGCCCGATCAGTTGCTGTTGTGGCTGGAGGATACGCAGCTACGCAACGAACGGGCTCGCCGTTCCCACGAGATACGCCGCTCCATCCGCCGCGAAGGCAGGATGGAGCCGCCACCCTAAAGCCGTCGTTGTAGTACTAGAGGGCTATCGCATTTGGACCTCAACGCCAGGGACGTAACGAAATCAACCCGTCATTCCCGCTTTCGCGGGAATCCAGTGGCCAAAAATCAAGCCTGACGGTTGCCGGATGAGACACAATCCGCCCCGGCGGCCAAGAGAGATCAGAAGGACGGAACTCTGGATTCCCGCTTTCGCGGGAATGACGGTGCTCTGCCAGCCAAACGCGATAGGCCTGGCCGAACCCAGAAACTATCTCAAAAGGGTTACGCTCTGATGGCATTGAGTAGTTACCAGCAAGTGCCACTGGATTCCCGCTTTCGTGGGAATGATCGGTTGGGGGCCGTGGCAAATTTTGAGATAGTTTCTAAAGAGTGCCGACAGCGGCTTCGGCGATGTCGGGGCGGACGACCTTCTCGTAAGGGTGGCGCTCACGGCACATTCCTGCGGCGAGGAGAATGTCGTGAAGGTTCTCGTACTCAGGCTTTCCCAGTATCGGGTTCACCGGCCATTGTTCCTGTTCCTGGTATCTGGCTATGGACGCAGCGAGAACTTCGCTTGAAGTTCCCGGGAAGAATTCCGAGACCGCCTCAGCTGACTCCTCAGATTCAGCGGAAGACAGCCAGTGGAGGGCTCTTGCAAAACCCACCGTGAACCGGTGTGCCGTGTCCGACCGGTCTCTCAGGAAGCGGTGCGTGGCAGCGAATGAGCTATATGCCAGGTGGCCGTTTTCCGGGCCCAAGGCAGTCAGCAGATGACCGGCGCCGTCGGCAATGAGTTGTTGCACCACCGGCTCGGCTACGTGAACAAACTCGGCGCCACCATCCCGGAACGTTGCAGCGGCATCGTCCAGAGACAGTCCCGTAAGCAGGTCTAGGTCAGATGGCTCGAGTCCGTGACGACGCAGGGCATACTGGAAGGAGGCCCACGGCATCGGGGAGAAGCCTACCGGAATAACGCGGCTTCCTCGCAGAGACTCCCAATCGAAAGTGTCCTGCGGTTCGCGTCCGAGGATAAAGAAACCATCCCGCGAGTTGATCTTCGCGAAGTGCTGCGGCACCGTTTCGGCGCCCCAGTCCGAAGCGATGATGGAACGCATGATGCCGCTCTGAACGATATCTGCGGCGTCGTTGTGAAGGGCGCTCAATGGATGTGGGAATTGCGGAGGGCAGGTGCTGAACTGAACGTCCAGCCCCTCCCGCTCCAGGAATCCCCCGGCAACTGAAATGTATATGGGCGTGTAGAAGATGGAGCGCCACGTCTCCATCAATCGCAAGGGTTGGCGTGAGGATGCTGTCATCTGCTGCTACTCCGAAAGGAAGGGCATCAGCGCGCCGAGAAAGGCCTCGGGATCCTCCACCTGCGGTATATGGCCGATGCCCGGCAGGATGACCTTTTGAGCGTTGACGATGTTGTTGTGGAGCAGCTCCTCGCCGTCACGCAACCGGTCGATCTCTCCGTACAGCACCATCGTGGACGATGCTTTGATCAGCGGCAGCCGCGACATGATGTCGTACCAGGCCAGCGACTCCATCAGATTGCGCACCCATGGCCCGGCCTTGGCCCGGCTGGAATTGTTCTTGTCCAGCCACTCCTCTCTCGGCTCAGCAAAGGTGGTTGCGTCCTTCAGGTCCTGGAGCGTACGCGGCTTGGGCAGGCCGTCGGCATCGTACTGCGCCATCGTGTCAGCCAGCCGCTCCTTGGCGGTGAATGCATTCCACACCGGGGCACCCACGAGGGTCAGCTTGTCCACCCGTTCCGGGAAGCTGGCCGCCGTCTCAGTGGCCAGTACGGCGCCTACAGAGTTTCCGACTATGTGCGCCCGGTGTATGTTCAGTACCTGGCAGGCTTCGTCCAGCGCCTTCGCGTAGTCGGGCATGCTGAAGTGGCGCTGCGGTTTGTCGGAATCTCCATGGCCCAGCATGTCGAAGGCGTAAACCGTGTAGTGCTGGCTGATGGCGTCAATGACATATTCCCAGGTCCATACCGAGGTGCCCAAGGGGTGCAACAGAACCACAGGGTAACCCGCGCCCTTCTTGACGAAATGCATATTGCCTTCGGGAGTCGGAACGCTGTCGGTAAGGTCTCGGCGAACTAACAGGGTCATATGGCCTCCTCTATAACGGCGGGCAAATTCAATGGAAATTCGAGGCCCGTCGGAACGGTTATTCATTGTGATTTGGCGCTATGGTACCACGCCGAAAACCCGTCCGCAGCCCGCTATGGAGAATTTGTGAAAAAGGAAATCCGCGGAAGGAATCGGGTTCGCTACGGTTTGACCTTTGCCTACCGCTGTGCCAGAATCGAAGCTCAGAACCCTAAGGCTGACGGGAAGCGAGGGCTTTAGAGGGGAAAGGTGCGAGAACCCATCTGGACGAGAGACCGGCTACGCCGCCTGGTCAACCGGGAGATCGGGGACTACCGGATCATCGTGGTCTCCAACCGCCAACCCTACGTTCACGAGCTGGTTGAAGGCAACCTGCGCGTCAGCACTCCGGCTGGCGGAGTTACGACGGCGATAGACCCCTTGATGCAGGAGTGCGCTGGCACCTGGATCGCCCATGGCGGCGGTGCCGGCGACTACCTGGCAGTCGACGAAAAGAACCGGGTGATGGTACCCCCAGATGACCCTTCCTACACCCTCCGCCTGGTATGGCTAAGCGACGAAGAGCAGCAAGGCTACTACTACGGAGTGTCCAACGAGGGTCTGTGGCCGCTTTGCCACAATGCCTTTATCGAGCCGACCTTCAATCAGGCTGACTGGGATACCTACACCTCCGTAAACCGGGCTTTCGCCGAGCATGTTATAGAAGAGATCGACGGCGGGCCTGCTGCGGTTTTCATTCAGGACTACCACCTGGCGCTCCTCCCCCGTTTTCTCCGCGATGCAGACCCCGATGTGATCACCGGTCAGTTCTGGCACATTCCCTGGCCCAATTACGAGATATTTCGCATCTGCCCCTGGCAGGACGAGTTGCTGGACGGTCTGCTGGGCAACGACATGCTGGGCTTCCACATCGGCGACCACCGCAGCAACTTCATGGAGGCGGCATCGCGGATTCTCGGCGCAAGGGTTCACGAGGAATACAGCCTGGTCTACCACCGCGATGACTCCACCCTCGTACGCCCGGTCCCTATCAGCATAGACTTCGACCAGATCGATACCGACGCGCAGAGCCCCGAGGTGTCGGAAGAGGTGGATCGCTTGAGGTCCGAGTGGGACCTGGGTGACAAGATCGTCGGCCTCGGCATCGACCGCATCGACTACACCAAAGGAATCCCCCACCGAATCAGGGCGATCGGCCGTTTCCTCGAAAAGAACCCCCAATATATCGGCAAGATAGTCTTCGTCCAAGCCGGAGTTTTCAGCCGTACCAACATCATCGCCTACCAACAACTCGCCGACCAGATCGACCGGCTGCTCGATGACGTCAACAGCCGGTTCGCCACCGACAACTGGCAGCCCATCGTTTACATGCCCACTGATCTGCCCTACACGACGCTGATGGCCCTGCGCCGGCTGGCCCGTTTCTGTGTCGTGAGTTCCCTTCACGACGGGATGAACCTGGTGGCCAAGGAATACGTAGCGAGCCGATTTGACCACGACGGTGTTCTGATCCTCAGCCCGTTCACAGGTGCCGCGCTGGAACTTGTCGATGCCGTGATCGCCAATCCTTATGATGTCGAGCGATTTGCCGACTCGATCCTGCAGGCCGTTGAGATGCCCCGGCGCGAACGCCAGGTTCGTATGGCCAACATGAGGGCCGTGGTGCAGGAGAACAACATCTACAAGTGGGCTGCTCGCTCCTTGGTGGACATGATGCAGGTCGGCCGCCGCGCCCGCCGCCCCATCAGAAGCGTATAGCAACGGGCCTGTACCCGCCTCTACATTTGCAGCGTCGTCTGGATCAGAACGCTTTTCCTCTTCGCGTCCACAGAGAAACTATCTCAAAACCATTGCGCTCTGATGGCATTGAGCAGTTACCAGCAAGGGCCACTGGATTCCCGCATTTGCGGGAATGACGCCTTGGGGGCCGTGACAAGTTTTGCGATAGTTTCGAGGTGAGAGATGGCCCACCTCCTGAATGTCTGGCCCTCGGTAAGCGCGCGCCTGCTGGGTGAAGAAAGAGTGCTTCTGCTCTTCGATTACGACGGTACTCTTACGCCCATCGTTACCCGCCCCGAGGATGCGCTTTTGCCTGCCGACGTGAGACGAAGCCTGGCCGCCCTTGTGGCGCATCCCCGGTACATCGTTGGCATCGTGAGCGGCCGCAGTCTGGACGATCTGGCGGAACGGGCTGGGATTCCCGGCATCATCCTCGCCGGTAATCACGGAATGGAGATCCGGGGTCCGGACCTGGTATTCATTCACGAAGGGGCACTGGCTGGCCGGGAAACGCTGGCAGTGGTGAAGGACCACCTTGCTCACGCGCTTGCATCTATTCCCGGCATCAACGTGGAGAACAAGGGCCTCACTCTCACCATCCACTACCGCGCTACGCCAGCGAGTTTGATAGACGAAGTCGATTCAATCGTATCGGCGACCTGCAGGCCATCCGTCGAAAGCGGGGAAGTTAGACTGACGCGTGGCAAGATGGTGATAGAGGTGCGGCCCAATATTCAGTGGGACAAGGGCAGGGCAATCGAGAGGATCAGGGCGGAATTCGATGAGTCGCCCTACGCGGTGTACTTCGGGGATGACCGGACTGACGAGGATGGATTCCGGGAGGTGCAAGCTATGGGTGGGCTGGCGGTGTTTGTGGGAGAGAGCCGCGAGGGAACCGTAGCCCTGCATCAACTGGAATCGCCCGGAGAAGTGGCGGAAACCTTGCGCCTGCTGCTGGAGGAACCCTGAGGGCCGGCTATTGGAGCGGTCCTTGGAGTAGCGCCGCTTAATGGTGTCCCACTATTTCTGGCCGTGCTCGATGTCGGTCACCTTGTCAATGCGCCTTTGGAACCTGCTCTCTGGCGAATAGCAGGCAGCGATGAACGCCCCAATCACCTCTTTGGCAGTCTCGATCCCTATGACCCGGCCTCCCAGGCAGATGACGTTCATGTTGTTGTGCTCGACGCCCTGTCGGGCAGTGTAGGTGTCGTGGCACAGGCAGGCGCGAATTCCATTCACCTTGTTGGAAGCGATGCTGGCTCCGACCCCGCTGCCGCAGATCATTACTCCACGCTCTGCGTGCCCTCCGTTAACGGAGTGGGCTACTGCTGCCGCGAAGTCAGGGAAATCATCCGCCGGGTCCAGAGTGTGCGCCCCGACGTCTACTACATCATTCCCGGTGGACTCCAGCCACGGGATGATCTGGGCCTTCAGGTCGTATCCGGCATGGTCTGCGCCTATGGCTAGCTTCATTTCGGGTGCTTTCCTGCAATGTCGCGGATTACGAGGGATTGCCCTCATCCAGCTTCAGAATACTGGTAGCAAATTGTACTGCCAATGCCTAGCGCCGCTAGGCATTCTCATCGCCAGCTATTCTTCCTTCAAACGAATCATACAGCACGAAACATGAAGTATCTCAATGGCATAGGAAACTATCTCAAAACGACCCTGCTCCAGTGCCATCAAACGGTTGCCGGCTTGAGCCTCTGGATTCCTGCTTTCGCAGGAATGACGGTGGGGGCACTGCAAGTTTTGAGGTAGCTTCTCAGAAGTATTACATGAGCCTCGGTATACCGAATTCTTGTCCTATGGCGCTCTCCCATATGCTCGGGTATTTGCCATCTTCATTCGCTTAATCTCGGTTAGATCCATGGTATCGGGCGGGCAGGACCGCGTGATTCGCGCCTGCCCATGAGCCGTGTTAGACTTGCGTATCTTGGGTCCCTTGGCGCTGGCGGATGCGAACTGGAATGATCAAGGTCATCACTTTCGACTTCTACAACACCCTGGTCAAGTTCTGGCCGCCGCTTGAGGAAATCCAGGCGATCTCTTGCCACAAGATGGGGCTGGCAGTATCCAGAGAAGCCATCCGCCGGGGATACGCCAAGGCTGACATTCTTTTCAACCGAGCCAATGAGGAGGAACCTCTATCCTTCCGGTCGCCGCAGCGGCGGGTGGAGTTCTTCGCCGAATATGAGCAGTTGATATTGGAAACTGCAGGGGTGCCGGTTACCCGAGGACTGGCTCGAGAGATCTGGGAGCTCGCGATTTCCGTGCCCAAGGAATTCACCCCGTTCGAAGAAACCCTGTCGACCCTGGAAGCCCTTCGCGACAAGGGCTATCGTTTGGGAGTGATTACGAACCTCCGCGCCGACCTTGCCCCGTTGATTCGGCAGGCCGGTCTGGATGAGTGCTTGGAATTTTCCGTAAACTCAGTTCAGGCGGGCAAAGAAAAGCCTCATCCGCCGATATTTGAGGAAGCCCTGAGGCGCGCGGCTGTCGCCCCCGAAGAGGTGCTGCACGTGGGTGACCAGGTACGTTCCGACGTTGGAGGAGCCAAGGCCATGGGGATGCAGGCTGCGCTGCTTGACAGGGGCGGCTGGCATGATTCAATAGATGGTTGTCCGAAAATCTCTCACTTGGGCGAGCTGGTCGGAATCCTGGAGTCCTGATCCAGCGCTGAAGGTAATGCCGGGAACTTTTCAAGCATTAGGGAACCTAATTCTGTTCAGGAGGGCCGCCATGGCTCAGGAAACCCATAACGGGGATCACGATCACTCCGCAATCCGGGTGGCCGTCTGGTACGACTACATTTGACCCTGGTGCTACATCGGCCTGGAGCGGGTCGACAAGCTGGCAAAGGAATTCAACATCGAAATCGAGGGCCGTGCCTATCTCCTGCGGCCGGACACCCCGCGGGAGGGAGCGGAACGTCCGGCGCGGGCCGGCGAGACCGACGACGAACTGTCAGAACCGTTGCGGGGACAGGCCCGTGAGTCCGGGCTGGTTATGAAACCTCCGCCCTACACTCCGAACACCCTGTACTCCTTGGAGGCCACCGAGTACGCTCAGCAGCAGGGCAAATTCATGGAGTTCCACCACGCTGCCTACAAGGCCTTCTGGGAGGACCGAAAGGATATCGGCCAGATTGAAGCGCTGGTCGAGATCGGCAAGGGTGTAGGACTGGACGGGGAGGACATGGCCCGCAGCCTTGAAGAGGGCCAGCACTCGCAGACGGTCATCGCCCAGTACCGGGAGGCAATGCAATACGGCATCAACGGCATCCCCACCTTCCTGGTTGGCAATCTGTTGTTCACAGGAGCCCATCCATACCCGATCTTCAAGCAGGCGATGGAGCGCTACCTGGACAGCCAACAGGACAGCCAGCAATAACAGGCAGGCCGGGAAACTTCACCAGAGTGTTTCGCCATGGGGGACTGTCGATATTGTGGGGAAAGGGCGGGCCTGCTTCGCAGCGCTCATCGAGAGTGCCGCGAGGCGAGCGACGTTGGCTGGAGCGAGATGGTGGAAGTGGCGGCACAGGCCGCCGCTTCGCAGGGTTTCAGCCAGACCCAAATTCGTCTTGACCTTCTGGCCATAGCCCAGCGTTCCTTTTTCGACGGCGACGGCATCAACGCTGCCATTGCGGAAGGTTGGCATCGAGCCGTCAGGGAAAGCATGGCCGACGGCATACTCACCCAGGACGAAGAATCGCGTCTGCGCGAATTCCGCGACAGGTTTGCCGTTCAGGCGCCGCATGAGGCTGATGCCACCCTTGACCGGGCGACGCGCGACCGGGTCATGCTGGACGCCCGGTTGACGGCGCTGGCAGTCACCGACGGACAGGCGGCGCTCGACGACCTGGCTGCATCATTGGCCGAGTTGGCCCTGAGTCCCAGCGATGAGAGGCAACTCTTGGCCCAAGCCTGGGAGGCGGCTGTGGAAGGCTCGCTTGAGGACGGTGTCCTTTCTTTAGATGAAGAGGCCGCTCTCTTAAGATACCTGGACCACTTCAGCATCCTGGTTTCTGACGTGGACGCCAACGGCGCCCACCGAAACATGGTGAAGTCCGCTGTCATCCGGGAACTGGCCGAGGGCGTCGTTCCCGACCGAATGGGAGGCAATGTTCAGCACCCCTTCAACCTTATGAAGTCCGAGAGGTTGGTATGGCTGTTCGGAGGGGTTGACTACATCGAGACCACAACCAGGCGGGAGAGTCGCGGTACCTCTCATGGCGTCAGCATACGCGTGGCCAGGGGTCTGTATTACCGGCCCAGCACCTTCCGCAGCAGGATGCACGAGTGGGAGGAAAATGTCCACGCCGATACCGGCCTGCTTGGCGTGACAACCAAGCACCTCTACTTTCACGGCCCGAAGAAGCGCTTTCGAGTGCGACTGGATAAGATCGTTTCCTTCGAACCCTACAGCGACGGAATCGGAATAATGAGGGATGCCCAGACGGCCAAGCCCCAGATCTTCTCGGTGGGCGACGGCTGGTTTGTCTACAACCTTGTTACTAACCTTTCAAGCCTGTAACTGTTGACGCTGTCTCCGCAGGCTATGCCGCTGTACACCACTTGGAAACTATCTCATGGCGATCAAGCTCGGATGGCTTAGAGCATTTATCAGCAAGCGCCACTGGATTCCCACGAAAGCGGGATCGACGGATTGAGGGCCGGGGCAAGTTTTGAGGTAGTTTATTGGGGAATTCATCAGGCAGTATCAGGGGCGCCTGTGAGAGGAATCTCGTCGCTGTGGTGGGCCCTGACCAGGAGGACGGGACCTCCCGATTGCCTCACCACCCGCTCCGCCACGCTGCCCAGCACCATTCGGCCCACCCCCGAGCGACCGTGCGTGGTCATGACGACAAGGCTGTGCCCACTTGAAGTAGCTAGGTCCACTATGGAATCCGCTGGTGAACCGTGCACCAACTGCTCATTCACGGAGGGGACGCCCTGCTGCGTCAATCTCTCCCTGACGTCGGCGAGGTACTGCCAGGCCTCTCCGTCCAAGGTCTCAGAGAATGACTGGAAGGACGGCAGGGTGGGTGGAAGGACTCTCAAGCCCATTGACATTGCCTGGTAATACTCTGCCTCGGACATTGTTACCTGCACGAGGTCAACGGGGAGGCTCATTGCCTTGGACAGGTACGTCACGTGGGGCAAGATTTCCTCGGCCAGCTCTGATCCATCAACCGGCACGGTCAGGCGCTCGGGCGAGCTTTCCCGGGTGGATGGAGCATGAGCCTGAGATCGAATTAGCAGGAGGGGATTGTCGGCCATGTGGAGAACTTTGTCGGCCACGCTCCCCATCCACCAGCGGGCGAGGCCTGACCGGCCATGGCTGGCCATTGCGATGAGGGTGCCGGGGTCCTTTGCGGCTTCTTCCACGATCGCCGTCGCCGGCTCGCTGCGAAGCGTAATCGTGTCGACAACCAGCCCGGCTCCCTGCAGCCTGGATGCCATGGAGGTCAGGTACTCTTCTACGTGTCCGCTGCGATGATATTCCGTTTCGTGCCAGTGGAGCATTGGGTTCAGCGACTGGCTGATGGTTGGATGATCGGGCTCTATAGCCATCAGTAGAGAGATCGGTATGGAAAGGCTTGAGGCCAGGTACCGAGCGTAAGGCAAGACGTGCTCTGAGATCTCTGAGCCGTCCAGAGGCGTCAGTATCCGGGTGTACATGGAAGCTGTTCTCCTCTCTGTTCCGGCGACTTGTGAGATGGATGAAGGACTGGCCGGTCAGTCATCGGCGGTTGCCGTCGCGGGAGCAAACCCGCTTCCTGGCAAGGCCCCTGTCTCGGTCCCGTTGGCATCCGGGATCGGCACCGCCTCAGACACCAGGCCATAGTTTACTGCGTATAGCCGCTCGTATACTCCTCCAAGCGCCAGGAGCTCCTCGTGGGTGCCCATCTCCACAAGCTCGCCCCTGTTCAGAACGACTATCTTGTCTGCGTTCCGAACTGTTGAGAGCCTGTGGGCGATAACGATGGAAGTGCGGCCCTGCAGCACCCTCTGTAGCGCCCTCTGGATGAGCAGTTCAGTCTGGGTGTCAATATTTGCGGTGGCTTCGTCCAGAATAATGATCCGAGGGTTGCCGATGACGGCGCGGGCAAAGCTGACCAACTGCCTCTGCCCGACGCTGAGATTAATGCCTCGTTCGGCCAGTATGGTATCGTATCCATCTTCCAATTTGATTATAAAGTCGTGGGCGCCGACTGTCCTTGCCGCATCGACAACCTCCTGCATGGTGGCGTCAATATGGTTGTACCGGATATTTTCGGCCACGGTGCCCGAGAACAGGTACGGCTCCTGCAGCACCATGCTCATCTGCCCTGCCAGGGATCTGCGGGTTACATGACGGATGTCATGGCCGTCAACCAGGATGCGCCCCTGGATAACGTCCGCAAACCGGGCGACGAGAGTCACCATCGTACTCTTGCCGGCACCGGTGGACCCGACTATAGCCACATTCTCTCCCGGATGTATGTGCAGGTCGATATCCTTCAAGACTTCCACGCCCGGGACGTAGTGGAACCGAACATTCTCGAACCGGACTTCGCCCTGGACCTGAGGCAGGTCGGGCGCGTCGGGGTCGTCTTCAACCTCGGGTTTCAGGTCGAGTACCTGGAAGATCCGCACTCCGGCCGCCATTGCGCGCTGCAGCATGCTGTACTGCATTGTGAGATGGCGGATTGGCTCAAAGAACCGCTGAATGTAGAGCGCGAAGGCCACCAGGACTCCCCACTCCAGGGCTCCGCCCTTCGCCATGACGCCCCCGGCCAGGACGACGCCGAATCCCATCGAGACCCCAATGAGCATTTCGACGATGGGCTGGAGGGCGCCCGAGAACCGGCTGGCCTCGAGGTTGGCGTTCAGGTGCTCTGAGTTCAGGTCGTCGAAATGGGCCATATTGGCATCTTGACGGTTGAGGCTCTGCACCACCCGTACGCCAGTGATGTTCTGGTTGTATTCGCCGTTCACCATGGCAATGGCCCGGCGGATTCTCATGAAGGAATGGCGAGCGAATTTCTGCCAGTATCCGAGGATCAAGAAAAGGGGAGGAACAATAGCCAGACACACCAGCGCAAGCTGCCAGTCGATGATGAGCATCATCGTGACGATGCCGACCAGGCTGAGAATGTCGGAGAAACTCTGGACGATCAGCTCGAAGGTCTCCTGCAGTTGCAGGACGTCGCTCTGGCTGCGCGACATAATCTGCCCGACTGGTGTGCGGTGGAAGAACGAGGGGGACATTTCCTGCAGGTGGTTGAACATCTTTGTACGCAGGGAGTAAAGGATCCCCTGGCCCACCCGGGGCATGAATACGAACTGCAGGTAATTGCCGATAAAATGCAACACGGCCACCAGGAGGAAAGCGCCGCCAACCCAGTGCAGCAAAGCCAAATTGCCTTCCCCGATGGCTCCGTCGATTCCCACTTTGACGAGGTAGGGGATGCAAACGTTGGCCGCGGTGTAGAGGGCCACAGCCATCACGGCAAGGATTGCGTCGCGCTTGTAGGGGGCGATGTAGGTCATCAGACGCATGACGACCCTGTGGTCGTATGCCGCCCCAGCGATGGACTCATCCCTGATGTTGTCGGAGTTTGCAGCGCGGTCTCCGGCGGCATTCAGGCCGCGCATCCCGCCCATCATTCCGCCGAAGCCGCCCCCTGGGCCGCCAGCTCTCATACTAGGCTCGACCTGCTGTAATCTCCGGAGTAAGGGCAATGTCCAACATAGTCTCCTCCTGGGGTCTCAGTTGCAACTCTAGAATTTCGTGATATATGCCGCCAACCGCGTCCAACTGTTCGTGCGAACCCTGCTCCACGATTCGGCCACGGTCCAGGACAATGATGTGGTCGGCATTTTGCACGGTGCTGAGGCGGTGGGCTATGACGAAGGTGGTTCGTCCTTTCATCACGGCCACCATGGCTGCGTGGATCAGCCGCTCCGTCTCCACGTCGACACTGGAGGTGGAGTCGTCCAGGATCAGCACGGGCGGATCGATCAATACGCTGCGAGCGATGGAAAGGCGTTGCCTCTGACCACCGGAAAGCGTGGTACCTCGTTCACCGACCCACGTGTCGTATCCGTCGGGCAGGGAAACTATGTGGTCGTGGAGCTGGGCCACCTGGGCAGCGCGGATGACGTCATCCATCGAGGCATCTCTGGCACCGTAGGCGATATTGTCCCTTATGGTGGCACTGAACAGGAATACATCCTGCTGGACAATGCCCACGTTGCGCCTCAGCGATTGCAGTGTCATATCGCGGATGTCAGTGCCGTCGATGGTGACTCGGCCACGACCGACTTCGTAGAATCGGGGCAGGAGGTTCACGATGGTGCTCTTGCCGCTTCCGGGGGCACCGAGGATCGCGATGACCTGGTTGCGCTCTGCGGAAATGTTCAAATCGCTCAATGCAGGTACGCGAGGGTCGTAGCTGAACGAGACATTCTCAAACCTCACCCGTCCTTCCGCACGGCTAATTTCGATGGCGTCTTCTTTTTCAGAAACGGGTGAGCTCGCGTCGAGTACATCAAAAAGTCGTCGACCTGAGGAGATCGCCCTGGAGAAGCTGTTGATTATGAAGCCGGCCATGCGAACTGGAAATGTGAGCTGGTTGAGGAACAACATGAACATGCCCAACTCACCGGGCGACAGGTCCCCCCTCAGCACTTCCCAGCCGCCATACCAGAGGATCAGGCCAAGGGCGATAGTGAAATAGAAGGACATCCAGGCGCTGTTGGTGCCCTGGGTCTTTTCGGACAGGAAGTACTCGGTCCGAAGTTGCTGGGCCTTGAGGTCGTACTTCCGCTTTTCGTACTCCTCGGAGGCGAACGCTTTGACCACGTGCATGCCGACGAGGTTCTCCTGGAGCACGGTAACCGTCTCGCCCATGGTTATCTGCACCTTGGCCCACATGGCGCGCAAGCGGCCCATTACCAAAACGGAACGGGTCACGATGAACGGGATAAAGGCCAAGCTGATAAGGGTGAGCTCCCAGTTGATGAAGACCAGAATCGCCAGAAGAGCGACAGCGCGAAGTCCTGCCTCAATGGACCGCACCATGCCGATGTTGACGTAGCGACGTATAGCCTCCACATCGGCGGTGGCCTTGGACATCAGGTCGCCGGTGTGCTCACGGTCGTGGTAGGCAAAGCTCATGTGCTGCAGCTTGTTGTAGAACTGATTGCGCAGCACGTATGTGACTTTCTGTGACAGAGAGTCGGTGGTATAGGTGCGAGCGAAATCGAAGAAGCCGCGGCAGAGGCTGGCAGCAAGCAGGCCGAGGGCAAGCCACAGCAACGTGGAATTCAGCGGGTCTTTGCCTTGGAAGGTGTTGCTGTCCTGATCAAACCCCACCAGGGTGTCGATGGCCTGACCGAAGAGATACGGAATGAAGAGGGAGAATCCAACGGCTATGGCAAATGTGACGTAGGCGAGGATGAGCCGCGTACGGAATTGCCAGGCGATTTTGTTTATGCGTATGAGAATGTCCATGCTTACGGTCTGTTCACCGTTTCCTTCCTAGTCGTTCAGTATCCTGGGGTCCTCCTTCTCAACGGGCTCAACGGGGCTGCTGGCCGCGGGAGAGCTACATTCGTTCAGGTGCGTTCATGCCCATCAGTTCGAGGGAGCGGCGGAATACTATCTGGGCAGACTCCACCAGCTTCAGCCGCGCCAGGGTTACATCGGCGTCTTCCGGGTTGGCGGAGATGACCCGGCAATTTTCATAAAACCCGTGGAACGCCGTGGCGAGTTCCGTGGTGTAGTGAGCCAGGTGGTGAGGCTCCAGGGTCTCGGCCATCTGTAGCACCAGCTCAGGCAGGCGCAACATGGCCCGGACTAGTGCCAGTTCGCTGGGATCGTTTAACAGGGAAACGTCTCCCCTGCTCCAGTCGATGTTCCGTTCGCGGGCCAGGTTGAGGATACCGGCGTTGCGGGCGTGGGCGTACTGGACGTAATAGACCGGGTTCTCCGAAGATTCCTGCTTGGCCAATTCCAGGTCAAACTCCATCTGTGTTGAAGGAGTCCTGGAAAGGAAAAAGAATCGGCAGGCATCGCTTCCGACTTCGTCGGCCAGTTCCCGCAGTGTCACAAACTCGCCGGTGCGCTTGGACGCGCGGACAAGTTCGTTTCCTCGCTTGAGCGTTACCATCTGCGCGATGAGAATGGTGAGCCTGGCAGGGTCAATGCCCATACCTTCCAAGGCAGCCTTGACCCTGGGAACGTGCCCCTGATGGTCGGCGCCCCAGATGTTTACCACGGAGTCGAACCCGCGCCCGATGAACTTGTTGTGATGGTAAGCGATGTCAGACGCGAAGTAAGTGGGTTCGCCGGACGAGCGGACGACTACGTTATCCTTCTCGTCGCCTAGCATCGTAGAGTTGAACCACAGGGCGTCTTCCCGCTGGGACAGGTATCCCTTTTCGCGAAGCTGCCCCAGGGCCACGTTGTACTCGCCGTTGTCGTACAGCGTGCGTTCACTGAACCAGTTGTCGAACTCCACTCCGATCTTGCCCAGGTCTTCGCGAATAAGGCCCACCATTTTTTCGCGTCCCAGATCTCCTATGCCCCGGACTGCTTGATCCTCGGGCTGGTCAAGAAATCTGTCGCCCTCAGCATTGACTATTTCTTCTGCCAATTCGGTGATGTATTCGCCCATGTAGCCATTGGACGGCATGGTGTCGGCATGGCCAAATGCCTGGCGGTATCGAGCAAGCACCGACCGGTAGAAGGCCTCCATCTGGCTTCCGGCGTCGTTCACGTAGTACTCGCGAGTGACCTGGTAGCCGGCGGCCTCCATCACATTTGCCAGCGCGCTTCCCAACACAGCTCCACGGGTGTGTCCCACGTGGACCGGCCCAGTGGGATTGACGCTGACGAACTCGATCATCACTCGCTGGTTATTGCCGTAACCGACGTTTCCGAAAGTTGGTCCGGCCTCCCGAACCTGGTCGACCTGTTGCTGCAGCCAGTTGTCCTTCAGGCGAAAATTGATGAATCCCGGCGGTGCTGCCTCGACGGACCCAATCGGCTCACTATCCGGGATAACCTTGACCAGCGACTGGGCCAACTCCAATGGATTGATACGAGTGGCCCGGGCCAGGCGAAGCGGCAGGTTGGTAGCGAAATCGCCGTGTTCCGGATTTCCCGGATGTTCAATTTGAATATCCGGCATGGTCTCAAGGCGCAACGTTCCGTTCTTTCGAGCGGTCTCTACGGCTTGCGAGACAAGGTTCCGGATGATATCGATGACCGGGGTGGTGGACATGACCGACTGTTCCTCGCGTATGTCGGCATTAAGTCAGACAGATATGCCGGGCAAGCTGAGACTTGAAACAAGCCCGGCCAAGCAAAAGCAATTCTAACATACCTGGAGGTATCCTTTAGGTGTATCGGCAGGCGGTTTGTCGAGGTTCATCGCTGCTCTGTTGCCCTGCATGCCAATGCTTGAATATTTATACGAAGGAATGCCTGCTCCGGGCAATTTTCGGGGCTGTCTTCCGAACCGGGCGGAAAAGAGTCGCAGAACCAGGGCGGCATCAAGATATGAGCAAGAACAGGCATATTGCGGGCGTTTAATCCCGAGTCACCCAGCGGTTAAAGTTGTAGTGGCGGATGTTGCGGGTGAAGCTGAAGGGGACTGGATGAATTGCCCGCCGAATCAGTCTCGAACCAGTCTCGAACCAGTCTCGAACCAGTCTCGAACCAGTCTCGAACCAGTCTCGAATCAGTCTGTTGAACAGGATACTCAGTTGAGATCGTCAGAAAAGCCTGGGGACTCGGCGGTGGGCGAGTCTTCCCGGGTGCTACGGCAGACTGTGCCTTCCCTGGAGGGCACTCTTGAACGGGCCGCGGTCCTTGAGCAAATGCTCCAAGATGGCAGGAGGGACGCGGCTTGGGACTACTACCTGCAATTGCACCCTTCCGACCGCGCAGAAACCCTGACTGAACTGGGAGGGCGCCTGCGCCGCTCGCTGGCTCAGGAAATGGCCCCTGAGACCGTAGCGGGGCTGTTGGAGCACCTCGAGCCGCGAATGGCTGTCAGAATGCTCCGGGATTACGAGCCAGCTGCCCTGGCCGAAGTCCTGGACATTGCCGACCCGGTTTCCGCTGCCGAAATGCTTGAGTTGCTGCCCGAGGATAGGAGGCTGGCAACCATCGAAGAAATGGCGGCCCGTTCTTCTTTGAACGTGGGCCGCGTGGAAACGCTACTGCGCTACGAGGATGGCACAGCCGGAAGACTGATAGACCTCGAGGTACCCGTATTCAATGAGAACACCACAGTTCCCATTGCCCTTGACCGGCTTCGTCTGATGGGAGAAGCCGCGGAGCAACTGAATTCTCTTCCCGTGGTCGATGGCGATGGAAGACTTGTGGGTTCTCTCAGACCGGTCCGTCTTGCGCTGGCGAGGCCAAATGCATCCGTGGGACAGATCATGGACCGGGACCTGACCTCTGTAACCACATCGACAGATGAACAGGTGGCCCTGCAGCTGATCAGCCGCCTCAAGGTGAGCGACCTTCCGGTTGTTGAAGACGACGGGCGTCTCGCGGGGCTCATACGGGCGGAAGACGCGGTCGAGGTCGTGCGGGAAAACGCCACCGAGGACATGTATCGCATCGCGGGAATCGGCGAGGAGCGTATAACCGGGCCCCTGACTGACTCCGTTCGCAGCCGGTTCCCGTGGCTGGCCCTGAACCTTGTTACCGTATTCTTGGCGGCGGCCGTCATTGGTCTGTTCGAGTCGACAATCGCGAGGGTCGTGGCACTGGCAGCCTTCCTCCCCGTCGTCGCGGGGCAGGGAGGGATCGGAGGCACGCAGACCGTTACGCTCGTGGTCAGGAGCCTGGCCACCGGCGAGTTGCCCCGGCAGCTAGGCTTGCGTTTGCTTCGAAGGGAGATAATGCTGGGCCTGATACACGGTGTTGTGCTAGGCGCAATAATCGGCGGGGTCGGCTGGGCCTGGCAAGGCAGCCCCATCCTGGGTCTTGTGTTGGCCTTGGCCATGACCGGCAACATGGTCGTTGCCTCCGTTGCCGGCGCCGGGGTTCCGCTGCTGCTTAGGCGGTTGCGGATGGACCCGGCAGTGTCTGCCGCTGTTTTCGTTACCACCTTTACCGACGTGATAGGCTTTGCATTGTTCCTGGGCCTTGCGGCCGTGTTCATCGAGCATCTGGTCTAGTGCCTCAGTAGTCAGAGGAATTTATTCTCCAGCCCGTCGGGAGGTTAGTCATGCCCGGAACCATTGCACTGGTAGGCGGCAACGAGTTCAGGGTGGGTTGCGAGGAGATGGACCGCGAAGTCATGCGGGCGTCGGGAAAGGATCCGGCCAGGGTCATAATAATTCCCACAGCCGCAGTTACCGGACCCGCCAAGGCTGCCAACGACGGCGTCACGCACTTTGCCGCGCTTGGTGGCCAGTCCGGGCAGCTGATGGTGCTGGAGTCGGAGCATGCCAATGACGATGCATTCGTAGCGCCCGTCGCCGACACAGACGTCGTTTACTTCACCGGCGGCAGCCCGGACCATCTACTCGCGACGCTTCGGGACTCCACCCTGCTGCGACTATTGACCGAAGGGTTGGAGAGAGGACTGGTGCTGGGCGGGTCATCGGCCGGTGCGATGGTCATGGGATCGGTGATGCGGCGACCGAGTTCCGGAGGCTGGGTGGAGGGACTGGGCCTGGCGCCTGGCATCGGGGTTTTGCCCCACCACGAGCGTCGCAACCCGGCGGAGGTGGCGGCCGAGCTTCGTGAGTCTGCTCCAGCCGGAGTGGTCTACCTGGGCATCGACGCCCGTACAGGAGTGATCGGAGGACCGGACAACTGGCGAGTGGCCGGATTCGGCAAGGTCACCGTTTACAGGTACGGAGACTACGTGGTCTACGGAGACGGCGAACAGCTGCCGCCGGGTTTCTAGCCCCGGCGGTCCCGAAGCTCCTGCCAGACCTGCTCGGGCTTGATGCCCGATGCTGCCATCAGCACCAGGGTGTGGTACATGAGGTCAGCTATTTCTGAAGGGAGATGCTCCTTGTCGCCCTGGGCGGCGGCGAGGGCCGTTTCTCCGGCTTCCTCGATAACTTTCTGGGCGATGCGGCCAACCCCCTCCTGGAGCAGCTTGACGGTGTAACTGCCCTCTGGCATCTCGCGCTGGCGGTCCTGGACGGTTGCATACAGTTCGCCGAGTATGCCGGGGCCCCTGTCGGTGTCTTCGTAGCCTTCGGGCAGCCCCTCCAACGGGTTGAAGAAGCAGGAGGTGTTGCCGGTGTGGCAGGTGGGGCCGTCCGGGTCCACCTTGAGCAGGATGGTGTCCCCGTCGCAGTCCAGCCAGGCTTCCTTCAAGTTCAGGTAGTTGCCCGACACTTCGCCCTTGTGCCAGAGGTCTTCCTGGCTTCGGCTGTAGAACCACACCTGGATCCCCTCGACGGTGCGCTTGATGGAGCCGGGGTTCATGTATCCCAGCATGAGCACGTTTCCGTTGTTGACGTTCTGGGCGATTGCCGGGACCAGCCCCTGTTCGTTCAGCTTGACCTTCATGGATATGCCTCTCTAACGCGAACTAATCGGTAGTTCCGGATAGCCACGGGACAGGAATTATCTTCCGGAAATATCATTCTCTATGAGCTTGGGAAGCTCCAATAGACTGGTAATCCTGTGTGCCGGCGGGGGCAGGTCTTCCCGCAGGCCGCGGTCGTTGCGGTCGACCCAGACGGCGTTCATGCCCACGCTGGACGCGCCGAAAACGTCCTCATAGTGCCTGTCGCCCACGTAGACCGTTTCCTGGGGGGGCAGGGAAAGGCGCTCCAGCATTGCGAGGAACAGCTCTGGCTGGGGCTTATAGATGCGGGCCATTTCAGAGGACAGAACTGTCTCGAACTCGCAATCCAGCAGTTCGAGGTTTGGCAGAAGGAAACCGTCGTCCGCATTGGAAAGTACAGCGGTACGGTAACGCGCCTGTAACTCGCCAAGTGCCTGCCGGGTTTCGGGAAAGGGTTCGCGGCGCGACAGGTCTGCGAAGAAGCGGCTGGTGGCTGCGTCCGCATCGCCCGGCAGACCCATTCTCTCAAAGGCCGTGCGAAAGCCCCCGGCCCAGGCTTCGAAGTAGGTCTGGAACGGCTGAGACGGGTTAGTCCTGCGAAGCCTGAACTGCTCTTCGGATTCGTGCCATCCCTGCCATAGCTCCTCCGCAGTCGCGGCCAGTCCCTGCTCCTCGATTATCGATGTGAAGCTCTTTCGCCATTGGCCGCTGGGGTCCTGCACCAGCGTCTGGTACATGTCGAAGACAACAGCCTTGATTTCAGCCACAGGGGCGCCCCCACCCTAACCCTCCCCCGGAGGGAGAGGGAATTCTTTTTGTAATCAAGCGGGTGGCCGAACAGGCACGCCGCGCTGATCCAGATAGTCCTTGGCTTCGCCTATGGAGTACTCGCCGAAATGGAAGATGCTGGCGGCAAGGACGGCATCCGCTTGCCCGGCGTCCAAGGCATCGTAGAGGTGCTCCAGGTTGCCGGCGCCGCCGCTGGCAATCACCGGGACCGGGGTGGCCCGGGACACGGCGCGGGTCAACTCGAGGTCGTAACCCCGCTTCTGGCCGTCTTCGTCCATGCTGGTCAGGAGGATTTCCCCGGAGCCGAGTTCGACAGCCCTGACAGCCCACTTGACAGCGTCGATGCCCGTGGGGGTGCGTCCTCCGCGGGTGTATACCTCCCAACCGGACTGCTCATCAAGCGCCAGGCTGTCGTCCGTCGCGAGGGGGCCGCCCGGGCGAGGGAGTCGCGGGTCGACCCGCTTGGCGTCGATGGCGACGACGATGCACTGGTTGCCGAACTGGAAAGCCCCTTCGCCGATGAGGCCGGGGTTGTTAACGGCTGCGGTGTTCAGGGAGACCTTGTCGGCGCCCGCCTTCAGCATCCGACGGATGTCCTCGACGGTGCGGATGCCCCCTCCGACGGTCAGGGGAATGAAGACCTCCTCCGATACCCGGCGCACGACGTCCACCATGGTGTCGCGGGAGTCGGAGCTGGCGGTGATGTCGAGGAACACGAGCTCGTCTCCGCCCTCGCGGTCGTAGACGGCGGCCAGTTCCGCGGGGTCGCCGGCGTCCCGCAGTTCAACGAAGCTGATGCCTTTGACGACGCGGCCGGCGTCCACGTCCAAGCAGGGGATGATGCGTTTGGTCAGCACGTCTGGTCAGCAGCTCAACGGGTGAGAAGAAGTTCGTTGCCAGTATATCATCGCGCCCGGTCTACGGCGTGGGCGGTTGGCGATGCCGAAGGGGTGGGCTAGAATATGGTGGGCTTCACCCATTCTGACCAGCGAACTGAAAGGAGGTCTGTCATGGCGTTGACATTGGCCGAGGCGAACCGGATCGTGGAAGGCGCGATAGCCGGCGCGACCGAAATGGGTATCAAGATCAACGTGGCCGTCTGCGATGCGGGCGGGCGACTGCTTGCGTTCAACCGAATGGACGGCGCAATCTGGGGCGGCGTGTACGGGTCCCAGGGCAAGGCAGTAGCCAGTGCTGCATTTGGAAGGTCCAGCGGAGAGTTGCAGGAAAGGGCCAACACCCCCATCATCTCCGGCATCCTGGCTGCGGAGGGTGCGCACGGTATTCCCAGCCAGGGAGCGTTGCCGATTATCCGCAACGGTGTGGTTGAAGGCGCCTGCGGTGTGGGTGGAGGCACCAGCCAGCAGGACGAGGACTGTGCCGCCGCGGGAATTGCCAAGCTGTAGTCTATTGCTCATGCCTCTTTACCGAGGGGCAAGGTAGAGTTCATGGGGGCGCACTCTGGTGCGCCCCTTCCTTGTGCTCTATGGCAGGATGGCCGTGACCGCAGCCGGGCTGCCGCTGCCGCCTTCAAGCTTCAAGATTCCGATGACGAGGACTGCGCCTGTCGGGGGCAGCCTGTCCAGGTTGGTGAGATTCTGAAGGACGACCAGGTTGCTGGCCAGGGCCATCCTGCTGATGGTGAAGGCGGAGTCCACCCCGGGCTCGACTCCTGGAGTGTCAGTGCCGAGGCCGGACACCTGGCTATCGTTAACCAGCTGTGCAGCGGCATCAGGGCCGAAGCCGGGGAAGTGCAGGGTGCCTGCGGCATCTGTTCCCAGGTAGCGGGGTGGGTCGTTCCATCGTTCCGGCCAGCCGGTGAGCAGAAGAGCGAGGCAACCGGATGGCACTTTGCCGTGGCGAGACTCCCATTCACCGAGGTCGTCGACGGTCAGGGCGTAGTCGCGGTTGGAACGGCACCGGTGGCGTACGTCGATGACGACAGCTGGCTTGACCAGGTCCTGGGGCTTGAATTCGTCCACCGTTCGTCCGCCGGGGTGGAAGCTTGCGGGAGCGGAGAGGTGAGTGCCCGCGTGCTCGCTCATGGAGAAGCGTCGGAGGAAGTAGCTGTAGGGGTCGAAGGCGGCCCAATCCTCGAATTGCACTGGCGGATCGCCGGGCCAGTGGGGGATGGAAGGCGAGAGGGTATGGCTCAGTGAGACTGATTCCAGACGAGAGAAGGCCCCGAAAATATCGGGGCCGTCAGGGTGGGGGAGGTCTGCGATCTTCTCATCTCCGCCGGGTCGGGGTCGACGGGGCGATGATATCGCATATCAAGGCCGGGCGCTCGTCAGGCCGGCATGGACGAAGGAATGAACCACCCGGCTTCGATCACCTTCTGCCTGGTGACCTGGTGGTCAATCCAGCGCATGGCGGATCGGGGGGTGTCGTGGAGTGCCACCGTCTCCCGTGCGGGCCTCAATCCCAGCACGGTGAAGGCAGGGTCGGGGGACTGGCCTTGGTCGATGACATAGCCTCGGTAGAAGATTCTCATGATGTGCCTCGAAGATTAGAAATACTGCTGTCCAGGGTTTGGCCATCCGGCAGAGAAGTGCCGGATAACTGATGACGCAAATATGTTCTAACAAAGAGGCCTCGCCGGTCAACGGGCAACTGTCATCAATTTTCTTGTGAAAATCTTGTGACGATATTGTGCATCGCGCAGGCCAATCTACCGACCGCATGCCTCTAGCGCCTATGATGACGCCAAGGCTGCGGCCTAGTCACCTAATAGAGGGGCTAATTTTCACAAATTTCTGTCAGAAACTCGTCCATCAGCCGGGACTGCTGCGTGGAGGAGGTCATGTCCCGGACGACAACCTCGCCCCTGGATATCTCGTCATCGCCAAGGATGAGGGCGTAGGGTATGTTGAGGGCGTTGGCTTGCCGCATCTGGCCGCGGAGTCCCCGGGAACCGCTGCTGAGAATGGCGCCGACACCCGAGCGGCGGAGGCGTACAGCCAGCTCCAGAGCCGCAGTGCGGGCGTTGCCGCCCACATTTGCCACCAGATATCGAGGGGACGGCTCGTCGGGGACAGGAACTTCTCCCCGCTTCAGGTTGAGTGCGAGCCGCTCGATGCCGGTTGCGAACCCGATGCCGGGTGTGGGCCGGCCGCCGAGTCCGGTGATCAGGCCGTCGTATCGTCCTCCGCCGACGATGGTGGACTGGCCGCCGACGTCGAGGGGCTGGATCTCGAAGACCGTGCGGGTGTAGTAGTCAAGGCCGCGGACCAGCCGGTGGTCGACGGTGTAGGGAAGGCCCATGGTGTCGAGGTAGGCGGACAGCTTTTCCCAGTGCTCCCGGCAGTCGTCGCAGAGAGAGTCGGTGGACTGGGGTGCCTCGTCGCCGAGGGCGTGGCAGGTCTCGACCTTGCAGTCGAGCAGGCGGAGGGGATTGCGGCCGAGGCGGTCGCGGCAGTCTGCGCAGAGGCGGTCGTGGTGGCCGGAGTAGTATTCCCGCAGCCGCTCGATGTAGCCGGGACGGCACTGGCTGTCGCCGATGCTGTTCACGAGGAGGTTGATGTCGCGTAGGCCCAGACTGCCCATCAACTCCCAGGCCACCTCTATGACCTCGGCATCCACCGACGGATCGGCGTCGCCCAAGGCTTCCACGCCAAACTGATGGTGCTGGCGGAAGCGTCCGGCCTGGGGTCGCTCGTAGCGGAAGACAGGGCAGAAGTAGTACATGCGGACCGGCTGGGGAAGGTTGTGCATACCGTGCTCGAGATAGGCGCGACAAACGGGCGCGGTTCCCTCGGGACGCAGGGTGACGCTGTCACCGCCCCGGTCCTCGAAGGTGTACATTTCCTTCTCGACTATGTCGGTGCCTTCACCGACGGAACGAATGAAAAGGTTGGAGTCCTCAAAGGCTGGGGTGTCGATGCGGCCGTAACCGAAACGATTGGCAATCTCGACGGCCTTGGACTCGATGTAACGCCAGTACTTCTGCTCCTCGGGCAGGTGGTCGGCAGTGCCGCGGGGTGCGCGAAAGACCACGGCTTTCACTTCCTAAATTACTGAATCAAACAATTATAGGTTGGCCTCGTACGGATTGGAAACTCTCACTTCCCGGCTCCATCCTTTAGGGGCGAAAGCACGGCGCAGATGAACCGGTTAACTGGCGTGGGGACGCCTGCCTCGCTGCCCATTCGTACTACCGCGCCGTTCAGCGCCTCCAGTTCGGTAGGTCGGCCGTGCTCGAAGTCGGCATGCATGGAGTTCTGGAAGTCCGGGAATCCCTGGATGAACTCGACAGAGCGTTCGACGAGGTCGGCTGGCAGGTTGATGCCCTGGGCCCGGCCAACGGAGTCGACCTCGCGCATGGCCGTGGTGAAGAGCTCGAGTCCGGCGTGCGACTGGATGAACTCCCTGATTCGAGTGCGGGCGGCGCTGGTGATACCGGCAATGGAACACAGGACGACGAACTTGGACCAGATGACCTGGAGAGGGTCGGAGGACAGCTCGACCTCACAGCCAGAGGTTCTAAGGGTGTCCCTGACAAATTCGGCTCTCGGGGTAATGTCGCCCGACGCTTCGCCGAAGGATAGCCTGGGTGCCGGACCGACGGAGGCAATCACTCCCGGGGACTCGATGCTGGAAGCGGTCCAGTAGGCGCCGGGCAGGGCATGGCCGGGTCCGAGCTCCGCTGCCAACTGAAGGTGGCATTCGACTCCGTTCTGCAGGGTCAGGACGGCGGTGTCCGGGCCCACGAGGGGGCGAATGGCGGGAATGGCGACGGCGTTGTGGTAGGTCTTGACCGTGAAGAGGACGAGGTCCACGTGACCGATGTCGGAAGGGTCACTGGTGGCTTGGATATTGACCGTGAAGTCAGCCGTATCCTTCTTCAGTCGAAGGCCGTTGGCCCGGATGGCGTCGAGGTGCGGGCCGCGGGCGATGAGAGAGACCTCGTTTCCCGCCTGGGCCAGCAGGGCGCCGAGGCACCCACCGACGCCTCCGGCGCCCATTACCGCTACGCGCACGGAATGACGCTCCTAGACCCTGCCTTCGGCTGACAGTTCGGCAAGCTCGGCGTCGGTCAGGCCTCCGATGCTGCAGAGGACCTCGGCATTGTCCTGGCCAAGGAGCGGGGGCTGGCGATTGGGCGTTCCCGGCGTACCAACGAGGTGGATGGGCGTGTTGACGGTGCGGAAAATGCCGCCCATGTCGTTGCCGCCGTTGATGAACATGCCGCGTGCATCAAGATGAGGGCAGGAATCGAGATCGGCCTGGTTCTGGACCATACCCATCGAGTAGCCGATCGCGATCAGCTTTTCGGTGACCTCTGCCTTTGGCCGGACCCTGGTCCATTCCTCTATTGCGGGAACGAAGTTGTTCATGTAGAACTCGCCGCTGATGCCCTCGCCGAGGTAGCGGGGGTCTTCGATCAGGTCCTCGCGGCCGATGAGGCGCCAGAGGTCCTTCCACTTATCAGCGCCGCCAGCTCCGGCGAGGACGACATAACCGTCCTGTGCTTCGAGGGCGAGCTGGGCGCTAAGCATGTTGCCGCGCTCGCGGCCGGCGACCTCTCCGGTGGCCTGGTAGAAGGGCATGGTGCTGGTCATGTGGGCGACCATGCAGTCGTACATAGCCATGTCGATGTACTGGCCCAACCCGGTGCGGTGGCGGCTCTCGAGGGCCATCATTATTCCCAGCGCCGTCCAGACGCCGGGGACGGAATCGCCGATGTTGTCGCCGACCATCTGGGGACCGCCTTCGGGGCTTCCGGTGACCGTCATCCAGCCGCCCATGCCCTGGACGCAGGGGTTGTTGGCAGGCCAATGAGAGTAGGGACCGGGAGCGGGCCCTTCGGGATCGCCGTAGCCGGTGAGGCTGGCGTAGATGAGCCGGGGGTTGATCTCATTCAGACGGTCGTAGCCCAGTCCCAGGCGACGGAGGGCACCGGGACCCCAATTGTCGAGCAGAATGTCGGAGTCGGCCACCATGCGCTCGAAGGCCTGTTTGCAGCGGGGGTCGCGGAGGTCGATGCTCACGCTCTTCTTATTGCGGTTCAGGCCCAGATAGCGGGAACTGACGCTCTGCCCTTCGGGCCCATCGATGAAGGGGGCGTTGGAGCGTCCGCGCTCTCCCACGCCGGGGCGCTCGATCTTTATGACCTCAGCGCCCATGTCGGCGAGGATCATGGAGCAGAAGGGGCCAGCGACGATGTGGGTTACATCCAGCACCCGCAGGCCGTCCAGCGGGAGGGGTATGGATTCCAGTTCCGCGGACATTGCTATGCCTCCCCGTCGCCAGGGGTGGCTGGAATCTGGAGCCCAAGGCCGTTTTCTATGAAGCGCTTGGCGTTGCGGACGTAGTTGGCGGTCGGGTCCTGCAGGCGTGCTTCCTGGGCCGGGCTCAAGGGGCGGATCTGACCTGGAACGCCGATCACCAGCGAGTGGTCGGGGACATGTCCGCGGACTATGGCACCGGCGCCGATGAAAACGTAGTCGCCGACGTCGGCGTCCTCCAGCAGCACGGCGTTGACGCCGACGAGCACGTTGCTGCCCACCTTCCCGCCATGAATGACGGCGCCGTGCGTCAGGAGGACGTTGTCGCCAAGCTCCAGATGGTCGTCGGTGTGTAGCACGCAGTTGTCCTGGAGCGAGCAGTTCCTCCCAACGATGATGTCGCCGTAATCGGCTCGGATCGTTGCGTTGGGCCACACGCTGGAGCCCTCGCCGATGGTCACATCGCCGACGATGTAGGCGGCTTCGCTGACGAAGACGGAGGGGTGAAGTCTAGGGAATTTGCCATCAAGTCCGCGTATCAAATGGACCTCCTGGGGCAATACGGGGCCCCTGAGCGTAGGCATGAAGCGATACAAGAATACAGTGTGGGCAGCGGCGACGCCACCACCTGCGGAGTCGAGGCAGGGTCTTTTTGTTTTCACCCGTCATTCCCGGGAAAGCGGGAATCGAGTGCCCGACTAACTGTAGTCGTGCTGTAGGCAGTAGGCCCCCTGGATTCCCGCGAAAGCGGGAATGACGGAAACTGCGTTAATCATGCCGGAAAACTGAAAACCCTGGTAGTCGAGGCGTTGGTGGTGGAAGCCTGAAGCCTGTAGCGGATTACTACAGGCCAAAGGCGACCTTCAGGCCTTGGACGCTGTAGTGGCATCCATAGGCGATCATGAAGAACTTGACCTGCTTGCCCAGTCCCACGAAAACGAGGTATCGCCACATGGGATATCGCAGGGCGCCGGCAGCGATGCCGGCCACGTCGAAGAGCGGATTGGGGACAGCGGAGATGATGAACAGCACGAGCCATCCACGGCGCCTCATCCAGCCCTCCACCCGGTGATAAAAACGGCGGCGTTCGAGAACGCCGCTGCCGCTGTAGCCAAGGAAGTAGCCGGTCAACTCTCCCAGTGTTCCCGCCAGACCGGCGATGATTGCAACGGCCGCGGGATGGAGAAAGGTAGCCGTGGTGCAGGTGATGGCCAGAGCCGGGACGGGAACCACCAACCCGCCGCTGGCCAGCAGCACGGCCCCCGCGACGGCGGCATAACCGAACCTCTCAACACTGATGCGGTCCTGGAGGAAGAAGGCTGCAGCTGAAATAGCAGCCACGACGGCGATTACGATCAGCCGGCCGCGCCATGTGTACACCAGCCACGAAATCGCGGCGTTTAGGCTGAGAACAAAAGCGCTGTGACCGGGAACGGCCGCATCGGAAGCTTCGCCGGGCGATACTCCGTCGTGGGGGTCGCCTTGCTCACCAACGGCGCCGGTGATTGCAGCGCCGTCGGTGCTGTCCAATTGCTTTGCGATGTGCTGACACCTAATCGCCCTTCGGCGTGAAAGCGGCGGGCGATGGCTCGGAGAGGAAACTGGTGAGGATCCGGTTGAACTCTTCCGGCTTTTCCATCTGGGGCCAGTGGCCGCATTCGGGAAGCACGTGGACGGTGCTCCCGGGCGCGACGCGCCGGATGTCATCCTCCCCGATCGGGGGTATTACGAGGTCTTCTTCCCCCCAGACGGCTAGAAGGCTTGCCTCAAGATCGCCGAGCCGGTTGAGGATCTGGTGCTCGGGCCTGAGCCCCAGCAGGTTGACGCCGGAACGGACGGACTGGAGCATGACCTGGGGCCCGTGAGGGAGGCACCGCACGCGAACCATTTCGGGCAGGAGTTCGTCAATGAACTCGGGAGGCCTGAAGAAAATTCGCTTGATCAGGGCTTCCTGGCTGATCATTTGGGGCTTGTAGATCAGTTCGCCGACCACAGGAATTGAAATCAGCCTCAGCGGCCAGGAAATGCGCTTTCCCAACCCTGCGGATCCAGCGAGGCAGACCTTTTCGACTCGTTCCGGGTGCTCAAGGGCGGTGACGCCGGCTACCAGCCCACCGGCGGAGTTTCCCACCACTGAGAAATGTTCGATTCCCATCTCGTCGGCGAACTGCACCAGGAAACGGGAGGCACTCTCAGGGGAGTACCCGAGATGATCGGCGAGGCCGGAACCTCCGTAGCCCGGCAAGTCAATGGCGATTGCAGTGAAGCCAGCGTCGGCGATCACGTCGATGTTGCAATACCAGGTGATCATGGAAGAGGCCAAGCCGTGTACCAGAAGCACGGCCGGGCCCTCTCCGGCGGTGGCGTAGTGGACGTTGATTCCGCCCACATCAATATCCTTGAGCTGTGCCTTTTGCCTTAATGCCGTTATCGTCATGCGGTGCTTGCGTTCGCTTCCGAAAGTTGGTACCGGATGGCCGGCGCCGGTATTTTACACCAGCGCCGGTTCCGTGGGGGCAGTTTGGGCCTGGTCCGGTGCCGGCTGGGCGCTCAGGGTGATACCATCCGGGCCGGCGTCGACCAGCACGTGGGCTCCGGGACTGAGATCGCCAGAAAGGACCATCCTGGCCAGGGGGTTTTCCAACTGGCGCTGGATCAGCCGGCGGAGGGGCCTGGCCCCGTATACAGGGTGAAAGCCCTCCCGGGCCAGCCGGAAGCAGGCTTCCGGGGACAGCTCGAAGGTCACTTCGCGCTCAGCCAGCCGATTGCGGACATCCCTGACCATTATTTCTTCGATCTGGACGATCTGCTCCTGAGCCAATGGGTGGAAGACGATGGTCTCGTCGATCCTGTTTAGAAACTCGGGGCGGAAGGTGCGCTTGAGGGCGGCATCCACCGATTCCCGAAGCGCCTTCATTTCGTCCTGCCCGTCCCGGCTGTCGGGCCGGAAGCCGAAGGCCTGGCGATGAAGTTCCTCGGTGCCGAGATTGCTGGTCATTATAATGACGGTGTTGCGGAAATCAACGGTGCGTCCCTGTCCGTCGGTCAGCCTGCCGTCCTCCAGGATCTGGAGGAGAATATTGAATACGTCCGGATGGGCCTTCTCGATTTCGTCGAACAGCAGTACGCGATAGGGGCGCCGTCGCACGGCCTCGGTGAGCTGGCCTCCCTCGTCGTAGCCGATGTAGCCCGGAGGTGCTCCCACCAGGCGAGAGACTGCGTGCCGCTCCATGTATTCCGACATGTCGATTCGGACCATGTTGGCCTCGTCGTCAAAGAGGAACTCGGCCAGGGCCCTTGCCAGTTCTGTCTTGCCCACGCCGGTTGGCCCGAGGAAAATGAAGCTGCCTATGGGCCGCCGCGGGTCGCTGAGGCCCGACCGCGAGCGGCGAATCGCCTCGGATACTGCTTCCACCGCCTCGTCCTGGCCAACCACGCGCTGGTGCAGGTCGGCCTCCATGTGGACAAGGCGTTCACCCTCGCCCTCCAGCAGGCGCCCGACGGGGATGCCGGTGAATGCCGAGACAAGGTTGGCGATTTGTGCCTCGTCAACAACCCGCTCCATGGGGCGATCGCCGATCTGGGCAGCCTTTTCCGTGTCGTACTCCTGCTGCTGCCGCAGGCGCTCGGTGCGCAGGGCGGCGGCGCGTTCGTAGTCATGGCGCTCGGCGGAGGCCTGCTCCTGGTCGTTCAGCCTCTGGATCCGGTTCTCCTTCTCCTTGAGCGGCGCGGGAAGGCTCTCAGCGTCGATGCGCAGCTAGCTCGCAGCCTCGTCCATGAAGTCCACGGCCTTGTCGGGCAGCAGCCTGCCGGTGATGTAGCGGTCGCTGAGGCGTGCCGCCGCGACCAGCGCCTCGTCGGTGATGTCGACGTTGTGGTGGGCCTCATACCGAGGCCGCAGCACCTTCAGGATTTCGACCGTGTCCTCCACGGACGGCTCTTCCAGGAAGACGGGCTGGAAGCGCCTTTCCAATGCGGAATCCTTCTCGATGTACTTGCGGTATTCGTCCAGGGTGGTGGCCCCGATGCACTGCATCTCGCCCCTGTCCAAGGCGGGCTTCAGCATGTTGCTGGCGTCGACGCCTCCCTCGCTGTTGCCGGCACCGACCATGGTGTGAAGCTCATCCAGGAAGAGGACCACCTCGCCGCGAGCTTCCTTCACCTCGTCAATGACCGACTTCAGCCGTTCTTCGAACTCGCCGCGGAACTTGGAACCTGCCACCATGGCGGGCAGGTCCAAGGCCATGAGGCGCCGCCCGCGGAGGGACTCCGGCACATCGCCGGATGCGA
This sequence comes from Dehalococcoidia bacterium, assembly GCA_965216065.1. Lineage (GTDB taxonomy): Bacteria > Chloroflexota > Dehalococcoidia > Lucifugimonadales > UBA3495 > VXOI01. The sequence continues at coordinate 487,971 of CBDCFB010000002.1, forward strand.
TGAGCTGTGCCAGCCCTTCCACGATGGCGGTCTTGCCGACGCCGGCCTCGCCGATGATGACGGGGTTGTTCTTGCGTCGGCGGGTGAGGGTCTGCATCACTTGGCGGATCTCCCCGTCGCGGCCCACGACGGGGTCCAGCTTGCCTTCCTTTGCAGCCTGGGTCAGGTCGAGCGAGAAGCGTTCCAGGGAGCCGTATCGGCTCTCGGCGTCGGGTCCGTCCACCCGGTGGCTTCCACGGATCTGGGTCAAGGCCTGGTAGACCCGCTCGCGGTCAATGCCGTGGGCTCTGAGCAGCCCTGCGGATGGACCATCCTGTTCCATGACGGCGGCGACAAAGAGGTGCTCGGCACCGATAAACTCGTCGTTGAGGCGAGTAGCCTCCGCCCTGGCGTTGTCGAGCAGTCGCTGTGCCCGCGGGGTGAGATAGATCTGGTTGGCCTCATAGGCCAGCCTGGGAGCAGACTCCAGTGCCCTGTGCAAGGCGGTCCGTATTTCGTTGGAGGGTGCGCCCAACTCTGCCAGTATCAGGGAAGGCACCCCTTCCTCCATCTCCAGCAGGGCCAGCAGAATATGCTCCACGTCCAGCTGGTTGTGGCGGTTGCGGCGCACAAGTTCCTGAGAATTCTGCAGCACCTGTTGTACCTAGAAATGTGGCCGGAAAGTTCTCGTTGGGTAGAGACATTTGGGCAGTAAAGCCGGCGTGAGCAGAATCACGGGCCACAGCAGTCCGAGGCGGACTGCGGAGAAACTGGCGGTAGCATTGGCGACAACAGAGGGGCGAATACTCAGGACGATGCTGTGGCCTGTTGGGCCGCCACTGGCCCGGCCCGACCGTCCGAGTTTCCCCGCCACCAGGGTCAGGTTGGCCACCGTGGCCGCCAGGTACAGCTGGAACCTGGTTTTGACGCGCCCGAAGTAGCGGGACTGGCGGATTCCCAGTCGGACCAGCCGCGCCAACCGGTGCTCCACCACCACCCGGCGCTGCCGGTACTCGCCAAAGGCTTCACTCTGCTGCAGGGCCCGGGCATGCTGCAACAGCGCCTCCTGCGGGTGCAGCTGCACCGTCCGTCCTGTGCCCGGTGCCGCAGCCACGCACTGGGTCCGCAGCGGGCACACCCCGCAGACCGCTCCGTCGAACTGGAAGGCCTTCAGTTGGTGCGTCCGGCCTGTTGCTGTGGTGCGAGTACCCAAGGGCCGGATTCTCCGGGTAAGGTTCCCCGCCGGACAGGTGCAGGTGCCCGCCTCCAAGTCGATATGGAAGTCCTCTTTCGGAAAGTGAGACCGGTTGGGGCGGCCCGGCACCCTGGCAATCAGGGTGCGGCCTGCGTCGGCGAAGGCCTGCCTGGTATAGCCGTCTCCGTAGGCGGCATCGCCCATGGCCTCCTCCACCGGCACACCGGTGTTGGACTCGCTCGCCTCCACCAGTTCCAGCGACCCCGAGTTGTCCGGAGCGTTGCCGGGCAATACGTCCACGGCGGTGATCAGCTGGGAATCGGTGTCCACCACAATCGCCGCCTTGTGCCCGTCGAAGCGCCTCCTGCTGCTCTTGTGTCCATGGCGCATCTCCGGGTCATGCACCGACATCATCCGGTCCCGGCTCACCCCGTCCTTGAGGCTCACTTCGTCATCAGTGCGCTCCACATCCTGGAGCAGCAACTGCCCCAGCAACTCCGCCGCCGCCACTATCCGCTGACGCTCGGCGCTATCCTCGGGCAACTCCCCTGCGCCTGACGCGACAATTCCAGCAGCCGGTCCGCGTCTCTCACAATCCCGGCCAGCAACGCCGCCCGCGCCCGCTTGTCCGACCAGTCGATGGCGGCCTCGCCCTTGATGCTGGAGGCAAGGTACTGCCCATATCCCTGGGCTTTGGCCCATTTCCCGACGCTGATTCCCTCAACCTGCGCCAACGCCCGCAGCAGCTTGACGGTCCCGTCGGCCAACAGATTGTAGGTGTCCCTAACCGCGCCCCGGCCCAGGATGTTGGTCGTGTCCAGCGCCACCTTCATGCTGCGCCTCTTCAGGTAGCCCGACTCCCGGGCGAGGCGCAGGCTGGACTCGAACACCTCCCGCACCTTGTCGTGCAGGATCAGCTGGGCGCGGAACACCTGCAATGTGCTCTTGGCGAAGGGCCTGTCCTCCACCTCAATCCCCAGAGCAACTTTCCAGCGTATGTCGAAGTCCGCTCTGGCCTTGGCCTCGGCGTCGCTCACCTTGTCGTGGGACTGGAGCAGGAGAGCCGTCGCCAGCAGGCTGGGCGGCACGCTGTCGCGGCCGTTGTCGGCGCAGTAGAACTCGGCGAAATCAGTGTCCCGGAACAGCCGGCCTCGCAATGAGGCCAGCAGACCGTAGAAAGTGTCACGCCCCACATGGTCCAGGTACAACCGGTCCGCTTCCCAGAGACCCCTCTGGTCCGAACGCTCTCCCAGCATTCTCAGCCCTCGCTATGCTTGTTAACCCCAAGTATAGCCGCTGGCCGGCCGGCGCCACTTTCCGGCCAGATTTCTAGTATTACAACGACGAGTTAAGGAGGGAGGCCGGAGGGGTGGCGACCGAGGGCGGCGCGGCGTTTCTCGTGGGAGAGTCTGGCCCTTTCGTTGCGCTCTTGGACATCGGCCAGCCACCGCAGCAGTTCCTCTGGTCCGAACTGCTCTTTGGGCAAGAGTTCACGCACCACCCGGTACACCTGGGGACGAGTGATCTGGGGCATCTTTTTCCCCCCAACCCTGCTGCAGGGTCAACAAAAACGCTCCGGCCAGCAGGCACATGGTGACGTGATGGTGCCAACCCGCCCAGGTTCGGGTCTCGTACTCGTCCAATCCCACATCGCTCTTCTCAGTCTCGAACTCGGTTTCGATGCGCCACCTGGAGCCGCCCACATAGGCCAGGGTTTCCAGCGGCGTGTCCCCGGGCGCGTTGGACAAGTAGTAGCGAGACTCGCTGCCGTCCAGGTTTTGGCGATAGATCGCCCAGAGGATTTCGCCGGGCTTGCGCTGGTGGGTTATCCGGGCCCGTTGGGCGCTGTAACGGTAGGTGCGCGGTCCCTGGCTGCCCTCGGCACCGTGATCTCCCGCCAGCCGTCCACAGGGATTGCAGCGGCCCGCTCCTGCATGGTCTGTCGTTGCCCGCCGCGCAGTCTGGGCTTACGGGGACGACCGTTGCCCTGATAGGGCGGATCGGTCCAGGTCGGTTCCAACGGCCAGACCGTCATATCCGGCCGCACGTCCAGGACGTAGCGCATTCCCGCCGCCGCCAATCCTTCGCGAAACGGGGGCGACATCCCGAAAGCACTATCCCCGGCCACCCACTGGGCCCCCAGGTGTCCCCTGGATTGGGCTCGCTCCACCATCTCCAGGGCCAACTCCGTCTTGCTCCGATACTCCCGTCGATCTTCCGGCACTCCCGCCGCCACGCAGCGCTCCACATCCCCAGTCCATTCCTCGGGCAGGTACAGCCGTTTGTCCACCAACACCCGTCCCCTCGGTCCCACATGGGCCAGAAACAACCCAGCCTGGCAGCTGGCGATCTTGCCCAACGCCCCGCAGTACTGCCGGGCCACGCCCACCGACTTCACCCCCTGCTTGGGAAAGTCGCTGCCGTCCAGCACCCACACCGCCTCAGGGTCCTCCAACCGGGGACCCAGATACTCCTGCAACCGGCCAATCACCCGGTCATCATCCCAGGGCGATTCGGTGAGAAAGCGCTGCAGCGCCCGTGGCGACGCCGGCACCGCCTCCGAGAGGTTTTCCGCGTTGCGCCGCTCTTGGGATTGCACCAGCAGACCCTGCAGGTATTGTCCACCACGTTCCCGCCACTGCTTGCGACCGAAAACCGGCGCAAAGTAGCTATGGAAATCCTGCAAGCCCTCGTAAACTCCCTCCAAAGCTGCCGCGTCCATCGCCCCGCCTCACCTCCCGAAACCTCCCAGTGCTCACGCAATCCTACCAAATAACTCGTCGTTGTAATACTAGTTGGTGTATTGATTGTTCTGAGAGGCCATAAAGACGCCTCCTTGATGGGAAATACAGAGACTGAAACCAGGGTCTAGGACCCTGGGATGCCGCCCTAGCGCTCACCCAGCCGCAGGGATGCGACGGTGTCGGTAAGGCGCTCCACCTCCCCCTCGAGTTCTTTGACCCGGGCCATGAGCTTCAGGGCGACTTCGGCCCCGGCGAGATTGACGCCCATATCCTCGGTCAGCGTGCGCAGTCGCCTGATGCGCTCGATGTCTGCCATGGAATAGAGCCGCTGTCTGCCCGAGGTGCGCGACGGCCAGATAAGTCCTACCCTTTCATAGTGTCGCAGCGTCTGGGCATGTACTCCCACGATGCGAGCTGCAACGCTGATAGCAAAGCAAGGTTCGTTCCTGAGACGGTTATTCTCTACCATTTACCAAAACCCCTCCCTTCGAGCTGTGGTCGTACCCAAAGTGATTACGCCACAGCGCCATCGTTAATGGCTGATCGCTCCAGCCTGAGGTCCCGCAACCTGCGGAACAATTCGATTTCTTCATCAGTCAAATCGGTGGGCACGCGCACCTTGACGGTCACATAAATGTCGCCGTGGTGCCCGTTGCCGGAGAGTGCGGGCATTCCCTTGCCTGAGAGGCGGAAGCGCCGCTCATTGGGCGTGTTGGCCGGAACGGTAAGAGCGACCTGGCCGGTGAGGGTTGGGGCCAGGATCTCGGTGCCCAGCACAGCGTCGTCCAAAGCCAGTTCCACCTCGGTGTGGAGATCCAGCCCCTCTCGTTCGAACCTGGGGTGATCCCAGACCGAGACCACCAGGTAAAAGTCGCTGCCCGGTGCGCCGTCGGGGGAGATGTGGACCCTGGAGCCACTGTCGACTCCCGCCGGAATCTTAACTTCCAGATTGCGGGCATTGAGGGTGCGCACCGTGCGGGTCGTGCCGTAAAAGGCCTCTTCGAGCGTGACCTCCACGGGGTGTTCGGCCGGGGGAGAACGCCAGGTCCCCCGGCTGCGGGGTGGCGATCCAGAGTTGAAGAGTTCCTCAAAGATGCTCCCTCCTCCGCCGAAAGCGGAGAAGACATCGTCGCCTTCCCTGACCGTCCAGCGCATCCCGCCGTTGGAAGAAGGCTTGGCCTGATTGTACTGTTCGGCATGTCTCCAGTTGTCGCCATAGCGGTCATACTTTTGACGAGAATCAGAGTCAGAGAGGACGCCGTAGGCCTCGTTTATCTTTTTGAACCTGCCTTCTGCCTCTTCGTCGCTCTTGTTGACATCGGGATGGTACTGCCTGGCCAGCCGCCGGTAGGCCTGACGGATGTCCTTTTCCGAGGCATCTCTGGCAACGCCCAGCACGTCGTAGTAATTGCTCATGGCTGCACCACCGCGAAAGATTTATATTGGCCTGTGGGAGAGCCCTCGTGTAACAGGCGCGAAATAGTGGTTAAGAGCATATTGCTCCGGTAAGCGTTTATGTAACTATGATAAAAATTGATAACAACTCTGTCAAGTTTTAGAGCTGACAGAGCGGTAACAATATGGATGCCGACGCCCGATAGAGGTATTCCGATTGGGTAGCGCCGAAATTCGTGCCGGGCGGTTGAGCGGCGAACCTGCGGGTGATACAATTGAACCCTGCAAGCCCGGCTACTCCGGGCGGCCGTGGACGTTCCCCGATAGCTCAGCGGTAGAGCGGGCGGCTGTTAACCGCTAGGTCGTAGGTTCGAATCCTACTCGGGGAGCCAACAGCTACAAATGGGCGTCCAGAGTCGGCAAACTATGGATGAGTGTCACAGCGGTTATCCGAAATCCTCGAAAACTACCTCCGTTACCACCACATCGAAGGCAGCACCGAGGCGACCGTCAAGTTCCACGCCAAGGAACTGCGGCTGTTTCTTGAGGATCTCGAGAATATTGATCCCGATTGCCACACCCTGACCGACCTTTCCTCACTTCATGTCCTTCAGCACCTTGGCTCCATGAAGGAGCGAGGGTTAAAACCCCGAACAATTCGCACGCGGTGGCAAGCCATCACTACATGGCTGAATTGGTGCGTGGAGTGGGGCCTCATCGACGCCTCGCCTGCCAGTAACATCAAGGCCCCCAAGGTGCCCAAGAATCGCAAGCCCTTTCTTACCGAGCAGCAGTTCATCGCCCTGCTGGACCTGTGCCCTCTGAACACATTCACCGGTGCGCCATGCTATGGATGATGGCCACCACTGGCATCAGAAGAAAAGAGATGTGGATGTTGAGGAAGTAGGACAAGTAGGACTTGGACTGGGACAATGCGGCGATTCGAGTGGTTTACGGCAAGCGCCAGATTTACCTTCAGCTCAAGTGGAATTGTCTTCCAGCAAGGCCATCTTCTCCCGGAACAACGCGATGGCCCGTTCTTCCGGCACTCCAATGAAAAATCTCAGTCCCTGCACGTACTCCAGTACTTCCCTCGGAAGCATAAGCAGGTCGTCGCGGGGGCCGGTCGCCCGGTACAGGTTGTTCATCCAGTCCTCTTGTCCGACGAAAAGGGCATCCTCCAGCACCACCCGATCCTGCCGCTCCATTTCCGCGCTGACCATCCACCGGGAGAAGACAAAAGGCAGTCCGGTCCAATTCTGCCATTCCTCCCCCAGGTCGTACCGGTGCGGGAAGCCGCGCGTCCGCCGGCGTCCGCGCAGGGCCTGATTGCCCGTCAACAGGACTGCGTCGTGGTCCGATTGCTCATCTACAAAAACTTCCCCACGGATCTCGTGCTTCAACGTCACCAGCGCTCGAAGCAGGCTCACAGACGTGGAATCGCCGTCGCCAAGGGCGATGCGGCCGCCGCTCAGGGATTCCAAGGGCAACTTAGAAAGCAACACGCTGGACACGGCCCTGGCAACCGACGCGACGCAGAACCCGGAAATGGGTACGGCCTTTGGCGCCATCACGAAGGTATCCATCAAGGACACCGGCCCGGCGTCTACTTCGCCCTGTTCCAGGGCCTTCGCCACATCGTTGGGTTCCATGTTTCGCAATTCAATGCCGCGGCGCTCCATGTCGAAATAGAACGCCTCGCATTCGAGGTTGGGAATGTGCGCTACAGTGATGGGCATGGGAAAGACCGGCTCCCTGAAAGCTCGAAGGCTGGGGTAGGGTTGGAAACCATGACTTCGGTGACACGGAGAAGACCCCCTGTGTTCGCCGGAGAAGCCGCAATCAGCGGCCTTCGCCCGGTCTGCTCGGGGGCCTTCCCTAAGGGTCCAGCACCGTCAGGGGCTACAGCCGGGGCCCCATGAACGTGGGAGACTGCTTGCGGTATACCTGGATGCGGTTGCGAGGACCTTCGCAGACGAACACGGTGTTGGAATCGTCCACCTCGACCCCGCTGGGGGCCCAGAAGTCCTTCTCACGCTCCAGTCCCTGTGAGCGCTCCCGTTCCTCCCACATCTCCGGGTTGGCGTCCAGCTTGTCCTTGCCCCACTTGGAGACAGTCGCGTCACCGGTCTTGAGGCCGGCGAAGTTGCCATCGGGGTCGAAGACCTGAAGCCGGTCGTTCAGCCAGTCGGCGACATATATGATGCCGTCCCTGTCCACGGCTACGTCGGTGGGTCGATTGAACTCGCCCTCGCCCTCGCCGGAAGAACCAAACTTCATCAGGAACCGGCCGTCGGCGGTGAACTTCTGGACCCGGTCGTTGCGCCAGTCGGCGACGTACACGTTGCCCTGCTTGTCCAGGGAGATGCCCCAGGGCATGTCGAACTCGCCGTCGCCGTCGCCGTAGCTCCCGAACTTGGCCAGGAACTTGCCGTCGGGAGTGAACTTCTGGACGCGGTGGTTCATGCTGTCGACGACGTAGACATTGTCGTCTTCGTCAATGGCCAGGCCGGCAGGCCGGTCAAGCTCGCCATCCCCGCTGCCGACGCGCTCCTCCCATTTGCCGATGTAGTCCCCGTCCCTGGTGAACATGGAAATCCGGTGTACCCATTCATCTGACACGTAGACGTTGCCATTGCTGGCAACGGCCACGGACACGGGCCAGACCAGGGAGCCATCGTCGAAGTTGTACTCGTGTGGCCCCTGCTGGGCGACGCCGCGGGCAAAGGCGTTGACGTATTCCTCGTCAACGGTGCAGACCGTGATGCGGGTGCCCTCGGGCCGGTACTCGGGAGACCGGCACAGGACGTACATCAGGCTGTCGTCGCCCCGGGCCATCTGGACCGGGTAGGTGAAACCCGGTCCGAACTGCTCGCCACGCCCTATGGTGTGGCTGTACTGAAGCTGTACGTGCGAAATTCTAGTGGGGGTGGTCATATTCACCTCACAGAGCCTGGCTAATGAAGTCCATCTGCTCGAACGAGCCGTTCACTATGGGCTTGGCGTCCAGGCCCATCCACTTCTCCAGAAGGGCGGAGTAGAGGCCGCGGAAGTCGTTGTTGAAGTGCAGGTCCCCCTCCAGCAGCTTGTCAGCCTCCAGCGAAGGATATTCACCGTAGAGGCCGCCCTTGACTGACTCGCCCACCACAAAGGCCACGCCGCCCGACCCGTGGTCAGTGCCGGAGCCGTTGTCGTGGACCCTGCGTCCGAACTCGGTGAAGACCAAGAGCACCACGTTGTCTCCGGCGTCGTGCTCCTTCAGGTCGTCGTAGAAGTCGGCGACGGCGTTGGACGTCTCCGTCCAGAGCATGGTGTGGTTCGCCAGTTCGCCGGCGTGGGTGTCGAAGCTGTTGTAGGGCGCGGTGGTGTAGAGCACCCTGGTGCCCAGCCCCGCCAGATGCACCTGGACGATGTTGCGCATGTATTGAGCGACGTCGTCCTTGCCGTACTCCACGGTCGAGGAATACATACCGGGGGCGGTGCTGAGAATGTCGGCCCCTTCCAGGGCGTCGAGGCCGGTCTGGGCCAGGTAGTCCATCACCGGGCCCTGTCCGAGCATCGGCGTATACACCCTGGAAAACACGTCGAGGGCCTTGGTCCGCTGATCTTCGACCTCGATGCCGGTGAGCACGCCGTAGGTCTCCAGGTTGCCCACGGAAGCCACCGGCACGCCGGGAGCCACCAGGGACCTCGGCAGGCCCCGTCCGAAGTTGACGCCGGTCAGCACGTTTTCCTTCCCTGGGTCCAGGTCGCGCACGGCCCGGCCCAGCCAGCCTTCGTCGCCCACTTCATCCGGCTCGCAGGTGTGCCAGATGTCCATAGAACGGAAGTGAGAACGGCTTGGGTTGGGGTATCCCACGCCCTGGATGATGGCGACCTTGCCATCATCGTACAGGCGCTTGATCGGCGCCATCGCCGGGTTGAAGCCGATCTTGTCGTTGATGGGAATGACCCTGTTGGTGTCGATCCTCACGTTGGGCCGGTTATCCAGGTACAGGGGGTCGCTGTAAGGGACGATGGTGTTCAGAGCGTCGTTGCCCCCCGACAACTGGAGGACCACCAGCACCGGGTCTTTCTTGGTGGTTGTCATTTCTCTCCCCTTGCTCTCTTATGCGAATAGGTACTCGGTGGTGGCCACGATGGACTGCAGCATCTGGCCGACCCTCTGGCCGAATTCCTCGGTGCTGGTCCGCAACTCGCCTTCGCTGCGGGCCAGGGACACCAGCTCGTTGCGGGTGACTTCAGCCAACTCGTAGGCTCCAAGCATTTCCAGGCAGCCGTCGACCAGCCGCTCCGGCGAGATGACTTCTCCCTCGGAACTCAGGCGGCTGATGATGGCCTGCACTCCGCGGTGGGCGGTGTTGCCCACGGCGTCGGCGGTGAAGTTGATGCGCTCGACCAGGGTGCCGCTGTCGATCCACTCCCTGCCGGTATGCCAGCCCTCCACCGTCGGGGGGTTGAGCAGGTCCTGGCCCATGTAACGGATGGTCAGGGTCATGGCGTTCATACCGGGTTTGGGCAAGTCGAAGTCGCCGACCAGGCGCATGGTCCCCACCACGGTCTCGGTGGGACTCTTCACCTTGGTGAAGCGGGCTTCCTTGAAGAAGTCGGAGTTGAACAGCACCCGCAGCATCGAGCGGATGTTGTAGTCGGAGCGGAAGTACTCGTCCTCCAGCATCTTGATGGCCTCGGGGTTCCTGGGAGGTGTGTTCTGCCACGCTGGGACCTGGGGCTCGTCGGCGACGAAGAAGTTGTACAGGTGCCGGGCGATGAACCTGGCCGTGCCGGGTTGCCTGGCGACGATCCTGACGATGTCTTCGCCGTTCCAGTTGCCCGTTTCGCCCAAGAAGGTCTTTTCGCCATAGTCGTGGTCCGACGGGTCGAAGATGAAGGCCGCCTCGTACTTGCCGTAGGGGTACCTGGGGACGGAGTTGGTCACCGTCCAACCGGTGAAGGCGCGGGCGCATTCCTTGACGTCATCCTCGGAATAGTTGGCCTGTCCGTCCATGCCGACGCCCAATGAGAACAACTCCAGAAGCTCGCGACCCCAGTTTTCATTGATGGCGTCCTTGTGGCTCATGCAGTTGTCCAGGTAGAACACCATTGCGGGGTCGGCTGCCAGACCCAGGAGCAGGTCATGGAAGTTGCCCATTCCCATGGAGCGAAACATTTCGAACTCAATCTGCTGCTGCCTGGGGTACTCGCACTTGGCGTGGCCGGTGACAAAAATCTGGTGCCAGAAGAGGGTGATCTTCTCTTCCAGCGGGCGCCTGGTATTGATCATCCGGAAGGTCCATTCTTCCTGCTGGCCCTCCAGTCCCGCCTGGGACACCCACTGCGGCTGATAGCGCATCAACACGTCCCGCTCGATTGCGGGCTGCGTGTCGGGATGCAGCAACTCCTCCACAGTGGCCTCGTAGCCCTTGGCGGCACGGGCCTCTAGCTCTTCATACGTCGCTCCGAATCCGGCGCGGCGCATCAAGTGGGCCATTAAAGCGATGTCCTTGTCTGCCATGCTTCCTCCTTCTTGAGCACATTCTTGATGCACATTATGGGTCGTTTTAACTGTGATTCCCTTGCGGTTACGATTTACTGTTGTTGGTCCGACGTATTTAGGTGGTATTCAGAGATGTCTTCTGGATACGTGACCCGATTATATGCGGTACTGATGCCAAACGAAAGCGTCCCAGCACTCAGACGAAGTTTTAGTGTCGTTTTAGTATCACGGTAGAGTCGACGTGTAAAGGGCGGCGCGGCGTACACCGCGTCTTCAGGAAAGGCTGAAGGTGGTTTGTAGCCAAAGCAACCATCTTTACAACGGGCGAAGATCCTACTCCTAACGCTGCACCTCGCCCGCTTGTCTCTGACTAGATCATCGGCGTGGGCGAAAGCCTCTATCCGCTTGTCAGCCCTTGCCAGGCAGTCCCTGGCGGGCGGTGTGGAGCCGCATGTAGTCTCGGTCGGCCCGGTCCTCCCTGCCCCCCTGCCCTGAAAACCTTTGCCAGCAGCGCTTCGGTTGCAGCCGGGGTTCGCATCCAATCGTGACATCGGCGTCCGGGACGTCGTAGGCGGTCATCAGTTTCCACATGCTTTCCTTGAGGGCCACGATGATCAGGGTGCCTTGCCTCGGGAAATCCCCGGAGCTTCCGTCCCAAGGCCCACCTCGCCGCCGAAATCGGCGTGACCCAGCGTGTCGATAATGTTCTTCCGGACACCACCGTAGGAGATAGAGGCTCCCTTCGCTACGATCGTAGTGCCGCGCTCCCACTCCAGGGATTGGTGTCCATAATCAGATCACCCACCTGCTGTTGGTCACGAAACACCGTGCTCTGCTTCAACAGGGCATCCACAAGGGTGGTCTTGCCATGGTCAACGTGAACCGTAATCGTAAGGTGGCGAATAGTGTTGTTCCAGCAGGCATTCAAGCCCTTTCACCCATTGTTCTTTGATAACAGGAAGGATGGACTATTTCCCGAATTTATACCCTTGTCTGGTAGGAACTGACATTTTCGTCTAAGATAGGAGGACACACTCGATTAGCTCGCCAAGGTTTGACGCAAGAACGGACCGTTCCCTCCTCCCTCTTTTCCCCTCTCTCTTCTTGTTCACCTCCCCGCTGATCCACCTGTGTCGCAATCTGAGATCAGGGAGTCCGTTCTCGTATGACCAATCGTTCTTCGTCTGCCCGCCTGCTTCCGTCCAGGCGCACCGCCAACCGCACCGCGCACCAGACCGTTTGCGATGACTGCAATATGTCCGCCACCATTCCCTTCCAGCCAACCCAGGGGAAGCCGGTGTATTGCCGCCAATGCTTCAAGGCCCGCCGCGAGGGGAATTCCCCGGTGGCCAGCGCCAGTTCCATCCAATCAGTCCAGTCAGTCCAGTCCGCCCGGCCGCGTTCTGACAGTAAGCCAGCCGTTGACAGCGCCCCGGTCGGAGATGTCACATTCTCTGAAATGTCCTTGGACGCCATTACCAAGGCGGCGATTTCCCGGATGAACATATCCAGGCTCACCCCCGTTCAGGAGAAGGCCATTCCTCACCTCATGGCGGGACGGGACCTTATCGGCCAGGCGCGTACCGGCTCCGGGAAGACGCTGGCGTTCGCCGTACCCTTGGCGGAGATGTGCGACCCGTCGCTGCAACAGGTGCAGGCCGTTGTGCTGGTGCCGACCCGCGAGCTGGCCATGCAAGTGGCCGGGGTCATCGAGGCCCTGGTTTCCCCGCAGAAAATTCGCGTTACGCTGCTGTATGGCGGGCGTGCCCTGAGGCCGGAATATGCAGCGTTGCGGAGGGGTGCCCAGGTGGTTGTCGGGACTCCGGGCCGGACGCTGGACCACCTGCGCCAGAGGACGCTCGACCTGAGCGCCGTGCAATTCCTGGTGCTGGACGAAGCGGATGAAATGCTGGACAGGGGGTTCGCCACGGACGTGGAAGCCATCATAGCCCGCACGCCAAAGGAGCGGCAGACAGCGCTCCTGTCCGCAACGATGCCTGATTGGGTGTCCCGGACCGCCTCGAAGCACCTCCGTAATCCGGTAACGGTCGAGGTTGACGCGGGCCTCCAGGCGCCTCCCACCGTGGAGCACCTGGTCTACACCATCCATAAAAGCGACAAGCTGGAAGCCCTGCGGACTCTGCTGGACGGCCGGGAAGATGCCCCGGTTATCGTCTTTGGCAAAACCAAGCGCGGCGTCAAAAATCTGGCCCGACAGCTTGATTCCCTAGGCTACCCGGTAGGAGCGCTCCAGGGCAATCTGAGCCAAGGTGCTCGTGAACGGGTGATGTCGGATTTCCGCTCCGGTGTCGCGCCGATCCTCGTGGCGACGAATGTGGCCGCCAGGGGATTGGACTTCGATGGTATCGGTCAGGTCATCAATTATGACCTGCCGGACTCGGAGAATCTGTTCACCCACCGCGTGGGACGAACTGGCCGTATGGGCCGTTACGGTGAGGCGGTCACGTTCATCACAGAGGAGGATGAACGGAAATGGCGCGAGATCGAACGGGACCTCGGCAAGCGGTTCACCAGGAAGCGCTGGCAGGTGGCCCGTAACCCAGTGTAGCATCAGCAGCAACGCTGATGGGATTTCTTGGGTTACGAGCTAATTGACTCGAGGTTGTTACCAATGGTGGTAGGAAAACGCCGACTGAGGAAAGCCGGGATCCTCCCGGCTCACCACTAGTATTACAACTACGGTTCGCAAGAAAAGGACCTTGAGCACCTCTTCATAGCGACCTGCCCACGCCCGTGACAGCTTTGCGGCCTTGCCTTTCGCGAAGCGATTTCCGGCCAAAAACTGACCAAATCGAAGAAGCGTCGTTGTAATACTGGCGACAAGCTGATCGAAACCGCCGTTCTTGCCTCGGCTCATGGACGAACCGGTCATCGTCAGAAGACCCGCGTTGGTTCTCGAAGCTTGCCTCCCCTGTATCTCCACCAAGGCCTGTCAATGTACAATTGCTAATTGCATCCGGTTTTCCTGCGGACAGTGAAGCATGCGTACAGGAGCTGACTACAAAGAGAGTCTCCGTGACGGTCGCGACGTATGGGTGTTAGGCGAAGGCGCTGTTACAGACGTTACGACACACCCTTCGACCTCGGCGATGGTGGATGAGTACGTCGCGTGGTATGACAGGCACTTTGATCCCGACTGGCAGGATATCCTGCTTACCCCTCCGGATGGAGACGGCCGAAGGTATCCTCTCGCACTCACCCCACCGAAGACGTCTGCGGATTTGAGGCGCCTGGGGAAGGCGATCAGCGCCGTGCATTTCATCACGGGCGGGAACATGACCCACACCGCGGGCTATGGCGCACTGATTGCCCTGGGGATGGTGAATGCTCTGAAGCGGGTGAACCACTCCGCTGAGGAAATAGTAGCGGCTGAGGAGTATCTGGACTCCCTGACCGGGAGCGGCAGGTTTCTCACCTTCGCCGGAGGGGGGCCGCTGATAGGGACAAGGCTCCGCGAAGATGAGAGCCAGCGTGCGGCGCTGCGCCTGGTCAGCGAAACTGCCGATGGTATCGTGGTTTCCGGCAAGATCCAGATGCACACCAGTACTCCCTTTGCCGAGGACCTGCTGATCACCAGCAGGGATGAGTTGCCACAGGGCAGCGGAAGGCACCTCTGGTTCATCGTGCCGGTAAACGCCCCTGGCCTCCGGGTGGTGTCCCGCCGGGCCGTCGCCAAGCACCCGAATCGCTTCCTCTCTCCCTTGAGCAGCCGGTTTGATGAACTGGACTCCATGGTCTGGATGGAGGATGTCTTCATCCCACGCTCTCGCGTTTTCACCGGAGAGACCATCGACCGCAACCGGCGCCATTCGCTGGTGTGCTGGTTGCTCTGGCATCACAGCTATGGATGGCTCGCCAAGGCCGAACTGACCCTGGGTCTCGCACTCGCCTTGGCCGAGGTGATGGGACTCAAGAACAGTCCCCAGACGATTGAGCAAGTGGTCGAGTTGACCGTTAATATCCAGACTACGCGCACCTGCATGACAGCGGCGGAGCTGGAGCCGGAAACGACCATAAGCGGGTATGCACTGCCCAATCAGCTTCACCTAGCCTCTGCGGGAATCAACACCCTGAGGGTTCGCCAGAGGATGACGGAAATCCTGCGCGGGCTCCCGGGTTCATCGTTGATCAACGCACCGGCCGATACCGACTTCGCCGACCCGAAGATGGCCGCCCAGCTGGAGGATGCCTTTGGCGGTGGAGGCTACACCGCATTGCAACGAGCGTCCCTGCTGCAACTGGCCTGGGACCAGGTGTCGTCAGGTCTGGACGGACGAGAGGCGGCTTTCGAGCTGCATGCCAGTGGTGGACTGGAGGCATGGCGGGCACAGGTGGCGTCGTGGTTCCCCAGCTATAACGAACTGGCCAATGGAGTACGGGACTTTATCCAGGTAGATATTCCTCCCATGGACCTGAGCAGCCTGCAGGAGGTACCGCCGCCGCCCCGTCGGGTGCCTCAACCAACGCAGGAACGCTGAAATACAATTGAGATTTACGCAGGCGGAGTTTGTCCCCTCTCCCTCAGGGGGAGGGTTAGGGTGGGGTGAAACTTTCCAACTGCGTATCTACTATCTTGAACGCCTGCTATTGGAGTGAAGAAAGGTGACAGACCAAAATGTCGAGATTGCCGTCCTGGGGGGCGGATGCTTCTGGTGTGTTGAGGCCGTGTACCTGGAGGTCGCAGGGATTGAATCGGTCATGTCCGGTTATTCCGGCGGCCACATCGCCAACCCGACCTACTACCAGGTCTGCAGCGAGAAGACCGGACACGCCGAGGTGGTGCAGCTGGAATTTGACCCTGCCCAGATTACGTTTCCGGAAATACTGGAAATATTCTTCGCAACCCACGACCCCACGACGCTGAACCGCCAGGGGGCAGACCGGGGCGCACGATACCGCTCGGTGATTCTCCACACGACCGATTCCCAGAAGGAGCAGTCTGTGGATTTCATAAAGGTGCTGGATGCTTCAGGTACCGAAAACGGACCTGTGGTAACCCAGGTCGTTCCCTTCGAGAAGTTCTATCCCGCGGAACGGGAACACCAGCTGTTCTACCAGAACAACCCCGGCAGCATGTACTGCCATCTGGTAATCAGCCCCAAGGTTGCAAAGGTACGGCAGAAATTCAGCTCCAAGCTTCGTTAGCTCCCGTTGCCATACTGCTCGCCGTGGCCGTGCTGAGCCAAGGCGAGCGTGCCCTGCTCTCCGGGTAACTCCATTGAAGTTGTGGGTAGGGTCTCTTAATTTTTTACCCGTCATTCCCGCGAAAGCGGGAATCCAGCGCCCGGCAATCTGTGGTCGTGTTGTAGGCGGTTGGCCCTCTGGATTCCCGCTTTCGCGGGAATGACGGAAACTGTGTTATTCGTACCGGAAAACTAAAAGACCCTGAGGTTGTGGGCGGGACCATGGACAAGAAAGTCAAGTTCAGTGTTCGAATACATCAAGGAGGGTACGACTACCGGACCCTCCGGCGGATCTGGATGGACGCCGACCGGCTGGGGTACTATTCCGCGACGCTGTACGACCTGCTTAACATACCAACCTTGGAGTGCTGGACCACCCTCTCGGCCCTGGCCGCCGAGACCAGCCGGATCAGGCTGACCCCCCTGGTGCTGGCGAATACCTATCGTCCCCCGGCGGTCTTTGCCAAGATGGCCTCCACCCTGGACGTCATCAGCAACGGCAGGATGGAGGTGGGAATAGGCGCCGGCGGTGGCAGGGGCGACCATCAAGCCGCGGGCTTGGATTTCCCTCCCACGTCGGTGAGAGTGGAGATGCTGGAAGAGTCTGTCGACATGATGAAGAGGCTGTGGACGGAGGAAGAGGTGTCCTTTGAGGGCCGTTACTATACCCTGGCCGGGGCGAAGAACGACCCCAAGCCCGTCCAGAGGCCGCACCCTCCGTTTCTGATAGGAGGACACGGCGAGAGGCATCTGTTCAGAGCAGTCGCCAGATACGCGGACATCTGCAACGTGGGCTTCGAGATGGACCTGGATGAGCACAGGGCCAGCCTGGATGCACTTGGGGGGCACTGCCGGAACGTCGGGCGGGACCTTTCGGAGATCGAGGTGAGCCACAACACCAGGGTCGTCATTGCCGGGAGCGAGCCGGAGTTTGACAGGCTGGTTACCCAGGGTGCAGCAGACGCGAACGTGAGCGCCTCCGACTACCGGGCGTCCCTCTCCCGGGCCATCGCCGGCACTCCCGAGAAGTGCGCCGACCAGATCCAGAAGTACGTCGACGCCGGGATCACCTACTTCTTCCTGCTTTTCCCGGACCCCATCCCCACCGAAAGCCTCGAGCTATTTGCCAAGGAAGTGATGCCAAGGTTCTCGGGAAGAGCACCCTGAATTTGGCGATGCGGCCAAGGCTGCGGCCCACTGGGCCGCGCTAGTCGGCGGGACGGAGGTTTGCGGGCAGGTGGCTCTCCCAGTCGGGTATTTGCCTGGAGTGGGGTGAGGGCAGCAGCCAAGCGGAAAAGAGAGCGAGTAGGCTGAACCCGAGGGACATGAGAAGCGGTGCAAGGTAGGACCCCGTCACGTCCCACAGCACGCCGGCGCACACCGGCGCCACCCCCATGCCGAGGCCGTTGCCCAGGTTCTGCCAGCCGTAGAGGCTGCCCTGCGGTACGTTCCCGTAGTACTGCCGATTGGCGATCGGGAAAGTTGGCACTTCGCAGCTCTGGCCGATACCGAATAACACTGCGAACAGGTAGAAGGCCCAGGCGTCGTGGGAAAAGAGGATAAAGAGCAGCGGGAAGGCTTGCAGCGACATGCCCACGACCCAGACCGCCCTGCAACCCCAGCGTTCCGCTGCCACGGGCACGGCTGCCCGGGCGAAGACTCCGACCCCCTGCTGTGCCGCCAGCACCCCGGCGGCAACACCCAGGGACAGACCACTGTCCACGGCGATGGCCACAACCAGGACATTGATGATGTTGTGGCCCATGCACCCCCAGTAGTGGATGCCGATGAGGTTCCAGAAGGTGACGGTGCGCTTCGCCTGCTGGATGAACACCCTGGCCCTTTCCTGGGAGGCCTCGTCTCTCTGCGGCCTCTGGACCGGCTCGTTCCCGGTGTCGCCCAGCGGACGCAGGCCTATCTCAGCCGGTCCGTTGTGGAAGAACCTCACAAGCAGGAGCAGTACCGCCCCTCCAGCAATGCCCGGCAGCCAGAAGATCCACTGCATTCCCAGCTGGTTGAAGGCCGCGCCGATCAGGAAGAGCAAAGCAACGGTTCCCGCTCCCTGGAACGACCACACCACTCCCATGGCGGCTCCGAGGTGTCTCCTGAACCACAAGGTGACGCCGGACACCGTCAGGACCGTAAAAATGGTGGTTGCGACGCCAAGGACCACGCCGAAGAAGAGGTAAAACTGCCACAGGTTGCTCATGATGCCCGTCAGCATCATTCCGGCAATGAACAGCAGCGCCCCCAGCAGGAGGAGTCGTCGGACTCCATACCGGTCTCCGAGGAGTCCCACATAGGGGCTGACCAGCCCCAGGACCACCCACTGGAGACTGAATGCAAAGCTGATTTCTCCGTAGCTCCAGCCGAATCCAGCGGCGGGGTCGCTCAGGTGGGGTACCAGGGCGGCGGCCGCGAATCGCACCGCCGAGGTGATGAACCCCATCGCTGCGGCGACCGCCACGATGACCCAGGCGTAGTGAATTTTCCTGTTAGAGAGCATCAAGATCGTAAATCAGGGATAGTGTGGCTCCCTGTCCCCCCGCCGGAAACTACCTCTCTGAGAGCGCCTTCGTCCTGTTCGTCCTGCAATCACATGCTTCCAGGTCCGGTTCAGCCAGCCGCAGGCAGGCCCAACAGGCGCCGGGCATTGCCTTCGTTGATCAGCTCGCGGTCTGACTCCGGGCAGTCAAGGCTGTCCACCATCTCGTTGTAGATCTCGATGTTGGGAGGGCCGAAGGGGTGGTCGGTGCCGTAGAGCAGCCGCTCCGCGCCGAACATCCTGTAGCAGTACTCCAGGGCTTCGGGGCTGTGGGAGACGGTGTCCACGTACAGCTTGTCGAAGTGCACCTGGGAAGACTGTTCCAGGTCAACCCAGTCCTCAGGCGAGGTCCATTCGTCGATCAGCCGGCCCACGCGTCCCCGGATGAAGGGGACGAAGCCGCCAGTGTGCGGGACGATCAGCTTTAGGTCCGGATACTCCTGGAAGACGCCGCTCATTACCAGCCGCACAGTGGCCAGGGCGGTATCGAACATGAAGGCCATCCCAGGCACCAGTGGACGGTGGTCTGTGCCGTTCATGTTGATGGGAGCAGTGGGGTGCATGTTCATCGGAACGCCCAGGCTCTCGACATGCTGGTAGACCGGCCAGAATTCCTTGATGTCGAGGGTCTTCTGGTTGATGTTGGAAAACAGGTACACGCCCTTGAAGCCCAGGTGGTTCACGCAGCGATCGATCTCGGCGATGGTGTGCTCGATGCTGTGCCAGCCCAGGGTGGCCCAGGCCTCGAATTTGCCCGGATGGGCCTGCATCACCTCGGCGAGGTGGTCGTTGATTCGCGACGCCCAGGCGTCGGCCTCCGGGTTTCCCAGCAGCTCCGGGCCGGGCATTCCGTGGCTTAGCACCGATATGCCGATCCCAAGGTTTTCCATCGCGCGCAGTTTCTGGTCGATGTCGGCATGGGCTGACGGTGAGGCGTGAAGGTACCCTCCCTTGCAACTCACGAAGTAGGTCCCGCCCCTGAGCACACCCTGGGGCAGGGAACTGCGACCTGCCAGGTATTCCAGATAGGGCAGGTAGATCATGTGACTGTGGACATCGATGCGCATTGTTTTCCTCCGGTTAGCTTCTACACAGGGAGTGAGCACTCAGGACAATCGTGTATCCCTCAAGCAGCCGACAATCTATTGGCCGCATAATACCATTCAAGCTTGCGGCCTCGAAGCCAGGAGGGGGATCCAATAGGGGGCAGGGCGTCGTCTTGCCCTATACGAAAGGGCAGCCCGGAGAGCCTAAAACCTGCAGTCTGCAGGTCCGGCCGTCCGGGCTACTAACGGTCAGAATGTCCGGCGTGCTGGCCGCAATACTGATTGGAGGGGTTTGACATGGCTGCAGGAGCGTTGATCACCATTCCCGCGCGGCGAGGGAAGGCGGCGTTTGTTTCAAACGGGCAGAGCGTAAGGGTAATCAATACCCACGGGCAACAGGTCGTCGACACCTGGGCCTTCCGGAGGGATGACCTGACCGAGTTCATGTCCATGGAGCATTCGAGGACATCGCTCGGGCGCATCATGCCGACGATAGGCCAGTCGATGGTGACCAACCGGAGGAGGCCAATCCTGACCTTGATGGAGGACACATCAGGCGGGATACACGATACGCTGATTGCGGCGTGCGACCGGTACCGCTACGAGCTGCTGGGCTGCGAGGGCTACCACGACAACTGCACCGACAACCTGGCGTCGGCGCTGGTGGAGCTGGACCTGGTGCCCCCTGAGACGCCCAGCCCCTGGAACCTGTTCATGAACATTCCGGTGGGGCCGGACGGCTCTGTGAGCTTCGAACCGCCGGTCTCCGGGCCCGGGGACCATGTGACCCTGCGCGCCGAAATGGACTGCGTCGTTGTGTTCTCGGCGTGTCCTCAGGATATGGTGCCGATCAACGGGGTCGACTGTGTGCCCACCGAGGCACATTTCCAGGTGATGTAGATCGCGACCGACGGACCCACCGCCGCACTTGGCGCTCATAGCCCTGGGCAAATGCGGTGTGGAGCGATTGGAGCAGCATAGACCATTTGACACTGGCCAGAGCCAGGGTGAGTGTTCCGGGATTATTGAAGCGGAAAAAACCAAGGGCGGGCCCACTGGATTGGCCCGCCCTTGGTTTTTTCCATCTTTCGAAGGGATGGACGGATAACTGAAGTAGACTGGCTCGCTTCCGCGCTTACCTTACGGTTTCCACGACGGGAGCACACTCGTCGCAGACTGCCAGATAAGTTCCGGGAGCAACGCTCTTCCCGCTGTCCTCGGACACCGGATTGTGGCAGTGCAGCATGTCACACTCCCTCATTTTGGGCTGGTGCTCCGGACGCAGGTATCCCTCAACCGCCAGGATAGCCGCCTCAACGCCGATCTTCTCCACAGGCAAGCGGAACAGCAGTTCAGCGTCCTTCTCTTCCAGGCCATCTTCATGAACAGCGTATACGTGCCCTGTCTCGTGGAAAATGGATAACCGCATTTCTCCGTCCGGGCCATCCCATGTTCCGACGCTGGTCTCAGTAGGGTCGGCTATTTCCAGCTCCCTGATGAGTTCTTCGATGGTTGCTGTTCTTCCTAACCCGATCATTGACGCACCTCCTGTCGAGAGTCCCCTGAAAGGGGAACGACCCTTCACATGGGCAGGCTCCGATCTCTTTAATTGCTCCGGGAGTCTGTGTGTGGGGTTGACCCACAATGCAGATTCTCGCCGCAGTCTGTAATTGGACACTTCCATTATACCATATAAATATATATTACATCAATATATACCATCATAATTGAGTAATGAGAATTATTTCACAATGTGAGGAACGCACAGCAATGGGCTGCATGAGACGCAGTCGGTGAAGTGGCAGCGCCACCAGAGTCGTCAACTGGCCTGGCTGTGGGGGAGGAATCAGGCGTTCGCGCAACGGAGACGGCCACATTCAGCCGCCTCCGTTTCCGAAAAGATTGCTGACAAACGCCCGGATCAGGCGTTGGGCGGTCGGCGGTGATGCCAGTCGGTGGCCTGCTCGTAGGCGTAGGCCACATTCAGCACCGTCTGGTCGGCACCAGGGCGGCCGCCTATCTGCAGGCCTATGGGCAGCCCCTCGTCACTGAAGCCGCAATTGATGGAGACCGCCGGAGCGCTGGCCAGGTTGAAGGTCCGCGTTTGCAGGTAGCTCAGCGGTACTGCGTCCTCCTTGCTGGTGCGGACCGGGTCCTCGACGATGGGTTGCGCCGCCACGCTGGAGGTTGGCGTTACCAGCACGTCATATCGTTCCAGTGCCTCATGCACCTGGTTGCGAAACATCGTGCGCAGTTTCTGGGCCTTCAGGTAGGCATAGGCCGGGAATATGCTCCCGGTCAGCAGGCCTATGCGATTGTTGTGGCCGTAGTCCTGCAAACGCTCCCGCACCCATTCCCTCATGTTCAGTGCCGGCTCCACCACCAACGGGATCTGCGACAGCACAGCCCCGTGGGCGGTAAGGGGGATCGAGACATTCTCCACCGTAGCGCCGAGTTCACCCAACACGCTCAGGGCCTTGAGCACCGCGTCGCGGGTATCGGAGGCGGTGGTCTCTTCGTCCATCTGCTCGGTGATCACCCCGATGCGCAGGCCCTGGATGTCTGCGTTCAGGCCTGCGCGGAAGTCCGGCACTGGCTGGCGCCAGGTGTAGGGGTCGCGCTCGTCGTGCCCCGCGATGGCGGTAAGGGTGATGGCCGCGTCCTCGACCGTCCGGGATATTGGCCCCGCAGTGTCCATTGACCAGACGCCGGTCATCACGCCGTAACGGCTGACCAGCCCCCATGTGGGGCGGTGGCCGACCAGCCCGCACCAGGTGGCCGGGAACCTGATCGAGCCGCCAGTATCCTCTCCAAGAGAAGTGGCGCAGAGGAAAGCCGCGGTGGCGGCGCCGGAGCCACCGCTGGACCCGCCGGTGCGGCGGTCAAGGTTCCAGGGGTTTCGGGGCGGGCTGAACCGCTCGAATCCCGCCCCCATTGCGAACTCCGTCATGTTGGTCTTGCCAAGCAGCACGGCGCCAGCCCGTTTCAGGTTCGCGATGATCGTGGCGTCCTCGTCCGGCACGAAGTCGGCCAGGATCCGGGTGCCGCCCGTCGTGCGGACGCCCCTGGTCCAGAACTGGTCCTTCACCGCCACCGGAATGCCGTGCATTGGCCCCCGGTACTCGCCGCGGGCGATGGCCTGCTCCGCATCTCGGGCAGCCTCCAGGGCCTCCCGTCGACTGACGGCAAGGTACGCATTGAACTTGAAGTCCAGGGCTTCGATGCGGTCGAGGTAGGCTTGCGTGACCTCGACCGGAGACACTTCGCGGGACTCGATCAGCTTCGAGAGCTCTGCCACGGTGAGAAAAGGTAGGTCAAACCGGTCCATCACGTCCCTCCCTGGTATGGGCTTGACACGCCCGACGGAATTCGCATTGGCCAATTTGCTGGATTCCACAGCTTATTCGGCCAGTATAAGCCCAACCGTACCAGTGGTTCAGGAAAGCGTTGGGCAAAACGCCGGACATCAGAAAAACCCAGTCGGCCTCATGGTTGGACACCAACTATCCCTGGGACAATGACATGTCAACGTAGGCGAGTCCCTCGAGGGCGAGGCCGTAGCCCAGCATGTCCTGCATCTGGCGCTTCATTTGCAGGGTCATGGCCACGCGGCTGTAACGGAGGGTGAGCGGCGGCCGCTCCGCTAGCTGGCGGGCCAGTTCCCAGGCCCGCGGCAGGAGTTGGTCACCGGGGAGCACCTCGGCCACCACGCCCAGTTCCTTAGCCTCCTGGGCCGACAGCGTCTGCCCTGTGAGCAGGAAGTAGCGCCCCCGGTTCTGGCCGAGCAGCATCGGCCACACCACATGCACGCCGTCGCCGGGCACCACTCCGCGGGGGAAGTGGGGACCGTCCTGGAAGGTGGCGGTCTCGGATGCGAGGACGATATCCGACATCACCGGAATCTCCGCGTGGATGGTCGCCGGGCCGTTGACCGCGCCGATCACCGGCACCTCGATCTCCAGCAGGTTGATCAGCAGCCGCTTGCCCTCCCAGTAGGTCTTATCCCAGTCTCTCGGCATCCGCCGTGCGGCGCGGTTCGGCTCGAAATTGGCGCAATAATCGTCGCCCGTTCCGGTGAGGATCACGACCTTGTTCTCGGGGTCCGCCCCGATGTCGGCGAAGGCGTAACCCAGCTCCCGGTGGGACGCCTCGCCCCACAACAGGCTTCCATCGCCTGAGTGGAAAGTAACCTGAAGGATCCCTTCTTCCCTGTGCACTCTGACGGTTTCGTACTTGTTCGCATAGTCTGCCAACACTGTCATGGCTTTCCCCCCGCTGTTCCTATCTGATGTAAGTCAGGGGCCGCTTGGCCCCTGCCCCACTTTACACCAGCAGCGTTCAATGCCATTGATACGGGCAGGTGAACCGGCATCCTGACCTGCCTTCATATCTTCTTCAAGGTTAACCAGTAAACTGGCACAAGGAATGAGGCAAGTGGTGGCGAAATGCCTCAGAAAATGGGACTCAGCGGCCGAGTCGATACCTAAAACAATGCTGGGCCTGCATGCAGTGTCCGGGACGGCAATGTGCTGATTGGCTCCAGACGCCAGGCCGGCGATACCAGTGGCGGTCAAGGCCTGGCAGGCGGTCATCCAAATGGAGTTGTCTGATGCAACGGGAGATTCCGAATGAACGAAACTGACATCGACGCAATCATTCGCGGAAGAGGCTCTCGCCGTCGCTGGCTGCTGGTCTCTGCTGTCGCCGCGGTGGCGGTAATCGTGGCGGTTGTTGCCATCATCCTTACGCGCCCTGACAGCTCGGACATCGTCATCGAACCGGAACGTACCGAAGCGGTGATGGGGCGTCTGACCTCCGAAGTGGAACTCACCGGCTCGGCGGTGTCGGAACGCAGCGCCACGCTTACCTTCGAGGTCGCCGGTGTCGTAACCTCGGTAGAGGTGGCCAGGGGCGAAGAGGTGCGGGTGGGCGATGCGATGGCTACCCTCGATGACACCGAGGCGCAACGCCGGATTGCCACCTCCGAAGTGCAGTTGCTGCAGGCGGGACTGCGCCTGGAAAACCTGCTGTCTGATCCGGAGGCGTCCGCCGTGGCTTCGGCCAACCAGTCCATCGTGTCGGCCAAGTCGCAGGTGATGAGCGCCGAACTCGCGGTGGAGCGTCTGCTGGAGCCTCCCAGCGAAAGTGATCTGGCCAGTGCGGAACAGGCCGTGGCGACTGCCCTCGGGCAGCTTTCCAGCGCAGAGCAGGCCCTGTCGCTGCTGTCGGAGCCTCCCAGCGCTGCTGATCTGGCCGGCGCAGAGCAGGCGGTGGCTACAGCCCTGGGGCAGATTTCCAGTGCAGAGCAGGCCCTGTCGCTGTTGTCGGAGCCTCCCAGCACCGCCGATCTGGCCAGCGCCGAGCAGGCAGTAGCGACGGCCGTGGGGCAGGTTTCCACCGCTGAAGAAGCACTGGCCGACCTCTTCGCCGAACCCAGCGAGGCAGACCTCGCCGAATTGCGCTCCGCTATAACACAGGCGGAAGTGCAACTCGCCGATGCGACCAGGCTCGAGGAAGCCCTCGAGGAAGCCCTCACAGAGGCTTCAGACGCATTCTGTGAAAGATACAGCGGGCTGATTCCCAGCGACGACGTGATCAGGTCGATCTGCACCGGGACGCTGCCACTGTCCGAAGCACAGAGCGACAACCTGCAGGAATCGTATGAGGACAGGTCAGCAACGTATGAGAGCCTTGGTACGGCGTTGACCGACGCCAATGTCGCGTTCATTGCCGCTGCCGCCGATAGGGAATCGGCACTCTCCGCGCTCTCGTCGGCGAAAGAAATGCTCACTGACCTGCTGCAGCCAGCCTCCGAGGATGACATCTTCCAGGCGGAGAGGGCGCTGGAGGCCGCCCGCTCGAGTCACGCCACGGCAGTTGCCAGGCTTGAGGAGTTGGGGGAAACGGCGACCGAAGAGGATGTATACCAGGCGCAGCAGGCCCTGGAGGCTGCCCGGTCGAGTCATGCGGCGGCGGTGGCCAGGCTCGGGGAACTACAGGAGGCTGCGACCGAAGAAGATGTATATCAGGCGGAACAGGGGGTGGAGGCGGCAAAATCGAGTCACGCAGCCGCGGTGGCCAGGCTGGATGAACTGCGCGCCGCGGCCGATGAAGGGGATCTAGAGCAGGCGCGCGCCACGCTTGAGACCGCTCAGGCGAGCCTGGCCACCGCCCAAGCCCAATATGACGATCTGGTTGCGGGGCCTTCCGGGAACGAGATTGAACAGCAGCGGCAGGACGTGCGCCTGGCCGAGCTCTCGCTGGAGGAGGCCCGTACGGCAGTAACCGGCCTTACGGTGGTTGCTCCCTTTGATGGCGTCGTTGAGGCGGTGAACGTCCAGAGCGGCGACAGCATCGCCTCTGGCTTCGCCGCGTTCGTACTGAGTACCTCCAACCGGATGCTAATCGAGCTGACGGTGACTGAGGCGGAACTGCTCGACCTTGGGGTTGGACAGACCGGCTTGGCTTCTTTCGATGCCATAGAAGGGATCGAGTATCCGGTACGGGTCGAATCGATAGGCCGCGTGCCAAACGCCGAGCAGGGAGTGGTTACTTACGACGTCGAGGCCCGTATCCTGGCTGGGCAGGAGCTTGCCGAGGCGGCCGCAGAAGGTACTGCTGGCGGCTTCCGGCCGCGTGGGGGATTTGGAGGTGGTGGGTTCGGAGGTGGTGCCGGCGGCGGACCGCTGGCCGGGCTGGAACTGCCGGAGGGCGTTACAATCCAGCAGGTAATTCAGGCGATCGCGGCCGGGGAACCAATCCCTGAAGGCGTGGTTCTCCCGGAGGGATTGCAGGAGGAAGACTTGCAGGCCATGGCCCAGGCTTTCAGGCGATTCGCCGGTGGAGGTCAAGGCGAAGGCGGCCAGCAGGGGCCCGTTGGGCGCCAGGGTGTCGCCGGACAGCCAGCGACATCTGCGGAGAGACCGCTGCCCGCTCCCGGTATGAGCGCGAGCGTTACCATCCTGACCGAAATTCGCGAGGACTCGGTGCTGCTCCCCATCTCGGCTGTCAGGCAGCTTGAAGATGAGTGGTTCGTCAGCGTTCCCTCCGCGGCCGGCGGTGAGGCTGGGCCTGAGTTCGAACGAGTCTTCGTAGAAGTGGGGGAGTCTGACGGCGAGAGCGTAGAGATTTTGGGCGGTCTGGCCGCTGGAATAGTGGTGCTGATCGGTGCTGACACAGAGGGCATCGCGTTCACTGCAACGCAGAGGCAGCCGCAGGCACTCCCCGGATTTGGCGGCTTTGGACCCGGGGGCGGCGGAGGTCGCCGATGATCCTGCTGGAGGACGCCTCACGCTCCTATTCCATTGGAGGGAACGTAGTTCATGCTCTTGCCGGCGTTAATCTCAAGGTGGGTGAGGGGGAGTTCGTCGCGGTCATGGGCCAATCGGGCTCGGGCAAGACTACCATGATGAACATAATCGGTCTCCTTGACCGGCCCAGCGGTGGACGGTACGAATTCGCCGGCCACGATGTTTCTCAGCTGTCCGAAAGCGCCCGGGCGCGCCTTCGGGGCCGCGCCTTTGGTTTTGTGTTCCAGTCCTACAACCTGCTGCCGCGCCTCACTGCCCTGGAGCAGGTGGAGCTCCCCCTAATCTACCAGGGTGTTCGCAACAGGAGGCGACGCGCTGCCGAGGCGCTGGCCCGGGTCGGGCTCCTGGATCGCGTCACCCACAAGCCAACAGAGTTGTCCGGCGGCGAGCAGCAGAGGGTGACCATTGCCCGTTCGCTTGTTTCAAAACCCCTGGTGCTTCTGGCGGACGAACCAACAGGGGCACTGGACACGACGACAGGGCACGAGTTAATGAATCTCCTGAAGGAACTGGTTGAACAGGAGGGCCTCACTATCGTGCTGGTAACGCACGAGCAGGAAGTGGCTGCCTATGCGCAGAGGGTCATCCGAATGAGGGACGGCCGGATAATCGGGGACACGGGCGCCGAGCCTGCCAACGCGGATGCGCAGCCCTCGACGCGCGAACCTGTGAAGGAGCCTTCTCAGTGAGTATGCCCGACACCATTCAGATCGCCATGCGCGCGATTTTCGCCAACAGGTTGCGGAGTGCGCTGACTTCCCTTGGGCTGATTATCGGCGTCAGCTCGGTCATCGTGCTGATAGCGATCGGGCAGGGCACGCAGAAGGGCGTAACCGACCGTATCCAGGGACTGGGCACGGACCTGATCTTCATCGAGTCCAGCGCTGCTGCGACCACGTCGCAGGGCGGCGGATTCGCGGGGCTCGCCAGTTCCACGCTGGTACAGGGCGATGCCACAGCAATAATGTCCAACGGCATCCCCGGTGTCACCGCCGTAGCCGCCCGCATGTCCATGGATGCGCAGACCATCGCGGGCGGCAACAACGTTGGGGCTGAAATCGTGATGACATCCAGCGAATACGCCGAGGTACGCGATCTTGCCCTCAGGTATGGCTCGTTCATCACTCCTTTTCATGACGGGGAGCGGTCGCTGGTGGCCGTTCTGGGGGCTCGCGTGGCCGGTACACTGTATCCTGGCAGGGACCCGGTGGGGCAGGATGTGAGGCTGTCCTTCGCGGGAGGGCGGATCACCCTGGGGTTTGTGGTGATCGGCGTTCTGGAGGGACAGGGGGGCGCCAGCGAGGCCGACGACCAGGTGTTTCTCCCGATCAGCGCCACAGCCGGAAGGCTGCGTTTCCTGTACACGCCAAGCGGAGACCTGCGCGTGACTCAAATCGACGTTCAGGCTGCGGACGAAGTCGACGGGGAACGGGTCAAAGAGGACATAAGCGAGCTGTTGCTCTATCTGCACGATATCGCCGAGCCCGACTTCGTGATACAGAGCCAGGACGATCTGATAGACGCGGCCACTGAAGTGAGCAACACGCTCTCAATTCTGCTGGGCAGCATCGCCGGAATCTCGCTGCTGGTCGGTGGCATTGGAGTGATGAACATAATGCTGGTATCGGTCACGGAGAGGACCCGGGAAATCGGCATTCGCCGTGCAGTCGGGGCGACAACCCGGGACATCGTGATGCAGTTCGTTACCGAGGCGCTGATGCTCAGCATTTTTGGGGGCATCGTGGGGATTGCGA
Organism: Dehalococcoidia bacterium; assembly: GCA_965216065.1. Classification (GTDB taxonomy): domain Bacteria; phylum Chloroflexota; class Dehalococcoidia; order Lucifugimonadales; family UBA3495; genus VXOI01. The sequence goes on from CBDCFB010000002.1 coordinate 516,640, forward strand.
TAGGCGTGGGAGCTTCCATTGCCGTCAATGGCCGCGAATTGGGCGGCCAGGAGATGGTCACATTGATTCAGCCCTGGAGCATAGCTGCGGCCTTTCTTGTAGCGGCCGGCGTGGGATTTGCCAGCGGGAGCTATCCGGCCTATCGGGCCACCGTTGTGGACCCAGTGACCGCCCTCCGCAACGAGTGAACTGCGGCAGGGAAGCGGGGCGAGCGTCCCGGGCAGTCGCTCCTCGTCTTCGGAAGCCCGGAAGACCCGTAATTCTCGCGAAAGCGGGAATCCAGAGGCCGCTGGTCAAGTCAATTGCCCGGATCGAGAAGACATCCCGCATCCACCTTACAGGGGTGGGGATAGACCCGGAACCACGAAATTCCCGCGAAAGCGGGAATGACGAAGGGTTGTAGTCCGGTTTCAGTTGATACGCGGTGGCCCTCGCGCCACGCCCCTTGACGGGGAAAACTTAATGGCACTAGCGTAGGCACGGCACACAGGGGCAATTCCATCGGAGAGCAGGTGCAGAAATGGAAGTAGGGCTTTATATACGGGATTACATGGAAGACCCTGACCGGCCCATGTACCAGCAGGTGGAAGAGGCCGCAGAGGTTTGCCGCCTCGCCAAGTCGCTGGGGTTTTCGGTTATTTACGCCCCCCAGCACTACATATCCCATCCAACCGTCTGGATGCAGCCAATGCAGACGCTGGCGCGCCTGGCTCCCGAAGCCGAGGGCCTGAAGCTCCTGACCGGGGTCCTGCTGCTCCCCTACCACAATCCGGTGGACCTGGCCGAGCAGACGGCGACGCTGGACAACATCAGCAACGGGCGGTTCATCCTCGGAGCGGGGATCGGTTACCGGGTGGCAGAGCTTTCGGCGTTCGGGACCAATCGCCGAGACCGGGTGAGCCGATTCGAGGAGTCCATCGAGCTGATGAAGCTGCTGTGGAGTGGGGAGGAGGTCAACTTCGACGGGAAGCACTGGCAGGTGCATGACGCGAAGCTGGGCCTGACTCCCGTGCAGAAGCCGCATCCTCCGATCTGGATCGCAGCGCAGAGCCGAGGTGCGGTGCGTCGTGCGGCGGCCCTGGGCGACCGGGTCATTCTCGGGCCACAGCCGGCATGGAAGGACATCAGCCTCCTGACGCGCCAGTACAAGGAAGCCCTCGAAGAGCTGGGAAAGGACCCAACCGGGCGTATCGGAGTACACCGCTCAATCGCCATCGCAAGGGACCGTGAAACGGCCATCACCGAAGCCAGGGAAATGGCCGCCAAGAAGGCGGGCATGTACAGCTCCTTCAACATGCAGGAGAACACCACGGTGGATTTCGGACTCGGGGGGCAGCGAGAGTTACCCGATTGGGCGATAGCGGGCAGTCCGCAGGACTGCGCCGAAGTCCTCAACCGGTGCAAGGAAGAGGAGGGTCTGGATTACGTCGGGCTGGCCAGCCTGAACCTGCCCAGGGAATTCCCCGCAAAGCTCGAGTACCTGCAGCTCATTTCCGAGGAACTGCTACCGCACCTGCAATGAAGGGGAGGGGTTGTTATGACGCCGAACTTTTTGATTGAGGCTTTTGGACAGCATTCCCCAGGCTCGGAGCTTGCGAGCATCGATTCAGAGGAAGAGAAGGACGGCCTCTTCCATCGCGTATTCGAAGCGCGTGCGGAATTGATGGGTTGGTCGACCGGGTGGGCTGCACACCGCAGCCCGTTGCTCTGGAACATTTATGACGCAGGGCTGACCCACAGCACGGACGCATCCCTGATCGGGTGGGTGTATGGTGAACTCTCGAGCCTGGTCGATCCAGCTGGGGTGATGACCGCGCGGGGGGATCTGCCGGAGATGTCGGAAGCAGAGGCCAGGGAGTTGCTGGCGATGGTTCCAGGGGAGACGAATGCAGGTTGGGCTGCGATCCCGGTCCCGCCAGGTTACGGCGAAACGGCGGTCGGATTGCCTATGGTACTACCACCGCTGGTCCAGTGTTTCGATGACGCGCTACATCGCCTTGGGGCTGCCGAGGTGTCCGGGTTCCAGGCAACCTGGTACGGCGCACATCTCGGGTCCAGCGGTCGATCTTCCGCTCGCCACCTAGCTTCCGGGGCCGGTTGGTTTGACATACCTGCACAGGCGGGAGCAGACGCGCTCATCGCCTTTGACAGCGGTTTTCTGGGAGGCCACACCGAGGCGGAGCTGGTCGCCGGCATCCGCCGCTGGCGCACCGGAGCCTTCGAGTTCGGCCCGCCGGTGGCCGTGCCCCGGCAACACATGGTCAGGGTGGCCGCCAATTCGCGGGAGGCTGACACCATCCCTCAATCCTCAGGAATCGGCGTGCCAGTCAGGCTGCCAGAATGGACGGGGAGCGCTGCCGGATGGGCACTTGCGAGCGTCGCCTTCGCGGCGCATGACCTTGCGCCCGATGTCGGAGACTTCGCGGTTCGAATAACCCGCGTCCCCTGACGGTCTGTGCCATCTGGTTGGGGAACTTTGGGGCGGTCTACATCACTACGAGGCCCACATCCGTGTTTGCAAACTAGCTCAAAACCCGCTGAAGGCCATATACCGTCATTCCCGCGAAAGCGGGAATCCAGTGGTTTAAGCCGTAAATGCGCTTGATGTCATCAGGTGGGGGATTCCGATGTCGGTGAGGTCCGATACCCTCGGAAACCGGGCCGACACTGGATTCAGAGCTTGGCGTGTTACCCTGATCCGGCTTGTGGATGATCTTAATCTGAGCCACATCGCATCCCTGATCGGGAACACTGCCGTAGATAGGAGAGTCTTCGCATGCCTGACGGATATCTTGCCCGTGTGAAGTACCTTACCTTCGACATCTTTGGCACCGTCATGGACCTGCGCGGCAGCCTGGCCGGTCCTGCCGGTGAGTTCCTTGCGGCCCATGGCTCCGGGATGACGGGCGAATCGTTTTATGCCGACTGGCGGGAACGGCAGCGCATTGAGCAGTACCAGGACAACCTGCTGATGCTGGGGCACAGCGGCTACCTCGAGACCTGCCGCAGGGCCTTCGTTTACTGCCTGAAGAAGCACAACGTCAGCTACATGGCCGACGAAGTACGGGAGTTCATGACGGTATACAGGGAGCTGTGGCCCTATGACGACGCCATTGAAGGGCTGCGCTCGTTGGAGGCACGCTACAGGCTGATCGCTCTATCCAACGGGGAGCAGTGGTACCTGGAGGAACTACTGGGCAACAACGTACCGGTCAAGTTCGACTCAATAATTTCCGTGGACCAGGTCGGCGCGTTCAAGCCTTCTCCTGGGATTTACCGCAAGGCGGTACAGCAACTCGGGTGTGAGCCGGGAGAGATCATGATGGTCGCCGCCCACGCCTTCGATATCCTGGGCGCCCAGGCCTGTGGTTTCAAGGCGGCCTACGTCAACCGGTACAAGCTACCCACGGAGGACTCGGCGTACCAGCCCGACATAATCGTGGACGACTTCGTTGAGCTTGCCGCCAGGCTCCTGGCATAACCGAGGTTTCAGTAGCTGCCAACCCTGTTGGCGCCGCGACCATTATTGTCGCCGTAAGTGTTCCCGGTTTCGGTGCGTTTTCCCGACCGGTCTCCTGCGCACAGACAGCTTTTTCTCTAGCCACTCAAGGCCCGGTCGAGATCAGCGATAAGATCGTCGGTATTTTCCAGACCTACCGACACCCTCAGCAGGTCCTCCGGGGTTGCGGAGGCCGGTCCCTCAATGGATGCCCGGTGCTCGATCAGGCTTTCGTAGCTGCCGAGGCTCGTGGCACGTGTGAACAGCGAAGTTCGAGCCGCAACCCTGAACGCTGCCTCCCTTCCGCCACGGACCCGGAAGGAGAGCATCCCACCGAACATGCTCATCTGCCTCGATGCGACTTCGTGCCCCTGATGGCCGGGAAGACCGGGATAGAACACCTCCAGGACCTCCGAGTGCTCATCCAGGAAGGCTGCTACTTTGGCGGCGCTTTCGGAGTGAGCGCGCATCCGGTAGGGCAGCGTTCGTATTCCACGAAGTATGAGCCAGCAGTCGAAGGGCGAAGGAACGGCGCCTCCGTCCTTCTGTATGGCCCGAATCTCCCGAAACATGGGGCTGTCGGTGGCGCTGACCACCGCCCCTCCGGTGACATCGCCATGGCCGCCCAGGTACTTGGTCGTCGAGTGGACCACCATGTCCGCCCCCAGTTCCAGGCAGCGCTGGAGTACCGGGGTGGCCCAGGTGTTGTCGCATACACAGGCGATTCCCGTGTCCTGGGCCAGTTGTGCCACACGAGCAATGTCGGTGATCTTCAGAAGGGGGTTGGACGGCGTCTCCACCAGGATGAGCCTGGTTGCCGGTGTGATCGCTTCCCTCACGGCGTCTATGTTGGTCATGTCCACGAAGGAAGTGTGCAGCCCCCATCGTGCCAGTCGTTCGCTGAGGAGCAGCGCCGTTCCGTGGTACAGGTCCTGAGGGCCGATCACGTGATCTCCCGTTGCCAGGGACTGGAACACCGCGGCCAGGGCGGCGGCGCCTGAGGAAAATGCGGCCGCTGCCTCTCCTCCCTCCAGGTCCCTGATGCATTCCTCCAGGAGGGCGCGGGTGGGGTTACCGGCGCGTCCGTATACGAAGCCTTCAGGATATGTGCCGTCGGGATCCCGCTCAAAGGTCGTTGACATGTGTATCGGCGGAGTGACCGCGCCAGTGGCGGGATCAACGTTTCGACCACTGTGAATGGCAAGAGTCTCGATTCTCACGGTCCCTCCATCCGGGGGATGTATGGCAGGCTGGGCCATTGTAGCGGATGCATAGGGTGAGGCCGTATCGCGTGTGCCTCGCCGCCTCCCCTCTGGGGTGTTCCCTGGACGGGGCGTTACAATCCGGAGCGGTGCTGTTTGCCGAGGCATCGCCCCTATGCAAAAATGCCGCTATCGGAATTCCGCTGGACAGGCAGCTTCCGCTCCTATTGGTTACAGGGGGCCGACGCCGGGTCTACGAATTTTATGGTAGTAGATTTGGCTTGCCCCAGCTTTTTGGTTCAGATGATTCATGCTTCGAATTCGCTACTGCCTTCGCCCTTTGACTTGCCGGCCTAAAGCGCACGCAGTATCATGATTACCATTTAAACGTACACATGTTCCAGTGTATGGAATTCCGTCTGCCCGAACAGCGGACCCTGAATGCCGCCGGGGTCCAGCGGAATTTCAAAACAGTTCGCGCAGCAGGCAACATGCCGAGGTCGGCGAAAATGAGTGGAAATGCTCGGATATGATCGGAAAATCAGGGAATTCCGCGCACGGGACGACAACACCCGGGCCCTCTGTAACTGCCGGATATTGCCGCATTTGACCGGGAAGACAAAAAATTCTCCGATTTGCGAGGGAAGCTGGAATCCATGTGAAAAGAAAGGGTTGGAGCAAATGGAAGTCCGGCCTGTATTCGATAGCTCTGCCCCGAAGGTCAGGGTCTTTTAATTGTTCCCTCTCCCTCTGGGGGAGGGTTAGGGTGGGGGCGTACCCCAGTTGCAGGCAAAGGGAAGACACTCGCGATTCTACCGCCTCACCTTCCTTCCCCTGCAAGAATTTGGAGAATTAAAGGACCCTGCCCCGAAGGTTACCGCGATGGCGGTTGGCAGCGGAACACCTGTAGAATGCCCTGAACGCGGGCGGGCCCGTTTCCGTGGTCCTGCTCCGTGACTGTCATGAGAGCGAGATCCAGCCCTGTCATGGATGAGGTGTATCCCAACCTCCCGAGGAAAGGAGTGGAAATAGCATGAGTAGCCAGGATACGTTAGCCAAAGGCGAGTTGTCCCAGCGGTCCAACTCGGTCATCGAGGCATCGCGGCTAGCCTTGTTTGACCTCTCCAAGGATGTCCATGCCCATCCTGAGCTGAACTACGAGGAGTTTTACTCCTCAGACGTTCTGGCCGGATTTCTTGAAGGCAACGGCCTCGTGGTGGAAAGGGGCATCGGCGGCATAGAGACGGCCTTCCGGGCAGTCATTCCTGGCGGAGGAGGAGACGGCCCCACCGTCGCCGTGCTGGCGGAGTACGACGCTCTGCCGGAGATCGGGCACGGTTGCGGGCACAACCTGATCGCCATGGCAGCCATGGGCGCCGCCCTGGGCCTGCAGGCCAACGCCAACGACCTGCCCGGCCGTATCGAAATCATCGGGACGCCGGCCGAAGAGGGAGGCGGTGGCAAGATCCGGCTGCTCGAGGCGGGGGTCTTCAATGGCGTGGACGCCACCCTCTCGTCCCACCCCTTCTCCAACCGCACCATAATTCCTGCGGCGTCTCCGAAGGGAGAGAGTTGGAGCCTCGCAATGGTGGGCTACAGGTACAAATACCACGGCAAGGCGGCCCACGCCGCGGCATACCCCGAGGCCGGTATAAATGCGCTGAACGCCGTCATCCACCTGTTCACCGGCATCGACGCTCTGCGACAGCACCTGCGGGACGATGTGCGCATGCACGGCGTGATCACCGATGGGGGCACGGCGCCCAATGTGGTTCCGGAGTTCGCTGCGGCCAACTTCATGCTGCGTTCCAGGGACGGGCGATACCTGAGCGACGAGGTGGTGGGCAAGGTTAGAGCGGTGGCGGAGGGAGCGGCGGCCATGACCGGTGCCCGGCTCGAGGTGGAGGAGTTCTATCCCTTCTACGAGAACGTACAGCCGAACGTTACCTTGGCACAAGCCGTGGCGGCCAACATCCGGGAGCTGGGAATCAGGCTGGATGAACCGATACCCGGCCGTCCGGGAAGCGGGGCCTCCACCGACTTCGGCAACATCAGCAAGGCCATGCCGGGCTTCGAACTGCGATATGCCGTCAGCGAGACTCCGGTGCCGTCGCACACCCGTCAGATGCAGGAGACGGCTGTTACCGACCTTGCCTTGTCCAACGCCCTGCAGGTTGCCAAGGCCCTGAGCCTGACGGCCAGCGACCTGCTCCGCGACGCCTGCCTGGTGGACGCTGCCAGGGCCGAATACGCCGAGCGCAGCGGCTGAGGGCGTCAGGCTACGGCAGGGAGGACCTCCTCGGTGAAACGGGCCATCTGTTGGGCCTGGTTCGGGGAAGCGAACCTGACGATGAAGTAGTCGGCGCCGCTTTCCCTGTAGGCCAGTATCGTGTCGATGCACTTCTGGATGGGCCCGAACACGCACAGCAGGTTCTTGCTGATGACCTCGTACGGGATGCTGTAGTAGGCCTGCATGTACCGGTCGCCCTCGTCAATGGCGGCATCCGTGTCGTCGTTCAGGTTGACCGAGATGTACAGGCATCTGCCGATCCCGGCAGGATCGCGGCCAAATTGTCCTGCGTTCTGTTCGATTCTCTCCCAGCACTGGTCGAACAGCTCCACCGTTGGGACGTTGGTAATCCAGGCGTCGCCGTACTCTGCGACCCGGGACAGGCCGCGGCGCACCCAGTTGCTGGATATCCAGAGAGGGATCGATTCCTGGACGGGGCGCGGTTCCAGCTCCACGTCCTCCAGGGGAAAGAACTCCCCGGCGCTGCTGACCGGCTTTCCGGTCCAGAGAGCACGCATGACGCGAATGCTCTCCTCCATCCGGGAGGCCCGCTCCATTATCGGTACCCCTACCGCGGCGTGTTCGGCGACGAACATCTGGTTGTTGCCGCGGCCCGCGCCGAGGCCAAGGATAGTGCGGCCGCCGGAGATGTTGTCTATGGTGGCGGCGGCGTGGGCGAGGTGGACGGGATGGCGCAGGGCGTTGAGCAGGACGGCGGTGCCGATCCTGACCCGGCTGGTGCGCGCGGCGACGGCCGCCATGGCCGTGAGGGGCTCCATGCGCGGCTTGGAGGTGATGCTGTCGCCCACCCAGACGGAGTCGTAGCCGGCCCGCTCTGCGGTCTCAGCCATCTGCCAGACCTGCTCCACCCTCGGCCCATTGCTCCCGGCGTAGACCAGCACACCCCTCGTGGGCAGCAGGACTCCGAAGTTGTCTCCCAGCGCCATTCCGTCCACCTCTTACTTGTCGTATGCCAATTTTATGGTGCGGAGGACTTCACCCCCACCCTCCCCCTCAGGGGGAGGGAGAGACAAAATCAACCGGCACTATCTGGCGAGGCAATTGAATGCCGTGCCTCTAGTCCTCGACCTCGACGATCATCTCGATCTCTATCGGCATGCCTCCAGGCAAAGTGGCCATGCCGACGGCGGACCTGGCGTGGCGGCCCCTTTCGCCGTACAGGTTGATCAGCAGATCCGATGCGCCGTTGGCCACCCGGGGAGTATCCCCGAAGTCGGGGGTGGAGTTGACCATGGCCAGCAGCTTGACGATGCGGGATACTTTGTCCAGGTCGCCGATTGCCCCCTTGAGGTTGGTCAGCAGGTTCAGCATGGTCTGCCGGGCGCAGTCGTAGCCCTGTTCAATCGTGACTTCGCCGCCCAGCTTGCCCGTATGCAGCAGACCGCCGCTGGGCAGGCCTGGGCCGGTCCCCGACAGGAACACTAGGTTTCCCGTCCGCACAAAGGGGATGATGTTTCCGGCGCCCGGCGAACGGGGCGGCGGCAATTCGTAACCGAGTTCCTTCAGCTTGTTCTCTATCTCCGGCATAATTGGCTCCTTCGCAAGTCGGCGTTTGGATCAGGACCAAACAAGTCCTGTGTCGCCGCCAATTGTAATGGTCTCCTGCAAAGTGGCAACCCGTCTGGGACTCCCAATTGCCGCTTCGCCTTCCCGCCATCACTTGCCGCGCAAGTCGCGAACGAGCGTAACCGGTTCCTGTATACTTCGGCCACCCTGAGGAATTGCGGGCAAGGTAAGGGCATGGACGCCATACTTCGAAACGCCAGGATAGTTGACGGGCCTGATGCTCCCCTGGTGGACATCGGAATCGAGGGCGGGCGCATAGCGGCCATCGACGCCGGGCTGAACGCCGATGGGCAGGAGTTCGACCTGGGTGGCGGCCTGGTGACGCCCTCATTTGTGGAGACCCACATCCATCTGGACAAGTCTTGCCTGCTGGACCGCCTGTCTCAGCAGCGCGGCGGTATGGAGCAGGCGATTGAGGAGGTGGCCCGCCTCAAGAAGGAATTCACCTCTGAGGATGTATACGCCCGGGCCAAGAGGACGCTGGAGAAGTGCGTCCTTCAGGGTACGACCCACATGCGCACCCACCTCGAGGTGGACCCGGTTATCGGTCTCAGGAGCCTGGAGGGCATTCTGCCACTGGTTGATGAATTCAAGTGGGCCATCGACATCCAGATCTGCATATTCCCTCAGGAAGGCCTGCTGAACAATCCGGGAACCGACGAACTGATGCTCGAGGCGTTGCAGAGGGGCGGGCATCTGGTGGGCGCAGCCCCGTATACAGACACCGACCCACACGGGCAGATTGACCGGGTTTTCGAGATCGCCCGTGAGTTCGATATCGACATAGACATGCACCTCGATTTCGGGCCGGACGCTGAATCCCTGGACCTGAACCATGTCTGCGAGCTCACGGAACGCTATGAGTATGGCGGTCGGGTAGCCATAGGTCATGTTACGAAGTTGTCTGCGGTGCCATCGGACCGGCTGCAGGAAAAGGGGCGGCTACTGGCCGAAGCGGGCGTGGCGGTCACTGTACTTCCCGCCACCGACCTGTACCTGATGGGAAGGCACCAGGAGCACTCGATGATGCGCGGTGTGGCGCCGGTACACAGGCTGCTGGAAGAGGGAGTCAACTGCTCCCTGTCCACCAACAACGTGCTGAATCCGTTTACTCCATTCGGCGACTGCTCCCTAGTCAGGATGGCCAACCTGTACGCGAACATCTGCCACGTGGGGGACCAGAGCGGACTGGCGGAATGCTACGAGATGGTCTCCAGCCGTCCCGCCATGCTGATGGGGCTCTCCGGTCACGGCGTGAGTGTCGGAGACGCCGCAGACCTCGTGGTGCTGGACTGCGCCAGCCGGGCCGATGCGGTTGCGGAGGTCGTGTCCCCCACGATGGGGTTCAAGGCGGGTAGGCGCACCTTTTACCGGCCTGCCGCCATGCTGGAGCCGCCGACGGGAGGTAGTAATGGCCAGTAATCGCTACGCGAGTCTGCCGGATGACACTCTGGGGGCGTTCTGCAGGGAGAATCACGCCGGGCTCAACGGCGTGAGTGGCGGCCCGCTTGAGGGCCTGACCTTTGCGGCCAAGGACGTGTTCGATATTGCTGGGAGCCGCACCGGCTTCGGCAATCCCACGTGGCTGGAGACGCACCCTCCCGCTGTCACAACCGCGCCCGCTGTGCAGCGGCTGCTGGACGCCGGGGCGGACATGGTCGGAAAGACGATCACCGACGAGTTGACCTACAGCCTCAGCGGACAGAATGCCCACTACGGCACACCGGCCAATACTGCGGCGCCCGGCCGGATCTGCGGCGGCTCCTCCAGCGGATCGGCTTCGGCGGTGGCTGGCGGCCTGGTGGACTTTGCCCTGGGTACCGACTGCGGAGGCTCGGTGCGCCTGCCAGCCAGCTATTGCGGCATCCTTGGCATTAGGCCGAGCCATGGCCGGGTGTCTCTGCAGGGCGTGTCCCCGTTCACCTGGAGTTTCGATGTCGCGGGCTGGTTCGCCAGGGACGTCGGCGTGTTTGCTGCCGTCGGAAAGGTCCTCCTGGACGACGTGAACGAATTGCCTGCGCCCCGACGGCTGCTGTTCGCACGAGATGCCTTCGAGGTTGTGGGCTCGGAAGTGACGCAGGCGCTGACGCCTGAGGTGGAGCGGGCAGTAGGCGCCGTCGGTGACCGGGTGGATGTTACCGTCAGTCCCGACGGATTGACCGGGTGGTTCGAGACCTTCAGGGTCATTCAGGCGTGGGAGATCTGGTACAACCACGCGGCATGGATTGGGGAACACAAGCCGGAGTTCAGTCCGGGTATCCGGGAACGTATGGAGTTGGCGTCGCGGGTTACAGAGGCCAAGGTCGAGGCGGCCAGGGCGGGAAGGGATGGAATCATTGAGCACATCAATAGGCTGTTCGGTGAAGGCGACGTGCTATGCCTGCCCACTTCGCCGCGGGTGGCTCCCAGGGTGGACGCGCCGACGGATGAACTGGAGAACCGGGTGAGGGCCCAGGCGATGAGCCTCCTCTGCATTGCGGGACTGGCCGGCCTCCCTCAGGTCAGCCTGCCGTTGGCCACGCTGGACGGCCTGCCGCTTGGCCTGTCGCTGGTGGGGCCAAGGGGTTACGATTCGCAACTCCTGGCACTTGCCGAGCGAATCATGGGCCGGACTTAGCGCCAGGGACAATCTTGAGACATGCCCGCCGCGAAGCCGAATACAGTTTTTCGGGTCGTCTGCTCTAGTCCCGGAACAACGGCATAACCTTTTCGCTGAACAACTTCAGGGACTTGGTGGTCTTTTCAGGGGACATCAGGCCCCGGTTGGTAAGCATCAGGTTGCGAATGCCCGCTTCCCGCATCTGGGCCAGCTGTTCGGCCACCCGTCGTGGGCTTCCTATGACGTTCTCAGCAGCGTCCGGGTCGGGGGTGTCCGCGTAACCCTCTCTCATCATCGGTGGAGTCTGTCGCTCCATCGGGTATTCTGCAGGATTCCAGGCTGTGCGGTAGCCTTCCATTTTCGCGTACGCGTCGTACTGCGCGGGCAGAAACTCTGCGAAGGCCTGTTCGTCTGTCTCGGCCAGGTGCATCTCCCGCCACACCCAGACCTGGTCCAGGTTGTTTTCGATGGCGGCCTCGTCGAACCCGGCCTCCTCCATGGACTCGCGATAAACTCGGATGTTGGATGCGGTGGCGCTGGTGGAGCGACCACGCAGCAACACCGGACGGCCGATGCGGCCCATCTCCCGGACCGATTCGGGGTTGAGGCAGGCGCGGGCCAGGCGCGGGTGCGGCTTCTGGAACGGCCGGGGGCGCACTGATGGAAACGCGACCTGGTAGTGCTTGCCGTTGAATTCGAGGTTGTCGGTGGTCCAGGCCTTGATCAGCAGTTCTTCGGCCTCTTCCATCTGCTCGACTCCAAGTTCCGGGTTGGAGCCGAAGCCGATGTACTCGTAGGCATTGTAGTTGGAGCCCTTGGCGGTCCCGACGATGAGGCGTCCTTTGCAGAGGTTGTCCAGCAGGGCGGTCTGGATGGCAACCCGCACCGGGTTGTGCAGAGGGAGTTCGAGGATTCCGAAGCCGATTTCCACCCGGCTTGTCTTGACCGCCAATGCGCTGGCGAAGACAAGGGGGTCTCCGTATACGCATTCCCCGGTGAAATAGTGCTCGGCGATCCAGATTGCATCGAAGCCCAGCTCTTCGACGAGCTCCGCTTCTTCGAGGCATTCATGGATGGCCTGTCCGTCTCGGGAATCATCGAACTTCATGGGGTAAAAGAAGTGGCCGAAGCGCATCGTGCCTCCTGGGCTGTTATTCCATTGCCTTCGCATCGGGGAGTCCCAGCATGAACTGGCCGTGGTTTTCAAAGGCGGTGTCGCTTACCATCTGGTGCTGAGCGGCCGCGTTGATGTCCCTCAGGCAGCGCTGCAGCACGCTGGAGTCGAAGAGGGCTGCGCCACCGGCGAAGCGAAATGCCTGGGTCACGATGTCCACCGCGACGTCGGTGGTGTAGGTCGCGCAACTTCGCATTCGTGCCTGCAGCGGAGGCGGCGGAGGAGCGCCGCCGCATACCACTTGCCAGGCCTCTTCCAGGACTTCTACGTTCAATGCCCGGACGGCCCGCAGGCGCAGATCGCTTTCGCTCAGCATTCGCTGAAATGCGGGGCGACGGGCCAGGGAATTGATGGAGGTGTAGCCCCGGGACTTGGACTGCCCGACCTCCAGCACTTCAGTCAGCGCGCGGCGGGCCACTCCGAGAGCGAAGGCGGAGTGCTCATTGGTCACGAAGCCGGGCCTGCCCAGCCGATAGAGGGCCCCGCCGCGCAAGGGCTCCGTTGAGGACACGTCGAAGGCGAAGCTCGCCGGAACGAACAGGTCCTTGACGGAGAAGTCGCAGCTTCCGGTGCCCCTGAGTCCCATCACATGCCAGTTGTCGTGAATCGTGGCGTCAGCCGTTCTGATGGTGGCCCTGATCTGGGGCGGGTAACCTGCCTCTTCAGTTTTAACGCGGGCGCCTGCGGATATCCACCGCGAGTGCCTGATGCCGCTGGCAAAGGACCATCGCCCGCTCAACAAGCACCCGCCGTCTACCGGCACGGCCGTGCCGAAGGGAGCGAAAACACCGGCGGTCCTTGGAGGGTTGCCACCGACGAAAATCTCCTCGATAGCATCCTCTGGGAGGAAGGCCCCCACTCCCCCCAGGCTGGCTGCGCCGATCATCAGGCACCAGCCGGCGGAGGGGTCGATTTCGCTGACCGCTTCCAGGATGTCGAGCTGGGTTACGAGGTCGGCCTCGGCGCCGCCAAGGACGTGAGGCAGCTTGAGGCGCAACAGTCCAGACTCATGCAGGGCGTCGACGGAGGCACGGGGGAGAGTTGCAGTCTCCTCCCCTTCCTGGGCGCCGGCTACCAACGTGGGACGCACGCTTTCCACTGCGTCCATCAGGACCCTGCGCCTGGCTTCTCTTTCGGTTGGAAACGCGTGCAAGGTGGTCATGAGCAATCAGTGTACGACCCTTATTGGTCTACTTTTGGGACCACATCCTGGATCAGGACGTCCATGGAGTCCAGCAACTGCTGGAGGCTGCCGCAACCGTTGAAGTTCATCTGGAACTCCTCCAGGCCAGCCTCCTGACGGTAGCGTGTAAGGTCCGAGGCCACCTCGTCGGGCGTTCCCTGGCCCGTTGGCCTGTTGCTCCCGGAACCGGAGCTGCCGGTGATGTCGCTGAAGTTTACGCGAAAACTCATGCGGGTCCGAGGAGCTTCCTTTTCCATCTCGGCGCTGATGTCCCGCAGATAAGCCTGATTGCTGATCAGGTCTGGCAGTGCGGTGGGAGTGGGCTGCCAGACCTCCGCGAATCTTGCTGCGCGGCGCAGCGAAGCGTGGCTGGACCCACCTATCCATATCGGTGGGTGCGGCTGCTGCTGCGGCTTGGGGTTGACGTGCATGCTGTCGAAGGAGTGGAAGCGGCCGTGAAAGGTGGTCGGACCCGGCTTCCAGCACTCTTTCCAGAGTCTAAGGTACTCGTTTGTGCGCGCTCCCCGCTCGCGGTACGGGACGCTGAGGGCGTCGTACTCCGCCTCGCTCCAGCCTGCGCCGACACCTGCGATGGCACGGCCGCCGGACATCTGGTCGAGGGTGGCTATCATCTTGGCTGTTACGACAGGGTTCCTGTAGGGCATTATCAGCACCGACGTACCCAGCCTAATGGAAGACGTCTTCGCCGCGACATAGGACAGGACCATGAGGGGGTCGTAGACGTTGCGCCAGGGTTCGCTCCTGGGCGAGTCATCGACTATGACATGGTCGTTGACGAAGAGGGCGTCGAACCCGAGCTCTTCGGCTTTGCAGGCCGTCTCCACGATTGCCTGGGTCGTAGCTGGGAAGCCCAGATAGTCGGCATTGGGCAGCCGGAACGAGTACTTGACCATGACACCTCCGTGAAATTCGACCCACGGGAATGAAAGATATGGTTTGAGGCGGACCTGGGCAACGGTGGAGTGCCGGCCGATTTACTTACGAGTTCAATCTTGGGGATCCTCGGAAAGCTGGCCGGAGTCTATTTCGGAAACAGGTAACGGGGGCTCGGCAAGTCGGCCGTCGGCCATTTCGAGCCGCCTGTCCCCGGCTTCGGCCAGGAAGAGGTCATGGGTGGCAACGATGACCGTAGTGCCTTCTTCGGATATGTGGCGCAGTATGTTGATTATGGAGCGCGCGGTTGTGGTATCCAGCTCGCCTGTTGGCTCGTCGGCGAACACCACTTCCGGATTGGCGACCAGTGCCCTGGCAATTGATACCCGTTGTTGCTCTCCGCCCGACAGTTCGTAGGGACGATGCCTGGCACGTGGGCCCAGCCCAACCGACTCCAGTGCGTCCTGTGCGCGTCGCCGCCTTTCCCTCCATGAGACGCCGATGATGTGCAGCGGCAACTCCACGTTTTCCTGCGCCGAAAGCAGGGGCATCAGTCCGAAAGACTGAAAGATGAAACCAATCTTGCGTCGGCGGAGTTCTACCAGCTCCCTCTCTGGCATTTGAGCCAGGTCTGTACCCTGGAACATCGCCGAGCCGCTTGTGGGCCGGTCCAGTCCCGAGAGCAGGTTGAGCAGAGTGGTCTTGCCGGAGCCGGAACGTCCGGTAAACGCCAGAAGCTCCCCGGCCTCTACATGCAGGTCAACTTGGTTAACTGCCCAGACCGTCTCGCCGCCGCTCTCGAAAGTCCTGCTCAGGGCAGACGAGGAAATGATGGTCTCTTTCATTCCTGCGCCGCCTTTGAAGAGCGTGAATCGCCATCGGGCGGCCGCAGGGTTATCCCGCCTTCCTCGATGTCCACTCGAGCCAGCCCTCTCCTGCCGAACTGTTCTGCGTATTCCTGTGGGAGCTGGAGCCGCCCCGCTTCGTCAATGACGATGAACTCGTCCTCCGAGCGGGAGCCGTCCGGACGATACGACGCGACGGAAAAAGTCTCTGAACTGATGCGGCCATCCCGGATGTTCACCACCCGGTCCACGAACTGCGAGACGCCGGGATAGTGGGAAACGATGACGACCGTAACGCCAAAGCTACGGTTCAAGGAGCGCAGCATTTCGAATACCTGGATGGCCGTTGCGGTGTCCAATTCCCCTGTCGGCTCGTCTGCCAGGAGCAGAGGTGGCTGGTTGGCCAGGCCGACTCCGATTGCGGCGCGCTGCTGTTCTCCCCCGGAGAGCTGCTGGGGCAGGCGGTTCGCCTTGTCGCCAATTCCCAGTGCCTGCAGCAACTCCCCGGCCCATGCTCTGCGCTGGCGCGCGGGCCGCCCGGAAAGGGCCATGGGGAGCTCGATATTGTCGGAGACGCTCAGATACGGTAACAGGTTGCGAGAGGTGGCCTGCCATATAAAGCCGACGTCTTCGCGACGGTATTGCACCAGGCTCTGGTCCGACATGTCCAGCAGGTCACGATCGCCGACTCTTACCTGGCCGGCTGATGGCCGGTCCAATCCGGCCAGGATGTTCAGAAGGGTGCTCTTGCCGCTTCCGCTGGCGCCGACTATGGCGATCAGTTCGCCCTGGGCTACGGCCAGATTGAGGCCGCGCAAGGCGACAACCTCCAGGTCGGCCCGCTTGTAGATCTTGAAAAGGTCCTGGCATACGACGATGGATTCATGGTCGTCTGTGGTCGTCGTGCTGCGGTATTGGAGTTGCTGATCCATGCTTTGCGTCATTCACCCAATCTAAGAACCTGATGTAGCTGGAGCTTGCCGGTCAGCCAAGTGAGCCAGAGCCCACATAGACCGGTCACCACTGACAGGATAACGTAGGATACCAATATTCGCTGCCAGTCGGCGGTCAGCAGCAGAGACGGGGTAATCCGGGTACCCTCCTCGGCCACTTCCATCAGGGGCAGCAAGCTCGACCCAAGGAGCCAGCCGAGCAGCGTTCCCAGTCCAACCCCGAAGATGACCATGGTAATCAGGCCCGCCCAGACTACTCCCTGCATCTGCCCCTTGGAAATACCCAGGGTCGTGAGCATGGCGAACTCCGTCTGGCGTTCCCGTGCATCCAGATGCGAAAACAGCATGAGACCTGAGGCGCTGGCCAGCGAAACCGCCAGGAACAGAAGAACCAGCAGCGCCCCCCAGCCGGCGTTCACCAGAGGCGTGTCCAATCTCTGCGCAACCAGTGAAGGAGCATCCAGCACCTTCCTTACGCTTGCGCCTTCCTCACGCAGCGTAAAGAGAATATCCTCGCTGTCCAAAGGCGCATCCCCTGCAGCCATCCAGAGCTCGTTGGGCCCCCTTAGAAGGCGAGGAGAGTAGTGAATGGTCGCTGTCTCAAAGCGCGACAGGTCCACCACTGCGAAGGGGACGTCTCTCGGGTCGAGGGTCGGGAAGTAGTCGATTTCCTGCACTATCAGCAGCTTGAGGGCGTGAGTGGACATTCCGAGGACAACCGTGTCACCCACACCGGCATCGGATATCTCAAGGAACTCCGAGTTCACGATGGCGGGGATCGGCTCGTCGGGGCCTCCTGCCCTGATTCCAGTCAGGCCGACCCCGCCGGGCGCCCAACTGAATCTGCCCGACACATCGAAGCCGCCTTCAGCGGCAGACCTGCTGGTTTCCAGGGAGTAAAGTCCCGGTCTGCGGAAGTCTTCTACCGGAGCCCAGCCCTGGATAGACTGGAAATCGTGCAGCAGTATGTTTCCCTGCGGAGCGAGTGCCTGGATCTCCCCAAGAAATATGGCCCCGCCGTCGTTTTCCCTCAGCCCGCTGCGCATCAGGAGAGAAACCAGGGTGAAGGGAGGCTCGAACTCTGGCGCAACCGCACCCCTGGGTTGCCGTTCACTGATCAGCCCTGCGGGCGTCAGTTCGAGAACCAGGCGATCCCAGCGGGGAGCCTCGAGGTTCCCGACCAGTGCGTCGACGGCCTGCCCCCGGGAATCCACGAGCCGGGCCCAGAGACTGACGTATTGGGCTGATCCGCCAGGCCGGGCCCAGACTGCCAGCGCGGTTGCATCGGCTGGAATCGGGATGCCACCGGTGGCTGGTGCGGCTGGATCGGCCGGATCGATCGAGGCCGTTCCTTTCAGCAATCCAGCCAACTCCGCGATGGAGCGGCCGCTGGCGAAATCGTTGCGGAACCATGCAACGCCGACGATGGAATCGGCGTCGACGGCCAGGAGCGTGGCGGAAGTGCTGAAGCCCGTGGTCGTCAGGTAGGCCGGGGTACGGTACGCCTTTGCCAAGCCATCAACGCCATCCAGCCCTTCAATGCCTCTTGCAAGGGGATCCGACACGCTTCCGGGGCTGACCTGAAAGCGCAGGTCGGCCCCGGAAGCGTACAACGCCCGCTCGCGTTGGCCCCGTTCCAGTGTTGTGGAAAATACGCTGCCCATGATCCCCAGAGATGTGGCAAGCATTACCAGCACCACCAGCATGGCCGGCGTCATTGGGTCCCTGGACAGGTGGCGAATCACATGCACTATCCAGGGTGGGCCGAAAGGTTCTATGATCCTCGCCAAAAGCGCAGCCGCCCATGGAAACAGCCGCAACACAATGAGCCCTGCGGCCAGCAACCCCAATACCGGGCCGAGAAGGAGCGTGTAGTCGATTGAAAGCTCGCTGCTGCCCAGGGACTGGACCAGGAATGCACCCCGACTCTGGAGCTGCCACCACACCAGGCCGATTACCGCGAGCAGGGCCACATCCAAGTAGTAGCGATGAAGCAGAGTGGATGTGGGAGGACGGGCGCCGGACTGGCGCGCCTCCACGTTCCCCCGCCGTGATGCTGCGAGAGTGGATACAGTGAACACCAGAACGGCCAGCGCTCCTCCCGCAATTCCTAGCAGGAACGCGGGCAAGGAGAGGTCAACCGGTATGCCGGTCAGGATGCCCTCGGTCCCACTGAATCGGAAAAAGAGGACACCAAGAAGTTCTACGAGGCCCAACGCCAGGAATGGACCGGCGACCACCGCCGGTACCGCCAGCAAAAGGCCCTCTCCGAGCCCCAGGACACCCAGCTGCCACATTGTTGCCCCACGGCTCTTCAGCATGGCAATTTCGATGGACCTTGATCGGACGATAAGCCCGGCAACCAGGGAGAGGTAATAGACCAGGATTCCCACCACCAGGAACAGCATCAGCAGCAAGGGAAGCCTGGCGAGCAGAAGTTCCTCTTCGAAGTTTCGGAGCAGGGTGTCCAGGCGGATCGAATAGCTGGAGTTTTTCAGCCCCACGGACACGGCCCGTTCGACCTGGGAGATCAATCCCTGAATCTCAACGATATGCTCTGCCCGCAGCTTTTCATGGTCAGGGAAGAGGTGCCACGTGGTCTCGGCATACAGGGAGGGATATGAGCCCAGCACCCGGGTGATCAAAGCTTCTTCGTCTGTGTAGAGAGGGATCAGAGT
Organism: Dehalococcoidia bacterium; assembly: GCA_965216065.1. Classification (GTDB taxonomy): domain Bacteria; phylum Chloroflexota; class Dehalococcoidia; order Lucifugimonadales; family UBA3495; genus VXOI01. Next base: position 535,544 of record CBDCFB010000002.1, read on the forward strand.
CCAGCGGTCATCTTTCTTGCTGGAGGCATAAGAGAGGCCATACCAGAACTCATCCTCCGGGTCCACCTGTTGGAAAATGGCCGCAATGCGGACTCTAACGGGGGTGGCATCATCGAATGTGGTGGCGGGGAACACCTCCATGGTTTCCCCGACGTCCATCTGCAGGAGCTCGGCCCCCAACTGGTCAACAGCCACATCCACCGGCTGGTCGGGGGCGCCCGTTCCTGAAGGCCACTGCCCCTCCAGGAGTCGTGCTCTCTCGGCAAGGCCAGTGAGATAGTAGACCTGGCCCCTGGGCCTGATATCTCTATCGGTCTCAAGGTGAGGGCGTCCCTGGAAGAAGAAAGTAGCCGTCTCCAGGTACCTGGAATGCTCCTTCAGGTAAGGCCGGATGGATGCGACGACGTTTTGCTCGACAAATGAGTCTCTTTCCGCGAAAGCCCGGGCGCGACCCTGGATGTCTTTTGGGTCATCCTGGCTGCTGAAGGTCCTGACTACCAGATTCACGCTTTCGGGCTCGGCTCGGGCGAGGGCGTCTCGCAGTGCGGCATTGGCCAGCAGGTCTGAAAAGATGACGCCGCTGGCCATCAGCGAGACGGCGAGGAGGATGCCGCCGAAGAGCACCAGTTCCAGTCGCCAGCCGCTGACCGCCCGCCCAACTGCCATCACGTACGCGAACCGGAAGAGCGACAGCATTCCCTTAGGCACCTTCCCTCAGTGCGTTAGCAATCCCGCCGCGACGAGCTAGGGTGGCCCCCAATATTGCCGACGCCATCACCGTTGCTGTCAGGCCTGCCAATACTGCCGCCAATATTAAGGCATGTACTTCCGGGATCATCGGTGGTATGCCGCTGGCGCCTCCGGGGCTGAGATCCAGCATCCGGACCAGCTCCCTGCCTGGCCAATACCCGATGGCGGCACCGGCAGCGAGAGCAGCGCCTCCGATGAGCCAGTTTTCGGTTGCCTGCACCATGTAGAGCTGTGATGTGGACAGGCCCAGCGCCCGCGCCACAGCTGTATCCATTCTTGCAGCTCTCACCGAGGCGGCGGCGTGGAACAGCATGGCGGTTACGACTGCCAGGGCAATGCAGCCCATGCTCAACGCCGTGAGTCCGTTCCAGCCGCCGCCCGCCAGCGGATTGTGTGAGGCTACTTCCGCAGCGTGGTCCCGGTCCCGCAGGCGGGTAAGCGCCGGTAACTCGCTGGCGATATCAGGGGGGCCATCACCGATATCCAGGGGGTTATCCAGGGATAGCCATATTTCCTGGGGCGAACTATCCAGCCCGCTGGGTGGCAGGAATTTCAGATACGTTAGATATGAATCGATGTCCAGCAGAAGGAACGGCCGTTGAAAGTTCGTAACCGTTGGAAAAAGCTCTGTAGTGCCTTCAATCTTCACTGGCACGGACGCCTGGCCGTGCTTTATTCGAAGGGTCTGCCCTGTATTCAGTCCGTTGCCTCCAATCGCCGGAAGGGGCAGGGAGACTGGCGGAATATGAATGCCCCGCTGCTCTCCACTGAAGGGGGCCGCCCACGAAAAGGCCAAGCCGGAAGACCCAGACCTTGCGGCCAAAGGCGAGATTTCCAGCCTGTCCGCCGTACTGGTTTCTGTGGAAAGGGGCGCCCAGCGACCGACCGATTCAAATTCCTCCACGATTTCTCCCAATTCAGGGAGGGTATGGCCATAGGCAGTAAAGTCGTCCACATGTATGTGACCAGCAGTCACCAGGGCAAACGAACTCGTCGTGAAGAAGAGCCCGGCGAGGCGTAACTCTGCACCGCTTTGAATCACTCTGGACGGAAGGTCGCCTGCAAAGAGCAGCCATTCACCGGCTCCTACGCTCGAGGGACCCCCGAATCCGCCCAGCGACACATTTCTATAGCGGCCCTCTGCGTCAGACAGCCTGGCCCAAACATTGATGTCTGCCTGCAGTTCGTGTTCTTGCAAGCCACTGGTGTTGAGCCACACCCCGATCCTCTCGGTGCCATCCGGTAGCGGTTTACCGAAGCGGTCGGGTCCTTCTTCGTGGCTGGTGGTCTGCAGGAGCCCGGTCAGTTCAGTAAGCGAAGATGTAGAGAAATCCTCCCGGTACCAGGCGGTTTGAGCGAGCGCCCGAGGGCTGGCGGCGAGCAAGAGCGCGGAACGGGCCGCGTGCCCTTCGACCAGGCTAACCGAATCTCGCAGGACTGGCGTCGTTGCGATCACGCCTGGAATCTGCGAAAGTTCCTCGGCCAGGTTGCCTCTCACCCCAGGACCGGAGACCACGTACTCTCCTCCAATCCGGTACTTGGTCTGGTCACTCTGGCTTTGAGCCAAGCTCGCCTGGAAGGTGGCCCCGAATATCCCCAGGGCAGCAGTAAGCATAAGCATAATGGCGAGGGAAGAGGGCAAGACCGGGTCGCGGGCGAGTCGGGCCAGGCCGTAGGATGACCAGCCGGGCCCTGCTCTCATGCACAACCATACAATTATGCGTATCAGCCAGGGAAACAGGCGCATCAACAGAAGCGCCGCGGTCAGCAGTCCCAGGGCTGGGCCCAGTATCAGGATGGGATCAAGGTCCACACCTCTGTCTGAAAAGGACCGGGACAAGAACCCGTCGCGTTCTCTGAATTGCCACCAGACGAGACCGGCGAGGAGGATGGCAAGCAGGTCGAAGTAATACCGGTGAAAGAAAGATACCTGCGGGGGCCTGGACCTGATGGCGAGGGAATCGGCCACTCCTGTCCTGGCTCTCCCTGCCGCCGATACGGCCAGCACGACGACCGATACTGCCGCGCCCACTGCTGCGATCCAGTAGGGGTCTGGGGAATAGACCACCGCAATGGGCCCGCCACCCGGGTCGCCAAAGGTGGGCAGAAGCGCAAATCTCACTATGAGCCAAGCCAGCGGCACACCCACCGCCAGCGCAACCAGTGCCAGGAAGCCTTCCACCAGGACAAGCACGCCGCATACCTGGAGAACGCTCGCTCCCCGGCTTCGCAGAAGGCCGAGTTCCTGGTTTTGAGTGCGTCCCAGGATTCCCGTAATCAGGACGAGGAAGTACAGGATGATAGTGACGACCAGGGAGACGAAAACATAGACTGGAACCCTGGCAAGTGTCAGGTCGCGTTCGAAATCGTCGAGGGTCAATTCGAGGCGCGTGAAGACGAAAGTCCGGGGATAGCCCTTGTTCAGGTCTGTCTCCAGCCCTTCAAGGGAAGCCTGGACTGAGTCCACTGTTCCTGCTGTAATAACCGATGGGTCTACGAAGACGTTGAATCCATAGTCTGCCACGGCGGTGGGGAAGCGGCGGCCGATTACATCCAGGAAGTCATGCTCGGTAACATAGAAGGGGATGACCAGGATTTCACCAACAGTCTGAGGCGAGAACTGGCTGGGATAGCCAAACCAGAACTCATCCCGTGGGTCAAGCGGTTCTGCGATGCCAACGATATTGAGGACTATACGCTCTTCAGGTTCTGAACGAAACGGCGTTATGAACACCCTGCTTCCCACGCGATAACCCATGTCGTTGGCAACACTCTGCCCGATCACGGCTTCGAGTTCCACACCTTCAGGGCTGAGTGTCCCTGGGGAATTGGGCCACCTTCCGTCGATGATCCCCGAGTACTGCTGGAACCCGGTCATGAACAACGGTCTACCCGAAGGGGAGCCTATGGGAGGAGGCTTGTTGTCAGGATTGGCAGTCAGTTGCATTCCTGCCTGGGCCCGGCCGAAGCGGTGCAGGTCGACGGCCAGGTTCCCCAGGCGCTGCTGGATCACTGATTCGGCCAACTGGCGTAGCCGGGCATAGTCTTCAGGACCGAGAGGCCGGTTCTCTGAAAGAATCTGAATGTGGTGAGATGAAGCGGGTCCGCTGAACAGCGCAAAGCGGACGCCAGCCTCGGCCAGGAGCTGAGAATAGAGGGCTGTGGCGCTTAGCAGCACCACCGCGGTGAGGATACCCAGCGACGTTACTGCCGCCAGCCGCCATGAACTGTGCAGCCGTCGACGCGAAATCCAGAGAGATAGCCGGAGCAACTGCATCATGCGTGGGATTATAACCGTAAGGGCGTCCGAAGGCGCTAACTCGTCCTGCTTGCGCTAATGTCTTTTAATCCTCCCTCTGCCTCAGGGAGAGGGTTTGGGGTGAGGGTGAAATCTCGCTGGCACGCTACCTTGGGCACACGCCGGAGATGCCCCCACTCTGACTCTCTCCTGGAAAGAGAAGGAACTATTAAAGGACCTTGCTGCTTACGCCACGCAGCGAGAACCGGATCTTGGGGTGCCCGCTGCAGCTCAAGGGATGAGTTCCTGCAAGGTCTGTGGTCAGTACAGGAAACACGAAACGAAGTGATTCGGCGAGACTTCCTTGAGTTCCGGCTCGTCTTCGGAGCAATGTCGCATTACGTACGGGCAACGCGGGTTGAACCGGCACCCCGGCGGGATGTTCAGTGCACTGGGAACCTCGCCAGCTATGGTTTCCTCCTCCTGCTCCTCGTCGGGGCTGGCGGGGAGGGCTGCAGCGAATAGTGCCTTGGTGTAGGGATGCTGGGGGTTTTCGCAGAGTTCCTGGCTTTCGGCCAACTCGACAATCTTGCCGAGGTACATCACGGCGATGCGGTGGCTCATGTGGGCCACGGTGGCGAGGTCGTGGCCGATGAAGAGGTACGACACTCCCAGATCCGCTTGGAGCTCTTCCAGCAGGTTGATGATCTGCGCCCTGATTGAAACGTCGAGACCGGAGACAGGCTCATCCAAGACGATGAGCCGGGTCTCGGTGGCCAGTGAGCGTGCGATGGCGATGCGCTGTCGCTGCCCGCCACTGAACTCGTGAGGGAATAGCGTTGCCATGTCAGGCTGCAAACCCACGAGGCGCATGACCTCCCCTACCCGGTCGTCGACCGCGCTGCGGGAAAGCTCTGTGTGAATTTCCAGCGGCTCGGCGATGATGTCCCTTATGCGCATGCGCGGGCTGAGGGAACTGAAGGGATCCTGGAACACCACCTGTACCGAGCCACGATAGGTCTTGAGATCGCTACCCTTGAGCTTGGTAGCGTCCGTGCCGTTGAAGTTGATTTCCCCCTCGGTAGGGGGTTCCTGGAGAAGGACGAGCTTGGCCGTGGTGGTCTTGCCGCAGCCCGACTCACCGATGACTCCGAGGGTTTCACCCTCGAAAATCCGGAAGTCTATGCCGTCGACGGCCCGGACCCAATTGCTTGTCTTCCAGGGCAGTAGCCCCTCGTTGACAGGGAAGTATTTCTTAAGTCCTTTGACTTCAAGAAGTGGCTGAGTCGTCAACTTGCAACTCCTTCTACTTGTCGGGCAACTTGTTTCTGCCCGTCCAGCAGCCAGCAGGTCGCCTCCCACTGGTCGCCCGGCGCATATATCGGGGGCTCGTCCACCCTGCAACGATCCATGGCTTCCGGACAACGCGGATGGAAGTAACAGCCCTTGGGGAGGGCGGCCAGGTTGGGGGGCTGGCCCGGTATGGCGTACAGTGGTTCCTTGCTGCCGATCCGGGGTATGGAGCCCAGCAGGGCGCGGGTGTAGGGATGTTGGGGGTTGCGGAAAATCTCCTTCACATTCCCCTGTTCCACGATTCTGCCGGCGTACATGACTGCAAGCTTGTCGCACATCTTGGCTACGATCCCCAGGTTATGGGTCACAAATATCAGGCCCACTTTGGTTTCACGCTGTATATCGCGCAGTAGGTTGAGATATTGGGCCTGGATCGTCACGTCCAGATTGGTGGTCGGCTCGTCTGCGATGATCAGCCTTGGCCCGCCGGCCAGGGCAATTGCCCCGACGATGCGCTGACGCATTCCGCCGCTCATCTGGTGGGGGTATTCTTTCATCCTAGTCTCTGGAGACGGGATGCGCACCGAACTCAACAGGTCCCTGACGCGCGTACTCAGGGTCCTGCCGCGGAGGTTCTGATGGTAGTAGGCCGGCTCGCCCACCTGGGTGTAGATGCTGAACAGCGGATTCAGGGAGGCCATGGGGTCCTGGAGGATCATGGCTATCTTGTTGCCCCGGATGTTCTGCATCTCCCCGATGCTCTTTTGAACGAGGTCATCCCCGTCGAACTCGATGCTGCCATCGACGATCTGGCCTGCCGGTGGCAGCAGGCGGACCAGGGAGAGGCAGGTCGTGGTCTTGCCACATCCCGACTCGCCGACGAGACCCATGGTCTCGCCTTCTTCGAGCGTGAAGTCCAAGCCATCGACTGCCTTCACCACCCGTGTGCCGCGGAAGGTGAAGAAGTGAGTCTTCAGACCTGATACCTTGAGCAGAGGGGGCATGGACCCTCCTTTTGGGTCTAGTCTGACTAAAGATTACGCAGTTGCGGGTCCAGTTTGACCCTGAGCCAGTCGCCCATGATCTGGGTGGCCAGCACTACCAGCATGATTGCCAGACCGGGGAACACGGTCAGCCACCACCTGCCGGTCAGCAGCGTGGGCCGGGCCTCTGCCAGCATGGAGCCCCACGCGGGCGCTGGAGGCGGCACTCCGACGCCAAGGAAACTCAGCGACGCCTCGGCAATGATCACCACACCAATGGTCAGGCTGGCCAGCACTATGGTGGTGTTCATCACATTGGGCAGGATGTGGCGAATCATAACCCTGACTTTGGAGGCTCCGGCCACTTCGGCCAGCTTGACGTACTCTCGCTCCCTGAGGCTGAGCACCTCACCGCGGATCACCCTCGCGTACCGTGTCCAGAAGACCGCCCCCAGGATGATGACGATGTTCCACATGCTGGGCCCCACTAGGGTCGCCAGGAAAATGGCGAATATCAGTGCGGGCAGAGCCAGCCAGGCGTCGGTGATGCGCATGATGACGGTGTCCACCCACCTTCCCAGGTAGCCCGACAGCACTCCCATGGCAGTCCCGATGGCAGCCGCGGCGAGGGTACCCACCAACCCCACGATAATGGAAACGCGGCTTCCGTGGACCAGGCGGCTGAACACGTCACGCCCCTGGAAATCGGTGCCCAGAATCGCCGTAGAACTTCCCCCTTCCGACCACATGGGAGGCGCAAAGAACGCAGGCTCGATGTTTTCCACTGGCAGCGTTGGGTCATGGGGGGCTATCACGTTGGCGAAGATGGCCAGGACACCCAAAGTGGAAATGATTGCAACCGCCAACAGGGGCATTTCGCGCACTGTACGCAACCTCTCTGTGAGGAGCGTTCTCGTGGCGCTCAATGGAGCCGGAACAGCCAGCTCAGGCGCTGGATCGCTTGCCAAAACCATAAGCGCTCATCCTACCGCGTGAGACGAATTCGAGGATCGATGTATGCGTAGGCGATGTCCACCACGAAGTTCGCGAGCACAATCAGAACGCCAATCATGATGACCGCGCCCTGAACCAGAGGGAAGTCCCGCTGGAAAATGCCGGAAAACAGCAGGCTGCCAATGCCCGGCCAGGCGAAGATTACCTCGATGACCACGGCGGTATTCAGCAGCAGAACGAGGTAGATGCCTGCCCAGGTCACCACTGGTATCAGGGCGTTCTTGAAGGCGTGTTTACCGATTACGACGTACTCGGGCATACCCTTCAGCCGCGCCAGCTTGATGTACTCACTGCCCAGCACATCCAGCATACTGGAGCGGGTCAGGCGCATGAATGAGGCGGCAAAGTACCACCCCAGGGCTATGCAGGGCAGGACGAGGTTGCTGAAGCCTCCCTTACCAGCCACAGGCAGTACATCAAGGTACAGCCCGAAAACTATGAGAAGGACCAGCGCCAGCCAGAAGTTGGGAATCGCCAGCCCAAGCAGGGCTACAATCTTCCCCAGGCTGTCCCACCAGGTGTTGAGTTTGACTGCCGAGAGTATGCCCAATGGGATCCCGACGGCCATGGCAAAAATCAGGGCGCCGCCGGCCAACTGGAGGGACGCCGTAAACCGCTGGAAGTACAGCTCACGCACCGGGCGGTTGAACTGGAAGGACTGGCCGATGTCCCCCTTGAATATGTTGGCCATGAAGGAGAAGTATTGCTCAGGATAGGACCTGTCCAGTCCCCACTGGGCCCGCAGCCGGGCCAGGTCCTCTTCGCGAGCACCGGGCTCGGAATACAGGCGCGCCGGATCTCCCCCCGCTATCCGAACGAGGCTGAAGATGGTGATGCTGATTATCAGCAGGGTAATTATGCTGTAGAGGAAACGCCGCATGATGAACTGTCGCATTTTTACCCTGCCTCAAGTTCCTGCTTAAATTCCGGGCCCTGATGTGCCGGAAGGAGAATCCCTGCCTTGCCTTCCCGGTTCCTGGTTTCTTTCGGGGCTCGCGGGGTTTCTTTCGGGCCTCACGGGCCCGTCAGATCTCGAAGTCTCATTCCCGGTCGATGATCAGCTGGCGGCCTATGTCCCAGCTATCATCCATCACTCCCATCACCACATTGGTCTCATAAGTTACATTCACCACCACTCGGTGGGGAGTGATAATGTCCCTCAACCTGACCGAGGTTCGGTCCCCCACCCCGGGGTGCCTGCTCTCGAAATAGAAGGTGTATTCGTAGCATCCGGGGCAGAACTTGATGGCCCGGCTGGACTCCAGTTCGAAGGTTTCCTCTATCCCGTCGAAACGGAAGGTGGGCGAACTTCGGACGAAGTCCTCGGCAGCCTGGATGCCGGCCGAACTGCCGACCGGCCCGGTGAGTGGGTAGTAAGCCGCCGCGCCCGCACCGACCAGGAACAGCAGTACGGCCAGCAAAGGCATGTGCCAGAATCGACGGTCGAACGCTCGAACCAGACGGCCTATTTCCAGTAACCGAATCTTCAACCCTGCCCCGTCCCGGAGGCGCCCGGAAACTGGTTCCCGGGCGCCTGCTTGGAGTCAGTCCCTGTCTAGTTGTCTACCAGTTTCCAATTCTCCCAAGGCGGCCCGTAGAACTCCATCTGCGGGTTGGCGAAGATTTCCTTCCCCTCGCCCCAGTTGTCGCGGTTGGCGATGCGCGGACCGACGGCGTTTATAAAGCTGAACCAGTAGATGGGGATCTTGTAGAACCGTTCGGACAGCAATGCCTGGGCGTCGGTCGCCAGTTGTTCCCGCTCGGCGGGGTCAACCGAAGCCTTGTATTGACTCGTAAGTGCGTCAATTTCAGGATCGCACATCCGGGAAGAGGCGGCCTCGCATCCGACGTAGGCGTCATAGCGAGCGATGAACGCGCCGGCGGTTCCTGTGCCGATCAGCAGAATCTGCGTATCTGATCCCCAAGCCTCATCGCGTTCCTGCCAAGTGTCTCCCTCCGCCAGCCGGTCGAAGAAGGTGCCGCGCTCCATGGTCTGCAATTTGGCGGATATGCCGATGCGCCCTACTTGGCTTATTACCCGCTCACCCAGGCTGAAGTAGTTGGGAATGGGGCTGAGCCATTCGACTTCGAACCCATCCGCGTATCCCGCGTCAGCCATCAGCTGCCTGGCCTTTTCCAGATCCTCTTCGGGTGCCTGGAGTGGGGGGGCCAGCAGAATGTTGGGCGGAATCCAGTAGTTCGCGGGCTTGGAGTGTCCATTGGTCTCCGCGTCGCTGATTGCCTGCCGGTCCAAGGCCAGTCCAACCGCTTCGCGCACCCTGGGATCGTTGAAGGGGTTGTCAGGGTTGTGCATGTGCGGGAATTCCAGCCAGAAGACAGCAGTGGTGTTGGTGGGCACCAGCACCAGGTCCTCGTTGGACTCGACCCGCGGAATCAACTCGCCAGCGATGTTGTACGCGATGTCCACATCACCGGCCTCCAGCAGGGCCAGGCGGGTGGTGGCTTCCTGCACTGAGCGCATCGTGAAGTCCTTAACGTGCACGGGCCGGTGGTAGTTCTCGAAGGCCTCAAACCTCAAGCTGTCGCCCGGGATCTCTTCCAGCAGCTTGTAGGGGCCCGCCCCCACTGGCGCCTGGATAAACCCCTCGCTTCCAACTTCTTGGTAGTAGGCCGCGGGAACGACAAATCCAGCGCCGCTGGAGAAAGTGCCGTAGAGCAGCAGGAAGTCCAAGAAAGGTTCACTGAAGTTGAAGCGGATGGTGCTGGGGTCAACGAGGTCTATCCCCGAATAAACCCCGTGCAAGATATCAGACTGGGCGCCACTGTAATTCTCGAAGGTGAACTTCACGTCTTCGGTTGTGACCGCTTCTCCGTTGTGGAACGACGTACCCGGTCGCATTGAGAACGTGATGCTGGTGAAGTCGTCTGCCCACTCCCAGCTTTCAGCCAAGCTGGGCGTATTGAGAGCCTGGGGCATGATCTTCACCACGGCATCGTGCAGCGCGTAGGCGAAGTTGTACGGGGTGGCCATGGCCGGATTGTCTTGCGGGTCCAGCCAACTGGACGACAGACCCGTATGCCAGGCCAAGCTCATTTCTCCGGCCGCTTCAACCGCAGAGGGGGCCGCAGCAGCGGTCGGGGCGGCGGTAGGCGCCGGCGCCTGCTGGTCGGTTGTGGCCGCTGGGGCTGCGGTGGGCGCTGCCGGTTCTTCAGTGGGTGGAGGGCTTGTTGCCGATTCTCCGCACCCTGCGGCAAACAAGAGGGCTACTATCAGAGAGGCTATTAGGACTGCCAGAGGTCTTCTAGGAAGTCTGCCTGCCATTGTGGGCCTCCAGAATTTGGTCAAATCCCTAAAGTTTCCCGCAGGGGTTTTCGAAATCCAACATCCTCCGGTAAAGCTTCGCCGGAAAGTATCATAGACTGAATAATGCGGTCAACTAATGATTTAGCAATATTCTTTACACACTCTCATTACGAAACACTATATCGATACGGTTGCCGTCCTCGTAATCCATGCAATTCGATGAAACGATTACGAATCTGTCTGAATTAGAAGGTGTATTAACGTATTTATCGCCAATTTGGATAATATGGACATGCCTTTATTCAACATAAAGACATTCTTCGAATGCGAAACACCGCAAATCCATTTGATTGGTAAACTCGTGGATAGTGAAAACAGTCGTCTTCCGCTCCGGGTCGCCGTGATAGGATACGGCTGACGAGAATTCGAATCCCTTCGCGGATGATGTCCGGGAGGTCAAAAGAGTATGGAGTCCAAGTTAGTTCAGGCTGGCCCAGTTAGGTTGCAGTATTTCGAGGAGGGTGATGGACCGGAAACCCTGGTGCTGGTCCACGGATACGCGTCATCGGCGATATTGTGGCGCTACACGGTTGAGCACCTGGCACGGGAGAGGTCTGGGGACTCGGCGAGGTTTCGAATTTTCGCCTTCAATAACAAGGGAGCAGGGGAATCGGAGCGGGCCGAGAGCGAAGACGGCTATACTGTCGAGGCGTTTGCCGAAGATCTCTATAACGCCGTCTCTGCCCTGGGGCTCTCCGACTTCATCCTCGTAGGGCACTCCATGGGTGGCGCGACGGTAACCCAGTTTTCTCTGAAGCACCAGGAAATGCTCCGGGCCCTCGTGCTCCTGAACTCCGCCCCGCTCAACGGACGCACCCTGGCGGAGAACTGGGAGAAGGAGCTTCGTGCTTCCTTTGCGGAAGGCGGCTTGACCCGGGGCGATATGGGATTCCAGGCGCCCCACGTTACCCAGGACTTTGTAAACGATGTTAACGGCATAATCCTGCGCAATCCCATCGAGAGGGCAATCGGCGGGCGCAGGTCCATGGGTTCACTCCGCCTGCGGGAACGATTGGGCGAGATCCGGGTCCCGACCATGGTGGTTGGCGGAGACACGGACACCACTGTGGGCGTCGACAATATAGTCGCCGAGTATCTGGCTCTGCCCGCGGAGACCCGACATCTCCACATCTTCCATGGCATCGGGCATTCACCAAACGTGGAAGTCCCGGGACGCTTCGCCGGCCTTCTGACTAGGTTCGCCGGGGAGGTCAGCCCCAGACGGGCTGCCGCAGCGGTCTAACGGAGCAGTTCCGCGTGCAATAGTTCCCTGCTGAAAGCTTCAATCTCGTCGCGAATGCGGCGGAAAGTTGGCAGCGATTGAGAGTCGAGGATTCCGGGCTTGTCCGGGTCCTCGAATGAATGATGGAGCGTTCGTTTGGCTCCCGGGAAGATCGGACATTTCTCTCGAGCGGAGTCACAGACGGTGACGACCAAGTCAAATTGGTTGTCGGCATACCGGTCAACGTGGTCCGAAGTGTGTGAAGAAATGTCGATTCCGGATTCGGCCATCACCCGCACCGCCTGTGGGTGAACTCACTTGGGATCCGTTCCGGCGCTGTTGACCTCGACGTCAGGACCGCCCAGATGTCGGAGCCAACCGTGGGCCATCTGAGACCTGGCGCGGTTTCCAGTGCAGATCACGAGCAGGCGGAGCGGCCGAATGTCTGTCATTTGTTTCGCACTTAGAAAGTAACCATTGAAATCCAGATTGCAGGCGAGCGTCGGTGCGAGGTTCAGTAGCTGACCTTGCATTTGGCCACTGAATCCGCGGTCAGTCCAGCGGGTCTCCACTTCGCGTCACGGCAGAGCTATTCCTCGATGTCCAGCCCACAGTGAGGGCAGGTCCTTATAGGACGAGCCCGGCGCCGCGCCACCTGCTCCATGAAACTGGACCCCAGGATGCCTGCAGGAAGGGCGAAAATGCCTATGCCAAGCAACGCTATTGCACCCGCAAGAAGGCGGCCCAGTGGTGTTATGGGAGCTACGTCACCGTATCCAACGGTCGTGACGGTTATGATGCTCCACCACATTGCATCCGGGATGCTGGAAAAATTATCCGGTTGTGCATCATGCTCGACAAAGAACATCAGAGACGAAGCCACCACGAGAAGGGTCCCGACCACTGACACAACTGCAAGCATCTCGTCCTTGCGCGATGCTATGGCCAGCCCCAGCGAACGCAGACCCGGCGAGTAGCGGCCGATGCGTGCCAACCTGCCAACTAGCCGCAATGTCCTGAAGACGATCAGGTTCAGGCCGCCGTCCGGTGGGATGGCCACTATGAACAGGAAGGACATCAGCGCCAGGACGTCCGCCAGCATCAACGGCTGTACCACAAACTTCAGGCGACCCTTGACGGGACGCGAAAACCTGGGGTCTGCTGTGCAAGCCCACACTCTAACGGCATATTCCACCGCAAAAATGCAAAGGGACGCTATTTCGAACCAGAAGAAGGCCCACGGGGCAGCGTCGTGTATGCGCCGGTCGGTACTGATCACCAGTGCCGTAACATTGCTGATGATCAGCAACATTACCAGCATGTCCACTGCCTGGCTGAGGTGGTCTCCGCTTTCTCCGACTTCGAGAATTTCGTGTAGTCTTCGCTTCATGCTCGACTCATGCTCGACGGATGGCCGCAGTGTGGGGTCCTCCGCATTTATTGAAAACTACGAGACTCGTCTCTGTTCTCCGCCATGAGCCATGCTATCATCAAATGAAGGGGCTGATGAAGAAACCCGCAGCCCGGTCCGTTGCTTCCTGCGCGGAGTTCACCCTCACCCTAACCCTCCCCGTCAAGGGAGAGGGGACTTGTGCGAGATGACAGAACACGCTTCCTCTACCTCCTCCATCGAGGCGCAGGGCCTTGTCCGCCAGTTTGGGTCTTTTCGAGCTGTAGACGGTGTTGATCTGGCAGTACGGAAAGGGGAGATCTACGGCTTCCTGGGCCCAAACGGGGCTGGCAAGACCACTGTAATCCGGATGCTGGTCACCCTCCTTGCTCCCACTGCCGGCCGGGCGACGGTAGCTGGCTTGGACGTCATGAGCCAGGCGGACCAGGTCCGCAGCAAGATAGGTGTTGCCCTCCAGGAGGCTGCCCTGGACAACAAGCAGACTGGCCGGGAGCTGCTGCGGCTCCAGGGACAACTCTATGGGCTCAGTAACCGCGAGGTGAAGCGCCGAATTGGAGAACTGGAAAGTCTCGTCGATATCGGACCGGCGATGGACAGGCTGATTGGAACCTATTCCGGCGGAATGAAGCGCCGCCTGGACCTGGCCGCGGCCCTGATACATCATCCCGAGGTACTGTTCCTCGACGAACCGACCACTGGCCTCGATCCGCTCAGCCGGTCGCGGGTATGGGATGAGGTGCGGGAGATAAATTCAGAGCTGGGTGTGACCATATTTCTGACGACACAGTACCTTGAAGAGGCGGACGCATTGGCGGAACGGGTCGGCATCATAGACCAGGGCCGACTCGCGGTAGAAGGCGCGCCGTCAGAGTTGAAGCGGGAGAGGGGATCTGATCTGATCATTGCCAGGCTGGAGGATGGTTCGGAAATCGACAGCGAAGAATTCGCCGGCATTCCGTCAGTCACTGCGGTTGAAGTCCATGGCAGTGAAATCACCATAAGTGTTACCAATGGCGCAGCGGTCATAAGTGCCGTAGCCCTGAGAATGAACGATCTCGGCCTGTCCGTCCAGGAACTTACGCTTCGAACACCCACCCTCGATGACGTGTATCTGCATGTAACAGGGGCCCGCTTCCGGAGTGGTGGTGGTGAGACCCAGAGTCTTTCAGGCGACGCGCCGGAGATCGCAGCCAGCGAATAGCAGCCGGGCGGGGACACGACCGGAGCTATTCACACGCGACATACACGGTTGAAGGGGAAAATCGATGGCTGCGGTCACCCGGGAAGGACAGATTCAGGCGCGGAAGGCCGGATTTTTGCGAGATCTCATTTCGATCTCGGAACGCGCTGTGAGGTCGGCAACCCGAGACACGGAAACGACTATACCCGCCCTGGTGATACCGGTCTTCATGTACATCATGACGGTTGGTGCTCTGGAAGACTTTGCCAGTAACATTCCAGGACTGGACTACCGAGCCTTTCAGTTACCAGTGGCTGTCCTCTTCGCGGTTACGGGCATTTCCCGTGCCACGACCGTGGTCGCGGACATACAGAGCGGGTACTTCGACCGCCTGGTCATGACTCCGGTAAATCGCTTGGCGCTGCTTCTTGGGTTGATGATCGCTGACTTTGCCCTGGTGGTGGCACTGACGATACCGGTAGTTATCATGGGCTACATTGCCGGGGTGTCCTTTGTAACGGGCGTTCCTGGCATCCTGGTGTTCATGCTGATGGCCGGAGTCTGGGGACTGATGTTCGCCGGCTTTCCGTACGCCATAGCATTCAAGACGGGAAGCGCTTCGGCGGTGAATATAAGCTTCCTGTTGTTCTTCCCGTTCCTGTTTATGACGTCCCTGTTCGTGCCACAGGAGCAGATGACCGGGTGGCTCTCCACTGCGGCGGATTACAACCCGGTTACCTATGTCCTGGCGGCCCTGCGGTCAGTGATCTACGGAGGCTGGGATGGCCGGGTACTGCTCGATGGCATAATCGCCATTGCGGCGGTCGGGGTGGTCAGCGTAGGGTTGTCCCTGGCTGCTCTCAGGGGGCGGGCTACCAGGAAGTAGAGTCCCCGGTGCGTGGTGTGAGAGGAGAATTCGCTTCCCGCCGCAGCTAGATTGCCGCTCCCAGCAACTCCTCCGCTTCCGATCTGGCGTCTTCCATGGCCTGTTGCAGATCTGGCAGCCTATCTTCCTGGTAGTCCTTCAGGAAGAGGAAGACTACTTCCTTGACTCGTCTCCCCGTCAACGCCTGGACTGCGTAGGCGTAGGCGCCGCCCTGCAGCCGGTATCGGAGGACCGCTTCGGATGTTTGGTTTTTGCTGATGGAATCGGTCTTGTAGTCGACAACCACCAAGCCGTCTTCTTCCTCGAAAAGCAGATCGATGAAACCGTGGAGGGAGCCTCCGCCGGCGGGAACTGCTACGGGAACCTCTCGCCAGAGACGGCCCGAAGCCACGGCCCGCTTCACAATGTCACTGGCTACGGCTGTCCTGGCCAGGTCCACGATATCTGCGGCGCGGCCGGGAACACCTTCGGCCACAGCCTGCGCCTGCGCTCGGTCAGCAATGTCATGGCCCGAAGCCAGGTCCGTCGCCTGCAGGACGGCATGAACCGCTCGGCCGACCTGGGAGCCGCCGCGTCCCCGTCGCCAGGGTTCGTCAGATTCCTGCTCCTCTTTCTCGTCAACCTCCTCTTTCTCGTCAACGGGCTTCTGTGTTCCACGGCCCAGCGCGGTGGCCGAGGCCGATGACGGCCGTCCCATAGCGGTCAGCACTGCCTCGCGCTCTGTCAGCCAGCGGTCCCGCGCTTCCATGGAGTGGTCAGTTGATGATGAATCTTGTCCGTCTCTGTATTCGGGGGCATGCACCGCGCCGGCCGCTGCCGGTGGGACCAGGACGACAGGTTCCCAGAGGTCAGGCCTGTCATTCATCAGGGCGGAGATCTGGCCAGCAGGGGTGTCCTTCCCATCCTTTTCGGTGCGGCGGAGGCTGAGCACCAGGTGGTCGCGGGCC
Organism: Dehalococcoidia bacterium; assembly: GCA_965216065.1. Lineage (GTDB taxonomy): Bacteria > Chloroflexota > Dehalococcoidia > Lucifugimonadales > UBA3495 > VXOI01. The sequence goes on from CBDCFB010000002.1 coordinate 551,793, forward strand.
CGGGTCGTCGCTACGTACATCAGGCGGACATGCTCGGCGTCCAGCATCCGCTTCTCCGACTCCGACAGTTCATCGAAGCCGTCCGTGGAGAACTGCGAGTTCCCGCTGCCGATGCGGACCTCAACTCTGTGCTGGGTGCGGGAGAATAGCGCAGTGCCGGCCCGGTGCCTGCGGGGGGCATTTAGGCCGGTGAGGACAACTACGGGGAACTCCAGCCCCTTGGCGGCATGTATGGTCATCACCCGCACCGCTTCCTCGTCCGATTCAGGTACTGGCACTTCGGTAACCCGGGCGTTCTCGCCGATCTGGTCTTCGACCCATCCGACGAAACTCCGCAGGGATTTGCCGCCAGCCTCGGCAAATTGCCAGGCGCGTTCTACGAGAAAGCGGTAACGCCTCCATTGCTCCCGCATGCGGGGATGGCCGATGGCCGCTTCCATCAGCATCCTCTCCCGGAGGAAACGGTCGATCAGCGTTCCGACAGATTCCCAGACGCGGCTTTCGTGGAAAGCGCGCAGCACTGACAGCCCCTCGCTGACCGGTCCCACCGGTGCCGACCCCTGATCCCGCAGGTAGTCGAAGAGGCCCCCGTTTTCGTAGTGGGCCAGCAGGTCCACGTCGGTGCAGCCGAAGGCAGGTGAGCGAAGGGCAGCGACGGTGGCTACAAGGTCCGCGGGATCGTCGATGGACTTGAGGCAGTTCAGCAGGTCGCGGACTTCCTGGGTCTCGAAGACAAGAGAGGCGCTCTCCAGCCGGTAGGGGACGTCCCGGCTTTCCAGGCCACGCTCCAGGGCCTGGAGGCCGGTCCTGCGGGGCATAAGTATGCAGACGTCCGAGTAGCTGACTGGCCGGTAAACCTCAGTCCCGGACTCTTCGGTCTTTTCCCTGTCCAGAGTGCTCCATCCCTGCGACACCATCTGGTTGATCAGCGCGGCGATCTCGCCGGCCTCCTGGCGTCTCACTGCATCGATTCTTTCGGGTGATTCTTCGTCCCCCAGCGCCCACACCCGGGGCCGGGAAGCCCCGCCGGTTTCGCCTACCCACCGGGGCGACATCTCCTCGTAGTCGGACTGCACGTACTCGTCAGTGCCGTTGTCGGCACTGTTCTTCGACATCCATGTCCCGAATACATGGTTGACCCATTCGACCACCGCTTGCTGTGAGCGGAAGTTCTGGACCAGGCCCACCCTCCGGCCGCCTGCCAGTTCCATACGCTGCTGCAGTTGCTTCATCTGGGCGACGTCGGCGCGCCTGAAGCGATAGATGGACTGCTTGGGGTCTCCGACCACGAACAGCTTGCCCCGTTCGGGGGTTATCTGCTCCCACGAGTCCGGGCGCGAGTCGTCCGGGATTCCCTGGGATACCGCCTCAGCCAGGTACATGGCGATCTCGGCCTGGATGGGGTCGGTATCCTGCGCTTCGTCGATGAGTAGGTGGGAAAATCGCCGCCGGAAGTGATCGCGGACCTCGATGTCGTCGCGGAGGAGCTCCCGGGCCCACACCAGAAGGTCGTGAAACTCGGCCCATCCCCCGGCACGCCGCTGTGCAGCGTAGTCGAGCGCGAATTTGCGCAAGGCGTCAAGAAGAGGTAGCAGGGCCTCGGCGTGTATGCGGCTTTCAAGTTCCCTGAGGGAGTCCCGGATCTCCTTGGGCGAAGTGTCCTGCGACCAGTTGCGGGCCGACCCTACACCTCCAGGGCGGAAGGGCATGACCCGTTTTACCAGGCGCGCCGCCTCGATCTGCTCCAGTCCGGGGTCGGAGGTCCTGTTGGCCTCCTTCAATTTTGCCATCAGGTATTCGTATAATTTGTCGCCTGCGTCCGGGTTCTCACACTGGTCGGCGAGCTCTTCCAGGCCTTCAATGAGGGTCTGGGAAAGCCGGTCAACTGCAGGACCGTCCGTTTGTCCGGACCCGAAGTCGACCTGCTCCAGGTCGATGTAGTTTTCGTGAAACGCCCTGGCGATATCCTTAAGCTGCGACAGGCTGATCCCCAGGGGCAGTGCTACTGCGAGAAGAGGAGCCACGGCAGAATCCTCGGCAAGGACATCGTCCAGCCACTCGCTCCAAGCCTGGTTGAACCGGATGCCGGCGGCGATTTCGTCGGTTGTCTCAAAGGCCGGCGGCAAGCGTGCCTCCAGCGGCCGTTCGTGCAGTATCAGGGCGGCGAAGGCGTGGAGGGTGCGAATGGCAGCCTGGTCGAGGTCGGAGACTCCCTTCCGGCAGCGGTCACGCTCCTCTTCCCTTCGGGACGGGTCTTCAGCGGCCTTCTCCAGGTCCTGACGGATGCGGTCCCTGAGCTCGGCGGCGGCCGCCTCGGTGAAAGTGATCGCTGCGATGCGGTCCAGGGTGGTACTTCCGGAAGCCACCAGGTTGACGATGCGCCCCACCAGGCTGGAAGTCTTGCCGGTGCCGGCACTGGCTTCGACGAACAGCGTGTCGTCCAGACTGTTGAGAATGTCCTTGCGAGCGTCGTTATCGCTGGGCTGAAATACAGTTGATTGGTTGGCTTCTGCAGGGGCATTCATGGAGATTCTTCCCCGTCTTCGTCTGTGAGACTATCGGTGGCAAGTGACAGATAACCGGACAGCAGGGGATCCGATTTCTTGCGTTCCCAGAGGTCGATTCTTCGGGATGGGCAGAGGGAATTGTAATCGCAGAAGTGGCAATTCTCCGATCCAGAGCGACCCGGGCGACTTGACGGCGGGCCCGGGTTGGCCGGGAACACACCGTTCCTTATCCCCTCCTGGATGGTGGACACGGCCTTTCGGAACCGCTCTCCGACTTCGCTGTCGTCCAGGTTAAAGAAATCCGGAGGGGCGAACCGTGGGTCGGCGCCGGTGGTTGTGAACCAGTAGGCAGCCCTTACCTCTTCCGCACCGGGGAAGAAGCTCCTGGCGGCGAGCGAGTAGACACCGAGCTGGAGGCGCTTTCCCTGGTCGATGATGTCCTTGGCCAGGACCCTGTAGGGGTTGGCACTGCCGGTCTTGTAGTCGATGACCAGTGCGGATGTGCCGTCCTCGCTCAGGTCCAGGCGGTCTATACGCCCCCGGAACAGCATCCCGGTCTCCGGGTCTTGCACCTCCGGGGAGCTGCCGCCGAACCCGAAAGCTGCCTCCCCCATAGTATGTGCGGTCCCGTGGTCGGCCCTTACCTTTGCGTCATCCTCGAGGAAGGCCTCGAGGTCGTCTCGGACGTCTAGCGTGGTCAGGCGCCACAACAGGGGACTTCCTACGATGCCTTTCGCCGCGGTTTTCTGAAATTCGTCTTCGGCAATCCGCATCAACCGCTGGCGACTCTCAGCGCTCCATGATTCGCCCCCAACCGGGGTTTCGCCGGCGGTGAAGGACTCATCCAGGAAACGCTGCAGAATCTCGTGCACCATTGTGCCGCGGTCCCTGGCACTGATGGTGGTGATGTCCTCCGGCGTTTCCAGGGCGCTGAGGCGGAGAATGTGCCCGAGGAAGTAGCGAAAGGGACATGTGGCCCAGCTCTCAAGGCTGGTGGCGGAGACCGGCGCCTCTTTCAATCGTGCGACGAACTTCGAGGCCGGAGCCATTTCCGAGAGGTTACCGTCGTACTCGGTGAGCCGGTCCCGGAAGCGCAGTTGCCCCTGCCGGGCGGAGGAGGCCAGCATTCCCTGCTGCGCCAGAGGGTGTTCCCTGAGGCTCCTCCCTTCGTTCCGCCACATCAAAAGCCGGTTGCGATTGTAGTCGTAGCCGTCGGCCAGCGTACTCTCGGAAAGGTTTGACAGGGCGTGAATTGCCGACTGGTTGACCGTAAGCCATTCGCGGGCATGTAACCGGGCAAGATCGCCAGTGTTCACCCTGGTTCCCTCAAGCGCCGATGCCTGTTCCAAAAACCACCTGGAGGGGAAGGCTTCCCTCTGGGATGAAGCATCGGCCACGGGGTATGACAGGACACGTCTGTTCGCCGCGGCGATCGCCGACAGGTAGTCGTATCTTTCCTTTGCGATGCGGCTTTCCCATCGGGGCTCCCCCCCTGCCTCACGCCAGTTGGCTTCAGGCAGGAGAGGGTCTGGCCGCACAACGGGGGGTGTCGTCCCTTCGATCATTCCCACGAGCCAGATGGCGTCGAAGTCCATGCCTGCCGCTGCGGAAAAGGTGGAAACAAATACGCCTTGACCGGTTACTCCCTGGTGTCCAATGGGCGCCGAGAGGGCTTCCTCCACGGTCTGGCGAAATACCTGCATGGTTGTAGAAGGGTCAACGCCCTCAGCGCCCTTGAGGTGCTCGAGAATCTCCAGAATTCGGTCCCTGGCGGACAGCTCGGCTTCCGGTATCCCGTGATCGAGGTACAGGCCCATCAGCTTGGTCGCCCAGGTTGAGAACTCACTCCAAGTGGCGGTATTCTGCTGGGTGCCGAGGTCTTCGGCCAGCTGGTTGATGAAACCCAGGGCATTTTCAGCGCTGGTTGCTTCCGATCTCATGGCCGAGGCCCGGGCGTCGGAAATATCCTCCGCTTGCTCCCCTTGGTCGGCGTCTTCTCTAAGGCGCTCTGCGTAGCCTTCAAGCCTTCTGCGCCACTGGTCAAGCCCGCCAACAATTCCGGCCTTCCTGGAGAGGGAGTCCCACCGGCTTGGGTTGAACCCGGGAGTCCGGCCGGCCGGTGGCCGTACCGGGCAGCCGGTCAGCCACGCCATCACGTCGCCCCGCTGGAAGTCCCTGTCCGGAAGCTTCAACAGCCCGGTAAGCGTGCGCCCTGCGGCGGTGTCGGCCAGTGTATCCCGGGCGGGGCCCGCGGCGGGGATTCCAGCGAGCCGCAACTCGTCCCTGATGAGGGAGCCGTATGGGTTGTCAGTCCGGTACAGGACAGCCAGACGGTGAAAGGGTGTCCGGTTCTCCCTTGCTTCCATAACGATTTGCCGGATAACCCAGCGGAGCTCTTCATGCGCGTTCGGGGCGATGTGGAGCTGTGCGACTCCCTGTAGCGGAGATATATCCGCGGAGTTATCCGATTGCGGTTCTCCTGTAAGCGCCTGAAGCCGTTGCGACAATTTGAAGGTCTCGCTGTCGGCGGATTCGTCGCCCGTGGTCCCTAGAACCGCGGTGCACCTCCGCTGTCGTGCGAGTTCCTCAATGAGACCGGCATCTGCAGGGGAGAGGTTCCGTGGGAGATAGAAGATGATCATTCCAAGGTCGTCCAGGCCCGAGGTATCTCCGCCCCGAACACCCGCTGCCGCAGCCTCGGTGAGGTCATGGGCGTCGTAGTGGGTCTGTTCAGTCCTGCGCCTGAATTCCCGGTAGAGGTTTACGAGCTCACCCCTGGCTCCGCCTTGGACCTCCAGCCTCTCCAGAACCTCATCATCTGCCTTGCGTAATTCTCGGAATGAAGAACGGACGCTGGAAAGGGTGGACGGGTGGTCCTTCACCGGAGCGAGGGGGCCGGTGGCCTGCATCAGGACAGTGCGAACGAATACGCCCTCAAGTACCGAGGTGAGAGGCTTTCGTCCCGCGCGGGCCATGGCAGCGGCCCCCAGCATCTCTGCCAGCACCGGCAGTACGATGAAACGGACATTGGCAAAGCCGGTGCGGCCCAGTTCCTGACGAAGGCTGAGGTTGGCATAGCGGGAGGGACCGATAACGGTGACCGGCGCGAGGACATCGTTGCCTTTTGCCTCTCTTACCAGTTGCCAGAGTTTTTCTTTCAGCGCTGGAGACTGGCGCTCTACGATAAGGGGGGCCGTAGGAGTAACGTTACTGCTCATGCTCACAACTTACCATAATCCTTAACGGCATTCCCTTGAGGAAATCAAGGGCCGCCGACATAGGGTGCCGACGGCCGCATTGGTTTCCGGGAAGGGTGGAAGCGCTAGCCGTTTCTGATCCACTCGGCGCAGCGTTCGCCGATCATGATGGTGGTGCAGTTGGTGTTGGCCCGGATCACGTTGGGCATCACCGATGCGTCCGCGACCTTGATTCCCTCCAGGCCGTGGATGCCCAGGTGCTGGTCGACAACGGCCATGGGGTCGCTGGCAGGCCCCATCTTGCAGGTGCCGGAGGCGTGGGTGGTGTTGAACACCGTCCGCCGCATGTAGTCGTCAAGGGCCTCGTTGGAGGCAAGGTCCTCAGCGGAGGGCTGGATCACCTTGTCGACAATCGAAGCGAAGGAGGGGTGCTCCAGCAGCTTCAGACTGATCCTGACCGCTTCGCGCAGACGCGCCACATCCCGCTCCTCTTCAAGGTAATTGTAGTTCAGCGAGGGCTGAACATGCGGGTCGTTGGCGGTCAGGCGAACCTCGCCCTTTCCGTCCGCAAGCTCCAGGATGCACTGGACGCGCACGCCGCCCGGCTCGAAGGGGTCTGCCCCTCCGATGGGTGTCGAGAACGAAGACGCTGTGATCTGCATGTCGTTGCGGTCCGGCGAGCCGCTGGCGGTGTAGCGCAGGGCGCACTGCGTCCGTGGCGCCAGAGGGTCCTGCTCATGGTCGTCGCGGACATCGCAGACGAGGGCGACGATGGGATGGTCGCGCAGGTTCTGGCCCACGCCGGGAAGCTCGTGGACGACGGGGATGCCCATCTCGTGCAGGTGGTCGGCCGGGCCGACGCCCGACAGCATCAGTATCTGGGGGGAAGCCATGGACCCGGCGCTGAGGACGATCTGGTCGGCCTCGACCTGGTAGACCTCGCCGCCACTCTCAACCTCGACGCCGACGGCCTTCTTGCCCTCGAACAGGATGCGGCGCACGACCACGCCGGACCGCACGGTGAGGTTCAGCCTGTGCCGGACGGCGCTCAGGAAGGTGAGCGCGGTGCTCATGCGGACGCCCTCGGGGTTGTTCATCGGGATGGGGCCGACTCCGGCGGAGTCGGGGGCGTTCATGTCGTAGTCCTCGGCGTAGCCGGCTGCGAGGGAGGCCTGGACGAAGGCCTGTTGGAATGGCAGCCAATCCTCTCTCTTGAAGCGGCGGACCGGGATCGGGCCTTCGTTGCCGTGGAAGTCATCGGTGATGTCCATGTCCGTCTCCATCTTGCGGAGGAAGGGCAGGCAGTCGATGTACTTCCACTCGTCGTTGCCCTCGGAAGCCCAGCCGTCGTAGTCCTCGGGGATTCCGCGGAGGAGCACCTGGCCGTTGATGGCGCTAGTGCCGCCGACGACCTTGCCGCGGGGTGCCGGCAGCATCTCGGTCTGCTGGGCCGAGCCCTGGGCCCACCAGGTCCAGTTGTGTGGAGCGCCCTGGGCCGAGGCGTCGGGCTTGTAGCCGTACTTCAGGTCGTCGGGATAGTACTGGTAATCGGGGTAGTCGGGTCCGGCCTCCAGAAGCAGGACGGAGCGGTCTGCATCCTCTGCCAAGCGGGAGGCGACCGTGCAGCCGCCGGATCCGGCGCCTATAACGATGACATCGTACTTCATTGCTACTTGTCCTCCTTGATGAAGTCGGAGATTCTCTCGGCAATCATGATGGTGCTGACGTTGGTATTGGCTCGCGGGGTGTCGGGCATTATCGAGGCGTCCGCCACGTTCAGACCCTGGACCCCGTGGACCCGGCCGTACTGGTCAACCACGGCCGTGGGGTCGGAAGCTGGGCCCATCTTGCAGGTGCCCACCAGGTGCTGGGAGGTGCGGACATTCTGGCGCAGCCAGGCGTCGAGGAGTTCGTCTGAGGCGATTTCCTCGTCGCTGGGATACAGGCGCTCCTTCAGGATTTCCCTGTAGGCGTCGCCCTCAGTCAGCCGAGCGATCAGGCGAACGCCGTCGCGCAGCCGCTCGGTGTCGCGCTCGTCCTCCAGGAAGTGGTACTCCAGCAGCGGCTGGTCGTGGGGGTCGTTGGAGGTGAGGGTAACCTGACCGTGGCCCTTGGCAAGGTTCAGGATGCAGGACATGCGGAAGTCCTCGCCCGGTCCCGTGAGGTCGCCCATCGGCGTGGAGAAGGTGGTTGGGAACAGCACCATGTCGTTGCGCAGGTCGGATCCCGTGGCCGTGTAACGCAGTCCCAGCTGGCTGCGGGAGGCCTCGAAGTTCGTGAGGAAGCCTTCCTGGGCGCTGAAGGCGATTCCCACCTGGGGATGGTCGCGGTAGTTCTGGCCCACGCCTGGAAGGTCATGGACGACTGGAACACCGACTTCCTCGAGATGCGCCCGCGGGCCAACGCCAGAGTGCATCAGGATGTGCGGGGAAGCGATGGAGCCGGCGGACAGGACTATGCGATCAGCTTCCACGATGAAGGTCTCGCCACCGCTCTCCACCTCGACTGCGACGGCCCTGTTGCCCTCGAACAGGACGCGAGTGGTGAGGGCGTTGGGCCGGATCGTGAGATTGAGCCGGTGCCGGATGGGGTTGATATACGAAAGCGCGGTGCTCAAGCGGACGCCGTCGACGTTGTTCATGGGCAGGGGAGCAACGCCGGTGGACTCGGGGTTGTTCATGTCCTCCCCGGAACGGAAGCCATCGGCGACGCAGGCGGCCTGAAAGGCGTGCATCAGCGGCTCCCAGGCCTCCTCCTTGTGGCGGCGAACGCGCATGGGCCCGTCGTTGCCGTGGAAATCGTCCCGGATGTCCAGATCGGTCTCCATCCGGCGGAAGGTGGGCAGCAGCTTGATGTACTCCCACTCGTCGTTGCCCGCAGCGGCCCAGGAGTCGTAGTCCTCGGGCAGCCCGCGCAGGAACACCTGGCCGTTGATGGCGCTGGTGCCGCCCACGACCTTGCCACGGGGGGCGTACATGTCGTTGGGGCGGTCAGGGGTGGGCTGTCCGACGAAGGACCAGTTGTGCTCAGAGCCGTGGAGCGAGGCCAATTCGGACTGGTAGCCGTTCTTGAGGGCTTCAGGATAGGTCTCAATGTCGGGGTAATCGGGGCCGGCTTCCAGCAGAAGTACCGACCGGTCCGGGTCTTCCGACAGCCGGGCGGCCATGGCGCATCCGGCCGACCCCGCCCCCACTACAATCACGTCGTATTTCATACTCCCACCTGCGTTTTTAGGTTAGTAATGCCAGGAGACAACGCCGCTAGAATAAGGCAACCCTGAAGGGTGTTCAACCTTGCGGCCGCTGTCGCAAGCTGCCCCAGGACGCAAAAAGCCAAGGCCCCGGAGGGGGATCCGTCCGGGGCCGCAGCTTTCGGCGATCTCAAATACCGGTCGGGGCCGGGCGTACCAGTGAGGTCTAGATCCCCAGCAGCCTCTCCAGGTTGCCGTGCAGGATGGCTTCCTTCTCTTCCATCGTGAGGCCCTCCATCCTGAGAATGTCCGACACAGGCCAGTCGGTCGCCATGTCAAAGGGCCAGTCGGTGCCGAATACCACCCGGTCGATGCCCACGCTGTCAATGAGGTAGCGCAATGCCTCCTCGCTGTGGGTGAGGCAGTCGTAGTAAAACTTGTCGAGGTACTTGCTGGGCGGTTGGGTGATGTGGGTGCGGGCCTCGCGTCGTACCTGCCAGCCTCGGTCCATGCGGCCGATCCCGTAGCAGGTGTAGCCGCCGCCGTGGCAGAGGCAGACGCGCAGGTCGGGGCAGGCGTCCATCACGCCGCCGAAGACGAAAGACGCGAAAGTGACAGCCCGGTCGGCCAGGTTGCCGATGGTGTTGGGCAGGTGGTACTTGTCGCTGCGTGGGCTGACGACGGTGTTGCCGCCCTGGTGGATCAGCATGACCGCGCCTGAGGCTTCGGCAGCCTTCCAGATTGGCATGAACTCGGGCTCGTCGAAGGTCTTCCCGTTCACATGGTCGCCGATCATGGCGCCCTTGAGGCCCATGTTCATGCTGCGCTCCAGCTCGGCAGCGGCGGCAGTGACATCCTGCATGGGCAGGTTGGCGAAGCCGGCGAAGCGGTCAGGATGTTCCTTGACCAGCTGGGCGACATAGTCGTTGCATTCCCGGTCCATTGCGGTGACCACGGAAGCGTCATTCTCGTAGTTGTAGAAGAAGGCGTTGGTGGAGAGAATCTGTACGTCCACGCCCAGGGAGTTCATGTCGGCGATGCGCTCTTCGGGGGTCCAGGTGGTGCGGGGGTTGTACCGGATGTTGGAAACGGCGCCGGCCGACATCCCGTGCCAGGTGTTTCCAGATTGGTATGCCTTGACGAACCCCTCCGGGGTGATGTGGGCGTGGATATCGATTGTCCGCATTGGCTCTCCTTATTAGTCTGCGTGTCCCATGATCCTGTTCCCTCTCATTGAAGGACAGGACGGATACCTGGATTCCTAGTGCTGGTGGTGCCCGGTGTCTTCCGGCCCTTCGGCAAGGAGGTCGATGCGCTCCAGCCACTTGACGCTCCACCTGCCGGCGCGGCCCTGAACCACCAGTCGGCAGGGGCCACCGTGCTCCGGGGTCAACGGAGCGTCGTTGTGCCGCAGAGCCACCATGACGCCGGCTTCCCTGGCTTCGTCCACCGTCATTCCCACGGTGTAGCCGCCCGATGTGAAGCCTACGTAGCGGGCGTCTGCCGATGGCCCTGCGTCGTCCAACAGTTCTGAGACAGGCACGCCCTCCCATCGCTGGTCGGGAGCGACCCATCCGCTTACGCAGCGGAAGTCATCGACCATTTCGCCCTGGGCGAGACTGGACAGGCTGTCTACATCGAAGTGCCGGGGCCTGTCCACCAGGCCGCCGATGCTGAGACCGCTCCAGGACGCGTCCGGACTCTCAGCCCCGCAAACGGGGAGAACCCGTAGTACTTCTGTGTTCTCGCTGGTCACCGCAAGCCTCCCGAGGAGTCCCGAACAGTATGAGTCGGTCGGAAATGAGACTCCAAATTTCCCCGTGAATACTATCGCGGGGCCAGAAAACTGTCCAGAAAGCCAGTCGGCGCCGATGCCCTGGACTACCAAGGGAGTCCTGCAGCGAACTCAACCCGTCATTCCCGCGAAAGAGCGTCATCCCGGACTTGATCCGGGACGGGAATCCAGTGGCACTTGCTGGTGACCGCTGTATGCCATCAGAGGGTAATCGATTTGAGATAGGTTCCAAATTGAAGCCCAGGCGAATTGCTTGGCTTTTCCGCCAAGGACGAAGTATTCGAACTTGGTCTTTCACCCGGCGATAGCGCGATGTTCCATTTCGGATGACTCGACAGCTCCGGAGATGGGTTAGCCACTCTAACTGAAGCATCCGGTGTGATGCTTCAGACGAGTATTGTCGAGAGGGCAGGGGTTCTTGCGGGGTGCGGGCCTGATCCGGGTCTCGCGGCAATGACGGGCGGCCACAAAAACAAGAGCGGCAAGACTGAAACCTGGTCTCGAGCTTGTGGGCTGTGTTGGTATTGGAGACATAATGGTTATAATGAGGTACAACCGGTGCCACCACGCTGTCTATGATTCGATTCGTACCCCTCTTGGTCATCGGGAGGAATTATGATTTTCGGCGCGATCACCAACTCCTGGCGAATGCAACTCGAGAGCGGAGAGCTCATCGACCTTGTGGGGAAGGCGGAGGCTAACGGTGCCCGGCATATCGAGTTGCGCCAGACATGCCTCGGGAATTGCGAGTCGGGCGAAGGTGATGACTGGCGCCCATCGCTCGAGGGCCTAGGGGCGGTGGTCAGGGCCCATCCCGGCCTTACCTACGACCTTGCGATGGCGTGGCTGTGCCTGAGCCGGGAGACCGACCCGGAGGGCGAGGCCTGGCAGGCAGCCTTGGCCGGAGCCAAGCTGGTGGGAGGCGACGCTCCGCAACTGAGGATCGTTGATCCCTCGGCTTCCGGAGACGCTTGGCAGTCCCGCGATGACATTCCAGAGCCCGCGTGGGGGCTGGCCGGACTGGCCACCGAGGCGGCCCGGCAGGGAGTCATTCTGTCGATGGAAAACTCGGGCCAGCCGATCGGCAGCATGGCCATGCTGGTGGAAGCTGTACGCGAGAAAATGCCCTCCGAATACCGCGAATATCTGGGCCTGTGCCCGGACCCTACGAACCAGTTGCGCAGGTTCCCGGATTCGGAGCCGCTGAAGGACCTGGAAGCACTGCCGCTGGACATGCTCAAGATCGTGCATTTCAAGCAGATGAGGGGTGGAGAGGCATGGCCCAGTGTGGATGACGGTGATCTGGACTGTCGCGAGATGCGGGAAATACTGGAAAGCAAGGGTTATGACGGCCCGGCAATCATGGAAATTCCGCCGCATCCAGATGTATTCCCAAACTTGGCGGCCAGTTTCGAATACCTTCGCTGATCCGGCGCCCCCGTTGTAGCAAACTCGGGAAATTCCTCGCCCAAACAGACTTTCGGGGAAGAAGGTAGCGCCCGATATGCAAGACTCTTCAATATTGGACAATATCGGGAATCCACCTGGCGACACGCGATGGGACGCTCTCATCGAATGGGCCAGGCTTTTCTACCAGTGGGAAGGCTTTCAAGACGCCGAACGGAATTACAAGCTGGAGATATCGCAGACGCTAGCCGGGGTCCGCGACATGTTGTTGGACGGATTCCCCAACTGGGACTCCGGTCTCAAGGGTCCGCGATCTCCCGGCTACCACCTCGTCAACTGGCGGGTCTATTCCGCGTTCCGGAACCTGCTGGACAAAGACAAGGAACTGGTCGGGGACGTTCTTCGACAGTTCTGGCACGCGGCGGATTCAGTTGCTTCGGAAGACAGGGTTCGCCAGTTTGAAGAGCGCATAGCGGTTGGTCCCAGGGGCCAACTGGCAGCCGCTTTCCTGCTGGCCGACGATCCCTCAGACAACCCGCCCTACCGCACCGAGTACCTGGCCAAGGCGTACCAACTGGTGGGCAGGGAGCGGGAAGAGGTGGGGGACGACGGGGGCCGGCGCTACCGGAGGATGCTGGATTTTCTGGACGAGTTCATCCGGCGGTCCGAAATGCGAGGACTCCATGTGCGGGACCGGCTGGATGCCCAATCCCTGGTATGGTGTGTGATGATCTACGGCCTCGAGCGTCCGCCTGCCAGCGACTGGCCGGACGGCGTGCGGCAGCGATACGAGGCTTACCTGAACGGGGAGGCGTTGCGGCCTCCGCCCCCACCACCGGAGCCGGAACGCGAGCCTGAGCCCGATGCCCCTCCGCCACCGGACCCATGGTCGAAAGAGAACATCACGGCGCTTGCCAAAGAATTGCTCTGGGGGGAAGAAGAGCTCGCCGAGGTCATCGCCGATCTGCGGGAGAAGAGGCAGGTCATCTTCTACGGACCACCGGGGACGGGAAAGACCTACGTGGCCCGGCGGGTCGCCCAGCAGTGCCGCATAGGCGGGGGCGATTTCAACATCGTGCAGTTCCATCCGTCCTATTCCTACGAGGACTTCATGGAGGGATTCCGCCCCAGGCTCCACAGCGGACAGCCCGGATTTGAACTGGTGCCGGGCCCCCTCCGGCGTATCGCGGCGCAGGCCGCGGCCAACCCGAGGAGCACATACATCCTGGTTATCGATGAGCTGAACCGCGGCAATGTGGCCAAGGTTTTCGGCGAGCTGTACTTCCTGCTGGAATACCGGGACGAAGAGGTGCAACTGCAGTACAGTGGTCCTGAGCAACGGTTCCGGCTGCCGGAAAACCTGTGGTTCATCTGCACGATGAACACGGCTGACCGCTCCATTGCTCTGATGGATGCTGCCTTGCGCCGCCGGTTCTATTTCGCGCCGTTCTTCTCTGACCAGCCCCCCATTCAAGGTCTGTTGCGGAGGTGGCTGGAGCGGGACAATCCGTCCATGCGCTGGCTGGCCGACCTGGTTGAGTTGGCAAACGACAAGCTTGCCGACCGGCACCTCGGTGTTGGCCCCAGTTATTTCATGGGCAACGGAGAGGAACTCGACGAAGTACGGGCCCGCCGAATCTGGAGGCGGGCAGTGATTCCCTACATCGAAGAGCAGTATTTCGGCAACGAAGACCGGCTGGCCGAATTTGATTTCGACCGCCTGAAGGCTGAGTTATCACCGTCAAACAACCTGCCCGCCATCGGAGCGCTACCGGAGCGGGTCGAGCCAGGAGGAGCTGTCGGGAACGGTACGGGTGAGGAGACGATGGGCGGTCCGGCACCTGGCGAAGCGATTCCCGCATCTGATGGAAGCGATTCAACTGCGTGAAGACGAAACCAGCCGATTCAACATAAGACTTAGCGATGGACAGCTGGCGGCACTCAGGCGAGCCCGCATCGAGGCCAGCCCAGTCAGTTCAAGCGCCAACGAGTGGGAATTCCGCCCGTCGTCAGTTATTGGAATGGTGAGTTGCGACGGCCTGACTGTGGTGATTCGCCCCAGGATTCCCATGGACCGCGTGATGTTCCTCGTCGGTTACTCGCTCAACCCGGGGGACTGGCGCCCGTCGCCTTTCGGCCTGACCCAAGATGACGATCTCCTGGAAGCAGTCGTTCCCACATTTGTCCTGCGCACACGGGAGGCTATCCGCCGTGGACTGCTCCAGGGTTATCGCACCGAGGAGGACTCGCTGAGCACGATCCGCGGACGTGTCAGGTTGAACGACCAGATCAACGTTCGGTTCGGACAGGCACTGCCGGTTGAAGTCGTCTACGACGACTACACTGAGGACATAGAGGAAAACCGGCTGCTGAAGACAGCGATACACGCCCTGTGGCGGATGCCGATCCGCTCAGCAGAGGCACGACGGGAACTGGGGGCCCTGCGGCCGGCATTCACCGCGGTCGCCCTTGGGGCGTACCATCAGAGTGCGGTCCCAAAAGTCCACTACAACCGGCTGAACCGGCGCTACAAGCCAGCCGTAGAGCTTGCGCGGCTGATCATCGGGGACTCCATTCTGGAGTTGTCTGAAGGAGAGATGGCGGGTGCCACTTTCCTGATGGACATGAACCTGGTCTTCGAGATTTTCCTGCGCTCGGCACTGCGGGAGGCACTGAGGCTGTCGGACTATGAGTGGCCGGGGGAGATCTCGAGCCGGCGCGACCTGGCGCTGGACGAAGCAGGGCGGATTCAGTTGCAGCCCGGGATTTCGTGGTGGGAGGGCCGCCGCTGCGTGTTCGTTGGAGATGCCAGGTACAAGTGCTTGGATAGTCAGGGCTCAGACATCCACCGGATGCTGGCGTATTGCACGGCCGCGAACCTGCCTTCGGGGATGCTGATGTATCCGTCCGGAGAGCGCGAACCAGTGGTTCACCGGATTGCCCACGCAGGTATTGCCATCGAGGTAATGCCACTTAACGTAAACGCTCAACCCCAAGCCGTCCTTGCCCAGGTCGACCGAATCGCCGAGAGGGTCAAGGCGCATCGGTACAAGGCACTGACCGCTTCCGGCTATTCCACCCGGTAGTGGTTGAGCAGGTCCATGTTCAACTCGTAACCGATGCCTGGCCGATCAGGTACGGTGACGAAACCGTCGGGGTCGGGCCGGAGCTTGGGTTCGAACATCTCGTCCCGAAGCGGGTCGACGGCCGACGGATAGTACTCCAGAAACTCCCCGTGTAGCACGCCGGCGGCGAGTGGGAGCTGCAGTTCCTGGCAACCGTGTGGCGCGATGGTAACGCCTCGCTCGGCAGCGAGGTCTGCGATGTCCTTGGCGACGTCGTAGCCAGGGCAGATGGTGGCGTCGACGTTCAGGATGGACGCACCATTGTGGTCGAGCAACGTACGGAAGTGGGCCAGGTGGTACCCGTTCTCGCCGGTGGCGATCTTGACGTTGCTCATCTCCGCCAACTGCCGGTGGCCCTCGTAGTCGTGAATGGGGAGCGGTTCCTCGAACCAGTAAACATCGTGTTCAGGCAGGAGTCGGGCGAACTCCATAGCCGTAGCGAGGTCGAGGGCGCAGTTGGCGTCGACCAGTAGTGACGCGCTATCGCCAATGGCGTCGCGGGCGGCGGCTACCCGCTGCATGTCGCCGGCCACGCCTACGTTGGGGTCGCCGATCTTGATCTTGACCGCGCCGGCGTGCAGTTCCTCGACATTGAAGCGAACTTCGTCCTTGAGCTCCTCCAGGCCCTTGCCTTCCGCGTAGTATCCACCGGCGATGTAGGTCCGAATGCGGTCCTGGGCGCCGCCGAGGAGCTGGTGGACGGACTGCCCCAGCGCCTTTCCCTTGATGTCCCAGCAGGCGATGTTGATGGCGGCCAGCGCCTGGGTATTGAGGCCGGCTGGCCCGAGTATCTTGATGAGCTTTTCGCCGAGGTCAACAGCGATGCCGCGAGTGTTCATCGGGTCCCGCCCGAGGAGGAGGGGGCGGAAGTAGTTGACATAAAGGGGGAAGAATTCCATAGGCCGCTCGGCAGCTGTGCCGCCATTCCACCCGTAGCCGGTGATGCCCTCGTCAGTGGTTACGGTCACCTTGTGCAACCGGCCCGGGCCGTAGAAGTGGCCGCCGTTCCAGATACCGGGCCGCTCCCACTCAAAGACTTCGCTGGTAACGCCGGTGATTTTCATGGGTTGCTCCTTGCCGGCTCCACCTAGATCAGCGCCGCCAACCGCCGCGCGAGGGAGTCGAAGTCCTCGGGGCATTTCTGGCGAATGGCGCGAATGCGGCGGGAAGCCTCTTCTCCCAATACCTTGCGGCCTCCGCCTAGCGTACCCGTGAGTCCCCGTTGTGCTACATACGGATCGAAATAAGTCTCCTTGACCTGTACCTCGCCGCGAATGACCGCCCAAGGCCATTCGTCGGGTAGGTCATTCATCGCAGACAGTACCCACGTTTCGAGTTCCTCCCATGCGTTCTCGGCTAGAAACCTGGCACCCAATTCATTCTCTATGTTGTTGAGCCGCTGTCGCCTCCCAGCCACGCCGTCCCGGTCCACGCAGAGAATGAAAATATCAGCCCATCCCTGACGGCGTTCTACTATCTTCATCAATCTTTCCAGTTTCAGGGCTTCACCTATTCCGCCCAACAAAGGGTCATTGCAGACCCAAACGGTTGCAGTTGGAACACCGATATTCCGAAAGAGTCTGGTGATGAGAGGTTTAAGGATGTATTGGTCGTTTCTGAAGTCTTCTGGGATAACGACGATGTTCATTACTACTCGTCCTCGTCCTCATCGTCATCCAAGTGGTCAGTATCAGGGTCTCCCTCCGAAAACTTCAGCGCCTCACCTATCCAGTTGGAGGTGAACAGTTCTCCAAGAGTGGTGGATTTCCTAAGTTCTCTTAAGTTGTATAGCCCTGCTATCGGGCGGATGATACTGTCCGTCCAATAGTCGTCACGGTATACAACTGAGGTATGCTCGAATGTGGAATCGTTCATCCAGGTAAGGAGAGCCGGAGAGTGGGTGGTAGTAATAACCTGGACTTGGCCTTTTGCAGTTTCGCGCTCAATGAAATCCAATAGTAACCACAAGCGTGCAGGATGAATACCCGCATCGAGGTCTTCAAAGACGTAGAGGCTCCGTGGCTGTTGTGCGAGCAATGCCGCTAAGACTCCCAGAAAACGTAAAGTTCCGTCGGATGCGCTGCCAGCGGAGATCCTGCGACCGCTCCGCTCCACAAAAAATAGCTGGACTTGTCCTTCCGAGTTCAACGGGAAGTCAAAGTCTTGAACATCCATTGGAACTAGTTCGTGAAGCCACGATAATAGTGTTCTCTTACTCTCGGGGTGGCTACAGATCTCTTCAACTGCTGAGGGCAGGTTGCTCCCTGAGTCGCCAACCTCCCTTTCACCCGGTCTGGGGGGCCGCCGGAGATCCTCGGGTGAGAAATCAAGGAAACGTGTGTTCTGAAAAATTGAGACTGTTTCGTGCGCAAGGTTCGATATTGAATGCCAAAACAAGGTTAGTAATTGATTCAATAAAGGACTCGTCCTTCCTAATTGGACTACCCGTTTCTCTGGTGAAGTCAGATTCACGCTCAGAGTTCTCCCATTAGGGCCTTCAAAGGTATCGTAAATGTTCTCTGAGTCTACCGTCAGAGTTTCCTTTTCAACTCGGAACCGATCCGTGGACTGTGGATTGTAGCCAACTGTTATCGAATAGCAGACTTCTTGGTCGTTTAGGGCCATCTCCACACTAAGTGTCATCGTAGACCATGAGTGGACAAACACAGGTTCAAATCTGACTATTTCGGACGGCGCTCCTCGAATGCCAGGCCATCCATTCGTCCCTTCGATTATCTGCGCGAGGGTGTAGCCCCGGCCGATGCCGTGGAGGAAGCGGAAGGCGTCGCGGATGTTGCTCTTGCCGCTGGCGTTGGCCCCTACGATTACTGTGAAGGGGCCAACCTTCAGCGTTTCGTCGGCGAAGTTTTTGAAATTGACCAGCCGAAGCGAAGTAATCATTTCTTTTTCACGAAACGAACCCAGATAATAGGAAGCTATCGAACCCTAACACAGATCCAGCAACACCTCGTCGCCCCCGGCATCCAGGTTCACGCGGCGGCCGTCCTTGATGACGGTGTCGAGGTGCCTGCCGCCCTGCAGGACGCGGATGTCCGCCAGCGGGTCGGCGTCCAGGATGAGCAGGTCGGCCAGCTTGCCCGGCTCGATGGTGCCCAGCTCGCCCTCCAGTCCCACCACGTAGGCGTTCTGGCGGGTGTTGGCGACGATGGCCTCCATGGGCGTGTAACCGCCGTACTTGACCATCACCTCGGCCTCGTTGGCATGCAGTTTGCCGTAGGGCATCACCGGGGAGTTCCCGCTGTCGGTGCCCGCCAGTACCTTGATGCCGAAGTTCCTGGCCGTTTCCAGCACCTGCATGGCGTTGTCGGCGTTGCGGCGTATGATGTCCAGTTCCTCGTCGCTGCGGCCCCTCTCCTTGCCCACGGCCAGCGCCTCGAACAGGAAGGTCATGGTGGGTATCACGCGGACCCCTGCCTCGGCAACGGCGTACAGCTCGGCCTCAGTGGCCAGGTCGGCGTGCATGATCCAGTCGACTCCCGCCTCCGCGGCGGCCTTGGTGGACCCGGCGCCCCGCGAGTGGATCGCCACCCGGGCGTTGCGACGGTGGGCCTCCTCGACCACGGCGGCTATCTCCTCCTTCGACATGGTCTGGTTGTCGCCCCAGGTGCTGTCGGCCAGCTTGATGAAGTCCACGCCGTGCTTGGTCTGGCGGCGCACCTCGGTGATCATGTCGTTGACGTCGTTGGCCAGTACGCCCAGCATGTGCTCCGGCGTTCCGACCCACGACGGCTCGGGGTCGCCGATGCTGCCGTAGGTGACGATGAAGCGGCCGGCGGTGAAGATGCGTGGCCCCTCGACCAGCCCGGCGTTGATGGCATCACGCAGGCCGACCTCGATGAACCAGGTGCCGCCGGGGATGGAGATGCTGGTAACGCCGGAGCGCAGCACCGTCTGGGCGTTGCGGGCGGCGCGGATGGCGTTGAAGCCGGGGCTGGTGGTGCCCCGTCCGCTGGGATACTTGACGCTGGAGACTGCAGGGAAGCCGAAGGACAGGTGGCAGTGGCCGTCGATCAGGCCGGGCATGATCCACTTGCCCTCGGCATCGAAGACTTCCACTTTCCCGGAATCCTCGAGGTTCAGGTCCGGTGGCAGCTGGCCCACGCTGGTGATGCGATTGCCATTGATCACCACCGCGTCGTTCCCGGACGCTGGTTCGCCGGTGCCGTCGATGAGCGTTCCGTTGCGAATGACGAGTGTCTTGCCGTTGGCGCTCATGGCATCCTCCCTGCCTTACTCTATATGGTTTGATTCGGTGTTTCTGAAGTCGGACAATACCCTGTTGGAGACAGGGTTAGGTGGTAGTATAACCCAGACTACAAAGGGGGCTTACACCCCTGAAACAGGAAGCAGGGAGATAACCATGCCATTTTTTGAAGGCTTTGAGCCACTGCAAATAGATACCAGCGGCGGCGCAACCATCAACCTGGTCAAGGGTGGAGACGGACCGCCTCTGCTGCTGCTCCACGGCTATCCTCAGTCGCACATGATGTGGCACAAGATCGCCCCCAGACTGGCCGAGGACTTCACTGTTGTCGTGCCGGACCTGAGAGGTTACGGGGACAGCAGCAAGGTGCCGGGCGACGCAGAGCATCTGAACTACTCCAAGCGCGCCATGGCGCAGGACCAGGCGGATGTTATGACGCACCTGGGCTTCGACACCTTCAAGCTGGTGGGCCATGACAGGGGTGCCAGGGTTTCGCACCGGCTGACCAAGGACCACCAGCAGCGAATAGAGAGGCTGATGGTGCTGGACATCATCCCCACGCACAAGATGTTCCAGATCGTCAACAAGGAGATGGCCACCAACACCTACCACTGGTTCTTCCTGATCCAGCCGTACGACTTTCCGGAGCGGGTGATCGGCGCCGACCCGGACTACTTCGTGCGGCGGTCTTTCGGCCGCAACCCCGATGCGGCAGCGGCGTTCCCACCGGAGGTGGTGGCCGAATACGCACGGTGCTTCAGCGATCCCGGCACCATACACGCGACCTGCGAAGACTACCGGGCCGGAGCCAGCATCGATCTGGTCCATGACGACGCCGACTTCGACAACAAGGTCACCGTTCCGATGTTCGCCCTCTGGAGCGCCACCGGATACGTTGGGAGGACACAGGACGTGCTGGCCGTCTGGAATGAGTACGCCACCAATGTCCGAGGTCAATCCCTGCCGTGCGGGCACTACATTCCAGAGGAAATGCCCGACGAAGCTTACGCCATCATCAAGTCCTTCCTGCAGGAATAGGTGGCTGCCCCAGGGAACGCAGTGGCCTGTGCATAATCCCGTAACGACTCCCTTCCTTCTCGGCGTATTTGCCAGTGAGTGAAGTGCTGGGGCGTACGCCGCCGCGGGGGTGGGCGGTACTCATGCTGTTCCGCGCCCAGCAGAGCAGCGTCATACTGGTGTCGTATACTTTCGGGCTGTTCCTGCCCTTCATCCGCCAGGACCTCGGGATTACGCCGCTGCAAGCGGGCCTGCTGCAGGCGGTGTGGTGGATTACTGCGGCGGGTCTTTCCCTGCCGTTCGGGGCGTGGTTTTCCCGTTTCCGTCCTGTCCCCCTGTCTCTGGTCGCACTCGTGCTTGGAGTACCGTTCCTGTTCGTGCAGGCGCTGGCACCCGGGTTCTGGGTGCTCTTGCTGGGACGGTTCTGCTTCATTCTCTTTCACACGGTGAACACGCCGGCCCGCGCACTGCTGCTCCGGCAGTGGTGCGCGCCTCACCAGTACGCCCTGATCCAGTCTCTGGGCCTGTCGCAGCACAGCGTTATCCTGGCCCTCGCCGTGAGCCTCAGCCCGTGGCTGATCGAGGGGCTGGGGAGCTGGCGCATCGCTTACGCCGTGCTGGGGGGGTTCTTTGCGGCCCAGATTGTGGCTTGGATGGTTGTGGCGCGGGAGAAGCACGCCCCTCCACCGCTGGAAGAGCCGGTAACAGAGGAAGGGGACCAATCCCCCTGGGCAGCCTTACGCCGCTTTCCCCAGGGCTGGCTGCTGGCTGTGGTGATGCTTTTCCTGTCGGCCACCTGGACGGGAATGGTGACCTTCCTGCCGACGCTGTGGGTGGAGGAAAGGGGTGTGGCCCTGACCCTCGGCGGGCCGCTGCTGGGGTTTCTGTACTACGGGCTGATACCGTCGGGGTTCCTCGGGGGCTGGCTGCTGGGAAAGATGCGCAGCCGTAAGGCGCTGCTGGTCGTGCCGGCTCTGCTGAATGTCGTTTTCGGTGTGGTGATCACCCTGTCGGAGGCGCCGGTACTGCTTATGGTATTCATTACCGGACTCGGACTAGTCTGGGTGGCAACGCCTTCGATCCAGGTGCTTCCTTTTGAGTTCCCCGGGGTGCTGCCACGGGAGGTGGCTGTGCTGACCGGGCTGATCCTGACCTTCATGGGCGTCGGCTTTGCGCTTGGCCCGATGCTGGTCGGTGTGGTCGCGCAGACAACGGGGTCGATACAGACGGGCCTGATGGCGCTGTCGCTCTTGACGGGAATCGGCGTCTTCGCCGGAGCGGCGTACCCCAACAGACCCGGCGCCATGCTGCGCTGGGGAAGAGTGTCGGGAGAGTACCCCGCAGGAGGCGGCTAGACGAAGCGCTGCTTGGCCCAACCCTCTTCGAAGGTCGTGCTGAAGATGGGAGCCGACTTCTTGCTCTTGAACATCCATTTGCCATCGACTCGAACGTATTCTTCGTCGTCGATGCCCGCTCGCCACATGGCCTGGTCAGTCTCCCCAATGGTGCATGGCATGAACAGGTACCACCGGGCGCGGGCCGTGTCGCCGGTGACCTCGATGCTGGGGTTGAGGCCGTAGTGCAGGGCGAACACGAAGTGGCTGGAAATACCACGAAAGAACTCCCGAATTTCCTCCCGGCCCTCGAAACGCCCCAGCCCCTGGCTTTCCCACGTCGCGTCTTCCACGAATAGCGCGGCTATGCGATCGGGGTCATAGTTGTCGTCGCAGGCTGCAGCATACTCGGCTTTGAGGTTGCGTAGCTCGTTTGCGTCCTCGAGGGCCCGAACCCTATTTTGCAGCTCGGCCACAATTTCGGACAGGTTGCTTGTTGGGTCATTTGACATACTATTCCCTCACTGGTTTTCGTAACGCAGCTGATTATATTGGAACGGAAGCGAAGCCCGAGTCGAAGCACCTGATGATATGAGTAAAACTATTTGACACAGTTTCGCTACTATCGTAAAGTCCATGTTGACTCGCTCTGGAATTCGGACTGAATAGGAGAGATGAGCAATGGCATTCGACTTGTTAATCAAGAACGGCCGTGTGGTGGATGGGTCTGGAGGGCCGGAGTTTCGAGCCGACGTTGCGGTGAGCAAAGGCAAGATCGTAGGTGTGGGACGGTTCAACGACTCCGCCACCCGCGTCATCGACGCGGATGGCCGCGTGGTCGCGCCCGGTTTCATTGACCACCACACGCACTTCGATTCCCAGTGCATGTGGGACCCCATAGTCAACTCCACGTCCCTCAACGGCAACACGTCCATCATCGTCGGGCAGTGCGGCGCGGTGATTGCACCTGTCCGCCCCGGGGACGGCGAATGGTACCTGGACATGTTCGACAAGATGGAGGGCATCCCCATTCGGGCGCAGCGTGCCGGCGTTGATTTCTCTTGGGAATCCATCCCAGAGTACCTCAATGCCATCGGCCGACGCCGGGGAATCAACGTGGGGGCCTTCGTCGGCCACTCCGGCGTGCGCCGCTACGTGATGGGTGAGGCCGCCCAAGAACGGGAGGCCACCCCCGAAGAGATCGAAGCCATGAAGGCTGAAGTCCGCAAGGGTATCCTGGCCGGAGCACTGGGGTTCAGCGTCGGCAACTTCGCCGACCAGGGCGAGGAGATTTTCGGCGTGAAGGTGCCTTCTTCCGTGGCATCGGACGCGGAGCGATTCGCGGTGGGCGATGTCCTCGGCGAGCTGGGCACCGGCGTGTTCCAGGTCAGCGGCGGCGCGCCGGGCGGCTACACCACGCCGGCCGGGATCGCCCAGGAACTATCCCGGCGCACCGGGCGCCCGGCCATCTACAACCTCCTCGCCCAGGAACTCAGCAAGCCCGACGAATGGAAGGAGCACCTCCAGATGGTGGAGAACGCCTTCAGGTCCGGTACCAGGGCATACGCTTCCTGTCTGTCGGCAACCGCTGGCCCCATCTTTGACCTCCGCGCTGGATTGGGCGGCTTGGAAGACGAGGACATGATCAGCCCCACCACTGTCTTCCAGGGAATGAATACCTGGGACTCGGTTATGGCCCTGCCCGTCGCGGAAAGGATTGCGTCTTTCGCAGACGCTGAGGTACGCAGGGCATTGAGCATTGAAGGTGTGGAGACCGAAGGTGAGCACCGCTATCGCATGAACCGGGGCACGCGGACCATGAGCTTCAACCGCCGCTGGGACCTGGTTCAGGTCTACATGGCCCACGAGGAGCGCAATCGGCAATACAGCGGGATGAGTATCGAGCAGATCGCTCAGCAGCAGGGCAAGGGAATCATGGACGCTTTCCTTGATCTCGTGCTTGACGACGACCTCCGCACCAGCTTCCAGGTCATCGACCGCAACAGCGACCCGGATGCACAGCGGGAGATCCTGGGCTCGCCCTACACCGTCATCGGCACGACCGACGGCGGCGCCCGCCCCGACAAGGGCGACCGGACGACCTACAGCACCTATCTCCTGAGCCACTGGGTGCGGGAGCAGCAGGTGATGACCCTTGAGGATGCCGTTTACCGGATGACCGGCAAGACGGCGCTGATGCACGACCTCCACGACCGTGGGTTTATCCAAGCGGGCAAGGCTGCCGACATCACCATATTCGACCCTGATACCATAGGCATGAAGCCCCGGGAGCCGATGTACGAGTTCCCCGACGGCGAGATGCACGTGAAGCAGCCCGCGACCGGAATTGACTACGTGATCGTCAACGGCGAGGTGCTGCTGGAGAACGGCGAGCACACCGGAGCCCTCCCCGGCCAGGTGCTGCGAGGTCCTTACTACCAGGGCTGAAGATAGCACTGGCGGTCATATTTCCCGATCCCTTGGTAAACCGAGCGACCCGGCCTCAGAGGCCGGGTCGCTCCTTTCTGACTCTTATAGCTCTCAGCCAACAGGTGGTAACATAGGCCGTTTCCCGTCTTCCAGCATTTCCTGAACGCTGATTATCTGCATCCTCGGATAGGTCTCTTTCGATTCTTCGTCTATGGCCAAAGTCACTCGGCCCTGGCTTTCGGCGAACTTCCGCAGTCGCTCTGACGACGGGTAAAGGGTCACCATTATTGACATAGGGGCATGTATCCCCTGGCTCTGCATGGAGAATTGCGCCCCCAGCAATCGGTCCATAACCGGCCGGCCGGCCGAACCCTGTTGCATCTTCACTTGTATGGGGACCTGAATTTGCCTTCCGTTTTCTGAATCCTTTTGGCCGTGGTAGATGGCGTCTACGCCCCCGTCCCCCGTATTGGTCTTGTTCGCTACAGCCCCCAACCAACCAGCAATCTGGTCCTCAGCCCAAGCCCAACCTGGCTGCCCATCGTCGCCGCCGTGAAGTGCCCGTTCTTCGAATTGTTGCCATGAAATGTCTGCTATTGGTTCGGTGGGGGTGGGCGGTGAGTCCTCTCGGACTCGCATAAATAAGACGGTGGTTACCAGCACTGCTCCAACCACGAATACAATCACCGACAGAATCCCTGCCCCTGGCGATGGAAGAGCAGCCAAAGCAATTGCCATCAAGGCAATTGTCAATATGACAGTTAGAATAATCCAATTGCATCCAGCTTTGAGGGAGATACCATCCTCGGCATGCCTTATAATTTGCCGCTACAAATGCCCCTCTATCGATTGGCCCATTGTCGTACTGTCGTCTGCGAGGGCATCACCGCTTTCCCAGACTAATGCCCTACTCCGGGTCGCGCAGGTGTGGGAACATGGCCAGTGGTGTGGCGGCCAGCAGGCCGGCGTCCACCGGCAGCGTGATCCCGGAGACCCAGCGGGACTCCTCGGAGGCGAGGAAGAGCGCGGCGTAGGCGACGTCCCACGGGGTGCCGTCGAAGCCCAGGGGCCCGGCGCGGCGGCGCAGGTCCAGCATCTCCTGCGAGGTGTGCCGGGCGACCATGGGGCTGTGAATGTGGCCGGGGGCGATGCAGTTGACGCGCACGTTGTCGCGGCCATAGTGCACTGCCATTGAGTTGCTGAGGCCGATGATACCGCCCTTGGAGGCGGCGTATGGGTGGCTGGGCCTCCCGCTGCCGGCGCGCAGGCCGACTATGGAAGACAGGTTGACTATTGAGCCGCCGCCGTCTTCGATCATCTGGGGGATGGCGTACTTGCTGCAGAGCATGACGCTCTTGAGGTTCACGTCCATGACCGTGTCCCAGAAATCGACGTCCACGTCGGTGACCGAACCCGGGCCACTGATGCCCACGTTGTTGATGAGCACGTTGACGTTCCCGTAGCGAGACTTGGCGGCAACGGCCATCTCCCGCATATCGTCGTTACTGGTGACATCGCCAGCAAAGATGGAGGCTTCGCCGCCTTCCTCGAGGATCATCGCAAGGGTGGTCTCGGCGTTGCGTTCCTCCCTGTCAACCAGCAGTACCCTGGCCCCCTGGCGGGAGAACAGGATGGAAATTGCCTGGCCGATGCCGACGAAGTCGCCGCTGCCGGTGGCGCCAGCCCCCGTAACGACGGCGACCTTGCCGTTCAATCGCGTTCCTCGCTCGGACGTCATGCGTACTCCCTGTTTCTCAGCGGTATCTGATTCTGGGGATTTCACCCTCACCCTAACCCTCTCCCTCAAGGGAGAGGGAACAATTAGTGGGAGAATTGGTTGCTTCGACGCGGCCGCGGGTCAGACGATGCCTTCCAGAAGAAGTCTCTTTACTTGCGGGGCCAGCATCTCGGCCCGTTTGTCCAGGCCATCAGCGCCGACATTGGTGATGGGGTGAGGACAGATGATGTAGGGAAAGCCGGGCACCCCCATCAGGCGGGTGTAGGCTTCGGCGGTATTCACGAAGACGCTGGTGATGATGGTTGCGGTTGGGAAGCCCTGCCGCTCAAGGGTAATTCCGTCGTGCAAACTGCCCGACGAGCAGCCCCCTCAATCGCCGATGCCGGTGACGATAACATCGGCGTGGCGGTGCAACTCGGCCACAACCTCAGGCTTCGGAGGCAGCGAAGCGCTGTGCTTCTTGATGTAGAAGACCTCGGCGAACTCGAACTCGTCGTTGAGGATGTTGCTGATGGCGCGGAGGATCAGGTCGGAATTGGCCTTGGAATTGTCCAATAAAGCGAGCCGCTTGCCGCGCAGGTCCAAGGGACGGTCGGACAGCATCATCGGGTTCGGACCCGGGTCGGCTCCGGTTGGATCCACCAGCTGAATCTTCTGGGGTGTTGCCGCAGTCACTTGCTCATCTCCTCGGGTGCGACCTATTCCGTCGTAGGGGGTGCTATAGGGCCGGGTCCGGGTCAGTGGCTCTCCGCCCGGAATTCGTCCCAAGAATCACGAATTGGCACGGTGATAGCGGGCAGGCCGTGGTAGTTCATCATCAGTTCGCTGTAAATGCCGCTGTCCCCACCGCCCTTGAGAATCAGGATACTCTCGGGAGAAGGCGCCGCGGAGACGCGTATGTCCTCATCGCCGGCTTCAACCACCCCGTTAACGGCACCGACTCGTTTCATCTGGGCGCGGGTGCGCCATGCCTTCTCGAACACATACTCCTGTATGCGGCGGCGGTCCCAGCCCTGTGCGCCCAGCATTTCCGCATGCCAGTGGCCGACCACCCAGAACCAGGGGGCATCGTTAAGGTAAATGCCCAGCCCGTGGGAGGACATGGCGTCGGCGGTGGCGTCCATCACACTTTCCGCGGTCACGCCATATCTGTTGCCCAGCATCTCGGGGTCCTGAACTGTGGCAACAGTAACGGTGGACTGGCGGGCATTGAAGCCCCGTGAGACGTGGAACGGTTCCCAGGGGCTGCGCTCTTCGTCCTCGCCGATACAGACGCCAAACTTGGTCAGGGACCCCATGCAACCACGGTCGAGAACATTGGGCCGCTGCTCGAACACATTTATCAGGATGAGGCGGATGGCACGCCCGATGGTGGCGTTGGCCCGATGCCCCGGGCTGAACAGGTTGCCCGTGCAGTTGAGCTCGATTTCGTTCCGAATGGGACCGTTGACGAGGATCAAGATACCCGGAGAGTTGGTCGCCGCGGAGGCCTCGTGGATGCAGTTAGGGTCGTGCTGGAACATGGCGTCCATCGTCGCCAGCACTACAGGGAAGTACTCGGGGAGGCACCCCGCCATCACTGCGTTCGCGGCTGCGTGTTCCGCCGTCAGGGCCCGGCGGCGGATGGGAACCTCGCCCAGTACCTGTTCAGGGTCGAGGGACACGTAGTCCAGCATGGCTTCGACGCGGTCGAGTGTAGGGGGCACCACCGGCAGGCCGTCGGTCCAGCCATGCCGGAAGCACTCTTCGATGGCCTCCATGGTCTCGTCTATTTCGTAGAGTCGCGCCCTGGGACTGTAAGCCATCACTCACCAAGCCGGGCGGAGAATCATTGCCACACCGCTGTTAGAACGATTGGGAATTGTAGCACTTCCGCCTAACGCAACTATTACGACACAGCGAAGTTTCTGTGCGGATTTGGTGTACTGAAAAACTATCTCAAATCTTGCTGAGGCCCACCCATCGTCATTCCTGCGAAAGCAGGAATCCAGAGGCCCAAGCCCGTAATCGTTCAAAGCCACCTGATAAGGACCCTTTTGAGATAGTTTCTAAACGGGCCCAACCCGCTCAGCAGCGTCACGGGCCGCCACGAGGTAGACGGGGTTCGGGCTGATGGCGTATTCACGCAGACAGGCCTCGGTGAATTTTATCGAGTGGGCGCCGCCCGCGGCTACCGCACGGTCGATAAGCTCTTCCCGGCCCTCCGCAGGTTCCTCCAGCCCCGCGTTCTCCTGGGCTGGCACCGTGGAATACCAGGCATAAACAGCAGCGCACGTCTGCCAGGCGTATGTGGCTGCCTGGTGGGCGTCCTCCTCATTCAAGTACGGCGCCAACATCCTCAACGCGCTGGGAGCGGTCACCGTGTGGACGAAGGCGATCAGGTTCTTGGGGCTGGCCAGATAGATGCCGGCGAAGGTCTCAGTGAGGTTGGATATAAAGCGGGACAAGTCGCCGCTGGCGTCCGCAAGGTCAATGGCCGGCGCAAACTCCGGGTGATCTTCCATTCCCTTGATCTGATCGGTGATGGGCCCAACGCCGTCGAAGGAAACGTCGTGCAGCCGTTCCACGTGGTCCAGCGCTGCCTTTGGCGTGTGGCCCGCGTTGGCCTCCGAGGGCATTCCAGGTAGGGTGTAATAGCGGGCGGCCCAGAAGCCCAGACCCTGGGCCAGCTCGCGCCTGCGTTGAGGAGTGTCGGCGAGGGAAAGACTGCGGACGGAGTGGGCGGTGCGGATGAGGCCGTGAGTGGCCGCGGCCATGACCGCAGGTGCCAGGCGGGGTACCCATCGCTGCACCACGTGTTGCCACGGAGATTCGGACAATTCGTTCTCGAACAGCACAATCCAGTCGCCAAGCCGTTCCCGGGCGCCCAAGTATTCCCGCCAGTCCTCGGGTGGAATGGACAGTGATGGGGACGGCCGATATTGCAGACGGCCCCGGTAGCCATCCACCCAGGGAACAACGGCGTCCTCCCTGTCCATCGCGAACAGGGCCTCGGCGGCCATCGGCCCATGGTTGGCGTTGCCGTTCACCATTTCTGCGCTGGCGAAGCTGAGCAGGTCGAGTGTCTCGTCAATGCTGATCGCCATATGACCTCCTTGAGGCTGCCCGGGCCTGGATGGCGGGAACTGGGCTAGATGGCGGCGGCGAGCCGGGATGCGATAGCGTCGTTTGCCAGTGTCGCCTTCCGGGCTTCGATGTCGATGCCGTAGAGACGGGCGGCGTTTCCGCCCATGATCTTACGCCGGATGTCCGGGGTGAGGTCCATGCCGAACTCTTCACGCACGTCGTCCGGGAACTGGAAGGACATGAACCTGTCGATTATCCACTTCGGGCTCCAGATGGCGTAGTCGCTGCCGAAGAGAATCCGGTCCTCGCCCAGCCAGAAGAGCAGGTTCGCCATGATCTCGGCGAAATACTTCGGCCGTGAGTTGATGAAGGCCATCGCCACCGACGTCCCGGCGTAGACGTTGGCCTCCTGGGTGGCGATCCAGCAGAAATCGTCGAGGCGGGGCAGGCCCACGTGCTCGACGATGAAGTTGAGTCCTGGAAAGTCGGTGGCGGCGTAGTCGACATCGTTCACATCGAAGGCGTCGCGGCTCAGCGGATAGATGGTGGGGCCCTTGTGGACGTGGACGTTCTTGATGCCCAGCTCCTGGGCGAGCTCAAGGTACCTGTAGGACCAGGGATCGTTGAGCTTCCACCCCCTGGAGTCGCCACGCCACTCGGCGGTGTAGAGCTTCAGGCCCCCGATGGGGTACTCGGCCATCATCTCGCGGAACCTGTCGAGGCCCGCCTCTTCCTCCCGCGGGTCGTAGGAGCCGCAGAGGATGAAACGGTCCGGGTGCTTCTGCTTGACGACGTTGTTCTTCTGGTGGGTGTTGAAGCCGGTCTTGAAGAACTCGTAGAGGTAGGTTGAGTTAAGTACCGCCACATCGACGTAGCCGTCGATGAACAGATCGCTGACGAGGGCCTCCTCACCGTAGTTGCAGTACTTGTCGAAGTCCCAAATGTATTCGGCCGGAGACAGGGCGGAGTGATAGTCGTAAAAGCACTTTATCCAGGCGTTCCCGTAGTCGTTCCGGTGGTTGTCCGGCCCAGCGTCCCAGAAGTGCATGTGGCTGTCCATCACGAAAATGTCCTCGCCGTTCACTGAGTACATCGCTTTTTTCCTCCTTCGCGCGATTCCTCCTGGTCAGGCTGCAATGCTGGAGTCCAGTTCCTGTTCCTGGACTGGAGCATTGCGGAGCAGAGCGATCCGCTGGCCTCCATCGCGAGGCGGGTGGTGCGGGCTCGCACGTAGTAGGTCTCGAGATCGTCGGCAGGGACAGGAAGTCCCCGTACGTCGACGATCAGGCTGGCGTAAGCGGAGCAGTCCAGACCCAGCTGGTCGCGACGCTCCAGGTATCTGCCGAGGGTGCGGGCCTCAATCTGCAGCGACCGGGCGTCATGTATCCGCAGGTTCGATATCTGCTGGAACGACAAACCGGACTGCTTCAGGGCCTGCAACAGCCGTTCCTGGCGGGAGAAATATCCTTTGCGGAGGAAAATCTGTCGAGTCTCTTCCAGGGTATCCGGCCCTCCCTCAGGGAAGGCTTCGGCGAAGGTCTTTCCGAGGCCCGTACCCTCTTCCACCTCGGTGCTGACGAAATGTTCGCCCAGCTTGACGGTTACGGACCGCACGCCTTCCAGACTGGACAGTTCACGGCAGGCGTCGGAAGCCATCAGGTATGAGAAATTGGCCGCGCACCAATAGGTGGGGAGATTCATGCCAACGGTGACCTGTCCTCCATCATCGCCGAAGACGCTTTCGACGAAACCCAGGGACAGCACCGACTCGTCCAGCTCCGGGTCCAGCACCCGGTCGAGACACGCCAGGACTGCATCGGCGTTCAGGAAGTCTGGAAGCCGCATGTCGATTGGCGGAGTCATGGCGCGGTCAGGTCCCCGTAGGTGTCGGGGCGACGGTCCCGGTAGAACTGCCAGGTGTTGCGCACTTCCGCAATATCATCCAGGTCCAGGTCGGCAACGATTACCTCGTCCCGATCGCGGGAGCCCTGGGCAATGATCTGACCCCTGGGGTCGCAGAAGTAGCTGCTGCCGTAGAACTCCCCGATCTCCCACGGTTGTTCTACGCCCACCCGGTTGATGGCCCCCAGAAAGTAACCGTTGGCCGCAGCGTGGGCCGGTTGCTCCAGCTTCCACAGGTATTCAGACAGTCCTGCCACGGTGGCGGAGGGGTTGAACACGATTTCGGCCCCGGCCAGGCCCAGTGCCCTCGCGCCTTCAGGGAAGTGCCGGTCGTAGCAGATGTATACGCCAACTTTCCCCAGTGCCGTGTTGAATACGGGATATCCCAGGTTGCCGGGACGGAAGTAGAACTTTTCCCAGAAGCCTGGGTCGACGTGGGGGAGATGGTTCTTGCGGTACTTTCCCAGGTATGCCCCGTCCGAGTCCAGGACGGCCGCAGAATTGTAGTAGAGGCCGGTGATTTCTTCTTCGAACACCGGCACGATCATTGCCATGCCGTGCTGCCGCGCCAGGTCCTGCATCAAGCGCACGGTTGGCCCGTCGGGCACGGGTTCCGCCAGTTGTCGCCACCGGTCGTTCTGCTCGGCCGGGAAATACGGGCTGGTGAAAAGCTCCTGCAGGCACAGAACCTCGACGGCCCTGCCAGCGGCTTCCTCGACCAAGGCGACGTGCTTGTCGAGCATCAACTTCCGCAGGGCCTGAATGTCCTCGGGCGAGTCACGCCCGATACCGGCCTGGATCAGGCCAGCTCGCACCACTCTTGGCATCTTGGGTCTCCGTCCTTCGGCAAGCTCAGGAGGCGGCGGTGAATTCCTTGATTGCGGCGAAGTACTCGTTCAAACCCCGGTAGAGCAGGTCGTTGTGGCCTGCGCCGGGTATGGTCAGCAGACGCTTGTCTTCGGACTTGAAGGAACTGTGCATGAGCACGGCCTGCTGGACCGGGGCAAGCTCGTCTTCTTCTCCATGAATCACGAGGGTCGGGATTGTGATGGAGCAGACCTTGTCCATGTAGGCGGCTTCCAGCGAGTTTGCCTGCTGCGGAGGCAGTCCGTAGACGAAGTTGCCCAGAATAGGGCGACCGCTCTCTATGATCACGCCGCTCAGTTCCTCGCTGCGGTTGGCAGCCAGCTCGAAGGCGGAGTGCCGGCCCATGGAGCGCCCCATCACGTACATGCGGCCGGTGTAACCCTCGGAGGCCAGCATTCCAGCGGCGTACTCAAGCACCGAGTGCGAGTCGGACAGCATCGTGTTGAAGGACGGCCAGCCGCCGCTATTTCCATAGCCACGGTAGTCGGAAACGAAGAAGTTGAGGCCGGTCTGGCTGTAAAGGGGTGCGATGCGGTTATAGTCGGTGGCCGTCTCGCCGTTGCCGTAGAAGAACAGGATGGTTGGCGACGCATGATCAACCGGGAAGAAACGGCAGGAGAGAGAAATCTCGTCATTCACTGCTACGGCGTGGTCGATCGCCCCGGGAGGGGTGGACGACCAGTTCTTCCGGGGGTAGAAGGAATTCATGGAAATGCTGACATCGTCCAGCGCCGAGTAGTCCACTGTTGTCATAACCGGTCCTTTAGAGGCGCTCAGAATGAGCAGTGCGGATTCGGGATGCAGTTGCGGATTCGGCTCTGATTCAGTCGAAATAGCCGGCGAGGATATGGTCCCGAATTGTTTCGGCCACGAGCTCGGGGCGCTGCACCGGCACGTCGTGAATGCTGTCTTCCAGCCAGACCGTCTTGCTTCGAGGCAGGAGCTTTTCCGCCGCGCCTATTGATTCCGACCTGGCGAGGGTGCGCTCATAGGCATCGGGGTTTTCCTTCTGACGCGCGGGCATCATCAGCACAGGGCAGGCCACCTTCGGATAGAGCTCCCTCGGGTGGTGGTCCCAGAGGCCCCTGATTATCCGCAAATGGTTGTCGCGGGAAAGCTTGGCCCGCAGCGTGCCGTCTTCCAGGGTTTCGAAATTGGCCAGGATGATGTCCTGCGCGGGTTTGCCGTGCTGGGCGATGAGGAAGGCCCACTGACCGCCGGACATTACCCGCTCCAGGAACCCGGCGGGGGTCACGCCGCTAAAATCCGGCGGAGCCATCTGGACCAGCGCGGCATCCAGCGTTTCGTAGCGGGCGGAAGCGTCGATGGTCCCTCCATCCACGAACACGATACCCTGCAGGAGGTCGGGCCGGGCCACCGCCAGTTCCAACGCCACATCGGCGCCCCACGAGTGCCCCACCAGGACCGGGCGCTCTATCCCTCGTCCCTGGAGCAAAGCGGCCACGTCCTGGCCGACGCTGGCGAAATCGTAGCCGTGGTCCGACTTACCGCTGTCGCCGTGTCCTCGCTGGTCAACGGCGATGACCGAGAAGTCCTTCGCCAGCAAGGGAGCAACCAGGTCCCAGATGCGGCAGGTGGAAGCCAGCCCGTGCAGCAGCACGGCCGGCGGCCCGTCGCCGCCCCAGTCCCGGACATGCATCCTCAGTCCGCCGTAGCGGGTAAACTCGTCCCTTGGGAACGCTTCCGTCATGCTCTCTTCATGCCCTTAGGAGGCTCCTTTAGCGCCGACCCGATTGTGGTCGCCCTAATATAGGTTGTACTCGCGATGCACGCAACGGCAGAACCCAGAGCAATCGCATTTGGACCGCAAAGCCAGTGACGCAACGAAATCAATCCGTCAATCCCGCGAAAGCGGGAATCCAGTGGCCAAATATTAAGCCTGACAGTTGCCTGATGAGGCACAATTCGCCTTGGCGGCCGAGGGCGGTCAGAAGGACGGAAGCCCTGGATTCCCGTCCCGGATCAAGTCCGGGATGACGTTCTTTCGCGGAAATGACGGTGCTCGTCAGCCAAATGCCACAGCCCTGCGGCAGAACCCTCGTCAGCGGTGGGCTCGTCTTCGACCTTCACGGCGAGCCAGACGAGGAAACTGCTCCCGCGGCTACATGCAGGCAACGGTATCGTCGGGCGCCACGCCTCGCGGGGTGTCATTTGCGGCAGTGTGGACCGGTGCATCCGGTCCGAGCCGGGCTTCACCCACCGAATTCCAGTAGATATTGCTCAGGTGGCTTGCGGAGCGCCTCCATAGCCAATAACCTGTGGCATTGATTCTAGAGTCCGGGGCAATGCGCCAATGAGCGGAAACAAACGGATCGTGGTGCTGGGTAGAAATGCCAGCGATGTCGACGGGCTGACCAGGATACTGGAAGGGGCGGGCTATATAGTGACCAGCACCATCAACGATGGCGTGGCCATCGATATGGTGGGGTCGTCGACCTATGACGCCATGCTCATTACAAGGGATGTGGCCGAAGCCGACCGGCGGTATGTGGCCACGCAGTCGAGGAACCGGGACGGCGGCCTGCCCGTGCTCACGGTGAACAGCGCACGGTCGGTCCTAACTCAACTGACCCAGGCATTGCCTTCCTGATTCGAAGATGCGAAGGGCCGGTAGACCTCCGGCCCCTCGCGTTTAGCTGCTACTGGTATGCGGGACTGTAGCTGGGGCTGGCGACCCGCCCGCCGTCGACGATGATGTAGTCGCGGTCTATGGGGTTCCCGGAAAGGAAGGCTTCGAGACACTCGCGAATGCCGATGGCGTACCGCCGCTGGGCTTCGAGAGTGGTGCCCGAAACGTGGGGAGTCATGGCGTGGTTGGGCATCCCGCGCCACGGGTGGTCGGCGGGAGCCGGCTGCGGATACCAGACGTCGCCGGCGTAACCCGCCAGGTGCCCGGCCTCCATGACCTCCACCAGCGCGCCTGTGTCCACGATGCGGCCCCGGGCGGTGTTAACGAGGTAGGCGCCTTTCTTCATGCTGTAGAGCAGGTCCCGGTCGAACATGCCTTGGGTGGCCGGGGTCAGCGGAATGTTGATGCTGACGACGTCGCTCTCGGAAACGAGTGCCCGCAGGCCTTGGTAGCGGGCGCCAAGAACGGTCTCCTCCGTGTGGGGGAGACGGCGGTAATCGAAGTATCGCAACTGCACGTCGAAGGGCTTGAGCCGGGACGCCACGCGCTGGCCGATGCGGCCGAAGCCGACGATGCCCACGCGCTTGTCTTCGAGGTCGTGGGATGGTGCGGCGACCTTTCCGATGTCCCATCCACCGTCTAGGACCTCGCGGTAGGCGGGCATGTAGTTGCGTACCAGCGTCAGGATCTGCATGACAACGTGCTCGGCCACGCTGACGACGTTGCTGCCCGTGATTTCCGCGACGGTGATGTTGCGCTCGGCAGCGGCAGCCAGGTCGAAGTGGTCGGAGCCAACGCCAGCGGTGAGCAGCAGCTTGAGGTTGGGAGCGTTTTCAATTCTCTCTCGGGAGATGTAGGCCGGCCAGAAGGGGGTGGCGATGAGCACGTCCGCCGAGGGCAGATGACTGTCCAGCCCTGCGCCGGCGTCGGTGGTGGCCACCAGCTCGTGGCCCGCACCTTCCAGCCAGTCGCGAAGCCCCAGGGCGTTCTCGGCGCATCCCAACAGTTCCGGCGTTTCTGACGCCGCGGCTCCGCCCGGATATAACACTGCCACTACTTTCATAATCACCACCACTCCAATGTAAATTTCCTTCAGAGAAGCCGGTCGTTCGTCGTATCGTTCCTCCAGATTCAGGATACCGGAAGGGAGGGGTGACATAATAGCAAAGGAGGAAAGGGAATAGAGCAATCAATCCGGACCAGAGATTGAACTGGCCGGAGATTGCCCGGACCAGAGATTTCGCTGGCCGAAGGGCAAGAAGGAGACAGGCGCCTGGAGGCCGCCGGAAAGGCTGGCCCTCGAAGTGCGCTGGAGGACTGATGGAAAGCGGTAAGGTGAGGTAATCCCGCCGCGTCAGTCGTTCAGACCGAAGATGTCGTCAGCAGTCTGTCGGCTGTCCCGGGGAGCTTGTTCTTTCATGTAGACCGTGGGGGAGTGGAGCAGCTTGTTGACGATGGCCCTGGTCATCGCGTCGAGGGACTCCCGCTCCTCGCTGGTGAGCTTGCCATTCAGCCGCCTGAGAGTGCGCTCGAGTTCCGCCCGGCGCACATCGTCGGCGCGCCGTCGAAGGTCGATGACCGGGGGCAGAGAATCCAGGCTGCGCCGCCAGTTCTCGAACTGCCAGGCCTCCTCGGCAGCAAGCGCCTCGGCATCAGCCACTTCCTGCGCCCTTTCCTCGCGGCTGGTCTTGAGCACGGACTCCAAGTCGTCGATGTCGCAGAGTGAGACGTTGTTGACCGCCTGCGCCCCGGGGTCGATATCGCGGGGAACGGCGATATCCATCAGGAAGAGAGGGCGCTCAGGGCGGGCCGCCATGGCCTCGGCGATCAGGTCTGCGGGCAACACAAAGCCCGGGGAGCCGGTGCAGCCGATAACAATGTCGGACCTGACCAGTGCTTCCGGCAGGCGGTCGAAGGATACGGCCTGGCCGGAAAGGCGGCGGGCCAACTCCTCGGCGCGGGAATAGGTGCGGTTCACCACCGTGAGCTGGCGCGCTCCGGCGATGCTCAACGCTTCCGCTGCGGTCTCGCCGGCTTCTCCGGCGCCGACGATGAGCACGCAGCTGCTGGCCAGATCGCCGACCACGGAACGGGCCATCTCGACGCAGGCTCGGCTCACGGAGAGGGAATGGCGTCCGATGCCGCTCTCGCGCCGGACGCGGCGGCCGACGCGGGACGATTGCTGGAACAGGCGGGCGAGCAGGCCGGGAATGGTGGCGCACTGGCTCGCCGAATGGTATGCCCGCCGCACCTGACCGATGATCTGGTCTTCGCCCAAGATCATGGAATCCAGACCGGAGGCAACGCGGAAGAGGTGATGAATGGCCTCGTAGCCCCGATGCTCGTAGAGATGCTTGTCGAGGGCTTCTTCCTGGAGGTCGAATTGACGTGTGATCAGTTCCCTCAAAAGGAGCCGGGAGTCGTCGCCGGAGGGAGAACTGAGGAAGTAGAATTCGGAGCGATTGCAGGTGGATAGAGGAACGCCCGAAACGCCGCAGCTATCCATTTCGCTGAGCAGCGCGGGCAACTGCCCGGCACTCCACGACACCGCTTCCCGCACCTCGACCGGCGCGGTGCGGTGGTTCAACCCAACAACGGCGAATTCTGTAATTGAAGAGGCGAGATTTATTCCGGACACTAGACCGAAGCCGCGATTGCTGTTTTGCAGGCCAAATACAACCCGAGCACGGAGTCCAATCTTCTAGAACGGACCCGGCGTGGCGACAAAAACCTGCAAAAACCTGCAAAAACTTGTTTTGATTCCAATTTACCGCGCCGCTAGTTTATCGGCAGCCCCATGTGGTGTCAACGGATTTGGCTGGCGGAGCGTCGTCATTCCCGCGGAAGCCGAAATCCAGGGCTTCCGTCCTTCCGACCGCCCTTGGTCGCCAGGGCGGATTGGGCCTCATCCGGCAACCGCCAGGCTTAATTTTTGGCCACTGGATTCCCGTCCCGGATCAAGTCCAGGATGATGTTCTTCCCTCGGGTCTGGTACTGCGGGGTTAACCGGTGCCGAGATGACCAAGGGTCGGGCATAGGGATAGCGTTGACGGGGAGGGTGCAAGAAAAATGGGGAAAACCCGAGTATTTCCGTTCAATTCCGAGCGTTTCCAATCATTGTGCATATCTCGTCCAGCAACGTGGGGGGTGATAACGCTGACGGTGAGGGAGGCAGTAAAAACGGGAAAACCCGTTTGTTTCCGCTCAAATCCGAGCAATTCCGAGTATTCTGCCTCGTTCGTCCTTCTCTTCCATGTGGCTGATGTTGCGGCCCGCAAAACTAGTATATATATTCTATTACTGTCAGATAGGCTACAACCGATAGGGAGACTGTGTCAAGAAGGATGCGGCATAGGGGCAGGGCTATCGCATTTGGACTCCAAGTTCCTGGCATTCCTGTTTAGCCGGACTTCGTACGTCCCCACCAGTGTAAGAAGCGTCAAAATATGGGTCGAAGGGGCGGCGGCGCTGGCTGAAGCGAGGGATTCCACCCCCACCCTAGCCCTCCCCCTCAGGGGGAGGGAACAATTAAGAGACCCTGCCCCTTCTGAGGAGGACATCCTGCATGGGAAATTAGGGATCTGCCGTCGGGCGCATCGTTGAATCGGCGCGGTGATATAATCGCCGCACTTTGAGTCGAGAGTACCATTGAGGCAGGGGGACCAGCGTGAGGATTGCTTTCCTGCACATAGCGCCCGAGACCGGGAACATCGAACGCAACCGCGAGCTTGTGGAGCGGGGTGTTGTGGCGGCGGCCGGAGCGGGCGCGCAATGGGCCGTCACCCCTGAGTTGTGCATCCCCGGATACCTGTTCCTCAATAAGCTGGGCACGGGCTGGATCCAGCCTCAGCCGGACCAGTGGATGTCCAACTTCTGTGGAACGGTGCGGGACAACGGCATTACGGTGTTCCTTTCTCACCCGGAACTGGACCCGGCGTCAGGGAGGATGTACAA
The DNA here is from genome assembly GCA_965216065.1 of Dehalococcoidia bacterium. Lineage (GTDB taxonomy): Bacteria > Chloroflexota > Dehalococcoidia > Lucifugimonadales > UBA3495 > VXOI01. Next base: position 590,197 of record CBDCFB010000002.1, read on the forward strand.
CACCGTTTTCATCATCGGGCCTGACGGCGAGATAGTCGGACGGCACCGCAAGATCAAGACCCTGGGCGGCGCAGAGGCATGGTCGACTGGAGGGTGGAAGATCAGTCCCTACGAGCTTGACGGGGTCCAGACTGGAATCCTGATCTGCGCCGACGCCTACAAGAACGACGTCGCCGAAGTGCTGGTCAGCAAGGGAGCGCAGTTGCTCATCTCCCCCGTGTCGTGGGGGCCGGGAGGCTGCGGGCCCGACGGCGAATGGGAGGCCCGCACTTCGCAGACCGGCCTGCCGATCATGGTCTGCAATCGCACGGGGATCGAACGCGACGAGATGGACTACCGGCTGGCAGAGAGTGTGGTCGCCCAGAACGGCCGGCGCCTGCTGGAGGCCACTTCAGACCGGTCCGTCGTTCTGACCTTCGACTGGGACATGGAAACGATGACACTGCTGTCGGAGGACTTTGAGCGGACCTACCTGTGATTGGCAATCGAGGTAAGTCCTTTCCTTAGGGGTGTGCGACAAGTCTGCTTCGTGCCATAGAGAGCAGGCTGCTGGGCATTAGTTATTGCTGCGAAACCTGGGGACGCCCTCACCCCTTCGGCAAGCTCAGGACAGGCCTAACCCTCTCCCATAGGGAGAGGAGATTTGTCTCACACCCTCTTGGCCGGGAGACTCCGGACGATTATTTGCCTGGGCCTTTGGATTCCCGCTCCCCGATCGAGTCGAGGACATGTTTCGCGGGAATGACGGTTTTTGGCCTTTTGCGGGAATTGAGATAGTTTCTTAAACTACCAAGAACGGAGACACCCCCAACTCTATCCCTCCCCCTCGGAGAGAGGGGATTTGAGGAGACTTTCCAGGAACCTCCTGAGAATCAGGACGGCGGCGGCCTCGTCTACCGCTCCCCGGTCCCTCGACGGCTCCAGACCGGCATCCCGCAGCAGCCCCTCGGCCTCGACGCTGGTAAACGCCTCATCCACCGTGTGAATGGGCAGCGTGGTCTCCTTCCCGAGGGCGCGAATGAATCCGCGGACGCGCCTCGTTTGCAGGCTCTCTGCGCCGTCCGGCAACAGAGGAACCCCGACCACAAAGGCGTCTGCCTGCCGCTGGCTCGCTGCGTTCAGCACTGACCGCAGGTCGGCCCGCAGGCTGCTGCGGTTGATCACTCCGGCGGGAAGGGCAGTCTCCAGCTCGACAACGCCGGAGGCCAGCCCTATGCGGCGCTCCCCAACATCAAGAGCCAGCAGCCTCATGGAAGACGGTCCGGATAGAGCCGGGTTTCGCAGCGGCCCTGCAGGCTGCGCGGCATCTAGGACAAGGCGGAGCGCACGAGGCCCGCAACGGCGCCCAACGCCTCGTCCAGCTTCTCGGGCTGGCGGCCACCGGCCTGGGCCATGTCGGGGCGTCCGCCGCCCCCGCCGCCCATGAGCTTGGCGGCATCCCGGGCGATGGTACCGGCGTTCAGGCCCCGTTCCACCAGGTCCTGGGTGACCATGGTGACCAGGATGGGACTGCCTTCCGAGAGGGCGCCGAGGGTGATCACGCAGCTGGAGAGCTTGTCCCGTAGGAAGTCGCCCATCTCTCGCATCCTGTCAGGGCTATTGGCGGAGGTGCGCCCCACGACCACCCGCACGCCGTCCACGTCGGCGACGCGCCGTAGCAGAACCTCCGCTTCGGAGCGAAGCAGCGAGCGTTCAATGGACACCAAGCGGCGACGCAGGTCGCTGGTCTCCTGCATGTAGTTTTCGAGTCGTGCCTCCAGTTCAGCCGGTTGACTCTCCAACCGTCCTGCCAAGCTGACCAAAGTGTCATTTTGCTCTACGAAAAGAGCTTCGGCGGCTCGACCAGTAAGTGCTTCGATACGCCTGCTGCCGCCGCCGATGCTGGACTCGCCCAGAACTAGAAGGGTGCCGACCTCGCCGGTAGCCGCAACGTGCGTGCCGCCGCAAACCTCGAAGCTGAATGGATCGGTCCCTTGCTCGGCCATTCGCACCACCCGAACAACATCGCCGTATCGGTCGCCAAAGAAAGCCAGCGCTCCCTGCTTGACAGCGTCGGCGAAGGACGTCTGTTGGCCCGACACCAGCAGGTTGGCGCGAACCTTCTCGTTGGCAAGGGACTGCACCGCCAGCAGCTGGTCGCGGGTCATCCGTCCAACGTGGCTGAAGTCGAAGCGCAACCGGTCCGGTGACACCAACGAGCCTGCCTGCCGGACGTGCGTCCCCAAGACCGAGCGCAGCGCCGCGTGCAGGATGTGAGTGCCGCTGTGGTTGCGCGAGGAGTCGAGGCGGCGCGCCCGGTCCACCGACGCCTGAACGGGATCGCCCACGGCGATGTGCCCCTCCTCGACCACGCCCTTTTGAACGATCAGTCCTGCGACGGGAGACTGGGTGTCCTCCACCCGGAAGAGGCCGCTAGGGCCGCGGATGTAGCCCTGGTCGCCCAGCTGCCCGCCGCCCTCGGCGTAGAAGGGGGTAGGGCTGATGACGACCTCGGCCTGCCGGCCCCGCGGAGCGTGGCCGGAGGACGTGCCGTCGACCAGCAGGGCGGCGACGACGGATTCCTGGTCAACGAGGAAGTGTCCGGTGAATTCGGTGCGTCCGGCGCCCAGGTTCTCGTAGGCGGTCAGCATCTCCATGCTGCCCTCGAACTGCTGGCCTGATCGGGACTGCTCACGCCTGAACTTCATTGCTAGCCGGAAGCGATCCCAGTCGATACCGTCCAGCCCATGTTCCCTTGCAATCTCCTCAGTCAATTCTGGAGGAATGCCGTGCGTGTCCCAAAGTAAGAAGGCATCCTCGCCAGAGATTCGGTTGGCTAGTGCGGCGGAATCTTCTGACTGCATATCACTACTAGCCTGCATCAGTTCCTGAACATTACGAGCCTCTTCGTATCGCCTCCTAGCTTGCTCCGCTTTTTCGAGCAACTCCTCGACAAGCTGTTTTTGGGAAGGAATGATATGGTCCTCCAACAGAGGCAGGCCATTCTGTACCGTCTGTTCAAACCGTTCCTCCTCCAGGTTGACGACCCTACGGATGAAGTCACGGTTAAGCGAAAGCTCACCATAGACGGTCTGAAACCGTGGGATAACCTCGTCCACGACCTGGCCTAGGAAGGGGCCCGTCAGGCCCAAGCGACGGCCGTACCGGATGGCACGGCGAATTATGTGGCGCAGTACGTGCCCGCGATCATCTCCGCTGGGAACAACTCCGTCGCCAATAAGAAACGCTGAGGCGCGGGCGTGCTCGGCGATAACGCGGAGGGCAAAGTCAGTATCAGCGTCGGCGCCGTACCGGCGACCGGTGAGCTCGCAGGCCTTAGCGATGATGGGAGTGAACAGGTCGGTCTCATAGATGTTGTTCTTGCCCTGCAGTATGACGGCGGCCCGCTCGAGCCCCATGCCGGTGTCGACGCTGGGTGCCGGCAGGGGCGTGCGGTTGCGTTCCGGGTCCTGGTAGTACTGCATGAAGACGAGGTTCCACAGTTCGACGAACCGCTCGCAGTCGCAGTTGGGGTGGCAGCCGTCCACCTCGCGCGGGGCGGCACCGTCGCGCTCCTCCTTCAGCTGGGCGGTGAGGACATCGACCTCCACCATGCGCCCGCTGTGGCAGCCTTTCTCCACGCCGCCGTCGTAGTGGAGCTCGGAGCATGGACCGGTGGGCCCTTCGGTACCGGCGGGCCCCCACCAGTTGTCCTTGTCGCCGTAGCGGTAGATGCGTTCAACGGGAACGCCGACCTGGTCGTGCCAGATGTCGAAGGCCTCATCGTCGTCGAGGTGTATTGTGACATAGAGACGGTCGGGGGTGAGACCGAATAGCTGGGTGACCAGCTCCCAGGCAAAACCGACCGCGCCTTCCTTGAAGTAGTCGCCGATGCTGAAGTTGCCCAGCATCTCGAAGAACGTGAGGTGCTTGTGGTCGCCTACTTCGTCGATGTCGGTGGTGCGAAAGCTCTTCTGGCTGCTGGTGAGGCGGCGCGACGGGGGTGTCTGCTCCCCCATGAAGAAGGGCTTGAAGGGGACCATACCGGCGCTGGTGAACAGCAAGGTTGGGTCCCCGGCGGGGATGAGTGAGGCTGAGGGCATGTGCTGGTGCCCCTTGCTCTCGAAGAACTGGATAAAGGAATCCCTGATCTGGTCGCCGTTCATCAAAGCGGGCCCTCTTGATTCAGCAGTTCGCGAGATCGAATACCTTCCAGACTAACGCAGTTCGTGGCCCCGAGACTGCCGAACGGGCAGCCAGCCGAAGGGCCGAAGTATCAAGGGTTACGATAATCGCCGCGCCTGGATATTGACAGGATTTTATTTTACTGGACTTGGCCCGTCAACGCGCCCCGGGTGCGGTGTGGCTCCCGGTACAGTGTGCTTATAGCGTTCCGATTTGGGTGGTCTTGTCGCCAAGGAAACCGTCATTCCCGCGAAACATGTCCTCGACTCGATCGTGGAGCGGGAATCCAGGCCTTCAGTCCTTTTTACCGCTGTCTCCGGTGGGCTAGGCTGACGGTTCTCCGATGGGCGCAGAACACTGGATTTTACGGCCACTGGATTCCCGCTTTCGCGGGAACGACGGTGTGAATAACTAAAGCGCGATTGCCTTGGCCCCAGAAGCGGTGAGACCCTTGTACAGCGTGCTGCCCGCCTTGAATTCGAAGCCTCGTCAGCTTAAAATTAAAATTCAATCCAGTCAGCTTTTCGGTTAGTAATAGAGACTGGATTGAACCGGCAAAACCTGGCTGGCAAGCAGTCAGGGACAGGGTAGTTTGGAGGTGCGATGGATTCCAGCATCATCGGCAAGATAGACAAGGCGAGGAGATACGCCGAGGAAAAGGACCGCGTGAGCATCAACAGCTTTTCGGCAACCTTTCAGGGCAATCACAACAGCTACGACGTAACGTTCAAAGCCGGGGCTTGGGACTGTGAGTGCCACTTCTTCGCCACCCGAGCCGTATGCAGCCACACCATGGCCCTGCAGAGGATGTTGGACGAGATGCTGGCCAAGGTCTCAGAGACTACGGAGACGGCCGCCGCCCCGTAACCTTTTCCTTTCCTGCCGACCCTTGATTCGGGCCGGGGCTGTGTGCCCCGGCCTGAATGTTGTCTGCGTCCACGACAGGATCAGCGTGTAGCAGGCCATCATGCCCAGGGTCTTTTAATTCTCCATCACCCTCCGGGGGGAGGGTGGGAGCGGCGGTAAAATCGCGAATGTCGCCCCTTTGCATGCCACGGGGGGACGCCCCCACCCTAACCCTCTCCCTCCGGGGGAGGGAATTTTTGAAAGACCATGCATCATACCTGCGTCCACTTGACGGCCGATTGGGGTGGACGCAGAATGGACGTGGCAGAAGCCTTCGGAATTGATGGCCTAGCTCTTGCCCCGTGGTGTAGCGGTAGCACGTCAGCCTTTGGAGCTGAAATCCCTGGTTCGAGCCCAGGCGGGGCAGCCACCTTCCCTCAGCCCGTTCCTCGATCTGTCACGGCTTTGAGTTTCACAGGCGACTAATCCCCGGACTCCTTTAAGAAACTATCCCAATACGATCGCGCTCTGATGGCATTGAGCATTTTTCAGCAATTGCCACTGGATTTCCGCTTTCGCGGGAATCACGGATTGAGGGCCGCAGCAAGTTTTGAGATAGTTTCCGAGTACAGTTTTATCTCCCTTAGTCCACATGCCTGGGTTGTGCCGGACGGCGTGTTCCGCTACGGGCTATTGCAGCTTGATCTGCCGGAGCAGTTGCTGGACTTCCTCGGGAGTGAGGGATTGATCGTCGGTGGAGGGCAGCTGCATTCTGACAGCGTCGGCCAGGGAGTCCGAGTGCAGTTCTTCCAGCTTGATGCAGGGCGCCCCCATGGCCTCAGCGATGGGTCCGGCCAAACCGAGGCGGAGGAAGTCGGTCTCGGTGTCAACGACCACTGACGAGACTTTCTGCTCCTTGATTGCGGCAGCGACTGCGCGGGCTTCGGCAATCGGCAAGCTGGTGCGCCCCTCGGCAGGCTGTGCGTTGACCGAGCCAGCAGGGTCGGCACTGCCCATGGCCACGTTGGCGCGTCCGTCGGACAGCACCACGAGGAGGGGCAGGACGTTGCGGTCCTTCTGCTTCTCGGCTTCGATCACCTCCATGGCGAGCAGCAGGCCGCGGCTCAGGGGTGTCCGGCCACCGGTGGGCATCTCGCGAAGCAGGGTGTGAGCCAGATCGACGCTGGATGTGGGCGGCAGCAGGACTTGGGCGGAGGTGCCCCTGAAGACGATCAGGCCCACCCGGTCGCGGCGCTGGTAAGCGTCCAGCAGCAGAGACATGATGGCGCCCTTCACCGCCACCATGCGGCGCTGGGCTCCCATGGAGCCGCTGGCGTCCACGACGAAGAGAATGAGGCTGCCGGTCTTGGTCTCCCGCACCTTTTCGCGGACATCCCACGGTTCAATGAGGAAGGCGGGTGATGCTCCCGCTTCCGAGTCGTCCGGCAGATCGGAGCGGCGCTGCTGCTGGTGGGGCGCAGCGGCCCGCAGGGTGGCGTCGAGGGCGAGGTCGGAGGCCTTTTCCTGGGGCGTTTCCGCGCCGACATAGCGACCAGAGGGAGAGCCACTGACGGTACGGGCGCGGCGGCCGCTAGTGGGACGGGCGCGGTTGTCGGGCGGCTTCACCTGGAGGGAACGGACGGAGAAGGGGTTGCCGACCTCGAAGTACTGGTCCTGGGGGCCCGATTCTCCCGGTGGCTCCGGCTGCTGTTGCTCTTCTTGTTCCTGTTCCGGTGAGTCGGGGTCTCCGTCGTCCTGCTCCTCGGACTGGGAGCTGTCCTGGTCCTGGGGTTCGCGGTTCTGGGGACGGTTCTGGAACTCGTCCATCATCTGGTCGAGCTGCTCGGTGACGAGATGCGGTTGCTGGAAGGGCTGCCTGCGCTGGCGGTGCAGCAGGGCCATTTCGGCGGCCTCGCGAACATCCTCGGCCAACACCTGGTCGCGGCCCTCGTAGGCGGCGATGGTACTGGCGGTCTTGTACATCACGATGTCGGCGCGGAGGCCGTCGACCTGGTACTCGTGGCAGATTCCGGTGATCAGTTCGAGGATATCGTCCGGTACCGTTACTTTCGGGAGGAGTTGCTGGCTGCGGAGGATGCGGGCACGCTCTTCGGCCTCGACCTCCTGCCAGGCGTCCATGAAGCCATACGGCTCGGCCTCGTAGGCGATGCGGCGCCGGACAACCTCCTGGCGTTCCTCCGCGGTGAAGGCGCTGTCGACCTCCACGGCGAGGCCGAAACGGTCCAGCAGCTGGGGGCGCAGGTCGCCCTCCTCGGGGTTCATGGTACCGACGAGGATGAACTCGGCGGCGTGGCTGACGGAGATGCCCTCCCGTTCCACGTAGTTGCGTCCCATGGCGGCGGCGTCGAGCAGCACATCGACGAGGTGGTCGTTCAGCAGGTTGACCTCGTCCACGTACAGGATACCCCGGTGGGTGGTGGCGATGAGTCCGGGCTCGAAGCTGCGGTTGCCGCTGCGGATGGCCTGCTCGATGTCGAGAGATCCCACGAGTCGGTCCTCGGTGGCGCCGACGGGAAGGTCGACGATGCGCACCTGGCGGGCCACAGCCGGGGCCTCCTCGCCGTGGGGCTGGCACCACTGGCACAGGCCCTGCCGGTTCTCGGGCGGGCAACTGTATGGGCAACCGCGAAGTACCGTAACCTCGGGCAGCAGCGCCGCGAGGGAGCGGACGGCGGTGGACTTGGCAGTGCCTTTCTTGCCACGGATGAGGACGCCGCCGATGCGAGTGTTGACGGCGTTGAGGATGAGCGCCCGCTTCATCGTGGTCTGGCCGACGATGGCGGTGAAGGGGAAACGCGGCTCGGTCTGTTCGGGCAAGGCTGATTCTCCGTCAATTGTCTGGGTGTGGGGCCCTCGCGGCCAGTTTAACACTGCGTCACATTACGGTCCGTCAAGGGTGGTGTGTGGCGGCAGCTTCCAGTGGCGATTGACCATTGAGATAGAAACTGAGCCTGGGTCGTCCTGTAAGGGGGTCCGTTCCGACCATCGCACCCACGCCGAAGACATCCTGAATCAAGCGAGGGAGCAGCACGTCTTCCGGCCGCCCTGACGCGACGACCTGTCCTTTGTTGATGACATGAATGAAGTCGCAGTAAGCGGCGGCGATATTAAGGTCGTGGAGTGCGGCCAAGGTAGTCAGCCCCAATCCCCTGACCAACTCCATCGTTTCCAACTGGTAGCGGATATCCAGGTGGTTGGTAGGTTCGTCCAGCACCAGGAAGCTGGCCTGTTGCGTCAGGGTGCGGGCGATTACGACCCTCTGCTTTTCGCCGCCGGACAGGGTGTCGAAGTTTCGATGAGAGAATCCTGCCAGGCCCACCCGGGCCAGCGCGTCCCTGATGATGCCCCGGTCGGCCGCAGTGTCGCGGTCGAACATTCCCTTGTGCGGGTTGCGCCCCATGGAGACGATCTCCCCGACGGTGAACTGAAAGTCCGACGGGTACTCCTGGAGCACCACAGCAATTCGCCGGGCAGTCTCCCGGCTGTCCATACGCCGAATGTCGTCTCCGTCCAGCGTGATGGTCCCTGTGTCGGGACGAAGAGCCCGATAGATGCAGCGGAGGAGCGAAGATTTGCCGCTGCCGTTGGGGCCGATGAGTCCCGTGATGGATCCCGGCTCCACGGTGATCGAGATGTCTCGCAGGATCTGCTTTCCTTCTACACTCCAGTTGACCTGGTCCACCTGCAGATGCATCAGATCTGACCTCCGTAGGCCTGCCGGCGCCACCGCAACAGCCACAGGAAGAAAGGAGCCCCCACCAGCGCGGTGATCACGCTTACGGGGATCTCCTGCGGCTGCACAATGGTTCGGGCCGCCACATCCACCCAGATGAGAAAGACCGCCCCGGTGAGGGCGCTGGCCGGCAGGACGATTCGATGGTCGGCACCAACCACCAGCCGGACGATATGCGGCATCATCAAGCCGACGAACCCGATGGCGCCCGACACGGCGACCATCACGCCGGTGATGAGCGCGGTCAGCACCAGCAGTTGACGGCGCAGCCCCTGCGTGTCCACGCCTAGGGTGATAGCCGTCTCTTCGCCCGCCAGCAACGCGTTCATAGCCCGGTATTTCAGGACCAGAATGGAGATACCCACCAGTAGAGCGGCCGCAGGCAGGCCGAGGTAACTCCACTCGGCGCCGGACAGGGTGCCCAGCATCCAGAATAGGACAGTCCTTACGGCGCGTTCGTCTCCCAGGAAAAGGATCAGGCTGGTAATGGCCGTGAGGACATAGGCCGTGGCCACTCCGGCGAGTATCAGCCGGGTGGGCGAGACGCGCCCTCCTGTCTGGGAGACGGCGAATACGATGACGAAGGACCCCACCGCCCCGACAAAGGCCAGTATCGAAAGCGAATAAGGCGCGAGAAAATTAATCCCAAGTATTATGACCAGGACAGCCCCCACCGATGCGCCGGAGGACGTTCCCAGCAGGTAGGGGTCGGCCAGGGGGTTGCGCACAGTGGCCTGCATCGCCACGCCGACAACAGCCAGCCCGGCGCCCACGACGCCCGCCAGCAGGACCCTGGGCAGCCTGATGAGCCAGACGATGTGGTCCTGCCCGGCAGTCCAGTCTCCTGGCGAGGCGCCGAGGATGTGAGACACGATAATCTTCCAGACAGTGATGGGCGAAATGTAGACCGGCCCGATGGTGACAGCCAGCGTGACAGACAGCACCACCGCTACGCCCAGAACCGCGAGGGTCAAGCCAAGCCCTACCCGGCGATTCCCCTCGTGCGACTCGTGCGCGTGGGAAGCCGGCCTTTCCGGCGTCAAACGCTCTTCCAGGCCGTTGGCAGGCACGGGGCTGTCCGGTACCTCCGACGGATCTGGGGCACGACCGCTCAGTGTATGCATTTCGAACATGCTCATCTGGTCTGCGGGCTCAAGGCTTCGGCCAGTTCAGTTATGGCCGTCGCGTTCCTGATCCCAGGCACCAGGGAGCTGAATTTCAGCACGACGAAACGCTGCTCTTTCACCGCTGTAATGTCCGCCAGGGCAGGGTCGTTCAGCAGCAGGTCTATCTTCTCTTGAGAGGTGGACCAATCAGCATCAGTCAGTGCGATCAGCTCGGGGTCCCGGTCGATCACTTCCTCCCAGCTGACCTCCTTCCAGCGGCCCGCAACCTCGTCGAATATGTTCTCTCCGCCAACCGTTTCAATCATGTTGGTGAACATGGAGCAGCAGGCTGCCGTGTAAGGAGCCGCTTCTCCCGAGTCGAACATGAAGACGCGCAGTGGCTCGCCTGAGGCGTCAATCCGGGATTTTGCCTCTGCGACTTCCTGCTGGAGAGACTCCACCAAAGCCTGGGCCCGGTCGGTTACGCCGAATATTGCCCCAATGGTCCGTATATCCGTGTAAACGTCCTCCAGGGTGTCGGGAGAGCCGGTGTTGCAGATGGATCTGGTCAGGTAGGTCCCGATGCCCAGCTTGTTGAGATCTTCCTGGGAACCAGCCGCGCCGTATTCAAAAGCGCTGCGGAAGCCCCCGTATATGAAGTCGGGATTCTTGGCCAGGATCACCTCCTTGGATGGGTACTCCTCGGCCAGCACCGGCACGGATTCATACGCGGTCCGGTAGGGAGGCAATATCTCGTCGTCGATGTAGGCCGTGCCCACCATGTGGTCCTGTAATTCCAGGGCCAGCATTATCTCGGTCACGTGCTGGTTCAGGGCGATGGCCCGGGATGGCGGCTCTGAGTAGGTATAGTTGGCCCTTCCCGTTTCAACGTCCCCCTCGTCGTCCGTTATTGCAGTACAACTCTCGACAGTCACCGGGGCGTACTCAGCCTGAGCCGGTGGTTCAGTGGCTTCTCGAGTGTCGCCGCCGCAGGCGGCGATGACCAACACAGCTGCCATTGCAGCAAACAGAAGTGAGACATGCGTAACGGACATCCTCTTTTTCTATGCTCCAGGAGACCAGGATGTGGGCGGCCCAGATGGCGTTAGTGACTGAGGGACAGGCGACGGCTGGAAGGCATGGGCGCTGACTGGCTCGCCCTTCCGGAAATGCTGTTCGACGATCTGCGTTAGAACCGATTCGTCCAGGCCGCAGTACCAGATGCCCTCCGGGTAGACCACCATGACCGGCCCAAGGTTGCAGGGATACAGGCAGCCGGAACGAGCAGCAAGGACGTGACGCGGGCCTGCATCGATCCCTGTGTCTTTCAGGAGCTTCCTGAAGAAGGCCCCCAACTCGGCTGCGCCGGACGCCGTACAGCGGGGGCCATGGCAGAACAGCACATGATGTTCGTGGGGCGGGATAACAGACCAGTCCGGTTCCGGGGTTCCCGGCTTATGACCGACTGTGGGGGGCGGTGCCACGGCATGTGCTGCCTCTCGGACCAGCTCAATCGCGGCGTCTGCCACACCTGCTTGTCCGGCGAGGGGTTCGGCGAAAATGACCTGCGCCGATGTGGCGGACTGCTCCTGCCACCTGCGAGCCACGAATCGGAGCCAGTTTCGAGTGGCGGTCTCAACCGGCATGAAAGCTGGAAGCACGATCACTTTCTCCACGCCGGTCCGGATGCAGACCTCAAGGGCATCGGGTACGGATGGACCTCCCTGTTCCAGCAGGGCTTCCGCGACCACCCACCCGGCACCGAGGGAGCGGAGATGTTCAGCCAAGTCGGCCAGTTCCTCGCTGGGCTGGCGGCTGTAAAGGCTGCCGCGCCCTACCAGCACCACGCCGATGCCAGTGGCAGGGGTCTGGCCTTGCGCCAGGGGGCCTTTCAATGAGTAGTACAGTACCAACCTCTTCTCGCGCACCAGGCGCGTATTCCAGCTAGAACAGGAGAGATGAGCTTGCTTTCCATCTGGGTGAGCCCAGTTTTTTTAATGGACAACAAAAAAAGCCCGGCTTCACGCCGGGCCCAAAAGTCGTAAGACTCACACCCTCTCCGCGAAGCGCTGTCAAGTCAAAGCTGCAAGGCAGGTTTCCTGGCTTCCGGGATCGTCGTTCCTCTTGCCTTCCCAGCCTTCAGGCCAGTGGCTCTCATCCGAGGGCAGAGGGGACTACCGGTTACAGTGGCGGGACCGCGCCGGACTCACACCGGCTTCCCTTTTGGTCCCTTGATAATTCGGGACCACCACGCAGCTCACCCAATTTCAGTTTTTAATAGAACCCTTTTTTAATAGCACCTTAAGGGATGAAATCACGAGCGACCGCAGTTGCTCTTTCCTGCTGAGCCAATTCTTCGGGCTACTCCTTGGATGGCGGGACGTAATGCACGAAAACGATGCCGTCCCTGCCTACATACCGGTCGCGCATGTCGGTGAAGGCCTTCAGCCGGTCGGGCTGCAACGGAGTTGCCCTGTAGCTCTCGTCGAGGAAGGAGTTGGGGAAATAGCTGCGAAGAAGCGTTTCCTCTTCGTGCCCGGAGAAACGGACGTAGTAGCTGAGCCGCTCACCATGGGTCTTGGTCTCGACAAACTGGATGCCCCCCACGTCGTTCAGGTTGACATGGAAGTGCCAGTTTTCAGCCTCGACGGTTACCGAAGTGTTGTGGACTTCGGGCTCCCGGATACCCCTGGAGTCGTTTTCGCTGACCACGGGTCCGCCGCCCACGACCCACATCATGGACTCGTCCTTCGTCAATTCCCGTATCAGTTCCAGCGCTATTTCCATTGTGCAGCTCCTGGGCGGGGGACGCCCCCACCCCAACCCTCTCCCTGGGGAGAGGGTACATTAGCGGTTACTGACGACCAGCAGTTCCTTCCTGGCGGGCTTCAAGGTCGGCCTCAAGGTCAAGGTACAGTTGCTGCAATTTCTCTCGCATTTCGGGAGGAGGTTCCTCCCACATTCCCCGTTCGATGGCCTCCAGCAGCCGCTCGACTATGCCCTTGAGCGCCCAGGGGTTGCTCTGCTGGAAGAACCGCTGGGTGTCCTGGTCGAAGACGTAGCTTTCGGTTACATCCTCGTACATCCAGTCCTCGATGACCTGGGCGGTTGCGTCGTAGCCGAACATGTAGTCGACGGTGGCGGCCAACTCGAATGCGCCCTTGTACCCGTGGCGCTTCATCGACTCGATCCACTTGGGGTTGACGACACGGCTGCGGAACACGCGCCGGGCCTCGTCCTGCAGGTCGCGGTTGCGGGCGCGGGACGGGTCGGCGCTGTCGCCGAAGAACTGTCTGGGATTGCGTCCGGTGAGGGCGCGCACGGTGGCGATCATGCCACCGTGGTACTGCATGTAGTCGTCGCTATCGAAGATGTCGTGCTCGCGGGTGTCCTGGTTCTTGGCGGCGACGACGATCTGGCTGAAGCGCTGGCGGAACTGGTCCCGGGCGTGTACGCCATGGTCCTGCTGGGTGTAGGCGTATCCGCCCCAGGCGGTGTAGACCTCAGCCAGGTCCTCGACGGTCTCCCAGTTGCGCTCGTCGATCACGGTCAGGATGCCTGCCCCGTAGGTTCCGGGCTTACTGCCGAAGATTCGGTACAGGGACGACACCCGGTCGGCGTCGGTCCCTGCGGCCACTGGACTCCCGCTTTCGCGAGAACGACGGTCTGCCGGGTTGGCCAGATCCTCGCGCAGGTGCTTGACGATATAGTTGTCGTCTGGGGACTCGTCCAGGGATGCGGCCATTTCCACGGCCTGGTCAAGAAGGTTGATCAGGTTGGGGAAGGCATCGCGGAAGAAACCACTGATGCGCACCGTTACATCGATCCGGGGACGGCCGAGTTCGTCGAGCGGGATGGCCTCAAGGCCCAGGACCCGGCGGCTCTCGGCTTGCCACTTCGGGCGAACACCCAGCAGGTGCAGGATTTGGGCTATGTCGTCGCCGTGGGTGCGCATGGCCGAGGTCCCCCAGACCACCAGCCCCACCATTTCGGGGTAGGCACCCTCTTCTTCGAGGTACTTGTCGAGCAGGGACTGGGCCAGCTGCTTGCCGGTCTCCCACGCGGCAGGAGAAGGTATGGTATTGGGGTCAACGGAGTAGAAGTTGCGCCCGGTGGGCAGGATGTTGGCCATGCCCCGGGTGGGCGCCCCGCTGGGGCCGGCGGGGACGTATTTGCCCTCTAGGCCGCGCAGGAGGTTTCCGATCTCGTCGGGCGTGCGCATGAGGGCGGGGTATATGGTCCCCGCCACATATTCCAGCACCAGCTGTGTCTGGGGATCGGGCGCGCCCAGGGTGCTTTCGACGACGGACGCGGCGTCATGGATGTTGAAGCCCCTGTCGAGCATTTCCCGGTACGCCTGGCGACACAGCTGTTCAATGCCCTCCAGCACATCGCCGTTGGTGCGGACAGGGCCTTCCTGGTCCAACGATTCAATGATCTGCGGAACGGGTGCCGCCGGGGCTTCGCCGAGGTCGTCGGTGAGCTTCGTGTAGTCGAGGCCAAGGGCCTCGGCGACCGAGCGGCGCAGGCTGGGAATGCCGCTGATGTCCAGCCGGGTCAGGGCGCAGAGGAGGCCAATGAGCTGTTCGCCCTCGGGAGTGTCGCCCAGGATGTGCAGGCCGTCCTTGATCTGGGCGTCCTTGAGCTCGCAGAGGTAGCCGTCGATTTCCAGGATGAATTCGCCGAAGTCCTCGGGCTGCGATTCGATGCCGAGGTCGCGGTGCAACTCGGCCTGCTGCACCACCTCCCAGATCTGCGCTTCGAGGAGGGGCAGCTTGGACGGGTCGAGGGTCTGGCACTGGTAGTGCTCGTCCATCAGCTGCTCGATTCGGGCGATGTCACCGTAGCTGTCGGCGGTGGTCATCGACGGAATCAGGTGGTCGACGACGGTGGCGTGGGCGCGGCGCTTGGCCTGCGATCCCTCTCCCGGATCATTGATGATGAACGGGTAGAAGAGCGGCACATCGTCGAGGGCAACCTCTGGGTAGCAGGACGGCGACATACCGATGCCCTTGCCGGGCAGCCATTCCAGCGTGCCGTGCTTGCCGAGGTGCAGGATGGCGTCGGCTCCGAACACGTCCCGGATCCAGCGGTAATAGGCGATGTAGTGGTGCGTCGGTGCCATTTCAGGGCTGTGGTAGATGGCGATGGGGTTGTCGCCGAAGCCGCGGGGCGGCTGGAGGCCGACAAACACGTTGCCCAGGTCAATGCCGGCTATGGCAAGACTGCCGTTTGTCCGGTACACCTGGCCGGGTGGTTCGCCCCAATTGCGGGTGAGCTCTTCGCTGACGTCTTCCGGGAAGGTAGCGAACCAGTCGGCGTACTGGCGTGCAGTTACATGCCCTGCCGCCAGGCGCAACTGCTCTTCGGTCAGCGAGTCGCGGTCGTTGCTGCAGCGTTCGATTATGCGGTGAACGAGCTCGTCGCCGGTCTCGGGGATGTCGGTGACCCGGTAACCGGCGTCCTTCAGCGCGTTCAGTACGAGAACCGCGGAGTTCGGCGTATCGAGGCCGACGGCGTTGCCGATGCGGGCGTCCTTGGTGGGATAGTTGCTGAGGATCAGGGCGACCTTTTTCTCTGAGTTTGGCTTCAGGCCGAGGCTTGCCTGCTTCATGGCGAGGCGGGCGACCAGGTCGATGCGGTCTTCCCGGGGCACGTAGCGCTGCAGACGGCCGGAAAGGGCGTTGGAGGCTTCTGCAGGGGCTTCTTCCTTGAAGGAGATCGGCACCGAGATCAGACGGCCGTCGAACTCGGGGAGGGCGACGCTCATGGCGGTGTCGATGGGGCCGAGGCCGAGGTTGCTCTCCAGCCAGTCGTCCTGAGTGCCCGTGCTGATGATGGCCTGGATCATCGGTACGTTCAGGCGGTCCAGGTAGTCCACCGACCAGCCCGTGGCCATGGCAGGGCCCTGCGTGCTGGCGGGGGCACCTCGCGGGCCCTCCGTGCTCAGCTCGCCCATGGACATGCCCATGGTGTTGATGATGCACTGCACACGGGGCGTGCCATCCGGCCTCGCAAGGTATTCGGTGAAGGCGCGATTGGCCACCCCGTCGCCCTCGGGACTGTGCTTGAGGCTGAAGGCGAATACGGGCAGTACGTTGGCGCCCCTGGCTTCCAGGCAGCGGACCATGCTGTCGATGGGGAGCAGGTTGCCGCTCATCCAGTGGGCGCGGTAGAAGAGCAGTCCGATGGACGGGCGCCCGGACTGGAACCGCTGGGCGATGTAAGAATCGACATCCGTGCCGTCGGCGACGTCGGGGTGGTATATGCCCTCCCAGGGCAACGGAGCCGGGGCCTCGTGGCCGTGGCTGGTACCGAAGTATGTATCGCTGAGGAACAGGAACAGGCTCTGGAAGTTCTGAACGCCGCCCTGCATCAGGTACGAGAAGACGGTCTCAACCTCTGTCACCGGAACGGTGCAGGCGGTTATCAGGTCCTCGTCCCACTCCTGGTGGCCCGGGCACGCGATGAGGGGAACGCCTTCGCTCCGGCAATGACGGACCAGCGCGTCGAAGCTGTCCGGCATCGCCCTCTTGCCGCCCAGCAGCCGCAGGATCACGACTCCGGCGTTGGAAGCAAGACCCAGAATGCGACCGGCAGGATTCTCGGAATCAGTGGTCAGGGAGGCAGGGTTGACGGCCGCGACCTCCGGAATTCCCTGCGGCAGGCCGGACAATGCCCGGTCGGCCGTGAGGATATCCGTATCGGCGGTGGTGATGAACAGGATTGACTTCTGCTGCATTTCTGGCGTCGCCGGGTGGCGACTATTCTCCAACTTCCGGTGAGGTATCTCCGCTCAAAAAGACCAGAATCGACAGGTCGCTGAACTCTTCCTCGATCTGGCTGCACTCCAGGAGCGTCCCAGACCATCGCTTTTCATCATCCAGAGTGAGGCGCTGGTAGACCCGCATGGCTAGCTCACCGGTTGCCCCGGCTTCCAGGAGGCCCTGAGCGATTCCTGCGGGCATAAGGTCGAAGGGACGAGGCAACAGGATGACATGCCGCCGGCCCTCGTTGATGTAGTGGACGAGTTCCTCCAGTTCGCTTGCGGCGTCGGCGCGCTTGTGGAGGGTGATGAAGACGGCGTCCTCGAGAGAGATCCCGGTGCGGGCCATGGCCACCTGGACGGAGCTTATGCCGGGCACCAGCCTGACGCTGTCGGCCCGGCGGCGGACACGGGCAAGCAACTCCCGGGCCGAGACGTTGAGGTCGCCCCAGCAGCAGACCACGCAACTTCTGCCCTGCTTGACCAGCCCTTCCGCGTACTCCAAGACTTCTTCCTGGTCTCGATAGGTCATCGAACGCACTTCCGCGTAGCCGAGCCACGGTTCGACGACGTTCAGGACCGTCTTGAATCCCACCACCAGGTCGGCGTTCAGCAACGCCTCACGACCCTGTAGGGTCAGGAAGTCAGAGTTCCCCGGCCCCACGGCCACCACGGTGAATGACCTGCTGTTTACTGAATCAGAAATTGGGAGAGTCCTCTCATTCCAGGTTTTCGACCCGGCAGTTTACTCAATAAAAAAATCCCTGGCTCTACTGCTGCCAGGGACATTCGGGATCCGGGGTTGGCGGCCAATCGCCAAAGGGCCTTTCTGTTAAGCGCAGAAGCAGAGCACCTCCGCCCGAGTAGGTTTCCTGACTTGCGAATGATCAGAGTACATTCGCTCACAGTGGCGCAACCGTGGCGGAATTTCACCGCCTTCCCCTAAAAAGCCATTTCTGGCGTGCCGGGCGGACCATATCGATTGTTAAGGGACAGCCAACGCGTCCGGGCTCCGCTGGTGAGTCAGGGGGAGTATATTTGCGCTTTAGTACGGTGTCAACCGAAGCGGAGAGGCTGTAGGGTCTTTCAGTTTTCACCTGTCATTCCCGCGAAAGCGGGAATCCAGAGGTCCAACTGCCTACAACACGACTACAGGTAGCCGGGCACTGGATTCCCGCTTTCGCGGGAATGACGGTTTCCCTGGCGGCAAGGCCACCGAGACTTGGAACGCTACCGGACAGGCTTAAAGGGCCCCAGGGGAGCCCCGATGCCCGGAGGCATTGGAAGTTGACAACACCATGCCTCGTTGGTAGCATCGGGCGAAAATCGAGGCCAACCAGCCCGGCACGCCCGTCAAGCGGGTGTGAAAAGGGAAAGCGGTTAGAATCCGCTGCGGAGGCGCCACTGTGAACGGTTAGCCGCCCGCTGATGCCACTGTCCTCACAGGATGGGAAGGCGCGGGAGAGGCGATAAGCCGGGAGCCAGGAGACCTGCCGGGCTGTGCTGAGCGGTCGCTCTTCGTCCAGGGAGTGCTCAGGATTCTCGATCCCCGTCACCGGGGAACGGGACAGCCACTGAATGGGCCCTGCCGTTACGAAGTCGGCAGGGCTTTTTTTGTTGCAGGCGGCGATTTCCAGGACCCAGGGTCGGGGCCTCGATTCCATGGCGTATTGCCCAGGGTCCGGTGTCCCTAGAAATCAATAGTCATCTTGAAGCTGTCCAATTCAGAAAGTTGAGGTATCTGTTATGGCCGGGGGCCCGATCACACTGGTAGAGGCGATCGACAGGATACAACCAGCGGACGCGAGCGCGATGGCCCTTGCCGAGGAAAGGCAGGGCAGCCTCACCAAGCCGCCAGGAAGCCTGGGGAGGCTGGAAGAGATTTCCATCCGCCTTGCCGGCATATTTGGAACCGACCGGCCCTCGATCGGTGGCAGGGCGGTGATCGTCGCTGCCGGAGACCACGGGGTGGTGGCCCAGGGGGTGACCGGCTATCCGCAGGAAGTCACGGCCCAGATGGTACTCAATTTCCTGTCGGGAGGCGCGGCGATCAGCGTGATGTGCCGGCATCTGGGGATCCGGCAGGTGATCGTCAACGCAGGTGTGGCCGCCGATCTTCCGCCGCATCCCGAACTGCGGTCGCTCAGGATTGGACCTGGGACGGCGGACATCAGCCAAGGGCCCGCCATGTCTTCCGGGCAGGCGCGGCAGTGCCTGGAGACGGGAATCAATCTTGCATCGGAGGCGGTTGACTCAGGCGCTGACCTGCTGGCAACGGGGGACATGGGCATTGGCAACACCACGGCTTCGAGCGCCATCACCTCGGCGTCAACGGGCGTGCCGCCGGAGGAGACCACCGGAGAGGGTACAGGGCGCACGCCGGAAGAACTGCAGCACAAGATAGCCGTTGTCAAGAGAATTCTCGAGGTGAATGCCCCGGACCCGACAGACGGAATCGACCTGCTGGCCAAGGTGGGCGGGTTCGAGATCGGGGTTTTGGCCGGCGTGATACTTGGGACCGCGATGAGGCGCAGGGCGGTCATAGTGGATGGATTCATCTCAGGGGCAGCGGCACTGATCGCTCAGGCAACGTGCCCTGCGTCCCGAG
The DNA here is from genome assembly GCA_965216065.1 of Dehalococcoidia bacterium. Lineage (GTDB taxonomy): Bacteria > Chloroflexota > Dehalococcoidia > Lucifugimonadales > UBA3495 > VXOI01. The sequence goes on from CBDCFB010000002.1 coordinate 609,441, forward strand.
ACTACATGTTCGCGTCCCATGTGTCGGCGGAAAGAGGGCACCGGGTCGCGCTATTCAGCCTGGGCCTGACGCCGCTGTTCGACCTGGGGATGCGATTGGGGGAAGGAACCGGCGCCGCACTTGCGATGCCCATCGTGGAGGTTGCAGCAGCCACCCTGTCTGAAATGGCGACGTTCGCGGAGGCCGGCGTGTCTGACCGGGAACAAGAGGACGGGCCAGATGGTGAATCGGACGAATGACCGGGCTGCGGTCCGCCTTGGGATTCCTGACGATCCTGCCGGTAGCTCCGCGGGACGCAGGGGGCCTGGCGTCCGCCAGGGCGTGGTTTCCGGTCGTAGGGCTGCTGCTGGGGGCCGTGCTGGCTGCGGTGGACCTACTGCTGCACGCCGGATATCCGTTGCTCACACAGGAATACCGGCCGTTCCCTCCGCTCCTGTCGGCCGCAATCCTGACGGTGGCAATGATCGCCCTCACGCGGGGCCTGCACCTGGATGGGTTCATGGACTGCTGCGACGCGTTCCTGGGCGGCTTCAGCCGGGAGCGGCGGCTGGAGATTCTGCGGGACTCCCACGTGGGGGCGTTCGCCGTGGTCGGCGTGGTTGGCGTATTGCTGCTCAAGTTCGGGGCCCTCACGGCGTTGGCTCCCTCCGGAAGGATATGGGTGCTTCTGGTGGTGCCCTGCCTGTCGAGATGGGCCATGCTTATGATGCTGGAACTGTTCCCCTACGCGAGAAGGAAGGGGATCGGGACCCCGTTCCTGCCGGAGGGTGGGCGATGGCAGTTGATTGGCGGTTTCGTGGCCGCCGTAGCAGTCGTTGTCGCGTTCGCCGGGCCTGTGGGGTTGGCCCTGTTGCTTGCGGCGAGCCTGATCGCGTGGTTGCTGGGGCTCTGGTCTTCCAAGCTGATCGGCGGAGTCACCGGAGATGTATACGGGGCTGCGAACGAGACGGCCGAGGCTGCATTGCTCGTATTGGCCGCCATTCTATTTCACTTTGTTTCCGACACCGTTCTTTCGCCGATTTTCCCGCTTCCCGGTTAGGGTTTCCATAGCACCGCATGGAATGGCAGGTATGGCCGGGAGAGTGGTATCTTGAAGCTGGGGCTCTGCTAATTGCCGTGGCGCTTGACCTCGCACTCCGGGAACTTCCCAGCGCCGTTCACCCGGTCGTGTGGATGGGTAAGCTGGTTGGCTGGCTCGAGAAATTCGGGCCGTCCCCGAACAGCCGGTTGCGGGCACTGGCATGGGGCGGCTGCATGGCGTGCCTGGTGCCAGCCGCGTTCGGCGGGGGCGCATGGATTGCGGCCAATGGACTGAGGGAGCTGGGAGCGTTGCCGTACCTGCTGGGCGTGGGTGCGATGCTCAGCACCACCTTTGCCGTCAGCGGGCTGGCCAGGGCAGCCAGGGATGTGCAGGACGCCATGGACGACGGCAGCCTTGGTGAGGCCAGGCATGGTCTGAGGAGCCTGGTCAGCCGGGACGCCAATTCCCTGAGCCAGTCTCTCGCGTCGGCAGCGGCCATCGAGTCCGTGGCGGAAAACACCACCGACAGCTTCATTGGACCCTGGCTGGCATTCGCAGTGCTGGGGCTTCCTGGCGCAGTCGCATTCCGGGCAGTGAATACGCTGGACAGCATGATAGGGTATCGAGGGAAGTACGAATACCTGGGCAAGGCTTCGGCAAGGCTGGATGACCTTATGAACCTTGTCCCGGCACGGCTGAGCGCAGCGATAATGCTTGGCGGCGGAGCGCTGTGTCGGCTCCCTGCGGGACGGGGATGGCGTTGCGCGTGGGCCGGGCAGAGGATGACGTCCAGCCCCAATGCTGGCTGGACAATTGGGGCGATGTCCGGTCTCCTGGGAGTTGCCTTGGAGAAGCAGGGGCATTACCGAATCGGCGAAGGCCTGAGGGAACCTGGGCCAGACCACATTGCCCTGTCCGTACGGGTGGCGTACGCGGTGGCCTTCATCGGTATCCCAATATCCGTTGGCGTCCTGGCGGCTCGCGGGCTGCTGACGGGTTGAGGGCAGTGGCATTGGAAGGATCGCAGGGTCGCCCCGTACACGGGGGGCTGAATTTTGGTGAATTGAGGTCCCTCGGCCTGAGGCCGGAGGAGGTCATTGACTTCAGCGCCAGCATCAACCCGCTGGGGCCTTCCCCGGGCGCCTTGCAAGCCTCCCGCAATGTCAACCTTGCGGCCTACCCGGACCCCGAATGTCTTGAACTCCGGAAAGCGATAGGGGATTCCGTCGGGGTGGAGACCGAATGCATTCTTCCCGGCAACGGTTCCACGGAACTGATTCACCTGCTGGCGAGGGCGTTTCTGTCCCCCGACGATACCGCTCTCATCTTCTCGCCCACCTTCGGAGAATACGAGGCGGCATGCCTAATGGAAGGAGTGGATCCCGTTCTGATCCTTCCACCCTACGCGGGAAGCGGAGTCCCCCGGTTCCAGTGGGACCTGCCCGCTGCCCGGGAATACATTGCGTCCCATGATCCATCCCTGGTCTTCCTGTGCAACCCCAACAACCCTACCGGTATCTACCTGGACAAGGTGGAGATTGAGCGGGTCGCTGAAGCCCTCCCCGCAGGTGCGCTGCTGGTGGTGGATGAAGCGTACGTCTCCTTCGTCGAAGACCGATGGGATTCCACAACGCTCCTCACTATGGGTAACATCGCTCTGCTGCGTTCCATGACAAAGGACTACGCCGTAACTGGGCTACGACTTGGGTATCTCCTGGCGCCCAAGGGTATCATAAGGCGGGTGAGGGCATTCCAGTACAGCTGGAGCGTGAACTCAGCCGCCCAGGCCGCTGGAGTTGCTGCCCTTGCCGACAGCGAACATGTGAGAAAGGGTCGCGAGGCAGTACGCGAGGGCAAGGAATTCATCGTCGATACCGCCAGGTCCCTTGGTCTCGAGTGCACCCGGTCAACAGCCAACTTCCTGCTCCTCAGGGTCGGCGACGCCACCGACTTCCGCCACGAGCTTCTGACCCGGCACGGGGTGTGCGTGCGGGACTGCACTTCGTTCGGGCTGCCGGAGTATGTGAGGGTGGGAGTCCGGATGATGGAGGACAACCGCCGGTTGGCCGATGCTCTGCGGCAGGTTCTTGACGGGCGTGAGCCAAATGCCTAAGGAGCTGATCCTCGTCCTCGGAGGGGCGCGTTCCGGCAAGAGTTCGTTTGCCGAGCGACTGGCGGGAGTGGCGAGCCGGGTGCTATACGCGGCAACTGCGGAAGCCCTTGACGATGACATGGAGCGACGGATCGCGAAGCATCGACAGCAGCGCCCGGCGGCGTGGACCACGCTGGAAGAGCCTGTCGAACTGGATTCTGCCCTTGCCACGGCCCTCGCAGGATTCGATGTCTGTCTCCTGGACTGCCTGACTCTCTGGGTCAGCAACCTGCTGCTCAAGATGGAGGACGGGCCAGACTCGGAGCAACGAATCATCAGCGCGGCAGAACGGTTGCTGGAAGTTTATGAGCAGTCTGAGGCGACCTGGATAATGGTCAGCAACGAGGTCGGGCTGGGAGTGGTGCCTCCGTCGCGTCTCGGGGCGGTATACCGGGACGCCCTGGGCCGGGTGAACCAGCTGGTGGCTGCCAGGGCAGACAGGGTCTATTTCATGGTGGCCGGACTGGCGTTGGAGGTGAAGTCCCTGGGGGCGCTACCCTTCACCAGTCCAGACCTGTACAGCCGATGACCGAGTCCAAGTCAATCCGCGGCAGGGCCTCGGCCTCGGCGCCGGGAACCTGCGGCGAACTGGCGCAGGGCATGCTGGACGGCATCCTTTGCATGGTCACCTGCCCCATAGACTTGTACAGCCGGGCTACTGTCGAACTCTACCTGTGCCAGGGAGGGATCGAAGGGCCCGGGGACTCGCCCAAAGCCTGCAAAGCGGCCAGGGCTACACTGGACTACCTCGGGAACACCGGAATGGGTGGCCGGCTGTGGCTGGACTCGCCCCTCCCACGGGGGAAAGGGATGGCGAGCAGCACGGCAGACGTATCTGCAGCGATAGTGGCCGCGGCGGGAGCGACGGGGGTGGAAGTCTCACCCCGGGTGGTGGCCGAGATCGCCCTGTCGGTGGAGCCCAGCGACGGGATCATGATCCCGCACGTCGCGGTCTTCGATCACCGGGAGGGCAGGGTCTCCAGAACCCTGGGCGAGTCGCCACCGATGCGCGTGGTTGTCCTCGACTTTGGCGGCAGCGTTGACACCCAGGAGTTCAACCTGGTGGACCGTAACGCAGTCCTCAAGCGGCTGGAGCCCAGGATGACCGAAGCGGTAGCCCTCATTGAAGAGGGGATTGTCCGCGGCGACCCACTTCGAGTCGGGAAGGGAGCGAGCATCAGCGCAGAGGCGAACCAGGAATTGCTGTTCAATCCCCGCCTGGAAGGGGTACAGGAGCTCTCGCTACGGGCCGGGGCGGTGGGCGTCAACGTCGCCCACAGCGGGACGGTCATCGGGATGCTGTTTCCGGACAATGCGCTGCTCGCCAAGGGAGCCGTTGAAATTGCCCAAAGGGAGATGGAGGGCCTTGAAACAGCCTTCCAGTGCCGCATCGTGAGCGGCGGGGTGCGGCTTTCCTGACAGGGCCAGAAAAGCCTTCGCGAGACGCGGACCTACCGTAAGGCGGAGGCGATACCCGCTCCCCACCGTATGGCGCTCTACTTTTTGTTGACTTGAGGAAGCAGCCAGCTCAGGAACGCATCCTCGCTGCGGGTCTGCATGAAGAAGCGCCCCGGCCCCTCCAGCTTGCAGACGAGGCCCTCTCCGCCCAGGATAGTCGTTTTCCAACCACCGGAGCGGCCCACGTCGTACCTCACCGTTTCGTCGAAGGCGACCATGTGGCCGTTGTCAACCGTGTAACGCTCCCCGGCGGCCAGGTCTATACGGTGAATTGCCCCGTAGGATGACACAAACAAAAGCCCCCGGCCGGAGCAGCGAAGCAGGAACAGTCCCTCCTTGGAGAAAAAGGAGCGGGCGCCACCCCATTGGGAGTCGACTTCTATGTTCATGGTGGCCGCCAGGAACGAGCCGGACTGCACCATGACGGTCTCTCCTCGCATCTCGAGGACCTCAATGTCTCCCGGCAGAGGCGGAGCGATGGTCACTTCGCCCGGGTTCTCGGCGGTGAAGGTGTTGACAAAGAAACTCTCTCCGCCCAGGACAGAGCGTCTCAGTCCGCCAAAAATGCCGCCTCGAGTGCTGGTTTCCATCTTGATTGTGTCCGACATGCTGACCATGGCGCCGGTCTCGGCCTGCAGCTGCTCGCGCGTAGTCATCCGCACCCTGGCCAGCGCATACGATGGTCTGTGAAGAATCTCGTAATCCATGACTGTCTCTCTCTTAAGCTCAGCGCAACTTTTCGATTGATTTCCCAGGCAGCGGTCTGCGGTTGCCCAATTGTTGGGGCATGAAGTGTCATTTCAGGAAAACAATTCAATTATACATAATGTAGTCTCCGCTATAATCGTGTCACGCTGATCGTTGCAGGGCAATCGCGTCTTAATATTCGGCACACGGATCGAGCCGGCATGGCGCAAGAATTCCCGCGATTCCTGCGTGAGAATTTCATCCCGGAGTTGGCCCGGGACAGGAATCCAGAGGTCATTTGCCAATGAATCGCGACCTGCCCCAAGGCCCCTGGATTCCCGCGAAAGCGGGAATGACGAGTTATGGGGCCTCAGGCAAAAAAGACGTGATTGCCCTGCTGGTCGTTGACCCTCCAAATACTCGCGGGTATATTAGGCGCACAGCTACGACCTTCCGGGGCGGCGAAGGATAGCGTTGAAATGTTTGCGTTGATTCTGGCCGGCGGCAAGGGGGAACGACTGCGGCCCCTGACCGATACCCTGCCGAAGCCAATGGCGCCAGTGGCCGGCAGGCCTATACTGGAGCGCCAGCTGGAATGGCTCAAGGCGGGTGGAGTGGACGGAGTAGTGTTTCTCGCCGGGTACCGGTGGGAGTCGATACGCAGCCACTTCGGCGATGGGTCGCGATTTGGCGTGCGGGCTTTGTACAACGTAGAAAGCTCTCCGCTGGGGCGTGGCGGGGCCATCAAGCAAGGATACCCGCTTGCCATGGAAAGCGAGGGGCCGGTCGTAGTCACGAATGGCGACATAATCACCGGACAGGCACTGGATGAGGTGGTGGAATACCATCGAAATTCTCCAGCCCGGCGCAACGGCCCCGCGGTCACGCTGATGGCGGTACCCATGGTCAGCCCCTACGGACTGGTGGACATGGACGAGGACGGGAGCGTGGTGGGGTTCCGCGAGAAGGTCGAACTGCCCCACTGGATCAACGGTGGTGTGTACGTATTCGACCGCGAAGTCTTCGAGGAGTTTCCGGACCTGGGAGACCACGAAGTCGAGACCTTTCCAAGGCTGGCACGCGAAGGCCGAATAGCTGCCTTCCGTACCCGGGCCTACTGGACCAGCATCGATTCTTTCAAGGACCTCCGGGAGGCTGAGGACTTCCTCTCTCGCGAGGGAGCAGCGTCCGGAGCCGGTACCTAACCTGATAGGGCCTGCCGCGACAGCATTCCAAGCGCTTTGATGGTGAGTGGCCGATGGTCCAGGGCAGGACTGTGAATCCTTCGACGACCAACGGCGCGCCGTCCCCAACGCAGGCAGCGTCGGAAGTGGCGTCGCTGGCAGCAGGAGTAAAGGCCAGCATCGAGCAGGTGCTGGTAGGAAAAGGTCAGGTCATTGAGCTGGCCCTGGCCGCGGTGTTCAGCGGGGGGCACGTACTGATTGAAGATGTGCCCGGCATCGGCAAGACCACTCTCGCCCGGAGCTTGGCCGAGTCCCTGGCCTGCACCTTTCGTCGCATCCAGTGCACTCCCGACCTGATGCCATCGGACATAACCGGCGTCCATTTCTACAACCAGAAGCTGGGTGAGTTTGAGTTTCGCTCGGGTCCGATCCTGGCGCAGGTGGTACTGGCCGATGAGATCAACCGGGCCACGCCCCGCACCCAGTCGGCACTGCTGGAAGCAATGGCCGAGGGACAGGTCACCGTCGACGACCGCACAATCCTTCTGCCGACTCCATTCCTTGTCATGGCCACCCAGAACCCCATCGAGCTGGAGGGCACCTTCCCTTTGCCAGAGGCCCAGCTGGATCGCTTCATGCTGCGCCTTCGCATGGGGTATCCGGACGAGGCCGACGAGGAGCAGATGCTGAGCCGCTTCAACACGGAAAATCCCCTGGACGACATTCGTCCAGTGGCTGGCGGGGAAGAAGTCACTGCGATTCAGCGCAAGGTCAAGGAAGTCTACGTCGACCCGGTGCTGAGCAACTACATAGTCCGGCTGACGCAGGCTACGCGCAGCCACGAAGATGTGGAACTGGGGGCAAGTCCGCGGGCCACCCTCGGCCTGTACCGGTGTTCCCAGGCGTTCGCGGCGATAAGGGGCAGGGAGTACATCACGCCCGACGATGTAAAGGTCCTTGCACCCTATGCTCTTTCCCACCGCACTTTGCTCACCTCACAAGCCAGGCTGCGGGGTCGCCAGCCCGAGGACGTGGTGATGGAACTTCTTTCCACCGTGGAGGTCCCCGTCTAGCCCGGGGTCTGCGTAGTGCGCCACGAGATCTGGCCGGTGTTCAGCGGCCTGTTGGTGTTTGTGGGCCTGCTGGCCAGCAACGGGCTGCTGCTGGTGGTCGGGTTCCTGGTCGCCATGGTCTGGCTGGCGGCCCGAGTCTGGGAACGATACTGCTTCCGCAAGGTGACCTACGAGCGCCTGGTGGGCCGTCGGCGCGCGTTTATAGGGGACAGCGTCAGCTACACCGTCGCCCTGAACAACGACAAGCCGCTGCCCTTGATCTGGGTTGAAACGCAGGACCCGTTTCCCGAAGGCCTGGAACTGGCCGGTGCGGTGATACGAGGCGCCAACCTCGAGACCAACCGGCATCAGAGCATCACCACTTCCCTGCTTCCCTACCAGCGGGCAACTTGGACGTTCACCATGCGATGCCGGCGGCGAGGCTATCACCGCATCGGCCCGGTGAGGATGCGCAGCAGCGACATCTTCGGGTTCGTCGCTACGGAGACGAGGCTGGCCGAGGTTGACGACATACTGGTCTATCCCCGAGTGGTCGATCTTGAGCAACTGCTACCGCCTCCACAACACCCCTTCGGCATTGCGCGGGGGCGAATGCCGCTATATCACGACACGAACCGGGTGAAAGGGCAGCGGGACTACCGCCCAGACGACCCTCTCAAGTACATTGACTGGAAGGCGACGGCGCGAGCGCAGGAACTTCAGACCCGGGTCTTCGAGCCCGTAGTGTCGCTCAACATGCTGGTGGCGTTGAATGGTTCGACCACCGACTTCGTGTGGCAGGGCACCAACAGGCGGCTGTTCGAGCGGGCAGTTACCGCCGCGGCCTCAGCCGCCGCCATTGCCGACCGTCGGGGCTACACCTACGGCCTGATCTCCAATTCCGTGGCCGCGTATTCAGGGAAATGGATAAGCGTCCCAATTGGGGCATCCTCGGCGCAACTGACGATGACCCTGGAATCGCTGGCCATGGCGGCGCCGTACGTCGTGTCAACGCTGCAGGACGTCTTTCGGGCAGAGCGGGACAGGCTGCCCCCAGGAGTGACTGTGCTATTCGTTACCGGGGCGATCACCGAATCTCTGCCACTGCAGTTGGCTGCTATTGGCGACAGGGGCTACAACCTGTCGGTGCTGTATGCAGGAGACGGTGATCCACCGGAACGAATAGGAGAAGTGCCGGTGATCGGAATGGGGCACCTGCTGGACTCCCTGCCCGAGTCGAACAGCGACTATTACCAGGACAACTTCGTGGGAATCGCGGGGTTTGATGGGACCACACTGGAGAACTAGGGCAGTCACGGGAGTGACGATCTTCCTGGAGGGGTGCGCCCTCTACCTTGTGTTCTCGGTGGTTGCGCACCTTTCGAAGGTTGAGCAACTCCCCATGCCCTTCTGGCTGGTGATTGCCGCACTGGCGTGGGGCTTTGCTCTCTCGTCGTGGATCCTTGGCATGAAGGTCACCCCTGTCTTGAGAGGGGTGACAGGGCTGATGCTGGGCGTGCCGTCGCTCATGGTGCTGATCGCCTGGAATGCGGGCCTGGCGTTGCATCCCTTCGATCTGCTGTTGTCGGGCGGGATGAGGGGCATCGGGCTGTTCGTCGGAACGATAATCTTTCTGCTGATCACGTGGTGGCGCGGGGCGGAGCTTTCGCGAGAGGAAATCACTCTCGACGCCGTGCGCTCTGCATTCCAGATCGGCATGATCATCCTGCTGGCTGCAGCGCTGATAGATGCCGCCGTCGAGGCAAGGATTGTCAGCGGCTTCTTCGTCGTAGGGTTCTTTGCCGTTGGGCTGATGGGCATGGCCCTGGCCCGTTTCTCGTCGGAGACGGGCGAAGACCGTGAAATGCCGAAGCAGTGGATCTGGCCCATCGTGGCGTGCGTGGCCGTTGTGCTGGTTCTCGGGCTGATCTTCAGCGGGCTCGGCATTGGGGGCCTGGACGACGTGACTCGAGGAGTCGTGAATCTTGTCGGGTCGCTGGGGTACCGTCTCCTGGAACCAGTGTTGCTGGTGATCGGGTTCATTGCTGGTGGGCTGGTCAGCCTGGGGAACTGGCTGTCGAGCATGCTGGGCGGCGGAAGCCTGGACGGTCTGATGGAAGCCCAGCGACGACTGGACCAGTTTCACGAGAGCCTCCGGGAGGCTGAGTCCGGCGATGAAGGCAGTGCGCTGTTCACCGCGATGAAATGGACCGCGGCGGTGCTTGGTGTGGCGATTGCGACCGTGGTGATCTACGGCCTCTTCCGGTCACGCCGCCGCGGCAGCCACGAGACCGAGGTCGTCGAGAGCCGGGAATCGCTATTCAGCCTGAAGCGGGCCGGGGACGAAATAAGCGAAGCCCTGAGTGGGCTATTCGGCGGCCTTCTAGGTTCATCCCGGCGCCGGTCCCGCAGATTCCTGTCGCCCCGCGACTACTACCATGCGCTGCTGGACCTGTCGGAGAAGGCGGGCAGGCCCCGGGAGGATTGGGAAACGCCGCGCGAACACCAGCGGGGCCTTGCCGGAGTGCTGCCGTCCGACCCGGTGGCACGGATTGTCGACGAGTTCCAGGCAGCGCACTACGGGGCCAGTCCAGGGGACCCTGAACTACTGGGCCGCCTCGAGTCCGACAGGCTGGCTCTGGAGGAGTTTATGCGGCAACTCCCGCGGGAAAGCAGCCCGGGAGTATGACCCGCTAGTGGAAGGCCGGGAGCACCTCGTCGGCTATCACCGACATGAGGCGGCGAAGCGCGGGGACCTCTCCCGAATTGAGCGCCAGCACCACGTGCTCCACGCCGGCCTCGCGGTAGGCCTCAATGCCGGCCCGCATGGCGCCGGGGTCGTCGCCGGCGATACGGGCCCGGGTGGCGGCGCGCTGGCTTGACGGGCCGCCGTGCACCTCCACCTCGATCCTGGCCGACATTGTCAGGGAGGAGGGGTCGCGGCCCGCTGCCTCGGCCAGTGAAAGCACCTCGGCCTTGCCGATGGCGAAGTCCTCGGGGGACAGGCCGGTTGGGTGCCAGCCGTCGCCTACCCGGCCGGTGCGTCGTAGGGCGCCGGGTGACGAACCGCCAACCCAGATCGGGATGTGGGGCGTCTGCACCGGCTTGGGGGAGAAGCGGAGGTCGCTGAAGTCCCAGCGGCGGCTGTGGTACTCGGGGCTGTGGTTGGTCCAGAGCTCCTTCATGATCGCGATGGACTCGTTGGTCAGGGAACCGCGCTCCCGCATGGGTATGCCCAGGGCCTCGAACTCCTCGGTCATCGCACCTGCGCCGACGCCAAGGATCACACGTCCGCCGGACATCTGGTCGAGGGTGGCGGCGTACTTGGCCAGCTCAACGGGGTTGTGGTAGGGAAGCACCAGCACCGATGTGGCCAGCGACACCCTGCTGGTGGTGGCCGCCATGTAGGACAGCATGGCCATTGGGTGGTAGTAGGGCCGGTCTTCGAGTCGCTCGCGGATGTAGCCGGCGTTGAATAGGTGGTCCATGACCCAGAGCGAGTCGAAACCCATCTGCTCGGCTTCCGGCCCGAGGGCCAGCACCTGCAGAGGATCATCCACGCCCCAGTTGTTGGGAATGGTAACTCCGAATTGCGTCATGGGTCCCCCGGTTACTTGTAAGTTTGGAAGGCTGACTGCTGTCGCAGGAAGTGCCGTGCTCGACGTTCGGCCTCAGGTGTCCAGCGAACCAAGTGCGGGCTGGGCCGCAGTTTCGTAGCCTCTATGGCGGGCGGGAAGCTATCAGGCGGTGTTGAGAGCTGCGATGACCGACGCGGTTTCGACGGCGGCGAGGGCAGCGTTGGTGCCGATATTGCCGGACTTGCCCCCGGCGCGGTTGATTGCCTGCTCCATATTCTCCGTGGTCAGGACGCCGAAGATGGTGGGTACCCCGGTCTCGAGGGCGACCGAACCAGTGCCGCCCTGGGCCTGACCGGCCACCATGTCGTAGTGGGAGGTCTCTCCCCGGATGACGGCCCCGAGGCAAATGACGGCGTCGCAGCGGCCGCTCTTGGCGAAAGCCTGGGCCACCACGGGCAACTCGAAGGAACCGGGAACCCAGGCCACCGTGATGTCGGAATCACGGACACCGCAGCGGGCCAGCGTTTCCAGCGCGCCCTCCAGAAGTTGCTTGGTTATCACTTCGTTGAACCGGGCTACGGCAATGCCCACCCGCAGGCCCTGTCCGTTCATATCGCCCCTTAGCTCGTTGGGCACAATCAGTTCTCCTGTAGTGGTATGGTGTTCCGGATTCCGCGTGGATGGGTAGGGCAGAGCCCTCGGGATCAGGACTCCGCTTCGGCCGGGATACCGGTCTGCAATACGCGGTCCAAAAGTTCGCTCTCTCCGACCATGCCGTTCAGGGTGGCGAACTCGTTGACGATGGTGAGAGGGACCTGGCGGACGCCATAACGCCGGGCCAGATCGGGAAACTCCTCGGCCTCGATGACGTCGGCAGTCACATGGGCGCTCTCCACGGCCATGGCGTGGGCCAGCAGGGCCATGCCGGCGGAAGTCTCGCTGCCCGGAGTCACGAACACCTGGATGTGCACCGGCCGGTTGATGCGGCGCAGTTGCTTGCGGGCGTTGACCGACAGGCGGGTGGCGCCGCGGGATACGGACTTGATGCTGTCGATGAGCACCGGCAACTGGTAGCCCATGGGAAGCCCGTAGAAGCGAGCCCTCCCGCTGCCATCGGCGCCCAAGAGGACGGCTGGGATGCGGGTAACGCCGGTCTCCCGGGCGGTATCCGCATCGACGTAGTAGTCCAATATTTCCAACCGCAGCCTGGGGGAAAGATTGGCCAGCTCCTCCATCAACTGGACGACCTGCGGGCAATAACGGCAGTCGCGTCCCGGGATGGCGATGGGAGAGGGTCTCTGAGTGTAGACACGGAGGCTGACATCACCCTTCAGGTGCTTGCGAAAGTCCCGCTTGAGGCGGTTCTTCTCCTGGGCCGGGATCAGGGCCTGCTGGGCCGTTGCCATGGGGCGGACTCCTGGGTGGCCGGGAATGGCGTCAGTTTACACGGGGTGGGGAGGGTTATCCACCCTGCGGGAGGGATGAGGCAGGGTCCCCTTGCTGTCACCAGAGCCGTTGGCCCTGAGCCTTTCGACAAGCTCAAGACAGGCTTGACGAAAGGCCGTCCGTTCGTTGTTCGACCCTTCTTCAAGCTCGGGACTCAACGTGATCGGACTTTCCAGTCAGACATCGAGAATCAGAATGCCCTGCCACGGGCCTTGGCAGCTCCTGCTGCGTCGGCCAGGGCCACGATGAAGTATCCCATTCCGGGTTTCCAGACCCTCCTGCGCTGGAAAGGGACCTCGGTTCGAGACGGGGGGATGAGACCCCGTTCCCTTGCTTTGGGGAACAGGCTGCGGAGGACATCGTTCACCTGGGGCAGGAGCATTTTCTCGAAGCAGTCTGACAGGTAGTCGGTAAGGCGGGCGAATGATTCTACGGGGATGCCGCGGTCGCGCAGACGCTGGAAGAGGTCCCAGGCCCGCTGTTCGCACGACAGCCCGGGGTTGGGCCTGCCTGGGGTGAGGCCGTCTGCCATCCGGTCTCAGAGTTCGAGGGCAAAGGGACGGGAGCGGTAGACGGCAAGCTCGGTGGCGTACTTGCGCTTGAGGGTTGCCACAAGGCTCTTGAGCCGGGTGAAGGTCATCTCTGTAACTTCCTTTTCTGCCCGGGTTTCAGATGCCATCTGAAATGCGTGCCGAGCAGACATCGTGTTAGCTGGTGGAAAGAATGGGCCGTTGCAATCCGGCTCCCCGGCCGGGTCGAGGACGCGTTTCCCAGTGATGATGAATTGTGGACTGTTGCAGGATTGGTGCCTGTTTCTCTGCGGTCATCGACGGAGGATTTTTTATTTTCCCGGTAGTTTGCGGACAAATGCGGAAGTCTGGTGTTTGCTGCCAGGTGGCAGGACGCCATCGGGGCGAATTTTTGATATGGAACAAGTGTTCCAGCATGCTCGCACTATAGTAGCGCTTTGGAAAGGGGAGCGTCAAGGTGATGGTGCCCGTGGGGCATGGACGATAGCGAAGTCTGCTGCGGCGGTGTGGCCCAATCCCCAAAGGGTACTGTGGACCTGCGCAACCAGAAGGGTTGCCCCTACACAGATTCGCTAGCCGTGCCACTTTGCAATCGATCCGGCCAAGGAGGAAGGGGCTTTCGAATTGGGTGGTCGGGACACGCCTCCGACCCGGGAGAGCACCCCACTGGGTTCCTGCTTTCGCAGGAATGACGGCGTTTGGGGCCTCCAGCTATTGAGACGCGATTGCCCTGGGGCAACCACAAGGGTTGCCCCTACACAGATTCGCTAGCCGTGCCACTTTGCAATCGATCCGGCCAAGGAGGAAGGGGCTTTCGAATTGGGTGGTCGAGACGCGCCCCGGACCCTGAAGAGTACCCCACTGGATTCCTGCTTTCGCAGGAATGACGGGGTTTGGGGCCTCCAGCTATTAAGACTCGATTGCCCTGTGGCAACCACAAGGGTTGCCCCTACACAGATTCGCTAGCCGTGCCACTTAGCAATCGATCCGGCCAAGGAGGAAGGGGCTTTCGAATTGGGTGGTCGAGACACGCCCCGGACCCAGGAGAGCACCCCACTGGATTCCTGCGAAAGCAGGAATTACCTATGGCACTCCGTGCCACGCAAGTGTATGAAAATTAACTTCGACGGGAGTTCAGCAAGGATTTTACCCCCACCCTAACCCTCCCCCTCAAGGGAGAAGGAACTGTCTTGCTCCCTATTTTCATAACAATGACGGCGTTGGGGGGAATGGCGGCTTCAGGCCTGTTGCGGGTCTTGAGCCAGTTGTTGAGTTGTGCGCTCCCGGTTTACTCACCCGATAGAGTTAGAGGCAGCACTCTTGCGACGGTTGGGGATATGGGCCGCGGTGTGGGGGCTATTCTAGGAGAAATGGCAGCGGGCGAGGACAGCGTCAGTCCTGCTTGTCGAGCATGCCGCGGATGGTGAACATGCGCTGGAAGAGGGTGAAGCAGGAGACGGCTGCGATTGCGACGAGTATGCCCAGCAGCAGCCAGGGGACCCAGCCGAGCAGCAGGCCCACTCCCAGGATCACCACGCGTTCGGTGCGGGTCATCACACCGGCGCGGGTGAAGACTCCCAGGCCCTCGCCGCGGGCCCTTAGATAGCTGACACCCTGGGAGAAGATCAGCGCCAGCAGCAGCGCCGTTATGAAGTAGGCGCGGTAGTCGTCCGAGGCGTCGACGCGGAGGGCGTAAATTCCCAGGCCGACGAAGAGGGCGGCCTCGCCCAGGCGGTCGAATACCGAGTCGAGGAGAGCGCCGAAGGGGGATGCCTGCCCGGTCATCCGGGCCAAGGCTCCGTCGAATAAGTCGAGGATACTTCCGGTCAGAAAAACGACGCCTCCCCACAGCAGCCAGCCGGAAGCGACGAGATATGCGGAAACGACGCAGACCAGAAAGCCCAGGAGGGTGATGCCGTTGGGCGTAAAGCCCACTGCTTTGAACAGCCGGGCCCCGGGTTCCTCGAAGTAGCTGCGGACGGCGCCTCTAAGCTGTTCTCTGCCCGGCAGCGCCATGGACCTCCTGTCGGCAGGCCTCGTAGTACTGCTCGACCCTGCCGGCGACCACCTCCCAGCGATGCTTCTCGGCGGTGGCGCGACCGCGCTGCCCCATCTCCCGCCGTCGTTCGGGGTCCCTGACCAGCGTCTCCAGGGCGTGGGCCAGTGACTCGATGTCCTTGTTGCGGAAGAGGAGGCCCTCGTCGCCGTCGGTCAGGACGCTGCGGTAACCCTCGATGTCGGATGCGACGACGGGCTTGCCGGCGGCCATGGCCTCCAGCAGCACGATTCCGAAGCTCTCGGCGCCGGTGGCCGGGGAGCAGAAAATGTCGGCGGAGGCATAGTAGCGGGGCAGGTCCTCGTGGGGGACGCGCCCGACGAACTCGACGTCCTGGAGATTCCGGGAGCCGAGAACCTGGTAGGAGTCCTTGTCGGGGTTGCCGGGGCCAACCACGATCAGACGCAGGTCAGGGTTGTCCCATTTCAGGCGGCCATATGCCTCGAGTAGGTAGCGTAGACCCTTACGCTTCTCTAGCCGACCCACGAAGATGATGTTGGTCTTGCCGTCCCTGTATTGGGGCCAGGGCTCAGTCTTCTGTGAGAAATGGTCGACGTCGATCCCGTTGGGGATGATCTCGTAGTTTCCGGGGAAGGTTGAGTTGACATACCGCTTGGCGGCCGGGGATACGGCAATGCTGCCATGAAGCCTCTGGTGCCACCGCTTGATGAGGGGATGGCTCATCCGGTACAGGTGCTGACGGTTGTGGCAGGCGTGGAAGGTGCCCACGTTGACGGTCTTCGAGTACTCCAGCACGGTGAGGGGGAGGATCGGGGCCATCGGCTCGTGAAGATGGATGATGTCGTACTGCTCGCGGCTCAGCAGGTCGCGGATTCTCCGGGTCAGCCACAATGAGAGAGATACCCGTGCTATGGAGCCCCCGCTGGGCAGGGGTACGGAACGGCCCAAGGGGACAAGGAGGTCGCCGTCCTGGCACTCGCGGGAGGGCGAATGGGGGGCGAGGATCTGTACCTCGTGGCCGGAGCGGCAGAGTTCCCTGGCCAGCTGGGACACATGGACCGTCACGCCACCCGGCCAGGTGAAGTCATAAGGCGATACCATGGCGATCTTCAATGGCACACCTTCCGGCGGGAGCTCGGGGGATGACCCTGCCGGTTACTCGTCGGCCACCTCCACGGTCACCTGGACTTCTGAGTCGCCACTACCCGCTATGAAGGCGTCGGTCATGTCCCTGGCAGTGTCGTCGGTGTACTGCACGGGGGGCGACTTCATGAAATAAGCGCTGGGGCCCTCGACGGCGCCCCCCTGTCCCCGGTCCATGGCCAGCTTGGCGCAACGGATGGCATCGACCACCACGCCAGCGGAGTTGGGGCTGTCCCAGACTTCCAGCTTGGCCTCGAGGCTGATTGGGGCTCCGCCGAAGATGCGTCCCTCCATGCGGATGTAGCACCACTTGCGGTCTTTCAGCCACGGGACATGGTCGCTGGGGCCGACGTGGATGTTGTCGGGGTCGATTTCCTCGTCGAGCTGCGAGGTGACCGAAGTGGTCTTGGAGATCTTCTTGGAGGTCAGGCGTTCCCTTTCCAGCATGTTCAGGAAGTCGGTGTTGCCCCCGAAGTTGAGCTGGTAGGTGTTGTCCAGGGTGACGCCCCGGTCTTCAAACAGGCGGGTGAGGACACGGTGGGTGATGGTGGCGCCAAGCTGGGACTTGATGTCGTCGCCGATGATGGGGACGCCGCGTTCCTCGAAGCGGTTGCGCCAGTACTGCTCGCGGGCGAGGAAGACGGGGATGCAGTTGACCATGGCGCAACGGGCGTTGAGGATGTGCTCGACATACCACTTGGTGGCCTGTTCGCTGCCGACGGGCAGGTAGTTGATGACCACATCCACTTCCCGATCGCGCAGAATGCCGGTGATGTCGGAAGTGGAGTGTGGCGACTTCTTCACGAGGTGGGACACATAGCGGCCGATGCCGTCGTGGGTCATGCCCCGGTCCACAGACACGCCGGTGCGGGGGACGTCGGCGAACTTGAGGGTGTTGTTCGGTTCGGTGAAGATGGCCTCGGAGAGGTCCTTGCCGACCTTGTTCTCGTCGATGTCGAAGGCTGCGACCACCTCGATGTCTTCGATTCGGTAGTCGCCGACGGTGTTGTGCATGAGGCCGGAGACGTCTGCGTTCGGGGGCACCTCCACATACTTGTGCAGTCCCTGCACGAGGGATGAGGCGCAGTTGCCCACGCCGATGATGGCTACGTTGATTTTGCCCACTTGGGTGGCTCCTTTGTCCTTACTCCGCTTCGCTCAATGGCGCGGGCGCCCCGCGCAGGCCCTGCGCCAGACTGT
The DNA here is from genome assembly GCA_965216065.1 of Dehalococcoidia bacterium. Taxonomy (GTDB): domain Bacteria; phylum Chloroflexota; class Dehalococcoidia; order Lucifugimonadales; family UBA3495; genus VXOI01. Next base: position 626,909 of record CBDCFB010000002.1, read on the forward strand.
CCCGGCCTTGCGACGGGCTATCCGAGCCGCCGGATGCCTGCCGGACACGGCGGCCCGTCAGCTTATGCGGGTCGATTGTATCAATCGGCGGCCCTGACTCTCAAGCTGGGGCCGCCCGGCTTGTTGCCTAACTCCCGGGCGCTCTTCCGGACGGCGTGCCTGGTTGGGTCCGGAAGGCTCAGACAAAGAACCGGATGATGGCGGTGCGGTCGTCCCTGCGGAACCGCACACCCAGCTTTTCCGGGACCCGGCCTTCGATCAGGCGGCCGGCGATGATCTCCTCGATGCGGCCAGCGGCCTCGTCGGGGGATGCCGAGCTTCGCACGATTTGCGCCAACTCGTCGACGTCCATGTTGTCGGTCACGCCGTCCGTGGCCAGGACGAGCTTCACACCCGGCTCGATGTCGACGTCCTTTTGGACCATTTGGCCCAACTCGGCAGCGGCGCCAACGGCTCGGGCCACACCGACGTGCAGGAAGCCGCCCAGCCGCCCACAGAGCCGCTCGTGCGAGTCGGGGTTGACCAGGATGACGGGGCTGTCGCCTGCGGCGGTAACGTAGAGCCGGCCGCCGCGGTAGAGGGCGGCGGATACGGTTGTAAGGAGGAAACGGCCGGCGCCGACGCCGAAGAATTCTTCGTTTACGCCGTTGATGGTAGAGGCGATGTCGTCGATGGTGTCGGTCTTGCTATCGGCTAGCGCCTCGCCGAGCTCCTTGCTGGCTTCGGCGCCGCCGTGTCCGGTGACCCCGTCCATGACCACGTCAAGGAAATCTCCATTGCCGAGGTCGAGGCTCAACAGATTGTCTTCGCCGTGAGAGGAATTGTCTTGCAGAGTTGAAAAAGTGCTGGCAACCATAGGCACTGTCCTCAGCGATTCTCCTTTTTATCTATTTGTCTTTCTGGTTCTGACCAACTTTCGAGTCTGGCGTCCAGTGACTCTGTGTATGCGGTCAGAGCCTTCAGGGCCTGTAGGGGGCGAGTTCGGATTCTGCATCAAACCTGAACCGGGTCCAGTAGTCTCCGTTTAGCCACTCCAGCGCTTCCTGCCAGGCGGCCTGCATTTCCGGATAGTTCGCAAGTGAGCGGTTGCGCGCCGCGATGGCTTCGAGATATGCCACCAGGTCGGTGCGGAACTGCTGGTAATCAGTGTAGGCCCGCGCTCGGATTTTTTCCAGAAGCGTTTCGGCGGCGGCGGTCATTTCATCATCCGCGCCGGTCAGTCCGCGGCGCATCTCGTCCAGTTCCTGCTGGATGTTGACGATGGGCCGGACTCCCCGGGCGTCGCGGTAACCGCCGGCGTCCAGAGGCGGTTCTTCAGGGGTGGAGTAGAACTTGAGAAGCTCGAGGCAGGCGTCGTTTACGTCCAACGGGGGGCGGCCTCGCGGGGCAGGGTCGTCGACGCTGGCCAACGCTCCGGAATCGATCACCTGAATCCGTCCGGACCCGGGCTGGTAGAAGATGTTCTGGGGGCGCATGTCCATCAGGATATACCCGGACTGGAGGTAGGCCTGCTCGAGGTCGAGCAACTGGTTGTGCACCGGAAGGGACACCGCGCCGGGGCACTGCCGGAGTGGGAACATGGCGAAGAGGTTCTGGCCGGCCCCGATGGGCACGCCGGTGAAGCGGGACATCATGTCGCCAAGGAGGGGAATCCCGGACGCCCTGCCTTGGACGAACACCGTGTATGGCTCGCCAAGGTCGTCGCCGAAGTAGGCGTCATGGTTGGCAGAGTCGGTGTACCCGAGCAAAGGGGCCAGCAGTCCGTTGGCGTCGCCCGCACGGTCGTAAGCGGCCAGCAGCCGTCCAGTGCGCTCCTCGATGGCGAGGTGCTGTTTCCGGCTCACGGCCTGGGGCACCGGGCGCTTGAGCGCGACCTCTCCGCCGGTTTCCCGGTCGACGGCGGCGCGGACGTCGTAGTCGGCGCCTGAGCCGAGGCGGCCGGTGATCTCATAGCGCTCAAGGTCTACTTTTTCGACCAAGCGCGGCCTCCCTTACGGGTTGGAATGGATACACGGCAGGGCGGGATACCCGTTGCGATTCAGCCTTGGGAACCGAGGGTTCAAAGCGGGAAAAATGTTACGACGCTGCCGGAGCATTTGCAACCGAGCCCCTTTGTGCGGAGATGGCGGCTATGGACCCTGGCAGGGGCTGGGGGCGCGGTAGCCGAGGGTGACCCACTCGTCCTTCGGCCATTCCAGCTCCGGAGTGAAGCCCAGTGCCAGCGTCGCGTCGTCGACCTCGGGCCGCTGGGTTGCCAGCAGACCTGAGGCGACCAGAATTCCGCCGGGCCGGAGGGCCTGCAGGATGAAGGGGGAGCGGTCGGCAACGCCGCGGGCAGAGATGTTGGCCACGGCGAGGTCGATGCTGCCTGCTACCGCGATTGGGTGGGGTACCGAGCCCTTGGCCAGGGTAATCCGGTCCTGGAGACGTAGGCGGCGGAAGTTCTGCCGTGCAGCGGTTACCGCCTGCCCGTCGATGTCCAGGGCGACCACGGAACCCGCGCCCAGCATCAGGGCAGTAATGGTCAGGATGCCGGAGCCGGAGCCGAGGTCAAGGACCCGGATGCCGGGCTGTACCAGTTCCTCGAGGGCCTCCATGCAGGTGTAGGTCGTGGGGTGATAGCCGGTGCCAAAGGCGATGCCGGGGTCCAGCTCGATTACCACACGTCCTTCCCCTTGTCCTTCTTCCAGTTCCACCCATGAGGGCTTGATAATCAGGCGGTTGCCAACGGGCAGAGCGGCGTAATGTTCCTTCCAGCTGTTCTGCCAGTCTTCGTCATCATGGAGGTCGCGGACATTCAGCTCGCCGAGGTCACCCACGGATGCGACCAGGCGCACCCCCACGTCTATGCGGGCCATGCGCTGGTTGGACCCGGACTCGAGGTAGGTGCGAAGCATGACCCGGCCGGCGCCCTGGGGTTCCGTGCTCAGTCCCTTGCCGTAACGGCTGAACAGGTAAGAGACAGGTTCGACGTACTCATGGGGGACCGAGATGCTCAGTTCTTTCCAGGGCATGGACACTCCAGTAGGGTTGGTACGGGTTGCGGACGGACTGCACAGCAGGCGTGAACGAAGGGATCTGCGAACTAGAAAGCGTCCTTTATGCGGTCGAAGAGGCCCTTCTCGGCATCGTCCCTGTCGGGCTGCTCCTCGTTCTCAGGAGCCTCGTCCTTATTCGCCTTGGTGCTCTTCTTCCCGGAACGCTTTCTGCCGTTGGAGGAGCGAGGGGTTGACGGCTCTTCCCCGTTGAAGGAACGGGACAACTCCTCCATAAGCTCACGCTGATGGTCATTCAGGGAATTGGGAACGCGAACGTCCACCTGGACCCGCAGGTCGCCGCGGCGGTTCGAGTGGAGGTGGGGAACACCCCTGTTGCGGATGCGGAACTCGGCGCCCGGCTGGGTGCCCTGGGGAAGCTTCAGTTCTTCGTCGTAGCCGTCGATGGTGGGGATGGTCTTCTCCACGCCGAGGGCCGCCTCGGCGAGGTTCAGCGGGAGGGCGTAGATAAGGTCGGTGCCCTGTCGCTGGAAGAAGCTGTGTTCCCGCACGTCGACATGCACGTACAGGTTGCCGGAACCGCCCCCGTCGCTGCCTGCGTCGCCTTCGCCGCTGAGGCGAACCTGCATGCCGCTCTCGACACCGCCGGGGATCTTGACCTCTATTTTTCGCCTTCGCCGCTCTCTCCCGGCGCCCCGGCAGTTGGTGCAAGGTGTGGATATGACGCTGCCGCGTCCCCGGCAGGTCGGGCAAGCGACGACCTGGGTAAACTGGCCGAAGACGCTGCGCTGGGAGCGCCGGACCTGACCGGCCCCGCGGCAATCGCCGCAGGTGTCCACCGAGGTGCCGGGTTCGTTGCCCGCTCCGCTGCAATGGTGGCAGATCTCGAGGCGGTTGACATCGACCTCCCTGCTGGCGCCGAACACGGACTCCTCGAAGGACAGGGCCACCTGCTGCTGGAGGTCTCCGCCACGGCGGGGCTGGCGGGCGGCTCTGGATGAAGCGTCTCCGAAAAAGGAATCGAAGATGTCGCCGAATCCGCCAAATACGTCAAAGCCTTCGAAGGGGCTGCCGCCTGCCTGTGCGCCGGCACCGACACCCGCCTTGCCGAACCGGTCGTACTGCTGCCGCTTCTTCGCGTCGGAGAGGACCTGGTAGGCCTCGTTGATTTCCTTGAACTTTTCCTCGGCGTCCGCGTTCTTGTTGCGGTCCGGGTGGTATTCCATGGCCTTCCGGCGGAAGGAGCGGCGGATGTCCTCATCGCTGGCGTTTCTGGCGACGCCGAGTACCGAGTAATAGTCCTGGTCGGGCATAGGTTTTCACTCTTGCCGGGCAGCAGATTTGGCGGGCACACCTTCACGTATTTTAGTGCAGGTTTGGCGCAGGCTCAAGGACGGCAATGCGCTGACTGATGCTCTTTTGCGGTTTTGCCATCCTGAAAATGCGGTTGCAGACGGGATTTTCGCTGCTCCTGCACTGCTGTTCCAAAGCAGGATTCGACCGCCGGCCGAGCTTCTTCGACTTGACAGAACGACACCCAATACAGCCTGCACGCCATACGATTCTGCTTGACGCTTGTGGGGCCGCTCGCTATGATGCGAATAGGAAGCAATAATTCAAAAACCCGTAGGGGTATTGCTCCGAACTGGGCATAAAAGGCGGAAAGGGAAAGGTGATATGACCACAGCTATCATTGCTGTCCTTGCCGTCCTCGCGGCCCTTGGGCTAGGGATTGCTACTTGGTTTGGACTCCGGCAGCGCGCCCAGGCCACTCGCCTGGCGTTGGCCAACGAGACAGCCGGGGGTCTGACCGCTCAGGCGCAAGAGGAAAGCCGCAACATCCTTCTTGCGGCGCAGGAAGAAACCCTGAAACTCAGGAACGAGGCCGAGTCGGAAATCAAGGACCAACGCCGGGAGCTCACCCGCCTGGAAGACAGGCACATGCAACGGGAAGAGCAGCTGGAACGGAAAATAGAGACACAGGAGCAGCGGCAGGCCGAACTGGCCGACAGGGAATCCAATTTAGAAGATGCTCGCAAGCAAATCGATGATCTAAAGGCCGAGCAGACCAAGACACTGGAGAGGATTGCCGGTCTCACCGTCGACGAGGCACGTGAAACAGTCGTGAGGCGGGGTGAGGAGGACGCTCAGCACGACTTAGCGCGACGCTTCTACGAACTGGAGAGGGAAAACAAAGAAAGGGCGGACGAAAGCGCCCGCAAGATCATTGCCGTTGCCATCAACCGGCTCGCCTCTGATGTGGTTTCTGAAAGCACCACCTCGGTGGTATCCCTGCCCAATGATGAGATGAAAGGCCGTCTCATCGGTCGCGAAGGACGCAACATTCGGACCCTGGAATCTCTGACCGGGGTAGACGTCATCATTGACGATACCCCCGAAGCAGTGACCGTGTCCTGCTTCGACCCGGTGCGTCGCGAAGTCGCCCGGCTGGCGCTGGAAAAGCTGGTCTCGGACGGCCGGATACAGCCGGCACGCATTGAGGATATGGTCAACCGGGCCCAGAACGAAATTGACCAGACTATCATGAAGGCCGGAGAACAGGCCACCTTCGAAGTTGGAGTGAGCGGCCTGGACCGGGAGCTGCTGAGGCTGCTGGGTCAACTCAAGTATCGCTACAGCTACGGCGAGAACGTGCTGCAGCATTCGGTGGAAGTCGGGCTGCTGGCTGGGATGCTGGCTGCAGAGGCCGGCGCCAATGTTCAGGTTGCCAAGGTGGGCGGCCTGCTGCACGACATCGGAAAGGCCCTGACCCACGAAGTATCCGGGCCCCACGCCGAGATCGGCGCGGAGATCGCCAAGCGGCACGGAATCAACCACAGCTCCTACCGGGGCATCCTGGAGCACCACTGGGACGAACACGAAACCGTGGAGTCGTTCTTGGTGGCCGCAGCCGACGCGATCAGCGCGGCGCGTCCGGGGGCCCGCAAGGAATCTCTGGAGCAGTACGTCAAGCGCCTTCGGGAGTTGGAGGAAGTTGCCGCCGGCTTCGAGGGCGTGGAGCGCACATTCGCTATCCAGGCCGGACGAGAGGTGCGGGTAATGGTGAAGCCGGAGGACATGGACGACATAAAGTCCGCGTCGCTGGCACGAAACATTGCCCGGAAGGTCGAGGAAGACCTGGTGTTCCCGGGGCAGATCAAGGTAACCGTAATCCGCGAGACCAGAAGCGTGGAGTACGCGCGCTAAATCCGCAGGAGCGGAGTTGCCAAGGACGGGGACTATCATCCAACCGTAACGGCTCGCGTGCCGATCCGCCCGGCAACGCGATGAGTCCGGACCAACACAGGAAAGGGACTCAGGAGCGGGAACTTCCCGGCTGCTGAGTCCTTTTTTTGGCAACCCGGGTAACCGGGACCCTTTATTTCGAAGGAATATTTACTTGCGCATACTGATGATTGGCGACGTAATTGGCAGCCCGGGGCGGGAAGCTCTGCGGCGCCTCCTGCCTGACCTGCGGAGGGAGAAGGACATTGACCTGGTCATCGCCAACGGCGAGAACGCCGCGGGCGGGTTTGGCCTGACGGTCGACACTGCCTCCGACATGCTTGATGCGGGGGTGGATGTGCTCACCTCCGGAAATCACATCTGGGACAAGAAGGAGTTCATCCCCTACATGGACGATGTCCAGGGAGAGGGTATCCCGGTTGTCCGGCCCGCCAACTATCCCATCGCGCCGGGTGTCGGCGTTATCAAGCGCAAGGGAGTGGCGGTGGTGAACCTCATGGGACGGGTGTTCATGACCCAGCTGGACTGCCCGTTCAGGACTGCCGACCAGTTGCTGGATGAGATCAGAAGCGAAGAAGAGACGCCGGTGATCATCGTCGACTTCCATGCCGAAGCCACCTCGGAGAAACAGGCGATGGGGTGGTATCTGGACGGGCGGGTGAGCGGCGTGTTCGGGACCCACACCCACGTGGGCACCATTGACGCTCGGATCCTGCCGGGAGGGACTGCCTACCTGACCGACGTGGGGATGACCGGCCCCGTGGATTCGGTAATCGGCAGCGACACGAGGGCGGTGCTGGAACGCTTCCTCACATCGATGCCGCAGCGTCTGGAGGTGGCCAAGGGGCCCTGCACTTTAAACTCGGTCCTGGTGGAAGTGGATGAGTATACCGGCCGCTCCGTTCACATGGAGCGCGTTGACAGGATGATCGGCTGACATGAGCGCAGTTGTCGATCTTCACCTCCACACGCTGGCGTCGGACGGGCGCCTGACTCCCACGGAACTGGTGCGGCTGGTGGCCCGGCAGGGGCTCAGGACGGTATCGGTCAGCGACCACGACACGACCGACGGGCTGGAGGAGGCCTTCGAGGCTGCGAAGGAATTCCCGGGCCTGCGCATCATTCCGGGCATCGAACTCAGCGCGGATGTTCCGGAGGACGAGGTGCATGTGCTGGGGTACTTCATCGATCCGGAGAACCAGGAACTGCAGGTCGAGCTACGGCGGTTCCGGGAGGGGCGCGTGGACCGTGCCAGGACGATGGTGGAGAAGCTGAACAGCCTGGGGATCCAACTGGATTGGGAGCGGGTGCAACACTTCGCCGGCGACGGGTCTGTGGGGCGTCCCCACATAGCGCTGGCGATGGTGGAGGCGGGTTACTGCGATGAGCCGAAGGACGCGTTCCCCGGATACCTGGGGCGAAATGGCCTGGCGTACGTGGAGCGGACAAAGCTGACTCCTGCGGAGGCTGTGTCGATGATCAGGAAGGCCGGGGGCGCAGCGGTGCTGGCCCACCCGGCGTACATGAACGATATGGAGGCCGGGATAGCCAACCTGGCAGGCATCGGGCTCTCGGGGATGGAGGTCCACTACGCCAACTACCGGGAGGACACGATCCGGCAACTGGCCCGGCTGGCGCGGGAGTATGGTCTGATCCCCTGCGGCGGGAGCGACTACCACGGGCTGGGCAACAAGGGGGAGTTTCTGCCGGGGGAAAACGGGCCTCCCATGGAAACGGTGGACCAGCTCGAGGCTGCGGCGATGGCGATCAGGGAGGCCGACGAAGAGTAGGCGCATCGGCAGTCGCTGCGGCGCGGATCTTCGTAACAGTCGATGGAAATAGCCGCCCTCTACATTGCAGCATACATCCTGGGGTCCATACCCACGGCCTACATCATCGGAAAGCTGGCCAGGGGAATCGACATCCGCAAGTATGGCAGCGGAAACGTGGGCGGCGGGAACGTCATCCAGCACGTCGGGAAGAAGTGGTTCGTTCCCCAGATGGTGTCCGACATCGTCACCAAGGGCGCAGGTTCGATCTGGCTCTCCGTTTACGTGGTTGGCATTGAGTGGGACTCCGCACTGCTGATCGGGCCTCCCCTGCTGGTGCTTGCAGGGAACAACTGGTCACCGTTCCTGAAGATGCAGGGCGGCCGGGGCCTGGGCGTGGCGGCCGGTTCGCTCCTGGCTTTCTCCCCCGCGATATTGGCGGTGGCGCTGGTGATGTACTTCGGCGGGTACCTGCTGACCAAGGCTGCGGGGGTCTGGGCGCTGGTCACCCTGGCTGCGCTGCCGGTGCTGTTCTTCCTGTTTCCTGCGGGCCTGAAGCTGGCGGACGGACTTACAATGGTCTGGTATACCCTGGGTGTGTTGGGGCTGGTGTTGCTGAAGCGACTGTCGTCCAACTGGACGCCGCTGCCCACGGACATGCCGCGCAGGAAGGTAATTCTCAACCGGCTGATGAAGGACCGGGACGTAGACGACCGGTCGCAGTGGGTGGAACGTATACCCGGTGCGGCCGGCTGACCGGTTGCCCAACGGGAGCGAAACATGGCGACAGAACCGCATCGCATGGGCGAGGATGCCGGGGTCAGCTTTTGCAACTGGCACCCAGATACCGAGACGCGCCTGTTCTGCGGCCAGTGTGGCAAGAGCATGTGCACGCAGTGCATGGTGCAGGTGCCCGTTGGGATCCGGTGCCGGGAGTGCGGACGGACGGAAAGGCTGCCGACATTCGATGTGCAGTCGGCCTACTTCCTCCGTGCGCTGGGTGTTGCCGCTGTCGCGTCGATAGTCGGCGGACTGCTGTGGTTCTGGCTCAATCTCCAGTTCGGCGGCGTTCCCTTCGTGTCGTCGATATTCGGCCTGGCGGTGGCCTACGCTATCGGAGAGCTGATCAGCCGGGCGGTCAACAAGAAGAGGGGCGTGGGCCTGGCGTGGATCGCAGGGGGAGGTATGGTGGTTGCCTACCTGATCTCCGGAGGCTTCTTCCAGATCCTGAGCAGCAGCTTCATGAACGTGCTGTTCAGCCTGCTGTTCCTGGGAATCGCCATTTATACGGCAGCTTCGCGGGTGCGCTGACCGGGCGCAGCGCGGAGGCGATCTGCCGACAGGGGATCGCTAGTCTTGGCAGTGGCCGTCGGCGAGGCGATCCTCGATTTCCAGTTCGACGCGGAGTTGCCGCAGGGTCTCCCGGACTATGCTGGACTCAAAGCCGCGGCGGTCCAGAAAGGCGCCCACCCTCCTGTCGAAGGTTGTGCGGTCGCAGTCGGCCTGCCTGGCGGCGTAGCGGGTAGCTGCCCGGCGGGCTGCGCCGTTGGAATCGAAATCCTGCAGCGCCGATTCAATAGCGTCGTCCGGTACGCCCCGCTGTTTCAACTCCTTCGCGATGAGCTTCCGTCCGCGGGGATTTCTGCGGTCGCGACTTTCCCGCCACTGTTGAGCGAAGTCCGCATCGTCCAGTAGCCCGTCGGACTCAAGGCGGGACACGGTCATTTCTGCAAGCTCGGTACCGAAACGCCTGCCCAGCTTCTCGCGCATCTCGGCGACCGAGCGGGGGCGAAGGGCCAGCAGGCGAAGGGCGGCGCCCCGGGCCCGGTTGACGTCCCTGCTGCCAGGCGCCAAAGCGGTATCAGGGAGATGGGCTTCGTCCATGGGTGGCGCTCCTCGTGGGCTCGCGGAATAGAGGGCTGCCCCACTGGGCTCCGGCGAGGCGGCCACGTGTGTGCTGCTGCTAGTCCTGGCCAGTAGGTTCGGAGCCGTTCTGCGAGGGAGTGCCGTAGGCGAGGTCGCCGTCTTTTTCAAGTTCCGGCTCGGGGCCGACCTGCTCGAGGTCGTTGGCGGTGCGGATTCGATCTTCCACCGAGGAGGCGATTTCGGGGTGCTGGAGGAGGAACTCCTTGGCGTTCTCCCGGCCTTGGCCCAGGCGGGTCTCACCGTAGGAGTAGAAGGCGCCTGATTTCTTGACAATGCCCTTGGCGCTGCCGATCTCTAGGATATCGCCCACCCGGCTGATGCCTTGGTTGAACATGATGTCGAACTCGGCGACGCGGAAGGGAGCGGCCACCTTGTTCTTCACGATGCGGGCGCGGACCCGGTTGCCGATGATCTCTGCCCCCTGCTTGATGGACTCGACGCGGCGAAGGTCGATGCGGACGGAGCTATAGAACTTGAGGGCGCGGCCTCCGGGGGTAACTTCCGGACTGCCGTAGGTCACGCCGACCTTTTCGCGCAACTGGTTGATGAAGACGACGGCGGTCTTGGACTTGTGGATGGAGCCAGTCAGCTTGCGGAGGGCCTGGGACATCAGGCGGGCCTGGAGGCCGACGTGGGTGTCGCCCATGTCGCCCTCGATTTCGGCCTGGGGCACCAGGGCGGCGACGCTGTCCACGACGATGGCGTCGATGGCGCCGCTGCGCACGAGCTGCTCTGTGATGTCGAGGGCCTGCTCGGCGCTATCGGGCTGGGCGATGAGGAGCTCGTTGAGGTCGAGGCCACAGTGGGCGGCGTAAGTGGGGTCGAGGGCGTGCTCGACGTCGATGTACGCTGCTACCCCGTCGGCCTTCTGGGTCTCGGACATGATGTGTATGGCGAGGGTGGACTTGCCTGCCGACTCGGCGCCGAAGATCTCGGTCACGCGGCCACGGGGAATGCCGCCGATGCCAAGGGCCAAATCAACGGCCAGGGAGCCGGTTGAAATGGACTCGGTGGCCAGGCTGTGGCTGAGTTCGCCCAGCCGCATCACGGCGCCCTTGCCGTGGTCCTTCTCAATGCTGCTGAGAGCGATATCCAAGGCCGCTTTCTTGTCGTTTTCGATCTTTTCCTTTTTCATCACCCGGCACATGCCTCCCGTTTGAATGAAACGAGACTAACATTTGTTCTAGCGAATTTTCAACGTGCTACTGTCATCAATTATAAATAGCGAAAAATTCCACGTCCCCACAGGGCTAATCCCCACAGAGCTAAAGAGGGTGCGATGGGAGAGCGTGAGGCAGTCTGACCGGGCCAACTGGCCCGCTGTCAGAACTCTCAAGTGCCGCCCTTGAAGCCAATGGTGACCGCGCCGTTTTCGACGATTACCGGGGTGATGCGTTCGCCCTTGGTCAGGGCCAAGAGCTCGGGGATGCGGTCTTCCTGCTTCGACAGGTCGACTTCTTCGTAGGCAACCTTGCGCTTGCGGTAGTCCATCTTGGCGGCCGCCGAGAAGGCGCAGTCGGGATGGGTGTATAGAATCGTTTCGCTGGCTTGAGTCACTTTGCACTCCTGCCAGGGCCCGCATCGCGAACCTCCGGTCAGTTGTCATATTTTATCGAATTGTACGCGCCGCCAACGGTTAGTTCAACGCGGATAGTTTAACCGGCAGGAGCTTTAGATCCTGCCGTTATTGCGCAGATCAGAAGTTTTGAAAAACGAAATGCACTGGAGACGGGTGCTGGGCCGTTCGCGGCGGGAAAGAGGTGGTGTTATGCTAGGTGCTACGACTTTCCAGGGCGGGCCAATTCTCCATGGATGAAATAGACGACCAGACCGCCATCCACTCCGTGGCGGCGATACTAGAGGAGTTCTCCGTAGGCGTGGGGCGAATCACGCCCGGCCCCCGCGGCTCGAGACTCGGCGGTGAACCCAGGGTGCTGCTTGAGGCCGCTGTGGGCTCGCTGACGACGGAGGAGATGGCGGGCGCACCGCTGGTGTACGGGAATTCCTGCTATGCGCTGGGGAGGCACGAAGAGGCGGCCGAGGCCTTTCGTTACCAACTGCAGCAGGACCCGGCGAACATCGACGCGCGATTCAACCTGGGGCTGGCACAACTGCGCCTGAGGAATCCCGAGGAGGCTGTGCGGGAGTTCACCGAGACGCTGGTGCGTGCCCCCCAACTGGCCGAGGCCTATTACCAGCGCGGCAACGCCTACGACGACCTGGGGGATGTGGAGCAGGCGCTGGCCGATTACACCCGGGCCATCGACCTGGCGCCGGGCTACATCCAGCCGATGTACAACCGGGGAATCGTGCTGGCCGGGGCGGGAAGGCACCAGGAGGCAGTGGCCCAGTTGGACCGGGTTATCGCCCAGCGGCCGGACATTGGCAACGCACATCTCAACCGGGGCGCGTCGATGGACGAACTGGGCCTGCACGAGGAGGCCATCGCCAGCTATGCGAGAGCGGTAGAACTGAACCCTGACGACCCCCGCCCGCTCTTCAACCGGGCCAGGACGTGTTACTACCTCGGGCGCCTGCAAGAGGCGCTGGGCGACTACTCGGAAGTGCTCCGTCTCGACCCTGAAGACGCCGAAGCCTACAATAATCGCGGTCTGGCCTTCGATGCCCTGGGGGACTATGACTCGGCGGTCGCGGACTACGAAAGAGCGCTGGAGGTACGGGACGACTTCGCCGAGGCCCACAGCAACCGGGGAGCGGTGCTTGAAGCGCAGGGGAAGGTGGACGAAGCTCTTGAGGCGTACCGCGCGGCACTATCAGTCAATCCCAGGCTGGGCTCGGCGCACTACAACGCGGCGCGGGTCTATTCGCAGTTGGGCGACGTGGAGGAGTGCCTCAGGCACCTGGACAGCCTGCTGGCCCTGGCCCCCGAGTTGGCGGAGGATGCTGCCCACGACGAGCACCTGGGCTGGGCACTGCGCCTGCGGGAGATGCGGGAGTCGAGGGGGACAGACGGTACGCCGGGCTAGACCACCTGGTCCGTTCCAGGGACTTCCGGCGCGAGTTCGGCGTCGGGTTGCAGCTCAGGCTCCAGTAGTTGATGGTCTGCCGAGTTGATGCGCCGGCGCACGATCATGCTCCGGACCAGGACCAGCAAGGCGAGGGCAGTCAGACCGGTTACCAGCTCCCTTTCTACACCGGGAGACATTCCGGGTTCTATGTTGTAAGCCAGGCTGAGTCCCAGCATGAGCGAGAAGCCGGTGAAGATTCCCAACGAAGACCTCAGGTAGTTTTTCCGAAACAGCAGGACGGTGGCCACTCCGATCACGGTGGCGGCCACCGTCAGTACCGGGACCAGGGCCATGCTCACGCCGATGAGGGGCGTCATGGCGTCCCCACCGCGGAACGAAGAAAACACCGACGCCCAGTGGCCAATGACAGCAGCCGCCGCCGCGACGAGGGTCAATGGCGCCTCGATGCCCAGGGCCCAGGCCACAGCAACCGCGGCGGAACCCTTTCCAACATCGCCCGCAAACACCAGCAGAGCGCTGCGGTGACCCACATTCCAGTACACGTTGGCGGTCCCTGCGAGTGTGCTGCCGGTGCTGAAGATGTCCACTCCCTTGATGTAGCGGCTGATCCATTGGGCAAACGGCAATGCGCCCAGCAGGTAGCCGATAACACCTGAGGCGACGAGCTGCAGAATTTCGGTTGTGGTTTCAGGCATTTTCGTCGTTTGCAGTCAGAATGGCGCCGTAGGCTTCCAGTCTTTCCCCAAAAATCGTTGCGAGACATAAATATAGCAGTCAACTGTCCGGGTTGATAGCGGACTGGAAGGGAGATTGTTGCGGTCTCCCAGCCGTAGCCCTGAAGGCGTGGCGCCAGCAGGGAGGGCATTGAGGGGAACACGCAGGCAGGAGGGGTAGGCGTATACTTGGGACGCTGTCCAGATAGGGCAGACTCAGGCAACGGGATGTTATTCAATTGCGTCCCTGCGAGGGCAAGAAACATGACCGCTTCCACTTCCGCCGGACCCCTGGCCGGCGTCGCAGTTCTGGACCTAACCCAAATCCTTGCGGGGCCGATGTGCACAATGGTGCTGGCCGACATGGGTGCGGACGTGATCAAGGTCGAGAAGCCCAACGGCGGCGACGACAACCGGCGGATGGGGCCTCCCTTCGTCAAGGACTGGTCGGCAGGGTTTCTTGCCGTCAATCGCAACAAGCGGAGCCTGGCGCTTGATCTACAGAACGAAGAAGGACGCAAGGTCTTCAAACGGCTGGTTGAAGGTGCGGACGTGGTCGTCGAAAACTTTCGACCCGGCGTCATGGAGCGGTTGGGCTTGGCGTACGAGGAGCTGAGGAAGATCAAGCCAGCCTTGGTGTACTGCACCATCTCGGGATTCGGCAGCACCGGGCCGGCGCGAAACCGCGGCGGATTCGACTTGGTGGCGCAGGGTGTCAGCGGGTTGATGAGCATCACGGGACATCCCAACTCGCCGCCGGCCAAGGTTGGCGTGCCCATCACCGATCTCACCGCAGGCCTGTATGGGGCCAACGGGATCATGGCGGCCTACATTCACGCGCTGAGGACCGGGGAGGGCCAGATGGTAGACACCTCCCTGATGGAGGCGGGGGTTGCCTACACCGTCTGGGAGTCGTCGGTCTATTTCGCTGAAGGGGAGATTCCCGGACCGCTGGGTTCGGCGCACCGGGTCTCGGCGCCGTACCAGGCCCTGCGTACGCGGAACGGCTACCTGAACCTGGGTGCGGCGACGCAGCCGACCTGGGAGCAGCTATGCCGGGCCATCGGCCTGGAGGACCTGATGGAGGACGACCGGTTCCGCAACCCGTGGGACAGGAAGGCCCGGGAGGAGGAACTGGCGGCCCTGCTGGAGGAGACCTTTTCGACCGATGATACGGAGCGCTGGCTGGAGCTGCTGGATGGTGCAGGGGTGGTCGCCGGACCGATCTACAACATGGAGCAGGTCTACCAGGACCCCCAGGTGTTGGCCCGGGAGATGCTGGTCGAAATGGAAGACCCAGACCTGGGGACGATACGGAACATCGGGGTGCCGGTGAAACTCTCAGAGACTCCGGGCAGCATACGGAGGCGAGCACCGGCGCTTGGGGAGCACTCGGCGGAGATCCTGCTGGAGTGGGGGTTCGGCCAGAACGAGGTGGACGGCCTGCTGGCTGATGGCGTCATCCTGGCGAACCAGGGCAGCGGCAGCCGCCGGTAGAGGATGGGGCTGTCCGAAACCTAGTCGTCGCCGAAGTAGCGGCGGCGGTCTGAATCGTCCAGCTTCTGGCCGGGGCCGCTGAGGAAGGTGTCGGGGTTGCGGGTCCGGTCATCTCGCCAGCTGCGAAACGCTCGGCCGCGGGCGGCGTCGGCTTCGGGGCCGGTGTCCATCAGGAGTTCGGTCTGCCAGTTCTCCATTGAGTGGACCACCGAGAAGTACTGCTGGCGGGCTTCGGCGTAGGCCATTCCCGCCTCGTCCCAGTCGTCGTGAGAGAGCAGGTGGTCCTTCAGGACGCGTGCGTCGCGGAGGGCCATGGAAAGACCCTGTCCCCAAGTGGGGTCGGTGTTGGCGGCGGCATCACCCACCAGGGCTACACCGCTGCGATAGGCCGTTTCCGCCCAGGTCGACCGGCCGTCGAATGTTGCCAGAGGGCCGGCAGGGCTGGCGCTGGCGTAGACCTCGGCGGATACGCCGGAGGCGATGCACTGGTTGAGGACTTCTCGCACGTCGCCCGATCCGCCGTACCGCCTGGCGCTTCCGGCGGCGTAGCAGAGGTAGACCCGGGCGCGGCCCTGGCCTTGGGGGAAGTTGAGGATGAAGTGCCCGGCTTCGGTGTTCAACCAGGCATGGGTGGCGTCGTCCGACAGTTCAACGCCATCCATGAGTACGCCGGACACGAGGTTGCGCTCGGGGTCCTGGCGTACGGGGAATTCGGCCCATCCACGGGTAGGCGAGCCCCGCCCGTCGGCGCCGACGATCAGGCGGGCCGAGAACTGCCGGGTGGCACCGTTTCGTTCCACGGAAACCGTGGGAGGGGACGAGTTGCTGGCTGGGCTCATGCCGGAGACACGGGCGCCGCGCCAGACCTCGGCGCCGGACTCCTCGGCGTACTCGAGCAGGGCGGTCTGGAACGATGGATGGTAGCAGGCCATCACGGGTTCCTGGACTAGGGTGGTACGGGTGAGGTCCCGGTGCCCGGTCCGGTCGGCACCCTGGTACGAGTCCCAGAACGGCAGGGGGTTGGCTCCCCCCTTCCTGAGCACGGGCTCCAGGCCCATGAGACGGACCTCCGCGACTCCCCAGGGCATTACGGCTTCGCCGCGCACCCGGTCGCGAAAGGACCGTTCGGCCTCGACGACCAGGGTCCGAGCGCCCGCGGATGCCATACCGGCGGCCAAGGCAGAGCCGCCAACTCCGCCGCCGATGATTATGAGGTCATAGCCGTTGCTCAAGCGAATCGCTCCGCAGGAGGTGTGGGGACCCTCGGGTCAGGGTGCCGTCCGCCAGGGCAAGCCGTCGGTGGCGGCCAGGAAACCGTCGATGAGGGTGGGGCTGGAGCAGATAACGCTGGGCGTGAACAGACCGGCTTCATTCCCCTGCCGGTCAACAATTCGGCCACCAGCCTCTTCGGCAAGGATGAGGCCTGCCGCTATGTCCCAGGGCGAAAGGGAGTGGTGGAAGAAGAGGTCCACCCTGCCAGAGGCGGCGTAGGCAACGCCCAGTCCGGCGGACCCCATCAGGCGCACGCTGTACATCCCCGGCCAGAGGGAGCGGAGCATGTCCAGGGCGAGTCCGGCCTTTTCGTCGACATAGCCCAGATCGCAGCTGAGCAGGCAGCGGGACAGCTCGGTGGTCTCCGAGACCGAGATTGGAGTGCCGTTGAGGAAGGCGCCCTGTCCCCGGGAAGCGGTGAAGGTCTCTTCGCGAACCGGGTCGTAGATCACACCCGCGATGATGTCATCGCCCTCGGACAGCGCGACGATGGTGCAGAAGTGGGGGATGCTATGGGCGTAGTTCCTGGTGCCGTCCAGAGGGTCAACCACCCAGCGGTAGGGCGAGGCCCCGGCCACGGGCTGTGATTCTTCGGCGAGGATGCCGAAGTCGGGGAATGCGCCGGTCAGGATCTCCAGGATCGCCTTCTCAGCGGCGACGTCGATGTCGGTCACGATGTCGGCGCGGCCCTTGAAGGTGATCTGCTTGTCGGAGTCCCAGCCGTTCCGGATGATTTCCCCGGCCGTCCGTGTGGCTTGAAGGGCTACGTCCATGGCGCTGCGCCCATCGGAAGTAACCGGCAGGGCGCCTGTCGATTTTTCTGTCATTTCGCTCCGGCCTTTGAGTTGAAGGGTGCTACCGGCTCCGAATTACCGGCCTGTAGGCATAAGAGTTGTGCGTGGAGATGCAGCTTCATCTATCGCCAGGACAGGAAGTTGAGACCGGAGTTAATCTTCAGATTCTGGCTTCCCAACTGAACTGTCTGTTCCTTGCTGGCCTCGATCCAGTAGATCTTGCCCGTGGTCAATTCCGTGAGTGATCCGATGGCGGAGGAGTCATCTACCGATACACCGGGTGGAAGAGGCAATTCATCTGGGGAAAAGGTGCCGCTGGGGTCGTAGACGAACAATTTCTGGGTTGCATTGTCGTAGTGGGCCACCCATATCAGGTTGTCGCCCATGGCAGCAAGGGTGACCGCTATTGGCGGCTTGTCGGGTTCCGGCGTGGGTGTGGGAGTGGAAGTCGGCTCCGGCGTGGCCGTTGGCTCCGGGGTCGGAGTATCCTCCGGGACCGCTGTCGGGCGCGGTTCAGGCGTATTGGTGGACTCAGGGGCCGCGGTTGGCACGGGTGCCTCCGTTGGGGCGGGCGGTTCGGTAGGCGCCGGCGGGTCGGTTGGGGCGGGCGCCTCGGTTGGTGCGGTAGTCGACGTTGGCGCGGTAGTCGCCGTTGGCGCCAGCGCGGGAGTGTCAGGCGGGCTGGTAGGAGCCTGAGTAGGTTCCGCGACGGGGGTGGGGGGTACTGGGGTGTCGGGGGCGGTCGTAGGTTCGCTGCCGCAGGCGACCAAAGCGGCCACGAGCAGCCCTGCGAGCACAATTGCTGCCAGTTTCCTCATCATTCTCCAGTTTGATCGGTCATCTTGGTCACTACCGGGCAAGCCCCATCTTCTCGTAGACTTCCTCGATGGTGCGGACCGCTATGGCGCGGGCCCGCTTGCCGCCGTCTTCAAGGATTTCCCGCACATGGCCGGGGCGGGACTCAAACTCGCGCCGCCGCTCCCTCAGGGGTTCCAGGAAGTCGTTGATGCTGCCAGCGAGCTGGCGCTTGCAGTCCACGCAGCCCCGGGTGGCGGTAACGCACTCGTCATAGGCCGCAGTGACGCTGGCCGTGGGGCTGAACATCCTGTGCATCGAGTAGACGTTGCAGACCTCGGGCCGACCCGGGATGTTCCGAGTGGTTCGTTGGGGGTCGGTGAAGGCGGTCATTATCCGCTTGGAGGTGTCGTCGGGGGTGGCCGCAAGGTCCAGGTGATTGTCCAAAGATTTGGACATCTTGGCCTGCCCGTCCAGTCCTAGGAGCAGTGGCGATTCGGTCAGCTTAGCCTGAGGCTCCGGGAAGGTGTCGCCGAAGAAGTTGTTGAAACGACGGGCTATTTCCCGGGAAAGCTCGATGTGCGGAATCTGGTCGCGGCCCACGGGGACGGTGTCGGCCTTGTAGAGAATGATGTCGGCAGTCTGCAGGACAGGATAACCGACGAGGCCATAATTCACCGTTTCTTCGGTCTCATCCATCTGCCGCACCTTTTCCTTGAAGGTGGGTACGCGGGTGAGCCAGCCGAGGGGGGTGACCATGCTCAGCAAGGTGTGCAGGGTCATTACCTCGGGAACCTGGGACTGGACGAAGATGATGCTGCGCTCCGGGTCAAGCCCGGCGGCCAGCCAGTCCAGGATCATGTCCTCTATATTCGACTGAATCGAGGCGACGTCGGCCTCGGATTCGACGGTGGTTAGCGCGTGAATGTCCACGGCGCAGTAGATGCAGTCGTAGTCGTCCTGGAGGGCTACCCAGTTCTGCAAGGCGCCTATGTAGTTGCCGAGGTGCAGGAGGCCCGTGGGCCGCATCCCGGAGAAGATGACGCCTTGCTTGCTGCCGTTGTTTGCAGAGGTCATAGTCGCAGTCCAGTATCGGAAATCGGAATATGAAGACTCGCTTTCAATCTAACACCGAGCGGTGGTGGGCGCAATTGTAATCCGTCATTGCGGGAATGCAGACCGGTCACTTTTGTGAACGGGTCTTCACTAATCCACCTCGCAGGTCCGTCCATTTGAAGTGCTTTGAGATCAGACGGTAGAAGCCCCAGCCGAAGTTCCTCGCGTGCAGTGCGCCGTAGGCCTGCCACCGTTCCAACTCGGCGAGGGCCTCGGGGTGAGCATCTTCTCCGGGAACGAGGGTGGGAAGAACATCCTCGCTGTCACATTCGTAAAGGGCGAGATACTTTGGCCCGGTGTTGAAGTCGCTGAGGGAAGGGTGGTCAAGCCGCCGGAAGCGGGCGCCGAGGGAGTATCCTGGCACGTTGAGGACGCCGGGGAGATGAGACTCGGTGTACCAGCGGTCCCATTCCGCCTCATGGTGAGGGTCAACATCGGCCGTTACGATGCTTAGCGGCTGGTCCGAAAGCAGCAGCGGGTCTCTGAGCGTGTCCCCGGCGATCTGCTCGTAGACGTTTGAGACGTGGTCGCTCATGCCCTGCAGTGTGCTGAAGACCGAGTATTCCGAATTAGCAATGGGGTGCAGGTCCGGTCCACCGAACTGCAACAGCGCGGGCAGGTCATCGGCGCTGCGGACGCCGTAGAGGGCCGTGAATCTGGTGCCGCCGTCCAGGTTTACATAGCGCTGGGCCCACTGGTAACCCGGGATTCGCAGCAGGTTGGGCAGGTGGCTGTTGTACCAGGTAGTGAACGGTTCCAGGTATTCCCGGGCACAGCTCATCTGCACCATCAGCAGCAAGTCCCGCTCAGGCATTGCGGGACTCCCTCGAGGCCAACCCTTCCAGGAGGCCACCGCTGTAGGATGAGTCCTCAAGGCCCCGCTGCATTCCACGCAGGTAGGCGATCTGTCCGCCGTGCTGGTTGAATTCCCATAGGAGCTGCTGGCACATGTTACCAAGGGTCATGGTTCCCCCGCGAGGATTGGCCACGCTCATTTCGTCAAAGTCGGACTCGGAGCGATCCGCCAGGTAGGCTTTGGCCGACCCAAGGGTTGCCTCAGCATATTCCAGCAATAGAGCGGTGTCCGGGGGAAGAAATGCAGCGAGCCGGTCCGGTCCGTACCCGTAGCCGGTGTCATTGGAATCCGTGATCTCTTGCCCGAGCCTCCCGGCCCACCCCAGCTCCAAGAGCTGGGGAACGCCCAGCAAGCGGGAGTGAACCCAGCGGTCGAGGGTGCGTCCATAGTGCCAGAGCAGAAAGCCGATGGAAGAGCACTCAGGAGTGGGCATCCACCGCACCTCGTCATCGGAAAGCCCCTCCACGGACCGGACCATGGCGTTGAAGTGCTGGTCGAGGCAGCCGGACACGAAATCGTTCAACTTCATACAGAAACCTCAGGCCATGGACGACCTGCCAAAGCGCTTTCAGCGGGGTATAAGGAACGGCCACGCAGCATGGCGCGTGGCCGGGTGATGATTACGGGTGACGGTCCGCGAGTGGCTCGTCAGTCATCCTGATCGGATTCGGTCTCGCTTTCCAGCCTGTCGCCCAACTCGCTGAGAAAGGCCTCGATCTCCGGGGAGAGAGTAGTTGCGGAACCGCTTTCCTCCGAGGAGGATGAAGCTTCGGCAGTGAGCTGGGAGTCGTAGTACTGCTCCATCTGCTGGATCAGCGTCTTCAACTCCGAATTTCGATCCACGGTGGCGTTGAGTTCCCGGTACTGGCGCTGTCCGCGTCGAACCGGAGCCAGGTCAGGAGGTATGTTCTCGTAAACCGAGGACAGAACCTCGATCATTCGGGAAGTGCCTGCGTAGTCCTCTTCAAGCTGGACATACTGGGGGAGGTGGACCATGAAGTTGATGGTCTCGATGTCGTCCTTTTCAATTCCCTCGGAGAGGAGGTTCATGATCGTAGTCGGGCCCTGATAGGTGCTCTGTTGCAGCTTGAAGTTGGGTACATGACGCTTCTGTTCCACCGATCCGAGGGAACCCGTCACCAGCAACGGGCGGGTGTGGGGCACCGCGTCATACATGGCGCCGATGCGGCAGTATCGCTTCACCCCGAAGTGGCGGACAACTTCTAGGATGGAGTCCGTGTAGTCCTCGCCATTGGAGTGAGGCTCCAGCAGGTGGAGGAACAGGTAGTCGGGGCCGTTCTCGGTGGTCGCGTAGCGGATGGTGCTGTTGGGGATCTTTACCTGCCTCGCGCCATCCACGAATCGCATGTTTGGGCGGTAACGCGTGAAGTCGAAGAAAGTGCCGGGACGGTGCAGGCGGCCCAACTCCTTGGACCCCATGAACCGTTCCAGACGGTTCAGCGTGAGAGTGCCCACGCTGCCCACATCCACCCAGGGGCGAATCATGGCGAAAGCATGAGGCTCCCTGAGCACCGGAACAGGTTCGACTATTTCAAAAGCTCCTAATTTCATGGGGCCATCTTGCCAGATTGGTTACGGTTTTTCAAGCGCGCTGCGTCATGCGACGCAGCTGTTTACTGCTGGCTGAGCAGCGAGTCGGCGGAGCCGAGGCCTTCAAGAGCGAGGCCGTAACCCAGGAGATCCTGCATCAACCGCTTGATGTACTGGGTGGTGGCGACCCGGGTGTAACGCAGGACCAGGTCGGACTTCTCGGCGACCTGACGGGCGAGTTCCCAGGCGCGAGGCAGCAGATCGTCTGGAGGCAGGACCTCGCCGACCAGCCCGAGGGAGAGGGCCTCCTGGGCGCCGATTGACTGGCCGGTAAGGAGGAAGTAGCGCCCGCGATTGGCCCCGAGCAGCATCGGATACACAACATGCACTCCGTCGCCCGGCACGAGATTGCTCATGAAGTGGCCGGAGTCCTGGAAGGCGGCGGTATCGGAAGCCAGTACGATGTCGCACAGGAGGGGGATCTCGGAATGACGAAGGGCAGGCCCGTTGACGGCGGCAATCATCGGGACTTCGATGTCGAGAAGATTGCCGAGTAGCTTCTTGCCTTCCCAGTATGTTCGGTCCCAGTCTCGGGGCGCACGCTTGGGCGTGCCGGCTGCGGTACCCTGGGGGCCGGAAAAGGTGTCGCCGGAACCTGTCAGGATGATGACCCGGTTGTCGCGGTCGCTGCCCACGTCGGCAAAGGCGCGTGGGAATTCCTCGTGAGGGCCGGAGCCCCATTGCAGCGGACCACCATTGGTGTGGAAAGTCATCTGCAGGATTCCGTCCCGCCGCTCGAAACGGATGTTGTCGTAGTTGTTCGCGTATTGTTCGAGGGACGCCAAGTTGCCTCCCGCCGTAAGGGATGGCGAGAGTCTATACCCCTGCAAAAGAAGGGTCAACGATGGCAGCCCGGCCCGTTCCCAGCGGCCGACAGAGCCCGTTGGCGCACACTTTCCCCGCCCGTGGAGGGAGTCAGGTTGCGGGAGCGGGTCAGGGGCGTCCTTCAAGGACGCCCCCTGTGATTGTCCCCCGTTACCAGGGTGATCAGCCGGCGCTGGCCATTTCGTGCTCGGAATGGGACTCGTAGCTGCCGTCCGATTCTGACGTCGGCTGAGACTCCCTGTGGACCACGGTGTTCTTGAGGAAGGTGGCCGACTTGGCACTCGTGGTATCCCGGGCATTGACGTGTTCCATGATGAAGTTGGACACGTCCCGGTGAAGCGAGTCGCTGAGATTGCAGTTCCTGAGCAGATCGAAGCCGGGGTCCATGTCTTCCAGCATCTGCTTTACCCGCGCTTCCCCGTGGCGGGCGGCGAGGGCGTAGGCGAGACCACGAGGGTCGCGGTCGTACTGCCGCTGTTCCTCGCCGACCTCTTCCAGCTCGACGTCGTAGTCGACCCGGTCAACTATGGCGAGGGCTTCGGCTGCGCGGCGGCGGCGAGTGTTGACGTCCTTCATGGCGGCGAAAAGGGCTGCCACGGTCTGGGAGGCGCTGTTCAGAAGCGCTGGGATCTCCACCTGGCGGACACTGGCGGATTCCACCATCTGTTTTGCTTCAACCAGCGACAGGTCCCTGCGTCGCAGGCTATCCTCGAACTTGGCGGCCCGTTCCTGTTTCATTCTCAACTCCGGCGCCTCTGAGGCGAGGGGCTGCAGGCGCGCCAGTTCCCGCTCTGCCATCTCGGCCTGCTTGAGCCTCTGTAGCATTAATTCGTCAAAATCGATGGGCATGGCAAACACTCCTCAGACTAAGATGATTTACGGAAGGCGCACTTTCCAGTCCAATGGCAAGATAAATGGATAAATGGGCCAAAGGGCTGAATTTTTAGTCCCAGACTCGATGCAACGGGTGGGCCGGCCCGGCGCACGACCGGCCTGATAGAAACCTTGTCCTTCGAGCCTTCGGGCTGGTGCGGCCCCACGCCGCGTCAGACGCAAACCTCCGTGTAATCTATTGAAGCCCCGGCCTCATCCGGACCTTGGGGCAAGTTGGGCCGGTATCAGGCGATCCGGCGCGATAGCTGCCCATCAGGGCAGGAAATAATGCGTAACGGTTTACCCGTTGCGGGTATTACTATACCGCGAGCGTCACAAATTCTGCCGCGTTATCGGGCGCCATTTTTATCGAATTTTGAAATTTTTATAAATTTATCTCCCCGGCTAGGCACTGGCTGGGACTTATGGTCAAGTGATCTCCTCGGCGGGATGGCCGGGGTGTATGCTTGAAGCGGGGACGAATCGAGCTCACCATGGTGATGTGGCCCTGCCGGGTTTCGGGCCTGGGTAGTCGAGGAAAGCATCAATTCAGAGCATCGTCTGTCACTAAAGTCAGGAGTGGAGATATGCCCCGGGCTGCATTTGTATACGACGAACAGATGTCGAGACACGAGCTTCGGAGCGACCACCCGATGCGGCCGGTCAGGCTGCGGTACACCTACGAGCTGCTGCAGGGCTACGGGGCGTTCGACAGCGAAGACGCCGTGCTGGTCAGTCCCCGGTCCGCCCTGGAGGAAGAGATCGGCTGGCTGCACACTCCCGAGTACATCGATGCCGTCAAGCGGCTCAGCGCCGGCGAGGGAACGCACGAGGCCCACCGGTTCAATTTCAGCCTGCAGGGAGACAATCCCTACTACCGGGGGATGTACGAGGCGGCTGCGCTCAGTTCGGGTGCCACGCTGCTGGCCGCAGAGATGGTGGCGGACGGGACGGTGGACGCGGCTTTCAACATCTCCGGAGGACTGCATCACGCCGCCGCCAGGCACGCCTCCGGGTTCTGCGTGTTCAACGACCCGGCCCTCGCGATTCACCTGTTCCTTCGACGGGGGATGCGGGTTGTGTACATAGACGTGGACGCACACCACGGCGACGGCGTGCAGGAAGCGTTTTTCGACGACGACAGGGTGCTGACCATCTCGGTGCACGAGTCGGGCCGGTACCTGTTTCCGGGGTCCGGGTTTGTTGAGGAACTGGGGGCGGGGAACGCACGGGGCTATTCGGTCAACCTGCCCCTCTTCCCCTACACGGGAGACGACGTGTACCTCGACTCGTTCCGCCAGATCGTGCCGCCACTGGTACGGGCGTTTGCACCCGACGTGCTGGTGACGCAGCTGGGGATCGACAGCTATCATTCGGACCCGCTTACGCATCTGCAACTGACGACCATGGGCTTCGTGGAGGTGGTACGGGAGCTGGGCGCACTTGGGGTGCCGTGGCTCGCAATGGGTGGCGGCGGGTACGACCTGATGGCCGTTGCCCGGGCCTGGACGCTGGCCTACGGCGAGATGCTGGGCGTGGAGTGGCCGGACACGCTCCCTCGCACCTTTGCGCTGGAGCACGGCATCGGACACCTGCGGGACAGCGGTTCGCCGGAGGTACCCTCGAACCTGAGGCTGGACATCAGGCGGCACGCCGGGGAAACGGTGGCGGCACTGAAGGAGCAGGTGTTCCCGGTGCACGGGGTCGCCCCGTAGCGGCGACGGTCTGGGCGGGGAGGCCGAGGACCAAAAGAGAAGGGGACGGAACTGCGTCCGTCCCCGCTGTGGTAGCTGGAATTGCCATGCCTGATGGCTGACCGGGTTCAGTCCACGCGTTGCTGCGGTGTGATCAGGTCCTTGGCCTCGTCGCCCACGTTGGCCTCCAGGCTGTCCCTCAGCGTGGAGAAGATGGACTTGTTGATGGCGGACATCAGCCAGTCCTCAGCTTCGGAATCCCCCTGATAGCTGTCCTTCAGGGCGATCAAGCGCTTCATCATGCTCAGATAGTGGTACTGGAGGGGCGTGAGATCCCGCTCAATTCCCTCCACTCGCCACTGGCTGAGCGAGGGATTTGAGATGACAGGCGCGAAATCGCCGTCGGGGCCTTCAGGGTTCAATAGTTCTCTGTCTGCTCGTTCTGGCTGCGCGTTCATGCGACCACCACCCGCTTTCAACCAAGGGTTTTCCTGGAAATCCAGGACTTTATGTCCGTGCTAAAAACTGATTATACCAGTTCTTGACTATCACCGTAATCGCTTGGGAACGTGCCGTCGAGGCGGATTTGGATCAATTTAGTGCCGGGGAGGTGGGCCAGACGCCTCTTTCTCCCCAGCTCCAGAGCGTGCCACCGCACTTAGACCTCGCGGAATTCACCCTCAACGGTGCCCGCATCGTCCGACGGGCCGTCGTCCATTCCTCCGGCTTCGGGGGCTCCGGCTCCGGGTCCGGGCCCGGCGTTCTGGCTGTAGATCACTTCACCCAGGCTCTGCAGCGCAGCATTCAACTCGTTGATCCCCGTTTGCATTTCGGTGAGGTTGCCTGACGCGGAGGCTGCCCGAAGGGCGTCGATCTTGCTCTGGACCTCGGCCCTCAACTCCTGGGGGACCTTGTCTGCGTTGTCGTTGAGGAGCTTCTCGGCTTGGTAGACCATTGAGTCAGCCTGGTTTCGGGTCTCGACCTCTTCGCGGCGCTTCTGGTCGTCGGCCTCGTATTGGCGGGCCTCGTCCACCATTCGCTCGATGTCGGACTTGTCCACGCCGGAACCGGACTGAATGACGATGCGCTGCTCCTTTCCCGTGCCCTTGTCCTGGGCGGATACGCTGAGGATGCCGTTGGCATCGATGTCGAAGGTCACCTCGATCTGGGGAATGCCCCTGGGGGCCGGGATAATCCCGTCCAGCATGAACCGGCCGATGGACTTGTTGTCTCCCGCCATGGTGCGCTCCCCTTGGAGCACGTGAATATCCACCGTGGTCTGGCTGTCTGCGGCCGTGGTGAATGTCTCGTTTTTCTTGGTCGGAATGGTCGTGTTGCGAGGAATCAGGGTCGTCATCACGCCGCCCAGCGTCTCCAGCCCCAGGGTGAGGGGAGAAACGTCCAGCAGCACGATGTCGCCGACCTCTCCGGCGAGCACGCCCGCCTGGATGGCCGCGCCGAGGGCGACGGCCTCGTCCGGGTTGACGTTGCGGTTGGGCTCCTTGCCGAAGATCTCCTTGACCTTCTCCTGGACGGCCGGCATGCGGGACATGCCGCCGACCATGATGACATCATCGATCTCGCTGGTCGAGAGGCCGGAGTCG
Organism: Dehalococcoidia bacterium; assembly: GCA_965216065.1. GTDB lineage: Bacteria > Chloroflexota > Dehalococcoidia > Lucifugimonadales > UBA3495 > VXOI01. The sequence goes on from CBDCFB010000002.1 coordinate 653,486, forward strand.
GCCAGTGCGCGCTGGCAGGGACCGGCGGTCCGATCGATGAGGCCGGTCACCAACTGTTCAAACCGGCCGCGAGTCAGCGACTTGACCAGGTGCTGCGGGCCGCTGGCATCGGCGGTTATGAAGGGCAGGTTGATCTCCGTTTCCACCACGCTGGAGAGCTCGACCTTGGCGCGCTCCGCCGCGTCGCGGAGGCGCTGCAGGGCCATCCGGTCACTGGACAGGTCGATGCCCGTCTCGCGCCGGAACTCCGTGATCAGCCATTCTAGGATGGCTTGGTCGAAGTCGTCGCCGCCGAGGAAGGTGTCGCCGTTGGTCGACTTCACCTCAAACACGCCCTCGCCCATCTGGAGGATGGTGATGTCAAAGGTGCCACCGCCAAGGTCGAACACCGCGATGTTGGCGTCGGACCGGGTCTTGTCCAGCCCGTAGGCCAGAGAGGAAGCAGTTGGCTCGTTGATGATGCGCAGCACTTCCAGTCCAGCGATGGTCCCTGCGTCCTTGGTTGCCTGGCGCTGCGAGTCGTTGAAGTAGGCTGGGACCGTGATGACTGCCTGGGTTATCCGCTCGCCGAGCTTGGCTTCTGCATCCTGCTTGATTTTCTGCAGCACGAATGACGAGATCTGCGGCGGAGCATAGGTGTCGTCGCCCATCTTGACGTGCGCGTCACCGTTTGCCGCCTGCACGACTTGGTAAGGCAGCTTGGAGGCGGCGCCCATGACCTCGTGGTCGTCGAAGCGACGTCCCATGAGCCTCTTGACCGAGAAGAGCGTGTTCTCAGGGTTGGTAACCGCCTGGCGTTTTGCCACCTGACCCACATACCGCTCGCCGGTTCGAGTGTTCAGGGCCACAACGGAAGGGGTGAGGCGGGCGCCCTCGGCGTTTTCGACTACGCCGGGCTCGCCGGCTTCAATGACCGCTGCGACAGAGTTGGTTGTGCCAAGGTCTATGCCCAGGACTTTAGGCATTTCGTCTCTCCTGAATAAATTCTCAAGGTTGGCTGTAATTCTTTCTCTAGTTGTAGCCGGTTGACAGTCAGCCCGCGCCGGAGGCGGGTGCCTGTGGCTCGCGGGCCACAATCACCTGGGCCGCCCGGAGCAGCCTGTCATGGAGCCTGTATCCGGGCCGGACCAACTGGACCACATGGTCAGGCGGCTGTCCGTTGGTTTCCTGGTAGGCTAGGGCCTCATGCTGGTTGGGGTCGAAGGGTTGTCCGACCGCTGTGTCGATGAGGCTCACGCTTCGCATTTCCAGCCGCCGCTTCATCTCCCGGACCGCCAGCTTGACGCCCTCCCCCCACTGGTCAGTTACCTCTGCGTTGAGGGCCAACTCGAGACCCTCGATGGCCGGCAGCAGGTCGAGGAGCAGATCCTCGTCCCTGTACTTGGCGGCGGAGGCACGCTGCTCCGCGAAGCGCCGCCTCTCGTTCTGCAACTCGGCTTCCTTGTACTGGACCTCGTTGCGGAACATCTCGGCTTCGGCTTCCGCGGCTTCGAGCCTTTCGGTCAGGGCAGCCACTTTCAATTCCGGTGCAAGCTGAGCGAAATCCAGGGTGTTGTCGGTTTCTTTGCCGCCACAGCCGCCTTCGCCGGCATCTTCCCGGGTGGTTTCTTCTCGTGGTTCCTGGTTTTGTTCGTCAGGCATCAGGTATTTCCTGTAGTGATTTCCGATTCATGCCACATTGGGCCTCACTGGTGAATGGGGAGGTTCAGGCTCTCGAACATCAGGTTCAATTCTTCCTTCACCTGTTCCCCGGCCTCGGGGCCAAGCCTGGCGCCCAGGCGTTGCTGCATGGTCAAAAGGTTCTGTACCGCAGCCAAGGCGAACTCGACGCCCGCCAGGTTGAGCCCCATTTCGTCAGATAGATGACGGATGAGCTGCAGCTTACGGATATCCTCCGTCGAGTATAGGCGGAGCATGCCCAGAGTTCTACCGGGCCGGACCAGTCCCAGACGCTCGTACTTTCGCAGCGTCTGGGGGTGCATGTCCAGGATTCGCGCGGCGACGCTGATGATGTAGACGCCCTCCATGGCAATTACCGCGTCGTCCTCGCGCCCAGGGGCTTCGCCTACGCCGTTCTCTGGTTGGGCCGCACTGTATGGGGAAATGGACGTGTCCGCCGGCCGGTATGGTGCCTCCTGTCCCTGAATGGGCGGTGATGGCGCCCGACGCCTGGTCTGGACTCGTCTCTGTTGGGTCATATTCCAACTCCCCTGAAGGTGTTGACCTGTGCTGATTCATATGATAAGTTTTGATACAAGTCGTGTCAAGTCTGATGTTTCGGAACAAGTAAGAATCCGTTATTCAACCGCTGGCGTAGTAGTTCAAAACGATGATGGTCAAAGGCTCGAAGGTCCAGATCTAAATGGTGGCAATAGCAGAAGACCGGGAGCATAAGAAAATGGCCGTCGTCAGGGAACCGGGAGTCAACAGGCCGCAGGTAGCGGTCCTGAGAGTGCCGGCGCCGCTTCGAGAGCGAGGGCGGGCGTCGTGCAGGGAGAGGAGGTGCCAAATGATCTACTTCGGTGCGTGCCCCAAGTGCGAGGGAGATGTGACGCTGAGCCACGACAGCTACGGCAGCTTTCTGAGTTGCCTCCAGTGCGGCCTCATGCGCGACGTGGAGAGCCAGCCGGCCGCGGTGTACAGGCCCAGGCAGGTGAACCCTGTGTGGCTGGAGGAAAAGGAACAACTGCCGCTGGCCGCATAGTCCACGCCTGCCAATCTATCTTGCCAACCAACAGGGGCGGCCAGTCGGCCGCCCCTTCCTGTTTGCCTGCTGTCATTCAGGACCGGGCTAGCGCGACAGTTCCGGCCAGAAGCGTTCTTCTTTCCAGGGATCTCCGTTGTTGTGGTAGCCGCGCTGCTCCCAGAACCCGGGAGAGTCCTCGGCCATCAGTTCGATGCCGTTGACCCACTTGGCACTCTTCCAGCCATAGAGGCTGGGGACGATGAGGCGCAGGGGCCAGCCGTGGCTCTTGCCCAGCGGCTGCCCTCCCTGCCTGTGGGCCAGGAACCCCTCTTCCAGTGCCAGGTCGAGAGGCAGGTTGGTAGTGTAGTTACCAAAGCAGTGGGCCATGATGAACCTGCTCTCTGACGAAACGCCCGCCAGCGACAGCAGGTCAGCCACCGCCACTCCCTCCCAGGTCTGGTCCAGCGCGCTCCACTGGGTGACGCAGTGGAAGTCGGCGTCCAGGACCTGCCACGGAAGCTCGGTGAATGCCTCCCAGTCGAGGCTGATTTCCTTCTCCACGAGCCCGAAAACCCGGAACTGCCAGGCGTTGATGTCGACGGTTGGTTCGGGGCCGTAGGTGAGCACTGGGAACTTGGTGGTGACGAACTGGCCGGGTGGCACCCGTTCGCCGTAGCCCTGATCGGGGGCGGTCTTCACTTGGTCAGGACGCTTCAAGTCCCACCTCACGTTTGGGTATAGTTCGGAAAGCAAGATAAAAGATTCTTCAGGGTGTTACGTGTGCCCTTCCCGGGGTGTCATCGCCTATGGTGCCGATTACGGCTCGCGTTTCCACACCTCGCGACCCCAGGGCGTCCAGCAGCGCGGCCAGCTTTTCAGAGGGCACTGATATAAGGAGGCCACCGGAAGTCTGCGCGTCGCAGAGCAACAGCCGCTCGTTTTCGCTGACGGCGTCATCCCACTCGACATAATCCTCGACGCCGGCCTGGTTTCTGTGGGTGCCGCCGGGGGCGACTCCCTGTTCCAGCAGCTCATCGACACCGGGCAGCACCGGGGCCTTCGATACACTGATCTCGGCGCTCACTCGACTGGCCCGCAGCATCCCCGTCAGGTGGCCCATCAGACCGAACCCTGTGACGTCGGTGCAGGCGTTGACGCCCACTTCCATCATGGCCTCAGAGGCGGCGCGGTTGAGCGTTGCCATTGTCTCCACGGCCGTTTCCACCGAGCCCGGAGGCGCGACACCGGCCTTGCAGCCCGTGGTTACTATGCCGGTGCCCAGTGGCTTGGTGAGCACCAGGGCGTCGCCGGGTCGTGCACCGGCGTTGGTTACCTGGCGCCCGGGCTGGACCAGGCCGACAACCGACAGACCGTACTTGGGTTCGTTATCATCGACGGTGTGACCGCCGACGATCAGGCAGTTGGCTTCGGCGGCCTTATCGTAGCCGCCGCGAAGTACGTCGCCCAGCATCTCGACGGCCAGAGCGGCAGGAAAGCCCACCACATTCAGCGCTACCAGCGGACGCCCGCCCATGGCGTAGACGTCGCTGAGGGAGTTGGCGGCTGCGACCAGGCCGAACTCGTATGGGTCGTCGGTGATGGGCGTGAAGAAGTCGACCGTCAATACCAGGCCGGTGCTGTCGTCCAGCCGGTAGACGGCGGCATCGTCGCCTGTGGACGATCCAACCAGCAGGTCGGGGTGTTCCACCATGGGCAGCTTGCTTAGGACCTGTACCAGGTCCTTCTGGCTCAGCTTGGCCGCTCAACCGGCGCAGTGGGAAAGCTCGGTCAGGCGAACCGGTGCGTTTACCATTGGAAAACCCCTCGAGATCGAAATATTCCGGACATTATAGCGCCGGACATTATAGCGCGGGAAGGAACCGGCTTGGCCGATGGCCCATGATGATCAGGGCAATCCCGTCTTGAAGGCTGGAATCTCATTTTGCTTTCATTTGCTCCTTGCCAAGCCTGGCGCCCCTTCTGTAACATTAGTTCTATGTTTATGACGGATGGCAAACAGAACCCGGCTGACATCCCAGTGGGTCTCTTTAACCAGCGGCCAGCCCGGAATGTCCAGCAATGACCGGGAAAATGAAAAAATCAGCCCCTGTAAGCCGGCAATGTCGGCTCATCCGACCCAACCTGCTGAGTTGCTGAATTCAAGGCGCTACCGCCCTGCTTGATGATACATGAGGTGGCTCTACATTGCCTGAGGTGATAAAGTGGCCGAATCCTGTTTGACCGGCAAAGGATTGCTAAATGCCGGGTTTCATTGAAAATTACAGAAGTGTAGTGCACTCGCCGGAACGGCGGCAGGTGCTGATTGCAATGACGGGCGGCCAGTTGCTGGTGCAGCTCTCCAGCCTGCCGGTGACGCTGGCGCTGCCGAGCATCGCCAGGGACTTCGGGTACGGCGTCGGCGACGCGGCGTGGATCGTAATCGCCAACCTGCTGGTCCTGGGAAGCACCGTCTTCCTGGGGGCCAGGCTGGGCGACCGCTTCGGCCATCCCAGGGTGTTCTTCCTCGGGACAATTATCATCACCCTCGGCGCGGTGGGGATCGTTGCCGCCCAGGACCTCACTCAAGTAATTGTGCTGAGAGGCCTTCAAGGCTTTGGTGCGGGGCTGATACACGGCAACGGCAACGCCATGCTGGCCTTTGCCTTCCCCCAGGAGGAGAGGGGCAGAGCCTACGCCTTCCCCATCACCGGTTCCCGAATCGGCACTTTCATCGGCGTAGCCTTCTTTGGAATCCTTCTCCAGTTTGCCAACTGGGACTCCTTCGCCGGATGGCGCCTGGTGTTCCTGACCATGCTGCCCATCGGCCTGATAGTAATCAAGTCGTGCCTGCCGGTGGTACGCCGCAACGACGAGTCCATCGTCGACAAGAGATACCCGATCGACTACATCGGCGCCATACTGCTGGTGGCGGTTTCGGCGACTTTCATACTGTCCGGCAGCCATCTCCACGGCGGAGAGGAGTCGTACACTTCCGGAGACGCGCTCTCGTACCACCTGCCGATGCACGGGGTGACCATCGCGCTGCTGGTGGTGTTCATCTTCGTGGAGCGGCGGGTGGCGCATCCCTTCGTGGAGTTCCAGCATTTCCGCCACAAGTACTTCACGCTGGCGATCATCTCCAACGTGATGTTCCACCTCTCGATGATGGCGACCATGATCCTGGTGCCAATAATGATCGAAGAGGGGTTGGGTAAGTCGCCCATCTTCGTTACGTACGTGCTCCTGCCGCACCAGTCCTTCGGCATCTGGTTGCCCGCGATCGCGGGGTTCATCCACGACAAGTTCAACCCGCGACTGCTGCGGACAGCGTGCATGCTGTCCATTGCGTCGGGCTTCGTGCTGCTGGCCCTGTTCGCCGGGACGATCTCTATCTGGTTGCTGCCGCTCCTGTTGTTCCCGATTTCCGTGGGTACCAACATCTTCAACACGGTGAATAACGCCACGGTGATGAGCACATTGCCCACCGAGAATCGTGGCTTTGCCTCAGGGGTGCTGGAGACCACCCGCGACATGGGACACGCCACAGGAGCGACCATATCCTCGTTCATCATGGCCCTGATCGTACCCGCGAGCATCGGGCTGATGCTAACGGGCGAGGCCCAGCGGCTGCACCTGGAGGGCTTCCAGATTTCGGCGTTGACCGTGGTGGGAATCATGATCGCCGGCGCGATCATCGCGGCCTTCCACCGCCCGTACAGGCCGCCGGCCGCCCCTTCCGGAGGGGAACAGCAGGCCCGGGCCGGAGCCGCGGCGGACTGATCTCTCGGGCAATTCGGTAACGAATAAAGGGGCGCACAACCGTGCGCCCCTGCGATTTTTCCCCGAAGGAATGCCCTCACCCTCTCCCTGCGGGAGGGGAAAGAGGATGGAGGGCTAGATGTTCAGCATGACGAAGCGCTCTGTCTCAGCCTGGTAGTAGTAGGTCTTGCCGTCCTCGATCTTTACGCCGACCAGAGAGTAGGAGATGTGTGATTCGGCGTAATGCTCCAGGATGCGGACATTCTGCCATACTTCATCGCCCATGGTGGCCATCACCGCTTCGAGGTCCAACTGTGCCTTTTCCTTTTCCATTGGCATGTCTGTCTCCGTTCTGGATGGATTCACCTTCCGAACTTCGACAGACTCGGCCCCTCGACAGGCTTAGGACGGACCGAAGATGAACGGACGGCGCGCCGCGATAGGTCACCGCTCATCCTGAGCTTGTCGAAGGATGAGCGGTGCTCCCAAGTGTTGTCTAACCCTCCCGCACGTACTTGTCGATGGCGTCGGGGACGCCGGCCAGGTAAATGTCGCCGCGGGAGTCGATCCAGCTTCCGTGGCCGGAGCCGCGGCAGTCGAAGCGGGCCAGCACGTTGCCGGAAGGATCGAGGATGCTGATGCGGGCAGAGCCGCCGTTCACCGTGCCCTCGCTGACCAGGAAGTTGCCCTCGGGGTCGCGGGAGATGTCCATGGGGCGCTGGATGTCGTTCCAGAACTCGATGAACTCGCCGTTCAGCGTGAAGAGCTGGATGCGATGGTTCTCCCGGTCGCAGACGATGATGTGGTCGCCGTCGATGATCAGGCTATGGGGCAGGTGGAAATGGTTGGCCTCGACCTTACCCGGCTCCCCCCACGACTGGATCAGCTCGCCCTCTGAGGTGAAGCGGTGGACGCGGGAATTGCGGTAGCCGTCGGCGACGTACAGCTCGCCGGAGGGCGAGGGCACCAGCTCGGCGGGGTAGTTGAAGGGCCCGGCGGCGCGGGGCACGAGGTCGCCCGCGACCTCGCAGCCGGTGTCGGAATGGCGCCCGTGGCGGCCCAGCATCTGGACCGGCTTGCCGTCGAGGGTGTAGACGAGGCAGGTGGAGGCGTCGCGGTCGGTGACATAAACGACGTCGTCCTCAATGTAAAAGCCGTGGGCGAAGAGGAAGGAGCCGTTGCCCCAAGAGTCCTGGAGATTGCCGTCGCGGTCGAAGATGAGGACGGGCGGTTCCTTGCGCTGGAATGCGTAAACCAAGTCCTGAGAGTCGGTGGCGATGGCGCTGACCATGGCGAAGGTCTCGCCCTCGGGCAGCTTGGCCCAGTTTTCCTGGACAGAGTAGGTGTAGTGGCCGGAGCCAAGGGTGGTCATGGTTGAGCCTCCTGATGGGGGTTGGGATGGTGAGGGTATTGTACACCGATGCCCATGTAGACGTTGCCCAATTTCAGAGGGCCAGCAAGCATGGGACCGCATACCTCACAGCCGCGCTCCCTGACGAAAAGCCCATCCAATGTGATAGGTCAGCGGGATGTACTGATCTGTCATTTAAGATTAGAAATAGCTAATGAAAGCTTCTCAATTATGAAGGCAAGTTCGGATACATTTGAGTCAGAAACCACCAGCCGTTGCCCTGTGGCGAATCGATCATCTTTTGCACGGTCAATATACACTTGGTCGACGATGCCATCTTGGTGTTCCAGTAGATGACGCTGCTGGAAGTACGTGTTCAACTTTTGGTATTCTGAATCACTTAAAATCTCGGTGTACCCTTTAGAAGTCGCGTCTTGCCAAATGATATTTGATTCCTCAAGCCTCTGGAAGACATTGCGGCGTAAAGTAATTTGCCCGGAATTGGGCAGTCTGGAAAAGCACGATTCTGCATACTTCTGGAAATAGGCAACCATTTTGCACAAGCCACTTTCCAGAATTTGCCTAACTGAATCCTCCGCAACATTTTCATCTTGGAAATCGGTGAGGGCTTGGCGTATAGATGGGAGAGCTTCTACAGTTTTTGACACCGTTTCTATGGACTTGAAAAACGCATCAAAAACATTGTTGTAACCGCAAGCAGGACAGAAATAGGCAATTCCAATGGAGGAATACCTACACTTGCATTCTACACACTGAAATTCCTGTGTCATGACAGCAGTAGCTGAGACCGGTATTGGTATACGCAAGCGATTTGGTCGATGGGACATCGTAATATTTACAAATCCGCTATTGTTCTGTCGAGAGTTGAACCTACGAGCATCGCGCTGAAGGGCTGTTCCGACTGTTTTCTGGACGTGGGCAATAGCTAGCGATCTGTGGTATTCCAATTGCTCAGGAGTATTCCATTTTGTGCAATCTGCCTCAAATCGACATAGCGGACAGAAAACGACTTCTTCGCGAATTATATTTCTCCAATCTTCGAATAATAACTTGAAACGTGCCCCGCATTCATTAGAAGGACAGCACCGGTCAACGTAGTCGTTATCGTCAAGCTCTATCTGCACAGGAATGCTAATGGGATTTTCCAATTTGCGTAGTTCCCGACGTAAATTATTGAACATGAAACTCCTAGACGCCCCATAAATCGCTTGCTCTCTAGTTACCATAATAGATGCGAGCATAAGAGCGCAAGAGGTACTTGACGGCAAACCATTGCAAAGTTAGAGACCCGCCCAAGTAATGCGCAGTGGGAATGCTGCGATTAAGCTCTAGTGATTTCCAGCGAGTGAAATTTAGGGTATTGGAAGCTTTCCTCAGTACCGCACGGTGTCCTAGGACTGGCGGAACATGCCCAGCAGCGGCGAACGGTGCCGATGATGTCGCGGTCTATGTCGGCGACGGTGGGCCTATGAGGGCGGCGCGGACTCTCACGTGGTCAGTTGCATCTGTGGCATGCTCGATCATCAGATGGGGACTTCCCTTACATCGCCGGGCCCTATGTCGTCTAGGGCTGCCGTGATTAATTCGACGTAGTGCTGCAATATGGGCCATTTGTTTTCGCCGACCGCAACTACGGCTATGCGCCTTCCCATCATATTCTGCTGATAGGGCATGCTCTGGTCAGTGGTTATCAGCACCTCGTATCCCGCTTCCTCGGCCATCTGAAGGAGGGCGCCATTCCTCAGTTGTGCCCATCCTCGCTCCCTGGCTGTATCCACCTGATGCTCCGTGAGGAAGCGCCTCAGAGGACTCGGCGTGCAGTTGCCAAGCAGTATTCGCATACTTGACGTGGGGTAGGTGTTCTTCCAAGTCCGCTATCAGGTAATCAATTACGGCTCTGACCTGCCATTCCTCAACTCCCTCGAACCAGTCCAGGAACTCGGCAACTGTGGCTCCCTCTTCCAAGTTGCCGAGTAGGGCAGAAAGAGGGACACGGGTGCCAGTGAAAACCCAAGCCCCGCTCATCTTTTCCGGGTCGCTCTCGATGGATGGGCACTTGCTCCAATCGATCATGGCATCATCGCCTACTCATGAATGTGAGTGTATTGTAGCAGTGGGCACCCTCAACGTGCGTTGACGGTGCCCACTTTACTGCGAATGCCTACCAGCGACCTAATACCGCACGGTGTCCCAGGACTGGGGGAACATGCCGAGGAGGGGGGAGACGGTGCCTATTATTTCTCGGTCTATGTCGGCTATGGTGGGGCGGCCGCACATGCCCATGGTGGCGTCGAGTTCATCGCGGAGCATTTCGAGGACGGAGGTGAGGCCGTCTTCGCCGTCCACGGCGAGACCCCAGAAGAGGGGGCGGCCGATGAGGACGGCGCGGGCGCCGAGGGCGAGGGCCTTGACGATGTCGGTGCCGCGGCGGATGCCACCGTCCATGTAGACCTCGATGTCGCCGTTGGCGGCCTCGACGACCTCGGGCAGGACCTCGATGGTGGTGAAGGTGGTGTCGAGGTAGCGGGTGCCGTGGTTGGAGACGATGACGGCCTTGGCCCCGTTGTCGGCGGCGTGGCGTCCGTCCTCGCCGACCATGACGCCCTTGATGACCAAGGGCAGGCTCTGGGCGGCGGCCAGCCAGTCGACATCGGCCCAGGTGGCGCCGGTGTCGCGGATGTCCATGACACCGGCGGGGGCGTCGGCGGCGAAGCGCCAAGAGTGCTCGGACAGCTCTATCTTGTCGTAGTTGGGCGAAGACGCGCCGACATAATCGTTGCGGATGTTGCGCTCGCGCTTGGGCTTGATCTTGGCGTCGACGGTGATGCAGAGAGCGGAGTAGCCGGCCTCGGCGGCGCGGGCGGCCATCTCGAGGGTGAGGCCACGGTCCTTGAAGAAGTACTGCTGGAACCACAGCGGCCCTGAGGCGGCGCCGGCGACGTCCTCCATGGTGCGGGCGGCGTGAGAGCTGACGACCATCACCGTGTCGGCCCTCCCGGCGGCGCGGGCGGTGGCCAGCTCGGCGTCGGGGTGGGCGGCCTCGTGGTTGCCGGCGGGGTCAAGCATCACGGGGAAGCTTATGCGCTGGCCGAGCACGGTGGTGCTGATATCACGCTGGCTGATGTCGGTCAGCATCTTGGGCCGCAGCTGGATGCTGTCCAGCACAGCGCGGGTGCGCCGGAGGGTGATCTCGTCGGTGGCCGCGCCGGCGATGAAATCGTAGTGTCCCTGCTCCAGCTTCTCGCGGGCGATGGCTTCGTATTCAAAGATGTTGACGGGGTCGTTGGCCATGGTAGTACCTCCTGCGCTCGAAGCGCATGGGGAGTCTACGGCGGGGCGCTTTGCGGCGTCAAATGGGCCTAGACGTGGCCATCTTTTCGCAGTTGTTCGGCAACCTTCCGTGTCGCCAATGAAAACTCCACTGATCCAACTGTGTAAGATGATATTAACGCCTGTCGTTCGGAAATTGGACGACTGGGCAAATCGTCCACAAATTTAAGTATCCACTGTTGTCGATACCACATCATATCCCACTTGTTAAGACCCAAATCGTCGATAGTGTCTTCTGCTCTGCTTTTTGCAGTTCCTGAAATCTCATCCCTGCTTACTATTTCCCCAGTAGCAGTGTCAAAGTCGAAATACTGGTCCGGGCGTTCCGCAACATCGGCGGCACAGGGGTCGACGTACCCTGAATCCTGCCACTTGTCCCTTTTGTAGTCAGAGTTACACCGCTTGCAACTAAAGATCCAGTTAGACCACGCGTAAGTCAATTCCGGAAAGCGGCTCCGGGGACGGAAGTGGTCAACGGTAGGCGCCAACCCTCCAACCTCAGCATCTTCATCACATTGCCGTTCGCAATACCAGCAGATATTGCTACTTTGACTTCCCAGTGCTGGTCGGAACAGCGACCATAAAAAATCAGATGGTCGCTCTCCTACTTTGTTCTGAAAGTAGTCGATCCATCCTGGGGTAAATTGCTGGGAATACTTGGCAACTCCGTCTGGTTCAGGCCCCCGGTCAATCCAGCGCAAATTGGCTAACCTCCGTCCTGCGACAAGTCGGTCTGTCGGGAAAGCAAGAAGCGCTGCATCAAGTCTGAGTAACGTTCACGCTGAGCTTCTATTGGGCCACCCTTGGAGATCAAGGATTCACTTACCTGGCGACGCAGCGTGTTCAGTTCCGATTCTTCATCCGCGGTCAGGGTCTCTTTTCTCCGTAGTTGCCGCAAGCGGTCTGACCGTTCAATAGTGATGAGGTCGGTGGGCTCGTCCACCCCCATCATCGTCCTGAGGATTTCGTCGGCAGTCTAGCCGATGATGTCCTCGTCGTTTATGCTGTGGGAAATACGCCCTTCAGCGTCGCGTCGCAATAGATGCACCTGGCCGGCCTTCAGACCAGCGACGACGAAGGGCGAATGAGTGGTGGCGAAAATCTGCAGGCCGGGGAAATGCTCAAGCAGGGCGGGGATGACGCGGCGTTGCCAAGTGGGATGCAAGTGGTTCTCGATCTCGTCGATGAGGAGGATGGCGGGTTTCTGTTCCCAGCCCTCTCGCATTTCATAACGACGGGCTATGTGCAGAGCCAATGCCAAGACCCACAACAGGGTGCCTTGCGTGCCAGAACTCAAAGCACCCGCGTAGAGAGGTTCGCCTAAGATGTTGTCAATGGTTACAATTCCCATGTCAAGGTGAACGATCCGCTCCGGGCTGGAGTTATTGTCGTCCCACCCAATTTCAATGAAAGGATGCGGAACGTCGCCGTATATGACTTCACTGCAAATCCTCTTGACGCAAGAATATGCCATCCTTATTACTTTAAGGAATTGTTCGCTCCTATGCTCGTAACTGGCCTCCCAGTGCCGGGCGTCCTCTAGTGCCTGTTCCACACGGTTGCCATAAAAAATGCTCTTGGAATCTATCTGCTCAGGATCTGTGTAAATGGGGGAATTCCCTGTATTTCCGTAGTATAGGTGGGGGTTATACAGTTCCGACTCATGCAGATTAAAGTCATAGACGCCAAACGCCCCACTTCTGTCAATTGTTTGATGAGAAATGCCGAGAGGTGGAAGATTAATCCGGATTGCGGGAAGATAAAAGGCTGGCGGCTGCAATTCCCGTGCCGCAGGGAAAACATTGGGGTTTTTCATTGCCCAATCATGGCTAACGGCTATACTAGCCCCGTATTTCAGGTGGTTCAGAAAAACCTCCTCTTCAGTGTCTTCGTATTCGCCGTGTTCATAAACTGCTTTGGAAAGGCAGACATCTATCGCCCGCAGAATAGTGCTCTTGCCGGACGAGTTGGGCCCGATGAATAGATTCACATGGTCATCGCACTCAACATAGCCGATTGGCAACGGTGGTACACCCTTGAAATGAAGGCCCCTTATTGGCATGTAAGTGCCTCTCCAATACAGGCTTTTCCAGTTCTGTTAGCATAGGCCAACGTAGATGATGTGGCAATGAAACCGCCTGAAGTACCGGAGGTTATTCAATGACCGACTACCAGGTTTTCGAGCTGGGGAACCTAATGCTGCAGGGTGGGGCTACGCTGCGGGGGGCCTGGATTGCCTACAAGACATACGGGACGCTGAACGCGGCGAGGGACAACGCGATCGTGTTCCCGACGTTCTTTGGCGGGCAACACTACGCCAATGAGGCAATCATCGGGCCGGGGCAGGCGCTGGACCCGGAGAGGTACTTCATCATCGTGCCCAATATGATGGGGAACGGGCTGTCGTCGTCGCCGTCGAACACGCCGATGCCCTACGACCGGGCGCGGTTCCCGTGGGTGTCGTTGTACGACAACGTCAGCAGCCAGCACCGGCTGGTGGCCGAGTTGTTCGGCATCGAGCGCATCGCCATGGTGGTGGGCTGGTCTATGGGCGCGCAGCAGACCTACCAGTGGGGGGCGCTGTACCCGGACATGGTGGAGCGCATCGCGCCCATCTGCGGGTCGGCGCGGACCTCGCGGCACAACTTCGTGTTCCTGGAGGGCGTGAAGGCGGCTCTGACGGCCGACGACGCCTGGGCCAACGGCTTCTACGATTCGCCGCCGTACAAGGGGCTGCGGGCCATGGGCCGGGTCTACGCCGGGTGGGCGGTGTCGCAGGCGTTCTACAGGGAGGAGGTCTACCTGGATATCGGGTACTCGTCGCTGGAAGACTACTTGGTCGCCTTCTGGGAGGGCCGGCGGCTGTTCGCCGACGCCAACGATCTGCTGGCGATGCTCCGGACATGGCAGAACGGCGACATCAGCCTGAACGACAAGTACAACGGCGACTTCGCCAAGGCTCTGGGAGCCATCAAGGCGCGGGCCATCGTGATGCCGGGGCGGACCGACTTGTACTTCCCGCCGGAGGACAACGATATCGAGGTCTCCATGATGCCCAACGCCGAGCTGCGGCCCATCGAGTCGATCTGGGGCCACCTGGCCGGCGGGCCCGGCTTCAACCCGCCTGACGCGGCGTTCGTGGACGCGGCGCTGCGCGAGCTGCTGGCGAGCTGAGGGGAGCGATGCCGGACCTGCGATACGAGCGATTTTCAGACGGACACTACGCCGTCTTCACCATGGACCGGCCCGACCGCCTGAATGCGCAGGGCGCACAGATGCGTGCAGAGCTGCGGGAGGCGCTGGCGGAGTTCTCCCACGACCCGGAGATGCGGGTGGGCATCGTGACCGGCGCGGGCCGGGCGTTCTCGGCCGGGGCGGACCTGCGGGAGATGGCCGAGGGCGGCGGCAGCGTCCGGGCCAGTCAGACAGAGGAGGAGCGGATTGAGGCGTACCGGGGCAACCAGCCCTTCGGGCGCAACCCCAAGCCGTTCATCGCCGCGGTCAACGGGCTGGCCATAGGAGCGGGGATGGAGCGGGCCGCCGACTGCGACATACGAATCGCCTCCACTGAGGCCTATTTCGGGCTGTTCGAGGTGAAGCGGGGCATCCTGGCCAACTACGGCATCAATCACCTGGCGCGGCTGATGCCCTACGGCGAGGCCATGTACCTGATGCTGACCGGCGACACCCTGAGTGCCGAAGAGGCGCACCGTCTTGGCTTCGTCCATGAGGTTCTGGAGCCGGCAGCGCTGATGTCCAGGGCCGTTGAGATTGCCCAGATGATCGGGTCAAACGCGCCGCTGGCGGTACAGGGTACGAAGGCGGTGGCGCAGTTCTGGCGTCGTTTCGGTCTGGAGGAGTCGTACCGCCTGAACGCGGCCTGGGGCCAGCGGGTCCTGAACTCGGAGGACGCGCGGGAAGGCCCGAGGGCCTTCGCCGAAAAGCGCCCGCCGGAGTGGCAGGGGCGGTAGTCGAAGGAGGCTCACGCGCCCGACCTTCGAAGAGAACAGAAACCGGTTCGCGGTTCGACAGGTTCACCGTGAACGGGTCTTGCTTGGTACTGGCTTTCCTCGAAATCGGAGTTGCAGGCAGAATCCGATTCAGGTGGCCCGGACAGGGAAAGTAACTTGGTCATCGCGTATGGGCGGGTTTCAAATCCGCCCATACAGGTCTCTGGTGATCCAAGTGCAGCAGGGGGGCTACAACGATACGGCCGACGCGGCCAAGTGGGGACCCGTTGGTGGTGAGCCTGTCGAACCACCAACGGGTTTTGTTGCGTCTGGGTACGCCCTCACCCTAACCCTCTCCCGGAGGGAGAGGGAATTTGCTCTTTGGCCTCACACCAGCCCTCTTCGTGAGGAGAGGAATATCCCAGCCACCGTGCCTGCGCTAGTCGTCGGCGGGCGCGCCGGCGGGTTCGCGGGGCGGGGCTTCGACGAGCTCGTACAGTGTGCTGCGGGCGCGGATCTGCTCGTCCCAACCGCGGACGCGGAGGTCGATCATCAGGCCGTCGGGGCCCTTGTACTTGCGGTTGGCGCGGCTGCTGCCGGGGCATTCGGTGGCCCCATGATCCTCGACGGTTGAAACGGCATCTTCCATGTCGTCGACATAGAAGCCTATGTGGTGCACGCCTTTGACCGTGGAGGGGCCTTCGCCCAGGTTGGGGGCGTCTTCTGTCCCCATCTTCAGTATGGCGAAGTATATGTAGCCATCGGTGAGCCAGACGCCTTCGGCGCCGCCGTCGGGGGACCGGCGCAGTTCGTCCAGGCCGAAGCAGGTCTTGTACCACTCAGCGGTGGCCACGGGGTCCTCGGTATGGAGCGCGATGTGCTTGATTCGCGGAGCCATGGTTTCCTCCTTTAGTTAGGTTGTTTTTTTCGAGGATTTCACCCCCCCTGACCCTTCCCCTCAGGGGGAGGGAATGTAAGGGGGAAGGGGACATAACGTGGGTGAGATGGCGGGTTAGACCTTGCCGACCAGTGATTTGAGGGCTTCGTAGGTGCGCTGCGCCGATTCGGGTTCGCCGGGGATATCGAAGACATTGCCGACGAAGTCCGTGGCGCCGCCCCCGGCAAAGGCCTCCAGTTGGCGCTGGATCGATGCTTCGTTGCCTATGACCGCCACTTCAGCGGGACTCTCCACGCCCTCGATGTCCAGCACCCGTCGGTAGTTGACCAGTTCGCCATAGCGGGCGTAGGACTCGGCGGCCGTCCTGCGGCCAGCGCCCTCGTTGTCGGTGGCCGCCGTGGGCAGGCCGACGGTGACTCTCGGCGCGGCGCGGCCGCTGTTCTTGGCAGAGCGAGAAATGCGTGGGGTGATGTGGGTCTCGATGGTGCGGGGGCCGGCCATCCAGGTGACCGTGCCGTCCGCCAACTGACCGGCCAGGTTGAGCATCTGGGGCGCCAGCGCGGATACCAGGATGGGGCAGGCGGGGCGCTCCAGGGTGGCCAGCTCAAGGTTGCAGTTGAAGAACTCGCCGTTGAACTGCACTGCACCTTCCTCGAGCAGGGGACGCATCACCGAGAGGTACTCGCGGGTGTGCAGGGCCGGGCGGTCGTAGGGGATGCCGAAGCCCTCCTCAATGCCCGGGCGGTGAGAGGGCCCGATGCCCAGGATGAAGCGCCCGCCGGTGGCCGTGGCGGTGGTCAGGGCCTGCTGGGCCAGGGCCGCAGGGTGGCGGGGGTAGGTGGGCACGACGCCGACGCCCAGCTCGATGCGGCTGGTCTGCATTCCGGCCAGGGACAGCACTGTCAGCGCGTCGTAGCCCCGGGCGGAGATGTGAGGAATCCAGAAGCTGTCGAACCCATCGTCCTCGGCCTGCTTGATGCGGGCCAGCAGGCCGTCGAGGGTCATCAGGTCGGCGACCGATGCGCCGACGAAAACACCGATTCGCATAAGCGTACTCCAGTTACCTGCTACGTCTGTTCTTTGAGGCGCCGCGCGGTTCACTTGAAGGCGACGCAGGCCTCCGTGATCACCCGAAGGGTTGAGTTCTGGCTAAATCGCTGCTTGTATTCCTCGGAAATCTCGTTCATCCGGTCCAGAGAATCGCCGCCCGGGGGCGCCAGCACCAGCAGCATCTTGGTGCGTTCCTGCTCGATGGTACCGTCATCAGTGCGCCCCTGCCCGGCAACGTCGATGACCGACAGGCCGTCGGGGAAACGGGGCGTGATCGTTTCCGCGAGAAAGGCTTCCCAGTCTGCGTCGCTGACCACCTCCACGTCTCCCGCTCCGCGGCCCATGAACAGGCGATACTCGATCCAGAACTCGCCGCCATCTTCGCATTCTGACGTCGATACCTCGACATCGGCACAGGCAGCGAGGGCGAAAATGACGACACCCGGTGCCAGAAACAGGGACACCCTGATAAGGAACGCTAGTTTAGATGTCTCAACCATCTTGCTCTAACTGCTCCTGTCAGAGGGGAGGAGGTTAGAAACATGGCTCGCTACGCAAACACAATGCCATCAACACCTGTCATCCCACCTCCGCCCCATCCCTCCCGATCATTGGGAGGGGGAATGGCTGCAATTGGTCCTAGAGATTCATGGCATTCAGGCCGACGCGGGAGAGGTCCTCGTCTGACTGGCCGCTGGGGTAACCGCCGACGCCGATGCCGCCGAGAATCACGCCGTCCTTCATGATGACGACGCCACCCGTGCCGTAGGTCATCATGGGGTCACCCTGGTCGGCGATGTTGCGCCCCTGGCCGTGCAGGCGGCTGGCGTTCTCTCCAGAGTCCAAGCCCATCAGGGCCGAGGTGTGGGCCTTCCGGAGCGCGTGGCGGCGGCTGAAGATGCGCAGGTTGTCCATGGTCTGGTAGGCCAGCAGGTTGCCGGCGCTGTCGACGATGGCCATGGCCACTGGCTCGTTGGGGGTCTCCATAGCCTTGCTGAGCATTGCGTCTATTGCCGCCCGTACCTGGGTCATAGTTGGTTCGGCCATATTGCCTCCATGTTTACGAAATGTTGTTACCGTGTTTCACGGCAGGGCGATTATACATAGAATGCCCGGGCATGGTTTGAGAGCGGACTGCTTTCGTAGTAGCCTAATGTTGTGCCGCGCATTGGGCCGGTTGGGAGAAATCTCGAACACACAGGAGCTGGAAATGACGCAGAGCCGGGAATCATGGCTGGCACTGACGGAGGAAGACCCCATCGAGCCGGGAATGCCCATCCTGGACCCGCACCATCACTTCTGGGAGCGCCCCGGCGATGTCTACCTTCTGGAGGACCTGCTGGGCGACGCCCGCTCCGGCCACCGGGTGAACCAGACGGTGTTCGTGGAGTGCCACTCACAGTACCGCACCGAAGGGCCGGAGGAGATGCGGTCGGTGGGAGAGATGGAGTTCGTCGAGGGAATCGCCGCCGCCAACGCCCTTCGACAGACTCAGGATGACGGGGGTGGCGGGACGGCTGTGGCCGCTAGGATAGTCGGAAACGCCGACATGATGCTGGGCGACGCCGTGGAGCCGGTGCTTGAGGCGCTGGCTGAGGCAGGAAAGGGACGGTTTCGCGGGATCCGCTGTACTGTCGCGTGGGACGCCAGTCCGGAGATCACGACCGCGCGGGCCAATTCCGCCGGGATGCTGGCCGATGCCAACTTCCGCCGGGGGCTGGCTTGCCTGGAGCGGATGGGGCTGGCGTTTGACTGCATCGTGTACCACCCGCAACTGCCCGAGGTGGCCGACATGGCGCGGGCCTTTCCTGACCTGACCATCATCCTGAACCACGTGGGGCGCCCGCTGGGCATCGGGCCATACGCGGGACGGAGGGAGGAACTGATGCCGGGGTGGCGCTCGGGAATCGACGCTGTCGCCGAGTGTCCGAACGTGGTGGTCAAGGTCGGCGGGCTGGGCAATCCCATCAGCGGATTCGACTGGCACCAGCGGCCCTTCCCGCCCGGGTCGGGGGAATTGGCGGAGGCGGCTGCGCCCTACTACCTGTACTGCATCGAGAAGTTCGGCGCCAACCGCTGCATGTTCGAGAGCAATTTCCCGGTGGACAAACAGTCCTTTTCGTACAATGTATGCTGGAACGCCTTCAAGCGCCTGGCCCGGGACTTCTCGGCTGCAGAGCAGGCCGACCTGTTTCACAACACCGCAGCCCGGGCGTACAGGTTGCCGGAGGTCTAGGGGGCAGAAAAGGAAACAAAATGGTGGCAACTACTGCCACCATTTTGTTTGCCCAGATACGTCCATTAGAGTCCGCTCAAGTGTACTGAAGTATCTATACATAAAGTCACAATCTCCCCATTCTTGTCTATTAATGTATATTGCTGTCCAATATAAACTTGCAAAAATAGTGGTAATGCAAGTGGTAACGGAAAGGCAAGAATGGAGCGGCCAGAGCGTCTATCAGCGACCTTTTGCAAGACGGTCAACACGCTGGGGCGGTATGGCGAGAAGCGGGGCGGCAATGGTCTGACCTTGCTGGTGAAACAGTCGGCCAACGGCGGTGTGACCAAATCCTGAACGCAGCGGTTGAGGTTGAACGGTCAGCCCATTGACCTTGGGCTGGGCCGATATCCCGTCGTTGGACTTGCGGACGCCCGCGCCGTGGCCTTGGAGAATGCCGGGGCTGTACGGGACGGCTCCGACCCAAGGATGAAACCCCAGGTTGCCCCCACATTAGCCCAGGAGATGGAGCAGGCTATCGAGGTGCTGCGGCCGGGATGGCGCGGCCCTCGGACCGAAAAGCAAATGCGCGACCTGCTGGAGCAGTACGTCTTCCCTTATGTGGGCAAGCGGTGAATCGACACAATCACGCCATCCGACCTACTGGCATTTCTCGCGCCCCTAGCCGTGGAAAAGGCCGCCACCGGGGCAAGGGTAAAGGCGAGGATGTCTCAGGTATTCCAGTGGGCAATCGAACAGGGGCTGCGGGCCGACAATCCCGCCGGTCGGAACATCAATCAGGCGCTGCCCAAGCTGTCCACGCGAGAGCATCACAAGGCCTGCTATTCTGCGAAGTGGCTGGAGCGGTCAAGACAATCCGCGAATCCACTGGGTTGCCGTCCACGAGGCTGGCCTTTGAATTCCTGGTGTTGACGGCGGCCCGGTCCGGCGAGGTACGGCTGGCCGAATGGAGGGAGATTGACCTTGACGGAGCCGTATGGACCATTCCGGCAGCTCGGATGAAGGCGGGCCGTGAACACCGAATTCCACTGAGTGCCGCAGCGCTGGCCGCCTTGGAGGAGGCGCGGAATCTGGCCGACAGTTCCGGCTTGGTGTTCCCCAGCCAACGGGGTAAGCCAATGACCGACTCCACCATCTCAAAGATGGTGCGGGAAAACGGTATACAGGCTGTCCCGCACGGCTTTCGCAGCAGCTTTCGGGACTGGTGCGCTGAACATAACATTGACAGGCAAGTCGCCGAAAGTGCCTTGGCGCACGTGGTGGGCAATGCTACCGAAGCCGCATACCTGCGATCCGAAATGTTCGAGCTGCGGCGCCGAGCAATGGTGGATTGGGGCGCATATGTGTCGACGCAGATGAAGTAGTTGGGCTTGAATTCCTCTTCAACTTCATTGTAAACAGCAAATAGCCATTATGCCCAAAAGGGCCTGAGCGATTTTCCATTTTCGCGGGGCCTTTTGGGGGTTTTTGCCCCGCTCGAGAGGCAAATATGGAGAAATTGCTCACCGTCAAGGATGTCCTCGACATCGTCGGCATCTCGCGTAGTGGCTGGTACAAGAAAATTTCCGACGGCAATTCCCCGCACCGGTGGCAATTGGACAGCGATCGGTGCGGTTTCGGCAAGAATACGTGCAGGCCTGGAGGGACGCGCTTCAGGCCAAGAAGTCTGAATGATGGTGGACGACCGGCTGCCCGTTGCCGGCATACTCTCTCAACTTCCCGAGAACTGGCCCAGCATAGTTGAGCGGGACGGATTCGTTGACGTTGTGACCGAGATGGAGAATCTTTCCACTCCTGAAAGCGCCGTGCATCGCCGCATAACATTTCGGGCGGGATCGGCCAGTCAAGGATGCTGGGAGTCGCTGGGCAATATGGCTCGTTATCTCGGCGGGAATGAGCGAACCATCCTCAGGGCGATCAGTTCGCCGCGCAGTTGGGCCAGCTTGGATTGCAGTTGTTGCTTGGACAGGGCAAGCTGCTCGTGCTTCATTCCGTATTCGGTCTGGATTTGCTGGAAGTTCCGGTGTTGCCTGGCAATGTCCTTGGCGGCGGTTTAGATCCGGCTCAGGGCGTCCTCGTCGTCCTTGTCCAGCATCCTGCGCTGGCCGGCGAGGGTCACTTCCATGGCCTGGCGGACGGAGTCGTCGGAGGTGAAGCCGACCAGGGTGTTGCCGGGCTGGATGTTAAAGTCTATGTCAGGCAGGGGTTCCACCTCTTCTCGGGTTTCGAGCTGGGAGGCCAGTTTCAGGAACAGGCGCAGGCGGCAGATTTCCGCGGCCTCTTCCATGATGTCCACGCCGTAGAGACTTGTTGACGATGATGGACTTGAGGATATAGCAGCGCTCGCTGCGGTGCTGCCCGGACCATCCACTCCCCTGCTGTAACCTCATCCCTTCGGTGGATTCGGGGTTAATGCTCCGCTGCCGTCCACCACGATCGCGTCGTATAATGGCGCAATTCCACTGGCCTCGGTACAGGTAGGAAGAGCACGGTGAAAGGGTGTTGATGTTCTACGATTCGGTCACCTGCTAACTGTTCAGCGGATATGTCATCCCCATGAGGGATGTAATGTTGAACCAGCAGGATTAGGCAAGGATTCAGGTTCTCAACAGTGTTCTGGAATACCAGCTTCTCATCGCCCACGCAGCCGACACCCGTTTGAACGGTCTCACCCTGAGTGGCATAACCCTGGGACCCAATTTTGACAGTGGCCAATTCGCCTACGCAGCGGACGTTCCCAGTACCGTCACGTCAACAACGGTGACGCCTGTGCGAAGCAACCCCAACGCCACGGCAGTGGTCAAACTGGACGGTGTGGAGGACACAGACGGCATCATAGACCTGGCTCCGGGCGCCAACGCCATCACGGTGGAGGTAACTGCCGGAGACGAGACGGCGATTTACACCGTGACCGTCACCCGCGCGTCTCCATCTCGAGGCACTCCGCTGAGGGCGTCCTTGGCGCCCGGCGAACTGAGCGCCAGCGGAGGGACCGGAGCATTGAGGTCTGGTGGCAGCAGCCAGCAGGGGAGGACGCGCGGGCGCCCGTGACCTCGTATCTCGTACGCTACCATGAGGATGGTGCCTCGTCGTAGCGCAACGTTACCCGGGCCAGCGATGACCTCAGCCATCGGCAGGAGATATCGGGCCTGAGGAACCGGACGCACTACGAGGTGCAGGTGGCGGCGGTGAACCGCGTGGGGACGTGGGCTACGGTCAATGAGACACCGCAGGCGCCGCCCGCGCCGCCGCTCGAACCGGAAGGCGACGAAACCTTCGACGTGGGCACGCTTGGGGTCTATTGGGACCATCCCGATGCCGGGGCGGGGGGCAACTTTCTGCAGATCGAGTCCTGCACCGGCACCCTGGTCTTTCTGGTGATCTGGGCCGGTCCGGACCAAGACGACAGGCAGGCTGACCAATGGGAGGCGCACATAAACACCCGGGGAGGGGCGGGCGCGGTCACTCACAGCTTCCGCCGATCGTCCGGCGTAAATGGTGGAAACTACTTTGAGATGAACGGCACGGTGAGTGTGGAGGGCCAATCGTCCCTGACAATACAGGTGCGGGGGCGGTTAGGCTCCAACTGGGGCAGTTGATCGCCGCCGGCCAGTCTGTATTGCGTTGAAACGGAGTGAGAACCCCGTTGAAGATGACGGTCTGGGGAGAGCCCTGGTACTACAGTCTCAGATTAGAAAATCGCCGCCATAGGATTTTCGCAATGTATAGGTGGGCCATGGCAGGAAAACGCTTGGGGCGATCGTCTCTGGTGGGGATCATGCCGCCAGGGTGGTTGCCGCTGCTTTTGGTGGTTTTTGCGGTCACACTCGCGGCGTGTTCCGGTTCGTCGGGCGGCAATGACGCAAATGGCTCCGTTGGAGGCGAAAGAGGCGAGGGAGCGGTGGCAATGGTTCCGGCGGAAGATCCGGAGCTGTGGGTACCGGCTCCCGAGTGGCCAACGCCTCGTCCTGGGGATCTCGGGTCCGAGTGGCCGACTCCGCCGCCGGTGTTCGAAAACGTGCCGGAAGATTACGAGGGTCTGTGCCAGGCGGTCAGTGTTATGGGGCCGATATGGGAAGAGAATGTCTTTGCCTCGACGGAGATTCCGGATCCCAGGGAGTTGCCTGACGGGGCTCCGCCGATCGCTCGACGCCATCCAATTCTTGAATATGCGACGCCGTTCGATCGTCAGTTCACGCGTACGATAAATGCGTTTGTTGAAGGGTCCGCTGAGGAACTGGGCTTTTCGGCTGCTGTCGGTGAGAAGGACGAGGTGTACCGGGAGGATCTGTACCAAGCGGTGATGTCGCTACGTTTGCTTTCAGGTGGCGAGACGGAGTATGTAGTTACGATGGTTGAGGCGGTGCTAGCACGGTCTTCAGAATTGGGTTCGGAAGATCGTGAAATGGTCGAAGCTATAACTAAGGACTTGACGCGGTGCTGGCCGCCGTCGGGTGGTTAGGCTGCTTTTTTCGATTTGGGGTAGGTTGGATCTGGCAAAATGGAGGTACCGCAGCCCTTTTGCCGTTATGGGTCGCTGGAGTCGTGCATTTTGGATTCTTCTGATTCGAGGTCGATCCCGATGTAGAATGGTTCAGTCAGTTGGTTGTCGTCGAAGCGTGTGATCCATTTGTGGAGATTGGAGTTGTTCTCGACCCTGCCCTGCTCCCGGCTGAACAGTTCGGCGCCGGCATCGTTGAATGTGATGAAGAGGGTATTAGTGTCCACCTCCGGGTTTTCCCCGCAGGCGCTACGGACAACCAGCCCGACTCCGAGGTGGTTTTCCCCGCAGGCGCTGGGACGCCACCGAGGTCGAGGTGATGATCGGGACTTCCCCTTGGTACAGAGGCTGGGCGAGAGTGGCCGGCAGCAGACCGGCATTGGCTACGAGGCGGCGGTCGTCGAAGGCGATGCAGAAACGGTCGGGACTATTGCGTGCCAGCATCCATTTGGTGCTCCTTGTTTCCCGGCGGTCTCTTGTTCGAAAGCAATTATCCCAGATTCAGAGGAGCGCCCTCTGGCTTCCTCAAGGACCGTTCCCAATGCCCTCCTAGATGGATTCGGCCTAAGGCACAGATGCGGGGAGGATGGCGGGCCAAATCTCCCAGATCCGCCATGCCTGCACGTGTTGCCCTCACCCGTATATGCCAGAAGTCAATCCGGTTGGGTTTTCTAATCAATTAACCCCCGTCGCTCTCCTCGCACTCCAACTACGTCCGGGAGTCTCGTGACGCATTCTCACCAAGGCAATTCCCTCGGAAGTCGAGCGCACCTCCTAAATCCAAAAGAAGCCAGTCCCTGCCAAGCCAAGACGAGCTTCTTCGTCCAACGCCGCTACCTGCTGTATTCATTCCTAGCAGATAGCGACCGGAGTGGGAGTTGGAAAAACCCCATAATAAGTTACTTTTCAGCCGTAGCTACCATAAATCAGGCAAGGATGGTAAATCCAGTAAAAACACTACAGAATTTCATTGCATCATTTGTCCTGTTCCTCACCCTTTCCGCGATCCCGTGGCCAACTGACTCCTGCTCCCGCGAACATCTGGATCACTACCGCCACGACAAGCCCTGAGGCTATTATGAGTATTTCTTCCAGATAAGGCTGGGATTACCTGTCTCATCCTTCAACCAATACCAAGCTGCTAGAAACCCTGCAGCCGCCATCACTGCAAGCGCGCTGAGGCCTACAAATTTACTCAGTCCGCTTTTCCCAGTAGGCATTCTTTCTATAGCGAGCATCATCGCCGCTACAAGAGCGAAACTCGCCGCCTTTGCACCGTCGTCGTATACGGAGGCCGCATCTCCCGTCAGAGTGAGTAAATTTGCCGGTTCAGTCATCTGGATCGCGCCCACAAACACAAGGCCCACAAGAGCCAGAATTGCCTTGGCCCACAACACGGTCTGTCCCTTCATACAAACCTCACTCGATGTTTGGCATTTTGGGCAGGATGTAGCCTTAATCTGCCTTCCGTGGATGTACCATGTCCTATGTCAGCCCGGCCAGCACTTGGTTGGGCCCCCAATTCGGCTGCTGCCAGGGCAGCAGCCGTCGCCCGGCTCTCCCTAGCAAACGTGGCGCAAGTGAGCGCGGAACGCGGCAGCCAGCCCAGATGAACCCTCACAAAGGTAAATACTCCTTCCGTATTACGATAGGTCACAACAAGAAAAAATATGGCTCTATTTTTTCCCGATTGAGAATCGACATTTTCCCGATTCGTGTTGATACATTGTGCTCAGGTGTTTGGTCTAACTTGGTCTGACAGATTGACGCAGAGACCTGCTTTTCTATGGCACTCACACTTAAAGTATGCTTTGTCGTGAGGTGGTGGCGTTGGTTGGGAGAAAGATTGGCGGTCCGGCTTAGTGCGGCCTTGTACTATAGTCGCAGATTAGACAGGAGCCTTTTGTAGTCGCAGCGCCTGGCTCTGGCCTGGTGGCGGCGTCTCCTGTTATCGCCGATGAGAAAATGAGCGAAATTGCCGGAGTCGAGTTGACCCACCCGATGGCTGGGGCATCATTCACGAAGTCTTCGTGGAGGTGCTCGACAGACTTTGCTGAAGGTGGGACAAGTGAAAGAGATCTACGAGATGAAGGGAGCGGGCCGCTCAATACGGGGTATCGCCGAGGAACTGGGCATCGCTCGAAATATGGTGCGGAGATACCTGAAGTCGCCGGAGGCCATGCGGCCCAGGCACCGGCCTTCCAGGGGATCGAAGCTGGACACTTACACGGAATACGTTGACCGGCGGGTGTCCGAGGGGCTGGAGTTGGGGGACGCACTCAGACAGCACACGGAGACCTTTCGGAGGATAACCTCGGTCCCGTCGGAGATGATTCTGTCCGGCGCCGAACCGCCGCTGCCCACGGAAACAAAGTCGCGTCTCTTCTCCATTGCGCACAATGCCCTGACCAACGCCTTCCGGCATGCCAATGCCGGAAGGCGTTGGTCAGCCTGGACTTCGGGGACGGCCTCATCCGGCTGTCCGTCTCGTACGACGGGGTGGGCCTGCCGGAGGACTTTGCCCAGCGGGGCCAGGGGCTCGCCGGCATGAGGGCGGATGCGGAGCGAATGGGAGGCAGCCTCTTGGTGGAAGCGGTACCCGGGGAGGGAGGCACGACCATCACCTGCGTGATTCCATACGATACTGTCAGGAGCTAGATGAGATGCCAGCTGACAAACGGATCAGGGTGATGGTGGTGGACGACCATCCCGTGGTGAGGGACGGCTTGCGCAATGCGCTGATGTACTCGGATGAGTTCGATGTGGTGAGTCAGGCCGCGAATGGCTCTGAGGCTGTCGGGTTGGCGGAGGACCTGAGGCCGGACGTCATCATCATGGACGTGATCATGCCGGAGAAGGACGGCGTTGATGCCTGCCGGGAGATCGTCGACCTCTTGCCCGACACCCGGGTGTTGATGTTGACCGCGTCGACCGAGGATGAAGCGGTCATCGAGTCCATCGCCGCCGGCGCCACGGGCTACCTGCTGAAGGACACCGGGTTGGTTGAGCTGCTCGAAACCGTCCGGGAGAGGTTGCCGCAGGCCGTCTGCATATCCCGGTACAGGACCTGAGACGTGCCTTCAGGACGATGCGCGCCGGGTCTCAACCGCCACCCCAGCGTAGCGTTGATCTGCTCACATCGCGGGAAAGGGAGACCCCCGCCATGTTCGCCAGGGGCCGGTCGTATGCCCAGATCGCCGAGCTGGAGGGAGCCAGTCCCACAACCGTCCGGAACACCGTATACCGGATCCAGGACAAGCTCGGGGCCAGAACGAAGCAGGAGATCGTCGTATGGGCGGTGCGCAACGGCCTGCTGGATGATGTGGGCGCCTGACCGCAGTGCGGTGCGGCGAAGTCACAGATGGGGCGGACGCTGCCGACCATGGCGGCCTCCTCAACCCCTCTCTCAAGGTGTCCCGAAAACCTCTTGCCATGCGCGATAAGTGTATTTAACGCGCATGGTAAGAGGCCGGGATTGCGTCGGCTCAACGGAAAACCGGTTGTGCGAACCGCAACTTCAACCGTCTGAACCCCCGGCAGCAGCGCGAACGTCCGACCCGATTGGGGGCGGTAAAACCCATGAGGAAAACTCGTGATAAGGTCATTTATCACGAGCTTTCCTCGTCCCAAGATCGCTGGCGAAATGATCGGGTTGGTTCCGTTTGCTGGTAGCGTATATCTCTTATGCTAGCAGGATGCCTCCTAGTACTACAACGACGGGTTGTTTGATAGGATAGTTGTCAAGATGATAGTGGGTGGTTTGGGTGATGGATGGGGCGAGTTTCGAGCGGGTTTACGACAACTTTCAGGACTTTCACGCCTTCTTCGCGGCCTCCTTCGGCCGCAAGCAGTGGCGGGAGCACAGCCGGAACTATCTTCAGGGGCTGCTGGTGCAGGCTGGGGAGCGGCGCAACGCCGAGAACCTGTCGGAATCGGTGGGCATCTCGGCCCGGGCGATGCAGCGTTTTCTGACCGAGGCCCGGTGGGACGATGCCGCGGTCATCGGTCGGCTGCAGGAATACCTGGCCCCCAGGCTGGCTCACCCCGAGGCGGTGTGGGTGTTGGACGGCAGCGACTTTCCCAAGCAGGGACGGAAGTCGGTGGGGGTAGCCCGGCAGTACTGCGGCAGGCTGGGGAAGGTGGCCAACTGCCAGGCGGGGATGTTCCTGGCCTACGTCAGCCCGCTGGGACAGGCATTGGTGGACAAGGGGCTGTATCTGCCCGAGAGTTGGATCTCCGACCAGGACCGGTGTGCGGCGGCGGGTGTGCCCAAGGAGCGGCTGAGCTACCGGTCGAAGACGGAGTTGGCCTTGGAGCTGCTGGAGCGGGCCCTGGGGTTGGGCCACCTCAAGGCCGGATGGGTTGCCGGGGACGACGCCTTCGGGATGTCGCCGTCCTTTCGGGAGTCCCTGGCGGGCCTGGGGATGCGCTACGTGCTGGACGTTCCGGGCAGCACTCCGGTCTGGCCCCTGGAGTTGGCTTGGACCAGTCCGGGGTCTCAGGGGTCCGGGCGCCCCCGCAAGCCCAGGCTCAGGGACGGGCAGCGTCGTACCATGGAGCAGCGCAGTGGCGAGTTGCCGGATAAGGCTTGGCGGGAGATAACGGTGGCCCAGGGAAGCCAGGGGCCGCGGAGCTATATGTTCTGCGCCCAGCGGGTGCGGGTAACCCGGAAGGGCAAGCCGGGCCAGGAGGCATGGGCCGTCTACCGCCGAAACCTGGACGGCAGCGAGCCTCGCTACTACCTGTCCAACGCTGCCGAGGATACTCCCCTGGAGACCCTGGCCTATGTGGGCGGTTCCAGGTGGCCCATTGAAACGGAGTTCGAGACGGAAAAGGGCGACGTGGGCCTGGACGAATACGAGACCCGTAGCTGGTCCGGCTGGCATCACCACATAGCCATGTGCCTGCTGGGTGGAGCGTTCCTGCTGGGCCTGCAGCAGGACTGGGGGGGAAAAGATGCCCCGGATCACCCGTCCCCAGGTGTACCGGGTGGTGCGGGAAATGCTGCCCCGGGAACGGTTCGGACCGGAGGAGTTGCTGCTGTGGCTGGAGGATACGCAGCTACGCAACGAGCGGGCGCGCCGCTCCCACCAGAGACGCCGCTCCGCCCGCCGTGAATGCAGGATGGAGCCACCACCTTAAACGCGTCGTTGTAGTACTAGTTCCATACGCTACAAGCAAACGGAACCGGCTAATTGCAGGTCCCAGTTGGCGGTTGCGCGGTTTCCCTTGTGGTCATTGATCCACGCACGGAGTCTGTACGCTTCGGCGGCGTCTCCTGGGTCTGAACGGCAGGGCTGTCAAGGCCGCTGCGCCCTGGCGTCGCGGTGTGCCTATATAACGGTATAGCGGTCGGCCAGGGCCGTCTTGGCCCTTTCCTGGTCATCGGTGGTGATGGCCGCGGTCGCGTAGTCATTCCGGCGCTCGATGATGTGGAAAGTCCTGATGCTGAGGCCGGCGTCCTTGAGTTCGCCGGCAAGGTTGGCTAGGGCTCCGGCCTGGTCCGCCAGCTGGACCAGAACAGCCTCGTCAGCGACTGCTTTGAAACCGGCTTGGTTGAGAATCGCGAGGGCGTGGTCCGTCCGGTCGGTGGTGATGATCACGACTCCGTGCTGTCCCTCATTCTCGGTCGCGATGCTGTTCAGGTTCACTCCGCCCTCGGCCAGGGTGCCGGCAATCCGGGCAACGGTCCCGATGCGGTTTTCCGCCATGATCACGATGCGCTGCATCGTTGTTGCGTGAGCGCGCTCCGTCTCCCGCTCCTCAGCCAGCAGGACAGTTTCCACTGGCTGGAGATCGTGTTCCTGCGGCGGTTCGGAATGCGGGCTGATGCAGTCCTCGACCAAGCGGTCGATGGTTTGGAAGTCCACGTGGGGCATGGTGATGATGTGGGCCACGTCGCCCTCGGGGGCAATCTGCCACCTGTCGAAGACTTCTTGCGAGGGTCGGTCAAAAACAACGGTGGGAGAGTTCCGGTGTCGCCAGGCGTTGATGCCGTGTTCATTGAACCGTTTCACGGCGTACTCGGCAGTGTCGAGCATTCCGCCGACGGTTTCTCTCCATTCGTGTGCGCCGTAACGGTTGATGGCGTACCAGAGCATGAGCGGGGTCAGGCCGTTGCGGGAACCCGACAGGGTGGTGTCATTGACGCCGACGAGTTCTACGGCCCTGCCCAGGGTTTCGACCAGGTGTTTGCGGGTGAGAACGATACCGCAGGGCAGGGGTGCGCCGATGAGTTTGTGGCCGCTGATGGAGATGCTGTCGATGCCGGCGTCGAACCCGAAAGGCTGTGGGTCATCCACGTAGGGCAGGATCATGCCGCTTAGCGCTGCGTCCGCGTGAATGTAGTGTTCTCCGATGTCCAGCTCGTCAATGATCTGCCGGATCGCGGAGATGTCGTCCACGGCGCCGCGCATGGTGGTGCCGATGGTGGCCAGGATGATGGCGGGCCGCCCCCGATGGACGGTCAGCATGTCCCTGAGGTCGTCATAGTCGATCTCGCCATCGGTCCTTCTCTTGACGGTGGTGTGGGGCATATTGAGGACGCGGGCAATCTTGAGGATCGAATAGTGGGCTTCCTCGGAGAAGTACAGCATGCCCTCGGGATGGAGTTCCCGGGCCAGGTAGAGGCCGTACATGTTGCCCTCGGTGCCGCCCGATGTGACGTAGCCCCAGGCGTCGTCGGGATCCAGTCCGGTGAGTTGGGCGAAATGGAGGATGACCTCTCGTTCGAACTGGTGGGTGTTGCCCCGGTAGTGGGTCTGGTGGAAGGGGTCTCCTATGTTGTTGAGGCAGTGGCTGAGGAATGGGATGAGAGGGGAGTAGTCGAAGTTCTGGTTGCCGGGGTAGCCCACCTGCCATTGGTCCCCGTCCTTGATTTCCTTGAGGAGTTCGGCCAGTCGGGTTTCGATGTCGTTCTGGGCGGTCATGGTTGCTTCGTCCTCGGCGTGCTCGAGCGAACAATGTCTTGGCTGGGGTCCGGCGTTGGGTATGTTGGCAATTCTACGCTTTGGGCCGCCCCCAAGCAGGGCGGCCCAGTGCGTTTCTCCGGACTGGGGTCTTCGCCGTCAATCAGGCTGATGCACCTCGGTTCAGCCACATGTTCCAGAGTCGACGGCAAGGCCTCAAAGGCTCATGGCAAAAAGACGACCGCCCGGTTGGTCGGGCCGGCGTCGCCGTTGGCCGGCGACTGTTCGATTATGCCAGCGGTGGACACTTCCGCGCTACGGCCAGATGTCAACGGCGCTCCCGGACCACTGTCCCTGCCGTATGATCGCCGAGTCTGCAACGCCGACTCTGGCCCGGCCGCACCCGCCCGCCATGGCTGTAAACAGGGCTGTTTCCAGCCACCTCTTGGGAAATCAGCGGACGCCTTGGAACGAGCGGCCGTGCCTAGCTGTCAGTGGGGAGCAGCTGTTGCTGACACTGACGGCCGCATCAGGGTACCTGTCCGGGTTCCCGTTTGTGGCTCGTGGTTGGTGAAAAGCTGGCCTGATGCCTGCACCGGTTCTGCCATGTGTGCTGCAGGTGCACTGCGGCTTCCTCTGTCAATCTGATAGGTAGACCTCGAAAACCTTCCGATTCACTGGCCTAAACCCCTTGAACAATGACGCAACCAGCATAAGATGAACTTAAGAGGTCAGTATGAACGTCATTTGGATAGTCTCCGACTCGTTTCGCAGGGACCACCTGGGGGCATACGGCAACGGCAACATCCGGACGCCCTCTTTTGACGCGCTGGCCGCGAGCGCAGTGAGGTTCGACAATCACTACTCGGCCGGATTCCCGACCATGCCCACCCGCGCCGACCACCAGACCGGGCGGTGGACCATGTCGTTCATGGGCTGGGAACCCCTCCCGGCGGGAGTCACCACCCTCGCCGAAATACTGGCGGGACACGGCATGCACACAGCCGCCTCCGTGGACACCCCCTACTACCTGAGGGACGGGATGAACTACGACCGCGGCTTCCAGTCCTTTTTCATGAACACGGGGCAGGACACCCTGTGGTCCCTGTTCCCCGAGCCCGGATACCACAACGAGGCCCTCGACGTCAGGGCCGCCTGGCGCAGCGAGGCAGACAGGAACGCGCCCAAGACCTTCATGAGCGCCATGCGGTGGCTCGAACAGCACTACAAGGAGGACTTCTTCCTCTACGTGGACACCTGGGACCCCCACGAGCCCTGGGACGCACCGGCCTACTACACAGAACTCTACTGGCCGGGGTACGACGGCGAACTGGTGCTGCCGCTCTACGGCAACTGGCACGACGTGCCCGGCTACCAAGAGGAACAGCTCAGGAAGGGACACGCCACCTACTGCGGCGAGATAACCATGGTAGACACTTGGGCCGGGTTTCTGCTGAGAGTGGTGGAGAACATGGGACTGGCCGACAGGACCATAGTCATATTCACTACCGACCACGGCTTCTACTTCGGAGAACACGGCGGTTTGTTCGGCAAGATGAGCTCCGACAAGTACCCCGACGGCACACTCAGACCCTACGATGAGCCTGGCTCGCAGTGGAGCTACTCCCCCCTCTACGAGGAGATCGTCCACCTGCCCCTCATGATACGGGCGCCAGGGGTCCCGCCCGGCAACTACAGAGGCATTACCTCCGCGGTGGACGTCATGCCCACCGTCCTGGACCTGCTGAGAATAGAGGTCCCTGACTTTGTCCAGGGCCGCTCCCTGGCTCCTGCACTGCGCGACCCGTCCACAGGAGGCCGGGACTTCGTCGTGAGCAGCCTGCCCTTCGCCAACCCCGGAGACCCCGTGCATTCCGTTGACAGCCTCCTCCGTGTCCTGACGGAGCCACCCGTGACTACCGTGACATCCGGGGGCTGGAGCCTCCTGTACAGCCCCCTCCCAGGGGTCTCGAGGCTCTACAACCTTGCCACCGACCCCAGGCAGTCTGACGATGTCATAGAGGCACACATGGATGTGGCATCGGAACTTCACCGGAAGCTGGTCCACTTCATGCG
Organism: Dehalococcoidia bacterium; assembly: GCA_965216065.1. GTDB lineage: Bacteria > Chloroflexota > Dehalococcoidia > Lucifugimonadales > UBA3495 > VXOI01. Next base: position 686,255 of record CBDCFB010000002.1, read on the forward strand.
CGAGACGGAGGTACCGGAGCGACTCCTGAACCCGCGACTTGAACTGAGGATGTGAAAACTGGGAGAGCCCCGGCATACCACTGGGTACACGGAACAGTGTCCCGTCTGGACCGTCTGGACCGTCTGGACCGGCTGGGTGGGAAAGACATGACAAAGAGATACGACCACATAATTGTCGGAGCCGGGTCCGCGGGAGCAGTCTTGGCAGCCCGTCTGTCTGAGGACGAGCACCGCTCGGTACTACTCCTGGAAGCAGGGCCGGACTACCTCTCGCCGGACTTGACCCCTGACGAGGTCAGGTACGCCTACGGCGCCAACACCACAATCTGGGATGGAGGACACACCTGGGACTTCCGCGCCAGGGCAACCGCCGAAGCCGAGATATATGTGCCCCAGGGCAGGGTCACCGGCGGCTCCAGCGCCGTGAACGACGCCCAGTTCTATGGCCCATGCCGGAAGACCTCGACCTGTGGGCGGAGCTGGGCAACCCCCAGTGGAGATTCGAAAAAGTCCTCACGTACCTGATCAAGCTGGAAAACGATCAAGACTTTCAGGACGAGCTCCACGGCACCAGCGGTCCCGTCACCTGCCGGCGGTACCCGGACAGCGAATGGGGCCGCAGCAGCACGCCTTCTATCGGGCCTGCCTGCACGCCGGGTTCCCTGATTGCCCGGACCACAACCGGCCCGGCTCCACAGGACTCGGACCCCTGGCCTTCAACATCGACGGCCGCACCAGGGTGAGCACTGCAATCGCATACCTAGGACCGGCCAGGCACCGGGAAAACCTGACAATCATTCCCCACACCCAGGTGCATCGGGTGAAGCTCGAGGGAACACGGGCCGTGGGGGTACGTGGGACCACCCCTAACGGGGACAGTGAGTTCCACGGAGAGGAGATCATACTCTGCGCCGGCGCCATTGGAACGCCGCAAATACTGCTGCTCTCGGGAATAGGACCGGCCGGCCAGCTCCGCTCACTGGACATTCCCATCGTCACGGATATCCCCGGCGTTGGCAAAGGCCTGAGAGACCACCCGGACCTGCCTATGTTCTGGCGCACCCGGTGGGACTTCCCATTGGACACCAACCAGGTCAACACGGGCACCGTGCCCCTGAGATTCACCGCACCGGGATCGCCCTACGCCAATGACATGGTCATTTACATGGGAAACTACTCGTCGGAAACACCGATGCGGGGAGTCGACCACGTGAAACCCGAGGGCATAGGAGTCAGCCAGTGCCTTTACATGGCGCTCAGCCAGGGGGAACTGAGCCTCCGGTCCCGCGACCTGAGTCAGCAGCCGCGCATTGACCTGAACCTCCTGGACCACCCCTTCGACCTGCAACGAATGAGGGCAAGCGTCAGGATGTGCGCCGAGTTGTTCGGACACGAGGCGTTCGATAGCGTCATAGAAGAACGCACTGGCCCCTCCGATGAAATCTTGGAGAACGACGAAGCACTGGACCTATGGATGAGGAGGCAGGTGATCACGGCTCACCACGTCTCCAGCACCTGCAGGATGGGAACCGCAGATGACCCGATGGCTGTGGTCGACCAGTATGGGAGAGTCCACGGCACGCAGGGGTTGCGGGTTGTAGACGCCTCCATCATGCCTGAGGCGGTCCGGGCCAACCCGAACCTTACAGTCATCGCAATGGCGGCGATGGCTTCCGATTTCGTGAAGGCTTCGTGAAGGCAAGCCAATACTGCAACTGCTGATCAAGCGGAGGCGGCATTGGAACGGTCAGTGACGGCCTATGAATGCCGAAAGGGGCCGCAGGCACCTGGAATCAGAAACCGCCTTCAATGGCAGCCCCGGGGTAGGGCCGGGGAAATCTTGGACCGGGCCTACGTCTTGGCCCGGATTCGGAGGCCGAAGGTGAACCTCCAGCACCCGGAAGTACCGGAACCTCCAGGCGTACTACGAGTCTGGAGTGAGGCCGCTCATCCACCGGGTGGCGGCGATAACGGACCGGCGGTCCTCGTCCACATCCACAGGCATCGGGTGCCCTCGTAAATTCTTGGTAGCACTATATTTTCACGAGTTTTATTCATAACTTTTCCCGCCCCCAACCGGGGCTGACGTTCGCGCCGACGCCGGAGTTTCAAACGCCGAGAATCCGGTTGGCAAGAATCCTCTTGCGGTTAGCCGACGCAACATTTGGGTGAAAAAGAGGCACGTCAAACACACTTACGGCGCAATCGTCGTGGCAGCTGCGGAAGCCCCGACTTCGGCACCCTCAGGGGTTAACGGCGAGGAAGAAACCAGTCGGCTGGCGCACGTCCTATTGGATGAGCGCCCCGACACCGCCGGCGTGTCAGCCTGTTTAAAGGAGTTGCCAGCCAAGGCTGCAATTAGGCCCCCGAGATCCGCGCCCGCGCCGGCGGCATGACCGGGTGCGGCCCCATCCTGTTCCTCCCAAGCACTCCCGCACCCTACAGCGATTCCCCCGGACTGCTGGGATACAAGGCCACGCCACCGGGGGCCTGCTTCACTTGTCGCAGTCCAGATCGTATTTATGGTCCTCAACCTGGTCCAACGTTCTGAAGAATACGCATACGGGGTAAAGTCTTTGCAGCTTCTCGCCCCAAGAAATCATTCCCGTTGTAGTAGTACGTCTCTCCATCCACCTCGACTGAACCGGCGCGAAATCTATTGGGGGGTCTTGAACTGCTCGGCCTTGAGCCCGGTGGCCCGGAATGCTCCGGTCAGCAGGGCGCTGGACGACGGGCTGCCCGCCTGCCCCACATACAGAATCCAGCCCAGCTCGGGCGAGTAGGGCGTCACCGTGTACGGCCGGAAAAGGTTTGCGATATTGTCATTGTCTCCCGTGTCGTGGACCAGGTTCTTGCGCACGTGGTCGAAGATGTTCTCCACCGCCTCCCGCTCCGCCCCGGCGTCCCCCACCATCTCGAATGCCATGGTCGGGTACGACACCAGCCTCCCCTCCGGCAGCCGTATCTGCGACATGAACGACACGTTCCCGTAGGAGAAGGAGCCCACGCCAATGGGAGAGCCACGAAGGTCACGCTTGTGCAGCAGTTCGAGGTCGTCCGCGTCGTTCTCCAGGAAGCTCCTCACCAGGATGCCCTCGCCGTCGGCCTTGGCGAGATAGGCAAAAGTCTTCAGCATCTCCCGGTGCCCGTGCCCGTCTCCATAAGCCAGTGGAATGTAGTTCGTGTCCACCCCATCCCTGGTGTCGTAGCCGGTCTTGCCGTAGCAGTGAACGCACTCGCCTGGATAAATTCCCAGGTCGTCCAGCACCCGGTCCAGGCTGTCGACATCCCAGCTGATGACGTGCCTGCCGTCGGCTTTCTTCTGGATGTCGATCTCCATCATCAGCAGGATGACGGCTTGCACCGAGGCAGTTCTGACCTCGAGTGGCCAGTTGTCCGGCCCCCACTTGCTCTGCAGGTAGCTCTCGTTGCTGAACAGCCTCGAGTCGGCCCAGTCCAGTATCCGCCGCTCCCCGGCGCTCAGCCCGTCCCGCACCAGGTCCAGCCCTGAGGCCGCCTCGGCCAGCAGGGGAGAGTAGCCGGCCAGCGCCGGGTCCAGTGCAGGCGTCGGAGTTGGGCTGGGTGTGGGTGTTGCGGTCGGCGCGCGTGTGGGCGTCAGGGTCGAGGTCGGCACGGGAGTAGGGGTTGCTGCGGGAGTGGGTGTCGGCGACGGAGTTGGCGTTGCCGTGGGCGCAGGAGTCGCCGTTGCCTCCGGCGTTGGCGCAGCCGTTGGCGTCGGCGTCTGGGTGGGCGAGGGAGTGGCTATGGGTCCAGATGTGGGACTCGTGGACGGAGCGGGCGTAGCCGTTGGTGTCGACGTAGCGGTTGGCGTCTGAGTGGGCGGCGGCGTTTCCGCGGGAACCGGGGCGGCGGTCGGCGTGGGCGATGGTCGCGGCGTTGCCGTCACTGCAGCGGGGACCGGGGTGTCCGCCGCCGGAGAGGTCTGCTCCCCGCCACAGGCGGCCAGGGCGCCCAAAACCGCCAGGAACAGCAGGAGCATCGAGGCCATCCCTGTTCCGGTCTGCATGCCCCAGAACGATTTCATGGAGCGATTCTCCGCACCCGGCACAGTGGCGTCAATGATCCGGCCGGTCACGCGCCTGGTGTTCCAGTTCGACTCCGCTGGTGCCAGTGGCTGGCTGTGCTCCGTGGGAGCGCCAATGGCGGGAGCGCCGATGGCAAAAAACATCCTCCCTGGGGAGAGGACCTGAGCCACAGTCCAGCGGACGGGGTCAACTACCAGGGCAATCGCGTCTTGAATTCAGCAACTCAGCAGGTTGGGTCGGATGAGCCGAGATTGCCGGTTTGCAGGGGCTGATTTTTCGTTTTCCCGGTCATTTCTGGACATTCCGGGCTGGCCGCTGGTTCAAGAGACCCACAGGGATGTCAGTCGGGTTCTGTCTACCATCCGTTATAAACATAGAACTAATGTTAGAGAAAGGGCGCCAGGCTTGGCAAGGAGCAAATGACACCAAAGGGAGATTCCAACCTTCAAGACGCGATTGCCCCGGGGCAACTACCCTTCGCAAGTAACGTTCTTGCCTTCGGTCGTCAACAGTTTCCAAGGTTGGCGGGAAACGTTCGTTTCCCGCCAACCTTGGAAAAGGTGTTGTATAGAGGCAGAGGGTAAGGCAGTTGGCCCAGACCCGAGGAGGTAGTCAGGGAACAGATAACGTGGGATCAAAATTACGGTTGTCCAAGGCATGCAGGAAAGTGACAATGGAGAACGACAATCCCATGCGGCATTTTCCGGCCAATAGCTCGTATTGGGGGTCGGTCCGATTAGAAAGTGGCTGAAAACTGGACGCTCGACACCCCTTCGCGAGGCGTCTCAGAATTTCCGCTCCCAATAATAATTTTAACTGCCATTGCCCCGGAATATAATTCAGTGCCATACAGGTGGAGTGAAATGAGAAAGCTCGTTGTCCTGCTGGCCATAGTTGCTCTTGTATCAGGCGCGACGGCGGTTCTGCCCGGATGTGGATCGTCTTCGCCCACGGACCAGCCCGTTGCAGCGCCCACGGAATCCACACCGCCACTCCTGAAGCTCACCGCCACTGAATCTGCTCCTCCAGTGGATGACTCCGTGTCGACGCCGGCTCCCACATCGTCTGCCGGTGACAGGGTCGAATCCCCGCCCGTTGCAGGGCCCGCGAAGACCCTATCGCCGCTCCCGAGGACCACCGCCACCGTATTGGCTCCTCCAGTGGATGACCCCGTATCAACACCGACTCCCGCGTCGTCTGACGGCGACGGGATTGAAGTCGTGTCCGCCGACTCTTCCGGGACGTCCGGTAAGCAGGAACCAATAACGGGCGTTGATGCAGATTCTCCCCGGAAGGGCGGCCCCGGCGCCACCGGCCCTGTCGAGGGTGAATCCTACGCCTGGCAGGACGGCGACAGGACAATGACGGTAAAGCTTCAGACGGACCTGGTAGTCGAGAAGGAGTCCGGCGGACTGCCTCGTGACGTCGTTTCAGCCGACGAGGGTGGAAGCAACGTTGTCAGGAGTGCGGATGGACAATCGAAGAGTGACACCCTACCCGTCTTTCGCTCGGAGTCCGGGGCGCTTATGACCCTCCCCGGTGGTGTTCTGCTGGTGCTCAGCCCTGAGTGGAGCCAGGCGGAAACAAGCGCATTTTTCTCCGACAACGGGATCAAGAAGGACCGCGTGTCGGAGTTGGACTACGCCGTCAACGGCTTCTTCATTGAAACTGAACCGGGGTTTCCCTCGCTGGACCTCGCCAACTCCCTGGCAGTGCAGGACGGTGTGGAAATCTCCAGCCCCAACTGGGGAAGAGAAGCCACCAAGAAGTGACTGGTACCCGTGAATGCCACGGGTTGTTATGTGCCACTGTTCCCGTGAAGGCTGACGTCTCTTCAGAGTCATCTATACCATGGCCAGAGTGCTCAAACCCACTAGGTTTTTCATTACGGCGGGATTTGTCCTGCTCTGCCTGGTGTTGGCTTTAGGCTACGCCAGTGCGCAGTCCACTCCTGCCGCGCCTGACATCGACGTTGTAACTTCCGGCGATACCACCCTCTCCGTGGCCTGGACTGCTCCGGCCGGGGAGACCGGCATTATCGCCTACGACGTGCGCCGCATCGAGTCCAGCAAGACCAGCGCAGAAAAGGCAGTTGAAGCCAACTGGACCGTGGTGGACAACGCCTGGACATCGGGGACGCTGGAGTACACCATCACCGGCCTGACCAACGGCACGGAGTACGACGTGCAGGTGCGGGCAGTGAACTCCAACGGCGACGGGACCTGGTCCGCAACTGAGGTCGGGACGCCTGCCTTGCCCGCTCCCGCCGTCGATTCCGTTCGTGCCGACGACCGGGCCGTTCTTGTTTCCTGGAGCGCGCCCGCCGGCATCACCACCGGAGTCTCCGCCTATGACGTGCGTTACATTCTGACCAGCGCTGATGAGACGATGGACTCCAACTGGACTGTGGAGGAGGACGCCTGGGAAGACGGCGGCGGCAGCCTGACCTACGCAATCACCGGCCTGACCAACGAAATGGGGTACGACGTGCAGGTGCGGGCGGTGGACGTGGACGATGTCGACGGCGCCTGGTCGGCGACGACCAGCGCAACCCCCGCGGACCACGGCAACGCTAGCACCGACGCCACGAGCGTGACGGCGGGCGCCAGGGTGTGGGGAGTCATCGGCCCTGCCGACGATGAAGACTACTTCAGCTTCAGCGTGTCAAGAACGGCCGACTACTGGATATACACGCTGGGCGACCTGGATACCGTGGGCGAGCTGCTGGACAGCAACGGTATGTTGGTAGAAAGCGATGACTATGGCGCCGTGCTGCCCAACCCGGAAAACTTTTTCCTGTGGCGCAAGATCGAGTCCGGCACTTACTACATCAAAGTAACCGGCTACGGAGCTACTGACGAACCATATGTCCTTCGGATCAGAGAGTTCACGGACACCACGTCGAGGAGCAACGCTGCAACCCTGAATCTCAACAGCTCCGCGAGCGGCACCATTGACCCGGAGGACGACGACGACTACTTCAAGCTCGAGCTTTCCGCGGCAACGGAGGTTGCCATTCGCGCCTCCGGGTTCCCTGACACCGTAGGTGAGCTGCAAAGGAGTAACGGCACGGTGATAGCCTCCAACGATGATGGCTATCTCCCTGGCGGCAGGACGAACTTTCTCATCCGGCAGAGCCTGAACGCCGGGGTGTACTACGTCAAGGTCAGCTCTTACTCAAGTGATTCCGATGGGCCGTACTCGGTGCACGCCACAGCCATCGACGAGCCGGGCAGCGCCTTCGCCGACGCTCAGCCGCTGACCCTGGGCGGTATGGCGGGCGGAAGCATAGACCCAGCCGGCGACGAGGACTACTTCAGCCTGACCCTCGAAGAGACAACTTACGTGATCATCGGGGGAGTGAGCGAAGTCATTAATATCAGCGGCAAACTGACCGATGAAAACGACCTCGATGCCCCGACCGATTCGATCCACTTTGACGACTTGTTTGTCTTTGAAGGCAAACTAAATGAGGGCACATATTACTTGATGGTGAAGGGGGATGGCACAGAGACGGGGCGTTACACCGTCAGGGCTATCGTGGACGCCGGGCAAACCGCCTTCGTAAACCGCTGTTCCAACATTTCCAGGAGTGCAGGCATCAACGACCCGCTCTACGGCTGTCAGTGGCACCTGAAGAACAACGACCAGTTCCGCAACAGCGCCGGTCAGGATATCAGGGTCGAGGAGGTGTGGCCCACGTACACAGGCGACGGCATCAACGTGGCGGTGGTGGACGACGGGATGCACTACACCCACGAGGACCTGACTGACAACGTGCTCACCTCATTCAATCACAACTATGACCCCGCCCTGACCAGCATCTACCACCCATTCGAGGACCACGGCACCGCCGTGGCCGGTCTCATTGCGGCGAAGGACAACAGCCTCGGTATGCGCGGCGTAGCGCCGGAGGCCAAGATATACGGATACAACTATCTGGTGGATCAATCCGATGCCAACGAAGCGGACGCCATGTCGCGCAACGCGGCAACCACGGCCATATCCAACAACAGCTGGGGGCCTGGGGATTCCGGCAGGCCAGAGCACACCACGGGGCTTTGGGAAGCGGCGGTCAAAGACGGCGTGAACAACGGCTATGGTGGAAAAGGCGTCTTCTACGCCTGGGCTGCCGGCAACGGAGGTGACGACGACTACTCCACTCTGGACGAGCTAGCGAACTACTATGCCGTGACTGCCGTCTGCGCCGTCGGGCACGACGACAAACGCAGCGACTATTCGGAAATGGGCGCGAACCTGTGGGTGTGCGGGCCGTCCAGCAGCGGGAGGGACGGCCAGCCCAGAATAGCCACCACTGACAACGGCCACCGGTACAGGGGCAGCTCGGTGGAACCAGCGCCGCCACTCCCATAGTCTCGGGCGTGGTAGCGCTGGTTCGTGAGGCAAACAACACGCTGACCTGGCGGGACGTCAAGCTCATCCTGGCGGCCTCCGCCCGGAAGAACGACCCGGGCAACACCGGCTGGGTGGAAGGAGCGTTCAGATACGGTTCCACCACGGACCACTACAACTTCAACCACGAGTACGGCTTCGGCATGGTGGACGCCAAGGCGGCCGTGGACCTGGCTACGGGCTGGACCAAAGTCCGCGACTTGAGGGAAATCACCTCTGAGTCAGGCGTCATCAACCTGCGAATCCCCGACCCGCCATTGTTGGGTGGGCCTAACACGGTCACTGCAAGTCTGACCGTAGATCCTTACGTGGACTTCATTGAGTTCGTCGAGATCAAGACCGACTTCAACCACCCTTTCTTCCGGGACCTGACCGTTGAGCTGGTCTCGCCTTCAGGGGCCGTTTCAACGCTGTCCACTACCGCCGGAATAGGCGGGGCGTTGACATCCGAGTTCCGTTTCGGCTCTGCCCGGCACCTGGGCGAGGACGCGGCCGGCGAGTGGACGCTGCGAATCCAGGACGCTCAGAGCGGAGACAGAGGGATGCTCAGGTCGTGGGGCCTCACCATCTACGGTCATGGCTCCATTCCGGACGCGCCCGACATAGACACCGTGACCCAGGGAGGGGGCACGCTGACGATTGACTGGAAGGCCCCTACCGACACAGGGGAGACGGCCATCACCTCCTACGACCTGCGATACATTCGAGACGACGCTGCGGACAGGAGCGATGGCAACTGGACCTTGGAGACGAACGTTGGGACCCTCAGCAATCGCAGCTACACCATCACCGGACTGGAGGGAGGGGTTAAGTACGAGTTTCAACTGCGAGCCCACAACGATTCCGGGCACGGCCCCTGGTCCCTGGCGGGAGCTGACGAGCCCACCACGGTCGCGCCGGATGCACCCGCCATAACGTCCATCACACGCGGCGACAGGACCCTGGCTGTAGTCTGGACTGCTCCAACTGACACAGGTGGCGGGGCCAGCACAGCCTACGACGTGCGCCATATCGAGACCAGCGAAGACGAGACGGTGGACGCCAACTGGACGGTGCGGGACAACGCATGGAGAAGCGGCGACCTGAGCTACACCATCACCGGCCTCGCTAATGCCACGGAGTACGACGTACAGGTGCGGGCCGTCAACTCGGCGGGGGATGGAGCATGGTCCGACACGGAGACAGGCACACCGCTGCCGGACGACATACCCATAACCCTGGAATGGGAAGAGACCTCTTTTGAAGTGGCGGAGGACGCGGGGAGCGTGACCCTGAGAGCAGTCTTCACAACGACGCTTGACGCGCCGCCGGTGGCTGACTTCACCTTCGACGTCACCTTGACCACCACCGATAGTGGCACGACGCAAGACGACGACTACACGGCTCCGCCTTCGTCCGCGACCTTTGTCGCCAGCGATTTCAGCCAGGGCGACGTGAACGGCCAGCAGCGATACCGTGCAACCAGGGATTTCACCGTGGGCATCATAGACGACACGGATGACGAATCGAACGAGGCCTTCAGGGTAAGGCTGGCCTACCAGACTCCCGGCCTCCCGCATCTCCGGGGAGGCCCCTCTACCGCAGTCGTCACAATCCAGGACAACGAACACGTTCCAGTTACTCTCAGCTGGGAACAGCCGGACGTTACGGTTCGTGAGAACGCCGGAAGCGCCACGCTGCGCGCCTACGCCATCACCACCTTGGACAAGCGGCCTAAAAACGGGTTCTCCTTCGACGCCTCCGCCTATACTACCAACGGCAGCGCGGTCTCGCCCGGCGACTATACGGAGGTGGACGAAACCGTCACTTTCAGCCAGAGCGATTTCAGCCGAGTAACCGTCAACGGCGACCGCCGCTATCGCGCCGCGAAGCAGGTACAGATGGCCATCGTGGACGATACGGAGGACGAGCCTGACGAGGACTTCGATGCCACCATGGTCTACTCGGACCCCACTTTGCCGCACCTCCAGGGAGGCCCGGCCAGCACAACGGTGACCATCACCGATAATGACCACGTGCCCGTCGCCATCAGCTGGGACCAGTCGTCCGTGAGCGTCGACGAGGGTGCGGGGACGGTAACCCTGAAGGCCCGGGCCACCACCACATCGGACAAGATGCCGGAGAGCGGTTTTACCGTCGCCCTGTCCGCGACGACGGCCGGCGGCACCGCCACCGCCACCGAAGGCTCGGACTATGGGAGGCTGACCGAGAACTTCACCTTCCGCCAGAGCGACTTCACAGACGTGGGGGGCAGCTTCCAGGCAACCCGGGACGTCAGCGTCTCCATCAGAGAGGACACCGAAGACGAGCCGAACGAGAATTTCACGGTAACCCTGGACTACCGCGGGACGCTACAGCCCCACTGGACGGGCGGCAGCGCCGAGGCGACCGTCGAGATAGTCGACAACGACCATGTGCCGGTGACTCTGGGCTGGGAGGAAACGGCGTTGACGGCGGAAGAGCCTACGAGTCCCGGGACAACCACGCCGGCGACCCTGAGCGCGATGGCGGTCACGGCAACGGACAAACGCCCCGAGACCGGGTTCACCTTTGACTTCAGCGTGAATACGGCCAACGGCACGGCGCGGCAGCCGGACGATTACGAGCAGTTGTCAGAAACGGACACTTTCGCCCGCAACAATTTCTCGCGCACTACGGTGGCCGGCCAGTCCCGCTGGGTGGCCACCCGACCCTTCACAGTAGACGTGAAGCACGACACCGTCGACGAGCCATTGGAGCGTTTCACGGTAAGGCTGGCTTTTGCCGGGTCCCGCCAGCCGCACCTCACCCTCGGCGAGTCGACAGCCACGGTTACCACCACGGACGACATTGCTTCGCTGGCGGACTTGCGGACGACGCTGAACGCCAGAGCAAGCAATGTCATGCCGGGTGACCCACTGACCTACGATTGGTCGGTCGACAACAGCGGGCCGGCGGCCTCAACGAACACGGTCCTCACCGGCACGCTGGACGCGGGCACATCTTACGTCTCGGCTCAGGTAACGAGTCCGGCGACCGGACAGTGCAGGCAGTCCGGTCGAACGGTCACATGTACATTGGGGACGCTGGAACGAAACGACACCGCCAGTGGGGACATCGTAGCGGAGGTCACCGGCAACGCCTCTGCGGATATTCGCTTTTCCGCCTTAGCAAGAGCGGATCAACTCGACAGTACACCGGCGGACAATGACGACACGGCCACGACGGAGTTGGATGCGCCGCCGCGGCGGATCACGAATCTGCGGGCATCGGGGACCAGTGCACACATTGACCTGAGGTGGAGCACACCGGGCGACAACGGCAGCCCCATAACCCAATACGATCTGGAACGCAAGGAGGCCGGCGGGACCTATGCCCCAGTCCCAACCGCACCCGGCGTCGCGGCTACAACCTACCGGGACAGCCAGGTGACGACTGGGACGACCTACAGCTACCAGCTGAGCGCCGTAAACGCCGACGGCAACGCCGCATGGTCAAACGAGGCGACCGCAACCGCCAGTGATCCGCCGCCGCCGCCGCCACCGACGCGGACGCCCCCACCGACGACTTCTCCGCCGCCCCTACCTACGACTTCTCCGCCGCCCCCACCGACGACTTCTCCGCCGCCTCCGCGCAATACAAGAGCGCCTACTGGTGGCTTTGCCCCACCCGCCCCGCCCGCCCCGCCGCGGCCCGCGACCGACTTCCAGGGGGCCGGGCAGCTGTTCCAGCCGCTGACCAGCAACGCCACCCTTGGCAGGGTCTGGCGGCTCATCGAATCGTCGCAGCGGTGGCTGTTCTACGATCCCAGGCCGTCCTTTGTGCCGTTCAACACCCTGCGGACGGTCAACCTGGCGTCGGACCCGCCAGCCGTCGTGGCCATCAATGTCACCCGCAACCAGCGGTTCCGGGGCATACCGCTGTACGCCGGCTGGAACTACGTGCCGGTTACGTCAGAGCCGCTGGCGGCCCAGCCCGGGAGCGGGTCATAGCTGGTATCGCAGCTGTTCCGCTCGCTGGCCGCCATCGGTGTGCTGCAGCGGGTCTGGTGGCTGGATGCCAGGACGCAGGAGTGGAAGTTCTACGACCCGGACCCGGCCTTCGCGTCGTTCAATACGCTGACGACCATCGGCCTGGCCGCCAACCCGCCAGTGGTGCTGACGGTCGGCGTGAGCCGGGAGGTGGAGTTCGGAGGCCGTACGCTGTATCCAGGCTGGAACTACGTCGTCATGAGATAGTCCGAGACTCTTTCAGGTCCTGCATCCCTCCGGATATTGGACATCAGCACGGTTCCGCCTGACATCTGAGACCTCTGAAGACGCCCGGAAACTGCTTGCGTGCCTTGTCAAGAGTTGCACGTTAATTACAACTGGCGTTCATCTTGTTACCCACTGCCTATGTTGGCTCACCGTAAGACGCCTTGTGTGAACCGGCGTTGCGCGTGGAATTACTGACAGTCAGTCCTTATGGGGAGAGGGACGGAAAAGGTATCGTCAATCCTCACTCTTCCCGCGAGGGCCTCGGTAATGGCGAACGCGAAGTACAGGTCCTGCGATCATGTTGCCGACGCCGGTGTTTACTGCAGCTCGTGCACCGCGGGCATCATGGCCAAGGACTTCAACCCATTCTTCGGCGGACGGCGAAAGAAGCTCCAAGCTCGGAGCCGTCAAGGCCCTCCGTCCTCTCCCCTCAGCGGCAGCGATTTATTTGGCGACGGTATCCAGGATGAGCGGACTATGATTCCAGCGTTGCAACTGTGATGACCCTTGAGCTTTAAGACTGCCAATATGGGAAATCCCGTTTGAATCCTCTCCAAACCCCGTTGCCTGGCGACTCCAAGGCCATCAGGGCGATGGTCGCCGGCCCCTCCCTCGTTGCGGCGCTATGCCTCGCCGGAATGCTGGCTCCATTTCTGGTCTACCCGGCCTATGGTCAGAGCAGCGAGGAGGCGCCAACTCCCTCCAACCTCACCGCTGCGATAGCGGACGGCGGGGTCATCCTGAACTGGTCATCTCCGGTCCAGGATGCCGCTTCCGTCACGGGCTACCAGATCCTGCGGCGGCGTCCGAGGGAGGGCGAGGGCACCATGCTGGTATTGGTGGCAAACACCAGTTCCACGGCTACCACCCACGTGGACGCCACGGCAAACGAGCCTGGGGTCCGCTACGCCTACCGGGTCAAGGCGCTTCGTGGCGGCGTGAAGAGCTCCCGGTCCAACGTAGCTCGCGTCGACCTGCTCGAGGAAATCGATGAGTCGGAGCCGACCCCGGCTCCCGCGCCCCCGCGCCCAGAGACGACACTGTCCGACCAAATGACGCCCAAGCGGAGACTTGTCACGACCCAGCGCCGACGCCAACGGCATTGGAGGTGGCAGGCGTTCCCATCGTGGTGACCTCCACCACTGACGACTACTTCGTGCTCTACGTGAGCCTCGACGTGGACGGCACTGAGGTGGAGATCCCGGTCCTGGTGAAGCGTGGTGCAGCGGGCCACGACGACACTCGCCGAGAACGTGGAGGCGCTGCCCGCCGAGCGCTACAGAGTGGAGCAGTACCTCGTTGCCGACCCGGCGGACGTCGACGGCGATTGTGTCGACGACATCACGGAGCTGGACGACCTGGGCAACATGAGCCCGGTGAACCCCGCCGCGGCGATCGACATTAACGACGGCGCCCTAGCCGTTCCCGACAACCAGACATACGATGCGCTTGCCGTGGGAGGATACTTCAAGTTCGGCCTGATCGGCATGGACACCGACCGACCGAGTGCCTACTTCATCAACGCCAAGACGCATCCTACGCATCAGACCTTCTTGGATGACAGGTCTATCAACCGGCAGCGGATAATTCTCGGCACGATCGCCTACAACCAGAACCTCGATGCCCCCGATGGCAGCCAGGGAGTCTACCGTTACTCGTTAAATACACTCCCATCCCGCTACTCTTTCTCCTTCAGCCTTATTGAGCGTGCCCATACGCTGCTCGCCGCCAGATGCCGCTGCTCGAGAATAGCTTGGCCTTGCATGTGCGGAATCATGAGCTACCGCATATCCAGCCCGATTTGCCGTTGCACCGGGAATCCCGCATCAATCTCGTGTTCGACGGGGACGTCTACTCCGGCATCAACTTTTTGGCGTTGAACCCTGAGGAGGGGTATGGCCTGTTGCAGGTACTGGATGCGGACGACCGTCCCTACCCCCGCAACATCGTGATCTACGAGGCGCTGCCCAACGAGCTGCCCCGCGTTGCCGGCATCATCACCACCGTACCCCAAACCCCGCTCTCGCACGTCAACCTCCGCGCCGTGCAGGACGGCATCCCCAACGCCTACATCCGCAGCATCCGCGACGACGCTGCCGTCGCGCCCCTGATCGGCAGCTACGTCCGCTACGAGGTAACCGACAGTAGCTGGGACCTGCGAGCGGCCACCAAGGAGGAGGTTGATGCCCATTACGAGGCGTCCCGGCCCCAACCACAGACGCCGGAGCAGGACCTCTCGGTTACTGAGATTACTCCGCTTGATGAGATCGGCTTTGACGATTGGCGGGCGTTTGGGGTCAAGGCGGCCAACGTCGCCGTACTGGGGACGCTTGATTTCCCGGAAGGCACCGTACCCGAAGGGTTTGCCATCCCGTTCCATTTCTACGACGAGTTCATGAAGGCCAACGGGTTCTATGACGCCATCACTGAGATGCTGGCCGACTCGGATTTCCAGACGGACTTCGACGTCCAAGACGACATGCTCGACGATCTGCGCGACGACATCGAAGACGGGGACACGCCCCAGTGGATCATCGACGCGCTGACCACCATGCACGCCACGTACCCGGAGGCGCAATCACTCCGCTATCGATCCAGCACCAACAACGAGGACCTGCCGGGGTTCAACGGCGCGGGACTGTACGACTCCAAGACCCAGGACCCGGAGGAAACGGAGGAGGACGGCATAGACAAATCCCTCAAGGGAGTGTTTGCCAGCCTGTGGACCTTCCGGGCCTTCACGGAACGGGAGTTCCATCGGATCGATCACCGTGCAGTCGCCATGGGAGTGCTGGTACATCCGAACTGCACAGATGAGTTGGTCAACGGTGTCGCCGTCAGTTTCGACCCGTTCTACGGCTTGGAGGATTACATATACGTCAACAGTCAGGTGGGTGAGGAACTGGTCTCCAATCCTGCTGCCCTCTCTGTGCAAGAGGAAATCCTAATTGGCCAAAATGGATACGACATCCTTAACCCCTCCAACCAGGTACCGGTGGGTCAACTCCTCATGGACGGCGACGACCTGACCGAACTTCGCGAGCGCCTGATCGTGATCCATGACCACTTCGAGGGGCTCTACGACCCAGGCCCCAGTGACCCGTTCGCGATGGAGATCGAGTTCAAGATCACCAGCGAGGATGTCCTGGCGATCAAACAGGCCCGACCCTGGGTCTTCGGCGGCGCTGCGCCGCCTCCCCCCGACAGGCCGGGAACAGTAGCCCTGCGGTCAACGCAACCCCGGGTTGGCGCGGCCCTGAGCGCCGCCCTGTCGGACCCCGACGGGAGCATCTCCAATATATCCTGGCAGTGGGCTTGGTCCACCAACGGCGGGGCCGCATCGGCTGTGTACACCCCGGTGGCTGGCGACGTGGGCAAATACCTGCGTGCGGTGGCGTCTTACACCGACGGCCACGGGCCGGGTAAGAGCGCACAGGCGACCTCGACCAACCGGGTGCAAGGTGCAACGCCGCCCACGTCGCCGCCGCCGCCGGTTATCAGAACCACTAATACCGGTGGTGGGGGAGGCGTTGGGTTTGTGCCACCCGCGCCACCCGCGCCACCCGCCCCGCCGCGGCCCGTGAGCAACTTCCAGGGAGTGGGGCAGCTGTTCCAGCCCCTGACACAGAACAACACGCTGGGTCGGGTGTGGCGGCTCATCGAATCGTCGCAGCGCTGGCTGTTTTACGATCCGAGCCCTGATTTGGTGCCCTTCAACACGCTGCGCACAATCAACCTGGTGTCGGCCCCGCCCGTCGTCGTGGCCATCAACGTGACCCGCAGCCAGCAGTTCCGGGGCCTCCCGCTGTACGCCGGCTGGAACTTCGTGCTGGTTAAGGCCGAGCCGGTGGCTGCCCAGCCGGGGAGCAAGTCCCAGCCGGTCGAACAGCTTCTCAGGCCGCTGGCCGACAGCGGCGTGCTCCAGCGCGTCTGGTGGCTGAACAACAGGACGCAGGAGTGGCTGTTCTACGACCCGGACCCGGCCTTCGAGTCGTTCAACACGCTGACGACCATCGACCTGTCGGCCAACCCGACGGTGGTGCTGGCAATCAGCATGAGCCGTCAACAGGAGTTCCGGGGGCGGACCCTGTACCCGGGATGGAACTACGTCGTAATGAGGTAGTCCGAGACTCTTTCAGGTCCTGCATCCCTCCGGATGTTGGACATCAGCACGGTTCGGCCTGACGGAACCACCACGACTATTGAACTGGCAATGCATTTGCTGTAAGTTGCGGCCTCTATGTTTGAAGGAATAAGAAAATATGTTGAATATCAACCTACTTGCGGTCTTGTCCCGAATGGTGAACGGCCCGCTTGTCATCCTGGCATCCCTGCTCCTCGTCGCTGTCGCCGTAGCCTGTTCCGACGGGACGCCCACGGAGGCGCCTCCTGAGACCGCCGTTGCCTCCCCCGCAACGCCCGAGCCGCCCGCCACTACAGTTCCCGCTACCGTTGTGTTACCACCCACCGGGACGACCGAACCGCCGACTCCCACCTTACCGGCTGTCACGCCTGTTCCTGCGGATACGCCCTTACCCGAACCGGCTGTCACGGCCACCGCTGAACCGACGGCTTCCCCTGTTCCGCAATACGTTTCCGAGGAACACGAGGCAGCGTCGGAAACGATTTACGACCTCGTCACTGAATTGGTGGAAGAACTGGGGCACAGGGAGGCCGGGACTCCTGAGGAACTCCAAGCCGCCGAGCATCTGAAGGAGCGGTTGGACGCGATGGGCTACTCGGCGGAGCTTCAGCCATTTGACCTGGAGTTCTTCGACGTTCAGCGGTATATCCAGACCCGCGGCGAGAACGCCCAGATCATTGTCGAGTCTCCGATTCAAGCCCAGCCTCCCGGGCTGATTCTGTCTACCACACCCAAGGGCGGACTCGGAAGCGGCACCGCCATTGTGGTGGGGGAGGAGGGTCCGGGAGAGGACCTGACTGGAAAAATTGCGCTCTTGCACCAGGAGGATCTCGCGGTGAACAATCCTGTTACCCTTCTGTCCTTGCTGGAGAAGGTCAACACCGCGGCCGCCGCTGGAGCCTCTGCCGCTGTCATTACCGGGAACATTACCGGCATGGAGCAATTCGCTCCGTTGTTTGGGGCACAAGTCCCGATTCCGGCCTTGATCCTCCTTCAGCCCCAGATTGGCGCTCAGCTTTATGCAATGGCGCAATCCTCGGAGGTGACCCTGTCGGTAAATATAGAAACCCAGGTACTCGAATCCCAGAATGTGGTCGCCGAATTGGAAGGCACCGGAGACGGGCTGGTCATTGTAGGCGGACACTACGACGTCGTTCCGCAAACGGAGGACGGGGCCAACGACAACACCTCCGGTATCGCCGTGGTCTTGGCGTTGGCCGAGGAACTGGCCAATGAGTCCCTGCCCTTCTCGGTCCGTTTCATTGCCTTCGGCGCCGAGGAAATAGGGCTGTTCGGCAGCATTCACTACGTCCAGTCTCTGAGTGATGAGGAGCTGGCCAGCATCAGGGCCATGCTGAATTTCGACGTGGTGGCGACCGGCGACCTGCTTGCGGCAACAGGGGACGAAGGCCTGACGGAGCTGGCTCTGAAGGTGGCGGAAGACCTGGGTGTGAAATCAGAACCCCAGCCCTTGCCGGGGTGGGCTTCCAGCGACCATCAGCCCTTCGAAGGCGCGGGCGTGCCGGTGCTCTTGCTGTACGGTCCCGACGTCTCCCGGATTCATACGCCAAATGACGTGCTGGAGTTCGTTCAGCCTGAGCGACTGGGAGAGTCGTTCCTTGTGGCTCTTGGTGTGCTCCAGTCCCCGGATTTTGCAGAGTAACGGGCTCCGCGGTCTGCTCAACAACTACGGCGGCGGGCTGATCCCCAGCCGTATCAGGCCGGTGATGGCACCCAACCCTGCGCAGAACCGGTTGATCCATCCCAGGTGCTTGCCTGAGATGAAGAGCGCTAGCTCGCCCACGTCCTTCACGACGAAGCTGTTGATGCGGTTGGTGACCAAGGTCGCGACGCCGATGAGCTTGCTCAACTCGGGCAAATGGGCCCCAGGAACCCGACCAGCTGGCTCGCAAGGTATTCGTCCAGTCGCTCATCTGTCTCGTGGGTGAGCGGGATGAGTTCCTCGAGGGTAATGGTAGTGCCTTCCTAGTCTCCATATCCGTGGGTCCCATCCGGGGGGCGACACCCCTAATCTGCTGGGGCGTATCGGAGTTGTTCAGGTAGCCGATCATCAGGTTGGCCGTCAGTCCGGAAGCGGCTACGGTGGCACGCGGAGGTGCGCTCAGCGAATTCTCCCGGCGACGCATTTGGAGACTGCTCGTAGAACCTCCAGGCCGCCTCCGGTACGGTGGCCTGGAGGGTATCGGCCGCCGCCGTAAACGCGTGGCGGGTAGATGGGCCGGATATCCAGTAGGTAGTCTGCTCGTTGCACCCGATCAGCCACTTGGATCCGCCGCCCCGAAGTTCTGTCCAGCGCCACTCCGACGACTTCCCCCAGTGATGGCATGCATCTCCGGTGAGTTCAGCGCCTTGCCGATAATGTTGGGCATATCCCGGATCGCCTCTTCCTTCTTTCCGCTGAGGCTCAGGATGAACCGGGTCATCAGGCCCTGTTGAGTGACCGTGTCCTTGACCGGGCTTACCTGATTTCCACCAACCTTTCCGACATGTCCGGTTGCCGGAGCTAGTTGAATATCAGCTAGGTTGCCGTGGGCAGGTTGTTTCCGAGCCGCCGCAAGCCAATAACAGAATTAGTGGAGCAAGGGCAAAGACTTCCAGGAAAGGCTGTGGCGTTCTCATCTTGATTCACTCCCTGCAGTTGCTGGGCCGCGGTGGGGCGGCGCGGCGCGCAAGAATGTAGTACGCGGCGGGAAACTGCCCGCATCGCCTCGGACACGGGCCGGTGGCCGGAGACGAATTAAGTGAAGCTTTTCGGTGAGGTCTGGGAGGCAACCCTTTCCCTCTCACAGCAACGTGACTTGTGGCCACCTCCGCCAAACTGGCTTCGGAGAGGAGACTATGCCGCTCGTACCGCCGCGGCAGACCCAGCAGCTCCGGAGTTTCACGAACCGGTATGGCGTACTGCCCAAGGTCCGGGGCGCATCGCCGCACACAACTCGTTACTCTACGAAGGTAGTTGCCTCAAACAAAATGCCACCGAACATTCGTCGGCCAGCGCCATGGGCGGAGGCATCAGCAAAATGGCGAAGCAATAACTTGTGGCGACGATCAGGGACCGTTACCGACAGCCATCCAATAGTTGCAATGACAGGATTCTGAATTCTTCCCCCGGGGCTGCGCCAACGACTGACAAACTGACAAGAGGCGCAGGGTTCGCGAACAGACGCTCCATTACTGTGGACAGGCCCGAAAACCGCAACGGCGGAGGGCGGTTGGCGTGCACGATAATTGTGCTTGCGCGCCAAGGAACCAGTCCTCCGCTAACCGCCTCCCTCCCCCTCTATTACGTCCACCCGTCAGACTGCGCCTTTTGCGAATCAGATGTACGAGAAGTTGATCCCCGTCACTTGAGGCTACGCCCGGGTCATCAACACCGACGGCTCCACCCGGAACCAGGAGACCCAGCTCCACATACTGCGGGAGTTCGAGATACGGGAGGAGCACATCTCCGCCGATGAGACGACCTGCAGCCCTACGTCGCGGCACGAGTGGAACGAATTGATGACCGGGGGAGGCCGAGCGACACCGTCGTCGTAGCCTGGCTGGACCGGTTCAGCCGGAACTTCCACGAGGACGTCAAGATCCATTCGGAACTTACCAAGCAGTATATTGAAATCGTGCCATCAGGGAGGGCATCAACACCGCAGACGACAGCATCGCAGCCAAGCTCATCCGCAGGACAATGATCGTCCAAGGTGCCCTGACTGGAGTCCACCAGGAAGCGGAAAAGGCGGGTTTGGAGCGGGCGAGGGAGGAGGGCAGAAGGCCATTGGCCTTCTTGCTCTCGCGCTTGATCGGGTGCAGGAAAGTTGACGGGTGTACTGTGAGACACCCCGGACATTTTCGCTATCCGTCTACATCGCACCATCATCGCGCCATCAACGAGCTGATGGCGGCCCGGTGCGAAGGACGCCGGGTCAACCTCCAACGGCAACTCTCCCGGCCGAACCCGCTGAGCATAGACGAGTTCGGATTCATTCCACTTTCCAGGACTGGCGCCGAGATGCGCTTCGAGGTCTTCAGCCAGCTTAGCAAGCGAGGCCGCAACCCTGTCCCCGAAATCCATTCTTCTGATAAATGGCCTGAAACGCTCAGCAGAGAGCCCCTTGCGGAGAGTTGCTGGAACCAACTCACCCACTGCATTCCCAACCTGTAGCCGCATTTCAGTCCTGTGAATGAATGGTGAAGGCTACCGCCCTACGCACGGCCGGGAGAAGGCCGCCCTCCAGCCTCTATAGCAATCTAATGAAGCTCGGCTTCCGCCGCCGCCCTCTCCATACCATCCGCTGCCGACCCCTCCCCTTGCCTCCGCCGTGGACATCCTGGCGCGCTTCAGAGCTTCCCACCCTCTCGTTCTCCTGACCACCACCTCTTCCTGCCTGCCCAAGGCAACGGGACTTGCTGCCACAAATTACGCACGAAATATGAGCATTCCTATACGAAGTTCGCACAAAAACCGAACTCGATTTCACGAGATTTACACATTCAAAAAGTAAGGTCGTATTCGCTAGGCGAGACAAGTCGTCCATTCTGTCCGATCTGAATTCTGCGGCGTCTCTGTCGTCTGCTATCGACCGAATCAGGGGTGGATTCCAGGCAGAGACGCCGAATTCCAGTCGGGGGACTCATGGCTGCTCCACCTGATCGCTTGTGGCCAAGCCTTTGGGAGCCATCGTCCTCCTAGTATTTTCCCCAGCAGGTTCGGGGAGTCATTTGGACCGGGAATCCACTGCTGGACCCTGGTGGGTTTTCCGCACCTTACCCGCGTCTCCCTTGCGGACCAGCCTGAAGCCAATGGGACATCGGCCCGTTCAGGAAATGGATTGTCCAAATTCGATTCCGACAGCGTGAGAGGGAGCTGTGATGAATGCCATAAGGATTATTTTTCGTCCTTCAGGGCTCTTGGTCATGATAGCCGTCATGGCCGCAATTCTGGTATTCCTGGTCGTCCGTGAAACGGCGACCGCGACTGTTCCGAAGCCGAACCGGGACGTGACCCTGGCCACTTACAACGACCGTGCAATGGGAATGTGGAGCGACGGGACCAACCTCTGGGTGGTTGAGAACGACGAACGCTGGGAGGGCCAGTACCTGCTCCTCTTCTACGACATTGCCGATGGGTCGTTCAATCAGGGCGCAGATATCGAGCTCGACAGCTCCAACGCCGACCCCCATGGAATCTGGTCCGACGGTACTGTGGTGTGGGTCGGCGACTGGGACGATACAAAGCTCTACGCCTACTCCTACAGCGACTACAGCCGCATGGCAGACCGCGACATTGACCTCGCCGGGTCTAACGACGGCCCGAGAGGAATGTGGGGATTCAGCCAAACCATCCTGATTGTCGACAAGGACGATACCAAGGTCTATGCCTACAGCACTGCGGACGGCAGTCGTCAGGAAGACGAGGAGTTCGACCTGCACAACGATAACGACAATCCTTGGGGAATCTGGGGTCAGGGCACCAGGGTCTGGATCAGCGACGTTGACGACGAAATGCTATACGCGTACGAAAGGAACCTCAATAGCAGTTCTCACGGCGATCGCGTTACAGATCTCGAAATAAGGTTGCCCAGCGATGTCGATGATGTCAGGGGCATCTGGTCCGACGGGGAAATAATGTGGGCTCTCAACAACGAGGCACACCCAAAGTTGTACGCGATGTACTTCCTCAACTTCAGGCACCCGGGGGACGAGATAGACATCACCAACGTAACTGAGCCCTCAGGTCTATGGAACGACGGCGAGACCATGTGGGTCGCCGACAAGGGCAGGTCCGACCACGGTAAGCTACTTGCCTACTCATTGAGCGATCAAACGAGAGTCAGCAGCAAGGATGTTCAGTTGGCCTCCTTCAACAAGAAACCGCTGTCAATATGGTCCGATGGCGAAACCGTCTGGGTCATTGAAGACTCGACAGGCAACGACTTCCTGTACGCCTATTACCTCGAGCCGGAGGCGAATGAAATCGGGTTCCTGGCTCCATACAAGTCTGTGACTCTCGGCTCAAACAACTCAGACCCAAGGGGGACGTGGTCCGACGGGGAAATCATCTGGGTCTCCGACTCGGGGGACGACAAGCTATTCGCCTACGATCTCTCGGACAGGACCGGTCAGTCCGACCGGGACATGAACTTACACAGCAACAACGGACACCCCGGGGAGATGTGGTCTGACGGCGAAACAATCTGGGTCTTCGACACCCGGGATAAGCACGCCTACGCCTACGACTTGTCCGACGGAACCCGGAAGAAAGCCCGGGAGTTCTGGACGGTCCCAGACAACGACGACCCCGACGGCGGACTGACAGGACACGCACTGCGGTTCTGGGTTGTTGATGGCGATGACCAGAAGCTCTACGCCTATGGCGGCAGAAATACAGCACCATCATTCACCGAGACGTCAATCAGCTTCGAGTTCCACCGCAGCATTGCCGTGGGTGACTACATCGGCTCTGTTCCCGAGGTCGTGGACCCCGACGGGGATACGATAACCTACCTGTTGTCGAGCGGGGGATTCGGCGTCTTTCGCCTCGACTACCAGACAGGGGAGATCTTTGTCAGGAATGACGCTTCCGCTTTCGACGGCGGAGAAAACTACACCCTCACGGTGTCTATTTCCGACAGCAGGAGTGCGCTGGACGGGCTGGGCGGCGGCTCGGACGATGCCATCGACGTAGCGATCAGGGTTATTCAGAATGATGACCCCGAGTTCGTTACGGCTGATGGAACGGTCTTCTCAGTCGCGGAAGATGCCGCACTAGGCCACACCGTCGGCCATTTGGACATTACCGACCTCGACGACGATTCGCTGTTCTTCGAATATCGGGCAAGCTCCGCCAGCCCGTTCCAGTTAGTGCTGAGCGATATCAAGGTGTCTAATGAGAAGGGCCTTGACTACGAGGGCACCGATTCCTATGAGGGAAGAATTCGAATCCGCGATAACAAGGACGAGTCCGGGCAGTGGGACTTGAGCTGGGATGATGAACTCACATTCACGATACAAGTCACCAACGTCGAGGAAGCCGGCAAATTAACCCTGAGCAGTGCCAATCCCCAGGTGGACATCGAAATTGGTGCGACGCTCACGGACCCGGACGGTGTGGAGCTTGCCGACGGGAACCAGGTCAACTGGGTGGTGGAGAGAAGTACGGATTCCGATTCTTGGACCGAAATCTCTGACACTGACTCAGCCAGCACAACTCACTCATACACACCGGTTTCCGACGACGCAGAGAAAACCCTGCGTTTCAAGGCTACCTACAAGGATGGATACGACACCGCAAATGTAAAGACCGTCGAAGTAGAGACCGAAAACACGGTCCTGGCGGCGCCTCCCTCAAACCAGCCTCCGACCTTCGGCGCCGCCGCTCCCGAGTCGCTTTCCGTGGTTGAAAATACGGCCATAGGAACCAATATCGGATCGCCAGTTCCAGCCTCCGATCCCGAAAACGATGCCCTGACTTTTGCAGTGCGACCATCGACTTTTGATGTCTTCGACATCACCTCCAGCGGTCAGCTTTTCATCAAAGACAGTGCGGACCTGGACTACGAGGGCAGCTCCATACGCGGCCTCTGGATATGGCTTCGCGATAGTAAAGACCCCTCAGGCGAAGCTGACTCAGAATGGGACGAGACCCACTTTGTGAAGATCAATGTCACAAACGCTGACGAGGCAGGGGCGGTGACACTGTTTTCCAACAGCCCGGAGGTTGACGTGGCATTGGACGCGAGACTCCAGGATCCCGATCGCGTGATTCACAACTTGACGTGGCAGTGGCAGACCGCAGATAGCAACCCGTCCGATACCTGGGCCGACATTTCCGGGGCCACGTCCCAGAGCTACACGCCCGCTGCGAGTGATGCAGGCAAGTATATCCGGGCAAAAGCCTCTTACGACGACGGCGAAGGGACCGGCAAGGAAGCCATCGGTACAGCTGCCAATGCCGTCTCCCGGACCGACAACGGAACACCCGAGTTCAACGAGGGCGCAACGGCAACCCGCTCGGTGAACGAGGACGCCGTCGTCGGCATCAGGCTGGGCGCAGCCATAACGGCGCTGGACCCGGACATGGACACCCTGACCTATTCACTTGCCACTGGAGCGGACGCCGACAAGTTTGTTGTCAATACCGGGACCGGCCAGTTGGAGGTGGCGGCAGGAACTGAGCTGGACTACGAGACTGACCCATCCCTGGAGGTCGTGGTGCAGGTGACCGACAGCAAGGCCGCCGACCACAGCCAGGACACCGCCGTTGACGACACCATCACGGTGACCATTGATCTGGTGAACGTCGACGAGCCCGGAAAGGTCACACTTTCCATGCTGGAGCCGGTAGTGGGTGAATCAATCACTGCAACCCTGACCGATCTCGACGGCGGGGTCACCGGCACCAGCTGGCACTGGGGAAAGTCCAACGACGGTGCGACCAACTGGGAGACTATAAGCAGTTCCGAATCAGAAACCTACACGCCGGCCACGGAAGACGAGGGCATGTACCTCCGGGCCATGGTGGACTACACCGATGATGAGGGGGCAGGCAAGAGCGCCGATGGCATGACTTCCGACACTGTCCAACCTGAATCGGACGGCGAGGAAAATAACGATGGTGGCGGTCAGGATTCCGAGGAAGATTCCTCCACTGAAAACACAGACAACAACGGTGGTGGCGGCGGCCAGGAGGAGCAGGAGGAGACCTTCAAGGAAATCTGCAATCGCGACTACCGGGCGGGTGCCGTTGCCGGCTGCGTTATCAACAGTTTTGCGACTGCAAGGGTGAACCACGACGGCAGCTACACCATCGACTGGAGCGAGTGGGATGAGAACCACCCGGAGGTGACCGGATACACCATCGTTCTCCAGGAAATACTGTACCTATCGGCCTACGAAAACGGGCAGAAAGTAAGTGTCGATTCCCTGTCTGACGTCTACGAAACCTGCGAATTCACCGACGGGTCCTGGAACTGCGAAAGGCCGATAAAAAGCAACTACTACGAAGGCTGGAACGGGAACCCTGTCGACGTGCGTGTTCTTGTTGAAGACTCCGATCTGACCCAATGGAGCGGATCTCTCGACTCTCCGGGGCGCCACAGTGCAGACAAGACTTTCCAACGCTGTAACGGAGACGCCTCGGACCCCGACAACGAACCCACTCCTGTCTCCTACACGACCGAAAAGTTTGAGATGGACCTGCACTACTTCGAGGCCCACGGCGGCTCCGCTCGGGCGGGTATTGTATCGATTAACGGGGCAAACGGGTTCGACTAGCAGGCGGCTACCCCGGCATAGTGGTTAGATGGGCAACCTCAATGGCTCACCAACCCTGTTTCTCGGACGCGTTAAAGGGGCGTCCCTTGTTGGGCGCCCCTTTAACCCGTTGTTGCGCGTTAAGCGCATTTAACGCGCCATCATTAAGAATGGCTGAAGGGGCGTTTTGAGGGACTGCCGCCAAGCTGCTGCAACCCTTTGGCCGATTTGCCAGAATGACCGGGATCGGAGGAGGCCGGGATTGCCGAGCGGCCCTGTGATCTCCTGTGATCTAAGGGGAGATGCAGGATCTCCTGCGCACGGGATGATTGCATTGTCGGGCTGGTCAACCGCGATAACCAAGTAGAACAGGGCTGCAAGACACGTCTGTAATGAAGGGCCATGGCGCTCTTAGACGAATCTTTCCTGATTCCCAGCGACCAGTAATTGAACGTCCCACGGCGGCTCTAATTTAGAAGTTGCTCTATCAACTCCAGTTCGTCGGCCACCTGATTGCAGATATGCTCGAAGTGGCCCCTATACGTTCCGTGTTGAGAGATCGCGTCCCTTGCTATCAGGTCAGCCTCCGAGCCGCCTCGATGGAATACCAGTGTGCTTCGGATTCGCCACACCAGCCGGAGCCCCTCCATACGCCGGCGTCCCTGATCCTGGCCGGTTTGAGCTGGGAGAAGTTTCTCTAACAAGGCCAAGGATTGCTCATCTTTCTCGAAAGAGATTCGCTTCTGGCGTAGCAGCGATCGAATCTGAGTTACCTGGAACCCCTCTATCACCGCTTTTGACAGTTCGAGAAAAGCAGTTCCCCATTCGTCTTTGCTGTGAGAGACGGGGGTGTTGACTCGACGAAGATCGTCCTCGTCATCTATTTTCCACCAGTCGGGCTTTTGCCGGATCCATCCCCGGACCGTGTGCAAGACCCTCTCAAGCGGGGTCACGTACGATGCCCGCTCATTCAGAAAGTCGTTCTCAATCGCCCGCAGTGAGATCGTCCCCTTTGGCTCCTCGTTGTGAATTCTCCAGTACTGCTGCTCCCGGTATGGAAGATACCTTAGGTCGCATAGATAGGCGAATACTTGCCCTGCATCGTTGATGTCGTACGACCTTAGATCCCAGGCGCCACGGCAGGAGATGACCCTACGCGCCTCGTCGATGGTGTATTTGTCTCTGTCTGCCTTGTACCTCTATAGAACTTCCGGTTTGAAGAACGCTGCAGACAGTTCAAATGGCAGCGAGTTACCCTCCATCGCTCGATGCTGCTTCCAGTGAGCCTGCAGTGGAACAGCGTTACTAAGGCAAATTAGCTTTGGTCGGCACGGGAATCAGCGGCTAGAATTCCGGTAACATTCGGCAACAGGCCGGCAAGACTAATTGTCGTTGATCACCTGGGACCTACAGACGTCCTGGCGCAAGAGGATGCGCTACTCACGCCGCCGCCCGAGCAGACGTGCGTAGCCAGGCGTGCATCGGCGGTGAGAAACGCCTAGACTCCGTGCAGCCCAGCAACTGTATGGGGAACGGTTCTGCCATGCGTGCGTCGGTTCTATTAAGTCTCACCGGAAAGGACGGCAATCATGGAAACTTACATCGGGAAGGCGATTTCCGATTTCACACTTCAGTCCAGCGATGGACAGACGATATCCCTTAGCAGCCTTCGCGGACAAAAGGTCCTGCTGTACTTCTTCACGAGTCCGGGCGGTGGTAATTGAACCCGCATGGCTCTTGGGTACCGAGAGCATGCTGCCAAGTTCACCGAGAAGAACGTCGTGCTGTTCGGAATCCATGACGGAAGCTTGGATGCTGCACGCCAGTGGGTCGAGAAAGAGCAGCTTCCGTTCGCGGTCCTGAACGACCCTGATCGACGAGTAGGCATTGAGCTAGGCATGTCCGATCTCGATGGAGAGAGGTACGTCAAAGACCCGTCAGACGGGAAAAGGCCCGCAGTTGTCATCAACGAACACGGTGTGATCTGCGAGTGGGAACCCGACATGAACCACACCGATCAGATTTCAAAGTTGCTGGAGCGTCTGTAGGACGACCTCAACGGTGTGGGCTTTTGGACTGTTGCCCGCCCTTGTGTAGCCGGCAAAACGGGGTTCAGCCCGGACTGTGGCTTAGCAGGCCGATGAAGAACATGTCGAGGGCGGCGAGACCCTAAACTAAAGCCACGGTGGGATCTACATTTCGAGGGTCTTGAAGGCTACCGAAAAGACCCTAATACGACAGTCGCAGATCAGCAAGAGGTCTCTTCTTGATCGTCGGCGCTACCTTACCATTCCAGACCATTCCAGTATTGGGGCTGTTACAATTAGCCCCGCGACCCCAAACTAACGAAACTTTTGGAGAGTAACCATGGCTGTTTCCGCCGGGATATCAAATGCGCTGGAACGTAACTGGGGTATGGTAGACCGCGCCATAGACGGGCTGAGTGATGAGACCCTGGCGCGCCGTATATCCGACAGCGACAATTCCATCGGTTGGCTCCTCTTCCACATGAGCCGGGTGGCGGACGTTTTCATGAATTCCAGGTTCCAAGACAAGCCTCAGATATGGGTAGAAGACGGTTGGTGCGAGAAATTCGGCCTGAGCGACGACCCGGAGACGACCGGCCAAGGCTGGGACACGGCGCGCCTGGCCGCGTGGCCGCTTCCCTCCAAAGACGTCCTGGTAGGGTACTACGAGGCCATGAAGGCCTGCTGCCGGGACTATATGTCCTCCGTGACCGAGGAGGAGTTGAGCGCCACCATGAGCCTGAGGCCCGGTGCGGATCCCGAGCCGAAAGAGACCATCATCGGTGTCCTGGTCTTTGACAACGTCGTCCACGGAGGCCAGATAGCCTTCCTGCGCGGCCACTGGGAAGGCATGGGCTGGTTCGTCTAGCCCGAATGCAGGCTTCCCGGACAATTTCTACAGGTCTACCGAAGAGCACGGCGAACTCAAGCCGTGCTCTTCCTAAGAGGGTGTGTGACAATTGTCGAAACTTGCATTGGAGCAGCTTGGTGTGGTTTGCGGGTAGCCTGTAACTTTGGGGTATGGATCGAAGATCGTATCCCACTGATTTGACCGATGCCCAGTGGGGCTTGCTGGAACCCCTGTTGCCCACGGTTTCACCCAGGGGACATCCCCGAACTGTGCACCTGCGGGAGGTGGTGAACGGCATCCTGTACGTGTTGCGTGGCGGTATTTCCTGGCGAATGATGCCCCACGACCTGCCTCCTTGGGGCACGGTCTGGTGGTACTTCCGAAAATGGCGCAAGGACGGCACTTGGGAGCGGGTTTTGGAGGCACTGCGTCCCGTGGTCCGGGAGAGCGAGGGACGGGATGCTACTCCCAGCGGGGCGATCATCGACAGCCAATCGGTGAAGACCACGGAAAAAGGGGGCCTCGCGGCTACGACGCCGGCAAAAAGGTGTCCGGGCGCAAGCGCCACATCGTAGTGGACACCACCGGGCTGCTCTTGGCCGTGGTGATTCACGCCGCCAACATCCAGGACCGGGACGGGGCCAGACTGGTGCTGGCCAAGCTGCTGGGCCGGTTCCCCAGGCTTCAGGTCATCTGGGCCGATGCGGCCTATGCCGGTCGGCTGGTGGCGTGGGCTTGGGAGACTGGAGGATGGTTGCTGAAGGTGGTGCGCCGGAGACCGGACAGCCACCAGTTCGAGGTGCTGCCTCGCAGATGGGTGGTTGAACGGACGCTGGCCTGGCTCAGCCGGTGCCGACGGCTCAGCAAGGACTATGAGGAACTGCCAGAAACCGGTGAGACCTGGGTTCATATAGCGATGGTCCACCTGATGCTCAAAAGGCTCAAGCCAACCTGATTGCACTTTGTCACACACCCTCTTAGCTCGACGCTAAACCAATACCAAGGCGGGATGTGCACTTCGGGGAGATTGACGATGACCGAAAGGACTCCACGGCACCTCATATCACCTTCAGGCCCCAACTGGGTGGGCACCGAAAGTGCGGTCCAGCGATATGTACATTTCACCTTGGCTTTAGTTTAGAAGGCTAAACTCAGGGGCCTGTCCCTTAGGGCAATCGCCCGGGAACTGGGCATCCATTGGGAGACCGCTAAAAAGTATGCCTTGGCCGACAGCCCGCCGGTTAGGCGCACAGCCTTCGCGACCCTGGCACAGCAGCCCGATCGCGTGCCAGCCGCCTTATCGGACATTTTCGCTGAGCATCAATATAAGATCACGTCCATTCCGCTCATCTCATCCAAAATCTGCGGAAATGGTAATGAGTCTGTAGGAGAGGCGATTGTGTATCTGGGGGGAGTGGCAACGACTGGGTTCGAACCAGTGACCTAGCGCTTATGAAGCGCCCGCTCTGCCGCTGAGCTACGTTGCCACCGAGGGGCCATCCGGCCAACCGCCAGGATGCAACCCGATCATTCCATGTTATTCGTGGCCCGTTTGGGATGTCAATTGTCCTTACCGCCCAGTTGGGTTCCTTTGTGCGAGTTAGCCGCCGTTCCGCCCTCTGAAGCGTGGCGCAGTCGCCATCTCTGCGGCGACTCTGCCGACAATACGGAGACCGCGGCCAGCACCGGGGCGATGATGCTGTAGGTGATGGCGATAATGTAGCTCTCCCACAGGTCGAAGACGAGACCGGCCATCACCGGACCTACCAGCGCGCCCAGACCCACTCCTGCGTAGAGCACGCCAATGATGCCGCTGACAGCCCGGGTGCCGAAGTAATCGGCCATCACCGACGGTGCAAGTGCCACCGAGCCGCCCCAGAACAGGCCCACCAGGACCGCGAAGGCGCCAAGGCCCAGCATTCCGTCCGAGGCCAGCCACAGCAGGCAGCTCAATCCCACGCCTCCGAACGAGAGCCCCAATGCCCGCCAGCGTCCAATTCGGTCGGCCCCGGCGCCGATGGCGAAGCGACCCACGGCGCTTCCCACACCCAGCAGGCTAAGCAGCGTCGCGGCAGTCTGCGGCGATACGCCACGGTCTTCTGCGTAAGGGACGAGGTGGGCGATGGGAGTGAACTGACCCAGCGAGGCCAGGAGGAACCCGATCAGCAACAGGACGAAGGGGCGGGATCGTACAGCCTCCCTCAGGGATACTCCCTGCGTGGCCGTGGGTGCTGCTTCCGATTCCGGATTGGACAACGATGGGTTCCTGACCAGGAGGCCAGCGGCACCACCAGCCAGCACGACGACCGCTCCGATGGCCAGGAAGGCCGGCCTCCAGTCGAGCTGGGCGATGAGCAGGGCCCCGATGGGGGGCACAACCAGGGTGCCGACTCCGATTCCTGATACGGCGATGCCGGAGGCCAGGCCCCGCCTGCGGTCGAACCATTTCTGCACCGCCCCGACAGCGGGAACGTAGGCCATTCCGACGCCGCCTCCGATGCAAATTGCGAAGGCGGCCTGCACATGCCAGAGGGACTGGGCCTGGCTGGCAAGGATGAGGCCGCAACCCACGAGAGCCGTACCTCCTGCGACGAGCACCCTGGGTCCGAGGCGGTCGGCGAGAGTCCCGGTGAAAGGTCCGACACTGAACAGAGTCAGTATTGCAAGGGAGAAGGCGGCCGACACGGCGGCGCGGGATGCTCCGAACTGGTCCTGAAGAGGGGTGAAGAAGGTACCAAAGGCGTACGCGCTTCCGAACCCCATGGTGAGGATCAGGAAGGTGCCAATGACAACGAGCCAGCCGTTTCGGGAGCCTTCTCCTGGAATGCCGGTCATCCCTTTGAAGCCGTCGCGGAATTCATGCCTCGATTATTCCACGGAATTGCACCCGGTTGACAGGCGAGTGCAGGGTCTTTTGGTTTTCCATGGCAACCTTGCGAGTCCGTTTGTGGTGAGCTAGCCGAACCATGAAGGGACGGCCCTTCGACAGGCCCAGGACCAACGGGTTTGTCGACAACTAAAAGACCCTGCAGGCGGGTGTCAATTCGTTGGCTTCAGCTTTGTCCCCGTAATAGAATGTGCCCCAATGTCGGGTTCAGGCACATCCTCTCGAGAACTCATGGAGCAGGTTGCGGCGCAACTGCGGGATGCGGTGATTGAGATTGCTGGCAGGTTGCGACCGTTTCCGGCCTTCATGGGAATGACGTCACTGCAGGCCATTGAACTGGAACCTCCGGCGGATTCCAGGAACGAGTGGGGATGCGTGGTGGTGCTGCCAGACGGGGAGATTTGCGAACTGGAACTGGAGGTCATTCCCGGACCTGCAGGTCCCACCGACGTGGACCAGGTGGAAAAATACAAGCCGCTGGAGCTGCCGACTGAAGACTACATCCATTTCGCTGCGACTGCGCTGCGGTTCATGGGGAAGGAGTTGAACCGAAGAAAATAGAGGCCGTGCAGACCAGTGGCCAGATTCAGTGTTTTAAGCTTTCCAGTTCATCGTTGGAATGAGACGCTGTTCCACGGGGTCAACGGCCAGCATGGCGGTTTCGAGGGCAACAACGCCCAGAAGGTTCGGTTCTCCTTCCCTTCCGAATGTAACCGGAGTGAAAAACGTCTTGCCTTCCACTCTGAAGGTTGCTTCGCCCACCGGGTCGATGGTAACGCTACCGTCTGCAAGTCGGGACTCGGCTTCCCAAGCAGCTTGTATCCCCAGTCCACTCAATAGGCTTCCCGGGACCTGGGAATAGGTAGCCCCTGTGTCGACCATGACCTCCACTTCCTCAAATCGCTGTCTCCGAACGTCTCCCACTTCAATGGTGATAAAGATTGCACCCATTCCCTACTGCTCCAATTCTTCCAGTTCAATATCCCCGCTGCGGCCGCCGCTCTTGCGGACGAGGCGGATACCCTCAATGCGGATGCCGCGATCGACCGCCTTGCACATGTCGTACAGGGTGAGAGCGGCGACTGAGACGGCTGTCATGGCTTCCATCTCAACACCGGTCTTGGCCGTGGTGCGGGCAGTGGCAACGATGCTGATGCGGTTGCGCTCTTCGTCCAGCTCGAGGTCTACTTCGATCTTGTCGATGGGAAGGGGATGGCAGAGCGGGATCAGTTCCGAGGTCTTCTTGGCGCCCATGATGCCGGCCACCTGGGCAACGGTCAAAACGTCACCCTTCTTCAGCAAGCCCTCCCGGATCAGGCGGGCCGTTTCCGGCTGAATAGAGACATGCCCGCGGGCCACTGCCTCGCGACTGGTGACGTCCTTGCTCCCCACGTCGACCATGCTAGCGCGTCCCTGATCGTCGAGGTGGGTCAGGTGATCCTGCGACGGAGTTGTCATTTTAGCCCTCTCCGCGGATTCTCGAATCCCTCGTCAATAGCCAGGTTCGTTCCGCCCGCTGCCTCGACAGCCAGCTTGTCGGCCCGAATGTTGCCCGCGTTGTTGGCGTGGCCGCGCACCCACTGCAATTCAACATCGTGGTTCTCCAGGGCGTCGAGAAGCCGGCCCCAAAGGTCCGGATTGATTGCCCTCTCCCGCTTGTTTCGCATCCAGCCGTTGGCTCTCCAGCGCTTTGCCCAACCCTTCTCGACTGAGTCCACTACATAGCGGGAATCGGTGTAAACAGTTACCGAGCAGCGTTCCGTCAGGGCCTCCAGCCCCGCGATCACGGCCAAGATCTCCATCCGGTTATTCGTAGTGCGGCGGAAGCCCCCAGAAAGCAGTTTTTCCTGCGCCCGGTACTCCAGGATCGCCGCGTAGCCGCCAGGCCCGGGATTGCCCAGGCAGGAGCCGTCGGTGTGGATGGTTACTTGTCTCCGGGTGGACATGACAGCCAGCTCACTACCCTACCCGCCTATCTGATACATCTCCACCTTGGCGGGGCGGGAAATGTTGGGAGTTGCGGCGGCCCGCTCTTCCGAGTAGCGGTCGGCACGGCGTGTCCAGAGCCCGGAGATGATCTCGCGCAGGTCGTCGTCGGTGGCGCCTTCGCGCATTGGGTCTCGCAGGCTGGTGCCCCTGGTGGCGAACAGGCAGGTGAAGACCTGGCCGTCGGTTGACAGGCGCAGGCGGGTGCATGCCCCGCAGAAGGGGCGGCTCACGGAGGCGATTACGCCGATTTCGCCGCTGCCGTCCCGGTACAGGTAGCGCTCGGCCACCTCCCCGGAGTAGTTGCCCGGAGCGGGTTCCAGCGGCATCTCTGCGTCTATACGGGAGATTATTTCGTCGGCGGAGACCACCTCGTCCAGCTTCCAGCCGTTGCGGTTGCCCACATCCATGTATTCGATGAAGCGGACGATGTGGCCGGTGCCCTTGAAGTGGCGTGCCAGGTCAACGATGGTGTGGTCGTTGACCCCCCTCTGGATAACGGCGTTAATCTTGATGGGAGTGAGGCCCACATCCGCAGCAGCTTGGATGGCGTGAAGCACGCGACGGGCGCCGAAGCCGCGGCCGTTCATCCGTTTGAAGACCTCGTCGTCGACGCTGTCGAGGCTCACGGTTATGCGGTGGAGGCCGGCGTCCTTGAGGGCTTGGGCCTGCTGGGATAGAAGGTAGCCGTTGGTAGTCAGCGTGATGTCCGCAATTCCCTCGATGTCCGCGATCTGGGAGATCAGCTCTGTTAACTCGGTCCGGAGGAGCGGCTCACCTCCGGTAATGCGGGCCTTTGTGACTCCGAAGTCGGAGAACAGCCTCGTCAGGCGGGCAATTTCCTCGAAGGTCAGGATCTCTTCGCGCGGCAAGAACTCGTACGCTTCGCCGAAGATCTCTGCGGGCATGCAGTACGGGCAGCGGAAGTTGCAGCGGTCTGTGACCGATATGCGCAGGTCTCGCATGGACCTGCCCATTGTGTCGACTACATTAAGGGTCATAGGCTTCCGTTTGGATTCCAGGTGGATTCTAGAACTGGTTCAGGACGATTCCCGAAGATTTTTTGCCAGCGAGCTCAGGGCCCGGGCGGCGGCGTTTCCACGGTGGCTGATGCGGTTCTTTTCTTCCAGGGACAATTGCGCTACTGTCCGTCCAAATGAGGGGATGTACACCGCTGGGTCGTAGCCGAAGCCGTCGTCGCCTGCTGGCTTGTATTGTACCATTCCGGCAACCGACCCAACTACGGAGACCAGCAATTGAGGCCGTGGGTTTGGAGCCACCGTGGGCTGGACCACGTTGATCACGCAGCGGAACCGGGCGGTGCGCTTCCCCCACGGCACAGCGTCCAGGTTGCGAAGGAGCAGGTCCACCCGGTCGGCGTCGGTGCGGCAGGCGTCGCCGCCGTAGCGTGCGGAGTGCACGCCGGGCTCACCACAGAGTGCGTCCACCTCCAGCCCTGAGTCGTCAGCCAGGGTCAGCAGGCCGCTCATCCCGGCGTAGCCGGCCGCCTTTAGCCAGGCGTTTTCAGCGAAGGTGCTCCCGGTCTCGTCGACCTCGTCAGTGATTCCCACGTCCTTGAGGGAGACGAGACGGAATGGGGAGTCCTGTATCAGACCCCTGTACTCCCGGAGCTTGCCCGGATTGCCGGTGGCGACGAGGAGCGTGAACTTATCGGTCATATCACGCCTCGGTCCCTCAAGCGGTCCAACTCGGGTTCACTCAGGCCCAGCCATGTTCCGTAGATCGTCACGTTATGCTGACCTACGGTCGGGCCGGCGTGCTCCACCGCGCCGGGAGTCTCGCTGAACTTGGGCACGACGCCCACCATCCGCGTGTGGCCCAGTTCTGGGTCGTCGATCTCGATGATGTCCTCCCGGGCCTGGAAGTGGGGGTCCTCGATGATGTCCGCGGCGCCGTAGACCGGGCCGACCACGCCACCGGCAGGAATCAGCTGGTCAAGAGTGTCCTGTAGCGTGCGCTCGCCGAGCCAGGCGTTGAGCTCGTCGTTCAGTTCCTCGCGGTTCTCGATGCGGGCAGCGTTGTCGGCGAAAGAGGGCCGGTCGATTAACTCCGGCATGCCGATGGCCTTGGCCAGGCCCTCGAAGGTGCTCTGGGAGGTGGCCGACAGGCCCAGCCAGCGTTCATCTCCGGTGCGGTACAGGCTGCGGGGAGCGGCGTCAGGGAAGTCGTTGCCCACCCGCTCCCGGTTGATGCCCAGCATGTCGAACATCGTGATGTGGGGGATGCACAGGCGGAAGAGCGGCTCGAAGAGGGAGACGTCCACGACCTGACCCTTCCCGCCTCTGGCGTCCCGGTGGTAGAGGGCCATCATGCCCGCCATTGCGCCGAATACGCCTGCCACCTCGTCCGCCAGAGGGACCGGCGGCAGCACCGGCGGGGTGTCCTGAAAGCCGGTCATCCCCACGTAGCCGCTCATGCATTCGGCGATGGTGCCGAAGCCGGGGCGCTCCCTATAGGGGCCGGTTTGCCCGAAGCCCGAGTATCGCAACATGACGAGGCCCGGATTTGCTTCCAGCAACTCGTCAGGGCCCAGGCCCCAGCGCTCCATGACGCCGGGCCGGAAGCCCTCGATGAGCACGTCGGCGCGGGCCGCGAGGTCCTTGAGGATGCCCTGGCCCTCGGTGTCGCCGAGGTTGAGGGTGACCGATTTTTTGTTGCGGGAGTGGACCTTCCACCACAGGGAAACGCCATTCGCGAATGGCCCCCAGTTCCGCAAGGGGTCGCCGGTCCCAGGCCGCTCCACCTTGACCACTTCGGCCCCAAAGTCGGCCATGAGACTGCTGGCCGTCCCCCCGGCCACGATCATCGAAAGGTCCAGCACCCGGAGGCCCGCCAGTGGGCCCCCGGCCGCGGTCTGTCTTGCGTTGGTCAATTCCTGCCCTCTTGCTTGGTGGGATTCTCGGGTGGGATTTCCAGGTGCGAATTCCGGGTGGGACTTCCGGCGATTATCTTACCAGCCGCCGTCCCGGCGCGCAGGGCAGCGCCCGGTGCGTCGGCTGTTAGCGGACGAGGCTGACGTATACCCGGCAACCGGGAGTTTGCGCTCGAATTGTGGCGGTCTAGCTTACCGTTTCTGATATAATCCCTGCCGATGTTACTGGACGACTACTTCAGGCAGTACGGGCTGATTGCCATCTTCTGCGTGGTGGCGGTGGCGGTGCCGGTCAGCATGCTGGTGATGTCGTGGGGGGCTTCCCGCATTGGCCTGCGTCCGCGCAAGCCCACCGAGGTCAAGGCCGAGACCTACGAATGCGGCATGGAGGCCATTGGTGGGCACTGGAGCCTGTTCAACTTCCGCTACTATATGTTCGCCATCCTCTTCGTCATATTCGACGTGGAGGTGATCTTCCTTTACCCCTGGGCCACCAAGTTCCTGAAACTGGAACTGTTTGCGCTAATTGAGATGGGCGTCTTCGTTGGTATCCTGCTTGTAGGCTGGGCGTACGCCTGGCGAAAGCGCGATCTGGAATGGGGATAGTCCGTCGGAGGTCCCGGATCAAGTCCGGGATGACGGATAGTCGCTTATGATGCAACCATTTCGAAGTGGAGAGTCCCTGCAGTCCCGTACCTGGGAACTGGACCGGAACGAAGGCCGGGTAGTCCAGGAACTGAAAGACAACTCGCCCGAGCCCTTGGCCGAGCCGATCATCGAAGTCCCGGAAGACCTGAAGAGCAACTTGATGGTCACCTCCATCGACGCCCTGGTCAACTGGGGCCGGAAGTCCTCGGCCTGGCCAGTGACCTTCGGCCTAGCTTGCTGCGCCTTTGAAATGATTGCGAGCAGCATGGGCCGGTTCGACATCGCCCGCTTCGGCATGGAGGCGTTCCGCGCGTCACCCCGGCAGGCTGACCTGCTGATCATCGCAGGCACGGTAACCTGGAAGATGGCACCGCCCATCCTCCGGATCTACGAGCAGATGGCCGAGCCGAAATGGGTGATCTCCATGGGGGTTTGCGCCACGAGCGGTGGCCCCTACTATGGGTCTTACAGCGTGGTGCCAGGCGTGGATCACATCATTCCCGTGGACGTCTATGTCCCGGGCTGTCCTCCCAGGCCCGATGCCCTTCTGTACGGCATCATGGAGTTGCACGAGAAGATCAAGCGCTATCGCAACATGCCTTCCGGCTCCCTTCGCGCGCTGCTGACCGGCGGCGGAGGACAGTGATGGCGCTGGCACAACTCACCGGCCCTGATCTGGCGCAGCGGGTGGAGGAGGCCGTTCCCGGCTCGGTTGATGACTGGAGCGACGACACCCTCTGGGTCAAACCTCCGTCCATTGCCCGTGTGGCCGAGTTCCTGCAGCAGCACGGTGAACTGGACTTCCAGTTCCTGAACTCGATTTCGGCCATTGACTACATCGGACACTTCGAGCTGGTCTACCACCTCACTTCGTTCCGCAGGGAGCACAAGGCCACGATCAAGGCGCGGTTGTCCGGACGGGATGAGTTGCACGCTCCGTCGGTCTACCACCTTTGGCGCGGTGCGGACTTCCAGGAAAGGGAAGTCTGGGATCTGATGGGCATCCGGTTCGACGGGCATCCCAACATGAAGCGCATCATGCTCTGGGAGGGTTTCCAGGGTCATCCACTCCGCAGGGACTTCCTGTGATGACGACTATCCGAACCGAACCGATGACCGTAAACATCGGGCCGCAGCATCCCAGCACCCACGGGGTGTTCCGGCTGCGGGTCACCTTCGACGGCGAGGAGATCCTCCAGGTCGAGCCCATTTTCGGCTACCTGCACCGGGGCACCGAGAAGCTGGCCGAGGAGCGCAACTACACACAGATTGTCACCCTCACCGACCGGCTCGACTATGTGTCGTCGATGATCAACAACCAGGCCTACTGCCTGGCGGTTGAGAAGCTGCTGGGCGCCGAGGTGCCGATGCGGGGCAAGTATCTCCGGACCCTGTCGGCGGAACTGCAGCGCATCGCGGCCCACCTGATGGGCATCGGGTTCATAATCCAGGACCTGGGCGCCCTGGGCACCCCGCTGATGTACTGCTTCCGGTCCCGCGAACGCATTCTCGACCTTTTCGAGATGCTGTGCGGCGCCCGCATTACGGTCAGCTACATGCGGCCCGGCGGCGTATTCTTCGACGCGCCGCCTGAGTTCTGGCCGGCACTGGACCAGTTCCTCGTGGACTTCGAGGAGGAGTACAAGGAACTGGGGCAGCTCCTCCTGGAAAACGAAATCGTTATGGTGCGGACGAGGGGCGTGAGTCCGCTGCCGCTTGACATGGCCATCAACTGCTCGGTCAGCGGACCGGTGTTGCGGGCCAGCGGGCTGGAGTGGGACTGGCGCAAGATCGAGCCCTACGACGCTTACGACCGCGTCGAGTTCGATGTTCCCACCGCGAACAACGGAGATAACTACGATCGGTTCTGGGTGCGCATCCAGGAAATCCGGCAGAGCCTCCGCATCATCCGGCAATGCGCGGAGCAGATCGAGCCTGGGCCGGTGCGGGCGGAGGTGCCGCTAGTACTTCGCCCGGAGCCGGGCGCCGAAGCCTATGGGCGGGCGGAGGCCTCCAAGGGAGAGCTGGCCTTCTACCTCGTCAGCGACGGCGGCATCAGCCCCTACCGTTGCAAGATACGCTCGCCATCCCTGCTCAATCTCACGGTCACCGAGCACCTGCTGGTCGGCTGGAAGCTGGCCGATATGATCGTTACGCTGGGAAGCATCGACATCAACATGGGTGAAGTGGACAGGTGAACCCGGCAGTGAACGGGTGCCGGCTGGGACCGGACAACATCCTGTACGACACGGCGCTGTTCCGCGAGGTATATAACTTCGTGGGCCAATTGCTGCCGTGCTGGCTGTCATACCTGGTTGCCGGGCTGGTGATCATCCTCATCCTGACCAACGCGGTATTGCTGGGAGCTGCGGCCTTCTCCTGGATGGAGCGGCGGCTCATCGGCAAGTTTCAGAACCGACTTGGCCCCAACCGCTGGGGGCCATTCGGCCTGCTGCAGCCCATCGCAGACCTGATAAAGCTGCTGTTCAAGGAAGACCTGACGCCCGGCACCGCCGACAGAATCGTATTTCTGCTCGTGCCCATCGGCATGGTGGCGCCGGTGGTGCTGGTGACTGCCGTGGTGCCCTTCGCCAAGGACACGGCGCTGGCCAACCTGAACGTGGGAGTCCTGTACATTCTGGCGGTCACATCTGTAACCTCCATTGCCATCTTCATGGCGGGCTGGTCGTCGAACAACCGCTTCGCGCTGTTCGGAGCGGCCCGCGGAGTGGCGGTGCTGATCAGCTACGAGGTGCCGGTCGTGGTCTCCCTGTTGGGTGTGGTCATGGTGGCTGGGTCGATGTCCCTGGCCGACGTGGTCAACGCCCAGACCCTGCCCTTCATCGTGGTGCAGCCGCTGGCATTCATCGTCTTCGTCGCTGGCACCACTGCGGAGCTCAACCGCACGCCCTTCGACATGGCCGAGGCCGAGTCGGAACTCATCGCCGGGTACCACACCGAATACAGCGGCATCAAGTTCGCCATGATCCAGGCTGCCGAGTTCGGCGGGGTCATGGCCGCCTCGGCTATAATCACCACCTTATTTCTGAGCGGGTGGGAGGGACCGGTGGCCCACTGGTTTGGCTGGCTGTGGTTCCTGATCAAGACTATGATTGTGGCGACGATGTTTATCTGGGTTCGCGCCACCTTCCCACGGCTGCGCATCGACCAGCTGCTGGCGTTCGCGTGGAAGTTCCTGCTTCCGGCCAGCCTGATCAACCTGTTCGCCACGGCGCTGGAGGTCTACTTCCTGCGCGACGCAGCAGGCGTGCTGACGCGGGCAGACCTGGGGATAATGACGGCAATCAACCTGGCGATCACCGTGGCCTGCATTTTCATATTCGGCAACCTGGTCCGCGAGAAGGTGCGGCCCGTTGTGCCGGCCCTTCGACAGGCTCGGGGTGGGGCTCCCGCCATGCCGCCCGGTATCACAATAGTGGAGGGGGATTAGCGATGTTCGGTCTGGCACTGGCCAAGGGCCTGCTGGTTACCCTCAAGAACCTCACCAAGAAGCCATTCACCGTGCAGTACCCCGAGGAGCGGCTGCAGCAGCACCCGCGCTTCCGGGGCGAGGAGTTCGTCTGGTACGAAGAACGCTGTACCGGATGCGCCTCGTGCGCCAAGTACTGCCCGCTGGGCATCATAAAGATTGTTACCAGCCCCAGCGAGACGGCGGTTCCCCAGGGGGACAAGTACCGTCTGGAGGTGTTCGACATCGCCATCAACCGGTGCATGTTCTGCGGACTGTGCGTCGAGGCCTGCCCCTACGATGCGCTGTTCATGGGCAGCGGCTTCGAGCAGGGCCGGTACTCCCGAAAGGACATGGTCATCACCATCGACGAGCTCAGGCAGGCTGACAAGCACCCCAGCACTTTCTTCCGCCCGCAACTGGAGGCCCAGGAGTACGATCCCCGCGCCGGCCGCCCCTTGGACTGGCAGCAAGTGGGACGTGAGTCCTGGCAGTGGCACCAGCGTGAAAAGGCGGGCATGCGCATAGGCTCCCGGCCCACGCCGGATACTCCCGCCGAAAACGTAGGAGACGGCCACTGAGATGTGGTTCCAGGACGTCGTCTTCTGGTTGCTTTCCGTTGTGGCCATCGGGTGCGCCCTCGGCGTGGTGCTGACCCGTGACCTGTTCCGCGCCGCGCTGCTACTGGTGGCAGTGTTCGTCGCCGTGGGAGGGTTCTTCGTCCTGCTGAACGCCGAGTTCCTCGCAGTGGTTCAGGTCCTGATATACGCCGGCGCCATCGCGGTGCTGATCATCTTCGCGGTGATGCTCACCCGGGATGTGCAGCATGGCAATCCTCCCAACAAGTTGCAGATTCCAGCGACCATCTTCGCGGGGCTGCTGCTGGCGGCGATGGTGGTAGTCGCCATCGATACCCAGTGGAACTTTCTTTCCGAAAGCGAACGGCCGGGCGTCGCGTTGGTACAGACCTCCGCCGTTTCGACGATTTCCGACGAGGCACTGGAGCAGGCGGGCGTTACAAGTGAAGCCCAGCAGGAGGATGCGCAGAACGCCGGCCTTGCCGACCTGCTGATAGGCAAGTACGTGCTGCCCTTCGAGGCTGTATCCGTCCTGCTTTTGGCCGCACTTATCGGGGCGCTGGCATTGGTGCGCCCCCGGACCGGGCCCGGTCCATCCAATACCCCCCCTGTCGTCCCCCCCTTGAGGGGGGGAGTAGATGGGGGGCCGGGCGCGGGCTAGCGGACGATGTCCTTCGAAGCATTTCTCATCGTCGCGGCGGTGCTGTTCTGCATCGGGCTCTACGGTTCCCTGGCCCGCCGCAACGTGCTGGCCGTGCTGATGTCCATCGAGCTGATGTTTAACGCGGTTAACGTAACGCTCGTCGCTATGGCCAAATACCTGGCTCCGGCAGGTCTGGAGGAGAGTATCTCCACCGCCCTTACGGGGCAGGTTTTCGCGGTGTTTGTCATAACGGTGGCCGCAGCGGAGATTGCGCTGGGCCTGGGAATCGTATTCGCCATGTACCGCACCAACGAATCGGTGGACCTGACCGACGCCGCCCAGTTGAGGAACTAGTCCTTCGACAAGCTCAGGATGAACAGAAAAGTTTATGTGGGTAGAGTTCAGAAAAGCATCCAACCTGATGCTGGCAGAGATGTGGAAGGAGGTCCTCGAAGGCGAGGGCCTGCCGGCGCGCATCCTACCTGATGGCGACATCCTGGACTGGAGTGAACGGGTCCCCTTCAACGTATATGTCCCCAAGGGGCGTGAGCACGTGGCCGAGGAGATTCTGAGGAAACTGTAGATGGTCACCGAAGCCGCCGTCTGGGCCATATTTCTGCTTCCCCTGGGCTCCTTTGTACTGATTGCCCTGGTCATCCGGCCATTCCTGAATCGCTGGCCGTTCCTGGCCGCGGCCAGCACAATCGGGACGCTGACCGCTTCCACCGTGCTGGCCATCATCACCCTGCGCTCGGTGATCGTCCACCACGAGGTGGTATTCGAGACCTGGGACTGGCTGTCCTTCGGCGGGGCCACCATCCAGATGGGCCTGCTGGTGGACCCGCTGACCGCTGTGATGCTGGT
Organism: Dehalococcoidia bacterium; assembly: GCA_965216065.1. GTDB lineage: Bacteria > Chloroflexota > Dehalococcoidia > Lucifugimonadales > UBA3495 > VXOI01. The sequence continues at coordinate 729,208 of CBDCFB010000002.1, forward strand.
GGTGGTGACCTCCATCAGCCTGCTCATACAGATCTATTCCGTGGGATACATGCAAGGTGATCCTGGATTTGCCCGTTACTTCGCCTTCATGTCCCTGTTCACCGCCTCGATGCTAGGGCTGACCCTCTCCAGCAACATCGTGCAGCTCTATGCCTTCTGGGAACTGGTGGGCGTGTCGTCGTACCTGCTGATCGGTTTCTGGCACGAGCGGCCCTCAGCGGCTGCGGCGGCCAAGAAGGCGTTCATCATCACCCGCATCGGGGACGTGGGATTCCTCATCGCGATCCTGTATCTGTTCCTCAGGGCCGACGACTTTGCCGCGGCGGGACTTAACGCCTTCCATATCCCCGACATCTGGCAGGCGGCGCAGCCGGTGGCCGCGGGTGCAGCCATACTGGGTGGTGCGGCCCTGACCTGGATGGCCCTGGGCATCTTTGCCGGGGCGGCTGGCAAATCGGGGCAGTTCCCCCTGCACGCCTGGCTTCCCGACGCCATGGAAGGCCCGACGCCCGTCAGCGCGCTGATACACGCGGCGACGATGGTGGCCGCCGGCGTGTTCCTCGTGGCCCGCTTCTTCCCCGTGTTTCAGCAGTCGGACAACGCCATGGCCGTTGTGGCGCTGATCGGGGCCTTCACCGCGCTTATGGCGGCCACGATGGGCCTGGTGATGAACGACATAAAGCGCGTGATGGCCTATTCGACCGTCAGCCAACTGGGCTACATGATGGCCGCTCTGGGACTGGGAGCATACGCTCCCGCCATCTTCCACCTGGTCACGCACGCCGCGTTCAAGGCTCTGCTGTTCCTGGGTGCAGGTAGCGTCAACCATGCCAGCGGCACCTTCGACATGCGATACATGGGGGGGCTGCGGCGCTACATGCCCGCCACCTACCTGCTGGTGGTCATCGCCGCCCTGAGCTTGATCGGAATCATCCCGCTGGCAGGCTTCTGGAGCAAGGACGAGATACTCCTGGCCGCATTCGACGGCAACAGCCGTTTTGTAGACTGGATCAACATCGTCACCTTCGTCGGTCTGATCGTCGGCGTGGTGTTCACCGCTTTCTACACGACCCGAATGGTCATGCTGACCTTCTACGGCGACTTTCGCGGCGGGGTCGACAAGGAGAACGCCGACCTGCACCCTGCGGCGCACCCAGCCGCCTCGCACTCCCCGGATCACCCCACGGACGATGACCCTGCCGGACACCACGGCGGGGTGCACCTGGCCGAGTCGCCACTGGTGATGGTGGCGCCGATGGCGGTGCTGGGTCTGGGGGCAGTGGTAATCGGGTATATCATCAACCCGCAATGGATCAGCTTCCTCGGAGTGCCCATCCACTGGGTGACCGGCTTTGTGGCCGACGGGCTGCATGTCGCCACCGGGGGCGAAGGCCACGCCGAGTTGCCCGACTTCAGCTGGCCCATGGCCGGCATCTCTACGGCCGCCGCTGTTGGTGGGGCCCTGGTGGGCCTGGCGGTCTACGGTCTTCGCCGGGACCAGACCCGGGAGCCGCTCCGGATCCTCGGCCCGGTACACACCCTGCTTTCGCAGAGATACTACGTCGATCACCTCTACGAGGGCCTGATCGTCCGGCGCAGCTTCTACCGGGTCTTCGCAGGCCTGGCCAACTGGCTGGACCGCCGAATCGTCGACGGGGTGGTCGATTTTATCGGCTGGTTCTTCCGAAATATCGGCACGGCAGTGGCCCGCCTCCAGAACGGGCAGGTCCAGGCCTACGGCACGGCGGTGGCCCTGGGGTCGCTGCTTATCATCCTCGGATTCCTGCTGGCGTCCTGATGGCGCTGGAGAGAAACGGCTTCTGATGTCGCCTGAATTCAACGGACTGCTGACCGCAACCGTGTTCCTGCCAGCTGCGGGGGCGGTGCTGCTGTTGCTGCTGCGTGGCGACAAGGTGATTCGCGGCGCTGCAGTCGCGATCGCCGTGGCCGACCTCGTTTTGGCCCTGTTGGTATTTTCGCTATTCGACCGGAGCGCGGATGCCGGAAGCTTCCAGTTCGTCGACCAATTCTCCTGGATACCGGACGTGGGGCTCAAGGCGTCATACCTGCTGGCTGTGGATGGGCTGTCGGCGCCGCTGGTGGCTCTGACCGGCCTGCTGGGGCTGTGCGCCGTGCTGGCGTCGTGGCACATCACCCTGCGGGTCAAGGAATACTTCTTCTGGCTGCTGCTGCTCCAGGCTGCGGTAATGGGAGTTTTCACCTCCCTGGACCTGCTGCTGTTCTTCCTGTTCTGGGAATTGGAGCTGTTGCCGATGTACATGCTCATCTCCATCTGGGGGAGCGGACGCAAAGAGTACTCGGCGATGAAGTTCCTGATCTTCACCATCCTGGGCAGCGCGTTCATGCTGGTGGCGATCGTCGCGGTATTCCTCACACCGGATGTCGGCACCTTCAACATCATCGAACTCTCGGGGCCCGGTGCGGTCCTCGCCTCCGCTGCGACCCTGTTGCCGCTGGCCTGGCTGTTCTGGCTCTTCTTCGTGGCCTTCGCCGTGAAGCTGCCGACCTGGCCGCTGCACACCTGGCTGCCCGACGCCCACACCGACGCGCCGACGGCCGCCAGCGTGATGCTGGCCGGGGTGCTGCTGAAGATGGGGGGCTACGGCCTGCTCCGGATCAACGTGGGGCTGTTCCCGGACCAGTCCTGGGAGTTTGCCTGGGTGCTGGTGGCGCTTGGCGTGATCAGCGTTCTGTACGGAGCCGTCGTCACCATGCGCCAGACCGACCTGAAGCGGCTCATCGCATATTCCAGCGTCAGCCACATGGGGCTGGTGATGCTCGGGATCGGCTCAATCGGTGTTGCCGAAGGCACCCTCACCAAGACAGGGCTCAGCGGTGCGGCTTTGCAGCTGTTCACTCACGGCACCATCACCGGCCTGCTCTTTCTGGCCGTTGGGCTGGTGTACGAGAAGGCCCACACGCGCTACATCCCCGACCTGGGCGGCTTGGCAGGCCGGATGCCCTTCGTCGCTGCCGCCATGCTGATCGCCGGGCTGGCATCGCTGGGCCTGCCGGGACTCAGCGGATTCGTGGCCGAACTGCTGGTGTTCCTCGGCGCCTTCCGTGCCTACGACTGGCCGACGGTGCTTGCGGTGCTTGGCATCGTTCTGGCCGCAGGCTACATTCTCTGGATGATGGAGCGCACTTTCTTCGGTGCCCGACGCGAGCGCTTCGCTGATCTGACCGACGCCTCGCTGGTGGAGGCTGTTCCCCTGGCGCTGATGGTGGTCTGCATCATCGGCATTGGAGTGTACCCGGCCCTTCTCACCGACATGTTCGACACGGCCCTGGAACCGATGGTCCAGGCCATCAACGGCGGCTAGTACCGGATGAACACCCACGACCTGTATGTGATCTCGCCTTACCTGGCCATGGCCGGGGCGGCGCTTCTTGTCATCATCTTCGACCTTGTCTTGCCCCGCCGTGCCAGCGGGCTTCTGCCCTACCTGGCCTTCCTTTTCCTGGCCGGCCCGTTCGTTCTCAGCCTGTACCAGTTCTACGATCTCGGGCAGGCGGCGAATCTCGTCCGCGGCGGCTCTGGAGAGGAGCCGAGCATCCTGCTGGGAAGCGTCTCCGTCGACCGGTTCGCCCTGTTCTTCAACTTCCTGGTGACAGGTGCGGCAGCCTTGGTGGTGCTGGCGTCCACAGAATACGTGAAGTTGATGCCGAGGTTCCGGGGCGAATACTTCGGCCTGCTGCTCTTCTCCGCCACCGGAATGATGCTGCTGGCCGCCGCCACCGAGTTGATCACGATCTACGTCGCGCTTGAGCTGACCACGCTTCCGCTCGCGGCCTTGGCGGCCTTCCTGATGAGCGGACGCTCCAGCGAAGCCGGGATGAAGTTCCTGATCATCGGCGCCATCAGCTCGGCGCTGATGTTGTACGGCATGGCGCTCGTATTTGGCTTCACCGGAAGCACCCAGCTTTCCGACATCTCCGCCTCCGTTGGCCACGCCGGAGGGGAGATTGCCTTCGGAAACTGGGCCCTGCTCGTCGGCATCGTGCTGATGGTGGCTGGTTTTGGTTTCAAGATCTCCGCGGCTCCCTTCCAGATGTGGGTGCCCGACGTATACGAGGGTGCCCCCACGCCGGTGGTCGCCTTCCTTTCCGTGGCCAGCAAGGCCGCCGGATTCGCCGTTCTGTTCCGTGTGCTGTTCACCGGCTTCTTTGATGTATCCCTGGACTGGGCCGTGCTGATGGCCGCTCTTGCCGCGGCCTCCATGACCATCGGCAACGTGGTGGCCATAGCGCAGAGCAACATCCGGCGACTGTTCGGATACAGCACCATCGCCCACGCCGGATACCTGCTGGTCGGAGTGGCCGCAGGGGTGCAGGCCGGAGGCGGACTCCCCGACGTGCCGGTATTCGCGTCGATAGGCCCGGACAGCGTTCTCTTCTACCTGGTGGCCTATACTGCCGCCAACCTGACCGCGTTCTTCGCCATCGCCGCCATCGGGGAACGGGTGGGCAGCGACCGGATCAGCGACTATGCCGGACTGTTCTCGCGCTCTCCCGCGCTGGCCATCGCCCTTGCCCTTGCCCTGGTGGCACTCGTCGGAGTTCCCCCCACCGGAATCTTCATCGCCAAGCTGTACGTCTTCACCGCCGCGGTGGAAAGCGGCCTGGCCTGGCTGGCCATCGTGGGCGTGGTCAACAGCGCGGTTTCGGCTTACTACTACATCCGCATCATACGGGTGATGTTCCTGCAGCAGGCACCGGCGTCTCCGGGGGCTCCGCCATCCCGCAGTCCGGCCCCGTGGGCCGCGCTGTCGGTCGCCGCAGCCGTGCTGCTGTTCCTGGGCATTGCCCCCGGGTTCGTGATGGAGGCTGCCGGCGCGGCCGTGGGGGCCTTGGGAGTATAGAGCGCGGCCGGACCTGCCACGGGGCTCAGCGCTGCGCGTGTTATCATCGGGCCGCGCTCGGCGGGACGGCCGCTCACGGCCGTGCCGGACGTTGATCGACGAATAACTGGCCTGCGGGCCGGAGGCTGACCGGGATGGACCCCAATACTACGTCGGCGATCCGGGATATCTTCGTCATGGTGGCTGCGGGCGGGTTTTCAGTACTGTGCATGGTGCTAGTATTCCTTATAGCCAGGCTTTACGGGCCCCTGCGGGACTCCATCCACCACGCCTCCGATACGGCCAGAAATCTGAGCGTGATCACCACAAACGTTGCCGCTGTCTCCGAGGAAACTGCCGCCAATATTGCGCAGACTTCCAGGAACGCGGTGACCATCACGGAAAGCCTGAAGGAAGGAAGCGACGAGCTGTCCGGCGTAGTACGCACGGCGGGTGAAGCCGCGAAGAGCGTATCAGAGGCCGCCAGCAACGTATCTTCCATATCGGAGACAGTAAGCCGCCTCACATCGGTGGGAGTCTCCGGAGAGAGCTCCGCCGGGGTAGGCTCGCTACTGCGCCTCGCAAGGACCATCCTCGGCGGCGGCCGCCGTCGCAGCGAGGACAGCGCGGGACAGAGGGGAGCGTAGGCAAGTCGTTACGAGGTATGCGAGGATAGCAAATTGGAGAATCTAGTCGATCTGTTGGAATCGTTCAACCGGAAAGAGCGGTACTTTCTGATTAGACAAGCGCTGGACGGATTCCAGTTGGGGGACAACTTTCGCAAGGTTTTGGCTTGTAAGTTAGAGATTGAAATTCCCGACTGCGCCTTTGTGGCGATGGACTATCACCTTGACTGGATTTCTACAGCTGTTCATTTGACAAGGGCCGAAAATTCCGACAGATACAAAAATTTGAATTCGGAGCAAGTGGCGGTAGTCGAAGCAACTCAGCTTGATATTGATTTCATTGTGGCTTTTGAACAATATGGAACAAATCATATTGTCTTGATAGAGGCTAAGGCTGATGGTAGTTGGGACAATGCCCAGATGGGCAAGAAGGCAAAGCGCTTGGCAGAGATTTTCGGACAGGATGGGAAAAAGTTTGCGGAGAATAATCCTCCCGTAGTGCCACATTTTCTTTTGATCTCCCCCCGAAGGCCCCGATGCCTTAATACGGAATATTGGGCCGAATGGATGTGGAACCCCGGATGCGAAGGGGAAGAAGGGTATAGATGGATGCCTCTTGCCGGGTACACCGACAGACGAAGACCTGAACGCTGCGACGAGAATTGCAGACCTGACGAGAATGGAGAATATTTCCAGATCGTTTAACAACAAGGGACGTAATGAAAAACGTCGGCATAATCTACAACAACCGCATACCCGAGGCCCTCGACCTGAGCGTGGCGATCCTGCACCAGCTGGAACTGCCTGAGGACAGCTGGTACTCTCCGGCGGAGAACCTTGAGTCCCTGGAGCCGAGGGCCGAGGGGACCGACCTAGTGATAACGGTGGGCGGCGACGGCACAATCCTTCGCGCCGCCCGGTTCGCCGCCCCGGCAGGAATACCCATGGTCGGCATCAACATGGGCCGCCTGGGATTTATGACCGAGCTGACCGTCGATGAGGCCATGCCCAGGCTGCCCGAATACCTCAAGGGCGACTACCGCATCGACGAGCGGAACATGCTCCAGGCGAAAGTCACCCGGGGCGGTTCGACGATCGAACAGGGCCCATATCACGCCCTCAACGACTTCGTGGTGGCCCGTGGCGCGGCCTCTCGAGTGGTGACGCTGGCCGGGACTATCGACGGAGCGCAGGTCTCCACCTTCAGGGCCGATGGCCTGATACTGTCCACGGCCACCGGTAGCACCGGCTACAACCTGGCCGTTGGCGGCCCAATCCTCGACCCTGAATCCGATGCCCTCGTCCTCAAGACCGTCGCGGCCCACATGGGGCTGACCGCGGCCCTGGTGTTGCGGTCCGGCGCCGAGGTGTCGCTGCAGCTGGAGGGCTACCAGTCTGCCGTCCTAAGCGTAGACGGTTTCGAGGACTATGAGCTGCAGCCCGGCGACCGGGTTGACCTTTCCCAGAGCCCCTTCAAGGCCACCTTTCTGCGGGCCAACCCCCCGTCTTATTTCTTCGGAACACTCACTCGCCGCCTCGGGTTCAGCATCCGGGGCCAGTAGGAGATACCCATCTTGGCTGATACCGATGCCGGATCCACGCCTGTCCAGTTCGAAAACACCATCGACACCACGAGGCCATACGACGGCCGCATCTTCAGCGTTCGCGTCGACACGGTGGAGCTGCCAAGCGGCCGCCGCACCATACGCGAGGTGGCGGAGCACTCCGACGCCGTGTGCATGATACCCATAGACGACGACGGAAACGTGCTGCTGGTGAAACAGTACCGCAAGCCCACCGAGTCGTCGCTCCTTGAGGCTCCGGCGGGAGGTGTGGAATCGGGCGAGGTCTCGGAGGAGACCGTGCTCCGAGAACTGCAGGAGGAGGTGGGCTACACCGCCGCCAGCCTGCGCCACTTGGCCAGCTTCTGGGTAGCGCCGGGCTGGGCCACCGAACGCATGCACGCCTACCTGGCAACTGGCCTGACTCCGTCCAAGCTCGCCGCTGACGACGATGAGAACATCCAGGTGGTCCGCATCCCCTTCGCCGACGCCCTCGCCATGATCCAGACTGGCGAGATCCACGACGGAAAGACCATCGCGTCGTTGTTGCTGGCCCAGCCGTTGCTGGAGCAGGGCTAGCCTACCGGCTACCCTGTCACCCTCTCGAATCCCATAGGAGGCCCGATTTCTAGGGGCCTCGCCTTGCGTTGTGCTGTGAGGATGTGCCCTCTGAACGAGGGCGAAACAGGGCAAACGCATTTTGATTGTCCTATACCCGTCATTCCCGCCAAACATGCCCTCGACTCGATCGGGGATCCAGTTGTCGTTTCGTCGCGAGAATCAACCTGATTACGCGCTCTGGACTCCTGCTTTCACAGGAGTGACGGGTTGGCGTATTTATAATGCGATTGTCCTGGAGGGCGAAACGCGCCCAGCCGCAGGCGGAATCGGTTTTGTGGTATAGTGTGCGGCGGTTTAGCGAGGTCTCAATTGGAGGAATTAGGCCAACATGCTTGAGCATGATGTCCTGGTAATTGGCGCGGGGCTCGCTGGAATGAGGGCAGCCATTGCCGCTCGCGCCAGCGGCGCCAGCGCTGCGATTGTCAGCAAGGTCCACCCTGTCCGCAGCCATTCGAACGCCGCGCAGGGCGGCATCAACGCGGCCCTCACTGACCGCGGCGACGACTGGGAAGACCACGCCTACGACACTGTGAAGGGCAGCGACTTCCTGGGCGACCAGGACGCCATCGAGGTGATGTGCCGTTCGGCCGGCAGGGCCCTCATCGACATGGAACACTTCGGCGTAACCTTCAACCGGGACGACGAAGGGTATCTCGGTACCCGGGCCTTCGGCGGACAACGCCGCGCCCGCACCTTCTTCGTGGGCGATTTCACGGGCCAGGCGCTGCTACACGTTATGTTCGAGCAGCTCATCAAGTCCGGGGTTCGCCGCTACGAGGAGTGGTTCGTGACCTCCCTCATCATAGAGGACGGTCAGGTCTGTGGTGTGATGGCCCTGGAGATCCGCACCGGCCAGGTCTACGCGATACGCGCCAAGACCGTTATCTTCGCCACCGGCGGTCTGGGCCGTATCTTTGAGCCCAGCACCAACGCCCTGATCGTGACCGGCGACGGCATGGCCTTGGCCTACAACGCCGGGGCGCAGCTGATGGATATGGAGATGGTTCAGTACCATCCCACCACCCTGGCAGGAAGCGGCGTGCTCATCTCCGAGGCCGCACGCGGCGAGGGCGCCTACCTGCTGGATAAAGACGGCAACCGCTTCATGGAGAAGTACGCGCCCAACATGATGGAGCTGGCCTCCCGCGATGTGGTCTCCCGGTCTGAGCAGACCGAGATCAATGCCGGCAACGGGATCAACGGCTGCGTTCTGCTGGACTGCCGCCACTTGGGCGAGTCCCTGATCATGGAGAAGCTCAGCCAGATCCGTGAGATCGGGATTGACTTGGTGGGCGTCGATATGATCAAGGAGCCGATCCCCATCCGCCCCGGCATGCACTACATCATGGGCGGCATAAAGACCGATGTGGACGGGCAGACCAACCTGTCGGCAGTCTACGCCGCCGGTGAGTGCGCCTGCGTGAGCGTTCATGGCGGCAACCGCCTCGGAGCTAACTCGCTGCTGGACACCATCGTCTTCGGCGAACGCTCCGGCAATCACGCTGCCGAAGCGGCCCGCGGCGTCGACTTCGTCGAGTTCAATGTGGAGCAGACGGTCAGGAAGGAAGAGAAGCGCATCCAGGAATTGCTGGACCGCCCCACCAACGGCGACCGCGTCGCCAGCATCCGCCTGGGGATGGGCGAGTCCATGAACCGCAACTTGGCTGTCTATCGCAACCAGGAAGGCATGGAAGAGACACTGGGCGACCTGGAGCAGTTGCAGGAACGCTTCAAGACCGTCCCCGTGGAGAACAAGGGCAAGGTATTCAACACCGACCTCATCTTCGCCCTCGAGCTGGGATTCATGCTCGATGTTGCGCCGAGCATCGTGGTGAGCGCTATAGACCGCCAGGACAGCCGTGGCGCACAGGCCCGCACCGACTACCCCAACCGTGACGACGAGAACTGGATGAAGCACCTCGTCTCCTCGAAAGGCGAGACTGGGCCCGAGGTCTCCTACGCACCGGTCAACATCACCAGGTGGGAACCGGAAGAGCGGAAGTACTAGGTTAGGAAGGGAAGCTACCTATGAACGTCACCATTCGGGTGCGTCGGCAGGACCCCGAGGGGGAGAATACCGCGCCTTTCTGGCAGGACTACTCACTGGAAATCGAAGACAACGCCACCGTCCTCGATGCCCTCATCAAGGTCAGGGAGGACATGGACGGCACCCTGAGCCTCCGATGCTCCTGCCGCAGCTCCATCTGCGGCTCCTGTGCCATGCGCATCAACGGTCACGCTGGCCTGGCCTGCAAGACGCAGGCCGCCGCCGCGCTGCAGGAAGGCGATGTCATCGATGTTGAGCCCGCTGGCAACATGCCGGTAATCAAGGACCTGGTCGTGGACTTCGACCTCTTCTGGGACAAGATCATGGAGGTCGAGCCTTACCTCCAGCCCCAGGGCCCGGAACCGGAGCAGGAGTACGTCGTTTCCAACGAGTCGATGCTGCACCTTTCCGGCGTAACCGCCTGCATCATGTGCGGCGCCTGCGTTTCCGACTGTACGGTGATGGAGGTCGACCCCTCCTTCCTCGGGCCTGCCGCGCTCGCCAAGGCCTACCGCTTCACCGCCGACCCACGCGATGGCGACGACGAGGGAGTCTCGAAGGACCGCCTGGAACAGCTGAACGCCCCTTCCGGCATCTGGGACTGCACCCGGTGCCTGGAGTGCGTCCAGGCCTGCCCCAAGGGCGTGGCTCCCATGGAGCGCATCATGGCGATGCGAGACCAGGCCATTTCGGCCGGCTTCCACAACACCAACGGCGCACGCCACACAGAGGCTTTCTCCGAGTCGGTCGAGCAGTCGGGCACGCTGGATGAGTTGAAGCTCGTGCCCAAGTCCCTGGGGATGACCAATATCCAGGGGTTGCTGAACTATGCCCCGGTGGCGCTGCAGGCGCTTACCCACGGGAAGATGCCCCCCTTGATGCACAAGAAAATTGAGGGCATTGAGCACGTCCGTCGCATCTTTGAACAGGTCGACGAAACCGAACGCTAGGACAGCGCTCTTAGGTCGCGGCAGACTAACTTCTGAAGGGAGACCAGAGTTGAGGTACGCTTTCTTTCCCGGCTGCGTTTCACGTGGCGGATGCCCCGAGCTTTACCCGGCCGCGGTGCTTATCTGCAAGAGGCTGGGCATAGACCTGTGGGAGATGCAGGGCGCGTCATGCACAGGCGCAGGCGTTCTGCAGGAAAAAAACCAGTTGCTTGGCGACACCCTGAACGCCCGCACCTTCGCCATGGCCGAGTACTGGGATCTGCCCATCATGACCATCTGCAGCACCTGCCAGGGCGTCATGAGCCAGGCCAACTTCCGGCTGCGCGATCCCGAGTACCGGGCCAAGGTGAACACCTACCTGGCCGAGGAGGGTCTGGAGTACAAGGGCAACGCCAACCCCAAGCACCTGCTCTGGATTCTGGTCGAGGACTACGGTCTCGACAAGCTGGAAGAACTGATAACCCGTCCGCTGCACGGCGTGCGGCTGGCGCCCTTCTACGGCTGCTACCTGGTGCGCCCAACCGACGCCCTCGAATTTGGCGACAATCCGGACCGTCAGGACGCGCTGGAAAAGCTCATTGAGATCCTTGGCGCCACCGTGATCGACTTTTCCGGTAAGACCCGCTGCTGTGGCTTCCCCATCCTGACCATCAACGAGCGCAATTCGCTGGCGATGGTCGGCAGGCACACCAGCGAGGCCAAAGACCTGGGCGCCGACGCGATGATCACCCCCTGCCCGCTGTGCCACCTCAACCTGGACAGCTTCCAGCCCAAGGCGGCGGCCCAGGCAGGACGGGACATCGGACTGCCCATCCTGCACATGCCCCAGGCTATCGGCTTGGCTATGGGCATCCCGTCCTCCGAACTGGGACTGCGGCGCCACATCGTCAACACCCGCCCGCTGCTGACCCAGCTGACGCCCGTCGGAGCCGCCCACTAGACCCCGGACGCCGGCCAAGGACCACGTCAAGACCAGGGGCCGCCGAACCTACGGCGGCCCCTTTTCGTGGACTCAATCCAGTTAACATAATCCTCTCAACACAGGACAAGACCCGCATGCAGGAACGGAAAACTCCAACCGAAGCACTTCCAGAGGACTGGCAGACCGCGTTGGCAGTCGTGGCCCACCCGGACGACCTTGAGTACGGAGCGGCCAGCGCCATCGCCAAGTGGATTTCCCAGGGCAAGAAAGTGACCTACGTAATGGTGTCCCGGGGCGAGGCGGGCATCAACGACATGCACCCGTCAGAGGTGGGGCCACTGCGTTCTCAGGAAGAGATTAACGCCGGTAAAGCCGTGGGTGTCGACTTGGTTGAGTTCCTCGACCACACCGATGGTGTCATCGAATACGGCCTGCCGCTCCGGCGGGACATCAGCAGGGCCATACGGCGTCATCGGCCGGACATCATCCTCACGCTGAGCCACCACCTGCAGTTTCCCACCGGCCACCTGAACCAGGCCGACCATCGGCATGTCGGGATTGCGGTTTTCGACGCCGCGCGGGATGCCGCCAACCGCTGGATTTTCCCCGAACAGCTGGACGAAGGCCTGGAGCCCTGGAGCGGAGTTCGCTTCGTAGCCGTCTTCGGTCCTGCCAACGCCACCCACGGCATAGATGTGACGGGCTACTGGGAGCGCGGCCTGGACTCGCTCAGGCAACACGCGGCCTACTTTGAATACCTCGGACCGGAAGTCGAAGCGCGCACCTTCGAATTCCTGACTCTCCACGCCGTCGAAGCAGGAAAGGCGCTCGGTTGCGAGCACGCTGTCTTGGCCGAGGTCGTCCTGATCAACGAGCCGTTCAACTAGGCGAAGACATCTCCCAAGAGGCAGGAGAATCTCGGCACCACGTCTTCGCCGTCCAGAAAATCGTCCTCTGCCAGGCTTGTGACGTTTTCGAGAGAGCGGTATACAACCGCCGTGTGTGTAACCGGGTATAGGACCCAGACTAGACGCACTCCGGCTCTGAGCCAGTCCTCGACCTTCTCACGCACATCGCGCCCTGAATCCGTGGGCGAAACCACTTCCACGACCAGGTCGGGGACAATGCTGATAAACCCTTCCGGCAGTTCGCCAACGCCCATTCGAACTGAACTTATGAATGCAACATTTGGAGCGCGCACGGGATCCGGGTCGCGGTTTATGATGAACCCTGTCTCAGCGGCGAATACTCTGCCAAGATCATTCAGCCGAACGTGAACGTTGAGAAATGATCCGGCGTTCATGGCGGCCCAGCCGTGCCGCCCTCCGCGGGGCGGCATCTCGTAAAGCCTTCCCTTCAGCAACTCCAAACGCCTGCCAATAGTTGGCAGGCGTTCAAGTTCCTTTGCGGTGAATGGCTACTTCAGTGAGCGCACGCCGTCATCCCCGGAGCGTCGGGACGATCTCGCGGTAGGCCTCGATGGTGCGCTCCACGTCCTCTTCGCTGTGGACCACAGAGGGGTAATACTTCTGGCCGCCCTTCAGCACCCCGCGTTCCAGCAGGCCGGAGTTGAGTTGGGCCAGCAGTGCCCCATCACCGGTGAGAGTGTCGCGGTAGTTGGTCACCGGGCGGTCTGTGAAGCAGAAGTCGAAGACCGCCTCCTCGCCGCAGAACTGTACCGGAATACCGTGCTCCTCGCACAATCCTTCCATCGCATGCCGAAGCGCGGCCCCGGCCCCGTGGACGCGCTTGTAGGCGTCCGGATCGTCGCGCAGGACCTCCAGGGTGGCCAGCCCCGCGGCGCAGGCCACCGGGTTGCCGTTGAGCGTACCAACCTGGCCCACGAAGGTGTCGCTGTCCACCTCTCCCCGGTCGTAGACCGACATGATGTCGTCGCGGCCCAGCACCGCGGCCAGCGGATAGCCGCCGCCCATGATCTTGCCCACCGTGCAGAGGTCGGGCGTTACCCCGTAATATTCCTGAGCCCCGCCGTAGGCCAGCCTGAAGCTGGTCACGACCTCATCGAAAATGAGAGGTATCCCATACCGGGTCGCCATGTCCCGCAGCCCCTGCAGGAATCCGGGCTGAGGCGCGATGATGCGTTGCATCGGCTCCACGATGATCGCTGCGATCTCTTCGTGATGTGCCCGAACGATGGCCTCGGTGGTCGACAGGTCGTTGAACGGGGCAATGACCATCAGGTCGGCGATGGCTTTGGGTATGCCTCCGCTGTTGGCTTCCGATTGCGGGAATTCCAACGACGCGCTGGGGAAAACGCTCATCATGGCGTAGTCGCTGCTGCCGTGGTAGCCGCCCTCGAACTTCAGCACCTTTTCCCTGCCGGTGAAGGCCCGGCTGATGCGCATGGCCTGGAAGCAGGCGTCGGTGCCGCTGGTGGTGAAACGCATCTTCTCGGCGCAGGGAATCGCTTCCACCAGAGCCTCCGCCAGCATCACCGCCTTGTCGTTGTTGGCGAAGAACGTGCTGCCCTGCTCCACGGTCTTGATGACCGCCTCCACCACGTGGGGATGTGCGTGCCCCAGCAGCATCGGCCCGCTGCCCATCAGCCAGTCCACGTACTCGTTGCCGCTGACGTCCCAGACCTTGGAGCCCTTGCCGCCGGCGATTAGGAAGTCCTGTTCCGGGTTAAAATGGAGGTTGCCGGTGTTGCCGCCGGGCAGGTAGCGGCCCGCCTTCTCCAGCAGGCGAAGTTCGTCGTTGGTGCGATTGGGCATGGCGGCCCTCCAGATATCTGAATAGTGGCCTCAGTGAATCCCTTGAGGATTGCAAGCAACCGCCTTCGATTATACTCCGAAGACAAACATAAAAAGGCCCGGATTGCATCAGCAGCCGGGCCCTTTCGTTCGAAGTATGCTCTGGAGCGTGGATTCTTAGGTGGACGCCCGCGCCTGCCTCATCACATCCACCAGCTCCTGGACGCTGGCGGCTGAGCTCTGCAGGGCGGCCTGCTCCTGAGGGGTCAGGCGGATTTCGATGACCTGCTCCACGCCGCCCGCGCCCAGCTTGACGGGGACGCCCACGCACAGGCCGTTGATGCCGTACTCCCCCTGAAGGTAGGCGCAGGCGGGCAGAATGCGCTTCTTGTCCAGCAGGATTGCCTCCACCATCTGGGTGATGGCCGCTGACGGGGCGTAATAGGCGCTGCCTTCCTTCAGGAGCTGCACGATCTCGCCCCCGCCCTGCCGGGTGCGGCGCACCAGCTGCTCGACCTTCTCCTCGGCCATCAGCTCGCTGATGGGGATACCGCCGACTGTCGTGTACCGCACCAGCGGCACCATGTCGTCGCCGTGGCCGCCCAGCACGTAGGCCTGAACGTCCTCCACCGACACGTTGAGTTCCTGCGAGATGAAGGTCCGGAAGCGGGCGGTGTCCAGCACACCAGCCATGCCGAAGACACGCTCCCGAGGGAAGCCGCTGCTCTCGTAGATATTTTGCACCATGGCGTCCAGGGGGTTGGTGACAGGAATGATGATGCAGCGAGGCGAGTGCCTAACCACCTGCTCGGTAACTGAGGAAGTGATGCGCATGTTGGTCAGGAGCAGGTCGTCCCTGCTCATGCCGGGGCGCCGGGCGATTCCAGCGGTGATGACCACCACGTCGGAGTTTGCGGTCTCCTCGTAGCCATTGCTGCCGGTGATCAGGGAGTCGGTGCCAAGGACCGGCCCTGATTCGAGCATGTCCAGGGACTTGCCCTGTGGCAGGTCTTCCACGACGTCGACCATCACCACGTCGGCGTAGCCCAGCTGGTGTATTCGCTGTGCGGTTGTAGCGCCGACGTTTCCCGCGCCGACTACGGTTACCTTGTTTCGCATTGGTTGGCTCTTCCTCCGATATGGGGCAGCTCCCATGTATAGCTGCCGGATATTAGTAGAGGGGAATCCCTGCGACTCCCCTCTGGATAACCCGTTGGCTGATGTTCTGCGTGCTGAGCGGGCCGGATGAAGGCCACAACTCAATCGACCAGACCGTTGCTAGATGGCGTCGATGAGGGCGTTCAGCGTGGTGCTGGGACGCATGGCACCGGCGGCCATGGAGTCATCGGGGATGTAATATCCGCCGATATCGACCGGCTGGCCCTGGCATTCGATCAGCTCCTGCAGGATCTTCTCCTCGTTGTCGGCCATCTGCTGGGCAACCTTGGTGAACCGGGCCTGCAGCTCGGCGTCCTTGGTCTGATTGGCCAGACCCTGAGCCCAGTACAACGCGAGGTAGAAGTGGCTGCCCCGGGTGTCCAGCTCGTTCACCCGGCGCGATGGCGCTTTCCGCTGTTCCAGGTGTTCCCCGATCGCTGCGTCCAGGGTATCCGCCAAGAGCTGGGCCCGGTCGTTCTTGTACACCTGGGCGCAGTGCTCGAAGGATGCGACCAAGGCGCAGAACTCGCCCAGGGAGTCCCACCGCAGATGGCCCTCTTCCACGAACTGCTGCACGTGCCGTGGGGCCGAGCCGCCGGCGCCCGTCTCGAACATTCCGCCGCCCCTGAGCAGGGGGACGACCGAGAGCATCTTGGCGCTGGTGCCAAGCTCCAGGATGGGGAACAGGTCGGTGAGATAGTCCCTCAGCACATTGCCCGTGACCGAGATGGTATCCTGGCCCGCCCGGCTCCGCTCCATCGAGGCCTTGATGGCCTCAATGGGGGGCATCACCCGGAGGTCCAACCCGGTGGTGTCGTGCTGGGGAAGATAATGGTCCAGCTTCTTGATCAGCTCGGCGTCGTGGGCACGGTTCGAGTCCAGCCAGAAGATGGCAGGTGTTCCGGTGAGCCTGGCCCGGTTGACTCCCAGCTTGACCCAGTCCTCGATCGCCGCGTCCTTGGTCTGGCACATCCGGAAGATGTCGCCTTCCTCAACGCTCTGCTCCATCAGGGTCGCACCGGACGCGTCGACCACCCGGATGCTGCCGTTTCCGGGGGACGTGAATGTCTTGTCGTGAGACCCGTACTCTTCGGCTGCCTGGGCCATCAGCCCGACGTTGGCGACGCTGCCGATGGTGGACGGGTCAAAAGCTCCGTGCTCCTGGCAGTCCTCTATCACCGCTTGGTACAGCCTCGAGTAGGAGCGATCGGGAATCATCGCGATCGTATCGTGCAACTCGTTGTCGGGGCCCCAGGCGCGGCCACCGTCCCGGATGATCACCGGCATGCTGGCGTCGATGATCGTGTCGCTGGGCACGTGCAGGTTCGTGATGCCCCGGTTTGAGTTCACCATATACAGTTCAGGTCGATCCTGGTACACGGCCTGGATGTCTGCCTCTATTTCCGCTCGCTTGGCCTCTGGAAGATCCTGGATCTTGGTGAGGAGCTCGGCTACGCCATTGTCGGGGTCCACCCCTACCTCGACCAATGCATCCCCATGCTTGGCAAAAACGTCCTCGTAGTACACCGACACGAAATGGCCGAAGATTATCGGATCGGAGATGCGCATCATGGTTGTCTTTACGTGGAGCGAGAGGAGGACGTTGTCGGCCTTGGCTTTTGCAATTTCCTCTGCGTAGAAATTACGCAGCTCCCGGACACTCATCGCAGCGCAGTCTATAATCTCGTTAGCCAGCAGTGAGATTCCTGACTTCAGGGATGTCACGGTCCCGTCGGTTGCCACGAATTCGATCGCCGCTGAACCCGATTCTGTTACAGTCAACGCCTGTTCGCTGCCGTAGAAATCCCCGCTTGTCATGAAGGTGACGCGGGTATTGGAGACATCGGGCCAGTCCTGCATCATCCGGTGAGGATTGCGCTTGCCATGTTCCTTCACCGAGTTTGACGACCGGCGGTCTGAGTTGCCCTGCCGCAGGACAGGGTTCACCGCGCTGCCTACCACCCTGGAAAAGCGAGCCCGGGCGTCGCGCTCCTCGTCGGTTGAGGGGGAGTCCGGAAAGTCGGGAATGTCGTATCCCTTGCCCTGCAGTTCCGCGATCGCTCCCTTCATCTGGGGAATAGAGGCGCTGATATTTGGCAGCTTGATGATGTTGGCGCCTGGGTCTTCTGTCAGTTCGCCCAGCATGGTCAGGTAATCGGGAATCTTCTGTTCATCCCTCAGCCTGTCGGGGAAGCTGGCAATTATGCGGCCAGTCAGGGAGATGTCCCAGTCCTCCAGTTCAATGCCGGACCCCTTGGTATAGGCTTGGAGAATCGGCAGCAGCGAGTGTGTGGCCAGTGCCGGAGCCTCATCAATCTTGGTATATATAATCTTTGCCGTTTCTGGCATTTCCCTCTCCTTCCAAATGTTCTCCCGCATCTTTCGGCGCCCGGAACGGACATTGGCCGGATGCGCAAGCAAAGAGCCCCTTTTGCAGGCACGAAATCGACAAAATTATACAACTCCTCGGTGGCAGGCGGTAGCCCTGCCATCGTGCGTCGCCGCTTTCGAAAGCGCTCACTCCGTTGGATTGGAAAAGTACGAATTGAAGGGCAAACTTGTACGGTATAGACTGTTGCGTGGCCTTTGCTGGTTGCAGTTAACTCGATTGCATGATGCCGGGCGGGTGCTTGAATCGTTTCCGGCCAGGGCCCATAGCAATGAAGACTTGTTTCTCCTTCCGACGATGGTGACGGCGGGATGAAAGAGTGGCAGTTTACGACGCCGGCGGTTGCCATGAGGGGGGTGCTGATAGCTGGATTCCTGTACCCTCTGATGGCGATTTTCTGTCGCAGGCGAACATTCGGGCTCGAAAACCTGCATGCGGTACCGGGACCGGTCATATTCGCTGCCAACCACCTGAGCGTGGCTGACAACCCTGCAGTTTTGCTTGCCCTTCCCTGGCGGTGGCGGCTCCGTTTAGCCACCGCTGCTTCCCGCGAGGTGATGCGCGATCGTGGCAAAATCCAGAGCTTCTTTGCCGCCTTGATCAGTAATGGATTTCACTTCTCCCAGAGAGGTTCCGTCCGCACCAGCCTGGAATTCTGCAACAAACTTGCGTCGGAAGGGTGGTCGCTTTTGTACTTTCCGGAAGGAATGCGGTCCGATGACGGGAGGATGAGAGCCTTTAAGCCCGGCATCGGCCTGCTGGCGTCTTCGTTGGGTATTCCCGTTGTGCCTGTGCACCTGAAAGGCACCGACAGCGTTCTTGCCAAGGGTGACAACCGCCCACGCAGGGGCAGCGTTGAGGTCCGCTTCGGCCCACCTCTGCGGATTGCCACTCACGCTGACTACGCGGCGGCTGCACAGGAGATTCGCGAAGCAGTTGCGGCTCTCTCGCCGGACGATGCTGACAGACGACCATCGCCCCTGGAGGTAGGCCAAGGGGAGGCGACAACAAGTGGCTGAAAGTGTTCCGGATGAGCGGATTCAATTGCCGTTCCTCAACAAAATGCTGCTGGCCTCCGACCACGTCGGTCTGCAGGCGATCCAGTACTTCAGGCAGACTTGGATGCTATTCTTCCTGGTCCCGCCGGAAAAGTTAATCCACTTCTGGGACTGGGACATTGGGACTCCCCAAGTAATAGGGGAACTTGCCAAGGTGCCGGACATTACCCTGCTGGGCATAGATATCGACGCCCGGGTGTTTGCCGGGCTCCTGATCTTTTCGGGCCGGTTTGTTGACGCATTCACCGATCCGCTCATCGGCTGGTGGAGCGACCGCACGAGAAGCCGGTGGGGCAGGCGCATCCCGTTCATCGTGGTCAGCACGCCTTTTTACGCCCTGTTCGCGGCAATGGTGTGGTTCCTGCCCAGTGAAGACGCCAGCCTGTGGAATGTCATCTACTTCGTGATCATGCTGGAGCTGTTCTTTGTTGCAGCCACCATGTCCAGTGGAGCTCTCGAGGCACTTGTGCCGGAACTGACCTATG
Organism: Dehalococcoidia bacterium; assembly: GCA_965216065.1. Taxonomy (GTDB): domain Bacteria; phylum Chloroflexota; class Dehalococcoidia; order Lucifugimonadales; family UBA3495; genus VXOI01. The sequence continues at coordinate 748,602 of CBDCFB010000002.1, forward strand.
GCGCGGCCGACCGCATGAACCTTGTCGGCCTGATCTTCCTTTTTGCCGTTTTCGGGGCTGGCCTCGGTCTCGCAGGCAGCGGAGCTCTGGTAGATGCTTTCGGATTTCAGGTGGTGGGCGTCATACTCGCCGTCATTGGGGTGTTCTTCCGCTACCTGTCTCTCTCAGCAGTCTGGAAGTATGCCCCCAGGGACACCACTCCGGCGAAAGTGGATTTCTTCCGTGGAATGAAGGAGACCCTGCGCAACCCCCAGTTTGTCTACTACTTGCCCACATTCGTGATGTTCACCACCGGGGTTGGGGTTCTGTTGGGATGGATGCCCTTCTTCGCTTCTGAATTGTTGCAGGCCGAGGAGGAAGGCAGGATTTCCAGCTTGATCTCAACCGTGGTGATCATCGGAGCTGTGGCCAGTGGGATAGGATTCTGGAACCTGCTGACTCGGCGGGGTTTCAGCAAGCGTCGCGTATACGGGTTGTGCCTCATCGCCAGCGGCGGTGCATTCCCACTGCTGGCGGTGGTCGGGCTGATTCCGGGCATCGGCTTGGTAACCCAGGGGGTGGTGCTGGCCTTTATTGCGGGGCTTCCCATGTCTGCCGTTTTCATGCTGCCGAAGGGCCTGACCGCCGACATCGCAGACTATGACGCCATGATTACTGGCGAGCGACGGGAGGCGATGTTCTACGCCACCCAGAACTTCTTCGAGAAGATCACCTTCGCCTTGCCCCCGGCTCTCCTGAGCCTTGTGTTGCTGCTCGGAGATACGACGGAGAACCCGTTGGGCATCCGGTTAGCGCCGGTGCTGGCGGGGGTGCTGGCGCTGTTCGGTGTCGCGCTCTGGCACCGCTACCGGCTGCCCGACACGGTGAACCGGGAAACGGTGGCTGCGGCGGGCCTGCTGCCCGGCGGCACGCCTGCACCCGGGGCAGCCGATTAGACAGAACAGGGGCGTACCCAGGTACGCCCCTGATGGTGAATCGGTATCACTGCCCGCATAAACCCGGTTTAGCCCGCGCTGAGTTGCGCTGCCAAGGCCTCCGCGTCGGTGACCGGCAGCCTGCAGGCGTAGTTTTCGCACACATAGGCGGTTGGCTTGCCGTTGACGAGGCCCCTGCCCTCCAGCAAGGGCAGGGCGGCAGAGGTGGCAGTCTCTTCCCCGTCCGCTCCGACCAGGACACGGTTGGCAATATACCGGCCGTTTACGGTCCGCAGCAGTTCTGATGTCGCCGGGTCGTCCCGCGGGCCTATTACCACAACTTCCTTCGCAGTCGAGACATAGAAGTCAAGCGCCGCTATCCAACGGCCGGTGCCGGCAGGTGCGCGCCCCATCAGTTCCGCCAGGTTCCTTAATGGAGAGACAGCCTTCGCGGCATAGTCTTCGTTTCCGGTGATGACCGAAAGCCTGAGCAGCAGGTCTGAGGCCACCGAGCCCCCGCACGGTTGCGCGTTGTCGAAAACGTCACGCGGGCGCACCACGAGCTCTTCGTGGTCCCGACCAGTGTCGTAGAAGCCTGCGGCCTGCTCGTCCCAGAACGACGAGATCATTTCGTCGGCAAGCTGTACTGCCGCGTCCAGCCAGCGGCGTTCGAAGGTCGCTTCATACAGGGACAGCAGCCCGTCGGCGACGAACGAATAGTCCTCGAGGAATCCGGGCAGCTTGGCCTGCCCCTCCCGGTAGGAGCGTTGCAGCCGTCCCTCCGGTCGCATCTCTGTCAGCAGGAAGGTCGCGTTCTTCCTCGCGGCGTCCAGGTAGTCCTGCCGCTCCAGCGCCGCGCCGGCCTCGGCGAAGGCCTTCAGCATCAGACCGTTCCAGGAGGCCAGTGCCTTGTCGTCCAGTAGCGGGTGCTCGCGCTGTTCCCGGGCCTTGTACAGGGCGGCCTTGCCCCGCTGGACCACGTCGACTAGGTGCTCCAATTCGACACCCTGGCCACTGGCGAAGTCGGCGGCCCTGACCGAAATGTTCAGGATGTTCATGCCCTCGAAATTGCCGCGCTGGGACACTCCGAAAAACCCACTGAAAAGTGCGGCGTCCCCGGCACCCAAGACGGACTCGATTTCGTCGGGAGACCAGACGAAGAACTTGCCCTCCTCGCCCTCGCTGTCAGCGTCGGTGGCAGAGAAGAAACCGCCGTGCTCGCCGGTCATTTCCAGCAGCACGTAGTCCAGGGTTTCCTCGGTAATCCGCCGGTAGAGCGAGCGTCCGGTGGCCAGCCAGGCGTGAAGATAGAGGCGGGCCAGCAGGGCGTTGTCGTAGAGCATCTTCTCGAAGTGGGGCACCAGCCAGAACGCATCGGTGGAGTACCGGTGGAACCCTCCGCCGACCTGGTCGTAGATGCCTCCCCGGGCCATCTTCTCCAGCGTCAGCTCCAGCATTGAAAGCGCCCGGTCGTTGTGGCCGTGTGCGTGGTAGCGGAGCAGGATCTCCAGAGTCATTGACTGCGGAAACTTGGGTGCGGAGCCAACGCCGCCGTTCTGGTAGTCGAAGTTGGTTGCCAGCTGGTTGTAAGCGTGGTGCAGGATGCTCTCGTCAAGGGCCCCGGTGCCGCGCGGCATATTTGCAGCCCGTCCCATCTGCTCGGTGAGCTGGCCGGTCACGCGCTGGATTTCGGAGTGGCTGTTGCGGTAGGCGTGGGCAACGGTCTCCAGGAGGCGCGGGAACCCGGGCATGTTGTGGCGGTCGACCGGGGGGAAGTAGGTGCCGCCGTAGAAGGGCTTGCAGTCAGGGGTGAGGAAGACTGTCATCGGCCAGCCGCCGCTGCCCGTAAGCATCTGCACAGCCTCCATGTACACGGCGTCGAGGTCCGGCCTCTCCTCGCGGTCGACCTTGATGTTGACGAAGTTGCCATTCATGAGCTCCGCGATGTCGTCGTTCTCGAAGGACTCCCGCTCCATCACGTGGCACCAGTGGCATGCCGAATAACCGATGCTGAGCAGGATGGGCTTGTCCTCATCGCGGGCCCTGGCCAGCGCCTCCTCGCCCCACGGATACCAGTCCACGGGGTTGTTCGCGTGCTGCAACAGGTAGGGGCTGGTCTCGTTGATCAGGCGATTGGGCATTGCAAATCGTCCTTCCCGGCCATCGCCGGACTTTGGCGGTCAATGTCTTTTAACTGTTTCTCGCGAGAGCAACCACTGGGCCGGGATTACTGCCGGGACTTGGCGTCACTCTCCAGCAGTTCCACGAACTCCCCCAGCGGCATGGCCCCCAGGTCCCCGGCGTCCCGTGTGCGGACGGCTACGGCGCCAGCCTCTGCCTCGCGGTCGCCCACGACCAGCATGTAGGGCACCTTCTGTAGCTGCGCGGTGCGGATCTTCTGGTTCATGCGCTCGTTGCGGCTGTCCAACTCGGCGCGGAAGCCGGCGCTCCCGAGTTCCGTCAGCACGCTCTCCGCGTACTCGGAGTGGCGGTCGGCTATGGGGATGACGACAGCCTGCACCGGAGCCAGCCAGGTGGGGAACGCGCCGCCGTAGTGCTCGATCAGCACGCCGAGGAACCGCTCCATGGAGCCCAGGATGGCCCGGTGCACCATGTAGGGGCGGCTGCGGCCTCCCTGGTCATCCTGGTAGGTCAGGTCGAAGCGGTCGGGTAGGTTGAAATCGAACTGCACGGTGGTGCACTGCCAGGCCCGCCCCAGGGCGTCGGTGATGTTGATGTCGATTTTCGGTCCATAGAAGGCGCCGCCGCCTTCGTCTACGGTGAATGGCAGGTCGCGGGCCTCCAGGGCGCCCTGCAACGAGGCGGTGGCGTGCTCCCACATCTCCGGGTCGCCCACGTATTTCTCGGGCTTTGTGGACAGGGCGATGCTGTAGTCTGTAAACCCGAACGCCTCCATCAGCTCGAAGGTCAGCTCCAGCACGCCGCCGACCTCGTCTTCCACCTGCTCCGGGCGACAGAAGATGTGCGCATCGTCCTGGGTGAAGCCGCGCACCCGCATGAGCCCGTGCAGTACGCCGCTTCGCTCGTAGCGATAGACCGTCCCCAGTTCGGCGAACCGCAGGGGCAGCTCCCGGTAGCTTCGCAGGGCTGACCGGTAGATCGTGATGTGGAAGGGGCAGTTCATCGGCTTTAGGTAGTATTCCTGCTCGTCCACTTCCACCGCCGAGAACATTCCCTCGCGGTAGAAATCGAGGTGCCCGCTGGTTTGCCACAGGGCGGCACGGCCGATGTGCGGCGAGTACACAATGTCGTAACCGCGCCGGTAGTGGATATCCTTCCAGTAGTCTTCTATAAGAGAGCGAACGCGTCCCCCCTTTGGGTGCCAGACCACCAGGCCGGGACCGATCTCATCGTGGATGGTGTAAAGACCCAGTTGCCGCCCCAGAGTTCGATGGTCGCGTCTCTCCGCTTCCTCGAGGCGTGCCAGGTGGCCGTCCAGTTCCTCTTGAGACTCGAAGGCGGTGCCGTAGATGCGTTGCAGCATGGGCCGCTTCTCGTCGCCTCGCCAGTATGCGCCGGCGACACTCAGCAGCTTCATCGCAGGAATCTCCGCAGTGCTGCCGACATGAGGCCCCTGGCACAGATCGACGAAACCGTTGTGCCGGTAGATGGAGATGACCGCCGACTCGGCCAGGCCCTCGATGAGCTCCAGCTTGTACGGCTGGTGGGCGAACAGGCTCTGGGCCTCGCCGCGGGTCAACTCTTCCCTTTCGAAAGGGAAGTTCCCGTCCAAGGCCTCCCGCATCAGCGATTCGATGCTCTCCAGGTCCTCGGGAGTGAAAGGCCGCGAAACATCGAAGTCGTAGTAGAAACCGTCCTGCGTGGGCGGGCCGATGCCCATCTTCGCCTCAGGAAACAGCTTCAGGACCGCGTCGGCCATCACGTGGGCCGCGGAGTGTCGCATGGCGTGACGATGGGCGTGAGCCTCGGTTACGCTGCTGGAGTCCAGGGAGCCGTGGTCAAGCATGGCAATTACCTGCTGGGAACGAGGATTGGGAACGGTCTCCATTATAGCCGACGTCGGAACCGCGGGATGCACCGCTCACGCCACGTGTCCGCGGGAGGGGAAAGCGAATGCCGCTTCAAGAGGTAACCTGAAGACGCCTATTCAACACGAAAGCGCAGGAGAAGCAGCCTTCCCCACTGGCCGTCGTGAACCATGGTCCGTATCTCCCGCCGGAAGCCCATGAGGTAAGTGACGCCTGCCACGACGGCTAGCGAAATGGCCAAGGCGATCATCGGCCATTCGGTTCCAGTAGCGATCAGGGCCACACATATCACCACGTATCCGGTGGCCGCGCCCACTACCACGTTGCGTAGCACCAGCATTACCAGCGCAATGGGCACCAGGCCGATGGCCGTGATTACAGGGAACAGCCCCAGCGAGACACCCAGCAAAACAGCCGCGCCCTTTCCTCCCCGGAACTTGAGGAACACTGGCCAGTTGTGACCTACCAGCACCAGCGGCGCTGTGGCGAACACCGTCCATTCCGGGGCCCCCAGCAGTCCCGGTACGAGGACCGCCGCCGCTCCCTTTCCGGCGTCCAGTATCAGCACGGTCAAGCCACCCGCCATTCCAAGCCGGTGGTAGGTGTTCAGGGTGCCGGCATTGCGGCTTCTGAGCCCCCGCACATCTTGTCCGGTGGCCAGCCTCACCAACAGATAGGAAGGCGACACCGAACCCAGCAGGTAGGCTGCTACGGCCAGAATTATTCCAATTGCCATATCCAAATCGGCTTTTCAGGGCCTCTCATAGTGACTGCATTTGGACTACAAAGGGAGTGCCGCGGCGAACTCAACACGTCACTCCTGCGAAAGCAGGAGCCCAGGGCGCGTAACCAGGTTGATTCTCGGAACGAAACTACTTCCATTGGCCACTGGATTCCCGCTCCCCGTTTTCACGGGGACAAGCTTCGCGGGAATTACCATGGCCTTGCCAAGGCCACGCTTGAGTGTGAAGATCGCCTATTTTCATGGCGATGATGGGTATAGTTCAATCAAAATGCGATTGCCCTGGGAGACGGTCTGGGCAATCGCGTCTTGCAGGCGGGAATCTCATTTTGCTGCCATTTGTTCCTTGCCAAGCCTGGGGGCCATCTTATAACATTAGTTCTATGTTTTTATCGGATGGCAGACAGAACCAGACTGACATCCCATTGGGTCTCTTGAACCAGCAGCCAGCCCGGAATGTCCAGAAATGACCGGGAAAACGAAAAAATCAGCCCCTGCAAACCGGCAATGTCGCCTCATCCGACCCAACCTGCTGACTTACTGAATTCAAGACGCGATTGCCCTGACCGTCACCTTTGTTGCAGTGCGGTGATAAGGGCTACAGTCTATAATAGCTGAAGTCTGGTCTGTATTTGGATTCAGGAGCGGCTCATGGCCACCAGAGAAGACTTGGAAGCCTTCGTCACCACGGTGACCTGTCCGGACGACTTCGACGATTTCTGGAGCGAAACGCTGTCTGAATTGGCCCGAGACCCACTGGTACCGACGGCCACTCCGGACCCTCTGCGCAGCAATTCCGATGTAAGTGTCTACCAGGCCACCTACCGCAGCTTGGGAGGACTCGAAATTTTCGGGTGGTACAGCGTGCCGGCACAGGGTGAAGGTCCCTTTCCCGCGCTCCTGGTGTTGCCAGGTTACAAGTCCGAGCCGGCTCTGCGAAGAGACTGGGGACGAAAGGGTGTTGCCGTGCTGTCGGTGGCTGTTCGCGGAAAGTTGCCAAGCAGCGCTGAATTCAACCCCGGTTACCCGGGTCTGCTGTCCCACGGGGTCGAAAGCCGTGATACCTACAGCTACAAGGGAGTGATCTCCGACTGCTCGCGCGGAGTCGACTTTCTGCTTTCCCAGCCGGAAATCGACTCGAACCGCATCTTCTGTTGCGGCAGCAGCCAGGGAGGTGGACTCACCCTGGCCAGCACAGGGCTGCGTTCTGAGATAAAGGGAGGAGTCTCCGGGTACCCCTTCCTGTGCTGCTACCCGGAGTCCATGAAGATGTTCCGCTCCTATCCCTACGATGAACTCAGCTGCTACAGCCGCGCCCACCCAGAGCGAACGGCTCAAATGCTGGAGACCCTGCGTTACTTCGACGGGGTGAACTTTGCGCCGCGGATCAAGTGCCCGATGGTGGTTGGGATCGCCCTGGAGGACGAGGTCTGTCCGCCGGAGACCAGCTACGCTGCATACGATCGATTGGGCGGGGAGCGCGAGCTCTGGCTCTTCCCTGAATCCGGTCATGGGAACGCCCACGACTATCCCAGGCAGGAGGCCGCTTGGCTGGAACAGCGAATTGCCGCGTCCGCGCCGTTAAAGGTCGCGCCATGACGCCCGCAGACTTCTGGGAGCGCACCGAAGCGCAGCTGGCCGAAACGCCCCTCGAACTGTCAATCGACAGAGACTCGTTCTATTCCCAATCGGAATGGGACGTCTACCAACTGCACTACAATACCAGCGGCGGCCACCGTCTCTTCGCGTGGCTCTCGGTCCCCAAGGACGCGTCGGGGCCCTTGCCCGCATTGATCAGGCTGCCCGACTACGCCAGCGTTCACGACATAATCTACACACCCCTCCGACACGGGGCGGTGGTGATTAACTTGACGCACCGGGGCCAGCGGAACAGTGAAGGCGCCTATCGTGCCAGCTATCCGGGTCTGCTGACGGACGGTATCTCGGATGGAGAATCGTGGGTGATTCTAGGGGCCTACGCCGACGCGCTGCGGGGCTTGGATGCGCTGCTGGCGCAGGACTTGGCCGAAATTGGCCATGTTGCCCTCTGGGGTGTTGGCCTGGGTGGCAGCCTGGCCGTGGCCCTGGCGTCGCGCCGCTCAAGGGTCGGCTCCGTGGCAGCGGACACGCCCATGCCTCTGGGCCATCCTGCGGCCCTTGAATCTGGTCTCGGATATCCGCTGGGAGAAATCGGCGATTTCCTCCGTGCGCACCCCGGTCGCCTGGCCGAGGTCGAACGGACGCTGGCACTGCTGGACCCTTTGGGCGACGCTGCTGCAGTGAAAGTGCCAACGCTGCTGAGCGCCGGCCGATACGACCGGGGCACCTGCCCTGTTGCCTTCGCGGAAGCCCTTGCCGAGGCGATGGGGAACTGCGACCTGCGCCTGTACGACGGCGCAGCCGAGGGCGGCGGGCACCTTCACGCCGTAGCACGCACCGCTTGGCTTGCCCAGTGGCTTGAGATTTCATTACCCCAGAATATTTAGCTTTCGGGAGACTCATTCACCATGGAACAGCTCAGGAATAATCTCGCGGCCCTGGCTCAGAAAGTTGCTTCCCTGGTGGAGCGCCTTTGACCTTCCGGCAAAGGAAATCACGATAACGGAACTGGAACGGGAGTCATCCGAACCCGACTTCTGGAACGATCATCAGCAGGCCCAGCGGAAGATGCAACAGATGGGGCGCTTCCGGGACACCGTGGTGCTCTGGCGCGGGCTGGAAACCCGCAGCCAGGATCTCCTTGAATTCACTGAACTCGCCATTGAAGAAGGCGACTCATCACTGGAGGAGCAACTGGAGTCCGACGCTGCCACCCTTACTCGCGATCTCGAACGCGAGGAGGTGCGGCTGACCCTGTCCGGGCCTTACGACGAGCGTGCCGCCATCATCAGCATCCACTCCGGCGCCGGCGGCACCGACTCACACGACTGGGCTCAGATGCTGCTCCAGATGTACTCCGGCTGGGCGGAGGCCGGTAAGCGCCCTCTCGAGGTTATGGACCTGTCCTACGGGGACGAGGCGGGTCTGCGAAGCGGCATACTGGAGGTCGGCGGCGACCACGCATTCGGTTATCTCACCGCCGAACAGGGTGTGCACCGCCTCGTAAGGTTGTCTCCCTACGACCCCAATCATCTTCGCCATACCTCTTTCGCCAACGTCGAGATATTGCCGACGGTCGAGAGCGAGTCCGATATAGAAATCCGCCCTGAAGACATCAAAATGGACACCTTCAGGTCCAGCGGCCCAGGTGGTCAGAACGTGCAGAAGGTGGCGTCTGCGGTTCGCCTTACCCATCTCCCCTCCGGCGTCGTGGTCTCCTGCCAGACCGAGAGGTCTCAGCACCAGAACCGCGAGTATGCCATGCGCATCATGCGCGCTCGCCTGCTGAAGAGGCAGGACGACGAACGGGCGGAGGAATTGGCGCGGCTTCGAGGGGAGCGTTCAAACCCCGAATGGGGCCACCAGATTCGCAGCTACGTTCTGCACCCCTACAAGTCGGTCAAGGACCACCGCACCAACCTGCAGAGCACCAATCCAGACGCAGTTCTGGCAGGAGACATCGATTCGTTCATTGAGGCCTACCTGCTGCACCAGCTGGGCGACGGCGACTAGGGCGCCTTCCCAGACTCACACCCGGTAGAGATTCATACCTGGCAGGCGCACACCCGGCCCCCGGGCCTTTTAGTTTTCTATGACAACCTTTCGAGTTTGTTCGTGGTGAGCTTGTCGAACCATGAAGGGACGGCCCAACCATGAAGGGACGGCCCAACCATGAAGGGACGGCCCTCCGACAAGCTCATGGCCAACGGGTTTGTCGAAAACTTAAATGCCCTGCACCTGGCCTTGGGAAACAGTACTGAAAAGATAAGGGGCGGTCATTCCGGCCGCCCCTTTAGTTGCCAAACTCTTTCCTGTACCCTCTGCGCTAGCAATTTCCCAGCAGGTGCCCCATTCGCACCTTCTTGGTGATGAGGTAGTTGCGGTTCTCATCATTGACCGTGGCTTCCAGGGGGATCCGGTCCTTGATTTCCAGGCCGAATCCGGATAGGCCGACAACCTTGCGGGGGTTGTTGGTCAGGAGCCGCACCTTGGACACTCCCAGATCGAGAAGTATCTGGGCGCCCGCCTCGTAGTGGCGCATGTCGGCGTCGAAGCCCAGTGTCCTGTTGGCCTCTATGGTGTCCAGGCCGTCGTCCTGCAGAGAGTAGGCCTTGATCTTGTTGTGCAGGCCAATCCCCCGGCCCTCCTGTCTCATGTACAGGAGAACGCCCGTGCCCTCCTCGGCCAGCGTCTTCAACGCCAGCTCCACCTGTTCGCCGCAGTCGCAGCGCAGGCTGCCGAACACATCGCCGGTGAGGCACTCGCTGTGGATGCGCACAAGAACCGGGTCATCGGGATTCCATTCCCCTTTGGTCAGTGCGATGTGCTCACCCTGGTCGAAGTAGCTGCGGTAGCCGATGGCCTTGAACTCGCCGTAGCGCGTCGGGAGGCGGGTCTCAGCCACGCGCTCGATCAGCCGCTCGTGATGGCGGCGGTGAGCTACGATCTGAGCGATGCTGAGGATCTTGAGGTCATGCTCCACAGCGAATTCTTCCAGCTGGGGAAGACGGGACATCGACCCGTCCTCGTTCATCATTTCGCAAACGATTCCCGCCGGATACATGCCCGCCAGGTTGCACAGGTCGACGATGGCCTCGGTGTGGCCGGGGCGCGCCAGCACGCCGCCCGGGTGGTATCGAAGTGGGAAGAGATGCCCGGGTCGGGTGAAATCGTCGGGGTCTGCTGCCGGGTCAAGCATCGCAGTGACTGTGGCCGCCCGGTCGTAAGCGGAGATTCCGGTGGTTGTACCCACCTTGTAGTCCACCGATACAGTGAAGGCAGTCTGGTCTTTTCTGCCTGCGTTCTGGGTGATCATCAGCGGCATCTGGAGTTCGTCAAGGCGCTCTCCGATGACCGGCATGCAAAGTAGACCCCGGGCATACTTCACGATGAAGTTGATAGCCTCCGGGGTCACTGTCTCCGCGGGCATTACGAGGTCTCCCTCGTTCTCCCGGTCCTCGTCGTCGACTACTATCAGCAGTTTGCCCGCTTTTAGGTCGTCTAGCGCCTCTTCCAGACTACACAGGGGCATAATTCTGTCCTCTTCCTGCCCTCAGCTACCCCCCACGCTCACCGCTTCAGCAGGTTTTCCACATACTTGGCCAGAATGTCGGCTTCCAGATTTACCCTAGCGCCGACTGATAGTGTTTCAAGGTTAGTATTACGGAGCGTATATGGTATCACAGCCAGCGTGAACGAGGAAGTGCCTACTTTTACCACGGTCAAACTTATGCCGTCAACCGCGATGAACCCTTTCTCGACTATGTAGGGCATGAGCCGTTTGGGGGTCCTGACGCCGAAAATTATCGAGTCTCCGTCCTCTCTGGTGGACGTAACACGTCCTGTACCATCCACATGTCCCTGCACGATGTGTCCACCCATCCGGTCACTGGCCAAGAGGGCCCGCTCCAGGTTGACCGTACCGCCTTCCGACAGGTCCCCCAGCGAGGTTCGGCGCATCGTTTCCGGCGACAGATCGACTGAGAATTCTGCCTCCGAAATGGAAACGGCGGTCAAACAGGCGCCATTCACCGCGATGCTGTCCCCCAGCTTCAGGTCCGACATCACCTTTTCGGCCCGCACGGTCAATCCATTGCTGCTGATGCTGACCACCGAGCCGACTTCTTCGACTATGCCGGTAAACACTTAGCCTTCTCCTTCCACTCAGACCTGCAACGGTTCCCTGCTGGGGTAGCCGGTGATGAGCCAATCGGTCCCAACCTGGTGTATCGAGACATACGCCAGGCGGTGGGTGTGGGCCATCATATCCGCGCCCTCCCCCTCTACCGGAGAAGCCGCATCGATACCGCCGATGATCACCGGGGCGACGAAGGCGTGTACCTTGTCCACCAGCCCGTCGTCAAACAGGGACCCGAGCGTCTTGCCGCCGCCCTCCACCAGCAGGCTGACCACTCCTCGGCTGCCCAGGTCCGCCAGCACTTCCGCAGGGTCGACAAGTCCATCGCTCGTGGCGCCCACGGACACCACGTCCGCCCCGGCGCGAAGCAGGCCGCCGACGTTTCCGGCGGGGGCCGCTTCCGTGGTGTAGACCAGCGTCTGGCCCGGCTGGCGCAGCAGCTGCGACCGCACCGGCATCCGGCACTGGCTGTCCAGGGTCACCCTGATCGGTTGCCTGGGCAGGGGTTCGTTGTCCTCGCCGCGGGCCGTCAGCTGTGGGTCGTCGGCCACCACGGTGTTGGCTCCCACCATCACCGCGTCGGTCTCGCGGCGCATTCGCTGCACCAGTGAGCGCGCCGAGGGTCCGGTGACCCACTTGGAGTCGCCGGTGTGGGTGGCGATTTTGCCGTCCAGGCTCATGGCGAACTTGGCCAGCACGAATGGCCGACCGGTCTTGACGTGCTTCGAAAACCCCTCGTACAGCTGGCGAATCTCGCTGCACGTGCCCAGTTCCTTGTGGAGCAGCGTTACCGCAATTCCCGCTTGGCGCAATTCGGCGACACCGTTGCCGGCCACAACCGGATTGGGGTCGGGAACCGCGACCACTACTTCCGAAACGCCGCCCTCGATGATGGCGCGGGTGCAGGGAGGGGTGCGGCCCCAGTGACAGCAGGGCTCCAGAGTGACATACAACGTTGATCCCCTGGCCAGTTCGCCGACCTCCCTGAGGGCGACCACTTCCGCGTGGGCCTGGCCCGGCGGCTGGGTTGCACCCTGTCCCACGACCTGGCCGTTCCTGACCAGCACCGCTCCCACGGCCGGGTTGGGACTGGTGGAGCCCAACGCCTCACGGGCCAGCTCGATGGCCTGGGCCATGAAGTCCATCAGACGGCCCGTCAGTCGCTGCTTCCGGCCCCATCCGGGCCGGTGAATTCGCGGGAAAAACGGCTGGCCGTCGGCTCGGTCTGGCCCTGGTATTTGCTGCCCAGTTCTTCAGAGCCATAGAGCCGGTCGGCGGGAGTGGTCAAACGGAGGTACGAGATCTGCCCGATCTTCATTCCGTAGTAGAGGGTAATAGGCAGGCGGGAAAGGTTGCTCAGCTCCAGCGTCAGGTGCCCGTTCCATCCCGGATCCACGAATCCGGCAGTGGAGTGGATCACCAGCCCGATGCGCCCCAGGCTGCTTTTGCCCTCGAGCCGGGCCACTAGGTCGTCGGGCAACACAATCCGCTCCATGGTGCTGCCCAGCACAAACTCGCCGGGATGAAGGATGAAGGGGGCGTCATCGCCGATTTCGACGATCTCGGTAAGGTCGTCCAGGCCCTTCTTTACATCAATGTGAGGACGGCGGGAGTTTGAGAACACCAGTATCTTGCGGTCGAGACGAAGATCGACGCTTGCGGGCTGAATGTCTGCCTGGTCCAAGGGTTCGATGACAATACGGCCCTTCGCCAGTTCCTCCTTGATCGTCCTGTCGCTCAGTACCATTCCGTTAAGCCGAAGCAGGGCTTCGGCTATCTCCACCCGTATCTGAATCTGATGGGCCGAATTCTAGCAATGCGTTCCAGTATGGGCAAGGTGACATAAACTACTTACTTCCCTGCCGTCCGTTCTCGTTGCCTCAGTTTTGCGGGGTTGGCTGTTGTGGGCCTTCAGTGGGAGCTTCAGTCGGCTCCTCCGTCAGCTCTGGCTCCGGTGTATCTTCCGGTTCCGGGACCGCCTTGGCCGCAATCAGAAACACTCCCTGCAGCGTGGAGGAAACTTCAAGTTCCCCTCCGGCGATCAGAGTGGCGGCTCCGGAGGAATCGGCAGAGACCGACTCGGCCCGTGCATACGCCACCTGAGGCGCGCTGTAGGGGGCCTGCTCGTTCAGATGGACCAAGGGGCCCAACTCGACCCCGGAAAGTTCGGCCAGCATCTCCGCCTTTCGGAAGAGGTCTGCAACGGCGTCTGCTCTCGCCATATCATCCAGGCTCTGGGTGTCCTCTATTTGAAAGCTCACTCCGTTGATGCGCACAAGGTCGCCCGCAGCCTCCGCAACCTTGTCGACTATCGAACCGGCGTCGTCCAAGTTTCGGACCTTTACCGAGGCCTGGTTGGACACGCTGTAGCCGATGAGGCGGTTCTCCCACGCCGTGTAGCAGGTCTTTTCCGAAGTGGACTCCTGGTCTCCTTCGGTGCTTTCTAAACCAATGTCATCTTCGTCGCAGCGCTCTATCTCTACATGCTGATATCGGGGGCTGATGTTGAAGTGCCGGGTCTGAATGTCAATCTCCGCGACTCCCGCTTCCTTGAGGACCCCGATAACGCCCGTCATGGCCGTCGCCGCGCTGGACCTGGCCTCGCCGGCGGTCTCCTCGATCGCTTCCACTCCCAGTGAGACAACTGCGATATCGGGGGCCGCGCTGGCCCTGCCGATGCCGTTGACCCAGATACCCGACGGGCCGTCGTATGGAATTCCGTGGTCGCTGGCTTGCGTCATCGCGTCCATACTGACGCTTCCCTCTCGGGTCTCAGGACTGTCGGCCCCGGCAAGGGTGGCCCAGACCGCGGTAATCGCTACGCTGGCCAGCAATATCGCCAGCAACAGGTATGTCCTGTTTCGTCCAGTCAACAACGCCATAGAACGCCTCTCTCCGCGGTCTCCCGACGCGTGCGGTTATCCCTGGAAATTGACCCGGCCGTCCAGCAGGGCCCTCGCCATGACGAACTTGTGGATTTCAGAGGTGCCGCCGCCGATGCGGGCGTGGCGCAGGAGGTGGTACCAGTGGGTCAGGGGCAGGTCCATGGTCTCGCCTGTGCCACCGAACACCTGCATGATCTTGTCGATGCTGCGGTGGCCCCATTCACCGGCGCAGTACTTGATCATCGACGCCTCAACGCGCACATCATCACCGGCGTCCGCCCGTGCCGCCGTCTCGCGCGTGGCTGCCCGCAGCGTCATGATATCGATGTAGACGTCGGTCAGCATCCACTGGATGGCCTGTCGGTCGGCGATGGGGCGGCCATAGGTAACACGCTGCTTGGACCACTCGATCGCCATTTCCAGCGCCCGGCTGAGGATTCCCAGGGCCATCGAGCCCCTGAGCAGCCGGTCGTGATGCACCAGCCACTTCTGGCCCAGCGTGAACCCCCGGCCGACCTCCCCCAGCACCTTGGTCTGCGGTACTCGCACGTTGTCCAAGTTGACAGTGTGCTGCTGGTTCTTCGTCGGGTTGATCCAGATGCGGATTGGTTCGAAGGACAGTCCTGGACTGGGATTGTCCACTATGAACATGGTTATGCCGCCGCGCTGGCGCAGTTCCGGGTCGGTGACCGCCTGTACGAGGATGTAGTCGGCACTTGCGGCCCCGGAGATGAAAGTCTTGGTGCCGTTCAGCACCCAGTCGTCACCATCCAGCACCGCCCGGGTCTGCATCATGCCGCCGGGGTCCGAGCCCGCTTCCGGCTCAGTCTGCCCGAAGGCGTAGTGCAGTTCTCCGCTAACCGAGGGCAGCAGGTAGTCCCGCTCCTGCTCCGGCGTGCAGTTTCCGATCATCATCATCGGCACAGGTGAGGTGGGGAGCTGCACGATGCTCTTGTGCACTTCCTCGTCCAGCACAACATGGCCGAGAGCGCCCATTCCGCCCCCGCCGTACTCCTCGGGAACGAAGGAGGTGTAGATACCCGTGTCCTTCGAGATCTGGTTTAGCCGGGACCACTTCTCCGGTGGCAGCGTGCCCAATATCCCCTGGAGGGCCTCGGCGATGCCCCGGGGGGCTCCTTCGTCGTCCGCCCCCTCCTGCGTGGGGTTGGCCAGGTATTCCCCCTCCAGCGGGTAGCACTCGTCCTTCACGATCTGGCGGATGGTCTGCTTCAGGGCCTCCAGTTCCGGGGGCAGGCCCGCCTGTTCTGCGATCACGCTGCTTTCTCCTCGGTCGGCTTTGCCGAAATGGTGCGTCGCAAAAGGCGCGAGCGGACCCGCGCCTTGCAGCAATGGGTATCAATCGGTTATCGGTATCAGTGGAAGGGACAAACGAACCTGAAGGTAGAGAGTGCCGCGTTGGCGTCAGATTCCGCCGCGGATGCGCTCGTAGCTGCCGCGGCGCTGCTTTCCGCCCCGCTCACCGCGGTGAAGCCGATCGCGATGACCGACAGGGACAGCAACCCAATGACCGCTATCGCTGCGACTTTCGCCCTCATTCAGATATTATTCTCACGCCTGCGTTCTTGGCACCGCTCACATGAAGCGCAACGCCATTCTATAACCAGCCCGAGGCTATTGCCAGCGTTCACCCAATGGAGTGGCGACTGAGATGGTCATTTGGGTCTACCCAGAAGATCGAGAAGGTCAGGGTTTGGCCTTCCTGATTATTGAAGCTGGTGCTCTCCGTCGCTACAGCTCGCTGAAGGGCTTGACACCGTCCCTGTTCCAACCGTATCCAACTAGAAAACGAGGCTAGAAGACGAGGCTGATCGGGAGTTCCCAATGCCCTGCGGATCAAGCTACTCTGGCATCGAGATTTGAAAGCGCGGCACCAACCGCTGTGCGGGCGGTCGCTAAGTCCCTGACCATTACACCGAAATTGGCTGGCAGAATTCACGAATATTGTTCGGGTCCCCCCTTCGAGTCGCTTTGCTTCTAGTATTAAGATTTTTAAGTCGTCATCATGGATGGTAGTGTTTCCCTCTCTGGGAGCCTCATCGAGCTGGTTGGGCCTGTCTAGTATCCTAAGACAGATGCGAATTCTTTCGAGACATGCGCCCAGGGTGACTTCACATATCCTCAAATCTGAACTCAAAGTCTGTCGATGTGCCCTCGATAATTTGGTGCAATGGAAGATAGGCCTGGCGCATGTCCGAAGTAGCTATGTCGAACAAATACCAGAAGTTCGCCAATCTGACACCCGAGTATAGGTCATCGATTGATCTCTTTGCGGCGTCCCTCAATTCGTCGACGCTGGCGGTACCGTAGCTTAATTTATTGGCGATTGTATTTCCGTTTGCGTTGTTTGTGTTTGACATTTGCAGTGATGGGATCGATTCAATCGATTCGTCACGGCGAGAAATGGCCGCCTCAAGAGAATGAATTGAAGCAAAAACATCATTTCGAATTTCGATTAGAAACTTGACCTCTTAATCCAAGGTCAATGGAACCGACGCTATTATTGCCGTTTTCTAAAATAACAAGAGTGTTCTCCAATTATTCAGCGTCAATAGATGCTCCAAGCTCTATCAAAATCCGCACATTGAGAGAGCAATCGAAACGCTTTTACCCAGTGGGCGCTGGCCTCCTCCAATTGCTCTCTGATCTTGGTCATCGAAGACTCGGCACTCTTGCTTACCTAGTCTGAGGAGTAACCTGGATTTTTCGCCAGTATGTTGATATCGACATCAGGATGCTGAATGCCTTCTCGATAGTTGGCGATTAAAGCGATTGTTTCATTGTCCTTAATGTCTTTAGTCTGCCTTTTTCGAAGTAGTGAAATGCCCCAAACAAACAGGGCGCTCCCCTACCGCATATCCAGCGTCGAGTAAGAAATTCTTGTTTATATTTTCTGTTAGGAATGCGGTCAGGAGGAGGGATCCTATGACTATCAGTGTCCCCGCCGCAACCAAAAATACTGCAGTCCAGTTGTCCTTAAGCATTTTTGATTAGATCCCCCTCAGGATGTATCTGAGAGAATTCAAATTTACTCTCGGCTCTGCGCTAGCGGGACGGCAATAGGAAAACAATACTCTTTGACAACGGCCACCACCGGCTCCATTTGGCCTGTATTCGGGTAGCTTGCCCCCGTGCTAAAATTTGTGCGACGGTCTTCCGAGACAGAAGGATCGGAGACGGAAGGATCGGAGCCAGAGGGACTCTAGGATTCTAGCACGCTTATGAACACCAATGCAGTTCCGTAACCTGCCCAGCGTAGACAGCGTTCTTGCCGTGCCCGAAGTGGCTGAGGCGGCGGCTTCCTTCGACCGCGAGTGGGTGGTCGAGCTGGTTCGCAGAGAGCTGGACGCCGCGCGGCAGCGCATCCGCCAGGGCAAGGAAGCCGCCAGCCTCGACGAGGTCGCGGACCTGGTCTGCCAGGGAGTGAAGGATGCGGTGCGCGCCGAACCGCGGCGCGTGATCAACGCCACCGGGGTGGTCATCCACACCAACCTGGGGCGCGCGCCTTTGAGCCGTGCGGCGATGAAAGCCGCCGAGGAAGCCGCTTTCGGATACTCCAATCTCGAGATTAATCTCGATACGGGGCGGAGGGGTTCCAGGCAGGCGCAACTCGAGTCCCTGCTGCGTCAGATCACGGGCGCCGAGGCCGCCATTGCAGTAAACAACAACGCCTCGGCGTTGCTCCTCGGCCTATTGGCCTTGGCGGCAGGCCGTGAGGTCATCGTTTCCCGTGCCGAGGCCGTGGAAATCGGCGGCGGCTTCCGTGTGCCCGACGTGCTGCGCCAGAGCGGCGCCACCCTGGTCGACGTTGGCACTACGAACCGGACCTACCTCAGGGACTACGAGGACGCCACCAACGAAGAGACTGCCGCCTACCTGAAGGTTCATGCCAGCAACTTCCGCGTCGAGGGCTTCACCTCCGAAGTGGACGCGCAGGACCTGGCCCAGCTGGCGGACCGACTCGGGGTGGCCGCGCTTCACGATGTGGGCAGCGGAAGTCTGCTCCCCACAACCCGGTACGGATTGGCCCACGAACCCATGCCCCAGGAAAGTGTCCGCGCCGGTATGGGGCTGGTCTTCTTCTCGGGAGACAAGCTACTGGGCGGGCCGCAGGCGGGGATCGTGGTGGGACGAAGGGACCTGGTATCCCGGCTGGCCAGCCACCCGCTGGCCCGGGCGGTGCGCATCGACAAGCTCAGCCTAGCCAGCCTCACCGCCACGCTGGTGCATTACCTCAAAGGCGAAGCGGAACAGGAAGTGCCCGTCTGGCGCATGATCTCCACCTCGCCCGAGAACATAATGGAACGTGCCCAGCGCTGGAAGCTACAATTGTCGGGGCCATACAGCGTTGGAGAAACGCGTTCTGCCATTGGCGGCGGCAGCCTGCCCGGCGAAACGCTGCCGTCGTGGGCACTGATGCTGGACGCTGCGAACCTGCCGGGTGGCGCAGACGAGGTGATGCGTCGGCTTCGACTGGGCCGCCCACCTGTCGTGGCACGGGTGGAGGACGAGAGAGTCCTCTTCGATCCGCGAACCGTCGGCCCTGACGAGGACGCCGACCTGCTTTCGGCGTTGCGAGGGCTGGGAACTTAGTCGAGTATCCGACGCCATTTTTAGATCAATGTCAGAAGGCCGGAGTTTCCTGGAAAATGACTGACTATCTCCTGGTGCATGGGCCCGGTCAGGGTTCCTGGGTATGGGGCAAAGTGTGGGGCCTGATGACCGCCCCGGTGGAACACCCGCCCACACTGCACAAGCGACGCCGGGCCAATCGCGTCCATCCCATCGACCTTCCGGGACATGGTCCCGACGTGGCCGGCGACACCGCGGCCGTGCGCTTGGACGAATGCGTGGAGGCCATCACCCACGCCGTGGAGCAGGAGCAGCTGCGGGATCTGGTCCTGGTCGGCCACGGAGTATCCGCTGGAATCGTGCTGCAGGCTGCGGCCAGGCTCCCGACGCCCCCCAAGAGGTTGGCTCTCATCGGCGGATCAGTGCCAGAGGGAGAGAGGCCCATGATCAGCGGCTGCGCCAGCCGTGTCCGCACCGGATTCAAGCTGTTCTCGTTCCTCAGTACCCTGTCGCGGAAGGAGTTCCGTTTTCCCTATCCATTCATCAACAACTACCTTTGCAACTCCATGCAGGCCATGGAGGTCGTTCAGATTCTCGGTTTCTTTGGGCCCCTGCCCACGCGCCTTCTCAATTCCAGGCTGTCGCTGGATGGTGCCCTTCCCGCCCCTCTGTCCTGCATCGTTCTTACCCAGGACAGGCTGGTGCCCCCGCAGTCCCAGAGGCGCACCGCGGAAAGACTGAACAGCGAGGAAGTGCTGGAGATTGACGCTTGCCACATGGGAGTGTGGCAACGGCCGCATGAGGTGGCCGAAGCCCTGTTGCGCTACGCCTGACCTGGCAAGGCGGCGATAACAAACTGCCCAAGGGGATGTGTGACAAATCCCCTCTCCCTCTGGGAGAGGGGAGGGTGAGAGAGAGTGAGGGCGTCCCCTGCTTTCGCAGGAACAACGAATGCCCAGCAGCCTGCTCTTTATGGCGCCAAGCAGACTCTTAACGCACCCTCTATGAAGAAAGGTCCGGCGATTGCCGGACCTTTCGGTTTTTCCGCTATGTGGGTCTTCCGCTCTGTACCTGCTACCAACCTGGTCGCTTGTGGCCGCAGTTACCGCAGAACACGTCCCGCATCGGGCCGTTCTCGTGGCCGCAGTGTTCGCAGGTCCAGATCGTTACCATCATCGAAGTCAGCATAGAATTCACCTCGGCGATGTCCTCAGCTATTTTGCGCCTGCCAGTTCGATGAAGCCCGGGGTTCCCTTGGCCTAGTGGTGATGACCGTGGTGGTCGTGTTC
Source organism: Dehalococcoidia bacterium (assembly GCA_965216065.1). Classification (GTDB taxonomy): domain Bacteria; phylum Chloroflexota; class Dehalococcoidia; order Lucifugimonadales; family UBA3495; genus VXOI01. The sequence goes on from CBDCFB010000002.1 coordinate 768,769, forward strand.
CTCCTCTTCTTCCGGCGTGATCAGCGAGTAGGTGGTCAGGATCATGCCGGCGACGCTGGCCGCGTTTTCCAGCGCCGACCGCGACACCTTGGTCGGGTCGATGATGCCCCGCTCCACCATGTCGCCATATTCGCCGCGTGCCGCGTCGTAACCGAAGTTCAGGTCGCTGCTCTGGCGGATCTCGTTGACAACGACTGCGGGCTCGCCACCGGAGTTGCGGGCGATGATCCGCACGGGCTCTTCAAGGGCTTCCCTCAGGATGACTCGGCCAACTGCCTCGTCGCCGGTCAGGCTGACTCCGTCAAGGGCGTGTATTGCGCGGATATAGGCGACACCGCCCCCCGGGACAATGCCTTCCTCAACCGCGGCGCGGGTGGCCGCCAGGGCGTCTTCCACTCGGGCCTTGCGGTTCTTCAGTTCCGGTTCCGTGGGCGCGCCGACCTTGATGACCGCAACGCCGCCCGATAGCTTGGCCAGCCGCTCCTGCAGCTTTTCCTTGTCATATTCGGAGGTGGTCTCCTCGATGAGGACGCCGATCTGCTCGGTGCGGCCCTTTATCATGTCAGGTTCACCGGCGCCGCCCACGACGGTGGTGCGGTCCTTGGTGGTCTCCACCCGCCTGGCCTGCCCCAGATCGGCCACCGTCGCCTGGTCGAGCCGGCGTCCCCGTTCCTCGGAGACAACCTCAGCGCCCGTCAGGATGGCGATGTCCTCCAGCATGGCCTTGCGGCGGTCGCCGAAGCCCGGCGCCTTCACGGCCAGGCAATTGATCGTGCCGCGCAGCTTGTTGACCACCAGCACCGCCAGGGCCTCGCTATCCACGTCCTCCGCGATGACCACGAGGTTCCGGGTCACCTGGAGGGCGCTTTCCAGCACGGGCACCAGTTCCGCCGCGGAGGAAATCTTCTTGTCGGTGACCAGGATGTGCGGATTCTCGATGATCGACTCCATCCGCTCCGGGTTGGTCACGAAGTAGGGGCTGATGTAACCGCGGTCGAAGTTCATGCCCTCGACATACTCGGTCTCAGACTCGATGCCCTTGCCTTCCTCGATGGTAACCACGCCCGCGGCGCCGACCTGCTCCAGCACGTCCGACAGCATGTTGCCGATCTCGCTGTCGTTCGCGGATATGGTGGCTACCTGCTGCATCTGGTCCCGGCCCTGCACCGGCGTGGATATGGCGGCCAGTTCCTTCACCAAGGCCGCGACGCACTTGTCCAAGCCGCGCTTGACGGCCATCGGGTCTGCGCCAGCGGCTACGTTTCTCATGCCCAGCCGCACTATGGTGTGGGCCAGGACAGTGGCGGTGGTGGTGCCGTCGCCGGCTACTTCGTTGGTCTTGCTGGCGGCTTCCTTGATCAGCTGGGCACCCATGTTCTCGAAGGATTCCGGCAGCTCCACTTCCTTGGCGATGGTGACTCCGTCGTTGGTGATGACCGGGGCGCCCCACTTCTTTTCGAGGGCAACGTTGCGGCCCTTGGGCCCCAGCGTACGGCCGACGGCGTTGGACACCATCGAGATGCCTTTCAGCAGGGCCTGCTGTGCTGCCTGATCGCTGATAATGCTCTTCGCTGGCATTCTTCTCCTCTCCTGGGAATCTGAAAGCTTCTAGGAATGGTACATCATGGACAAAATCATACGCATAACAGAATAATTCTGCCCCCGCCGCCGGTCAAGCGGGACGCCGCGAAAGGCGCGTTTCACACCCGTCGGTCAAGCCGAAAAAGGCAGCAGCAATTCCCCGTCAGCCAGCCAGGCTGTCATCCGGCGAACGGTTGCGGTAACTTCGGTCGTGAAGTGAAGCCGGTCCGTGTTCGTTTACTCGAGATTCCCTTACTCCGGACCGCGGTACCGCTCAACGGAGTGCGAGACAAAGTTATCTTGAATATCTATAAACAATATCGTGAATGTTTTCACATGCTTGACAGGCATAAAGATAATTGGTATAAATGATATAGAAACTTCATGAGCACAGAGATGCAAACTGGCGGGACGACCGAAACGCCCGCCAGACGAGACTAATCAACCGGAGGTGGAAACCATGTCGAAGAAAGCCAAGATCGGTATTGCCCTGAGCACGGCGGCGTTGGCCCTGGCGGCCTATGGGGGATATCGCTACTGGAAGCACCGCAGGCGCGCCCGGTAGTCCAAGTGTCGACGTGTGGCAAGTGGTCTTCCGGGGTTGTCGCGACCGGGTAGGTAGCATTTCAACAAAAAGATAGACCGCAAGACTTGCCACTGGCCATCAGGCCGCAGGAAACCCGAGAGAGTCCTCAGCATGAGGGCTCTCTTTCTTTCTGCCCGCGTTTCCGAGTATGTGGCATTGAGCAGAACGCCCGGAGGTCGTGGCCCGTACCCTGTGCTAGACTCGCCGCATGTCCCTCCCCGAGCAAGTAGTCGCTGACCTGCACATCCATTCCCGTTACGCATACGCCTGCAGCAAGAACCTGACGCTGGCAAACGTGGCGTCCACCGCCAGGACCAAGGGGATACACCTGCTGGCCACTGGCGACTTCACCCACCCCGCATGGCTGGACGAGCTGGAGGCAGGTTTAACGGAGATTGATGAAGGCACCTTCGAATTTGACGGTGTCAGGTTTGTCCTTGGAACGGAGTTGAGCTGCGTGTACAAGCAGGGAGGCCGGTCCCGCCGCCTGCACCTGCTCCTTTTCCTGTCATCGATGGAGAAGGTCAAGCGGTTCAACTCCGATCTCGCACAGCGCGGCGTGAAGCTCGAAGGCGATGGCCGTCCGTCGGTCCGTATGTCGGCTGCCGAACTGACTTCGCTGGCACTGGACGTTGACCCCGGGGCGATGGTGATTCCGGCCCATATCTGGACGCCTTGGTACGGAATGCTGGGCTCGGTGTCAGGATTCGACAGCCTCGAGGAATGCTTCGGCGATCTGGCTCCGCTGGTTAAGGCGGTGGAAACAGGCCTGTCCAGCGACCCGGCCATGAACTGGGATGTTCCGGGCATCAAAGGAAGGGCCATCGTGTCCTTCTCCGACGCGCATTCGCTGCCCAACCTGGGTAGGGAGGCAACGGTACTCAGGGGTGCGTCCACCTATGCCGGGCTCAGAAGCGCAATCGAGGCAAATGACGTAGCCTACACTGTCGAGTTTTACCCCGAAGAGGGCAAGTACCACCTCAATGGACACCGGAAATGCGGCGTCAGGCAGTCGCCCGGGGAGACCGTTTCGCAAAGCAGCGAGCGCTGCCCCGCTTGCGGACGGTCAATGACCCTCGGGGTGCTGCACAGGGTCCGCTATCTGTCCGGAACAGACGCGATCGTCGACGGGCGGAATGTGGAAACGCAGGATGACGGGTTTGTCAGGTCTGGTGATGGCCGTCCGCCGTTCGTGAGGCTGGTACCGCTGGAGGAACTGCTCGCCGAGACCCTCGGCGTGGGGCGCCGCACGAGGAAGGTGGGGACCGTATACCAGCGGCTGTGCGATGAATTGGGAGGCGAATTGCAGGTGCTGTCTTCGGCGGAGGAAGAGGACGTTACTGCCGTGGCCGGCGAGCGCGTGGCAGAGGCGATTATCAGGGCCCGCAGGGGACTGGTCTCAATCGAAGCAGGCTTCGATGGCCAGTACGGCACCGTCAGGGTGTGGGACGGATAACCGCGCGCCACCGGTCCCGCATCGAAGCTGCTGTTGCTGCCGTTGCCAGGGCGCGCCCGAGCCTCTCCCCTCTCGTTGAGGCCTGCTTGTGCTACAATTCACGCATTCCGCGCGGGCCCGTTCATGCCCGCTGACGCGCTGGGAAAACGGGGTTTGACGCAGCCGGTAGGCGTCTATCTGCGCCGTCTACAAAGGGATGACGTTGCCGAAGTGGTGGAGATAGAGAGAGAGGCATTCTCTCCCACTTGGGTGAGTTCTCCCTTCAAGAGAGACGTCAACAACAAGCGGGCCTGCTATCTCGTGGCCTGCCTTGAGTCCGACGAATCCGATGCCGACTCCGAGCCCGAGCCGGAATCAGAGGCGCTCGATGAACCGGGTGGTTCCTGGTTTTCCCGGCTGGCCGGCAGGTTCGGCTTCGGAGGCACTCCGGAACCACCTCCTGAAGATGACTTCGACATCGCCGGCTATGTCAGTGTCTGGTACCAGGGCGATGAGGCCCACATCACGGAAATAGCCGTTCGCGAGTCCCTCCGGGGCAACGGCATCGGCGAGTTGCTGCTCATCGGGTCGCTGCGGGCCGCCGTGGAATATGGCTCCCACGTGATGACCCTCGAGGCAAGGGTCTCGAACTTCATTGCCCATCGTCTCTACGAGAAATACAGCTTCAGGTCCGTCGGCATCCGCAAGGGATACTACTCCGACAACAGGGAAGACGCCGTAATCATGACCACGACTCCCATCGGGACCGAGGAGTACGGGCGGATGTTCCGGGACCTCCAGGAAACCTGGGAGTCGCGCTGGGGGCCCATCACCATTCGCGAGTAGCCAGGCGCCGCCGGTGGTTCGACACGGTCGCCATGACCGGGTTGAAGAAGGCATCGCAACCTTTCTGAAGGTCTCACGGATAGCGTTCCGAATTAGGTGATTTACCGTCAGCACATCCGTCATTCCCGCAAAATATGTCCTCGACTCGATCGGGGAGCGGGAATCCAGCGCCCGGATACCTGTGGTCGTGTTGTAGGCTGTTGGCCCTCTGGATTCCCGCTTTCGCGGGAATGACGGGTGAAAAATAAAAGACCCTGCGGGTCTAACGATTCAAGTTGACCATATCTAAAGCTGGTTGTTAGAATGACGCTCATTGTGCCTCGCCCCACGAGGGCCATTGCATGTTGGGCACAGACTACGGTGGGAGAGGGGTCGCAGCCTGACGCCAGCATTGGAGGCGGGACGATCCCTGAAAGCAAGTTTGGAAACTTATGCTGGTTTTAGGTCTTACGGGTGGCATTGGCACCGGAAAGAGCGAGGCGGCCCGCTGCATGGTGGGGCTGGGGGCGGAACTCATTGATGCCGATGTTGTGGGCCACGAGGCCTACAGGCCCCACGCCGAAGCATGGAGCCGGGTGGTGGATGCCTTCGGCCATGACATTCTGGGGCCGGACAACGAGATAGACCGGCGGGCTCTCGGGGCCATAGTGTTCTCTGACCCGGAGCAGTTGAAGCGACTGAATGGCATCATGCACCCGCTGATGGCGGGGATGGTGCAGGAGAAGATAGACGCTTTTCGTGAGGATGGAGCACAGGTGGTGGTGGTTGAAGCCGCCCTCCTGTTCGAGGCTGGATGGGACTCGCTGGTCGAGGAAGTCTGGGTGACCGACTCTCCGGAAGAAGCGGTGATTCGCCGTCTGTCGCAACGGAACGGCATGTCGGCAGAAGAGGCCCACAGGCGCGTTTCCTCGCAGATGAATCGCGAAGAACGTCTGGAGCGGGCTGACATTGTGATTGACAATTCATCGGACATGGAAGCCATGCGTACGGCCATCCACGAATTGTGGGGTACCCGAGTTAAAGAAAGGATTGAGCAGACATAATGGTTGAAGCCGCAGAGCAGGAAGTAAAACACTACAGCGAGTACGCGATTGAAGAGTTTCTCGTTCGCGCCGAGCCGTACTACAGGGCGGTGGGCGACGAGATGGAGCTGTTCGCCGCGGCTTACCAGCAGCACATTCCCGTGCTGCTCAAGGGCCCGACCGGTTGTGGCAAGACCCGGTTTGTGGAGTACATGGCCTGGAAGCTGGGCCGCCCACTGACGGTTGTCAAGGAACAGGAAAAGGGCGCTAGCGCCAGTGCGGAGCAGGAGGCCCAGGAGGTCCGCGAGGGCGAGGTTCGGGTGCCGTTGGTTACCATCGCCTGCCACGAAGACCTGACCGCCAGCGACCTGGTGGGCCGCTACCTCCTCGACGCCGAGGGGACCCGCTGGATCGACGGTCCTATGACACGGGCAGTGAAGGCCGGCGCAATCCTGTATCTCGACGAGGTGGTGGAGGCCCGCAAGGACACCACCGTGCTGATACATCCGCTTACCGACCACCGCCGCATACTGCCGGTGGAGAAGACCGGCTCCATAATCGAGGCCGACGACCGGTTTCTGCTCTGCATCTCCTACAACCCCGGATATCAGAGTGCGCTCAAGGACCTGAAGCACAGCACACGTCAGCGTTTCATCTCCATTGAGTTCTACTACCCGCCTCGCGAAATCGAACGGGACATCATCCAGTCGGAGAGCGGTTGCACCGAAGAGCAAGCCGACTCCCTGGCCAAGCTCGGTGAGAAGATCCGCAACCTAGAGGACCACGGACTGCAGGAAGGGGCCAGCACTCGGCTGCTGATCTATGCTGGCCGTCTCATTTGCGAGGGCATCGCGCCACGCCGGGCCTGTCAGGTCGCCATTGTCTGGACTTTGACCGACGACCCTGAGTTGCAGCGCAGCCTGGAAGAGGTCACCTCCTCGATCTTCGAGTAGACTGGGACCACGGATCAGCCAGTTCATTTTGGAGCGGGAGCAAAGGCAGTCCTGACGCCACCGGAATTGATCAAGCGGGCCCTGGCTGACCGGCCCACCCAGCGGGTGGTCGGCGATGATCTGACGCCCGCGTCGGTCATGGTGTTGCTCTATCCCAAGGACGGAGAATACTGCGTCCTGCTCAACAAGCGTTCCCAGGTAGTGGAGCACCACAAGGGTGAGATTTCCTTCCCCGGCGGTGCCCAGGACCCCGAAGACCTCAACACCTTGGATACTGCCCTGCGGGAAACCAAGGAGGAAATGGGCATCCGCCGGGACGACATAACCGTTTTAGGCGAGATGGACGAGGTGGCCACCCGTTCCCGCTTCAGGGTCAGCGTGTTTGCCGGGACGATCGACCACCCATACGAGTTTCGCCCCAGCGCCGACGAAATAGCCGAAATAGTCGAATTTCCGGTCGGCGCCCTGCAAGACCCTTCCAGCGTGCGGGTGGACACCCACTGGCAGACGGAAGGCCCTTCGACAGTGTATTCCTACGCTCATGGAAAGCACCTGGTATTCGGTGCAACTGCAAGAATCCTCCAGCAATTCCTGCAACTTTTGGAGGACGGGCTGGAAAGCGAGGGTCAGAGTTGACAAGCAGCGCTCCAACACCCGAGATAGAACAGGAACTGGGCAAGCTTCCCCCGGCAGTACTCGAAGCGTATCAGGAGGCCGTTGGGGCGGTCAGCTCCGCTTTTGGCCCCGATGAGGTCGTTCTGTGGGCCAAGGAAGGAGTTTCCATCGGCTCCCAGACCATCCGTTCCTGGGAAGCTGCCATCGAGTACTACAAGGTCAGCCCCCACGTCTGTCGCTTCCTTTCGTTCCCGTCCTTCATGCAGTGGGCCCGGTGCGGTACCTATCTGGCCCAGGACTCGCCCACGTTGGCCGTGGCTTTCTTCAAGTCCAGCGTGGCCATCGTGCCCAACCTGCGGCCCCAGTACATCCCACGCTGGGCTGGCCTCGGCCGCAGCCTATACAAGGGGACCTGGAAGTCCAGCACCCTCGCGTCCAAGTTCTTCGAGGTCTCGCCGGAGTTGGTGCGAAGTCTCCCCTTCTGGGATGTTGAGGTCTTCGCGTCACTCATCGAGGCGCTGTCGTACAAGTCCTATGACGTCGCAAGTGAATGCCTGACCCTGGGCAAGGACGTGTTGCCTGGAATGGGCCGTGAACGCGAACCATTCCTGTCCATGACCCGCGCCCTCATCGACTCCAGCTGGCGGGAGGTCAAGACTTGCCTGGAGCTGGTGCCCCGTGCGCTGCAGCATGTGGACGAAGCCCAGACCGGTCGGTTCCTGAAGCTGGGCGAACGCCTGGCCAAGGTCGGACTGCGGGACACTTCGCGCTTCCTGGCCGACGGCACCCAGGCGCTGGGCCGCGTGCCCCAGGGCAACCAGGGCTACATCCTCGACCTGTGCGACCAGCTGGTGGCCATCGCCCCTGAGGCAGTGCCACCGTTCCTGCGCAGCCTCGACAGCGTGCTCACCCGCATCACCGTCAGCCAGCTGGACACCTGGTACCAGCACGGCATGCGCCTGCTGCAGGAGAACCCCGAGAGCGGCATCGCCTTTTTCAAGATCGAGTCCAACACCTCCGAGCAGATGCTTGAGACCCTGTCCTCCAGCTTGGAGCTGGACCGCGTCAAAGGCATCCTGCGGCTGTACTGCCGCGCCCTTTCCGGCGCTGGTGTCGAGATCATGAACACCAAGGAACTGGTGCGCCGCAACATCGGTTGGGTCGACGAGGACACGGCATCCACCGACGGTTCCAAGGTGTTCCTGCCTCCGGTCGTCGACCACTACTCCAACAAGCAGGACAACTTCTCCTGGTTCAAGGTGGTTTCGACCCACCAGGTGAGTCACCTGGAGTTCGGCAGCTTCGAGTTCATGTTCGACACGCCCGCCACCCAGTTCGAAGATCGCCGGCACGCCATGGAAGAGGAGCTCAACGCCAAACGCGCCGAGGAACAGGCCGCGCGCCAGGCCATGATCGAGATGGCACGGGAGATGGCCGGGGGCGAGTCGGACGTCGAGGTCTCCTTCGTGGAAATGAGGCCCGATGGTTCGTCGTCAGCGATGCCCGAAATGATGCCGGAAGCCGCCGGCTCGATGCGTTCCTACACTGACATCGGCCGCTTCTTGGCCATGTTTGAGAACGGCAAGCTGGCCTTCGACCTTTTCACGGTCCTGGAGGACTGCCGCCTCGACTACCGCATCAAGGTCGAGTATCCCGGCATCAGCCGGGCCTCATCCCGTGTCCAGACTGAAACTCTGGAGAGACGGCCCGACATCGAGCAGATGCCACTGCAGCAGGCCATGGTCGAGCTGCTCATCCACATGAGCCTGGAAAAGTTTACCGGCTTGCCCGTCCCCGAGGGCTACGAGGAAGTTGCGGAGATGCTGTCCCGCATCCTGCACCAGCTTCGAACCGCCGAGGCTAACGTGGAGGACACCGGCGAGGCCACCCTCCGCGCCTACGAGATTATCACGCGCCTGCCAAACCAGCAGGAGGACGAGGAAAACTGGGACGAACAGGACCTGGAGGAGCCCGGGGACTTCAACGAGGAGGAGTTCCAGGACCTGGTAGACCGCCTCCAGGCTGACATGGACCAGCGCGCTGAAAGCCAGGAAGGCGATGATTCATACGAGTCGCCGGAGCCGGTGGACTACCGAGGTGACTTCAAGCCCGAGATGGTGCAGCTGCTAACCCGCCTCCAGGCCGACAGCGGCGACCAGGACGGCGAGGCCCAGCCCATGACCCAGGAAATGCTCGAGCAGCTCCTGCAGGACAGCGACGAGCTGGAGCTGGACGCCGAGCAGGGCGACATCACCGACGCCATGACCACTTTCGCCCAGAACATCATGAAGGAGGCCGGTGCGCCGCCGCCCAACTCCCAGCCGGGACAGGGATATGGCCCGCTGGTCCATGACGACGACCAGGGCGGCGAGCTGGAGACCCGTGAGCCCCAGACGTACCTGTACGACGAGTGGGACTTCAGGGCCAACGACTACAAGCCCCGTTGGTGCATCGTCAAGGAAAAGATGGTCGAAGAGGGCGACATAAACTTCTACCAGGATTCCCTGAAGAACTATGCGTCCCTGTCCGCCCACATCCGGCGCCAGTTCGAGCTCATCATGCCGGAGAGCATGCGCAAGACCTACCGGCTCGTCGACGGCGAGGACCTGGACCTCAACGCAACGCTCGAGGCCTGGGTCGACCTGAAGATGAAAATCCCGCCCGACGACAAGATCTACTGGCACCGCAACCGCAATCGCCGCGACGTGGCCGTCGTGTTCCTGCTGGATATGAGCGCCTCCACCGCCGAGGCCATCGACGAAGGGCGTCAGATGGTCGATGACCGCGACGCGCCGGACGATCCCGTCGAATACATGGTGTGGCTGCGCCGCCGCCGCGAGGGCCTGGTGCGCCGCAACTACAAGCGCATCATCGACCTCGAGAAGGAGAGCACCGCGTTGCTGGTGCAGGCGCTGGAGAACATCGGCGACGCCTACGGCATATATGGCTTTTCCGGCTACGGCCGCGAGAACGTCGAGTTCTATGTGATCAAGGACATCACCGAAAGCTTCGGCGACAAGGTCAAGCGGCGCATCGACAAGATTACGCCGCTGCACGCCACCCGCATGGGGGCAGCCATCCGCCACGCCATCACCAAGCTGGAGAACCAGGACGCTCACACCAAGATCATGTTCCTGGTCAGCGACGGCAGACCCCAGGACCGGGGCTACAGCCGCGAGGGCGTTGAGAAGGAATACGCCGTCCACGACACCCACATGGCGCTGGTGGAGGCCCGCAACCTGGGCATCACGCCCTTCTGCCTGACGGTGGACAAGGCGGGGCACGATTACTTGAAGAGCATGTGCGGCGACATGGGCTACGAGGTCCTGGGCGACATCTGGGCCCTCCCCGAACGCCTCCCAATGCTCTACCGGGAGCTGACGGCGCGGCGGTTCGCCCGGCGCTAAGCGCTGTCTGAAACTTCCAGAGGTTTGCGGTTCAAGGCCGCCCCAAATGACCGGGGCGGCCTTTCTCTTTGCGGCAGATGGCCGTAGCCTTCAGGAGGGCATCGTGAGCCCAAGGGCTCTTTTCGTGTCTGGGAACGCTTTATGATCGCTGTTCGGACAATCCTCATCTTGGTGGCTGGGGTAGTGGCGCCTCTGACAGCGATTGCCCTGTTGGCTGCTTGCGGGGAAAACCATGAGTCACGGGACAAGGTCGCCGATTCCACACCCATTTTCGTTAGGGGTAAGGATGTGTTCAGACAAAACTGTGCGGTGTGCCATGGGTCCAACGGGGAAGGGCAACCTGACTGGCACATGCGCAAGCCGGATGGTCTACTGCCTGCGCCACCACTGAACGGGGACGGGCACACCTGGCATCACGGCGACGGAACCCTCTACAAGATAGTCAGCCAGGGCGGAGCGGTCTATGAGTCACCTGACCTCCCCAATTACAAGAGCGGGATGCCAGCATTTGGAGAGACACTCTCCAATGGTGAAATCGTCGCCGTCATCACCTATGTCAAAGACCTGTGGGGGGACAAGATTGCCCAAGGGCTGGACCTGCGAAAGAGAGAATCGCAGGCTATCGTCAGCGAGACCGACCCGTTTCCCGAGCCAGTTCGTTAACGATCAACCCCCTCACTCCCCCGGGTTCACGCCCTCGAAGTGACGGCGGGGGTTGCCGACCATCATCGTGTCGACTGCGTCCTGCTTCACCCCCAGCTCCTGCAGCTTGGGTATGAACGCCCGGCTGAGCCACAGGTAGGCGTCGGGGTTCTGCTCGCGCGTGGGGAAGCCCGAAGTGCCGAGCCGCGACAGCACCACGTTCCAGTCGTGGGACAGCATCATGTTGGACGCGATCCCCTCGTCCAGCAGGTTCTTCAGGTACTCGGCCCGCTGCTCCCACGGCGGGAGGTGCGGACGGCCGAGAGGGTTGTTGATGTCCCAGCCCAGCCAGACGCCCAGGCGCGCCAGCTCCCGGTGGTAGTCCGGGTCCAGGGTCTGGTTGATGTGCCCCACGTAGATGTTCTGAGGCTCCACGCCCTCCTCGGTCAGTATCTGCACCTGCCGCTCGCCGACGCGTGACATCGGCGGCGTGTGCGTGGTGATGGGCACCCCGGTGCGAAGGTGCGTGCGGGCCGACGCTTGCAGCATCAGCTCCTCGTGCTCGGTGATCGGGTCGCTGGTGGCAACCTTGATGATCCCGGCCTTGATGCCCGTGCCGTCGATTCCCTCCTCGATCTCCCGCACCCAAAGGTCGGCGATGAACTCCTTGTCCCGCCACCAGAAGCTGCGGGGTATGTCCAGCCAGCAGCCGGTGCAGCACACGAAGTTGACGCCCGTTTCCTGCGAGACCTCCTTCATCAGCGCCACATCGCGGCCCAGGTCCATGGGCGAGACCTCGATGACGGTGTCCACGCCGCCGGCCTTGGCCTTGCTGAAGTCCTCCAGCGCCATTTCCAGCGCCCGGTCGCGCAGCTCCAACTCACCGTAGCTGATGCGTATTCCGGCCGAGGAGTCAATGAGGTGCTCGTGAGGCAGGGTGAAACCCAGTTCGGAAGAATCGATAGTTCCCAGGACAGTGTTTACGGTAGCCATGTCAGACCTCCTGCCTTCGCCGGGCGGTGTAGTTGCGGTCTTGATTTGGCCGATTATACTGGCATCGCCTGCATATACGGTAGCCGTGAATATTGGGGGTGCGATTTGGCGCTGCATTTCACCGAAGAGGAACTGAAATCCCGACGCGACCGGGTGACCGCCGAGCTGAACGCCAGCGGACTGGCCGCCCTGCTGGTCTTCCGGCAGGAAAGCATGTACTACCTGACCGGATACGACACCACCGGCTACTCCCAGTTCCAGTGCCTGTACCTCGGCGCCGACGGGCGGCTAATCCTGCTCACCCGCTCGGCTGACCTGCGTCAGGCCCAGCTGACCTCAGTGATTCAGGACATACGGCTCTGGGTGGACAGGGCTGGCGTCAACCCAGGCCAGGACCTGTGGGCGATCCTCGAGGAGCAGGGCTGCCGCGGCCAGAAGGTAGGCGTTGAGCTCGAGGCCTGGTGTCTGACCGGAAAGCGCTGGGAGTATGTGCGCGCTGCCATGGAGGGCAAGTGCCACTGGGAGGACCAGTCCGACCTCGTCAGCCACCTGCGCCTGGTCAAGAGCGACGCCGAGATCGAGTATGTGCGCCAGGCGGCGGCCTTGTGCGACGACGCTTGGCTGGCTGCCCAGCGCACGGCCCTTGCGGGCACGCCGGAGCAGGACGTGCTGGCCTCCATGACCTCGGCGGTCTTCCGGGGTGGTGGCGATTACACCGCAACGCGGTTCATTATCGGCTCCGGTGAGACCGCGCTAAATGTACGCAACTTCACCGGCTATCGCACCCTGGGCGAGAACGACCAGCTGCAGTTGGAGTTCGGAGGCGCCTACCGGCACTACCACTCATGCCTCATGCGCACAATCCTCACCGGCGAGCCGGACCCGAAGCATGTGGCGATGCACGCCGCCTGCGCCGGGGCCCTCCAGGCCTGCAAGGACGCTTGCCGTCCCGGAGCCACCTTCGGCGACATTTTCCAGGCCCACGCCGACTCCTTCGACGGCGCAGGGTTCGGCGGCTACAAGCTCAACGCCTGCGGCTACAGCCTGGGAGCCCTCTATCCCCCCACCTGGATGGACTGGCCCATGATCTTCCGCGACAACCCGGTGGTCATACAGCCCAACATGGTCATCTTCATGCACATGATCCTGCTTGACTCCGACACAATGCTCGCCATGTCCGTCGGCGACACCGTCCTCACCACCCCCGCCGGCTGCGAGACCCTGACCCAGCTCGGCCAAGGCCTGGTGGTTAACTGAGGGATACGTGCAGTCTGACCGGCTAGTCTGATAGGACCTGGTCGACGGTCTGGCCTGCGTAGGGCCCCTCGGTGATGGGTACCTTTACCGCGGGTGCCGTCCGCTTCGATGTACAGGCCGACAATGGGGCCGAGCTTTTCGTTGAAAGCGCTGGTGATGATCGGGTTGTCCGGCCCACCTACCTGCTCCACCCACGCAGGAATAATGCGTTCCATTACGGAAGTGTTGAAGCTGCGCTGCTTGATGTCCTCTGCAAACGGTACGAAAGTGCCCCCGGCATCCTGCAGCTCTGCAAGTCCAGCGTCGTTTTGAACAGCGGCCAGGCGCATGGCCTCCAGTTCCGTCCTCGCCGCCTCTTCCATCAGTATGCGGCGCAGGTCGTCCGGTATGGTCTGCCACTTGTTGATTGTCATCATGTTGAAGCCGGGAGAGAAGCCGTGCAGCGGGCCAACCATGTACCCGGTGACTTCGTGCAATCCTGACCATGGGCTCCGCCCGCGCTGGTCATTGCGCAGTCGACGATTCCGCGCTCAAGGGCCGTGTAGACTTCGGCGTAAGCCAAAGGCTGGGGTTCTGCCCCGATCCCCCGGACCCACTCTTCGGTGAACACGTCTACATTACGTACCGTCCTGCCGGCAAGGTCTTCCAGGGAGCTGATGTTGTGGCCGCAGAAGAGATACTGGTCGCTTCCCGAGTACCAGTTGCGGTTCAGTATCACTCCTGAATTGTCAGCCAGGATTGCGTTCTCGACATCGCGCAGGATGGCTTGCTGTCCGGCGAATTCCTGCTCACGGGAGGCGTAGATGCCCCAAAGACCCGTGATTCCCATCTCGGGGACCTGCTAGTCAATAAAACCGGGGTAGACGGTGGCTGAATCAAGGTCGGAGCGATACAGGTGCTGCAAGGTATCCCGACCCGCATATCCTAGTTGAGGTAGGGCGTTGACAATGAACTCGATCTGCCCCTCTGTCCGCTCCAGCAGGTTCGGCACGAAAAAAGCCTCGAACAGGATGCAGGGTGGGAGAGCCTCGTTGATGCACCCATGCTGCACCCTGATTCTTTCGCCGGAACTGGTCAAGGGCGTGGGACTGTGCAGGCTGGACTGCTCCAGAAGGAAACGGTAGTGTTCGGACTCGTAAAGCCACTGGTGGCGTTGCAGGGCCTCAAGGGACACGAACCCGTCAGAGTCGCCCAACTCCGGCGTCGGGGCCACGCCTGCCAGCATGGACAGATCGCCGACATAGATGGCCCCGGGTGCGCCGGCGTTTCGGTCGGCGTATTCCGCCAGCCTCCTGGCTTCTTCGGCCGACAGTGGAGGTCTGTGGGTTGGCGTGGGGTAGGGTGTGGCGGTTGGAAAGTTGGTCAAGACGACCGGAGTTACGGGCCTGGGCCGCGGGGTGGGAACTGCGGATCGCGCGACCACCGGCGTGACAGTCGGCACCACGAACACCGTCGTCGTGGGTCTGGGCATGGGAGCTGCTGTCGCCGTGGGCGGAGACTCCAGCGACGGCACCCGCTCCGTTGCTGCCGGCTGCTCTGCCTCGAGGGTCTCCCGAACTCGCACTTCTATGGTGGCCTCAATGTCTGGAGTCGGAAGCGGCGTCGGGACACCGCAACCCGTCAGGGAAGCTATACCCGCTGCCAACAGGAGAATTGCCGCAAATGCCCGCATCGGTCCACGCCAAGAAGCTCAGAATGCGGCCATCTTACCAGAGGCGACAGTATTCCCCTCCTTCACCGCCGTCCATAAGCAAGGCAACCGCATTTGGACCGCAGGGCCAGTGACGCCACAAATTCAACCAGCCATCCCCGTATGCGACACCATAATCACCACCCCCTCCGGCTGCGAGACCCTCACCCAGCCCGGCCAGGGCTCGGTCGTCAACTGAGGGTATACTGACATAGGAGAAGATGGCGGAAAGGTGACGGATAGGCGCAATGGAACTTGCGATCAAACTAACCAACGGCGAAGACTTGGCTATTTCTCTTGAACCCGGTAGGCCCCTCTACGTTGTCGGCCCCAATGGCTCAGGCAAGTCTGCTTTGGTACAGAACGCAATAAGACAGCTAGGGGCCGATAAGGTTAGAAGGATTTCGGCCCATAGACAAACTTGGTTGCAATCCGCAGCCATAAACATGACTGCACAGTCCAGGATGCAATTCGGCGAGCAACTCTCTGGACAAGAGCCTAATCCTGTCTACCGATGGCGCGTATTTAATTCTGAGGCTCGATTGTCATCAGTCTTGTTCGATCTAACGGCAATGGATGACGACCAAGCGCGTAGGATTAGAGATCTATACTTTAGGGGTGACTTGGCGGAAATAGATTCCATAGTCAATAGCGAACGGCCAGTATTCGAGAGAATTAATGATCTACTAAGAACCGCGAGATTAGAAATTACTATCGAGAACTCAAAAAGCGGGGGAATCTTGGCTAGACATTTGGAAGCTGTTGAACCATACGATATGGCGCAAATGTCCGACGGCGAACGCAATGCTGTCTTGCTATCTGCTGAAGTCTTGACCGTCACCAAAGGCATGGTCTTGCTAATCGATGAACCCGAACGCCACCTCAACCGCTCGATAATTGAGCCATTGTTGTCTGCTTTGTTTGCTGAAAGGCCTGACTGTCCGTTCCTAATAGCTACCCACGAAATCGCGTTGCCACTCGCAAGCCCGGAATCGCAGGTGTTGATCCTGAGGTCATGTAGGTGGAACGGCGACAGAGCGGAAGCTTGGGACGCCACATTGTTGGAGGGAGATGTCGATCTGCCTGAGGACGTTAAACGTGCCATATTGGGATCCCGCCGCAGGGTACTGTTTGTTGAAGGTAAGGCCAATAGTTTAGATGTGGCGCTATACAGGGCATTGTTTCCAAATATTTCAATCACTCCAGTAGGTGGCCGGGAAAATGTCATCAAGGCAGTTGCAGGTCTAAGGGAATCTTCTGCGTTGCATGAGGTCGAGGCCTTCGGGCTCATCGACGGTGACTTTCATTTTCCGGAATACGTTCACAATCTGCAGAAAGGTGGAGTCTTTGCCCTAAACGCCTACTCGGTGGAGTCCGTATATTTTTGCTCGGACTCTGTAAGTTCAGTAGCAGAACGACAGGCGGAATCGCTTGGAGAGTGCTCAAGTGACTTGATACAAGGTGCTCAGGACGGAGTTCTGGAAAGCCTGAGGGAAGAAGGGTTAGCTGAACTTATGGCTGCGCGTAGATGTGAAAGCAATATACGACAACAGATACTTTCACGGCTGCCTACATGGAAAACCATCCTGAATCAGGAAGCTTTCTCACCTAGTGTAGATACTAAGGATTTGTTTCAACAAGAACTGTCTCGCTTTACTGCTTTATTGGAATCCGTGGAGTTGGATCAAATCATTGCCGACTATCCTATTCGAGAAAGCGAGATCATTGAGGCCATAGTTAAGCCCCTGCGGCTCAATAGGGAAACCTACCGAAAAACGTTAATTTCGCGGATTAAGCAGAACCCTGAGCTAGCCTACAAGTTAAGGGAGCGAGTTGGCCCCTTGTCAGGGGCCATTGCGGCGTCCGAGTAAACTAATTGACCCAATACCTAAAGCGTTGCTGTTTGACCTCCCAAAGTACCGGCGCCGCATGCCGCCCTACTGCTCCCACGCCACGATCAGAACTTGCACCCGCACCTCGTCGGCCAGGAATACCACCGGGCCGGCGACCGGCGTGGTCAGCCCCAGTTCGTCCCAAGTGAAGGTTGTCTTCCCCAGCACGTTGATCACGCTGCCGTCATGCCGCGCCACTACATCGAAGGTCAGCGGGGAGACCGCATCCCCGATCTGCAGTGAGCCTTCCAGCGTGCCTGACGTTTCCTCGCCGTCGAAAAAGATCTGCGCCAGATCGGGCAGCCGTTCGATGGTTACTGTGGCTGTCTGAGTGCCGGGGAACATCCGTTGACGAATGTACCGGTCCCGGAACCCCTGGTCGCTTTCCAGCGAATGCAGGTCCAGCGTAATCTCCGACGGGTTGCCGTCCAGGTTGGCAAAGCCAGACAGGACCGTGCTCGAAATGATCGCGTCAAACCGCACCGGAGCCCAGTTCAGCTCCTCTTCCACCGTGAATGTAATCTTAGACTCCTCGCCCACAATGAAGGAATCCGGCCCCGCCCCGGTCCCGGCCGGTGTCTCCTCCGGCGCCTCAGTCGGTACCGGTGTCGGCGTGTCTGCGGGCGCAGCCGTGGTTTGTGGCGGGTCTGTAGGTTGCGGCGTGGAGGTGGCCTCCGCCGTTGGTGTGGGGTCTTCGGCTTCTGAGGCCTCGGTCGGACTGGTGGTAGCAGTAGGCTTTACCGTCGGTGCGGGCGTCGTGGGCTCTGGCGTTTCGGCCGCAGGCCGTGTGGCCTCGCTCTCCGGCGCTGCGGTAGCCTGGGCATCCGCAACCTGCGTTGGGGCTGCGACCGTCGTGGGAGCGGCCTCCTCGCCGCCGCAGGCCAGCCCTGCGAACAGGAGGATGGAAAGCAGAAACAGGCAGAAGGAAACGGCTCTCATGCTGGCTCCCTACTCACCTGCATCCACCAACTTGCGCAACTCGATCAGCGCCTGGTTGCTGATGCGGCGCTTGATCGTGATGCGGCGTGGCGGCACCCGCAGCTCCAACTCCTTGATCACCTGGGGCCCGGCGCTCGTGGCCCGGGCGATGGCGACATAGGCCAGTCCCATCGGCCGGCCGTCCAGCTCTGCAGGGCCGGGCGCGCCCGTGATACCGATGCCGTAGTCGGCCCCCAGCTGCATCAGCGCTGCCGACGCCATTGCGTTGGCCGCTTCCTGGCTGACTGCGCCGTGGTTCTCCATCAGCACGGGCGGAACCCCGGACGCCGCCATCGACTCCGCCCCGAAGGCCACGATCCCTCCCCGGAAGTGCTTCTGCGCCTCGTTGGCCTCGGTGATCGCGTTGGTCAGGAAGCCGCCGGTGCAGTATTCCATTACCGCCAGCGTCTTGTTCCGGGACTGAAGGGCCAGCGCCACCGCCTGCTCCGGCGTCTCGTCGTCGTAGCCCCAGACGTATTCACCCAACCGGTCGTGCACCGCCTGTTCAACTGGCACGATCATGCGGCGTGCCGTGGCCTCGTCCGTGGCCCGGGCGATGACCCGCAGGTGGATGCCATCCGCCTTTGAGTAAATCCCCAGGTAGGGGTTCTCTTGGCCGAAGTACTCCGACATGATCTCGTCGACCGCCGCCTCGCCCAGCCCCATGGTCTTGACGTTGCGGGTGATCGTGACCTCCTCGGTAACCAACTCCTTCAGGCGAGGCTCAACATGATCGCGGAACATCGACTGCATCTCCACCGGAGGTCCGGGCATGATGATGATGATCCTGCCGTCCCGCTCGGCCCACCAGCCGGGCGCCGTGCCGTTCCGGTTGGGGACGAACTCGGCGGAGGGGATCAGCCAGGCCTGCTTGATGTTGTGCGACGGCATGTCCTGGCCCCGGTTCCGGAAGTACTGCCGCAGCTCGTTGACCATGTTCTCTTGCACCGTGGGCGTCTCGCCGAAGGCGGCGGCCACCGCCTCCCGGGTCAGGTCGTCTTGGGTCGGCCCCAGACCCCCGGTCGTGAATATGATGTCGGAGCGCTCCAGGCCCTTCTGGAACGCATGGGTGAGCTGGGGAAGGTCGTCTCCCACTAGTGTTACCCATTGCAATGTGATACCCAACGCCGGTAGACGTGTGGCGATCCAGCCTGCGTTGGTGTCGTTGAGTTCGCCCATCAGCAGTTCGGTGCCGATACCCATGATCTCGGCCTTCATGTCGTTCCTCCGCCGGTACGGTTGTCTTTACGGGAAGGCAGATAAACCTCAAGGGCGCACATCGTGCGCCCCTGAAGCTGTTTGAGCGGCCTGCCCGCTAGTTGCTTGACTCGCCCTCTGCAGGTTCTTGCCCGTCTTCACCCTCGACGGTGTCGAGCGGCTCCCAGTCCGGGTCCACGAGGGGATTGGTCGCCAGCCCTTCGATTCCCTCCAGCCGGGACTTCTCGATGAAGTAAAGCGTCTCGTCGGTGGTGTTGGCGGTGCGGGCGTAGTAGCTGTCGCTTCCCGGGGGGCCCTCGGCCAGTTGAATTTCCAGCGTGGCTTCGCCCCTTCGGGCGATCACGATGCGCACCGCCGGCGGTACGAAGCCGTATTCTTCAAGCCGTTCCGTTTCCCTGTCCTGCAGCCGCTGGTCGGCGATCGCGTCCACCCTCGGTGAGGCCAGCAGTTCCAGCCAGTCGGCCCACTCCACGGTTGCGGGCGGCGAAGTGAGCGGGTCCACCGGTGCCGGGCCAGGGTTCACCAGCCACTGGTTGCCTTCCAGGTAGTACACCGCGGTACTGTCCCCGGCGGTAACTTCGATAACCCGGATAGTTGGGATTTCGAGGTCGTATAGGCGGCCGTATGGCGGATCCAGGGCCAACCGGTTGACCACGTCGGCCCACACCGCCGGTACCGTGTATAGCGCCCCGTCCCCCACCAGCCGGGCGTACTGGTTTCCGCCATCAGGCGTGGGCATGCCCATGTGGAACTCGACGCGGTTTCCGGCGAAGTCGGCCACACGGACGACTGTCTCAGGCGGGTCCAGGCCGTATTGTGCAGGGTCCTCGATCGTGGTCTTGAGCCCCCGGTTTACCCGCGGCCCGCTCAGCAGCAGTGGCGTGCCCCCCCAGCGTTGCTGGAACACCGGGAACTCCGGGTCTCCCATTATCATCCACTGGTGGCTGGCCGGGTCTCGCGAGTACTGTGCGCCCTGGCCGCCATGAATCACTTCGATGAAAGTGATGTCGGACTCGTCGATGTGAAACAGCCAGGGTTCGTCCGGGTCCTCTTCCTCTCGGAATACCACGTCCGTGAACTCGATGATGGCCCAGGTTGCGCCGATCATCACCGCAATGACCGCTAGGAGGATGGTGAGCCTAACGTTCATCCTTCAGCCTGCCCCGTACGCTCCGTTCCTGCTGTCAACAGCGTAACCCGGCGCACTACCGCCGCACCCACCAGACCAGCCCGGCGGCCAGCGCCATGATGCCCGGCAGGAACAGCCATGACGCGAAACGGACAAAGTCGTACTCGTTCCGGTCCAGGTTGAATTCCCGGAAGGCAAAGGCCTTGGGACGGATGGACACCAGGGAGTAGTCTCCCAGCAGGTAGTTGGTGGAATTGACAAACATGTCCAGGCCACCGCCCCGGCCGATGTTGCTGTTTGAGACAAAGTCGGCATCGCCGAGGGCCAGGATCAGCGAAATGTCCGAGTCGGTCGGGTTCTCAGGCATCGCCAGGCCCACCTTCGTGGCGGAGCGCATCAGCATCACCGGGATGAATGGCCCCCGGATATCCTGTGCCTCTCCCTCGGTGATGGGGTCGTCGCGTTCAGGGTCTTGAATCACGAAGCTGTTCTGCGAAGTGACTGCCAGCGCCAGCGGCAGTCTGGCGCCGTCGGTGACCGGTAGCGGCGAGAGTGCCGCGGCGTCGGGCATGTGAACGCTTTGCAGTTGCTGACCTTCTGGCGCAACGATCTCGAACGCCGCCTCGAAGGCGTTGTTGATTGCCGCTTCGTTGTTGCCCAGGACCATGAGGTTGAAGTTCACAATGCTGTTGAAGTCCATGTTCAGTGTCAGGGTCTGCGGCAGGCTCGCCACTGAGGAATCTATATCCCGGATGTAGCCCGGCAGCAATATGATCCCCCACTGCACCATGAAGTTACGCCACGAGTTCGGTGTGTCCGGCTCGGCCAGGAAGATCATGCTGCCGTTTTCCCGCCGTCGCTGGCCGTCGGGATAGCGGCCCAGCAGGTACAGGTCCAGTGCCAGCGCGTGCGCATCGGGCAGATCCGAAGTGGGCCCAGCAACCACCAGCAGCGCCGCGTCGTCCGGCACCTCCACTTCGGTGGCCTGGCGTGGCCAGACAAGCCCACGGGCCTGGTAGTTCTCCTGCTCCAGCGCCTGCTTGAGCAGGGCGTACCCGTCGCTGGAGCCGCTGTCGATGTTCCTCTCGCCGTGTCCGCCCAGGAAGTACACGGTCTTCTGTTCCTGACCGGTCACCACGTACAGGCTGGTTACCAGGTTCTGCTCCAGCTGGGCGAACGAGATATCCGTTGGCTGCAGGGAATCGTGGACTCCCGTCGCCATGTTCTCGATCACCACCGTCTCGCTGACGAAGTCTGCCGGCCGCGCCCCGAAGTAGGCCGCCACCCGGCCCGGCTCCAGGTCGGGGTCCACCACCTCGTAGGAGAAGCTACCGGAACGGGCTTTGAACTCCTCCAGCGTATCGACCACCCGGTTGCGCCTCGCCGCCACCTCGGCGTTGGGGGTGTCCTCCAGCGCCTTGTAGAAAGCCGTGGCCCGGATATCGTCCGGCAGGCCGTCCAGCAGCTCCCTCGTGCGCTCCGATAGGCTGAACTGGTTTGTCGCTGTAACGTCCACCCGGCTGGTGTTCTCGAAGGAGACCAGGTTGAGGATTACGACTATGCCGATGAAAGCCGCGAGCAGAATCAGCGTGTTGATACCGTATCGCCCAGTGCGGCTGAGGAAGGCCGCTATCACCGAGCTGATGTATACGGCGCCTACCAGGGCGATGAGCGACCCCCCGATGGCGATGTCGATGTAGCCGTACAGCCGCATCGAGCTGACGAACGCCACCACCACGATCCCGATCACCAGGCCCACGATGCCGGCGACCAGCATTGGGGCGCCGAAAATGCCGATCAGGTTGACCGCAGGGTCCAGCAGGCTGATCAGGGGACGGGAAACGGCCTCATCGCCGTCGTCGTCCGGTTCCTCGGCCTCCGGGATTTGTTCGTCGGCGGTTTCGGGTGCCTGGGGACGCCTCCTCCGCCTTCTCCTCCAGTCGCGGGGTCCTTCGCCTCCCGCTCCGCCGGTGGGTCGTGAGGCCATCTAGCGCCACCGCCTGGATTCCAGCGCGCGCACCGAGAGGAACAGGAAGAAAGCGATGACGCTGATGTAGTACACGATGTGCTTGGTATCGATCACGCCGCGGTCGAAATCGTCGAAGTGGGCCTTCATGCCCATTTCGCCGATGATCTCGCCCGGCACGCCGCCCACGGCCCCGAAGGCCAGGTCCGCGAAGAAGAGCGCCAGCAGTATCCCCATGGCCACCACTGCGGCCACGATCTGGTTGTTCGTTAACGTGGAGGTCAGCAGGCCCACGGACAGCGCCGCCGCCCCGTACAGGGCCAACCCCAGGTAGCCCGCATATATCGGCCCCGGGTCCGGGCTGGCGTAGACGAACAGCAGGATCACGTAGAAGCCAGACATTGCCAGCAGGGCCAGGAAGAACACAAGGGTGGCCAGGTACTTGCCGACGATGATCTCCCAGTCCCGCACCGGCGATGTCAGCAGCAGCTCGATGGTGCCCAGCTTGGCCTCCTCCGCGATGAGGCGCATCGTCAGCGCCGGGGCCAGGAGGATGAAGATGATCACCGCACCCTGGAAAAATGGACTCAGCGTCGCTTCAGGGAACGGGTCTCCCAGATCTCGGGAAAAGAAGAACCCGGTCAGTGCCAGGAAGATCAGCCCGACTATATATGCCGTGGGACTCAGGAAGAAGATCTGGATTTCTTTCCAGGCCACCGCCCGGACGGTTCGCATAGTTACAGGTCCTCCTGCGTCGTCAACCGAAGGAAGATCTCCTCCAGGCTCATGCCCATCAGCTGCATTCCGCGCAGGCTCCAACCGTTGCTGATCACCGCTCGCGAAATCTCGTCCCGCAGGTCGCGGCCCGGTTTGGCCTGGATGGTGTATGTATGCCGTCCCTGGACGTTGCGGTGGTTCACGCTCATCACGCCGTCGATATTCTGCAGCGCCGGCAGCACTTCTGCAGACGGCCCCGCGACCTCCACCTCCAGGCGGTCCACCCCCTGCAGGCCCTGCGCCAGGTTCTGCGGGGTGTCCTCCGCCACGATCCGGCCCTCGTGGATGATGAGCACCCGCTCGCAGATCATGCTGACCTCAGGCAATATGTGGCTGCTCAGCACCACTGTCTGCTCCCGGCCCAGCTCCTGGATCAGGCTGCGCGTCTCCACCACCTGGATCGGATCGATGCCGATGGTCGGCTCGTCCAGCACCAGCACTTCCGGCTCGTGGATTATGGCCTGCGCGATGCCCACCCTCTGGCGAAATCCCTTGGACAGCTTGCCGATCTGCGTCTTCCGGTAGTCCCCCAGGCGGCAGACGTCGATAACCTCCCCGATGCGGGCCTTCATTCTTCCTCCGGGCATTCCTCGGAGTGTTCCCATGTACTTAAGATAGTTGGTTACCGTCATGTCGGTGTAGAGGGGCACGGTCTCCGGTAGGTACCCAACCCGCCGCCGGACTTCCAGCGACTTCTCCACCACGTCATAGCCGTCCAGGCTCACCGATCCCCTGGTCGGGGGCAGGAAGCCGGTCAGGATGCGCATGGTGGTCGTCTTGCCCGCGCCGTTTGGCCCCAGGAACCCCAGCACCTCGCCCTTTCGTACGTTGAAATTGACTTCCTGGATTGCCGGGTACGGCCCGTAGTAGTGCGTCAAATCTGTGGCTTCAATCATTGAAGGCTGCACGGTATTACCTGCATCGCCCCGCCGCCAGCGCCCGGAGGACGGGCCCATGGCGCGCGGATATGGAACAATTTGTACTTGAACGCCACAAATGATATTGTATGCAACTGGTTTTGCCAACTATCACCACTTAATGTTGTCTTCACATAAAGACTGCAACAGGAGGGCAAATGCACCTGGTAATTGACGGATACGGCGGAAATACTAGCAAAATGTGGGACGATGGCTTGGTCCGTCAATTCCTGACTGATTACCCCGATGCGCTGGAAATGACCCGGATCACCGAGCCCCGCGTCCTGGCATACGATGCCCCCAAGCCGGAGGATTCAGGCGTTTCCGGGTTCGTGATTATCGCGGAGAGCCATATCAGCATCCACACCTTCCCCCGCAAGAACTACGTCAACATCGACATCTTCTCCTGCCGTCCCTTCGACCACGACAAGGCCCTCGAGGACGCGAAGCGGCTCTTCGACCTGGGGGACACCAAGACTTGGCTGCTGGATCGCGGTCTCGAGTGGCTGGACGAAGGCCAGGGTATGCTGGAGTCCCAAGCCCAGCGGTCCGCCCTCGAAGACGGTACCCACGCCGGCACCGAAGACCCCTTTGAGATCGGCCGTCCCGGCTCCCAACGTGTCTGATGACAATACCGGCGGCGGGCCCGGGCTTCCCTGGGTCTACCCCGGATTCCTCGCGCTTACGCCGGAACAGTCCTCCCTCCAGACCGCCCGCGTTGTCCTCATTCCCGTTCCCTACGACAGCTCCACGTCCTACCGTGGCGGCGCCCGAGACGGGCCAGCTGGCATCATAGCCGCCTCCGCCCAGATGGAAGACTACGACCTTGAGCTCGACCTCGATGTTGCCGGGCTGGGCATTCACACCATGCCCGTGCTGGAACCCCACATGGGCGGCCCGGAGCTGATGGCCCAGCGAGTGCACGATGCGGTGGCGGCCTGTATCTCCCCCGGGCGGGTCGTCGGTGTGCTGGGCGGTGAGCACTCACTGACCGCTGGCAGCGTTCGCGCCCACTTCGAGGCCCACTCATCCCTCAGCGTCCTGTACCTCGACGCCCACGCCGACCTGCGCGACGAATACCAGGGCACCCGCTGGGGCCACGCCTCGGGCGCTCGCCGGGTGTTTGACCTGTGCCCCGTTGCCGTCGCCGGGGTGCGCAGCCTGAGCCTCGAAGAACGCAACTTCATACGCGACAACGGAATCCCCTTCTGGCCAAGCCCCGGCAACGGCGACCCCTTGCCGGCCGACGAAATCCTGTCAGCCCTGGGGGAGGAGGTCTACGTCAGCGTTGACCTCGACGTATTCGATCCGGCGGTCATGTCCGCCGTCGGCACCCCGGAGCCGGGTGGCCTGGACTGGAACCAGGTAGTCTCGCTCCTTCGAAGGGTCGGCGAGTCGAAGCGCATCGTCGGCTTTGATGTCTGCGAGCTGTCCCCCGGTGAAGGCCCGGTCGCGTGCACCTACACCGCCGCCCGGCTCGTGAGCAAGCTGGCCGCCTATGCCACCTCCCTCCCCCGCTAGCCGGGTCCCCTTCTCGCCTCAAGCTTCTCGCCTCAAGCAGGATGATTGCAAAGTCGCTGCGAATCCGTTGGTGGTGAGCCTGACGAACCGCGAACGGATTCTGGCCACCCGTCCTTCGACAAGGTCAGGACTAACCGATTGGGTACTTGAAAGTCTCTGAAATCGTCCTGTCGCGGCAAACCACCCTCGTTTCCTCCAATCCCGTCGATTTGTTATGCTGGTACCATATCCTCTGGTGGAATCCTCTCGTGGAAGGAAGTCAGCGAACCAATGGGGAAGTCCCTTCGCCTCGGCCGCGTATTCGGTATCCCGGTCGAGATAAACATAACCTGGGTCATCATCTTTCTGGCCCTGACCTATCTCCTCGTCAACCGGTTCGACGCCTCGTACCTGCGATGGAGTGCGACCCAGCAGTGGACTGTCGCCGTTGTAACGGTGTTGCTTTTCTTTCTTTCCGTCCTGGCGCACGAGCTGTCACACAGCTTGGTGGCCCTCAATCGCGGGATTCCGGTCAGGGGCATCACCCTCTTTCTCTTTGGTGGCGTGTCCCATCTGGAGAGGGAGCCATCCAGGCCATCGGAAGAATTCCTGATCTCCGTTGTGGGCCCGCTTACCAGCATTGCCATCGCGATTCTCGCTGCGGTGGTCTTCTTCTTTCTGAACCCCGGACACTGGCCTTGGTCCCCGCGGGGGATTTCCCCCGTCGAGATGGCGGCCATGCTGCTGGCCTGGTGGAACCTCACCGTGGGTATTTTCAACATGCTCCCTGGGTTCCCTCTGGACGGCGGACGGGTGCTCAGAGCGGCCATCTGGGCAGGCTCCGGCAGCCACATCACCGGGACCAGGGTCGCCGCCCGTTGCGGCCAGGGCGTGGGACTGCTGATTATCGCCGCCGGTGTCTTTTACATCATCATGTGGCGCAACTGGGTCGACGGCCTCTGGGCCGTTGTGATCGGTGCCTTTCTGCTTTCGGTCGCCACGGGCAGCTATCCCAAGAGATAGCATTCCGAATCAGTTGATTTCTCGCCAGCATATCCGTCATTGCCGCGAAACATGTCCTCGACTAGATCGGGGAGCGGAAATCCCGGACCATTCCTTTCAGCTTGATAGTAGGAATCAACCACCTGACGCGAAACCTGGATATGCGAAGACCAGATAGCGAACCCCCGGCAGGCACTGTGCTAAAATACCGGCACACTTCACCCAGGCAACTGACAGCAGAGAAGAATGGCGCAGAACCGGCCTCCCGAAGGCATCGTCTACATGGACCACGCAGGCACCACTCCCTTGGCGCCTGAAGTCCTGCGGGCCATGACTCCCTATTTCACCGAATTGTTCGGCAACCCCTCCAGCATCCACACCGTTGGCCAAGAGGCCCGCTACGCCCTCGACGAGGCCCGCGATCGCGTGGCCCGTGTGCTGAACTGCCGCCCCCGCGAGGTGGTGTTCACCGGCGGCGGGACCGAGTCTGACAACGCCGCCATCGTCGGGGTCGCCACTGCTCTCATCGAGACCGGCAACCACCTGATCACCACCAGCGTCGAGCACCACGCCGTACTCCACACCTGCCAGCACCTTGAGTCCCAGGGCTTCGAGGCAACCTACCTGCCGGTAGACTCCAGCGGCATGGTGCAGCCCGAGGCCGTCTACCGGGCCATCACCGACAGGACGACGCTTGTCTCCGTCATGTACGCCAACAACGAGATCGGTGTCATCAACCCCATCGCCGACATCGCCGCTGCCGTGAAGCAGCGGGCAGCTGAACTGTCCCGCACCATCCTGTTCCACACCGACGCGGTGCAGGCCGCCGGCTACCTGGACCTGGATGTCAGGAAGCTCGGAGTCGACCTCCTGAGTCTATCCGGGCACAAGTTCCACGGCCCCAAGGGCACAGGCGTGCTCTTCATCCGGCGGGGAGCGCCGTTCCTCCCCTACATCCTCGGCGGAGGCCAGGAGAGGGAGCGCAGGTCCGGCACCGAGAACATCCCGGGAATCGTGGGCCTCTCCGTCGCCCTCGAGACCGCCAACGCCCGGCGCGAGGAGACCAGCCGGCACTGCGCCGGCTTGCGCGACCGGATCACCGAGCAGGTGCTGGAGCGCGTGCCAGGCACCCGGCTCAACGGCCATCCCTCCCAGAGGCTGCCCAACAACGCCAACTTCTCCTTCTCCGGCATCGAGGGCGAACCAATCCTGCTGGGCCTGGACATGGCCGGCATCGCCGCCTCCAGCGGCAGCGCCTGCAGCTCCGGTTCGCTTGAACCCTCCCACGTGCTGCTGGCCCTGGGCCAGTCGGCCGAAGTCGCTCGGGGCAGCCTTCGCCTGACCCTAGGCAAAGACAATACCGAAGAACAAGTGGATTACCTGCTGGAAGTGCTGGTCGCCCTCGTCGAGCGCCTGCGACAACTCCCCAGCCTGACCACTGCCGGGTCTTGATCTTCAACACGGGGGAATGGGGAAGCAGCCCGGCGAACCACGCACCGGGCCGTCGCGGTGGGCCGTCCAGAACGGCGGCCTTCGTGCTGGCGATGCTGTTCGTCCTCCCTGCGATGCTTCTGGCATGCACCCAGGAGTCGTCCACCCTCGGGCAGTACCGACAGGGGCGCACCCTTCACTTCAGTGTCGTCAGCATCGATCGGACGCCCGAGCTCCGCTACTCCACCATCGATCCCGAGGGAGTCATTCGCCGCTGGAGCCTTGCGGCCTCTTCCGAAGGGATGGAACTGGCGGTTGTCAGGGCCAGGGTGGAAAACCACACCGCTGTCAGCGCTTTCATCAATGTGGATGGCAACGCCGCTGAACTTCGGGACTTCACCAACGCCACCTACTTCCCGCTGCCCATCACCCAGTCCGTGTGGCAGGACTTCCGTGGAGAGCCCGAAGCCCTGGTAAGGATGGACCTCGGACAGTGCTTTGACGGCACCCGAGCCTTGTTGGACCCCGGCACCACCGTGAATTGGCAGAGCGAAGCCGAAGAGGCCCAGTTCATCGCCTTCGATAACCCATCGGCTGCTTTCGGGCCGACCGGCCGGGCAGAAATCGCACCCGGGAGCTCCGTATCCCACTCATTCGCTGAAGCCGGTACCCATTCCTACAAGTGCGGCACTTCGGAATCGGAGGACTGGCCGGCCGAAATACAGGTCGCCGTGCCGCAGGCCGGTACGGACTACATCGAGCGGTCTACTCAGTTCATACAGGGATCGTTCGAGCTGCAGCAGGGCCACGGCCTCGACGGCTACTTGATATTTGAAGTACCGGAGGGAACGGAGTTCCGAGACATGCGCTGGCGGGCCGGGGATTCCATCACCTTCCGCTTCTGACCCTCAGGCAGCCTCTTCTCCATCCTCCCCTGGGCAGGGCGGACGCCGGCGAAGGGATGCCCTGTGATTCAACGGCTCGCCTCGCTGGTGATCCACGCGGGACGGCGGCGCACCGGGCCGCCCGCCCGGCCCCGTGTCTGGCGCCGCCTTTTCCACCTATTCGCCGGATCCACCATTCCAGTCGTCGGCATCTTCGCCCCTGAGCTGGAGTTCCTGGTCGGCCTTGCTTTAGTTGCGGCCGGTGCCGTGCTGCTGGACCTCTCTCGCTTCACCCTCGGCCCGCTGAATCGGGCCTACATGCGGTGGATGGACCCTCTGCTCAAGAGCGACGAGGAAGCCCGCATGACCGGCGCCACTCACATGCTCGTGGCCGCGACCGTGGTCTTCTGGCTCTTCGGCAAGGAGGTCGGGGTCCCGGTGATGTTCTTCCTGTCCTTGGGAGATCCGATGGCGGCAATCGTGGGCATACGCGCTCCGGGGCCTCGCCTGCTCGGAAAGTCGCCCGTGGGAACAGCCGCTTTCGCCGCCACTGGCGCTGCCATCACGGCGGTCCTGATAGCCGCAGGGGCGATCGAACACCACTGGGGACTGTGGGCCGGGGCCGTTATCGCCGCCCTCGTGGAGCTCCCCGGGATTCCACCCGACGACAACCTGACCATCCCGCTGATCGCGGGTGCGGCCATGTGGGCCCTGGGAGTCTAGCGAGAGGCGAAAGACCGGTGGTCAGTGCGCCGCACCGTCGAAATGCACCGTCCTGGCCTGCTCCCTCTGGAAGCGCAGGTACGCGCTGCGGGACATCGCCGCCCTGTGCGTCGACTTCACTTCCTTCGCCTGCTTTGCCCCGTCGTACAGGAGGTCGATCACCGACATCGCCATGATCTTGGCCGGGTTGATCACCGCCACCTCGTAGTCCGTGATGACGTAACTCTTGCTGTGCCCCGGTCCGGTGGCGCCGCCGGTGTAGGGGTGAATGGCCGGAATGAGGTTCGAGAGATCGCCCATGTCGGTAGATCCGCCGCGGTTTCTGCCCGCTGGCATGACCATCGTGGCCTTCTCCCCCACCACTTCCTTGGCGTTCTCCCGGAACAGGTCCTGCAGCCGGGTGTCGTTGCGCATCGGCAGGTAGCCGGGGATGGTTGTGATCTCAACCTGCGCACCCACTGCCAGAGCCCCCGACTTGAAGCAGCGGTCAACCACCTGGGAGTTCTGGACCACCACCTGCGGCGTGGATGACCTGACCCGCCACTCCAGCTTCACCTCGGCAGGCACGGCGTTGACCGCCTCACCGCCCTTGGTCATTATGCCGTGAATGCGCACGGTGTCTTCTGCCCGGTGCGTCTCCCGGGTGGCGTTGATGGCCTGGAGGGCAAAGGAAGCGGCGTTCAGGGCGTTGACTCCCCGGTGCGGAGAGCTGCCCGCGTGGGCCCCCACTCCTAGGTACCGCACATATTTCACCACGTGTCCGTTGCTGGTGCCGCCGATGGCAAACTTTCGCTCGCCCATGTCGCTGGCGGTGTGGCACATCATCGCGATGTCCACGTCGTCGAAGTGGCCAAGGCGGATCAGTTCCTGCTTGCCGCCCAGCAACTCCAGCTTCTTCTGGGCACGGAGCTCCAGCCGCTGCTCGACCTCGATGAATTCCTCCGCGGGTACGGCGAAGGGAATGATCTCTCCGCTGAGTTGGGCCAGCACCTCTGGTGTCTGCAGTCCCATGGTGGCTCCCAGCATCATGCCCAGCTGGCAGTGGTGGCCGCAGGCGTGTGCCGCACCCGTCTCCGGGTCGGCGTGGGGATGCTCTGTAACCACCAGCGAATCGAGTTCGCCGATCACGGCCACCCTGGGTCCCGACCCTGCACCGCCCTGGATTCGCCCCTTCAGGCCGGTCAGGGCAAGTCCGCTCTCGTGGGGAATCTGAAGCTCGTTGAACTTCTGTCCCACCAAGGCCGCGGTCCGGTGCTCACGAAACCCCGCCTCCGGGTGTGAGAGCGCCTGCTGAGCGACGCCGATGATCTCCTTCTTGCGTTTCTCGATGGTCTCACAGGCCCGTCGCTTCAGCTCTTCAATAGTCAACATAATTAAGCGCCCTTGAAGGTCTCTTCCTTGGCCAGGCTCCGCATGTACTTCAGGTATTCTTGCCGCGTCATTTCCGGACGGTGGTTCGAAACGATCTTGCCACCCAGCTCCGCCCCGTCCCCCAGCAGATCGATGGCCGTGTGTGCCAGCGCCTTGGCTGCGGTGATAACCGCCAGGCCATAGTCCTGCACCACGTAGTCCGCTCCGTGGCCGACGCCGGTGGCCCCGCCCACGTAGGGGTGGATGGCCGGCATCAGGTGGCTGATGTCGCCCATGTCGGTGGAGCCGCCCCTGCGCTGAACATGGCCGGTGTTCTCCTCACCCACCAATTGGTGTGCGTTCGACCGGAACACATCGTTGAATGATGTGTCCTGCCGCAGCGGCAGGTAGCCCGGGATCGTCTGGATCACCACGTCCCCGCCAACCGCCATGGCCCCGGCCTTGAGGGCCCGGTCCACCTTGACGTTGGCGTCCATGATCGCGTCCAGCGTACGTCCCCGCACGAATGTCTCCATCCGCACGTCGGCAGGAACGGCGCTCACCGCTTCGCCTCCCTTTGTGATGATGGGATGGACCCGCACGCTGTCTTCGTCCCGGAATGTCTCCCTGTTGTGGTGGATCGCCGAGAGCGCCAGGGTTGCGGCATTCAGGGCGTTGATGCCCAGGTGCGGCGCACCTCCGGCGTGTGCCCCACGGCCAATGAACTGTATCTTCTTGGCCAGGGTTCCGTTGTTCTCGGCGCTGGTGCACAGCAGTTTTTCATCGGGGTTGGCCGTGGTGTGGCACATCATCGCCAGGTCGATATCGTCGAACTCTCCCAGACGGACCAGTTCCGGTTTGCCGCCCAGGAACTCCAGCTTGCCCTGTCGGCGCAGCGAGTCGCGGTACTCGATCTCGATGTATTCCTCGGCCGGCACGGCGATGAAAACCAGGCGGCCGCTGAGGGAGTCCAGCACGTCCGCCTGCATCAGGGACATGGCCGCCCCCATGAGCATGCCTATCTGGCAGTGGTGGCCGCAGGCGTGGGCCGCTCCGGTTCCCTTGTCAGCGTGCGGGTGCTCGCTGACGATCAGGGAGTCCAGCTCGCCGATGATGGCAAGCGCCGGGCCCGGACTGCCTCCCGGCAGGTCGGCGCGCACGCCGGTCAGGCCCAGGCCGATCCTTGCCGGAATCCCCAGCTCTGCAAACTTGCCCGCCACCAGTCGGGAGGTCTTCGTCTCGCGGAATCCCGGCTCCGGGTTTTCCAGTATTGTCTTGGCCAGCGCGACCAACTCGTCGGCGCGGGAGTCTATCGTCTCCGACGCTCGGCGTTTCAGATCTTCCCGGGAAGCGGTCGAGGTTCCGGCCGTGGACATCGAAGTAACTCCCTGAATGCAGTTGGGCGAATCGATCAGGCTCTGTCGGCCTCATTCGAGGCAGTGGGCCAAGGTTGTTGATCGAAGTCATGCCCACCAACGGTGCTGCGCTCGATTGTAGCATGATACCGGGCCTCACACGCCATCCCGCCAGTGTATAATCGCGGCGCTGCCCGCGACTTCGTTCCTGCTCAGCGATGAACGACTATTGCACGGGCCGCACCTAATTCCGGCAGCGAGTCCGCTATGAAGATTGTGATTGCTCCCCAGGGGTTCAAGGCCGGTATTTCGGGCCTGGACGCTGCGAAGGCCATCGCCCGCGGCGTGACCGCGGCAATCCCCGACGCCGAAACGGTTCTCGCACCGGTCGCCGACGGCGGAGACGGCACCATGCACGCCCTTGTCGATGGCACCGCCGGGCAGGTCTTCACCAGCACCGTGAGCGGCCCACTGGGGCAGCCCATTGAAGCTCAATGGGGCGTGATGGGGGATGGCAGGACTGCGGTGATTGAGATGGCCCTAGCCTCGGGACTGGCCCTGATTCCGCAGCGGCGCCGCAATCCCAGGATCACCACCACCGCCGGTACCGGCGAGATCCTGAAGGAGGCCCTCGACCGGGGCTACACACGCATCATCGTGGGCCTGGGAGGCAGCGCCACCAACGACGGCGGCGCGGGGATGGCCTCTGCCCTTGGAGCCCGCTTCCTCGATGCAGAAGGGCGGCAGTTGCCCCCGGGGGGCGGTCCGCTGGCCCGGCTCGACGGCATTGAATTGGACGGCCTGCATCCCGGCCTGCGGGACGCCACCATCATAGCGGCCACCGATGTCACCAACCCCCTCTGCGGCCCCGACGGTGCATCGGCCGTCTTCGGCCCCCAGAAGGGCGCCAACCAGGAGATGGTGCGCGAGCTCGACGCCGCGCTGGCCAACTACGCCCGGGTTGTGAGCCGCGACGTGGGACGCGATGTATCCGGTGAACCCGGAGCGGGGGCCGCCGGCGGCCTGGGCGCGGGGCTGATGGCGTTTGCCGGCGCCGCATTGCAGTCCGGCATCGACATGGTCTGCGAGGTCCTGGGGTTCGATGCCCTGCTGGAGGGCGCCGACCTCGTGATCACCGGTGAGGGCCGCGCGGACCACTCCACGATCTTCAACAAGGCGCCCGTTGGGGTGGCGAGGCACGCCCATGCCCGCGGTGTGCCTACCGTCCTGCTGGCGGGCAGCCTGGGTCCAGGCTACGAGGAGCTGTACGACCACTCGGTGGCCGCCGTGGTCTGCATTGCCGACAGGCCCATGAGCTTCGAGGTATCGCTGTCCCGCAGCGCCGAACTCCTCGAAGGCGCAGCCACCCGCACCATGCGCCTGATCCTCGCCGGAAGGGGCCTGCCGGAAAGCCCAGCTTAGCGGTGTGCCCCCTGGCACATGATAGCGTTCTAATGTAGGTGGTTTTGCCGCTAGGGAAGCCGTCATTCCCGCGAAAGCTGGAATCCAGGGCTTGGATTGCCGGGTTGTAAATGTAACTCGACAGCCTGATTCGGAATGTTCCCCTAGCCCATCCGCTCCTTCACGAACTCCACCACCAGGTTGGACAGGTCGATGGAGCGGTCCGCGTCCACCTCGTCGAAGGCCTCGAAGCAGGCGCCGCTTGGCAGGAACTCGGGGTACCGCGTGATGTAGTGGTACTTGTCCAGTTGCCTAGCCTCGCTCTTTACGGTGTCGAACATCATGTCGAAGAGCTTGGCATCCTCGCACAGGTCCAGCAGCGAGTGCCCCCAGACGTCTTCCACCCGCCTGTGGTACAGGTAGGCCTTGACCGCCTTCTCCGCCGCCTGCTGCCCCTGGAAGCACGCCAGGTTGTGCCGCCCGTTGTCCCGCAGGAACCTCGCGTCTTCCAGGTCTCTTTCGGCCTGTCGCAGCCAGCGGGCGCCCTCGGACAAGTAATCAGGCATTGAAAATCTCCCTTCCCTCGTTGATGGCCCGCCGAAGGGCCGGCAGCGTGTCCTTCAGGCTCTCGAATTCCTCGGGTGTATACACCTGGGTGTCGATTTCAACCGAACTGCCCAGGTGATAGGAGAAGAAGTCCGAACGTCTCCCGAACGGCCGGTCGGTGTTATGCACCACGATGAGCTCGATCCGGCTCTCCGGGGTGAACTCCCCTGCGGCCACCTCGCCGGTGAGAATGACTTTTTCGACGCCCAGCATGGGCAGCGTCTCCTGGATGTTCTCCAGTTCCCTTTCAAGCATCTGCTTGCGGAATTGGGCAAAGCCCACGCGCATCGGCATTCTGCGTTCCTTATGGCCAGACTTGACCTTAATACAGCGAGGGGCTCCAGATTGTCACTCGATCAGCACCATGTGGACCGCCTTGGGGCCGTGTACCCCTTGGACGATGGTCATTTCGATGTCAGCGGTTCGGCTGGGACCGGTGATGAAGTTCAGGTAGCTGCCCATGTCGCCGCTCCGCTTGTACTCCAGCCGCCGCAGCAGGAACAGGTCGTGCAGGCTTTCCAGCACCTCTTCCGGTCGCACCAGCGCAATGTGCACGGGCGGGACCAGTGATACCAGCCTTGAGAGTCCGCGGCGGGGCAGGATCACTAGGGAACCGGTCTCCGCCAGTGCATAGTCCGTTCCCGTCAGTCCGGCTTCGGCGTGGCGCATCTCCTCGCGCAGTTGCTCCCGCGGCGACTCATCGCCCTGGACTATGGCCGTGACATCGACCCCCCGCCACCGGAGTGCCGTATCCACCTGCACATCGTCGAACACCGGCTGCCCGGAGCGAACGACGCGCGTGGCGCCAAGTTCCTCGACCAGCGAGTCCACCCGGCCCAGCGCCGCTTCCACCCCGGAAACCCGGTGCACGTTCCACCCGCCACGTCCGGCCATGTCGGCCAAGCGGTCCAGCAGTTGCGGCAGGTTCTCCCGAAGGCGAGCGTCCAGTTCGGCCGCCCGAGTCTCGAGATCAGCGAGGGTCTCCTCCAGCCGGTGGTACGGTTCCGGAGGCGGTCCCTCAGTTCGGCCGAGGGCCTCCCGCACCGAGCGCAGGAACTCTGCCTTGTCCGTTCCCGGCATGCCCCCCGTGCTAGCTGCCGACACGGCCGTCTCCGTCGCCTTCGTCCTGCCTTAGTTCCTCCCGCCAGACTTCTCTGAAAGACTTCGCAGGCAGCATTGGCAGGTCCCTTGCCCGCGTCCACTTCGACAGCAGGGGCAGTGGTGCCCGGCTGATCCAACCGCGGTTCTTGGGCATCCCCGGCAATAGCTTCTGCGCGATCCGGCCCATCCTCGCCGCAAATGACAACCTTCTGGGACTGCGCATCAGCCGTGCGAAGGCACCGGCCATGAACCGCTCCGAACGGGGGGAAGCCTTTTCCTCCGGGTCCTCGCTCTCCGCGGTCCGGTGCCGAAGTTCCAGCAGCATCCGGGGGATGTTGATCTTGACAGGGCAGGCCTCCCGGCACGCCCCGCAAAGGCTCGACGCCTGCGGCAGCATCTTCGATTCCTTCAGGCCCGTCAGCATCGGCGACACCACTGCCCCGATGGGGCCCGGGTACACCCAGCCGTAGGCATGGCCGCCCACCCGCTGGTACACGGGACAGATGTTGAGGCATGCCCCGCAGCGGATGCAGTACAGTGCCTCTCGCAGCTTCGGGTCCCGGAGCATCCGCGACCGGCCGTTGTCCACCAGCACCAGGTGGAACTCCTCCGGCCCGTCCTCGTCGTCCTCCCGCCGCGGACCCGTGATCATGCTGACATAGCTCGAGATCCGCTGGCCCGTGGCAGACCGGGGCAGCAGCCGCAGGAAGACCGCCAGGTCCTGCATCGACGGGATCACCTTCTCCATGCCCGTGATCCCGATGTGCATCCGCGGCGCCGAGGTACACAGCCGGCCGTTCCCCTCGTTCGTGACGATCACCAGCGTCCCCGTTTCCGCCACCACGAAGTTGGCCCCGCTGATGCCCAGGTCGGCCTCCATGAACTTGTCTCGCAGCGCCACACGGGCCGCCGCCGCCATCCGCTCGATGTCCTCGTCGTAAGGCAGGCCCAGCTTGTCCCTGAACAGCTCGGCCACGTCCTCCTTCGACTTGTGCAGCGCCGGCGCCACTAGGTGCGATGGGGCCTCTCCCGCCAGCTGGATGATGTACTCGCCCAGGTCCGTCTCGTAGACGTCTACCCCGACCGACTCCAGCTCGTGGTTGAGATCCAGCTCCTCCGACACCATGCTCTTGCTTTTCGTCGCGACTTTGACCCCGCGGCTGCGGGCGAGGTGGCTTACGATGGCGTTGGCCTCGCTGGCGTCTTTGGCGAAGTGCATCTGCCCCCCGGCGGCGGCCACATTGTCGGAGAGCAACTCGATGTAGTAGTCCAGGTTGTCGAGGGCGTGGACCTTGATGCGCCGGGCCTCGTCACGCCACTCGTCCCACGCCTCGGGGGTTACTTCTTCGATGGCGTTCCGGCGCGCAACGTCGAACCCCGACCCCACTCGGTCAAGAGCCCGGCGCAGTTGCGGGTCCAGCATCGCCGACGCCGACGCCGACGCGAATTCACTCGTCTTTACTTCTGGCATATTGTGTAAATCAACATTGCCCGCAGAATAAATCTGTCCCCTCTGCCACAGAGGGTTGAGTCCGCCCCCACTCCCTCATGAGGGCAATTCTGTCCCCTCCCCCTCAGGGGGAGGGTTAGGGTGGGGGTGAAATCTTAAACGGCGCCTCTCCGCTCCTCTACCTGCCTACCCACCGTCCAGCACCTGCGCGATGTGCCGAATCTGCAACTCCGGCGCCTGCCTTCGCAGTGCCCCGCCGATGTGCATCAGGCAGCTCATGTCGCATGAGACCAGCGTGTCCGCCCCGGACTCCCGCACGCTTGCAACCTTGTCTGCCAGCATCCCCTCGGAAATGTGGGGAAGTTTCACCGAGAAGCTACCGCCGAATCCGCAGCAGGTCTCTGCGTTCCGAATCTCCTTCATTTCCAACCCGTGAACCGACCCCAGCAGTGACTGCGGCGCCTCCCGCACCTCCATCTCCCGCAACAGGTGGCATCCGGGATGGAACACCGCCGCCCCCGAGCCTTCAGCCCCTGTCTCTTCCACGCCCAGGACGTTGACCAGGAACTCCGAGAACTCGAAAACCTTCCGCGAGAACGCCTCAACCTGAGGCATCAATTCCGGCTCGTCCTCGAACATATCCAAGTAGAATACCCGCATCATCGCCGAACACGAGCCCGACGGCACCACCACGTATTCGCTTTTTTCGAACTCCCCAATCGTCTTCAGCGCCAACTCCCGGGCCTGCCGTCTGTACCCCGAGTTGTACACCGCCTGGCCGCAGCAGGTCTGCCCCTCCGGAAACCCCACCCGCGCACCGTGCCTCCTTAGCACCCGAACCACGCTCCCCCCCACCTCAGGGAAGAGCTGGTCGATGATGCAGGTAACGAAGAGGTCCGCTTTTATGGGAGTTGTTCCAGCCAAATCGGGCACCGCCTTTCGTGGCAAGCCTAACAGACGCCATCATTGCTGGCAACGATATCCGCCGCCCCCGACATGGTCTTTTAATTCTCCCTCTCCCTTGAGGGAGAGGGTTGGGGTGAGGGTGAAACCCTGCGACCAAAGAACTTTGACTACACCCGGGAGACGCCCCACTCTTACCCCCGGAAGGAGAAGGAACTATTGAGAGACCCTGACGTCCCCGACAGGGCGATTGCATTTGGACTGCAAAGGGATTGCCGCGGTGAACTCAACCCGTCATTGCCATGAAAATAGGGAGTAAAACAGTTCCCTCTCCCTTGAGGGGGAGGGTTAGGGTGGGGGTGAAATCCCTGCTGAACTCCCGTCGAAGTTAATTTTCATACACTTGCGTGGCCCCAAGGCCATAGGTAATTCCCGCGAAAGCGGGAATCCGTGCTCAATGGCGGTAGTTTCTTCGCGAGAATCAACCTGACTACGCGCTCTGGACTCCCGCGAAAGCAGGAGTGACGTGTTGGCGTATTTGCAATGCGATTGCCATGCCCGACGCTCCCGGCCTCGTTGACACGGCCAGCTCGCCAAAACTAGACTCGCCCCAGTTTCCTTGGGAGGCGGTATCCATGTCCGAAACTGTGGACGTTGCGATAATCGGCGGCGGCGTGATGGGCTGCGCCATCGCCTGGCAGCTGGCGAAGCGCGGCGTCACCTGCGCGCTGGTGGAACGTCGGTCGTTCGGCAACGGTGCCTCCGGGGCAACCGCCGGCGTGGTGGGGCCGCTGTGGCACCTCGACCCCGACAACCCCGCGCTTCTCGGCCTCGGACTGCGTAGCCTCGAGCTGTTCCCCCGATGGGCCGCTGAGTTGACCGAGGCTGGGGTGAACCCAGAGTTCCAGCAGTCCGGGCTAATGAAGGTCGCCTTCTCACCCGGCGAAGTCGATGAGTTGAGAGGGTTCTTCGGCTGGCAGTCCCATCTGGACCTGGACGTGCAATGGATCGATGCGCAGGGAGTTCTGGATCGTGAACCTGAGGCCAGCCCTGACATCCTGGCGGCTATCCACTCTCCCCAGGAGGGATGCATCAGGGGACAGCGCTTTTGCGATGCACTGACCAACGCCGCAGGAAGGCTGGGCGCCAGGCTGCATGAAAACGTCGAAGTCACGGGTCTGTTGACCGAAGGCAGCCGTGTAACGGGCATAGACACCAACGAGGGAACAATCGCGGCCGGGCAGGTGGTTCTGGCGGCTGGCCCCTGGAGCGGCATCGGCGGACGGTGGTCCACCCCCGGAGGGCCGCTGGACCTCCCCGTCAGGGGCGTCAAGGGCCAGCGCATCCTGCTGCGGCGTCCCGGCCACATGCCGAAAACCCCCGTCCGCAACTCGTCGGTCTACGTCGTGCCGCGGCTGGACGGCAACATCCTCGTGGCATCGACGAGAGAAGAGGGTCGCTCGGACGAAGTCGTGACAGCGGAGGGCGTGTCGACACTCATCGCCGGTGCTTGCCTCTCCTTCCCGTCATTGGCGGATGCTGCCTTCGTCTCCGGCAGGGCCGGCGTCCGGCCCGCCACGCCCGACGGTCTGCCCATCATCGGACCCGCGCCGGGGATTGACGGCCTGACCATTGCCACCGGCCACGACGCCGTCGGCATCATGCTCAGCCCAGGCACCGCCGAGCTGGTGGTCAACTACCTGCTCGGTGGCGTTTCCGAACCCCTCCAGCCCTTCAGCGCCGACCGCTTTCCCTAGTAGGAAGATTCAACTACAAGGCCGATGCCAAAGAAACCGGCAGATCGCTGCAATGCTTTCCGCTCAGCCGATTCGAAGGGAGATATGGCGGGATTCTCGTCGAAGAGAACGCTGGCAATCTCTTCTCGAGATATAGTTAAACGGACCCCGACAATTGCTCTGCCTTCTATTGCGGATACTTGAGTTATCCCTGTTTCCCGGCGCCCTTAAGTCAAATTGTCAAGCGCGATCGCAATATGTTGCCAGTTGATTTCAGGGGGGTGTCTTTTGCCTTCGAACGGAGCACCCAAATCTCGCAGGTTCAGTTTGGAATTTCGCATTCGGCTCAAAATGACCGACAGACCGAACCCTTCGCTATCTGCTAGGCAATTCACTTTCTGGGACATCCAATCCGCAAGCCGTTGTGTAAAGGCCAGTCGACGAACAGCTCACATATCTGCGCGCCGACCTCTATGCTCTGACCGCTTCGCCTATGCCGACAGCACCACGTCCACGATCGCCACGCTGCCGGCGTCGACCGCCGCCTGCGCCTCTTCCAGCGCGCCCTTGAGCCGCGCCGGGTCCTCCACCCGTTCCCCGTGACCACCGAAAGGCTTGGCGAGCTCCGAGTAGTCCGGCCCCGGGATATGCACGCCGTGATAGATTCCGGTCTCCATCGCCGTGCCGTTGGGGTAGAACGAGTGGTGCAGGCTCTTCATCGCTGCGTAGCTGGCATTGTTGAAAACCACGATCAGGATCGGCAGGTTGCTCTCCCGCGCCACCCCCAGGCTCTGCGTGATCGGGTTGTACAGGAAGGAACCGTCGCCAATCAGCGCGGTCACCGGCCTCTCCGGCGCCGCTAGCTTCGCCCCCAGAGTGATGCCCAGTCCCTGTCCGAGGCCGCCCGCAGGCCGCATGTACGAGAGCGGGTTGTCCCATGCGATGCGCCGCAGTATCTGGGCCCGGTGCAGGATCGTCTCGTCCACGAACACCGTGTTGGACGGCAGCGTCTCGCTGATGGTGTTGCACAGGAAACCCGGATCGATGGGCGAGGCGGTGCTTGCCGCGCCGTCCAGCGCCCGGTAGCGCTCCCAAACGGGGTTGGCATGCGGCGGCAGGACGGGGGGAGGGCCGTCGCTCCGTTCCCTGACCGCGGAATCCAGGGCTGCCAGCGTAACGGGCAGCGAACCCTCCAGGTACAGGTCGGCCTGCAGGTCCTGGTACACCATGTATTCCTTGACAGGGTACTCATCGATGACCACCACCGTCGCCGACGGTCCGGCGCTGGGCGGATACCACGGTGCCCGGTTGCCTATGACCAGGAACAGGTCGAACCGGTCCATCTCCCGCTTCAGGTCGTAGCCGTGATGAAGCGGGTGGCTCTTGGGGAAGTTGTTGTAGGTCGGTCCCTCGCCCTCAAAGACCGGGATACCGCGCGACTCCGCCAGCGACACCAGCGCGTTGAACCCCGCGGCGGTGCGCCCGGCCGAGTCCGCCACAATTACCGGGTTTTCAGCCTTGCAGATCAGTTCCGCCACACGGTCGATGCCTGAGGGGTCGGGGTGGCTCACCGGGGCCGATGGGCGGTGCTTCAGTGGCGCCCTTGGCATCCACTCTTCCAGCATCGTCTCGATGGGCACGTTCAGGAAGGCCGGACCCATCGGCGTGCGCTGGGCCAGCTCGCCGGCCCGAGCCACTGTCTCGTAGAGCGTCGACGCGCTGGTCACCCGGCTGCTCCACTTGGTGAACGGCTCCACCAGCCGGTTGGGACCGCCGACGATGCTCAGGTTTCGCAGCCACTGTGGCCCGGGGTCCATTTCCGGCACCTCGCCGTATGTTGTCGACTCACCGGAGCAGACCAGCATCGGCACCTCGCTCTGGTAGGCCCCGTGGATCCCCATCGACCCCTGCAGTACTCCGACCCCGGCGTGCAGCAGCACCGCCTGCATCCGCCCGGTCATGCGGGTGTAGCCCGATGCCATGGCCACCGCCAGCGTCTCGTGCCAGCAGTTGATGTATGCCGGGCCGGGCTGCTCGTTCACTTTCTGGCGGGCCAGCGCCTCCCAAACCGACGGCCACTCGGAGCCGGGCGAGGAGATGATGTAGTCAACATCCAGGTTCCGCAGCGCTTCGAGTATGGCGTCGCCGCCGTCCAGTCCTGAGCTTGTCGAAGGGCTATCCGTCATTGCAATACTCCCAGTTTTGTTGCCTGGCTTTCAGACCTGGCTCTTCACCCAGCGGCACTCCGGCTGGTGCCCATGCATACCCCTGTCGATGCAGGTGCACGGGATGTCCTCCCGCAGGCTGAATCCGTTGTATTCGAGGAAGGCGTGGAACCCGGGATAGAACCCCTCGC
This sequence comes from Dehalococcoidia bacterium, assembly GCA_965216065.1. GTDB lineage: Bacteria > Chloroflexota > Dehalococcoidia > Lucifugimonadales > UBA3495 > VXOI01. The sequence continues at coordinate 810,471 of CBDCFB010000002.1, forward strand.
CCCCGTCGATCGAGTCGAATCCGGCCTGGAAGGCCTCCCGCAGTTCCTCGTGCGTCGGCTGTATCATGCTTGTCCTCGTGTAAACCGGGAACTCCCTTGGAAACTATCTCAGAAATTGCTGCAGCCCTCAATCCGTCATTCCCCAGAAAGCAGGGCCTTTTAGATTTCTATGGCAACTTTATGGCAACTTTTCGAGTCCTTTCGTGGTGAGCTTGTCGAACCATGAAGGGATGGCTCTTCGACAGGCTCAGGACCAACGGGTTTGTCGACAACTAAAAGACCCTGCCCCAGAAAGCGGGAATCCGGTGGAACCTGCTGACAAAGGCTCAATGTAATCAGAGCGTGATCTCTTTGAGATAATTTCTCAGCCCTCTCTCAGCACTTCGGCGATGTCCCCCCACCGTCATTCCTGCGAAAGCAGGAATCCAGAGGCTCTGGCCCGCAACCGTTCAATGTCACCAGGCCAGGACCGTTTAGAGACAGTTTCCTAGCCCTCGCTCAGTACCTCGGCGATGTCCTGCGCGAAGATCATGTCCTCAGTCCCCACCAGGTCCGGATCCTCCGGCGATGTCAGGTACTTGGCGAACACCCAGACTCCGTCCTTGGGGTTATTCACCACCTCGGCGGTAGAGCCATTGATGGTGGAGATCGTCGAGCCTTCCTCGATGGTGATCAGGTTGATAACTTCCGCCATAGGACTGTCTCCGTCACCGGTTTCTCATCAAGAATCTATTTCAAAACTAGCAGCGGCCACCAGCAGTCATTAGCTGCGCCATCCGTCCTTCCCACACGCCCGTCATGCCCACACCCCCGTCATTCCTGCGAAAGCAGGAATCCAGTGCCAAGTCAACCTTGCTGCTTCCCTGTCATGACATCAGGAAAATCCCGAAATCAATCAAGTCACAGTTCAGGCGGCGTCAGAAGAAGAATGTAAGGTTCTTAGCCAGCAGCACGTTCTGATCGAGGATCACCTTCCGTTGCGCTATCTTCCACTCGCCCGCTTCCTTCCTCAGCACATCCTCCCGCTTGCCGATGAGGAAGTCCGTCTCCGTTTCCACCCGATTCCGGTAGATCAGGAACCGGCACTTGACGGCCACCTCGGTGGCGTCCTCCGCCGATGGCGTGGCCTCCAGTATCTGCACGTTCGACACCATGTGGCAGATGCGCGACAGTGGCTCCTCTGCCCAGTGCACCCCGGTGAGAATCTGGTTGACGCGGCGTTCCAAGGTCTCCTTGCCCTCGTCGAACCAGTTGATGTCGTACCCCTCGCGGGTGAACTCCCGGTCCAGCTCCCCGAACTTCACATTCCGCCGCATCGGCATGAAGTAGCGGATGTCTTCCGTGAGCAGGTCCAGCCACTCGGCGAACCGCCGCTCGTCCAGCAACTCCGCCTCGTGATACAGGAGCTCCTCGACTTGGTTCTTCAGCAGCATCCGGGCGACATTCGCCCCCACCGTCGTCATCGCTAGTCCCCCGCAACAACGGACGCGCCGTTGCCGCTCGTCCTGAGCTTGTCGAAGGAGGCGCCGTTGGAGTGCCCGTTGCGCCATGTGGCCAGCTCCTCCCAGTCCTTCGCCGTCAGGAACTCCGCCCACCGCGAGTAGAACCCCCGCTGGTTCTGCTCCGCTGCCTTGGCCACGGTCACATTGCGGATCTGCCCCGGAAGCTCCAGCCCGTCCGTGTCGAAGGGCGGCGCCTCGTGGCCAAGGCCCATCTGGTAGTTGTAGGGGTGGCGTCGGGCGATGGCTCCCCGGCTCGCGTTGTGCGCGTAGTTCCAGTTCTCCATGTCGTCCTGCTCCGTCAGCCCGGCAGGCCCGGAGTAGCTGATGTAATACTTCCGCAGGAACTCCTTGACCTCCGCCGGTGCGTTCTTGTCAACCAGGAACCACCGCCACGCCTCGTGGCTCTGCGGCGTCCGCGGGTGCCACACGGCGATGGTACGCGGCTGGCGTGGCAGGAAGGAAAAGTTCGGGAACAGGGTGCCTGGACCGGGGATGAACCGCGCCCACTGGCCGTAGTTCTTGCGTCGTTCATTCTCGCAGTGGGCGAAATATTCCGACACGATCTTCGAGTGCTGGTAACCGGCGATGGGCGAATCGTCCGGCCTCAGGAAGCTGATGGTCCCGTGGCCGCGCTCCGGGAAAGAGAAGTCCAGCGCGGTCGCGCCTACTCGCTCCTGCGTGTCCCTCCGGCCGCTACCGCTGGGGCCCGCGCCCACAAGGTCAACCGACCGGTGGCTGATGTTGTGATACCGGTCGCCAACGAAGTTTTCCGAAGGGAACTTCCAGTTGCAGGGTATCACCCACTTCTCGATGCCGCCGAACACCTCGGTCTCGCCGCCGGCCCCGTCCCAGGTGTCCAGCAGGAAGTCCAGGTAGGTCTTGTACCCGCCCAGGTACTCCTCGAACGACGGCGCGTCCTTGTCCCAGTTGGCCCACACGGTTCCCTTGTAGACGCAGAGCTTCGGCACCTCGATCAGGCCCCACTGAGACTTGTCCAGCTCACCCTTGTAGGCGTCCTTGAAGTAGGGCACGCCCACCAGCTTGCCGTCGGTGGCGAAGCTCCAGCCATGGTAGGGACAGCTGAAGACCGGCGTGTTCCCCTCGTCGTACCGGCAGACCTTCATGCCGCGGTGAGTGCAGGAGTTGAGGAAGACATGCACGCCGCCCTCGCGGTCCCGGCAGAGGATCACCGACTCCTCCCCCATGCAGGAGACGAAATAGTCCCCCGGCTTGGGAATCTGCGACACATGCCCCACGAAGAGCCAGGCCCGGGCGAACAGGTACTCCTGTTCCTGGGCGTAGATTTCCTCGTTGACGAAAATCTCGCGGCTCACCGTCCCGGCGTCGAGGTCCACCAGGCCCCCGAGCGACCGATTCCCGTTCGTATGGCCGTTCTGCATCGTCTCCTCCTCTGTCTTTAACCCCTCTGCCTCGAGGGAGAAGGTTCGCTAAGGGGCGCCCAGTCGTGAGCATGCCGCCACGCCCTGGAAAAATCAGGGAAATCCCACAATCAAACGAATCACAGTTCAGACATCGCTTCCCCGCAACTCCGCGCTGGCAAGCTGCTCCAGGATGCGGGCCACCGCCGGGTAGCCGTCCTGTCCCATGCCCTGCGCCTGCGCCCGCTGGAACATGTCGTCGGCAATGGCGCCGATGGAGGCCGGCGCCCCGGATTCCCGGGCCAGCTCGCACGCCAGGTGAATGTCCTTGGCCACGATGTCCAGCGTTCCGTTGGACGCGAAGCTGCGGTCGAGTATCACGTCCGTCGACCGGTTCAGCACCCCGCTGGAACCGGCGCTCACCGGTATGATCTTCGCCAGGATGTCCAGGTCGATTCCCGCCTTGGCCCCGATCAGCATCCCTTCGACACCGGCGATGAAAGCACAGTAGCCTAGGTACTGCGTCACCAGCTTGGCGATGCATCCGGAGGCAGTCTCACCCACATAGAACACATCCCGGCCCATGCACTCCAGCACCGGACGGTGCTTCTCGAAGACCGCAGGGTCGCCACCCACCATCATGGTCATTGCCGGAGGCCGTCCGCTCACCGGCGAGTCCAGCATCTCCACGCCACGGCGGCTGCACTCTTCGGCAAGGCGCCGGATCAGCGATGGCGCGTTGGTCGTCGTGTCGATCCAGGCCCCGCCCCGTGGCAGCCCGGCAAGGATGCCGGTGTCCGGGTCGAGCACAACACGTTCGCACTCCACCGGCCCCGGCAGCGATGTGAACACCACGCCAGCCGCCTCGGCCACAGCGCGCGGGCTGTCGGCCCAGTGTGCCCCCATCTCGCACAGGTTCGTGGTCGCCTCCCGCCGCACATCGTACACCGTCACGTTGTGCCCGGCGTCCAGCAGGCACCGGGCCATCGGGTTCCCCATAGTCCCCGTGCCTATGTATCCAACATCCATCTACAGCTCCGAATCGCCATTCTTGGACTCGTTGTCGCCGCCAGCCGAATGTTTCAGGGAAAACCCCACCGGGGAGGTGTCGCCGATCTGTAGATCATCGTTGCCGGTGAGGGCCTTCAAGCGCCTGAGTTGGGTGTTTGAGGCGATGGTGAAGTTACGAGGCTCCGCGCGCTGGAGCGATTCCAAAACAGGCAGCACCTCTTCGGCCATTCTTATGGTCTCTCTCATCTCGGACAGGCTTCGCTGGTTTTCATAGAAGTTGCCGTGTCCGTTGTGAAAGACGTCCGAAATGGCATACCCCAGTTCTGTGTCATGAAACTCGGCCACTATTTGACGGCCAATGTTTTCGATCTGTTGGTGGTTGCCATGATTCCAGCCCCGCAGGTCTGCAATCGCCTTGAGGTTATGGGCGATCGCCCCCCAGGCCTTCTCCCCGGCCTGTAGGCGATCGCCTTGTAGCAGGTATTGGGCCGCTTGAAATATAAACCTACGGCCGATAGCCCGGCGGTTGTCAGGGCTCTGCAACCCTGGATCAGGGAGTTCCGGCAAATCGGCCATGGTAATCCTGTTCCCGAGACGCTAGTCCGCGGCAGCGGGCTGCGGCACCGACCGGTGCCCCCAGATGCTCCCCTTCTCGTGCCGCACCACCTGCCAGGTGGCGTCGTCGACGGTCCGGGCGCCCCAGCCGTACTCCACGTCGAAGCCCGACGGCGTCTTCATGTAGAACGAGGTCATGTGGTCGTTGGTGTGCCGGCCCAGGCCACGGGTGAGGCTGATGTCGGAGTCCAGCACCATGTCGTAGGTCTGCCCCACATCGTTCATGCCCTCGGTCTGCACCATGAAGTGGTTCAGCCTCTTGGTGTTCCGGCCCTTGGCCTCGATGATCGCCAGGGTGTGATGCCGCGGGTTGCAGTGGAAGAAGACCAGGTTGCGGATGTAGTCGCTGATCTTCATGCCCAGCACATCCCGGTAGAAGGCCACCGCCCGGTCCAGGTCCTCCACGTGGTACACCACGTGCCCCAGGCCCTGCTCGCCGGTGACGAAACCGCTGATCGGCCGGGGCGAGTTGAACGGGTTGTCGAAGCTCACCGGCGGGCCGTAGTACACCTCGGTCTGCGTGCCGTCGGGGTCTTCGAACCTGATCAGCCCCTCGACCCTCCGCTCCTTCGCTTCCTCCGGCGTGCCCGTCGACACCTCGATGCCCGCCTCCCGAAGCTGCTCCGCCATCTCGCCCAGCGCTGCCTGGTCGGTCACCTGGAAGCCGACGAACTCCACGTCGTCCTTGCCGGTGGGGCTGACGATGAACCGGTGGGTGTACTCGTCCATCCGCATCGTTAGGACGCCGTCGGAGTCAACGCCGTTCGACTGCAGGCCCAGCACCTCGGTTCCGAAGTGCTCCCACTCCTCGATGTTGCTGGCGCTGATACCGATGTAGCCCAGTTGGGTAACATTTGCCATGATCCCTCTCCTGAATCGATTCTTTTTGAGCCGGTATGTCTACCTGGAAATTCCTGATTCCATACCCCTCTCTTTTGGAGAGGTCCTCTGGGAAATTATCTCAAAACCTGCCTCGATACCCCACCCGTCATTCCCGCGAAAGCGGGAATCCAGTTGCACTCGCTGCTAACTGCTAGATGCCAACTGAGCGCGAGTGTTTTGAGATAGTTTCTTAGCACTGGGAATTTGTCGCCCTTACTTGGCGTCCATCATCTTCACCCAGCCGGAATAGAAGCCGCGGGCGTTCTCCTCGCTGATGCCCGTGGTGAGGGTCCCCGGCAGGTCCACATCTTCGACTAGGTGACCGATACCCATCTGGTAGTTGTACGGCCTGCGGCGCGCGATCGAGCCCCGGCTTGCCTTGTGGGCGTAGTTCCAGTTCTCCATGTCGTCCTGCTCGGTCATCCCGCCGGGGCCGGAGTAGCGGATGTAGTAGTGCCGCAGCACGTCCTTGACCTCTTCCGGCGTGTCCTTGTCCACCAGGAACCAGCGCCACGCCTCCGTCAGGTTCGGACCCCGCGGGTGCCAAACGGCGATGGACCGCGGCTGCCGCGCCAGGTACGACATGTTGGGAAACACCGTCCCCACCACTCCCAGCAGGTTGGTCTTCCCGTCCAGCCGCCGTCGCCGCTCCGACTCCATGTGCCGGAAGTACTCGCCAACATCCGCCGTTTTCTGGTAGGTGGAGATCTGAGGCGTCTCGTCCGGGAACAGCTCCACCACAGCGGCGTGCCCCTTCTGCGGCATCGTCACGTTAATGCGGCGCCCGGCCTCGTACTCGGCGTAGTCGCGACGGCCCAGCCCGCTGGGGCCGATGCCCACCATGTCCACCGACCGGTGGCTGATGTTGTGGTAGCCGTCCCCGGCGAAGTTCTCGGCGGCGAACTTCCAGTTGTTCGGCATCGTCCACTTCTGGACGCCCCCCAGGATCTCCGACCCGCCCTCGGTGCCGTCCCGGCCGTCCATCAGCAGGTCCAGGTACAGCGTGAAGTCGCCCATATACTCCTGGAACGAAGGCCCGCCCTTGTCCCACGACGCCCAGATGCCGCCCTTGTAGTTGTGCATCTGGGGCACTTCGATCAGGCCCCACTGCGACTTGTCCAGCGCGCCCTTGTAGGCGTCCTTGAAGTACGGCACCCCCACCAGCTTGCCGTCGGTGGCGAAGCTCCATCCGTGGTACGGACAGCTGAACACCGGCGTGTTCCCCTCGTCGTACCGGCAGACCTTCATGCCCCGGTGAGTGCACGAGTTCAGGAACACATGGATCCCGCCCTCCCGGTCGCGGCAGAGAATCACCGCCTCCTCGCCCATGCTGGACACGAAGTAGTCCCCCGGCTTGGGGATCTGCGTCTCGTGCCCCACGAACAGCCAAGCCTTGGAGAAGATCTGCTCCTGTTCCTGCGCGTAGATGTCCTCGTTCACGAAGACTTCGCGGCTGATCTGACCCCCTTCCAGGTCAACGATGCTGCCCAGGGTACGGCCCGTCGAAATCGCCATAAAGCGCGCTCCCCGCCAAGGTTGCAGTTGGGGTTGCAGTTGCTGTGCCGATGCAGTGGTCTTTGTTGATGCAAAGTATACACGACGGCGCGGTAACAATTCACCGCGCCGCATATGGCAACCAATCGTCCGCCAGCCGCCTAAAGCAGCTTCGCTTCTGCCACAGGCGGCTTGGGAGGCTTTCGCATACCTTCTGGAACATCGGGCAGCTCTCCGGCAGTGAAGCACTCTCCGGCAACCACCGCTTCCAGCAACTCCGCCTGCTCAGGATAGAGGGCTACCGTCTCCTCCAGCACCCAAAGCATTTCCAACAGTTCGGTGTTGAACTCGGCTCGCCAAACGGTCGGGCGAATGTCGTCTAGGGGAGACGACTTTTTCCCCGCACCGGCTTTCATCCGATACCTTAGCCACGATTGGACCACTTTCAACCCTGACACCTCAAACTCAAACACCTCCGGTTCAACCGGGTTGAACTGCCCTTCTCCAATATGCAGCGTTTTGGAGTTGGCCTCAAAATGGAACGATTTGGGGTAATCCTCTTCGGTTTGGGGCACTGCTTTGATGCCTTTTGCCTTCCCATTAGGCACTTGGCCTCTAACTTGACCCGTTTGGACATACCTCTGTCCGTAGGTATGCAGCCACAATAGGCGTGCCCCAACACTGCGTATTTTTTCGAACAGTGCGGCATCTTTCGTAATGGGCACTCGAACTTGGCGTGTGTCTAACTCCTCGTAAAAGCGCCTCGGGTATTCTGGATGCGCCATGATGCCGTAGAAGTAGGCAGTCAAGTCCTCGGGTGTAATCGAATTGCTAAAGCTAATACCCAGCATTTCTATTAGGCCGGGAAGCACGTTCGGTTCCAGAGATTCTGAGTTGCGGTAAAGGGGCACGATGTCTTTGCTGCCACGACCCCGAAAGTGGTGCCTGTCTGGGATGTCCGAAGTTGCTGCCAGTGCCGGTCCCGAATGATGTGGCTCAGAAAACAGACTCGAGAGAAACAACTGCCTTTCGCCAAGTGACTCCCATAAAGATGGGCGTGGACGAGAGATTAGCCGCCCGTCGGCGATTAGGTATTGGCGGTCCAAGAAACGCAAGGCATACCTGCGAATTGGAGGCATTGGTTCGTCGGTTTGTAGTTGGTCGATGGGCGTGGAATTCTGATAACCCATTAGGCTGACTCTGTAGGTCCTGCTAACCTGGCGATCATCTGTCGCTCGCAATGCAATGCCGCGGTTCTGTGACTTCAGCAAGCCGTCCCAACGCCGCTCTAAGGTCTCCTTCTCTTCCCCAATTGGCCAAGTTCGCTTTAGTTCAACACCGGAATGCTGCCAGGGCATCAGGTCAGTTAGCAGAGGCCATTCAAAGTAATGTCCCTCGCCTGCCAGCCTGAAAGCGGCCTGCCATGCTTCGGGACAGTCCTGCCACTGAACATGGCCTAGATCAGTAATTTAGTCGAGTGCAGCAAGTTTTTCTGTTCGCGTTCCTTCTATCCGAGTGTAGTGGACTTTCGCCGGCACCCCGGTAGCTTTTAGAGACTTTCTGCAGGCGACAGCTATCGCAACCGGAGTCTGGATGTTGAAAACATTCTCACTTTTGCGCGGCCCTCGCCCCTCGCCGCCAAGGTCAATGATCCAAATCTCATCGCACAAGCTGCGCATGTGCTCGCGCATACCGGAGAAGGCGTCCCCATCCAGGTAGCTCGAGGCGGTGATGAAGCTGACAATTCCCGGGCCGTCTTTAGCGTCCTGCTCGAACACCTTCCAAAGGCCCCATCGCCAGAAGTATACATAAAGGTTATACAGGTTCTTGAGGTCTCCGCCGTGTCCAGCCTTTCTTGCGGGCTCAAGGAAATCTTCGAGAATCGGTCGGTCATCGACGTCTTTTTCGCCATGGCGCACCCAGCCCCCAGAAGAGTCAGCAGCGGGCGCGCGGTCATACGGAGGATTTCCTATGCAGACCAACACATTGACTGCTTTCTTGACCTCCAGTGCTAGCCTGGTCTGCTTGGCCAACTCCCTTTGCACGTATAGATTTCCTTGAGGAGGCTGTCTTTCTGGGCTCTCAAGAGTGTCGGCCAGATAGATTTGAGGGCCATTCGTCGTCGCCGCTCCAGAGGCTCGGAGGGCGTTTGCTAGCCGAAGTTCGGTCACGGCGTAAGGACCCACCAGCAACTCAAAACCATTAAGGTTATTGCCCAGTTGGGTTGCATAGCCTGATGCTGCACCAGAACCATACCGAGCCGAGAGCTTTGGCATAGAGTGTTCAATAATGCCAAGTAGATATGTCCCCGTTCCGGTACCTGGGTCGATAGTTATTACGCTCGGATCGGCAAATCCCAATGGCTTATCTAGCCGTGATGTAAGCAGGTCGTCTAGCAGTCGGACTTGTGCACGTACAACTTCCACTGGCGTATAGTAGACGCCTACATTTTTTCGAAGTTTCGCGTCGTATTCAGCCAGAAAGTCTTCGTAGAAATAGAGGGAAGTATCTGCTTCTTCGTTCAGCGATACCACAGGAACAGATCCTACTAGCCGAAGAAGGGAGTCCAATCCGGTGCCGAGTTCCCTCCGCACGTCGCGATCGGTCAAAGCTTCAAGGGCCACTGATAGCAGAGAGTGTTGATTCTCCAGGGCTTTTTGGGCGTTTTCAAATGTAAGTGGCGAACCGTCGCTACCTGCGCCTTGTCTTCGAGCCAACATCAGGGCGAAAGTCACAGTCTGGGAATAGGAGTCGGCAAACTGGGAATCATCGGCGTGCGGGAAAAGCAACTCCCTCCACTCTCGTGCGACACCGTTCAATGGAGAGTCCAAGTCTCCCAAGGCCTCCTTGACGTCATCCCTGAGAAACTTGCATAGAGGTGCAAGTTGTTTGGCAAATTCCTTGAAATCAATGCCGCCTTGCTTGTTCTTCGGAATCACAGGGTTCCAGTCGAGAAACCGCGTGAGTAAAGCCAGCAGCTTGGCGTCGTCATTGTCCCCAATGGCACCCGCGCCGTCCTTAGATACATCGCCGTCAAGCCGAATGCTCTTGCCTTCCATCCTGCCGCTATGATAGACGGCCCAATTATTGCCGTCCGAATACAGTACATTGGACAATCGGCTAAAGCGGTTGAACTGCGCTAGGTCATGTCCAGAAAACTGCGACTTGGCAACGCCCTTACCGGGCGCCTTTAACTCTGCGTATCCAGTAAGGAGGCCGCCCTCCGTAACCCCATAGTCCGGCCTACCCTGCCGGTCCGCTAGCCGAGTCTCGCCGACGCAAATAACGTCCTTGTTCAGGGCTGTTCCGACGGCCTTCATTAGAGTTTCGAAGGGAGCTCGCAATTGGTCTTCCGGGTCACCAAGCAGCGAACCGCTAGACTTTGCCGTAACCTCATGGGCAAAGTTTCGCAGAGCCTCGCGGATGTCGTTAGTGATAGACATGCGAATAGCCCCCCTACGGCCGCGCCACCGCCAGGCACTTGCTCGAGTTGTGCACGTAGGTCTGCTGGAACTCCACGATCTCAGGCGTCCGCTGCAGCTCCGACAGCGCCCCGGCCAGGCACATCCAGTTCAGCATCTCCTGCTGCCCTGCGTCCTCCACCTGCGCCGTCGTCAGCCCCCGCCACGCCTCGAAGTCCCCGGCCTTGAACTCCTCGAACCGCTTCCGGTCCGACTCCACATCGCAGTACATCCACCAGTTCTTCTCAGTCAGGAACGCGTGCGACCAGCTCGACGACGCGATCAGCGCCACCCGCCACGGGCTCTCCCGCATTGCCCGGGCCGCGGCCGCGCCGAGCTCCATGCAGCGCTTCGGCGACGGGCCCGGCGGGTCGGCGGGCACCTCCACGCCGTTGACTGTCGACGGGCTGGCCCCGCCCCGGTTCCGAATGACCCGGCTGCCGTAGCAGTTGATCGCGAAGGGAATCACCGGGTAGTCGAAGCCGATGCGGTCGTAGTCCAGGTACAGCAGCGTGTTCAGGAAGGCATGTCCCAGCCCCTGCTCGTGCAGCGGCTTGTAGGCATAGGCCACGTCGAACCCGTCGTCGATCAGCGCCCCCGTCAGGTACCGCGCCGACGGGTGCCCTTTGTACCGGAAGGTCTTCTCCGCCGGCTCGTCCCACACGTTGGGCCGGGTCGCGCCGCTGTTCATCGCGAACGGGCGGCACTCGTACTCGTCATGCGCCATGATGCAGAAGGCCGGTATGATGTCCTCCCGGAAGTTCTCGTACTGGTCGTCGCCCCACACCAGCACCACGTCCGGCTTGAACGCGTCCAGCTCGGCCCGCACCTTGCGGAACCCAGCCACCAGCTTCTCCCGCTGGAACAGCGCCGACGAGTACCCCTCGTCGTCGCCCCACTCCTTCCGCATGGCCTCCGGCCAGTTCTCCGGGTTCTTCTGCTCGCTCGGTATCCGGTCGTTCCGCAGCGCCCGCGTCAGCGAGTAGTTCTTCGCCTCGTCCGGCGTGATCAGCGACGGCGAATGCGTAACCCCAAGCCCCAGTATCTCTGCCATCATGCCCCCTTGCGTCAAAAAGGTGCGTTTTGCGCGATTATACCCCGGAATCAGCGGTCTCGTAGAAGTACGGAGTCAATGAGTTCCTGGTCGATCCGGCAGTGCTCGTCTACCTCTTCCGACAACTCCCGATGATGACTCCGTCCGTGATACAGCTTAACTACTACCCCTTCACTCTTCGAAGCTTCAATTGCAGGAATGAAATCGCTGTCTCCTGCTATCACGACGGCCTGCTGAATGTGACCGTCAGCAGACAGCTTCACCAAATCGACCGCCAGCAGGATGTCCACCCTCTTTTGCTCAGTTGCTGGAGAGCCGTCTACTCTGTTCCCTCGGCGCTCCACCCTTCCCAATTTGACAGTGTATCTCGGGAGCAGTCTCAGCGAGGAAAAGAACTGCCGTTGCCGGTTGTAGAAAGAATTCTCCTGGGTTGTGGGAGGGTCGCTCCGGTAGGGGAGAGACGAATAATAGTAAGTCCTGATCAGATTGGTTCCCTGGGTTAACTTGCTTGGAAGCAGCTCGAAGTTGATCCGTGCGCCTTCCAACTCATTTCGCAAGACATTGAACAGGTAGGCGCCATCAATGAATATCGCGGACTGCTCTGGCATTGGTTATCCTCGCTGCTGCAAAAGGAAATAGGGCCGTGGCGTCACGGCCCTATTTCTGTGTAACCTGACGTGAGTGGCCGCTCGGGGGGAACCGGCGGGTTGACGCCAGGGAAGATAGTAACCTGACGTGAGCCTCAACCCTACGTCAGAGTGTCCAGACGAATGAATTTTATCATCCGTCAGCCCCGCCAGACAAAGCTCGCAACGCCCTCCAGCTTGCCCGCCCAACCCCTAACGGCGATAATGACCCTCGATAAATTCGCACTGAACGGCGCCCCGCGGCGCAGGAGGAAACACATGGATTGGGGAATGGCCAACCGATTGGCGCAGCTGATTCAATCCGACGGGAAGTGCATGTTCCTCCCCGTCGACCACGGCTACTTCCAGGGGCCCACCCGCAATCTCGAGCGCCCCGGCGAGACCATCGCGCCCCTGATGCCCTACGCCGACGCCCTGTTCGCCACCCGCGGCGTGGTGCGGGCTGTCGTTGACCCCGCCGACACCAAGCCCCTGATCCTCCGCGTCTCCGGCGGCACCAGCATGACCGCCGGCGACCTCGCCGACGAGGACGTGACCACCTCCATGGAAGACGCCATCCGCCTCAATGTCTCCGCCGTCGGCATCTCCGTGTTCGTCGGCTCAGAGTACCAGAAGCAGTCCATCCTGAACCTCGGCAAGCTGGTCGACGAGGGCGAGCGCTACGGCATCCCCGTCATGGCCGTCACCGCCGTTGGCCGAGAGCTCGACCAGCGCGACTCCCGCTACCTCGGCATGGCCTGCCGCATCTGCGCCGAGATGGGCGCCAAGGTCGTCAAGACCTACTGGTGCGAAGACGGCTTCGACCGCGTGGTCGACGGCTGCCCTGTCCCCGTAGTCATGGCCGGCGGCCCCAGGGCCGACACCGAGCGCGAGGTCCTCGAGTTCGTACACGACGGGATGCAGAACGGCGCCATCGGCATCAACCTCGGCCGCAACATCTGGCAGAGCCCCCACCCCGTCCCCATGATCCGGTCCCTCCGGCACATCGTCCACGGCAACGGCACCGTCGACGAGGCCGTCGAGATCTTCGACTCCGTCCGCGCCGGGTCCGCCGACCTCGTCGGCGTCTCCGACTAGCTGCCGGTTCCTTCTCCCACGATAACTCCCTCCAAAAGCAATACAGCTCCCTTCCCCGCAAACAAACTTCCTCCCCCTTGATGGGGGAGGGTTAGGGTGGGGGTGAAATCCCCCAGCGCCACCACCGCTGCCATCACGACGACGAGGACTGCCCGCCATGCGCGTAGCGATGTATTACAACAACAACGACGTCCGCCTCGAGGAGCTTCCCCGGCCCGAGATCGGCCCCGGCGAGCTCCTTCTCAGGATCGAGGCCAGCGGCATCTGCGGCAGCGACGTAATGGAGTGGTACCGCATCCAGCGCGCCCCCGTTGTCCTCGGCCATGAGGTCGCCGGCACCGTAGCCGCCGTCGGCTCCGGCGTCTCCCGGTTCCGTGAGGGCGACCGTCTCGTCGTCACCCACCACGTCCCCTGCAACGCCTGCCGCTACTGCCTCAGCGGCAGCCACACCGTGTGCGACACCCTGCGTGCCACCAACTACGAGCCCGGCGGATTCTGCGAGTATGTCCGCCTGCCCGCCATAAACGTGGACCGCGGCGCCATCCCCGTGCCTGACGGCGTCCCCTTCGACGAGGCCTCCGTCGCCGAGCCGCTCGCCTGCGTCTATCGCGGCCAGCGGCGGGCCAACATCCAGCCTGGCCAGACGGTGCTGGTTCTGGGCAGCGGACTGGCCGGCATGCTTCACATAAACTTGGCTCGCGCCATGGGCGCAGGCCGCATAGTGTCCACCGACCTGTCCGATTTCCGCCTCGCCGCCGCCCGCAGGCTGGGCGCCGACCAGACCTTGAGGGCTGACGAGTTCACCCCCGACCGCCTTCGCGAGGTCAACGACGGCCGCCTCGCCGACCTGGTTATCGTCGCCACCGGCGCCCGGCCCGCGTTGATGCAGGCCATCGAGTCGGTGGACCGCGACGGTACCGTGCTTTTCTACGCCCCCACCGAGCCCGGCGTCGAGATTCCCGTGTCCATCAATGATGTCTTCTTCCGTAACGGCGGCACCCTCACGACCACCTACGCCGCCGCCCCCGGCGACCTGACCATCGCCCTCGATCTCATCGCCTCCGGCCGGGTGCAGATCGGCGACATGATCTCGCACCGCCTGCCCTTGGCCGAGACCGCCCAGGGCTTCAGGCTCACCGCCGGCGCGTCAGACTCCCTGAAGGTGATCATCGAGCCCCAGCGGTAGCCGCCTGCTTCAGGGCTGGCAACCTGAGTCCCGCAGGCCCCGGGACTTGCGCCTTCCTTTCGCAGACAGATTCCTCGGAAGTCTGGAGGCGTGAGGAAATAGATAGCGTTCCCGTTTGGGTGGCGCGCCAACTTGTGATCTGTTACTCCAGCTTGTGATCCGTCATTCCCGCGAAAGCGGGAATCCAGTGGGGGTGCACTTGTAGGACGGTAAGCTACCTCGACCACCTGAATTGGAATTACAACGAGGACATAAGCCCGCCCTGCCGACACGAGGAAATTCCGGCTCATGCGGCATTGACCGATCTGGGGCGCAAAGCCGTGTTGGCTTCTCCCCCGCTGGACTGTCTTTCCAGACCCAACCGCCCAGAGGGACAGCGAGCACCACGTCCGCACCTGCTTGACGGACGTCCCCCACACTGTACAATCAAGCCCACTAGCCGCCAGCCCCGCAGGGAATTCGAAGGCTGGGCGCGACAGCGGAGGCAGCTATGGAACTCGGACTGTTCCTGGAGTTCCCGATACGTGAGGGGTCCAACGAGAATGAGGCTTTCAAGGAGTCATTCGCCCTCGTGGACCAGGCCGAAGACCTGGGTGTTCCCTCGGTCTGGATGGCCGAGTACCACTTCAACCCCGGCCGCGTTCTGGCCAGTCCTGTCACCATACTCAGCGCCATCGCTGGCCGCACCAAGCGCATCCGCCTTGGCACCGCCGTGCTGCTTCTGCCGCTGGCCAGCCCCGTGCGCGTAGCAGAGGAGATTGCCACCCTCGACCAGATCAGCGACGGCCGCGTCGAATTCGGTGTCGGCCGCGGCACCTTCCCAAACGTCCACGAGGGCTTTGGCGTGCCCTTCGAAGAGAGCCGGGGACGCTTTGAGGAGGGTATGGAAATCATCCTCAAGGCCTGGACCACCGACACCTTTTCATTCGAGGGTGAACACTACAACCTTCCGGAAATGTCGGTTAGCCCCAAGCCATACCAGCAGCCGCACCCGCCTGTTCGCGTGGGAGTCACCTCGGCCGAGAGCTTTCCCATCCTTGGCCGCATGGGCTACGACATCCTTATAAACCCCTCACGAGTCTTCACACTGCCGGAGTTGAAGCCTTCAATCCAGGCATATCGCGAAGCCAGGAAGGCCGCGGGACACGAGGGAGAGGGCAAGGTCGGCCTTCGAATTCCCATCTACCTGTCCCACGACGCTCAGAAGGCCCACAACGAGCCGATGGACAGCGCCATGTTCTCCATGGGCAGACTTTCCGATCGCGTGGCAAGCTATGCCGGCAGGCAGGGAACACTCGGCGACTGGGGAGCCCAGGCCGACCGGGTCAGGCAGATGACCTACGACGACTGGGTGCGCGACAAGGTCGCCTACGGCACCCCCGAGGCGGTAACCGAAAAGCTGAACTCACTGGGAGAAGAGTTGGGCCTCGACCAGGTCATGTTCGAGATCAACTTCGGCAACCTCATTCCATTGGAAAACCAAGCCAACAGCCTCCGGTTGATGATGGAGAAGGTCGCCCCCAACCTGGCCTGACCTGCGCCAGTCGTCCCCCGGCAGGCGACCTAATCGGTAGTTTTAGGAAGAGTACCCGCCCTGGGAAACAAGACCCTGACATAGCCGCCATTCCCGCCACATTATCGTCATTCTGGCGAAAGAACGTCACCCCCGGCTTGATCGGGGGCGGGAATCCAGGCAATAGGCAATTTGCTTTGGAGCCATCTCAAATCCCGCTAAAAGCCCAGTAGTGCGAAATCTTTGAAATGATGGGTAGCCATGACTACGTTAGTTTCGTACGCAAAGGGCGTCCACCAGGGACGCCCCTACGGGACATCCTTTAGCAGGTAGTGGCAACCCTTGTGGTTGCCCCCGTTGCCCATCATTTCAAAGGGGTTGGTCTACTAGTAGAGCGAAATCTTTGTATTGATGGGCAGTTGGGCTTACGAAATGACCGGTCCACGATTTGAACGCGTAACCTGCGGGCAAGAATTCCCCATCATTTCTACGATGTTGGTCTACTAGAACCGTCATTCCTGCGAAAGCGGGAATCCAGTGGCTCAATCCGTGAATCCGCTTGATTTCAGATAGTTTCTTAGTCAGGGCCTCAGCCAACTGGGCGGTCTATGCCGAGGTTTCAGAGAACGGGCACAGGAGAGGGTGATATGAGTTGTGAAGCGTTTGAGGTCGGCACCAAGGTCGAGTGTCTCGCCGAGATGCCCGTGCGAGTGAACATGGGCGCTCCCGTGGAGGGAGCCGGTCACATGATCGAGGTAGGCGACATCGGGGAGATCACAACCGTCCGCCGCACCGGCGCAGGCCTCCACTGGCTGGTCATCCGGTGGCAGCGCCTCGGCCGCACCTTCAACCTAAACCCGGACCAGTTCGACCGGGTCAAGATCGCGGACTAGAGGCGCCCTTCACCAGCGCATCCCCGGTTCCCTCTCCTGCAGCACCTCGCCGAACAGCGTCAGCACCTGGTCGATCTGCAGGATGACGATGGCCGCCCCTTCCATCTCCGGGTCGCCGATCAGCCCCGACTCGGCCAGCCGCCTCGTGTAGTCGTCGTAGGCATCGCCCTCCCGTACCACTCTGGCCGTGCACCGGAACTTCCAGCCTGCGTCCACGGATGCGTTGCGGAAGAGCACGATGACCTTGGGGTTCTCCTCGATGTGCTCCAGCGGCTGCCGACGCGTCCTGTCCCGGTACACGAAGGTGGAATCGTCCACCGTAAGCACCGTCCCGATGTATCCTGCGTTCGGCGTTCCATCGGAGGAGGCCGTCCCCACGATGCACGGAAACCCGTCCTCCCGTGCGTTGTTGACCAGACGCTTCATTTCCTCGGTCATCTGTATCACTGGTACCCTCCTGCTAGTCCGCCGCCTGCTCTGCCGCCCGGCGCATGGCAAATCCAATCTCCCTCCGGGAGAGGGTTAGAGCCTGCCCACGACTTGATCGGGGGGTGAGCAGGGTCTTTTAGTTTTACGGTTACGAATAACACAGTTTCCATCATTCCCGCGAAAGAACGTCATCCCGGACTTGATCCGGGACGGGAATCCAGTGCCCGTCCACCTGTGGTCGTGTTGTAGGCAGTTAAACCTCTGGATTCCCACTTTCGCGGGAATGACGGGTGAAAACTAAAATTCCCTGAGGTGAGGGCGTCCCCTTGCTCCCACAAGGATGACTGACTACAAAATAGCTATCTCGAAACCTGCTATGGCCCCAAAACCGTCATTCCCGCAAACCTGCTACGGCCCCCAAACCGTTATTCCCGCAAGCTTGCGATGGTCCCTAAACCGTCATTCCCGCGAAAGCGGGAATCCAGTGCCCCTTGCTGGCAACTGCTCATTGCCATCAGAGTCCGATCGTTCTGAGATAGTTCCAAAATCCCCCCGCTCTTAATGGGCACGGAGGATTTATCAAACACCCTCCTGCTAGTCCGCCGCCTGCTCTGCCGGCCGGCGCAGCGCCACGCCCGTCTCCGACGCCTCGATGGTCCGGCGGTCGAGCCGCAGCCCGAAGCCGTCCGCCAAGCGGGTCAGGTAGTTGAAGATCCCGACTATGTGGCCAACTTCCAGTAGGGCGACATCGTCAAACCCCAGGTCCCGCAGCGGCTGCCAGTCCGCCTCCACCATCCGCGTCGGCGTCGCGCTCAGCTTCTCCGCCACCGTGCACAGTGCCAGTTGCCGCTCGGTCAGCGTCGGCAGATCCCGCCACCGCCGGTGTGCCACCGCCTCCACAATGGAAGGGTCCCCGTCTTCCGCACGCAGAAACTCTGCGTGGGACACCGTTCAATACTGGCAGTCCTGGGCCGCAGCGGCGACGGACGCCACCATCTCCCGTTCCTGCCGGTCCAGCTCGCCCGGACCGAACATGACCTCCCGGTACAGGGCCCTGAACATGGGCCCGATCCCCCTGTGGGTCGCCTGCAGCCTCCCCATCGCCGGCAGATAGCCGAAGTCGTAGTTGCCGGCCCGGGCGCCGGGCGGCAGGCTGGCCCGCAGCTCTTCTTCCGTAGGGATGGTCAACCATGCCTCTCGGACATTCTCGTTGCCGGACATTCTTGCCCCTCCTGCGGAGATGCGGCTATTCTAATCCAATGAGACGGATACTTGTCACCGGCGCCGCTGGACAGCTTGGGTCAGAGTTGATTCCCGCCCTCCGCGAGCGGTACGGCAACGACAACGTCGTCGCTGCCCGCCACCGCACGCCGCTCACCGAAGAGGTGGCCGACGCCGGTCCCTCCACGCAGGTCGATGTAACGGACCAGTCCTCCATCGACCGCGCCCTCGCCGACTTCCACATCGACTGCCTCTACCACCTCGGCTCCCTCCTGTCCGTCGCGGCAGAGGCCAACCGGCCCCTCGCCCACCGGGTTAACATAATCGGCCTCCTCAACGTCCTCGAGGCCGCCTGCGCCGCCGGCTTGGAGCGCGTCGTCATCCCCAGCTCCAT
This sequence comes from Dehalococcoidia bacterium, assembly GCA_965216065.1. Taxonomy (GTDB): domain Bacteria; phylum Chloroflexota; class Dehalococcoidia; order Lucifugimonadales; family UBA3495; genus VXOI01. The sequence goes on from CBDCFB010000002.1 coordinate 829,229, forward strand.
CGCCGCCTTCGGGGTCGACACGCCCCACGACAACACTCCGAACGAGACCCTGCAGCGCCCCACCTCCCTCTACGGCATCTCCAAGGTTTTCGGCGAGCTGATGGGCAACTACTTCTTCGAACGCGTGGGCCTCGACGTCCGTGGCGTCCGGCTACCCGGCGTGGTCAGCTGGAAGGTGGAGCCCGGCGGCGGCACCACCGACTACGCCGTCGACGCCTTCTACGGCGCCATCCGCGAGGGACGCTACACCTGCTACCTCCGCCCCGGCACCTACCTCCCGATGATGTACGTCCCCGACGCCATCAAGGCACTCATCGAGGTCGCCGAGGCCGACATCGCCACCCTCGGGCACCACGCCGACTACAACGTCAACTCCATGAGCTTCGAGCCGACGGAACTCGCCGAGGCGATCCGCCGCCGTCTCCCCGGCTTCGAGATGGACTTCGATGTAGATCCCCTCCGGCAGTACATCGCCGACTCCTGGCCCAACTCCCTCGACGACACCGCCGCCCGCGAGGAGTGGAACTGGCGCCCCGACTACGACCTAGAGGCGATGGTCGACGACATGTACGAGAACCTCTCCCGAAAGCTCTTGGGGCAGTAAGAAACTATCTAAAAACTTGCTGCGGCCCTTGATCCGTCATTCCCGCGAAAGCGGGAATCCAGAGGATGAAGTCGTCAAACCGGTTGATTTCAGCAGGCCACAATGGTTTCGAGGTAGTTTCTGAGGCCACCCCTAGTATTACAACGACGAGTTAAGGAGGGAGGCCGGAGGGGTGGCGACCGAGGGCGGCGCGGCGTTTCTCGTGGGAGAGTCTGGCCCTTTCGTTGCGCTCTTGGACATCGGCCAGCCACCGCAGCAGTTCCTCTGGTCCGAACTGCTCTTTGGGCAAGAGTTCACGCACCACCCGGTACACCTGGGGACGAGTGATCTGGGGCATCTTTTTCCCCCCAACCCTGCTGCAGGGTCAACAAAAACGCTCCGGCCAGCAGGCACATGGTGACGTGATGGTGCCAACCCGCCCAGGTTCGGGTCTCGTACTCGTCCAATCCCACATCGCTCTTCTCAGTCTCGAACTCGGTTTCGATGCGCCACCTGGAGCCGCCCACATAGGCCAGGGTTTCCAGCGGCGTGTCCCCGGGCGCGTTGGACAAGTAGTAGCGAGACTCGCTGCCGTCCAGGTTTTGGCGATAGATCGCCCAGAGGATTTCGCCGGGCTTGCGCTGGTGGGTTATCCGGGCCCGTTGGGCGCTGTAACGGTAGGTGCGCGGTCCCTGGCTGCCCTCGGCACCGTGATCTCCCGCCAGCCGTCCACAGGGATTGCAGCGGCCCGCTCCTGCATGGTCTGTCGTTGCCCGCCGCGCAGTCTGGGCTTACGGGGACGACCGTTGCCCTGATAGGGCGGATCGGTCCAGGTCGGTTCCAACGGCCAGACCGTCATATCCGGCCGCACGTCCAGGACGTAGCGCATTCCCGCCGCCGCCAATCCTTCGCGAAACGGGGGCGACATCCCGAAAGCACTATCCCCGGCCACCCACTGGGCCCCCAGGTGTCCCCTGGATTGGGCTCGCTCCACCATCTCCAGGGCCAACTCCGTCTTGCTCCGATACTCCCGTCGATCTTCCGGCACTCCCGCCGCCACGCAGCGCTCCACATCCCCAGTCCATTCCTCGGGCAGGTACAGCCGTTTGTCCACCAACACCCGTCCCCTCGGTCCCACATGGGCCAGAAACAACCCAGCCTGGCAGCTGGCGATCTTGCCCAACGCCCCGCAGTACTGCCGGGCCACGCCCACCGACTTCACCCCCTGCTTGGGAAAGTCGCTGCCGTCCAGCACCCACACCGCCTCAGGGTCCTCCAACCGGGGACCCAGATACTCCTGCAACCGGCCAATCACCCGGTCATCATCCCAGGGCGATTCGGTGAGAAAGCGCTGCAGCGCCCGTGGCGACGCCGGCACCGCCTCCGAGAGGTTTTCCGCGTTGCGCCGCTCTTGGGATTGCACCAGCAGACCCTGCAGGTATTGTCCACCACGTTCCCGCCACTGCTTGCGACCGAAAACCGGCGCAAAGTAGCTATGGAAATCCTGCAAGCCCTCGTAAACTCCCTCCAAAGCTGCCGCGTCCATCGCCCCGCCTCACCTCCCGAAACCTCCCAGTGCTCACGCAATCCTACCAAATAACTCGTCGTTGTAATACTAAGGCCCTTGTCCGGAACCAAAAGGACCGCTCCCCCTGAGCTCGTCGAAGGGTGAGCGGTCCGCGTTCCAGTGGGTCGGGGTTTGCTACCCGGTCAGTACGGCAGCGTCCACGATTCCGAGAAAGCCAGCGCGCAGGTGCTGTGCGCCCGCGCGTCACGTTGCCGCGGCCAAGGGCGCCCCGACGCCTGCTTTCCGTTCAGCGTGATCCGCGCCCCGTTCGCCGGAATCAGCACTGTGCTCACCCCATGCGGCCGCTCCGGGTTGGCGCCGGGGAAGCTGTGGCTCATGAACGGCTCGCCTAGGTCGTACCAGGTCAGCGCAATCTCCTCCTCGTGCGCGCTCGCCGACTCCGTCCAGAAGGACCGCAGGTCTCCGGAGCTCCGGAAGCTGGCCTCGGTGGCCGGTATCTCCAGGTTGCCGAAGGTGGCGTTGATCCTTCCTTGGATCTCCCCCTGCAGCCAGCGTGTCATCTGGATGTTATCGGTGTAGATGCGCGGCTCGTTGCCGGTCAGCTCGCTCTGGAGGAACAGCACGCACCCCGGCCCGCCGGGCGAAAACAGGATGCGCCAGAAGCTCGCGTCGCTGGTAACCGGCCCATCGTCGGCCGAGCTCAGGCGGATGTACGGGTTCTCGCCCGTCAGCAGCAGGCGGTTGGGATCAATCGGGCTGGCAGTAGTCATAACGCAATTCCTCTCGTTTATTCCCTCTCCCCCAGGGGGAGGGTCAGGATGGGGCGTACCTCGCCCCGGCAGCCGCAATTTGTCTATTGAGCCGTCAGGCCGCCGTCAATGACCAGCTCGCTGCCGGTCATGAACGATGCCTCGTCCGACGCCAGGAACAGCACGCCGTAGGCGATGTCCTCCGGCTGGCCCACCCTGCCCATCGGATGGCGCGCCGCCGACTCTTCCCGGCCTCCTTCGGTGTTGAGCATGATGGGCAGCGTCATCGGCGACTCGATGACGCCGGGATGGACCGAGTTGCACCGGATCCCGTCCCGGGCGTACTGGATCGCCGTCGACTTGGTGAGCAGCCTGACGGCTCCCTTGCTCGCCGTGTAGGCCGATGTCCGGCCTCCCACCAGCCCCGCGATGGACGATATGTTGACGATCGAACCGCCCCCGGCATCCCGCATCGCCGGGATGGCCGCCTTCGTGCCGAGGAATACGCCCTTGGCGTTGATGTCCATCACCAGGTCCCACTCTTCCACGCTGGTGTCTTCTACGTTGTTGATGCGCGCGATGCCCGCGTTGTTCACCAGTATGTCCAGCTTGCCGAAGCGGCTGACTGCGGTGTTTACCGCCTCCTCCCACGCTGATTCGTCGGTCACGTCGAGCTGCACGAAGACGCACTCCCCGCCGCCCTCGTTGATCGCCGCCTCCGTTTGGCGCCCTTCCTCTTGCAGCACATCGCCGATGACCACCTTGGCCCCTTCCGCGGCAAACATGCGCGCTTCGGTCGCGCCCATTCCCCGGGCACCTCCGCTGATAAGCGCTACCTTTCCCTCTAGCCTCATTCCCTTTGCTCCTGTTGCCGTGATTTGACAGCCCGGCCGGCCGTTCGTGCTTCCTTCCTGTCGGGCTGTGGTTCAGAGGCCATAGTATATTGCACCGCGGCGAGGACGCGCCCTTTTGGCTGCAACTGGGTTACAATTCCACCACCAATTCAGTGGCGGGAGGCGGAATCATGGTCAATGGAAACCGCTGGCGGCTCAGAGGGGAGTACTTCGAGAGCTGCAACTGCGAAATCCTCTGCCCTTGCATCGTCAGGGGCACCAACATCGAGCCCACCGAGGGGCACTGCGACGTGGCTCTGGCCTTCCATATCGAGGAAGGCGAACTGGACGGCGTATCTCTCGGCGGACTGAACTTCATCGCCGCCAACTACACTCCCGGCCCCATGGCCGCCGGCGGATGGACCTCGGCCATGTACATCGACGAGCGGGCCGACGAGTCGCAGCGTGCCGCCCTCGAACAGATCCTCTCCGGCGACATGGGCGGCCCCGCCGAACGCTGGCGGGCCATGACCGAGCACTTCATGGGCATCAGCTACGTCCCCATCGACTTCCGTGTCGAAGGCAAGGTCCACTCGGTGACGGTGCCGGGCATCATGGACTTCAGCGTGGAGCCCATCCAGATTCCCGGCCGCGACGACGCCATGCTGCTGTCCAACACCGGTCACGGCGTGAACCGCGACCTGTATCTCGCCCGCGGCACGACGGCCGAGTACACCGACCACGGCATGACCTGGGACAACACCGGCAGGAACGGCCACTACGCCCCCTTCGACTGGAACTGGCCTTAGAAACTATCTCAGAATACAACGGGTGGCCGAGAATCCGCTGGACTTCAAAGTGGGCCACTGGATTCCTGCTTTCGCAGGAATGACGGAGTGGGTGCTGGCTCCATTTTGAGATAGTTACTTAGTCCGGCAAGCCAACACCCCTTTCGTTGACCCGTCCCGCACCGCGTAGGGGCGCACAGCCTTGCGCTCTCCCCCCGCGCCCTCTCTCAGCGCCGCTATCCACCGTAGGGGCGGGTTAAAAACCCGCCCTCCTGACCACGCCTTCTAGCCTCTCCCCTCTCCCGCCTCATCCCCTCTCCCGCCGGGAGAGAGTTAGGCCTGTCCTGAGCATGCCGAAGGGGTGAGGGCGTCACCTCTACTCAGCTCATCCGTAACTCACCCCTGCCACCCTGACCCTGAGGCAGACGAATAGAAAGGGCCCAACCATCAGCGTCAGCGCCTCTCCCTGTTCGCGCCGCCCCTCCACAACCCTCCCCCTGCTTCACCCCCGTCACTGCCGGATCATGCGGCTAACACCGGGCGGGCCCTGAATCACGCCAATCCATTAATCCCATGAATCACAGTTCAGACACTGACACGATAGCGTTCCATTTAAGTGGTCTGCCCGAACACGATCCGTCATTCCCGCAAAGGGGGGAATCCAGTGGTGATGCACTTGTGGGACGGAAAGCCACCTCAACCACCTGATTCGGAACGCCCTCCCGCTGCCTAGGGTCTTTTAGTTTTCATACGTCATTCCCGCGAAAGAACGTCATCCCGGGCTTGATCCGGGACAGGTGAAAACCAAAAGGCCCTGCGACCAGCTCAGGGCTATCACAAAGTCGCCGGATACACCCGCCGGTGTAGGGACCAACCCCTGTGGTTGCCTTTTCCTGTAGGGGCAGCCCTTGTGGCTGCCCTTGAGGGTGAGGTCGCGGCCCAAAAAAGACTTTGCCACCCCCGCCCGCTGATACCCCCTTGACCCAGTCGTACAACTCACTGTAACCTTAGCTGAAATCCATAGCACATACATTCTATATTTAGTCAGCCGACCAGCCGGCCCCAATCCCGCCGGCGGCATCGGCACAAATGCCGAAATGCTCGGGAACGCTCGGAAATGAACGGAAAAACAGGTTTTTCAGCCCCGACCTACCTGCCGATCCAGCCCAGCAAGGAGAGAAACCATGACCCTCAGCCAGATCAAGCGAGAGATAAACGCCCTCAAGCGCAAGTACGCCAAGGCCCTCGCCGTCGTCCGCCTCCGCCGCCTCGCCCAGGAATTCTGCGACGAGTGGGACGCCAGCCGCGAGGAGGGCAAACCAGCAATGAATACCATCGACTCCGGACAGTGGTTCATCAAGCGGGGTTACCGTCCCAGGAGCCTCAACCGCCTCTTCGACTGCATCAGGCGCTGCACCGAGGCGAAGGAGGCCCCAAAGGCCTACGACATCGTAAAGGCCCTCATCCCCTGGCCATGGGGCAAATACCGCACCATCATCGACAACATCTTCGAGAACGGGCACCTGTTCGAAGACCGGCCGCCGCGCCGGGCGCCCCAGCGCAGGCCCATCGACCCGGCTGACCTCCCGCCCGAGTTCCCCATCATGGCCCGGGAAGACTGGCCGTGGGACCTTCACCTATGGTTCCCATTCCTTTCCCAGAAACCTTCAGCCGCCCACGCCGCCGCCGGTCCCGGGTCCCAAGACCAGCGGCAGGACAGCGCCTCGAAAGTCCTGCTATGGACCTGAGGTCGCACAACCACATGCCCGTCGGCCACCCGGACCCCTCCCCGGCTCCGCAGGGTCTTTTAAATCTCCCTCTCCCTTGAGGGAGAGGGTTGGGCCTGCCCTGAGCTTGCCGAAGGGGTGAGGGTGAAATCCTGCGGGCACACAACTTTGGCTACACCCGCGAGACGCCCCCACCCTTACCTTCCCCCTGAAGGGGGCGACGCCGACGGCAAGGTTCCCTTGGACGCCCTGGAGAAGCACCTTTACGTCTACGAGCCGGATTACTACCGGAGCCTTCTCGATCGGGCCCAGACGCACGCAAGTAGGGCCTTCGGGCCCAGACGCACCGCACCAGGAGGCTCCCCCGTCCGTTTCCGGCTGGGGAGGCTTCTTGGTGTAATCGTGGGCGTATAATCGTGAGTATGGTACGGTTGGCCATATTCTGCCTGGTTGCCACCTTGGTGTTGGGTTGCACCGGTTCTGCGGATACCCCGGTGCCCGCTCCGACCGCAGCGACCATCCCGACTTCCACGCCAACTGTTGCCCCCACACCGACCCGGCGCGACAACCCCACACCGCCTCCCACGCCGGCCGGACTGTACGCCTACGACTTCGCCTTCAAGCTCTTCCAGGGCGAGGACCTGCTGGGCAAGCAGGAACTGCAACTATCGGAAGTCAACGGGAAGCCCATCGTCCTGAACTTCTGGGCCCGTTTCTGCACTCCGTGCTGGTCCGAGATGCCTGAGCTGCAGGACTTCTACGAGGAATACGGAGAGGACGTACTGCTGCTCGGAATAGACGTGGGACAGTTCACGGGGCTCGGACTGCCCAAGGACGCAGGCAAGCTGTTAAGCTCCCTTGGCGTCACCTATCCTGCAGGGTACACCGACGACCCTCTGGTAGTGCGCAACTACCAGGTCAGGGCCATGCCCACCACGGTGTTCATCACGGCGGATGGCGAAGTCTTCAGGACCTGGACAGGTTCGATTACCCGCGAAATGGTCACGGCGATAACCCAGGAAATGCTGGAAGAGGAGTAGGCGAATCACCTCAGTATCCCAAGAGGTGGAAGGACGACAGATCAACAAGGCATGGTTCTTTGCCGTTCTTTCCCTGGCGGTTTTTGCAACCCAGAACGCCAATTTCATGGTCCCTCCTCTCCTGGTGGAGATCTCCTCTGACCTGGATATTTCCGTCGCTGTGGCGGGGCAATTGGCCACGGCCACACTCGCGGCATGGGGACTTTCCGTGGTGTCGGTGGGACCGCTGTCTGATTCTTTCGGGCGTCGCCCAGTGGCCCTCGCTGGGCTGGTGCTTCTCTCCGGATCGGTTGCTGCTTCGGCATTTGCCCCCAACATTGAGGTTCTCCTCGTTCTCAGGGTGCTCACTGGCCTGGGCGGGGGGACTCTCCCACCCAACGTGATCGGGGCAATCTCCGATGTTATCTCCCCTGCGAGGCGAGCACAGGCGGTTGGTGCCCTTCTCGCCATAAGTCTGTTGTCAACCGCGGTAAGCGTTCCGATGGTGGCGCTCCTCGCGGAGTGGGCAGGCTGGGGATTTACTTTCGTGGCCGCCAGCGTGCTACTGGGAACGGCTCTGGTCATCAACTGGCTCTGGTTTCCCCGTGACAGCGTCCAGCGGGTCCGTGATGTGGTGATCTTTGCCAGGTACGGATCACTGATCTCGATGGGTTACTTCCGGGTCGCCCTGGCGGTGAGCGTGTCCCACCGCATGGCCTACTGGTCCGTGGTCGGCTTTCTTGCCGCTTTCCTGATTCACACTTACGGGGTAAGCGTGGGGTTTGTGGCCCTGCCACTGGGGATGGCAGCGGTCGGCCAGGTCTTAGGAAGCTACGGGAGCGGATTCGTGGCGGTCAAGAGGTACCGGGCTCTCCTGATCTCTGCGGTCACCGTTACGGGTGGTGTCTGTGGATTCTTCCTCTTTACTGTTCTGCTGGATATGTGGATGGTAGTAGGTTTGGCAGCTGCCGGCACAGGGATGTTGAGTGTACCTTTCCCTGCGCTTGTTGCCGCCAGCACTGAGTATTCCGGGGAATCCAAGGCCACTGGCGTCGGCCTCATGGGCCTGAGCAACCAGTCCGGCGGTGTGCTGGGAGTGGCGATCGCAGGGGCACTGCTAGCCAGCGCAGGATACGAGGCGATTGGGTATCTATGCCTCGGAGCAACGATAGTCAGCGCGCTGCTCTGCATCGCCTTCGCCAGGCATCTTCGCATTGGTGGTGGTTGATTCCACGCGGATATGAAACCTGCGAGACAGTCGTAGCAGAAACGTTGCCTTCCCGCGCCACGGTAGTAATCTCATGAGACGGTATACTGCGGCTGGACCGAACGATTAGCCAGGGAGCAATAGAATCGCCACAGCAGCACCACAAGAGGTGGGACGCCGGGTAAACAAGCCACTATTTCTGGCCATAATCTCCGTCGCCCTGATCGCGGCCCAGATGGCAATGCTGGTGATTCCCCCTCTCCTGGTCCCAATCTCAGAGGACCTTGGTGTCTCTCTCGCTGTTGCCGGGCAGGTAGTCACCGTCACATTTGCGGCCTGGGCCGTCTCGGTCCTATTGTGCGGTCCGCTCTCCGATTCGCTGGGCCGCAGGCCCATGGCACTCGTGGGGCTCGCTCTGCTGGCCGCCTCAACGATCGCGACGGCGTTTGCACCAAACATCGAAGTCATGCTGGCGGTGCGCGTACTCACCGGTCTGGGTGGAGGCATGGTTCCTCCGAACAGCGTGGCAGCGGTATCGGAGGTCATTTCTCCGGAGAGGAGGGCCCAGGCGGTCGGTGGTCTCATGGCCATCAACATCTTCGGCCTGTCGATCGGCGTCCCCCTTCTCGCCCTCATGGCCGAATGGCAGGGGTGGCAGGCGACCATTGTTGCCGCGGGACTGGTGTTGACAGTAGCCCTGATTCTGAACTGGATATGGTTCCCTCCCGACAGCGGCGCGCGGGCCCGGGATTTCACTTTCATCTCTCGATACAGGGAACTGCTGTCCATGGGTTTCTTCCGTGCCGCAGTGTTCGTGATGGTGAACCAGCGAATCGCGTACTGGGCCATGGTCAGCTACATGGCCGCATTCCTGATTCAGACCTATGGACTGACCGTGGGTGCTACGGCCATCCCACTGGCGTGCTCCGCGGCGGGGCAGGTGGTTGGGAGCTACTCTGCAGGACTGATCGCCGTTAGAAGGCAAAGAGCTGCGCTGGTTGCGGCAACTGCGGTGGCGGGCGGAATCTGCGGGCTCTTCTTCTTCTCGATTCCGATGGGCTATTGGCTCGTAGTGGCGCTGGGGGCCGTTGGAACCGGGCTACTCAGCGTGACCTTTCCGACCCTGGTTGCCATAAGCTACGAGTTCTCCGGCAGATCCCGGGCCACGGGGATAGGTCTGATCGGTGTGGGAAATCAGTCCGGAGGTGCGGCCGGGGCGGCCATGGCGGGAGCGCTGCTGGCTGGAGTGGGATTCGGGGGAGTTGGGTACATGTGCCTGGGAGTGGCCATCGTGAGCGGTGCGGCGGCAATGCTTTTCATGCGCCAGCCGCCCATGTCACCGGAATAGGCAGGTCCCAGGAATATCATGAAGAATTGTGGCGGGAGTGCGAGGGAGTCGAACCCACCTACCCCGCTCGTCACGAGGCATAACGGTTTTGAAGACCGCAAGAGCCACCGGGCCCCATCCACTCCCCAGATACGAATTTAAAGGATCTTACTTGCCTTGATCTGAATTTGCCATTCCTTCTCTTCCACTCGGCCCCAAAATGGCTTACTGCGTCTCTGTGCACCGATGGTAACACATGGGAGTAAAGATCAGCCGTTATTGCAATGCTGGTGTGCCCCAATCGTTCCGAAACAATCTTGAGGTGGATTCCCTTGGCTAGCATCAGGGACGCATGAGTGTGTCGCAAGTCATGGAACCTGAACTTGGCCAGCCCCGCCTTTATTGCTATTCGCTTAAAAGTTTGGGTTACTTGATCTGGGTCTAAAGGTGACCCATCGGAATGGCAAAATACGAAATTGCCATTCTCTGACGTCTCTCGATTTCGCTCCCGGTGAGCCTTCAAAGCCTCGACTGACTCTGAGGGCAGGTCAACTACCCGCCCGTGGCCATTCTTGGGCACCTTCAATTCCGTCGCCCCGGATGCCAGTTTGATCAGCGCCCTGCGCACGGAAAGAGTGCCGGCCGATAAATCAAGGTCTCTCCAATGCAGTCCAAGTATCTCGGACCTTCGCAGCCCCGTCTGAATGGCCAGTAGGGCGAGGGTCTGTTGCAGCGGGTCCGTTATTTGGTCCAGAAAAGCGTGGACTTCTTCCCAGCCCAGAATCTGGGCCTCGTACTTGGTCGTACGGGGAGGCTCCACAGCGTCGACCACGTTCCTAGCTACGATTCCGAGCTTGACTGCATCGTTCAATGCCTTGGAGAGAACCCTATGGGCTTGGAGCACAGTCCGGGGCGAAAGAGGCCCTCCATTTCTACCGCCGCCCTTTAGAAGTTGGGCTTCCATTAGTTGTACGTGACGTGGGGTCAGTTTTTCCGGTGGAATTTGACCCAGCTTGGGTACAAGGTAGCGATCGAGATTACCACTGTAGCTCTCCAGCGTGCGGCCGGAAACGCGCGGTGCTGCAGAATCCCGGAGCCATTGCTTGAGATATTCCGCCACGGTCAGGCGAGAAGGTTCCACGAAAGTGCCGGTATCGGTTTCGCGCAGCAACTCCGTCAGTCGCCGCTGTGCCAAGGTCTTGGTACCCTTGACAGCTTCTGAGTAATAGCGCTTCTTCCCAGTGTTGGGGTTCACACCGGTGTAGACCTGGACGGTCCAAGAATCTTTCCTAATTTTTGAACGCTGTCTAATTTTCCCACGCGCCATTGCCTACCTGCTATGAGAAGCGTCTTGTGTGATTGCCCAACACATTGGCTCGTTAAAGAGCTCTGCGGGAACAACAAACGCCCGTCGGCCATACTCGAAGGGAGGCTCTGACAGAGCACCTCCTCTGACCGTTGGGCCTTAACTCAGTTTAGTTGCATCCCATTGTTCCGGCAAAGAGACGAGCGTCACATCGCGGAGGAAAAACTCTGCAAGAGGTGGTCGCCCAGGAGCCACCGCGTCTCGCTTGCCAGCTGAATGGACTTCACTAACCGAATGATGGAGAACTGGTGCACTGGCTCTTCAGTAGCAAACCCGATGTCAACTGGTGACTGGTCGCTTGGTGAGAGACCACGTGCACGGCGATGGCCACCGCGCGCACCGCTTTCCAGAGGTCGTCGTAGCGCACCTCCCGGGCTTGAGCCCGGATCCGACGCTGGTCAAGGCCACGCTGAGGCGCTTGGCAAGGGAGATCGGAGATCGAGAAATCTGGCTAAGGGTCTGATCGTGGGGCCCTGTGATCAACGGCGATTAGTCTTGCAGTTCCCGTTGCCGCACTGGGAAAGCTGCGGTTGGAATCGTAGACTGCCTACGCACTGTGCGTACTTTGCGCTCAACTCCGGGCTTCGCCGGCTTTGGTGGCCAACCTTGCTATAAAGGGACACTTCCGAACATAGCCAGAATTGGGCCCGATGTAGGATCACGCCGCCATGCCAGAACTGGGGGCCAGTGAAAAGTGATTGGAAGGCCTATGGATGCGCCCGCATGTCGGTAGCCAGCGACGCAGACGCCAACAACCTGGAGAACCAGCGCCGGGTGCTGGCCGACTACGAGCAGGTCTTCAAGGATGTAGGCTGCGGGACCTGGCTCGGCGTAGAGAATTAGGATTGACGAGACGAACCCTATGAGTCGACACTGAATGCTGGCCATTTCACCACACGGAATTCTGGACTCAGGCGACCAATCAACTTTGCGGTGTAAGACATGGAGAACCCGTTCTACGACCGGCCAATACTCAACTCGCCCTATGAATACCCCTACCGGCACTGGGAGTTGGACGAAGCTGGTCAGCCGACGCAGCAGATCGTCGACAGTCGTCGGGGTGCGGAGTTCATTACACCGATACCCAAGCCTAGGCAGAGGGGAAGGGCGCGTGGTGGTCGCCAAGAGCAGCTGGTCTTTGACGAGGGACAAGGCCTTTCCACGGCCGAGCAGCAGTACGACGTTACCGCCGCTGTCAACGAGATTCGCCGGTACGTCGACCAGTGGCGCGACATCCCCAACCCGCGGGACTGGGGCGTGACGCCAGAGACCGCGCTGCTGCTCCAGCACTGGAGGCACCACAAATTCAGCCATTACCGCCCTTTCTTCTGCCAGGTCGAAGCCGTAGAGACGCTGATCTGGCTCACCGAGGTCGCGCCGCGGCTTGGGCAGGGGGAGCGGCTGGCACTCCAGCGTCTGGAAAGCGCCAGCCTGGAGGCGAACCCGGAGCTCTTGCGGGTCGCGCTGAAGCTGGCCACGGGGGCGGGCAAGACCACGGTGATGGCCATGATCATCGCGTGGCAGACCATCAACGCAGTGAGGCATCCCAACAGCCGGAGGTTCACGCGGGGCTTCCTGGTGGTCACGCCCGGAATTACAATCCGGGACCGGTTGCGGGTGCTGCAGCCGAACGATCCCGACAGCTACTACGCCAGCAGGGAACTGGTGCCCACCGATATGCTGGGCGACTTGCAGCGGGCCAGGATTGTCATCACCAACTATCACAGCCTGCGCCCCAGGGAGCGACTGTCGATATCCAGTGGCGGGAGGGACCTGCTGCAAGGGCCGGGCAAGCCCATCGAAACCATGGAGTCCGAAGGCCAGATGATGCAGCGGGTGTTGCCCAAGTTGATGGCCCTCAAGAACATCATGGTCCTCAACGACGAAGGACACCACTGTTATCGGCAAAAGCCCGGAGAGGCTGACGAAGGCCCTCTGACAGGTGAGGACAAGCGGGAAGCAGACCAGAACGCCGAGGAAGCCCGTGTGTGGCTCTCCGGGCTGGAGATGGTCAAGAGAAAACTTGGAGTACGTCAGGTGGTGGACCTGTCGGCCACTCCCTTCTTCCTGCGTGGTTCAGGGTACGCCGAGGGAACCCTGTTCCCTTGGACCGCCAGCGACTTCTCTCTGATGGACGCCATCGAATGCGGCATCGTCAAACTCCCGCGGGTCCCGGTGGCGGACAACATCCCAGGAGCCGACGTGCCGGTGTTCCGCAACCTGTGGGAGCACATTCGCAGGGACATGCCTCGCGCGGGAAGGGGCCGATCGGGTGACCTGGACCCACTGGACCTTCCCACGCCGTTGCAGACCGCCCTCGAGGCCCTGTACGGCCACTACGAGAAGACCTTCAAGGAGTGGGATGCCGACGGCGCTCCCTGTCCACCCTGCTTCATCGTCGTTTGCAACAACACGGCCACATCGAAGCTGGTCTATGACTATATATCCGGGTTCGAGCGCACCAACGAGGACGGCACGACCTCGGTGGTCAACGGTAGACTCGCGCTGTTCCGAAACTTCGATGAATACAACAACCGCTACTCTGTTCCGCGCACATTGCTGATCGACAGCCATCAGTTGGAGTCCGGGGAAAAGCTCAGCGATGACTTCCGCCGCGCCGCTGCCGATCTGATCGAACGGTTCCGCCGGGAACGCCAGGAACGCACTGGCAACCAGGAGGAGGCCGACAAGATCTCGGAGCAGGAACTCCTGCGCGAAGCAATGAACACGGTCGGCAAGGAAGGCCGGCTGGGGCAGAACATCCGCTGCGTCGTTTCGGTGTCCATGCTGACCGAGGGGTGGGACGCCAGCACCGTAACCCACGTCCTGGGAGTCCGGGCCTTTGGAACGCAGCTCCTGTGCGAGCAGGTGGTGGGCCGGGCCTTGAGGCGCCAGTCCTACGAGTTGAACGAGGACAACAAGTTCGACGTCGAGTACGCCGACGTGCTGGGTATTCCCTTCGACTTCACCGCCCGTCCGGTCGTGGTAGGCCCGGGCAAGCCGCGGCAGACGGTGCAGGTGAGGGCGGTGCGGCCCGAGCGGGACCACCTCGAGATCACGTTCCCGAGAGTAGCCGGCTACCGGGAGGATCCGCCCAAGGAGGACTTGGTCGCCAATTTCACCGAGGACTCCCTGCTGGACCTGACGCCGGAGCTGGTGGGTCCGACGCAGACTAGGAACGAGGGCATCATCGGCGAGGGCGTGGACCTGAATCTCGTACATACCGGCGACCTGCGCATGTCGACGCTGGTGCTGCACCTTACAAAGCGTTTGCTGGAAACCAAGTGGCGGGACCCCAACGAGGACATGAAGCTCCACCTGTTCGGCAAGTTGCGGAACGTGGTCAAGGAGTGGCTGGACAACTATCTGGACTGCAGGGGCGGGACCTATCCGGCGCAGTTGATGTACCAGTCGCTGGCGGACATGGCCTGCAACCGCATCACCGCCGCCATCACCAGTAGGTACGGCGAGCGGTCCGTCAAGGCGCTGCTGGACTCGTTCAACGCCACCGGCTCAACTCGCAACGTGAACTTCACCACTTCGCGGGAGGGATTGTGGGCCACCGACGCCCGCAGGTGCCACGTTAACTATGTTGTGCTGGACAGCGACTGGGAGGCCGAGTTCTGCCGGGTGGTGGAGTCGCAGCCTTCGGTTGCGGCCTACGTGAAGAACCACAACCTCGGCCTGGAGGTGCCGTACCTGTACGGCTCCACGCCCCGGCGCTACTTCCCCGACTTCATCCTGCTGGTGGATGACGGGAACGAAGACCCGCTTCACCTCATCGTCGAGATCAAGGGATACCGGGGCGAGGACGCCAAGGAGAAGAAGAACACCATGGAGGCCTACTGGCTTCCGGGCGTGAATGCCTTGGGCCACTACGGCCGCTGGGCCTTTGCCGAATTCACCGACGTCTTTGACATCGAACCGGGCCTGCGGCAGGTGATCGAGTCACACCGAAGAGGCTCGGGGAATGGCCCACCTGACTATAGCGGTCTCACCTTCAAGGAGTTTTTGGTATCGGGTCCTTCCTTCGATGATCTGGATTTGGCACGATCTGCCGACTTTGGACGCGATGTATCTATTCTTTACGACGATGCGAGCGAGTCGCCTTAGTGTATTTGCTCGACACCAACGTCGTTTCAGAATTGTGTAGGCGGGACAGATGCGATGATAACGTGGCCTTCTGGTATGACAGTATTTCTGACGACGAGTTGTTTCTAAGCGTGCTGACATTGGGCGAAATTCGCAAGGGAATCGTGCTGGTCCGCGACCGTGACCCCGGGCAGGCTGAAGCCCTTGAACATTGGCTGATGCATGTGAAACAGAGCTACGAAGGACGGTTCTTGCCTATCGACGCTGACATTTCGGACGCCTGGGGCCAAATGCACTACATCCGAAACGTCCCTGTCGTTGATGGTCTTCTTGCCGCCATCGCCATGGTCCATAATCTGACACTGGTAACACGAAACATTCAGCACGTGCAGGGCCTGGGCGCGAGTCTGCTCGATCCCTTCGCACCTGCCACCGGAGGGCGATAGCCATGCCCCGACCACGACGCAACCGCAGCGCCGCCGGAAAATCAGTGGAAGTGCTGCGCCACGAGGCGGACACCCGCACCAACATCCCCACCGCGGAGTACCAGTCGATGGTGGAGGAGGAGACGGAGTCGCCCCTGCGGGTGGCCTACCAGCGGCGTAACCGCGACCTGGACCCTCAGCTGGTATGGCGGGGCAAGGACGAGCAGGACCTGGACGACCTGGTGGTCAACGTGCCGCCCCTGTACATCCAGGAAAAGGTGCACCCCAAGGTGCTGATCGACGACCTGCTGCGCCAGTCGCGGAACGGCAGCCAGCCGTCAGAGTACCAGGTAGACATGTTCGCCGACTTCAACGGGCTGCCCGAGGGTGCCGACCGCACCGAGTTCTACCAGCACGACGGCTACTGGCAGAACCGTATGGTCCTGGGCGACAGCCTGCAGGTGATGGCCTCGCTGTCCGAGCGGGAGGGCCTGCAGGGCAAGGTGCAGTGCATCTACATCGACCCGCCCTACGGCATCCGCTTCAACTCCAACTTCCAGTGGTCCACCACCAGCCGCGACGTGCGCGACGGCAACCGGCAGCACATCACCCGTGAGCCCGAGCAGGTCAAGGCCTTTCGCGACACCTGGCGCGACGGCATCCACTCCTACCTGACCTACCTGCGCGACCGCCTCACCGTGGCCCGCGACCTGCTGGCCGACTCCGGCTCCGTCTTCGTGCAGATCGGCGACGAAAACGTCCACCGTGTGCGGGCGCTGATGGATGAAGTTTTCGGGGAGGATAATTTTGTTTGCATCGTCACAGTCCGCAAGACGGGGGGTAAGCCCAAATCCACCGAGGGGATGACTATGCAGCAGCGGAACGGGCGATAGGGGCAAGGGAGGGCGATGGTCCGGCACGATTTGGGGTAGAGGGGAGCCGGTGTCTGTCTTCAGTTGCCACGGGAGACTTTGTGACTCTGTGCGGATGTTGGTCAGGGCGAGATAGCGGGGAGAGGCCGCAGCAAGAGGCACTCGCGGAGCGGACTGGAGCGAGTTCGCGGGAACGTTCGGTTGGCCGCTGGGTGGGTTGGTTGCAGGTCGGCCGTCAGGTAGGAAGTGGCAAGGCGCGCAGCCGGGCCAGGGCACGATCGAACTGGGTTTCCCAAGGCCAGCGCTTTGGCAGATGCAGTGTGAGGCGGCGTGCCGAGCGGGTGAGCCGTCCGGCTAGGGAGAAGAACCGCCGCCGGAGGGTCTTGGTGGTCACCACCTGTTCGCCCAGACCGATGCGCGCTATCCAGCGGGCCAGGTTGTGGGCCATAACCTGTACCGCCAGCCAGGCCCCGTTGGCGGCGAAGCGGCCCGAGGGGAGATGGTTCAGCCCGACGCCGTGCTTCAGGTCTCGGATGGCATTCTCGACCTCGGCGTGGCGGCGGTGGTCGGCCTCCAGTTCCAGGGTTTCCCCGTCCCGGTCGGTGATGAATCCGTGATAGCTGTATCTGGCGAAGAGGGCCAGCTGGGAACCGGGCGTGGGCTTCACCCGTCGGACGATGAGCCGCACCGGGGCAGCGTCGGGCTCACTCTGGAAGGGAGTGTAGGTGGTTTCCGCCACATCGGCGGCACCGTCCATCCAGTAGGGAATCGGAGTCCAGTCTGCCTCGGGTATCGCCTCGATGAGATTGCGCAGGCCTTTGTGCTGGCGGATGGTGATGGAGAAGCGCAGGTCCAGCTTGCGGCAGACGGATACCACGCTATGGGTGTAGAAGCCGCTGTCGGCCCGTAGCGTTAGTCGTCCACTGGCCCCGGCGTAGCGCACCCGTCCCACCGTCTCCCGCAGGAAGTGGGCGGCACCGCGAGCGGTGTTGGCCCGGCCCTCGCGCAGCCGGCACATCAGCACATCGCCGGTTCCGGCGGCGACAGCCAGCAGCGGGTGATAGCCCCGCTTGCCGGTATAGCCGTGGTGGCGTGCCCCTTCCTTGTCCAGTCCATAGGTCTCGCAAATGGTGGAATCGAGGTCGATGGTCAGCGGCGCGTCGCCGGGTCCGGCCCCAGCGGCCCAGGCCCGTGCCAGCAACTCCCGGCTCACCCGGTCCAGCTGGCGGACGTGGCCCCAGCGGAAGCTGCGCAGGAAGGTGCCCAGGGTGGATGGCGCCTTGACCATGCAATCGAGAACACCGGACGTCCCACCGGCGCGCAGCGCACCGGCGTCGTCGATGCAGTCGCCGCCAGCCAGCGCAGACGCGATCAGGGTCATCATCTTGTCCCCCGCGTTGGCCCGCCCCGGCGCGCGGCCCAGGTCGAGGTGATGGTCAACGAGTTCCCCCAGGCCCAGGTGTTGGGCGAGGGTGGCCGGAAGGAGCAGACCGGCATTGGCCACCAGTCGGTGGTCGTCGAAAGAGACACGGATGCGGTCAGGGTGGTTGCGTGGTAGCATCTATCGGGTGCTCCTTTTCTGGGACTGTTTTGCTGTTACAAAACCATTATCCCAGATTCAAAGGAGCACCCTTTGACCACTTCAGGACGCTAACCTGACGCCCTCCCTAGGTGGATTAGGGATTAAACAGAGGTAGGCCGAATTGCGGGAGCTCCGGTGGTGGAAAGCGTGAAACTCGAGAGCAAGCTGACAAGCGGGTTTCTGGCGATGACCGCGACGGTCCAGGTCCATAAGCGCGGGCCCAGGCATCGGCAACTCAAATGGATTGTCGAGCACCTTATTCGTGCCGCGCTGGTCTACGGGGTGAACCAAGCACTGGATTATCTCTATGAATTACTTCGGGGGCAGCTGCAGCGTTCCCTGGGAAATGGTGGCCCCGGGAAAGAAAAATCCCCGGGCTATGTCCGGGCCATCACCAGATAGAGTCGACCGGAAGGCCATGCGAATCAGGTAGGATGGTG
Organism: Dehalococcoidia bacterium; assembly: GCA_965216065.1. Taxonomy (GTDB): domain Bacteria; phylum Chloroflexota; class Dehalococcoidia; order Lucifugimonadales; family UBA3495; genus VXOI01. Next base: position 847,767 of record CBDCFB010000002.1, read on the forward strand.
CGGCGTCGACCGGAGCGACGGCTTCCTCTTCGGTGAAGTAGTCCGGGACCCGGTGGAGTCTGCGTGCCGTACTAAGCTTTGCACAATGAATCCTTTTAAATTCTGATTCAGTGTGCAAAATATATTTTAATTCAGGATTACAGAGGTTGATGGCGTAGTGTTTTCATCCCATCTGGGCCATGTTGATGGCCGGGTGGCGCCGTCCTTGCATGCGGTCGCTCGCCATTTCAGCGCGTGCTGGAGCTTCCCCCGTTCATTCTCCCGTGCTGGTCATCTCCAGGGCATCCACGGGCATGAGCCTTTGTCCGTGCGGGCCCCACGGCTAGGAGGGCGTGTTCCAAGGCCATGGCGCCGAGCAGGGTTGGCTCCCCTTCTTCGCCGAAGGCGACCGGCGTGGGAAACTGTTGCCCTTCCAGCCGGATGATTGCCCATCCCTGCTCTATGGGCACCCGCCGTCCGTCGGCTAGCAGGGCGGTGTAGGTCCGGACGGCGGGTATGTCCAGGGCTTCCAGGATGGACCGGGGCACCTTGGTGAATGTGGCCCCGGTGTCCACCAGGGCTTCCAACTCTTGGAATCTTTGGCCGCTCTGGCCGCCTATCTCAACCGTTATCCGGAAAGTTCCCATTCCTGTCCTCTGCATCTGCGCGAGCTTCACGGCTGGGTCGTAGCTGAACCAGCTGTGTCCAGTGCGGAAGCTCTGCGTCTTCGCGGTCTTGGCCTTGGGGCGATTCGTTGTGAAAAAATTCTTTTATTCGTTTTAATTCCGATTCATTGTGCAAAGCCGCCGTACTACCGCCCTTTAATTACCTTTTGGAAAGCGATGCCTCAGCTGTAGCCCAGGGACAAGGGGCATGCAAAACTGATTGGGGCGGGAATTAGCGGGGTCGCTTTCCAATACCGCAGATAAGCGCAAGTGAGCCTCGATCACATCCAGCTAACGAAACCCATCTTGTGCGAGCCGAATTTTCGGCCTCTAGGGGGCCCTCTAATTAACTCCTCTCCTCCCCGCGGTCCGTTCGGCACCAAGCCGTGCGCACCAGCGGGGTTTGTTATTGGCCAATGACCAGCACCTCAGGTCTTCTCAGGAGATATTCCACAAGCTGGAAGGAAGCGGTCATCGCGCCAGCGTGTCGGACATCGTTCATATGCTTGTTGTAGAAGTGGCCGTGCAGCTCACCGACGACAGCCAGGCTGTTCTGCAGTGGGGGTTCCCTGGGGTCCGCCTGCTGCAGGTGTTCCATCACAAGGCGCCTGGACATCGGGGCGCCGCTGGCCATGATAAGCCCCTGGTGGTCAGCAATGGCATTGATGATGTGGTTGACAGCTCCCCACAGCATCTCGCCGGACGCGGTCAGAAAGCCCCTGGCCTGGAGCTCTGCGGCCAGAATGGCCATGCCCCTGGCCTCAGCAAGCCTTTCCGCAGGGGTCATGCGGCCGCGTAGTATTCCTGCAGGCAGCTTACGAACTCCCTAGCGTTCTCCGGAGACATGAGGGTCTCCTCAATGTCCAGGAAGCGCAGGTGGAAGTTGTCGTACATTGCCCTGGCAGCTTCAAACCGCACGAAGTGAGACCATTCGGGTCCGTGTTCTTCGTCCAGAGTTATGGCCAGGCGGAGCAGGTCGTCGTGGTCTGCATGGGGGAGATTTCTGCGCTGGGCCAGGCCGATCATCGTAGTCTCGATGGCGCTGTACATCATCAGGCCGGCATCTTCGATGTTCCCGGCGCTGATGGCCTTTTCCGCCTGGTCGACTTGCCACAGTGGGTAATTGGACGTCTCGGTCATCTTGTCCATTAAAGTCCTCCCGGGCAACCCTGCTTTGTCCATTTCATACCAGGCGGACATTGGCGTTTACCGGGGAACGGTTGTCTATCTCTGCCAGTAATAACTATACAGGCTTTGTGCGAGCCGCAAAATCGGCCGGGTATTTCCCTATCGCCGATAAGCGCAAGTGCCGAGGCGAGGGTTGAGCTTTCCCGGGGAAACCTGGACTCAGGGCTCACTGTGCCATGCACGATAAGTGTAATTATCGTGCATGGTAAAGACAACGCTGAATGGGTGGTTTCCAAGCCTATTCAGCGGTCCCAAGCAGGGAGAGCGGGGCGAAGGCCGTCAACCCCGGCTTGTAGAGGACGGACACCGCTGTGGGACGCCGATGAAGTTCCTTCATCCTCATCCCGCAAACAGCAGACCACAGTCCACATAGTTCCGACTACCCGGGGATCCGTGAACCGCAGCGGACACATGCTACGACTGATCAAATACGACCAGATCTACCGCCCTGATGACTCCCCAGACGCGCTGTCGTATTTTCTTCTTGCCAAGCCCTCAGTCCAATCAATGTCAGAGGCTCACCATCAGGCCCGAACTCTCTCCCCTTGAATTTGGTTGACCGCCCAGTTCAGCCCCCACACCAGTAGCCACCAACGCGCTCAGGCAACAATTTATCCGTGCTGGCCGGAAGCCTTATCTCGATGCCCGTCGCCTCGGTGCCGCCGACCTCAACTGGTGTCGCTCCATCGCCCAGCGCCGTGAACCCGCTGGGTCCGTAGAATCCCAGCTGGTTACAGAGGGTGCCGATTTCCTCTTCGTCACCATATATTGCCACAATAAATGAACTGGCCTGGCCTGCCAGCAGGCGAATCTCGAAGGTCCCATCCGGCCCGGTTTTGCCCCACTCCCATGGCCAGAATCCTCTGGGTTCTGACTCAATTAACCCAATCCCGAACCCTTCAATCGGTTCGCCGTCCGGACCCAGCACTGTTCCAGCCACCATGGTCTTTCCACGGCATAGCTCCTCCGGGGTGGCCGGCAGCCTTATCTCGAGGCCCGTGGCTCCGTTGCCGCCCATCTCAAACGATGCATCTTCGCGCCACGTGGTAAACCCCCCGTGTCCGTAGTATCCCACCATCCCGCAGTCCGGAAAGTCCAGAACTTCGTCGGCGTGTATGTTCAGGATAGTGGAGCCTACCCAGGCTTCAGGGACAATGAATTCAAAGGTTCCATCCACCCCGGTCTGGAGCCATCGATCAAATGCTTCCAACCAGATGCCTCGACGGGCCTACCGTCCGGACCAAGCACGATGCCGGTCACATTCCTCTGCCCGAGGCACAAGTCGTCTCCAATTCCTGAGAACCGTATTTCAATACCACTCACATCCCCGCGCCCCACATCGAGCCTTTTGGCCTTTATGCGCTCAGTGGTGATACCATCAGGGCCATGGTAACCCAGCCATCCTCAGTCCCCAGCGTCGCCCGCGTGAACGCTCAGCACAGACGCACCTGATGCGCCCTCTGGGACAGGAATCATGCATGATCCATCCCCACCTGTCTCTCCCCAGTTCCAGAAGTCCTCGCCTGCCAGCGAGACCCGGACGCCCTGTAACGGCTCACCCCCTGACCCGAACGCCACCCCGCTAACGCTCGATGCGTTTGCGACGTCATTCGGACTATGCCCAGGCACAGGCTCGGTCCCAATGAACGGCGAACGGATCAGGACCTCCTTGTTGTCGGCTCGCAGGTAGGTGTCTGGATATTTTTCGTACCCGCTTCCCATGAGAGCCCAAAGGTCGCACGTAGGAAGCTCTTCACCACACCCCGGCGGGCGCGGAAGCCCCAGCGTGTGGCCCAGCTCGTGCCCGAGTCCCCCATTCCACGAATCAACCGTCTGGTAATACGGCCCTTCGCCACAGTGGTAGTACCAGTCCGGGACGAAGCCACTCTCGACGTCCGGCAGATTAGTGAGGCCCGCCCACCCTGCGCCCAGCTCGTGGGGCTCATCGCATGGTTCTGACAGGTCCACGTAGACAACCCACACGAAATCCTGGGAGTCGTACTGCACTGCTCCACAGTGCTGCACACCAGCCACCACATTGTCCCAGGCGTTGCCAGGTGCATAGAAATCCGCAGGCCCGCTCAACCGGCACTACTCAGGAGTGGCCTCGTAGATTGAAAACGTCAGCCCGCCGAGCTCCCGGCGATACCAGGACTGCAAATCCACAATGTAGTCGGCTATGGTCTCGCTGGATTCTGCCCGAAATCCGCGGTCCGACGGTATCGCGTACAGGGCTCGGATGCTGCCCGTGGCCCTCGTGGAGATTCGCACCGAGACGTCCGCCTCCACGGTCCGGCCCTCGTAAGCCACTTGTGTTTCCACCCCTGGCAGCGGTGACTACATCTTCCGACACCGACGCCACCCAGGGATCGGAGGATTGCCACTGTACCAGGTCCCTTGCGACCTTCCGGCCTGATCCGTCCGTCATTCGGGCCGTTACGGGAACTTCCAGAGTGTCGCCGATGGATGTCAGAGGCGTCAGCGCCGCGATTTCCAGGGAAGCTACGGTAGGCAGTGGCGTGCCTGTGGGAGAGAACGTATGTGTGGGCGTAGCTGTAGGGGTCGGAGTCGCCGTCGGCTCCGGAGGCCGTGGTGGGCGCCGACGTTTGCGTCGGTGTGGGAGTGTCAGCAGGTGCATGGGTCGCCGCCGGTTGCGCCTCAGTCGTCGGCTCCGTCGTCGGGAATGAGACTTTGCCCGCCGCGGGTTCCGCAGGGACCGGAGTGTCCACAGGCGGGGCTATCTGCTCCTCTCCGCAGGCTGCCAAGGACAGAAGGATCATAACCACAACAACGCGAGCAAGGTCTTCTTACCCATCCTCAGCTACTCCTTGTCTCGCTGGTATCCCGCACGGCCACTGCTTCTTATCCGCTCATTCTCTGCCCGATAAAAGTGAGTGTCAAAGGACGAGGGAGCGTATTCTTGGGCACAAGCTGTGCTGAGAAGGAGCACCCCTGGGCGATCAGCATGGCGGTCATCCACTCCATTTTCTCCGGGTCGATCTCCAAGCCCTTCGCCCAAGCATCGTTGCCGGCCGGGCTCCGCACCTGGACGCCGCGGTTCACCAGGTCGTATATCTTGCCCATGGCGTCCAGGGAACGCCGCCCGATGCGATCCAGCGCCGCCAACACTAGGCAGTCGCCATGTTGCAGCTTGGCGTCCACCGACCTCCAGGCGTCGAGGGTCGCGACGCCGGCAACTCCAGAGACATTGATGTCGGCACGGATGTTTCGCTCAAGAACGTCCGCCTCGAGGAGATCGCGGCGCTGGGTAGCGGGGTTCATGCGGGCCAATCTGGCTGCTGGTGCGAATGTAGCCGTACATCGACATGGAGCGTTACCAGATTAAGGGCGGCTGGACTACAGAGACGATCGCGGGACCGGGTCGATGGACCCTTTTCCTGCGACCGCCAGAGCGCGGTTTCAGTGCCTTGGCCATGATTTCATCGGCGCAGTGCTTGCAGTAAAGCCGACGTCCGCTGTCCGGCTGCAGTTCCGGCACTGTAGGCCTCCCGTTCCCTGGCCCTCCGCTCCACGGTGCCGGGAATCACGACACCTTTTCCGCCACCCCTTCGCAAGGCTGAGCCGTCGGCATTTCCGCCACTGGCGGAAATGGGGCGTTTCCCGCCAGGCATCCAACAGTTGCAATGTCAAACCATCCATTATCTTAGTACTACAGCCGCAGATCGAGGGTAGGTAGAATGGGGGTACTCAACGGGTGGTGAGGTGAGGCTGTGGCAGGGCACGGGGATGAGGTGGCTGAGGTCACACGGTGGGCTGAGGGGATCGAAAAGGTGCATGAGTGCATCGCGGGACGGTTCCGGCGTCCTGAGCCGCGTCGGCGGGTGCTGGACTATCTGAAGGGGTTGCTCAGCCCGGTGGAGCGCAAGAACGGCTGGCAACTGGCGGAACAAGCAGGCGACGCCACTCCCGATGGGGTGCAGCGCCTGCTGTACAACTACCGGTGGGACGCTGACCTGGTTCGCGATGACTTGAAATCCTACGTGGTCGAGTATCTGGCCGACGCTGGCGCAGTTCTGGTGGCGGACGAGACCGGATTCCTCAAGAAAGGGGACAAGTCGGTTGGGGTGCAGCGTCAGTACAGCGGTACGGCAGGGCGGATCGAGAACTGTCAGATTGGCGTATTCCTGGCCTATGCCAGTGCCAGGGGGAGGACTCTGCTGGACCGGGAGTTGTACCTGCCCCAGGTGTGGGCTGAGGACCGGGAGCGCCGGCGGGAGGCCGGTGTGCCGGAGGGGGTGTCATTCCGGACTAAGCCCCGACTGGCGCAGCTGATGCTGGAGCGGGCGCTGGAGTCGGGAGTGCCCTTCGGCTGGGTGGCCGGGGACGAGGTCTACGGCAACGACCGCAACCTGCGGCTGTGGCTGGAGCGAGAGGGCGTTCCCCACGTGCTGGCCATCAAACGCAGCGAGAAGCTATGGGCCTTGACGGACAGGGGTCCGCGACAGGTGAGGGCCGACCGTCTGGCCTCAGGGGTTGAGGAATGCGCTTGGGTGAGGTGCAGCGCCGGGGACGGAGCCAAGGGACCACGGGTCTACGACTGGGCCACTGTGGAAATACGTCCCCTGAGGGAGCCTGGCAAGGGCTATTGGCTGCTGGCCCGGCGCAGTCATCCCAACCCGGGGGAGCTGGCCTACTACGTCTGTTACGGCCCGGCGGGAACGACCCTGGAGGAACTGGCGAGGGTGGCCGGGACCCGGTGGGCCATAGAGGAGTGCTTCGAGGAGGCCAAGGGACAGGTGGGGCTGGACCAGTATGAAGTACGGAGGTGGGACGGCTGGTACCGGCACATCACGTTGGCGATGCTGGCCCACGCGTATCTGTCCGTGATCAAACATCAGGCCATGGAACAGGGAGAAAAGGGGGCCACTACGGCCCGGACGAACAGTTGATTCCCATGACAGTGCCCGAGGTGCGCCGGTTGCTGACCCGCCTAGTATGGACGGAGAACCAACCGCCGGATTTCATCCTGTACTGGTCGTGGTGGAGACGGCGCCACCAAGCAAGAGCCCGACGTTGCCATTACAAACGGCGCCTGTATGATCTGCGACTGTAGTACTAAGTAGGCTCGACCACCCCCCGGATGTCGTCTGTCATTGCGGCAGCAGGCCATTTGGGTGGACCGGTGCCAAGGACGCCGGCGTTGCGTACCACCGTGCGGGCGGTATCATCGACCCCGATCGTCGACGTAAGAGCGGAAACTTGGACCCCCCAACCACGGATAGTGGCTGCCGTCCACCTGGGTCAGCATACCCTCCCGAGGCATACTCTGGCGGCGTACCCGGTGCTTGGGCGGACCCCTTCGCCGTTGACTCTTCACGCCTGCGTTGACCAGGGTGCGACTGAGCGTGGTCCTGCCGATGTCAATTCCCTCGCGCTCATCCAGCAACTCGCTGAGATGGGTGTGGTTGGCTCCTGAGTGCCTGGTGCGAGCCAAATGGACCACGTCTTAGGCCTCGGGAGTCGCATTGGGCGCTCTGCGGCCCCGGTGGCCGCGGGGTACTTCGGCCGCTCCCTCTTCCCGGTAGGTCGCCAGCAGGCGCCTGGTGTGCCGAGTGCTGACACCCATCAGCGTGGCCGCCTGGTCCAGCGTCATGTGCTCTGCCATCAGACTGTTGAGAACCTGTAGTCTCGTCTGTTCCCTGGGATTCAACGTCACATTCTCCATGGAGTGAATGTGACATTTATGCTGGCCTGTTAGCGAGGACGCTTTCGCTGGACGTCAACACTGAAGGGAGTGAATTGTGGCCCAGTGTCACAAACGCGCGTTTGTGAACCACCCAGTCAGGCAGACTCATCCACATTGACCGCTCCGGATCTGGCCAGAAGTTAAACCAAAGCCAAGGTGAAATGTACATTCGGGGGGCGAAAAGATTGGCTTGGTTCTGCTAGCGAAGCCATCTGATCCGCGCATGGAGAATGATTCCCGCAGCGCTGCTTGTCCTCCCCCATGTGCGCATTTCACCCTGGCTTTAGTTTAGTCCAAATTACTCTCACAGCAGGTCAGATCAGGATTCGTCCTCAGACCCACCCAGTTCTGCTACTGTGACCCTGTAACCGGGATCGTCGACGTGGATTTGGTTCACAACCACATTGGCTTTTTCGAGCATTTCATGGCAGTTCTGGCTCAGGTGCAAGAGATACAGGCGTTTCCCCACACGGTTGTAACGCCTCGAGAGATCCACGATTGCTTCTATGGCCGAATGGTCCCACACACGTGCGTTTTGAAAGTCGATTGTTGTCTCGAAAGGGTCGACCGCCGGTGTGAACAAATCTCTAAAGGAGTTGACGGAAGCGAAACAAAGTTGCCCTTGGAGCGAATAGACCCGCCGGCCGAAGACGGTGTCATCGCTTACCACAACGGAGAGGTGCAGAGCAGTTTTCCAAGCAAACACCAAGGCCGACACGATCACTCCGACGACGACCGCGATCGCCAGATTAGTAACCACTGTAACCGCCGATACGAGGACCATCACCACTGCGTCTGAAACAGGCATTTTGCGGATAATTCGCAGGCTGGTCCATGAGAAGGTACCGATCACCACTACGAACATCACCCCAACGAGAGCAGCGATCGGAATCCGTTCAATCAATGATGACGCAAATACGATAAACAGCAGTAAAAGTAGAGCTGACAAGATGCCCGCCAGCCGCCACCTTGAACCGGCTTTTATATTGATCATGCTTTGGCCGATCATGGCGCAACCGCCCATGCCGCCAAAGAACCCCGTCACCACATTCGCTAACCCTTGCGACACGCACTCACGATTTTTCTGACCTCTCGTCTCCGTCAATCCGTCAATCAACGTAAGTGTGAGCAGTGATTCGATCAGCCCTATTCCGGCTAGGACGAATGCGAACGGCACGATGATCCGTAAGGTTTCGAAGTTGAACGGCACATCAGGCACTCCGAACGTCGGGAACCCACCCGCGATGCTCGAGAGGTCGCCGACCGTCGGAGTATTGATGCTCGCGAAGATCACCAATACCGAGACTACAAGTATCCCTACCAGCGCAGCAGGAATCCGCTTGGTGAACCGCGGCACTATGTAAATCACCGCCATCGTCAGGGCCACCAAGCCCAGCATAATCGCCAGATCAGATAGAGGCAGCCACGTTTCGGTCCCGTGGGCGCCCTCAGTTTTGAAACTCTCCAACTGCGACAGGAAGATTACAATGGCTAGCCCATTTACGAAGCCGAGCATCACCGGAAACGGCACCATGCGGATCAGATTTCCCAATTTCAGCGCACCCACGACGATCTGGATCAACCCCATCAGAACCACAGTGATGAACAGATATTCGACCCCATGGTTGCTTACCAGACTGACCATTACCACGGCAAGGGCTCCCGTGGCGCCGGAGATCATCCCTGGTCGTCCACCGGTCAGGGATGTGATGAGCCCGACGATGAACGCAGCATACATGCCGACTAGAGGATCAACTCCGGCTACGAAAGCGAATGCTACCGCCTCCGGGACGAGCGCCAGCGACACGGTGAGTCCTGCTAGGCATTCCGTACGAATCCTGTCCAGATGGGAAGGGAGGTCTCGTATTACCAGACGAGAAGAGAGGTCTCGCATTAACAGTCCTGCAGAAAGTGAATTTACCGGCAGAAAATTACGGTTGCGCGTTCATGGGGCGTCATAAATCGCAGCAGGCCTGTGTAATCAACCTTGGAGAGTGCGCGTAATCAATTGGTCTGAAGAGATAGCCGATTTGTTCTTTGCTAAAGCACGAGTGGGTCAGTTCACTGCATCATCTGCACCTTCAGTTACCCGCGATTAGCTGGTTATCCACGCGCAACTGCAAAAACGCTCTGAACCGGAGTCGGTTCCCCGTGTCCCACACACAGTGTATCGCTGTACTCGTCGTAGGATATTTCGGGGCATAGTACCCAAGATTTCCCATATTGGGAGTCTTCGGGCTCAAAGGGCAGCCCAAATGAGATGGTAGCATTATGGTCAAGCCCTGCAAGACCGCTCAATCGCAAGTTTATCCGATACGGGATGCGATTACTGCCGTGGACCATGCTTCTTGTCTGCATATGTCGTCTTCAGATCCCCTTACTATGAGTTGAAAGCGCATTAAAGACAAGCCGACTCCCTGCAGCGCTCTCCGTCTCGGCAAAATCGTGGTTGTACTCTCTCTTAGCTAGCAGCCCGTCTGAGGATTGACCAATTGGCGGTGTCGGTCAGCGGGGACTACCGTGCGGCAACAGTGCTTGCGGGGTGCAGATTGGCACAGGCGGATTGTCGCTTGAAAAGCCCACTGGCCATGGTCCGGCACGCCTCCCTGTTGTTCCCGGTGGCGCCTTTGCCCTGCATCTTGCCAGCGCCACCGGCCCCAAAGCGGAACAGCTTGAGCAGGTTGTGGCTGGCGCAGATCAGCAGCCACTCCCGGTTCACCTTCGCCAGACCCCGCAGCAGGAACTGCCGGAATCCCCGGCCCTGCTTGATCTGGCCGAACACCGGTTCCACCGTCTCCATCCGGAGGGCGTAGCGTTCCCTGCCCCGTTTCGTCCGCAGCTTGCGCCGCATCCGATCCCTGGCTGAGAGTCCCTTGGGTATGCGGCCGCGGGGCGCCGGTGGCGGCACCCCGCCGTGGCGGGTTTTCTCCGGCGCGACGAACGAGTCTACTCCCAGGGCGCAGAGTTCCTCCACCTCCTTGGCCGAGTAGTATCCGGCGTCGGCGGATACCTCTTTCGGCACCGTGCCGGTGTTATTCACGGTCTCCTCAATCATGCTCACGGCCTGACCCTTGTGCGAGGGCTGGTTGGTGGCCCGGGCCGCCACGATGACCTGGTGGGTGCTGTCCACCACCGCCTGACAGTTGTAGGACTGCTGGAAGTCCCTCCCTCCCGGACCGGGCATGATGCGGGAGTCCGGGTCGGTGAAGTTCCGCTGCGCCTTGTCATCTGGCACCCCGGGATGATTGCGGCCCTCGGACTCAGCCTGCTCCGCCTCCGCCCGTGCCTTGGCCTCCAGCGCCGCCTTGGCCTCCCTTATCCTCCGCAGCCGGCTCTCCCGGAAGGCCAGTTCCTCCGGCAACTCATCCCCACTCCTGTCCCTCCCGTACCTGCGGTCCTCCTCCTCGTCCACCTCCTGCGCCCGCCGCAGCAACTCGTCCACCTCGGCCTGCAACTGCTCCTCTCTCTCCTTCATCCGCCCGTAGCTCATCGCCTTGTGCTTTGAGGCGTTGGCCCTCACCTTGGTGCCGTCCAGGGCCACGTGCCCCAGCTTCACCAGTCCTGCCTGCCGGCACAACTCCAGCACCTGCAGGAACAGGTTCCCCAACGCCTCCAGATGGTCCTTTCGGAAATCGGAGACGGTGCGGAAGTGCGGCGTGTTGTTGGCCGCCAGCACCCGGAAGGCGATGTCCTCGTGCAGCCTCTGGGCGATGCGCCTGGAGGAGGCCACCCCGGCGCAGTAGCCGTAGAGCAGCACCTTCACCATCATCCTGGGATGGTAGGGCGGGCCGCCCCGCCTTTCCTGCTCGTAGCGGGCGGTGATGTCCGAGAGGTCCAGCTGGTCCACCACGTCGGAGATGAAATAGGCCAAGTGGTCCGGCGGCAGCCATTCCTGGAGCGCCGCCGGCAGCAGCAACTGCTGCTCCGGATCGTAGGGAAGGTAGGTCTTGCTCATTGACCGCTCCGCTCGTCTGATGCTCCGCACCATCATACCCTCACCGGCTCACCAACCCTGTTTCTCGGACAGACTGCTAGCGAAGTCGCTACGTACCGGACATCGCGGCAGGAGTGATGAGAAACGATACATCCTGTTGCACGTTGAGTGGCCTGAACTCCCCGCCGAGGCCGATGCCAACACCCTCTCCTTTCTGTACGCCCACAGCAACGCCCCAACCGACTTTTTCAACAGTCCCTGTACCGCATCGATCGAATTAACCTGACATCAGGGTGACCTCGGCCCCACTCGAGACGAGGTAGTACTGTTACCGCCACGAGGAGATGCATCTGGCATCTACGGGTGCGGGAGTATCAGTGAAGACGGCGCTCGACAAACGGATCTGGGTGCTGGCCGAACTTCGTGCAATGTGACGGAAGGAGATGTCGGGTTAGTCGAATATCGCGCCTTGCTACTGCAGAGAGATCCCGGCGTTAGAACAATCCCACTCTCTGTCGATAATGACATCGCCAAGGGTGAGACCGAATGCGCTGCGAGAGACGGAGTCGCCTTTGATAGTATTGGGAAGTGTTGATGGCTGACTTGCCTTGCCTTGAGACTGCGAATCGGGCAGCAGATGTTCCGGCAAAAGAACACTTGCCGCCATTCAATAGAACCTGGCGAGATAAAGAACCAGGCAAGATTATTTTGCCACCTCTGGATCAGAGTGGCCGTTCAAACTCAGGAGAGGGCACTAACCTTCGGGATGCGCAGGTCGCTGGTCATCGTCAACAGACTTAAGAAAAGTGGTTCGCATCGTTACTCGCTACTCCATGCCGTTCAGAAGTCAACACCGACCCTCTACTGGCTAGATGCAAGAATGTTTCTAAGAGCCTCGTCCCGAAGCCATTCTGCCAACATATCTCCCGGGATGATGATCCTCCTGCCATCCTGAATGTGCGGGATCGGATGGTCGCTTCGCTTCAACCACCCATTGAATTTGTGCGCCGACACACCCACCAGTTGTGCAGCTTCTTCCAGGTTGTAGCAAAGCTTGCTGGGAAGGGTGGCTGATTCCCGTGCCTTCTGGTCCATGATTTGCCGAAGAGTGTTCACATCTCCTTTTGTGAACAGCCTACAGCCGAGTTCCGACTCCGGATCTTCCACCAGGATCAGCAGCTGTTCACTCCCCGTTCGCAGGTAATCCAGGAAAAACTCCCAATTGTCTTGAGCCGCCATGTCCTGCACCCGTCGCGCCCGTGTGTTGAGTCTTCCGAAACCATCCCTGTCTATTCCATTGGAAAATACAGGATTGGCGCCCGGCAAAGTTTGGCGGTAGTTGCGGGAGAGGTCGGCATCGTCCAGGAGGAGGGCATAGCCCGTCGATACGGGGATGTTGCCGGCGAATGAGCCAGTAGACAGAAAAAGCAGAGGCAAAAGCGAATTGGAGGATTCTGATTCCGAGATGATTCCTCTTCACCGAATGACGAAAAGTGCCGTGAATGCAGCGAAATGTATGTGGTTGCCGAAAACCACCGATAGGCGATACTGATTTTCTCCAACGACATATCGCGCGCCACGCCAGCAACCGACTCTGTGCTTCTTCGGACCGAGCCAGCAACCGGCCATCAATGTGCTGCTCCACCCAATCCCGTACACAAACCAAGCGAAAGGTGCGAGAACCCGGTGTGATCGCACTTGCCGACGGCGAGTGCCTAGGGAAGTCGGATCTGTCAAATGGTGAGGGTCTGGAAATCTGGCCGGAAAGCCTTGTTCGGGGAGATGTATTCCGGCAGTGAGGCCGACGCAAGCAAGGCCAGGGTCAAGATTTGACCGAGCCGCGCAGGGACAAAATCAAGTGCGGAACGGATGGTCCCGGCACGGAAAACGCTGCCGAGGCTGGAACCGCAGCCGGTGTTGACCGGCAGGCAGGCCTTGGCCGCCACCAGGGTCAGGTTGGCCACCGTGGCCGCCAGGTACAGCTGGAATTTCGTCTTGGCGCGCCCGAAGTAGCGGGACTGGCGGATTCCCAGTTGGACCAGCCGCGCCAACCGGTGCTCCACCACCACCCGCCGCTGCCGGTACTCGCCAAAGGCCTCGCTCTGCTGCAGGGCCCGGGCCTGCTGCAATAAAGCCTCCTGAGGGTGCAGTTGCACCGATCGTCCTGTGCCCGGTGCCGCGGCCACGCACTGGGTCCGCAGCGGGCACACCCCGCAGACCGCTCCATCGAACTGGAAGGCCTTCAGTTGGTGAGTCCGGCCTGTTGCTGTGGTGCGAGTACCCAAGGGCCGCACTCTACGGGTAAGCCCAAATCCACCGAGGGGATGACTATGCAGCAGCGGAACGGGCGATAGGGGCAAGGGAGGGCGATGGTCCGGCACGATTTGGGGTAGAGGGGAGCCGGTGTCTGTCTTCAGTTGCCACGGGAGACTTTGTGACTCTGTGCGGATGTTGGTCAGGGCGAGATAGCGGGGAGAGGCCGCAGCAAGAGGCACTCGCGGAGCGGACTGGAGCGAGTTCGTGGGAACGTTCGGTTGGCCGCTGGGTGGGTTGGTTGCAGGTCGGCCGTCAGGTAGGAAGTGGCAAGGCGCGCAGCCGGGCCAGGGCACGATCGAACTGGGTTTCCCAAGGCCAGCGCTTTGGCAGATGCAGTGTGAGGCGGCGTGCCGAGCGGGTGAGCCGTCCGGCTAGGGAGAAGAACCGCCGCCGGAGGGTCTTGGTGGTCACCACCTGTTCGCCCAGACCGATGCGCGCTATCCAGCGGGCCAGGTTGTGGGCCATAACCTGGCCCGCCAGCCAGGCCCCGTTGGCGGCGAAGCGGCCCGAGGGGAGATGGTTCAGCCCGACGCCGTGCTTCAGGTCTCGGATGGCATTCTCGACCTCGGCGTGGCGGCGGTGGTCGGCCTCCAGTTCCAGGGTTTCCCCGTCCCGGTCGGTGATGAATCCGTGATAGCTGTATCTGGCGAAGAGGGCCAGCTGGGAACCGGGCGTGGGCTTCACCCGTCGGACGATGAGCCGCACCGGGGCAGCGTCGGGCTCACTCTGGAAGGGAGTGTAGGTGGTTTCCGCCACATCGGCGGCACCGTCCATCCAGTAGGGAATCGGAGTCCAGTCTGCCTCGGGTATCGCCTCGATGAGATTGCGCAGGCCTTTGTGCTGGCGGATGGTGATGGAGAAGCGCAGGTCCAGCTTGCGGCAGACGGATACCACGCTATGGGTGTAGAAGCCGCTGTCGGCCCGTAGCGTTAGTCGTCCACTGGCCCCGGCGTAGCGCACCCGTCCCACCGTCTCCCGCAGGAAGTGGGCGGCACCGCGAGCGGTGTTGGCCCGGCCCTCGCGCAGCCGGCACATCAGCACATCGCCGGTTCCGGCGGCGACAGCCAGCAGCGGGTGATAGCCCCGCTTGCCGGTATAGCCGTGGTGGCGTGCCCCTTCCTTGTCCAGTCCATAGGTCTCGCAAATGGTGGAATCGAGGTCGATGGTCAGCGGCGCGTCGCCGGGTCCGGCCCCAGCGGCCCAGGCCCGTGCCAGCAACTCCCGGCTCACCCGGTCCAGCTGGCGGACGTGGCCCCAGCGGAAGCTGCGCAGGAAGGTGCCCAGGGTGGATGGCGCCTTGACCATGCAATCGAGAACACCGGACGTCCCACCGGCGCGCAGCGCACCGGCGTCGTCGATGCAGTCGCCGCCAGCCAGCGCAGACGCGATCAGGGTCATCATCTTGTCCCCCGCGTTGGCCCGCCCCGGCGCGCGGCCCAGGTCGAGGTGATGGTCAACGAGTTCCCCCAGGCCCAGGTGTTGGGCGAGGGTGGCCGGAAGGAGCAGACCGGCATTGGCCACCAGTCGGTGGTCGTCGAAAGAGACACGGATGCGGTCAGGGTGGTTGCGTGGTAGCATCTATCGGGTGCTCCTTTTCTGGGACTGTTTTGCTGTTACAAAACCATTATCCCAGATTCAAAGGAGCACCCTTTGACCACTTCAGGACGCTAACCTGACGCCCTCCCTCGGTGGATTAGGGGTAAGGTTCCCCGCCGGACAGGTGCAGGTGCCCGCCTCCAGGTCAATATGGAAGTCTTCCTTGGGAAAGTGAGACCGGTTTGGGCGGCCCGGCACCCTGGCAATCAGGGTGCGGCCTGCGTCGGCGAAGGCCTGCCTGGTATCGCCGTCTCCGTAGGCGGCGTCGCCCATGGCCTCCTCCACCGGCACACCGGTGTTGGTCTCGCTCGCCTCCACCAACTCCAGCGACCCCGAGTTGTCCGGAGCGTTGCCGGGCAATACGTCCACGGCGGTGATCAGCTGGGAATCGGTGTCCACCACAATCGCCGCCTTGTGCCCGTCGAAGCGTCTTCTGCTGCTCTTGTGCCCGTGGCGCATCTCCGGGTCATGCACCGACATCATCCGGTCCCGGCTCACCCCGTCCCTGAGGCTCACTTCGCCTTCCGTTCGCTCCACGTCCTGGAGCAGCAACTGCCCCAGCAACTCCGCCGCCGCCACTATCTGCTGACGCTCAGCACCGTTCTGCGCCAACTCCCCCTGCGCCTGCCGCGACAATTCCAAGAGCCGGTCCGCGTCTCTCACAACCCCGGCGAGCAGGGCCGTGCGCGCCCGCTTGTCCGACCAGTCGATGGCCGCCTCTCCCTTGATGCTGGAGGCAAGGTACTGCCCATATCCCTGGGCCTTGGCCCATTTCCCGACGGTGGTCTTCTCCACTGCCGCCAGCACCCGCAGCAGCTTGACCATCCCGTCGGCCAACAGATTGTAGGTGTCCCTCACCGCGCCCCGGCCCAGGATGTTGGTCGTGTCCAGCGCCACCTTCATGCTGCGCCTCTTCAGGTAGCCCGACTCCCGGGCGAGGCGCAGGCTGGACTCGAACACCTCCCGCACCTTGTCGTGCAGGATCAGCTGGGCTCGGAACACCTGCAATGTGCTCTTGGCGAAGGGCCTGTCCTCCACCTCAATCCCCAACGCCACCTTCCAGCGGATGTCGAAGTCGGCCCGGGCCTTGGCGTCGCTCACCTTGTCGTGGGACTGGAGCAGGAGAGCCGTCGCCAGCAGGCTGGGAGGCACGCTGTCCCGACCGTTGTCGGCGCAGTAGAACGCGGCGAAATCAGAGTCCCGGAACAACCTGCCCCGCAGTGATGCCAGCAGACCGTAGAAGGTGTCCTTTCCCACGTGGTCAAGATACAACCGGTCCGCTTCCCAGAGACCCCTCTGGTCGGAACGCTCTCCCAGCATTCTCAGCCCCCGCTACGCTTGTTGACCCCAAGTATAGCCGCTGGCCGGCCGGCGCCACTTTCCGGCCAGATTTCTAGGCTATATCTAAGTGGGGAGTCAGGTGGCGTGACGTGGCCACTCTGCCTTGGTCGATGAGGAAGTACTAGCAGGAAAAGGAGTGTTGGAAAGAAACTTTTCGTGGTTCAGGGAGAAATGAGTAGTGAGTATAAAGCTCATCATGAACTGAGCAGAAATCACGGCCAAGGAGAGCCGTTCGGCCGAATTCCTTACCGCGGCTTTGGCTTCCCACCCTGGAAATTTGGCTGCAAGGGTTCTAAGTGCCGCCAAGACATCCAGGCCCTTGGTAGCAATGTCTTGTCTGACAACTGTGCAGGTAGTCTGAAGAGAGTTGCAACCGACCAGCATTCGCGCAAATTTGCCGTTAAAGTGGCGGCAGTAAGGGGCATGAATTTGCCATTCCTCTCTTTGCGGCTAGATAGGCCTCAAAGCTGGAACAGAGGCTGGGGAGAAGTCTTCGGCCTACACTTTCGTAGATGAATGAGCTTAGATGAGTCCCAAATAGGCTCGCCTTGTTAATTTGAAGACCGCAAGAGCCACCGGGCCCCATCCACTCCCGCGAGGGTCGTTGCTGGTTGCTTTGTACCGCTGGGTGCGGCTGCGTCAGCGACGACGATGAACGAGTAAGGCGCATCTCGCAGCGATGCGAGGTGCGCCTCGCCTATGAACCTGTAGATGTCCGAGGGGGACTAGCTGCCCAGGACGGAGTCGATCTTCTTCTTGAGGGCCCCCTTGGGCACCGCGCCAATGATCTGGTCGACGGGCTGGCCGTCCTTAAAGAAGATCAGGGCGGGAATGCTGCGCACACCGTACTGCATGGCTACACTGGGGCTGCTGTCGACATCGAGCTTGCCGACCGTCAGCTTGCCATCGTACTCGACGGCCATGTCGTGCACCGACGGGGCGATCATCTTGCAGGGACCGCACCACTCAGCCCAGAAGTCGACCAGGACTGGCAGGTCGGACTTGAGAACTTCGGAGTCCCAGTTCTGTTCGGTGACCTCTATGGGTTCTGCCATTACCATCCTCCGGAACGTGTTCCGCTGCAGTAATTTCGCGCGGCGTTCCGATGGCGACCGGGCCTCGCGCGCAGCGAATTGCGGGTCGAATCCAGTTTAATTCGGCGCGCTATTGCTGGTCAACCGACGGCCGTTACAAGATAGGGTCTTTTAATTCTCCCTCTCCCTTGAGGGAGAGGGTTGGGCCTGTCCTGAGCTTACCGAAGGGGTGAGGGTGAAATCCTGCGGGCACACAACTTTGGCTGCACCCAGGAGACGCCCCACCCTTACCCTCCCCGGAGGGAGAAGCAACTATTAAAAGACCCTGCGTTACAAGAAGATTGCAAATTCTTTTCTAACCCGATCATAGTGAGCCTGTCGAGCCATAGGCAGCTTGGACGAGCATCCTTCTACAAGCTCAGGATGAGCGGACACTTACGCTCCTAGTATTACAACGACGAGTTATTTGGTAGGATTGCGTGAGCACTGGGAGGTTTCGGGAGGTGAGGCGGGGCGATGGACGCGGCAGCTTTGGAGGGAGTTTACGAGGGCTTGCAGGATTTCCATAGCTACTTTGCGCCGGTTTTCGGTCGCAAGCAGTGGCGGGAACGTGGTGGACAATACCTGCAGGGTCTGCTGGTGCAATCCCAAGAGCGGCGCAACGCGGAAAACCTCTCGGAGGCGGTGCCGGCGTCGCCACGGGCGCTGCAGCGCTTTCTCACCGAATCGCCCTGGGATGATGACCGGGTGATTGGCCGGTTGCAGGAGTATCTGGGTCCCCGGTTGGAGGACCCTGAGGCGGTGTGGGTGCTGGACGGCAGCGACTTTCCCAAGCAGGGGGTGAAGTCGGTGGGCGTGGCCCGGCAGTACTGCGGGGCGTTGGGCAAGATCGCCAGCTGCCAGGCTGGGTTGTTTCTGGCCCATGTGGGACCGAGGGGACGGGTGTTGGTGGACAAACGGCTGTACCTGCCCGAGGAATGGACTGGGGATGTGGAGCGCTGCGTGGCGGCGGGAGTGCCGGAAGATCGACGGGAGTATCGGAGCAAGACGGAGTTGGCCCTGGAGATGGTGGAGCGAGCCCAATCCAGGGGACACCTGGGGGCCCAGTGGGTGGCCGGGGATAGTGCTTTCGGGATGTCGCCCCCGTTTCGCGAAGGATTGGCGGCGGCGGGAATGCGCTACGTCCTGGACGTGCGGCCGGATATGACGGTCTGGCCGTTGGAACCGACCTGGACCGATCCGCCCTATCAGGGCAACGGTCGTCCCCGTAAGCCCAGACTGCGCGGCGGGCAACGACAGACCATGCAGGAGCGGGCCGCTGCAATCCCTGTGGACGGCTGGCGGGAGATCACGGTGCCGAGGGCAGCCAGGGACCGCGCACCTACCGTTACAGCGCCCAACGGGCCCGGATAACCCACCAGCGCAAGCCCGGCGAAATCCTCTGGGCGATCTATCGCCAAAACCTGGACGGCAGCGAGTCTCGCTACTACTTGTCCAACGCGCCCGGGGACACGCCGCTGGAAACCCTGGCCTATGTGGGCGGCTCCAGGTGGCGCATCGAAACCGAGTTCGAGACTGAGAAGAGCGATGTGGGATTGGACGAGTACGAGACCCGAACCTGGGCGGGTTGGCACCATCACGTCACCATGTGCCTGCTGGCCGGAGCGTTTTTGTTGACCCTGCAGCAGGGTTGGGGGGAAAAAGATGCCCCAGATCACTCGTCCCCAGGTGTACCGGGTGGTGCGTGAACTCTTGCCCAAAGAGCAGTTCGGACCAGAGGAACTGCTGCGGTGGCTGGCCGATGTCCAAGAGCGCAACGAAAGGGCCAGACTCTCCCACGAGAAACGCCGCGCCGCCCTCGGTCGCCACCCCTCCGGCCTCCCTCCTTAACTCGTCGTTGTAATACTAGTCGCTCTGCAATATTGCTGCGGTGTCAGGTTAGGGTCTTTCGATTAGTGACGACTCCCCCAATCGTCATTCCCGTGAAAGCGGGAATCCAGTGGTAAGGGTCACTAGGTTCGTCGCGAGAATCTTCCTGACTACGTGCCCGGGACTCCTGTCCCGGATCAAGTCCGGGGTGACGTTCTCTCGTGGTAATGACGACGCCCTGCCAGTCAAGTGCGTTAGTCCTGCTATGCCAGACCCGTGCCCATGGATTCATTTATAGCTTGCCTGTATAGTGTTACGAAGATATGGAATCTGCAGAACAAGCCGCCTCTCAGACCTCACTTGCGCCGCCTTCCGAGCGTCCCGGATTGCGACCGGGCGAACGCATCGAGGTGACCCTGGAATCCTGGGGGCGCCTTGGCGAGGCAATGGCCAGGTGCGATGGCACGCCGGTCTTTGTCTTCGGCGGCATTCCAGGGGAGCGGGTTGCGGCGGAAGTTGTGCGGGTGCATCGCAAATACGCATCCGCTATCGTGGTGGAAGTGCTGGAGCAGTCGCCTCAGAGGGAGGAGGCGCCTTGCGAATATTTCGGCCGGTGCACCGGTTGCCAGTGGCAGCACCTGGACTACGAGTCGCAACTGGCGGCCAAGCGAGACAAGGTGGTGGACGCACTGGCGCGCGTCGGCGGGCTGTTCCCGGCGGCGGAGGATGCGACGGTCGACGAGACTCTGCCTTCTGAAAACAGATACGGCTATCGGAACCATGCCCGGTTCACCGTAAACCGGGAGGGATCCCTGGGGTTCGTCAACAGGGAGACCCGCCGATTCGTCCGGATCGATAACTGCCTGCTGATGCGGCCGAGCGTCAACTCGGTGCTGGAGCAACTGCAGGACCGTTGCCAGGAAACCACCCAACTTTCCATAAGGGCGGGGGAGGGGAGTGCTGAATCGCCCTCCAGCTACCTCGTGCAGCCGACGCTTCTGAACCCGGAAGTGAAGATCCCGACCGGGCAGAAGAAGTACTTCGAAACCGTGGGAGAGGACCACTTCATAGTTTCCTCTCCTTCCTTCTTCCAGGTTAACGTGGAGCAGGCAGCCCGTGCGGCCGAGGTTGTGCGAGAGGGGCTGGCGCTGAACGCCGATGACCTGCTGGTGGACGCCTACACGGGCGTGGGAACATTCGCCGTTCTCCTGGCGCCCTATGTCGGAAAGGTCGTCGCGATCGAGGAATCGTCGGCCGCCGTGGCAGACGCGAGGGAGAACTCGGGGTCCATTTCGAACCTGGAGTTTGTTCTGGGAAGAACTGAGAACGTGCTGGGAGAGCTCCACGAACGACCGGACGCAGTGGTGCTGGACCCGCCACGTTCCGGGTGCCAGCCACAGGCGCTGGCCAGCTTGGTCGAACTGGCGACGCCCAGGGTGGCGTATGTATCGTGCGACGCGGAGACGCTGGCGAGGGACCTGAAGGTACTCTGCGCTGGAGGCTACCGCTTGGAACGAGTCGTGCCGATAGACATGTTCCCGCAGACTCACCATGTGGAATGCGTGGCCCTGCTGCGATGGATGGGAGTGCCAATCACCACCGGCCTGGTCCTGGCGTCGGCGTCGCCCCGGCGTCGGGAGCTGATGGAAGGGATGGGGCTGGAGTTCTCGATCCGGCCGGCGGATGTGCCGGAAGACCCGCTTCCAGGGGAGTCCCCCGAGGAGATGGTGGAGCGGCTCTCGAGGGACAAGGCGCTGAAAATCGCTGCCTCGATGAGCGAAGGGTTCGTTGTCGGAGCGGACAGCACCGTGGTGCACCAGGGGGAGTCGCTGGGCAAGCCGGTCGACGACGACGAAGCGCGTTCGATGCTGCGCAGTCTGCGGGGTACGACACACCACGTATCCACCGGCCTCACGGTTGTCAATGCGAGCACGGGAGAATCGCTGACAACCAGCATGACTTCGCAGATTACGCTCAGGGAGTTCACGGACGAGGAAATCGAAACCAGCATCGCGACCGGTGTGCCGCTGGATAAGGCGGGCGCCTACGCGGTGCAGGATACGGAGTTGCGGCCCGCGTCTGACTGGGAGGGTTGCTATCATAATATCGTGGGCCTACCCACCTGCCTGCTGCTGCAGTTCCTGGATGCACTGGGGTGGGTGCCGCCGACTGGATGGGCCCTGACGGAAGAAGCAGAGTGCGGACAGGGTTGCCCCATGTCTCTGGGCCGGGCAGTGGCTCCATGAACTTCATGGGAATCGGCTTCATGGAGCTGGTGGTCATCTTGCTGGTGGGGTTTCTCGTCCTGGGGCCGGGGCGATCGATTGACATGGCGCGAAAGTCCGGCAAGGTTCTGGGAGACCTGCGGCGCACCTTCAGCGAGGTAACCGACGCGATTTCTGTGGAAGAGAGTCAGCGGGCGCACTCGCAGCAGCCTCCTCCCGGGGTTCCCTCGCGTCCGGATGTGCCGGACAGCAACTCCGACGGCGGCGACGCGGCGCAGTCCTCCGGCGCCACGACAGGAACGGGACGCTCCGACGAAAGGTCCTGATGGCCCGCGAGTTCACTCTACTGGAGCATCTCCGAGAGCTTCGCCGCCGGGTGCTCATCTGTGTCATCGCGATCATTGCGGGAAGTGCGGCGTCGTTTGCCTTTTACAAGCAGATCATCGACTTCCTGTCGCGTCCCGCCTACAACCTGGAGTCGGGAACGCGTATCGACCTCGTCTTCATCGAGGTCACCGAGCTCCTCACCACGGCGGTGAAGGTCTCGTTCGTTGCCGGCTTCGTCCTGGCCCTGCCTGTCATCCTGTACCAGGTGGTGATGTTCATCGCGCCCGGCCTGACGGGGCGGGAGCGACGCTACCTGTTCCTGTTCCTGCCCGCGGCGCTGCTGGCCTTTGCGGCCGGTGTGGCCTTCGCCTATTATGTGCTGACCCCTCCAGCGCTGCGGTTCCTGCTGGGATTCAGCGATGTCGCCACGCCGCTGATCAGGATCAGCAATTTCGTAAACCTGATGGTGCGGCTGCTGTTCTGGATGGGCGTGGCCTTCGAGACGCCGCTGGTAATGTACATGCTGGCCCAGTTGGGAATAGTGTCGGCGCGGCAACTGTCGCGGTTCCGCAGGGTGTGGGTGGTGTTGGCGTTCATACTGGGCGCCATAATCACTCCGACTTTCGATCCAGTGAACCAGGCGCTGGTTGCGGGGCCGCTGCTGGTGCTGTACGAGCTGGGAATCCTGCTGGCCAAGTTGGCTGGCCGAAGCCGGCGGGAAGCTGAAACTGCTGTGGCCCAGCAGTAGCGGGCCCGGAGACAGCTACTCCATAAAGAAAAGGACCGGTCTGACCGGTCCTTCCATACTTGCGAGTTCGATGAGGGCTAGTAGGGGCTGCTGCGCTCGTCGTTGCCCTTGGTTGCTGACGCAGATTCCTCCTGCGGTGCCTTGTCGTCCTCTCCCATGAGCGCGCTCTTGAACGTCCGGAGTCCCTTGCCCATGGAGGAGCCGATCTCGGGGAGCCGGCGGGCGCCGAAGATGAGCAGGATGACGACCAAGATGGCCAGAATTTCCCATAGTCCCAAAGGCCCGAGGCGCATAATTCTCCTAGCAGACCGAGTTGCGGAGACTGTAAACGACTGGCGACAATCGTAACAGAAACGGCGCTACCAAACAAATTCATGGTGAAGCGTAGAAATGCGATATGCGGAATGGGGTGGGTAACGGCGATGCTTCACCGCCTCAGAAGTTGTGTGCCCAGAAAGGGCGCGGATATAATCGGCTCAAGACTGGTAATCGACGGGAGCCTTCCTGATGGCCCCGTTGCGTCGAGGTTGGAATGGAATCTAACTATGATCTAGTGGTAATCGGCTCCGGTCCGGGTGGGTACGTGGCGGCCATAAGGGCCGGGCAACTCGGCCTCAAGGCGGCGGTGATAGAGAAGGAAGCATTGGGGGGCACCTGCCTCAACTGGGGCTGCATCCCGACGAAGGCGCTGCTGAAGAACGCGGAGATCGTGTCCTACGTGAGGCGGGCGGAAGAATTCGGCCTGAAGTTCGACGGGTTCCAAGCGGACTACGGGGTTGCGATGGCCCGCAGCCGGCGGGTGGTGGACCGCAACACCCGCGGAGTCCGGTTCCTGTTGCGGAAGAACAACGTGGATCACATCGAAGGAACGGGGCGGCTGGCCGGGCCGAACCGGGTGGCCATCGAGCCGAGCGGGGATGTGGTGGAGGCGAAGAACATCATCATCGCCACGGGGTCCAGACCGCGCTCAGTGCCGTCTCTGCCCGTGGACGGGGATCGGATCATCACGAGCCGGGAGTCTATCGTGCTGACGGACCTGCCGTCGTCGATGGTCATCGTCGGCGGCGGGGCGATCGGAGTCGAGTTTGCCTATGTTTATGCCATGTACGGGGTCGAAGTGACCATTGTGGAGCTGCTGCCCAGGCTGGTGCCCAACGAGGATGAGGACATCAGCGCGCAGCTGGAGCGATCTTTCAAGTCGCTTGGAATGAACATCATGACCGGCGCGGCGGTGACCGGCGTTCAGAACCGCCCGGACGGAGTGACGGTGACGGTGGAACAGGGCGGCGCGACACAGTCAATCGATGCAGGGATGGTCCTGGTGGCGGTGGGTGTGCAGCCGAATGTTGAGGAGCTGGGGCTCGATGCCGTGGGTATCGCAGTGGAGAGGCAGGGGATCGCGGTGGACGAGTTCCTGGTTACAAACGTCCCGGGCTTGTATGCCATCGGCGATGTTACCGGAAAGATGCCGCTGGCCCACGTGGCTTCCGCCCAGGCGGTTACGGCAGTGGAGCACATCATGGGCATGGACCCCCAGCCGATGGACTATGTCCACATGCCTCGCACAACCTACTGCAACCCTCAGATTGCCAGCTTTGGTCTGACGGAGGCCCAGGCGAGGGAGCAAGGCTACGACGTGAGCGTTGGGGTATTCAATGCGCTGGCCAACGGCAAGGCGCTGGCGATGGGGGAGACCGAGGGGATGGTCAAGCTGGTGGTGGACTCACGGTATGGGGAGCTGCTGGGAGGCCACATGATCGGGCCGGAGGTTACCGAACTGCTGGGGGAGCTGTCGATGACCCGGATGCTGGAGGGTACGACGCTGGAGCTGGGATGGACCGTGCACCCGCATCCATCGCTTTCCGAGATGCTGAAGGAGGCGGCGCTTTCGGCACAGGGCAAGGCGATGCACATGTAGGATTGTCGGTGCCTTTGGCGACCCGGCGCAGGCCTGTAACCATTCGTAGGACTGCACCCCTGTTTTTACGCAATCCGGTATTTTGTTTGTTTATGCAAGGGAGCGGCGGTATACTTGGGCCGGAGCAAAAGGCAGATAATATGCAACCCAAACGCCGCTCGGAGCAGTGTCCGTAGCGAAGAATGATTGCAGGAGCGTTCAGATGGCATTGGGCACTTACGATTTTGCAATGGCCATCGGCGGTGGGGCAGGCCAGGGCATAGCCACACCCGGTGATATCTTCGCCCGCATAATCGTCCGGCGCGGGCTGCACCTGAGCACTTACAATGCCTACCAGTCCATAATCCGTGGTGGGCACATCTTCCTGACTCTGCGTATATGCGACGAGGAGATGTTCACCCACGGAGACAAGCTGGACCTCCTACTCTGCCTGAACCAGGACACCATGGACCGCCACCAGAGGCTCATCGGGCCGGGAGGCCGGGTCCTCTACAACAGCGACACTATCACTCCCGGTGAATCGAACGGTGCAGACCTGTGCGGGATTCCAGTCGGCGATCTGACCAACAGCCGAAACAGGTTGATCCAAAACACCGTGGCCATGGGGGCGGTAACTTCGCTGGTGGGTCTGGACTTTCAGGTACTCCAGGAGAGCTTGGAGCTTCGCTTTGCCCGCCAGGGACAGCAGGTGGTGGACCAGAACGTGGAGGTTGCGCGGGCCGGATTCGACTACGCACAGTCGAATTTCCGCCCCTTCTCGCAGCCTTTGCCCCAGGGAGGCAAGCCGCTGGCCGTGTGGTCGGGGAACGACGCTATAGCCATGGGAGGCGCTGCGGCGGGCGTAAAATTCTATGCCGCCTATCCCATGAGCCCGGCCTCCGGGGTCCTGCACTGGATGGCCTCCAATGCCCGAAACCTGGGGATCATGGTGCGTCAGGTGGAAGACGAAATCGGGGTGTCCAACATGGTGATCGGTGCGGCCCACACCGGCGCCCGTTCCATGTGCGCCACCTCCGGCGGCGGATTCGCGCTCATGACCGAGGCGGTGGGCGCCGCTAGCATGATGGAAATTCCGGTCGTCTACGTAAACGTACAGCGGGCGGGCCCGTCAACCGGGGTACCAACCAAAACCGAGCAGGGTGACCTCTGGCAGGTGATTGGGGCCAGTCAGGGTGATTACGAAAGGTTGATTGTGGCTCCCCGGGACTCGCTGGACGCGTTCAATGCGATGCCGGAGTTGTTCAATCTGACAGACAGGTTCCAGTGTCCGGCTATCCTGATTTCCGACCTTCTCATCTCCGAGGGCAGGTACAGCATCGATCCTGATCTCATTGACATGCACCCCGTCATTGACCGCGGCCAGCTGATTACTGAGCCGGTTTCCCTGAATGGGTACAAGCGTTACGAGAATACCGAGTCGGGCATTTCTCCGCGGGCCATTCCTGGCCTCAAAGGCCACGTCCACGTGGTGGCGACCGACGAGCATGACGAGGACTCGACGCTCATCAGCGACGAGTTCACCAACCCTCACAAGCGACGCATGATGGTGGAGAAGCGCGCACGCAAAATGCAGGGCGTGCTGGACATAATTGCGCCGCCTGAGCTGGAGGGGCCGGAGGACGCAGAGGTTACCCTGGTGGGATGGGGCTCCACACATGGCGCTATCAAGGAAGCGAGGGTGCAGCTTGCTGAAAAGGGTGTCTCAGTAAACCAGCTATCCATCAGGTGGATTCTCCCCTTCCATTCCCAACATGTCGAACAGATTCTGAATGCGGCAAAGAAAGTCATAATCGTCGAGAACAACTACTCGGGCCAGTTCGCCCGGTATCTCCGCAGCGAGACCGGGTTTGCAGCTCACGGGCACATCAGAAAGTATGACGGTGAACCGTTCATGCCTCACCACATTGCCGATGGCGTGATTGAACAGGTGGCGAAAAAGACCACCAGCTATGTCCCGTACCAGGAAGTGATCGTCTAGGGACAGGAAAACCGCAGGCGTAAATCTCCATTTCCGGCGGCTCATTTAGCCGCAAGTCGTGACCGAAGAGGTGTTTCAATGGCAACCGTAGGTGTGGGTAACGGCAGGACCGAAATCCAGCTGACGGCCAGGGACTTCAAGGGGCAGGTTGACCCCGACTGGTGTCCCGGGTGCGGCGATTTCGGTGTACTGAATGCGATGCAACGCAGCTGTGCGGAACTGGGGCTGCAGCCCCACGAGATACTGACCATCAGCGGCATTGGATGTTCTTCCAACCTGCCGGGATACTTCAACTCGTATGGGATGCACACGCTGCACGGACGGTCGCTGGCGGTGGCCACGGGGGCCAAGCTGGCGAACCACGAGCTCACGGTGTTCGTAACCGGTGGCGACGGTGATGGCTACGGGATCGGCGGGAACCACTTTGCACACTCCGCACGCCGCAACATCGACCTGACCTATCTGGTTATGAACAACCAGATCTACGGTCTCACAACGGGCCAGGTTTCACCTACGAGCTCCTACGGTATGACCACGAAGAGTACGCCGTTCGGCAGCGTGGAGACGCCGGTCAATCCCATCACCTCGGCCATCATGAACGGGGCCACCTTCGTCGCACGGGGCTACAGCGGCGACATACGGCAACTGACGGACCTGATCAAGAAGGGCGTTGAGCACAAGGGTTTCGCCCTGATCGACGTATTCAGCCCGTGTGTCACTTTTAACCTGGACAACACGCACCAGTTCTTCAAGGAACGGATAGTCAAGCTGGAAGACGAGGAGCACGATCCCTCCGACTGGAAGACGGCCTGCGAGAAGGCATTGCAGTGGGGAGACTCGATTTACACCGGCCTGTTCTTCCAGAAGGAGTCCGTTTCGCTGGTGGAGGCCGAGCCGGTGCTGTCGAAGGAGGGGCCCTTGGCGACGCGACCGTTGGGGCTTTCCGAAGAGCAGGCGGATCGCATCATTCAGCGCATGATGTAACAGGCCCATTCGAACACCTGAAGGAAACACCCTGGAGCGCCACGACGGGCGCTCCTTCCTTTTAGTGTGCCTTGCGGTGATCGTCCCGGCTGGGACCCTGTGGTTGCCCATGGTAGCCGCATCCTATAATATCTAGCCCAAGTTCCGGCCCCTCTGGGCAGGTACGAATTGCGTTCGGACAGGGGACAGGAGGCAGCGTTGGCAACTTCCATTGTGATGCCGCAACTGGGTTACGACATGCGGGAAGGCACCGTCGTCCGCTGGGTCAAGCAGGAAGGCGACGAGGTGGTCGCCAACGAAGTGATTGCGGAGATCGAGACGGACAAGGCGGTGGTGGAGTTCAAGCCCACCACAGGCGGAGTGCTCCGGCGCATCGTGGCGATCGAAGGCGAGGCGATTCCGGTTGGGAATCTGATCGCAGTAATCGGGGACGCAGACGAGGCCCTGCCGGATGATCTGTCCGGCCCGGCTTCAGCCGCTGCGCCGGCTCCCGCAGCCGAAGCGGCGCCCGCGGAGGCAGCACCACCGGCCGCCGCGATTGCTTCTGCCCCGTCGGGCGAGGTACGCGCCTCCCCGATCGCCCGGCGGCTGGCCCGCGAACAGGGCGTTGACCTCACGGCCATAACCGGTAGCGGACCAGGCGGTCGCATCGTCGAGGCTGATGTGCTGGCGGCAGCAGACGCCGCCCGTGTTGCCGCCGAAGCCGGACGGGTGTTGGCGTCGCCGCTGGCCCGCAGGCTGGCCCGGGAACAGGGGATCGATCTTGAGACCGTGACGGGGACCGGCCCCGGCGGCAGGGTAGTGGAAGCTGACATAAACGCGGTAGTTGCGTCACGTGCCGCCGTTCCTCCGGCCCCGGAGGCTGCACCTGCCGCTGCGCCTGCTCCGGCCCCGGCGGAAGGTGCCGAGCGCGCCGACCTGTCGAGGATGCGACAGGCCATTGCGAGGGTTACCTCTGACAGTAAGCGGGAAGCGCCGCACTTCTATGTGGCCGCCGACATCGACATGACTGCGGCCATGTCGCTGAGGCGGGATGTCAACGACGAACTGCCGTCGTCCAGCCGGGTGAGCGTCAACGACCTGATCGTGAAGGCTTCAGCACTGGCCATCGGCAAGCACCCGAAGTTCAACTCGTTCTTCCGCGGCGACCACCTGCAGATGAACCCGTCGATCAACGTGGGGATCGCCATCGCGTTGGAGTCAGGGCTGATCGTTCCCGGCATTCCGGAGTGCGAGAACAGGAGCCTGGCCCAGATCGCTGCGGCCAGCCGCGACCTGGTCGACCGCGCCAACAACGGGACCCTTCAGGCGGAAGAGTACGCCGGAACGACCTACAGCGTTAGCAATCTGGGGATGTTCGACGTGGATAGCTTCACGGCGATCATCTTCCCACCGCACGCCGCAATCCTGGCGGTGGGTGCGGTGAAGGAACAGCCGGTGGTGCGGGATGGGCAGCTGTCCATTGCCGAGATGATGAAGGCCACCCTCTCCGTAGACCATCGCGTAGCAGACGGAGCGGAGGCGGCCCAGTTCCTGATGGAGATCAAGCGACTGCTGGAAAAGCCTGTCAGCCTGCTGCTGTAGGCCCTTGGGTTCCATCGTCCAGCAACTATGCCACCAGAGGAGTGAAGACGTGCCCAACTTGACCGGCGGCCAAGCCATTACCGAGTCCCTGAAGGCCCAGGGCGTTGACACGGTTTTCGGCATCATCAGCATCCACAACCTGGACCTCTTCGACGCCCTGTACGACCAGCAGGACAGCCTGCGATTCATCGGGGGACGGCTGGAATTGGGGTGCGGCTTCATGGCAGATGGCTACGCCCGCGCGACGGGAAAGCCGGGGGTGCTGATCACCAGCACAGGCCCCGGGGCCGCGGACTCCCTCGGCGCTATGGGCGAGGCCTATTTTTCCGGGTCGCCGCTCCTGCAGGTAACCACCAACGTGGAGAGCGACTTCATCGGCCAGGGGCGCAATACCACCCACGAGACCAAGGACCAACTCCGGATGTTCGAGGCGGTAACCGACTGGAACGCCATGATCGGAGAGGTCGAATCCATTCCGGACAACCTGGTGGAGGCCTTCCAGCGCTTCCAGAACCGCCGTCCCCGGCCGATCGAGCTGGAACTGCCCACCGACCTTCTGGGCAACCGTGCCGACGTGGAGATTCTCAGGCCACGGGATCCCGGGATACCGCAGGGTGACCCGGCGAGGGTGGAACAGGGTCTGCAGGCGCTGCTGAAGGCGAAGCGGCCGGCGATCTTGGTGGGTGAAGAAGTACAGATGCTGGGAGGAACAGAGGAGATCGTGCGCTTGGCCGAGGCGCTGGGAGCGCCGGTGTTGACCTCCGACGGGGCCAAGGGTGCGTTCCCGGAAAGCCACCCGCTTTCGCTGGGGACGATTCTGGGAGGGCGCATCTGGAGCGAGAACCCGGTCCAGGACTGGCTGTCCACCTGCGATGCGGTAGTGATCCTCGGATCCATCATGCCCCATCGTTCGACCACGGGAGTGCAGCTGAGGCTGCCGGACAACATCGTCCACGTGCTGCTGGACGGGGAGTCGATCGGGAAGAACTACGATGCTTCGGTGCCCATCGTCGCCAATTCGCAGGCTGTGGTGCGGCAGTGGCTTGACGCCATTGGCGACTCGGACGCCAGCAAGGGTCGGTCCTACCAGGACGAGATAGCAGCGGTGAAAGAAGACATTCACCGAAATCTGCAGGAGAAGTGGGGCAACGAGTTGAAGGTCTTCGAGGCCGTCCGTGAGGCAACGCCGGACGACACGATCTTCTCCCTGGACCCGACTGTTCCTGCCAGCCGGGCCGCCCGATGCCTGCAGATCAACGGTCCGCGGAAGTACATGCATCCCCACGGCTGGGCGGGCCTGGGGTTCTCCTTCCCGGCTGGCCTGGGCGCCAAGGCGGGAAAACCGGACAGCCCCGTGGTGTGCATCACTGGCGACGGCGGGTTCCAGTACAACTTCCAGGAACTGGCCACGGCCGCACAGTACGATATACATCCGGTCATCCTGATGTTCAACGACAACGCGTGGGGCGTGCTGAAGGGATACCAGGAAGCTCGCTTCGGCGACCGGTTGTTCGCCACCGAACTGGTCAACCCCGACTTTGCAAAGCTGTTTGATTCCTACGGCTTCGGGGCCACGCGGGTTTCCTCCGTGGCGGAGCTGGGTCCTGCGCTGGAGACTGCCATCTCTTCGGGCAAGACGCACCTGGTCGAAGTGGCGATTCCGAACGGGTTCGGGGCGCTGGTTTAAGTTAGCTGGCATTTCGGCGTGAACTCGAGGGGCGGGCTTAAACCCGCCCCCGCCCCTGCGCATCGCTTCGGCTGAACACGAACAGTAACCCCGCTGTACGGACGTCCTAGTGAATTGCACTGGACATAATCATGCCACATTCACTCCGGTTGACCTGTGAACTGAATGACCGACGTTGCCGACATTTCCAGCGCGGAAGCCAAAGAGCTCCGGCCCTACCCGCGGCGCATTTACCCGCTGGACGCGGGCCTGCTCACGGAGGAGCAGATTGCCGTGGCGTTTGCGATGACATCGCGGCGGCCGGAAGCGTTCGACGAGATAGCGCGGCAAGTGAGCGAGGAGAAGGCCGCGGACTTCCACGAGCGGTGGGTACTGGGATACGGGCATGCGTCGGTGGCGGAGCATGCCGTGGTGCACCTGGCAGTTGAGAACATCTCGCGGCTGGCGTGCGACGGGCTGGAGGACAACCGTCTGGCTTCGTATACGGAGAAGTCGTCGCGTTACCAGGTGATGGACACCGATTGTTTTCATGTGCCTGCTGAGCTGGACGAGCAGCCGAAGTTGAAGCAGGAGTATGTGGCGGCCTGCCGCAGTCTGTTTGAAATTTATCAGCGGCTCATCGACGGCAGCATGGAATACCTGCGGGGCGCGCATCCGCAGAGGGAGAAAGAGAGGGATGCCGCCTACCATCTGAGGCTCAGTCGCATAGCCACCGATGGCTGCCGGTCGGTCCTGCCTGCTTCGACCCTTACCAACGTGGGAGTGACGGCGAACGCGCGGACACTGGAGCATGCGGTCTCCAAGCTGATGTCGTCGGAGCTTGACGAGGAGCGGCAACTGGGGGAAGAGGTGCGAGAGGAGGGGCGGAAAGTCACCCCGACGCTGATCAAGTACGCCGATGTGGTCGATTACCTGGCGCGGCGACCGGCGGCACAGCGGAAGCTGGCCGGCGAGTTTGAGCTTGGAGATGGGGCCGCCGGGCCGTCCGTCGAGGTGCGGCTGGTGCACTGTGACGAGCAGGCGGAGGAGAAGCTGGTAGCGGCTCTGCTATACGGCGCCACGGGAATGGAGTACGGGCGAGCGTGGGAGCAGGCTGTTTCGATGCCTGCAGAAGAGCGACAGCGGGTCATTGACGAGTCGTTGGAGGGTCTGGGGCCCCACGACGCGCCGCCGCGGGAGCTGGAGGTCGTCGACTACACCTTCGAGATCGTAATGGACTACGGGGCGTTCAGGGAATTCCGGCGCCACCGGATGCAGACCTATCTGCCTCAGCCTCTCACGGTCATCCACGGCGCAAGGATGCCTTCCATCATCGAGGAAGCTGGAATGCAGCCGATGTTCGACGAGGCAGTCAGGGCCTCAGAAAGGGTATTCGGCAAGATCCGCGATGCGGTGTCGCCTACCGCGGCGCAGTACGCGGTAACTCACGCACACAACCGGCGGCTGGTCTCAAAGATGAACCTGCGGGAGTGCTACCACCTTTTCAAGCTGCGAACTTCGCTACAGGCCCACGAGTCGATCCGGGAGCCGATGAAGGAAGCACTCAGGCTGGTCAGGGAGAAACACCCGCGGCTATTCCATCACTTGAGGCTTCGCGATTAGGAATCCCTGAGCAGGGCTGCGTAGCCGGCCAGGCGTGCGCCCAACGCTCTGGCCTGGGCGAGGTCGTCTTGGTTGGCGCCACCCGCAGCAGTTGCGCCGTAGTAAGAGCCGGAGGTGCGCATCAGCTCAGACCACGGAAGGCCGACTATCAGCATGCCGCAGGCGAGCATCCAGTGGACCAGCTGATGCAGGGTGGTTTCGAGGCCGGAATGACGGCCGGTGCCGGTGGTGAAGGCGGCCCCCGGACGCCCCGCCAAGGCCAGTTCCTCCCAAAGATCCCCCTGATCATCCAACCACTGCTTGAAAGAGCCGGTGATGCCGCTCCAGTTGGGGGATCCCAGAGCGATACCGTCTGCGGACAGAAGGTCGTCCCGAGAAGCTTCGTCTATGGTCAGCAGCCTGGGAGTTGCGCCGCCGGAGGATTCGACTCCGTCAGCAAAGACCCGTGCCATGCTCTCGATGGAGAGGCCTTTTGCGTCGTAGAGGACCAAAACCGATGCGGACACTGGTGGCCCGGCCTACGGGTCGGAACAGTCTCGGGTATAGCCGCAGTTGGTGCAACGGATCTTGCATTTCTGTTCGATCATCAGTGCACCGCAGATTTCGCAACTGAGATCGTGAGAGGTCGCCTGCACAACGTTTGACATAATTTCTCCCATGTTCCGGGAGTATATCAGGGGTACAGGTGTAGGCCAAGTGATAACCGAGGAAAGTAAATTCAGCAATAAGGGATCAGTTTACCCGGCGGAGACCCTAGCGCAACTGGGCAACAAGAATCATGTCGCCGACCATATTCGCGGTTGCGCGGGCGCGCTCCGCTGAGCCTGGCGGGGCTGCCAGGGCTGCCGCTACGCCCATGCCCTGGCTGACCTGAATAGCGTCGTAGTTGAGCAGCGAGTCGCCGGGTATAAGCTGCATGGCACCAATCCCGCTGTTGTCCACCGCCAGTTCCCCCTCCCAGAACCTTTGGCCGCCCTTGGTGAGCCAGACGTGATAGACGGAGTCAGGCCTAGGGGGCGCGAGTTGCGACGCCATGAGAATACCGGAGAAGCCGTCAACCGAGAGGACCAGGAATCCTCTCGCGGCCGCACCGGGTTGGGTTGCAGACAGCAGGACGGTCTGATTCCCCTGCTGCGCCAAGGCCAGGCTGGTCTGTTGCCAGCGCTGGACATTTCCTTCCATCTGGCTGACGGTACTGGAAGAGCGCGCCAGCGCGGAGGTGGTGGCCAGGCTCTGGTCCAAGCGGTTGCGCAGACTGGCATTCTCGGACTGCAGATTATCGATGTCGCCAGCGATCTGGACGTTCAAAGCTACGGTTACGGCAATGAGAGCAACGGCCAGTGCGGCCCCGGCGGGTACAAGAAAACGGGCCCATCGACTGCCGATCGAGGTTACCCTTGACCAGCTACGCGGCGGTCTTGGGGCAGGTACCGATACCGATACTGATGGCGCCGTATCTTCCACTGGAAGGCCCAGGGAGTCAAGGACTTTGGCACGAATATATTCTGGGGGTTGCTGCTGCAGGACCGAGCTGGCCAAAGCCGCGGCAGCCTGCAGATTCTGGTCCGCGAGTGCGGAGCAATGCGAACACAGCTCAAGGTGGTCGATCAGCGACTGCTCTTCGTCAGGCTCAAGCGCGTCGAGCGAGAAGGCATCCAGCAGATCGTACGGATGCTGACCTGTCGCGCTACTCGTCGTCATCTTCCTGTAGTGCCGTCCTGAGTTTCTGCATCGCCAGGCGAACACGGGTCTTGATAGTTCCGAGGGGCTGCCCCAGCCTTTCCGCCATTTGCGACTGCGAATACCCTTCGAAGTAAGCCAAAAGGATGACCTCCTTCTGATTGTCCGGGAGAGTGGCCAGAGCCCGCATTATGCGCTCACGGTCGAGGTTCTGCTGAACCTGGCTCTCGACGGATGCACCTCCCGTTGGCAGCCGCTCCAGTGTGTCGTAGCCCTCCGGGTCGGTCATGGACTGGGTTCGCCTTCGCGAGCGGATGACATCCACCACCCTGTGGTGCGTGACACTCATGATCCACGAGCGAGGCTGTCCACGCTCTGCGTTGAAACTGGTGGACTTCAGCCAGATGTTCAAAAAGACATCCTGGGTGACTTCCTCCGCAAGAGGAGGCTGCTTCAGCATGTGGAGCGCCAAGGAATACACAGGGGTCGCATAACGTCCGTAAAGGATGTCCAGAGCATCCCTGTCCTTGTTGACAATACGCTCAAGCAGTTGACGATCGTCCGGTTCGTCCGGAGCCGATTCAAAATCACCGCCCGGGAGATGGCCCTGTGCGCGCAGGGGCCGCTGGGCCTCCAATTCTCCGTCACTCACTATATACGATCTGCGGGATAAACCGGATTCCGAAGAAGGAAATCAATTCAAGCGGTTAAGAGTAGTGCGGATGGAGTCGATCCAGGCCTTTGCATCAGCGGTGTCAGGCGCGTCGGGCGCTTCGCGCAAGTAACTTTCCAGACTTGCGATGGCGGCCCGATATTGCTGCGACTGGTAGTGGAGCACCGCGATGTCGCGATGGAGGTACTTTGCTTCAGGATTTACCATTACCATGCGCTGAGCAACTCCCAAGGCTTTTTGAGGCGCGTCTGTGCGTTCGTAAACGATCTTGAGATTGTTCAGGATCCGAAACAGAAACTCGTACTTGGTGCAAGGAACGAGGTAGCCTTCGCTCCAGGACATTCTATCTCCGAATAGCTGCTCGGCCAGGCGTCGACAGTCATCTGGGGTCAATGCCGGTGCGCCGTTGAAAGGATCGAAATAGATGTCCTCGCCCTCCAGCCCCACGAGAAAGTGTCCTGGCATCCCCACGCCCCGGCACCTTACACCGATGCGCCGGGCGACTTCAATAAAGAGGAGGGACAGGGTGATTGGTATTCCCGTCTGTCTCTCCAGTACCCGGTTAAAAAGACTGTTTTCCGGATTGTAGTAGTCTTCAGAGTTGCCCTGGAAACCCAACTCGCCGAACAGATAACTCCCCAGCACTCCGGCCTGCTCAACCGCGGGCATTCCCTCATGGGTGCGAGCCCTTACCTCGGCAGCGAAATGGTCCAGGGTGCGGAGATGGTCTTCTACGTCCAATCCCGGGTACTCCTCACCGGCAACCAACAACGCAGCCCGACCCAAGTCAAGGTCTTCCTCGGGACGGGCAATCATGAGGGTGAACTCCCGCCGGAACCTGTCCGCACCGGGAGCACTGTTTTCTGGTCCACTCATCTGGTCACCTGCCGGGGCGGCTTGGATACCCGGTCAAAGCCGGTCAGGACTTGATCGTCAGACTGTCGATCAGGGGCTTGAGGCTGGCCAAATTGTCCAGGTCCCAAACCATGCTCAAAACTTCGTCGCACTGGCCAGGTGTCAACGCAACGCCGGCGAAGTTACGGAACTTGTCCTCCACTTCTGAATCACTCATTGGATTCCTGCGATGACCCTTGGGCCAGAAGGTGTGAGTTGAATGTGTCTGTCCGTCCTTTCCAGCAATGGTTATACGACAATTGTACTCGGCGGGATAGCGGGCGGTGAAATCCGCTTCTTCCACCAATGTCATACGTGACATAATATCCCGAAGCCTGGGATTGGAGATGCGGTTGTCGGTGAAGCTACCGGGACTCACCGGCCCGTCGATGAGAGCGGAGGATACGAGCCAAGGGATGCTGTGGTCGGCAGTTTCCCTTGTCTTGGGGTCCCATTTCTCCGGTTCGCTGGATGCAGTGCTGGCAGCCACCTTGTAGGTCTCAATGTGAATGGACTGAATGTTGTCAACCGGCACCTTTCCCCTGAGCTGCAAGGCCAAGCCGATAGGTGCCTGGGTATGAATCTGGGAAGGGAATGCTTTGAAGATGGTTCGGATGATTCGAAATGGATCGTCCTGGTCGCGCTCGTCACCAAGCGGGAAGGCTGGTAGCTCGACCGGGCGCCCGACCGCCTGCTCCCACAGTCCTCGGCGTCCTTCGAACGGTTCGCCGGGTCCGGTCATCCCCCTGGCAGCGAGCTGTGCCGCGAATACCGCGGAACGGGAGGCGCTTGCGGTGGCGCAGCCCTTCCACATGGAGAGCTCGCCTGTTCGCGTTACTCCCAGCGGCAAGTGAGGAGAGACCGCGAGGGAGATGGCGTTGCCGGTCTGCTCCTGGTCGAGACTCATGATCCGCGCGACTCCGCATACCGCGCCGACAACGCTGAATATACCCTGGTCCCAACCAAGATCACCCGCCACAACTTCGTCGAAAAGACGGCAGAACACTTCGTAGGCCAATGCAATGGCCGTGATGACAGAAGGTCCGTCGCTTTCCAGAGGGTCGGCCATTGCCAGCACTGCAGGAATCATGTCGCTGGGGTGGCCTCCCCCCGGGGAGAAATAGGAATCGTTGCAGTCGAGGTATCGGACCGCTACGCCGTTGGCAAAGGCGGCCAAGTCCGGCGAGGTGGTCAGAGAACTGCCCAGAATTTGAGAGGGCATTCCGCTGCGAACATCCCCGGCCATGCCTCGGGCGATCTCTGCAGGGAGGGAATCAAATCCCCCTATGGCGCAGCCCATGGTGTCGACCATTGTGCGTTTTACCTGTTGCACCACGGCCAGGCCCAGCTCTTCGTAAGTCAGCCCACAGGTGTAGGCGCTCAGCATTTCGGTTGTGCGGTCCATTTGCAACCCCCTGGTCCCGGTCCCATCCGGGCGGAATTGCTCACCGGATGGGACGGAAAGGGCAATTCACCTTAAGGCCTATCTCAGCACTGCATCCGCCATTCGCTCGAGTTGCTTGCCCATCTCGTAGTCGTTGGCAACGTGATCAGGGCGGACAACCACGCGGTCCGCACCGGAGTTCAGGTAAGACTGGACGACTTCGCGGTCGGCTGGCTGACCGTAGACGCTGATGGTAATGGACTTAGGATCCCGGCCCGCCTCTTCGGCCATGGCATCCAGGCGCTTGCGGCTGTCTTCGAGCTCTGCCGGGGTTATACGGTTCGGCAGCCATCCGTCGGCGTGGGCCACAATGCGGCGAAGCACATTGCGGGCATGGCCTCCGATGATAATGGGTGGATGAGGCTGCTGGGCGGGCTTGGGGTATGACTTGACGGGAGGGAAGTTGTAGTACTTGCCGTGGTACTCCGCTTCGTCCTTCGTCCAGAGTTCCTTCATGACTTCCAGGGCTTCGCGGGTCTGGGTCCAGCGGTGCTCGAAATCGCCGCCAAAAATCTCGGTTTCCTCGCGGAGCCAGCCAGTGCCGATTCCGAACAGGAAGCGACCACCGCTGAACCGGTCGAGACTGGCAATTTCCTTCGCCAGCAACAGGGGGTTGCGTTCGGGCACCAGGGTTATACCGGTACCAAGTTTGATCGTGCTGGTCGCCCCCGATGCCCGGGCCAATGCGATATAAGGGTCGGTGAAGTGGGAATAGGTCCAAGGGACCTCGCCGCCAGTGGCAGGGAAGGGGCTGTCGCTCTTGACCGGCACTGCCGGATGCTCGGCATACCAGAGGGACTCAAACCCAAGCTCTTCGGCTTTCCGGGCCATGAATGCCGGATCGACGGTATAGGCGGGCAGCGGTGTCGAGACTCCTACGCTCATTTGCGTATCTCCTTCCTTGAATTTAGAGGGGAAGAATTGATCCCGCGACTGGGCGCGGGGATGCAGCAGACACAGATTCCAGGATCGACTTCTGCAGGAGGCTAGCTACAGGACCACGCCATCTTCGACGTCAAGGTCAGTTGGCGGGTCCTCTCCCGCGAAGTTCCGCCACCATTCCGTGAAGTTGTCGGCGCCGTGCTTGTCGCGCAGCCGGGCCAGATGGGCGCGTGCCTGGGAAATGACCGGCAGGCCGTGATCCAATGCCAGTTGGTAGGTGCGGGCGGCCCAGGTGAGGGATTCTTCCAGGTCATCCCGTTCCTCGGCTGCCATTCCCAACTGACCGTAGGTGCGGGCCGTGCGGCTCACGTCCTGGATTTCCTCGAAAATCTCGCGGGCCCGGTGATACCAGCTTTCGGCTTCGGCCAGCTTCTTTTGCTCGTGGAAAAGCACACCCAACTGTCGGCACTCGTCGCCTGCGCTGCGCCAGTCGCCCAGCTTTTCGTACTTTTCCAGGGCAAGGGTGTACCAGTGTTCTGCGTCCTCCGGGAACAACTGGCGTCCCTGCTCCAAGAGCCCGAGGTAATGGAACTCCAAGGCCATCTGGGCTTCGTTGCCCATGCGGTCGCTCAAGGTCAACGCCTGCTTGTACCAGTTCTCGGCGTCGTCGAGCTGATACTGGGCGTGGGCCACTGTGCCGAGGGAGTGATAGACGAGCACGGATGTCTCTTCGTCACGGGCCTCTTCCAGTATTTCGCGGGCCCGGTGATACCAGCTTTCAGCCTCCTGGTATTCGAACCGGAACTGGGCGCAAAGTCCCAGGGAGCGGTAGTCCTTGACCATTTCCTCAACGTCTTCCAGACGCTGGTGGATGTCCAGTGACCTGGAGAACCAGTCACGGGCCTCGGTGTAGCGGCGCTGGTACTGGCGCACCAAACCCATACCGTAGTAGTCGTCTGCAACGATGGCTCGGTCTTCGCCGCTTTCAATGATGGCCAGCGACTTGCTGTACCACTCCTCCGCTTCGTCCAGTCGCCAACGCTTTAGCGCTACATCGCCCATCTGGTGATAGACGGCCGCCGCCTGGGGGTTGCTATCGGCGTCGGGCTGGCCGGAAAAGTAGTCGAGCAGTTGCCGGTTGAGTTCATCGGCGCGCTGGAGTTCGTTGGTTTCAATGCACTCGGAGGCCTCGGTGCCCAGGAGGTAAAGCCACAGGTCGGTTGCACCGTTGCCCTCAGCTTCCCCGGCAGTGGCCCCGGTGGCTCCCAGGAGTTGGCGGCGGAGTCTGCGCAGCTCCGGGTACCGTTTCTGCATCCGGTAGACCTGAGCCAACGGCTGAGTCAGCAGCTGTGCGTTGTCCCACTGGCGTGCTTCGAGGGACAAGCCCAAAGCCTGCGTGAGGTTGCCCTCTTCCGCCAGGATAGCGTTGGTTCCAGAGTCCTGGTTCTCGTAGAGGGTTTCCATAAAGTAGTCCGCCGTATCTGCGTAGACCCGCACGAACTCCGCCTCGAGCTCCCCAACCCGAGACTGGGGCAGCTGCCGGTAAAGGGCGCGGCCATAGAACCAGGACATCGAGGGGTGAATCTGGTATACGCTGGGTGTGATCGGTTCGAGGAACCCGCCGGAGAGGGCTGAGCGCAACAGTGTGCGGCATGCCCCCCAGCCGAGCTGCTCTCCCATCACGGAGCGGTAAGCGTCCTCCTGCGTGATGTGGGTCAGGATGTCCATCATTACGCGATTGCGGAAGAGGGAAAGGAAAGGCAGATGAGTGCGGCTGCGTCGCGGCATCCTTCCGAAGGCATGCTCCATCAAGGCGGTGAGGTAGGCGGGCCGGCCCTCTTCACCTGGTCCTGGCTGGTATGCCTCGACTTCCCGGCGCAGCTCGCTGAGCAAAACGGAGGATGGGACTTCATTGAGCAGAGGGATGGCAATTTCCATTGCCAAGGGGTGCCCTTCCACCAAGTCCAGGAATTCGATGAACTCGGGCCCCAAGCGACCGGGGTCGACTCCACTCTCCTCCAAGAGGCGAGTGGCGAATTCGGTGCGGTCCATGCCTGCGAGGCCGGCAAGGTCGTACCTGACGTGTTGGGCAACCAGCCACGGCTCCGGAGCCCTGCGGCTTACAATAAGCACGCGTGTCTTACCGCCGTCTTCGGCCAACTCACCCAGGAAGTCGTTGAGTTCGCCAAGCTCTGCATCTTCAAGGAGCCCCGTTCCGATGGCCGGGAATCCGGCAAGATTTTCGACGCCGTCCCACACCAGCAGGCAGTGGTGTTCACGGAGGTATTCCAACAGCCAACTCCGACGGGCGGAGTTCGGGAGATCGCCGAATTCCAGCCCAGCCAGAGCCGTGCCAACTTCGTGCAAGGCTTTTTCCAGACCCGCCCCGACATCGAAGCTGGTGTAGAAAGCGCCGTCGGGTGCCCCTGCGGTCTTTTCCAGCCAGGAGGAGAGTCCCAGTGCAACCTCTGATTTGCCGATGCCCACCGGACCGCTGAGCAGAACGATTGGGCTGGCCTCAAGCGCGCGTTCCAGCGCGAGAATGTCGCGGCGCCTTCCGAGAAGGCCGTAGGGCCCGCCTCTCGGCAGCTGGCGTGGTGGGGCCTCGGGAGTTGCGGGCAGCATTCCGGGGATCACCGTCTCAGGCTCCTCAGGCTTGATCGCTGCAGGCTCGTAGCGGGCAGACTGGTACACCCTTGGAGTAATCCAGTCCCAGGATACGAAGGGCCCGGCAGATGAGGGGCGGTGAGGGTGCTCCATCAGGGCGCGGCGTGCGGCTGCCACGGAAGCGCCTGCGCCTTCACCCCGAGCGAACGCGGCGTAGAAGGCGTCGGAGAAGAGCTTCCGACCCGAGCCAGACAAGGGGACGGGCAGCACGACGACCTCCGGGACCTTGCCTTCGAGCAAGGCCTCGACGGCCACCTGAGAGTATTCAGTGGAGGAACAGGTGACCAGTACAACTGGGATGGCAGCACTGGAGACAGCCTGAGACACTCGCTTCAGCAAACCGATGTCGGCAGCATCCGCGCCTTCGGTCTTGAACTCCGCTCCATCGATATGCAGCAAGTGGTACTGCCCTGAATGGCCGGCGAGGTGGTCTTCCAGGGCCTCCACGGTCGGAGGCCTCAGGCAGTCGAGGGACACCTCAACGTCCAGCGACTCCATGGCTGTGATCGCTTCTGCGGCAATGCCTTCGCCGCCAGGCAGGCACAGCATCAGGACGTTGAGCCGGGAATCGGAAAGAGTCTCGCAGGAAAACTCGGGCAGGGCGTCAAAGGGAGCCGGCAGCCTGGCAACGGATTCGGCACGTGCGGCTATGTACCCTGAGTCTGGGTTGTTCAGCAGCTCCCAGGGGAGGGAGAGAAATTCAGGCCTTGGCGATATAACGGAGATCTGAAAATCCTGGCCGACGCCAGAGGCGATCCGAGTCAGGGAATCACTGTCTGGGGCTTCTGTACGAAGGACTGATTCGAAAAGCAGTCGACCCAGGCCACGCAGCCCCGTTTCCACCGTCTCGGCACGAGACTGAGAATCGCCGAAGGGGTCCACAGGAAAACCGGTGAGAAGCCAGGTGATTTCCCCGAGTTCTTCGCCCGACAATGGCAAAGCGAAAGCGACCGGAGGAGCGGTCATCCTTTCGCCTGACTCATTAACTACGGAGACCTGCAGTTGACTGGTATCCGACAAATCCAGGATTTCGAGTATGTGGGGCAAGCAGTCCTCCGGGTCAGCAAGGGGTAAGTGGCGATATACCGATCTGAATCTTTGCCATCGGGGAAACTCGGCCCGACATTTGGACAGCAAAAACAGAGGGCCGGCGCCTGTGCGAACCCGGCCCTATACTATCATCGCCTGCAAAAGCAGTCCAACGGAGGGTTAAAAACACGGTTATGAACCGGACTATTGTGCCGTGAACCCTCCATCCACGGCCATCGCTAAACCCGTTACAAGAGAAGCGGCATCCGAGCAGAGCCAGGTAACCGACTCAGCAATCTCTTCCGGTGTACCCAGGCGGCCGATAGGTTGCCTTGCCGGGATGCTGGCCTCGTAGTCGGCCTCACGCCCTCCGATCAGGCGGCGTACCATCGGCGTATCGATGATTCCCGGACACACGGCGTTCACCCTGATGCCGTCCCGTGCGTATTCGAGGGCGGCGGCCTTGGTGAGGCCAACCACCGCGTGCTTGCTGGCAACGTAGGCCGAGAGGTGTCGCGAACCGACCAGACCCGCGGCTGACGCCGTGTTGACGATAGCCCCTCCACCCTGCTGCATCATCTGGGGTATCTCGTTTTTGAGGCACAACCAGACACCCTTGACGTTGACGTCGATCAGCCGGTCCCACTGGTCTTCGGGGTATTCATGAAGGCGTCCAGCCATGAAGCCCTCAATGCCGGCGTTGTTGTAGGCGCAGTCGAGCCTTCCATAGGCTGACACAATCTGCCCGATCATGGCTGAGACTTCGTCGGGACGAGACACGTCGGTGTGGATGAACGTACCGTCGCCGCCCGCTGCCTTGATCTCACTCAAGGTCTCCTCGGCTCCATCGGCATTAACGTCGGAAACCACGACGGTCGCGCCCTCCCTGGCCATAACCAGTGAAGTTGCCCGGCCGATACCGGAGGCGGCCCCCGTCACCAGCGAAATTCTGTTGTCCAGCAGTCCTGCCATATTCTTTGCTCCGGGTATGCAAGTCGTGCGTTGACCGAAAGGTAGAAACGGTCCGCAGAGATGTCAGGTCTCGCCGGAACGACGGGAGTCTGCCCTCCAATCGTCGGGGCTTGGCTCGCGGTCTATGGCAACGTCGACCACCGCGGGCAGTCCCGAGTCCTTGGCCTCACGCAGAGCGTCGGCCAGGTCCCTGGAGTCCTCCACGTGAATGCCGAAGCATCCGAATCCGCGGGCAATGGCCGCGTTGTCGGTGGGGTAGAATTCGGAGGCGATCTCCTGTCCTCGTGGCTGGTGGTCCAGGACCATTCCCAAGGCGTTGTCGTTGAAGACGACGCAGGTGATGGGGAGATCGTACTGCATTGCCGTCGAGAGGGCGTTGACCGTCATCATAAAGCCCCCGTCGCCGGTAACCGCAGTGACAGGCCGGTCTGGGTAGACCAGCTTGAGACCCACGGCTGCTGGCAGAGCCCAGCCCATTCCGGCAGTTCCGCCAGGGCAATAGAAGGTGCCCGCCTGTTGCGCCTTGTAAAGGTGCGCCATCCAGGTACGGTTGTTGCCTGCGTCCAGCGCG
This sequence comes from Dehalococcoidia bacterium, assembly GCA_965216065.1. Taxonomy (GTDB): domain Bacteria; phylum Chloroflexota; class Dehalococcoidia; order Lucifugimonadales; family UBA3495; genus VXOI01. The sequence continues at coordinate 891,261 of CBDCFB010000002.1, forward strand.
TATACCGTGGAAGGATCCGAGGTCTCGTTCAGGACCGACACCAGTCTCTGAGGAGTGACCGGCGAGCTGTCCTTGTGCATCTCGGGGTCATCGTAGAACGACGAGGTCTGCTTGCGCACTTCCATGGAATCGGTCCACTCGTTGCGCTGTGCCGCGCTGGCGGCGGCAGCTTCCTTCGACGCGGCAACCAGCTGGTTGAGGATGCTGCCGGCGTCGCCCACCAACCCGATCTCGATGGGGAAGCTCCACCCTGCATTGCGTTCGTCGATGTCTATCTGGACCACCTTCTGGCGGCGAGGGTCGAAGATGTCGGGGCGTTCCCTCACTGTATCCTGTGACCTGAGCAACGCACCAACCACGATGACCGTGTCTGCCTCTCCCACAACCCGATTGGCGACCGACTGACCGTAGGTCCCGACCATGCCTACGGATAGCGGATGAGTCTCGGCGATGGCGCTCTTACCCTTATAAGAGGTTGCGACAGGGATGCCCCAGATTTCGGCCAGTTCCCTCAGCTGGTCGTGAGCGCGAGCCACGTGGACTCCATTGCCGGCGACCAGTACGGGCCGACGGGACTGGGACAGCAACTCCACTACTCTCTGGATATCGGATGGCGCGCTTTCCGGCTTGGAGGTGTTCAGGAAGCCTGCGGCATTGTGAATGAAGGGCGGAGACTCCACATCGACCTCGCCACCAATGGCGGCAGATCGCATGACCACGGACGATGGACCTGGCCGGCCGCTGATAGCGTGCTTGATGGCTATCTGGGTGGCGAGCACCGCCTCCTTGGGGCTCGCGGCCAGGGCCGTGTACTTGCTCATGGATTTGAAGATGTTGGGGAGGTCAATGCTGCCGTATTCACCGGCGCCGGACTGGTTGGCTGGCCGCTGGGCCGATCCACCGTCGGAGGTATCTGTCAGCACCAGCATGGGAGAACTGCTCAGCATGGCCTCCATGATGCCGAAGGCGGCGTTTGAGCCGATGAACAAGCCCTGACCCATGACCACCGCAGGCTTGCCGGTGGCCCTGCCATAGGCGTCGGCCATTATGGCCGCAGCCTGTTCGTGGCGCACGAGGATGGTCTTGATGCGGTCTTCCTTTCCGTAAAGGAGCTGGAAAATCTGGCCTGTCCCTCCGCCGGGGATTCCGAATACGTACTCAACCCCGGCTTCTTCCAAGGTCTGGACGATCATCTCGCTGGCCGTAGGCATGTCGCCTCCTGGTCGGCAGCCTTCGATAGCTGCCGGATGCTTCCTTATATATTGCTGTTGCTTCCTTATATATAAAGGAAGGCGCGGGGTTTAGATCCCTGCGCCCGCGATTCGGATGATACCCGCGCCCCTTGGGGCGGTCAAGGAAGGAGGCGCGCCTGTCGGCACTGTGTTAATTTCCTTGACCGCCATCTGGGGCGGGCGTATTATCGGCGCATTCGGTCAAGATACGGCGGCACAGCCAGCTTCAGCCCTACGATAACCGAAAATTGACGCCACGGCAGGAGAAGTTTCATGAGAGGCGGCGACGCAGTTATTCATGCCCTCGAGAAGGAAGGCGTTCGATACATCTCGGGGTTTGCCGGTGGCGGAGAAGCTCCGCTTTGGCCCGCACTTCGGGCCTCGCAGCAGATTACGGTGTTTTCTACGCGCCACGAGCGGATGGGCGTGGAAATCGCCGACGGATACGCTCGCGCGACAGGTCAGGTCGGTGTCGCCCTGACCGGCACGGGGCCCGGAGCCACCAACACCCTGACGGGAATTGCCGGTGCATACGCCGACAACATCCCCGTCCTGCTTCTCATGGGCCAGCACCCGCTAGGCAGCATGGGGCGCGAAATCCAGCAGGAAGTCCCCTCCAGCATTTTTGACAGCTTCGTCAAGTGGAAGGGAACAATGTCCCGGGTGGAGGACATCCCGGCCATAATGCGCCGGGCCTTCACAAACCTGCGTTCCGGCTCCCCTGGGCCGGTGGTACTGGAAATGCCGCAGGATGTCCTGATGCAGGAAGCGGCCGACGACATCCTGAACTACGAACCGGTTGGGCCAGGCCGAAGGGCGGCGCCAGATGCGGGAGACATTGAACGGGCTGCCGAGATACTGCTCAATGCCCAATTTCCCATCATGAACGTCGGGGGAGGGGTTCTGGCCGCCGAGGCGTGGGACGAGGCAATGGAGCTTGCCGAACTCATGGCCATGCCGGTAGCGAGCACCCTGGTAGGCAAGGGCGTGTTCCCGGAGAATCACCCGCTTTCGGTGGGCGGCGGGGTGTATCCCCGTAGTAAGTATGCTTCAGGCGCTGCCCACATCGTGAACCGGAGAGCAGACGCCGTGCTGGCAGTCGGCAACTCCTTCCGGCTGCCCAATGCCACGGATGGCCGGCCGATACCTGAGGGTGTCAGTTTGATTCACATAAACGCAGACTCGGGTGACCTCAACAAGATATACCGGGCCGATGTTCCCATACTGGCCGATGCCAAGCTGGCGCTGCGCAGTCTGATTGACGCAGTCCGGGACAGGATGGGGCCCGGCGGCCCTCCGTCTGCTGCAAGGCGGGAAGAGATCGTCGCGGAGATCCGGGAGGCCAAGGCTAAGTTGCATAGTGAGTGGGAGTCGACCTTCAACGACGAGACGGTTCCCACCAACGGCTACCGGGTGGTTCAGGAACTTCTGAAGGTCGTCGACCTCGACCGGACCATTGCCCTGCACGATGCAGGGGGCAGCCGCGGGTATCTCTCGCCCTTCTGGCCTGCCAACAAGCCGAGAAACTACATCGGAATGGGCGGAATGGCAGCGATGGGGTGGTCAATGGCGGCCGCAATCGGCGTCAAGCTGGGACGGCCTGACCACTTGGTATTCAACGTGCTTGGCGATGCTTCCTTCGGTATGGTCGGTATGGAACTGGAGACGGCCGTTCGCATGGGTCTGCCGACACTCACCGTAGTGCTGAACAACGGCGGCACTGGAGGCGGGCTCATGGCGATGGCCCGGGACAGCGCCGCTCCGCCGACCATGGCAGAGCTGGGCGGAAATTTCTCGATGGTTGCCCAGGGTCTCGGGGCTTACTCCGAGCGAGTGGAAGATCCTGCGGAGCTGCAAGACGCCTTCCGCCGCGCCATTGCCGCAACGGAGAGCGGCCAGGCGGCGCTGGTCGAGGTCACCATTCGGCCGCTTCCCACCCCGGAAACCCCTGAGGACTGGACCCTATAACGGGATTTCGTTTTCTCAGCCGATACATGCAGCCGCGCACACGGGTTGAATCCGGGCGACAAGGAGCATCCAGTGAAAAGCATCGAAATTGACAGAAGCAAGCGGCTGAAAGAGGAGCCGGAAAAGGGCCACAACCGCTGGCATCCGGACATACCGCCGATTCTGGAGGCTGCGCCGGGGGAGGAGGTCCTGATGGAAACCAGGGACGCATCGGACGGCCAGATGCATCCCGCGGTGACCGTGGAGGGCTTCGACCGCTTCGACACCAAGGTGTCTCATCCCCTGACCGGACCGGTATATGTGGCCGGGGCCGAGCCGGGTGATCTGCTCGAAATTGAGTATGTCGACGTAATCGCCCAGCCCTACGGCTGGACCCGAAACCGGCCGGGAGCGGGGTTTCTCCGGGATCTGTTTCAAGAGCCATATTTTGTCAACTGGAACATCAGCGACGGATGGGCGACTTCGAGCCAGCTTCCGGGCGTCCGCATTCCCGATGGCTCGTTCATGGGAACGGCGGGCATAGCACCTTCGCAGGCGCAGATGGAGGCGTGGACGCAACGGGAAGCAGACCTGGTGCGACGGGGAGGTGCGGCCGCTCCGCCCGACCCGGAGGACGCGATCCCTGCCGGAGGCGCCATTGCCGCTGCGGGCCTGCGGACGTTGCCTCCCCGGGAGAACTGCGGCAACGTTGACGCGAAACAGCTAACGAAGGGCTCGCGACTGCTGATCCCGGTTAACGTGCCCGGAGCCCTCTATTCGTGTGGAGACGGGCATTTTGCCCAGGGCGACTCCGAGTGCTGCATCACCGCGATCGAGATGGGTGCAACCGCGGTCGTACGCTTCCACATTCACAAGGGAGAGGCTGCTCGACATAACATCCGGTGGCCGCGATACGCACACCCTGGCTACTTCCTTCCACCGGAATGGGCGGCGCCGCGCAACTTTATCGCGACGATGGGCATGCCGATTCGGGATGACGGCGTGCAAGAAGGGGAAGACCTGACCCTGGCAGCGCGTAATGCTCTGATCAACATGATCGAGCTGCTCCAGGAACGCGGATGGACACGGGAACAGGCTTACATCATATGCAGCGTGGCGGTGGATCTGAAGATCAGCAACGCCGTGGACCTGCCCAACGTAACCGTGTCGGCCTTCCTGCCCGAAGATATTTTCCAAGGCTGACCGGGTGATTTCGGCACGGTAAGGCGAGTCTGCCAAATCCGGAACAAAGAAGAACCGCCCACGCTTTCGTGGGCGGTTTTCATTACCTTGGAGAATGGAGGTGGGATTTCAGCTGATTTTCTTCACTTCTACAACTTCATCCCGAGAAACGGCGATTCGCCTTACACTTATACCGAGCTTCAGCAGCCAGTAGCCCAGGGTTGCCTTGCTGACGCCCAGTTCGTCGGCGGTTGCCGACAGGCCAACGGCGTTGACTCTCTCAGGGAGAAGCCGCTCGAGCTCCTGCTGATGTTCCTTTTCTACACGCAGCATCAGCTTCGTTTTCCGCGCCACGGCGTGCCTCCTTGCTTGGCCTGCACATTCATGTCCTTTGATGTGTGATTACGGTATCACCAGCCTGTGGGTGTGTCAAGCATTTGTCAAACTATTTCCTAAACGCATTTAAGAATCATTTAGAGAATTGGCCACAAAGCCGAGATTGCTTTTTTGTATTTGAGCAGCGTTCAAAATGACCTGCCGACGCGGGGTCTCCGCTAGGCACTGTCGCCGTCTCGCCCGAAGAGTGCTTCCGATCCCGAGTGGCACAGGGCGGAGCCTCATCGTTTCAATTGACACCCGGATGGCAGGCTCATAAGCTCGTTACCACAGTTTCAGCAAGAGGCGAGGCGCAAAATGCAGGCTCCGACCATCCGCGATGTGTACCGGGCAAAGCGAACCATAGCACCATATTTCAATCGTACCCCCCTGCATTACTCGATAGGTCTCAGCGAGTTCCTTGAAGCCGAAGTTTACATTAAGCACGAAGAACATTTACCTCTCGGGGCGTTCAAGTCCCGGGGAGGTATTAACCTTTTATCCAATCTCAGTGGCGAAGAAAAGGAAAGAGGGCTGATAACCTCTTCCACCGGGAACCACGGGCAGTCAATCGCAAGCGCCGGTCGCGAGTTCGGCGTGCGGGTTCTGATAGGCCTCCCTGAGAATGCCAACCCCGTCAAGGTGGCGGCGATGAGATCGCTCGGCGCGGAGCTGATCTTCCACGGCGACAACTTCGACGATGCTCGGGAATACTGCGAACGACTGGCGCGGGAGGAGGGCTACCGGTATGTACACGCGGTGAACGAACCGCTGCTCATTGCGGGGGTTGGGACCGCGTCGCTGGAGATAATCGAAGACCTGCCTCACGTTGACGTAATGTTGTTGCCGCTAGGAGGTGGATCGGGCGTTTCCGGCGCCTGTATAGTGGCGAATGCCATAGACCCTGACATCCAGGTCTACGCAGTGCAGTCCGAGGCGGCTCCCGCGGCCTACCTGTCTTGGAAGAAGGGAGAGTTGGTCGAGGCTCCGACGGAGACTTTTGCCGAAGGCGTAGCCACCAAAGCAGGTTACGAGCTGCCCCAGCAGATTATGGCCGACTTGCTGGACGACTTCCTCCTAGTGAGCGACGACGACATTCGGCGCGCCATAGGTCTGCTTGTGGAGAAGGCCCATACGCTGGCTGAGCCTGCAGGCGCGACCGCGGTGGCCGGGGCAGTAAAGTACGCAGACCGACTCAAGGGTAAGAATGTGTCTATTACCGTGACCGGGGCCAACATTACTGCGGAGCGTCTCGCAGAGTCACTCGGTGTGTACCAAGAAAGCGGAGTGTAAGAGATCCAACGCCCGAGTCTGCCTCAGGCTTGTCTATGTAAAAATGTATCAAAGCCACCGCATGATAGTGCCGTGCGGGCAGGTCCATGGAGCCAGAGGCGTTCAGTACACTTTTGAGAAAGCCGCCGCGAGGAGCCCGCGCGTTACCTTTGTGCCAGGTATCTCGCCAGCTCGTCTCTGTCGAAAACTGGCAGGGGTAATTCCTCGCCGTGCCGTGTAAAGAGGATGCACCCTTCCTCGGGAGGCAGTACCTGCCCGATCTCCCACGCATCGATTCCCCCTCTCTCCAGGGCGTGTAACAGCTGTGGAACCGCAGGCGCGGGTAATGTAGCGAGAAGTGCACCTGATGCCAGGAGCCCCAGGGGATTGAGCCCAAGGGCACTGCACACCTCTTCGGTTTCGGGGAGAATCGGTACGCTACCTTCCTCGATCGCGACCCCCAATTCTGACGCCGAGGCGACCTCGTGCAACGCAGTGGCCAGGCCTCCTTCGGTAATGTCGTGTAACGAATGCAATCTATCTTGTGCACAGCAAATGAGCGCGTCAGTGATTACACTTATTCCAGGTGAATCGAGAAGTGCAGCACTTTTCTTGACCGCATCTGGCGTGACTCCTGCCTGTGCCAGTGCGCTAGGAAAATCCCTCGCAAGAAGTGCAGTACCTTCGACGGCCAGGCCCTTGGTGAGGACGATGCTGTCTCCCTCCCTGGCGCCTCCGGTGGAGATCAGCCGGTCCCGATCGACTTCCCCCAGCATTGTGCCCATGACGATGGGGCGCTCGATTCCCTGGGTCACCTCGCTGTGCCCGCCGATCAAAGCAACCCCCAACTCCCGGCAGGCGGAGACTACGTCTTCGAACACCCGCACGGCGTCGTCTTGAGAAAATCGTTCGGGGACCAGCAAAGTCGCCAGGAACCATCGGGGAGTCGCGCCGGTGCACGCCACGTCGTTGGCACAGACTTGGACGGCGTACCAACCCGCACGGTCGGTGGCGAAGGTTACCGGGTCGCTTTTGGCAACCAGCAGCCTGTCTCCGAAATCCACCGCGGCGGCGTCCTCACCAACGCGTGGGCCCAGCACCACCCGCGGGTCGGCTTGAGCAGCAGAGGCCAGCAGCCTCTCCAGCAATTCCGGCGGGAACTTACCAGCTTGCATTTGTTTCTCCTGAGTTGTTGTTGCTACGCGCGGCGTATTCCGGGATTAAGCTGGGCCCGCTTTCCCAGCTTCTTTTCCCAGCTTCTATCGAAAGATGCGGTGCAACCGTTCCGGCTTTACACGGGAGGGGCTGTTTGCTATATTTGAACTGCCGGATTCAGTGGGCCGACGGTCCGGACATCGTACAGGTGGGGCGTTCGTCTAGCGGCCCAGGACACCGCCCTCTCAAGGCGGAGATCAGGGGTTCGAATCCCCTACGCCCTACCAACTCCTCCCTCCGACTCCTCTTCAGCTAACTTCTTCGCCGTGCGCATCGCTTCTACCAATTGTTCCATCGTTAGTCGCCCAGTGTTGGTGTTCCGTGGACTGGGATGGTAGCAGGCCACGAGCAGTGGCAGGTCCCCTTCAAACCGAAAGACTCCTCCATGGGCGAACTTCGCCCGGAGGGGCTTCTTTGTTTCGCCCGGCCCACCGGAGAGGTTCGACATCGCTCTGAGGGCTGCCTGGAATGCTATCTGGCCCAGGGCCATTACCACCTTCAGGTTGGGTAGCAGCCGCATCTCGCTCACCAGGTATGGAAGGCAAGTACGCTGCTCCTCGGGCGTCGGGCGGTCCCCAGGGGGAACGCAGCGCACTGCAGCGCAGACGTAGACCCCCTTGTACTCAAGTCCGTCGTCACGGTGATCTGAAACAGGCTGGTTGGCGAGGCCTACCGCGTGCATTGCCTTTACGAGAAAGGTTGCCGATGCGTCGCCGGTGAAGACGCGCCCGGTGCGATTGCCGCCGTGTGCCGCCGGGGCCAGGCCCAGCACCATGAGCGGCGCCATCGGGTCTCCGAAGCTGGGGACCGGTCTGGCCCAGTAGTCCCAGTCCGCGTAGGACGCCCGTTTCTTTTCTCCGATCCATTCGCGGTGCTCCACCAGGCGGGAACAACTGCGGCACGCGACGATTTCGCCGGTGAGTTGCCCCAGAGCGTCCTGTGTCTCGCGACGCCTGGAAGCCGTGTCTGTGCGATCACGATTAGGGGTCATTGTGAGTTCCTTGTCTGGCATTCACTCAGTAAGCCGCCCGGGAGTAAGGGCACTCCACTCGTCTAATCTCGGCTTACCCCTAATGTATAATACGCGGCAACGCGGTCCGGAGGCATCCCGCCCGGGATTCTACAACCGGACAATTACGACGGAAGGGTCGCTTCGAGCGGCGGAGGTAGACAATGATCGACCAGGAACGGCTGGTCAATTCCTTTTGTGAGTTGGTTAAGATCGACAGCCCGTCGGATGAAGAAGAGGAGGTTGCCCAGTACCTCACGGGTCGGCTGGAGAAGTTGGGATTCACCGTAGAACGGGACGCCCACGGCAACGTGATCGCCTCTGAAGAGGGGGCAGACCCGCTGATGTTGTCTGCTCACATGGATACGGTCGAGCCCGGTCGGAGCATCAAGCCGGAGATTCGGGGTGAACGGATCGTATCGGACGGCACCACCATTCTGGGCGGCGACTGCAAGGCGGGTGTTGCTGCGATCCTCGAGGGCCTCGACAGCATCGCCCAGGATGGCAGTCTGAGGCGCCCGGTGCAGGTCGTCCTCACGCGGGGGGAGGAGATCGGGCTGGTGGGTGCGGCTAACCTGGACTACTCGATGATCCGCTGCCGCGACGCCGTTGTGTTCGATGGCAACGGGCCAGTAAACACCATAACAGGTGCAAGCCCCACATACATGCGATTCGACGTGAACATAACCGGCCGGGGAGCCCACGCCGGGGTGGAGCCCGAAAAGGGCCTTTCGGCAATCCGCATCGCAACCGACATCATCAACGATCTGCCCCAGGGCCGCTTGGACGAAGAGACCACCTTTAACGTGGGCCTCATAACAGGCGGGACGGTTCGGAACGCAGTGCCGGTGGAAGCCAGCTTCGGAGGAGAATTCCGCAGCCACAACACGGAAACAATCGACCTGCTGCGCGTGCAGGTGGCCGAGACGCTGCGCAAAGCTCGCGAGAAGTACCGTGAGGCCACCATCCAGGAAGAGATCGAGATGATGTTCCGGATGTATCTTCTCGATCCCAACGAGGCCATCGTCCAGATGGTCACCAACCAGCTGCGCAACATGTCCCTGCAGCCCAATATTCATCCCTCGGGCGGCGGAACGGATGCGAATGCCATGCGACTCAACGGAGTGGAGTGCGTGGTTGTGGGGATGGCGACAAATGAGATGCATACCGTCAATGAGTACGTAGTGATCCCGGACATCTTGGCCACGGCCCAGTTCTGTCAGAATATCCTGACGATCAACCAGCGGGCGCGGGCCTGAAACCGGAACAAATCCTATACTCCCGCCCTCTCCCATACTCAGTGGAGAGGGTATTTTTGAGAGGATGCAATGAACGGCGCAGAGCTGAAACAGACATTGAAGGAAGGCGGTCGGGTCTTTGGCACGATGATCACCCACGGGCAGAGCCCTCGCTGGATTCCCGCGTTGTCGGGTGTTGGGCTGGACTACGCAGTAATTGATACGGAGCACAACCCGCGCGGTCGGTCAGAGCTGGGCGACTACCTGACGATGTTCAACACCTGCGGAGTGGTGCCGATCGTACGCATCCCGATTCCAGACTCCCACTATGTGACGATGGCGATGGACGCGGGAGCGCAGGGAGTGCTGGCACCGTACTGCGAGACGGTGGAGCAGGTGAGGGAGGTGGTGGCTGCAGCCAAGTGGCGTCCGCTGAAGGGCGAGGCCGTCGACCGGGTGGTGGCGTCGGGCGACCACGTAAGCGATGCCACGAGAGCATACTTGGAAGAGCGAAATCGCAACAGCATCGCCATCATCGGCATTGAAAGCGTGGCGGCGGTCAACAACCTTGAGGCCATTCTGGAGGTGCCGGGCATAGACGGTATTTTCGTCGGCCCCAACGACATGAGCATCTCGCTCGGCTTTCCTGACCAGTATGACCGGCCGGAGTACAGGGAGACGGTCAAGCGGGTCATCGACGTGTCGGAGGCCAAGGGAATCGCCACGCTGGTGCATCACCAGACTCCAGACCTCTCGACATTCTGGATCGAGCAGGGTGCCAGGTTCGTGCTGCACGGGACGGACCGCCGGGCGCTGACGGAGGGTCTGCGTTCCGACTTTTCGAAGCTGAGGGAAGCGGCGAAATAGACTCCCTCTCACCAGCGGTATCCTCCTGCGGCGGGCAGGATTCCCCTCTCTCCAGTCTACCGGTTCATAAGCTCCCGCCCATCCTGACCTTAACCAGCCGCCCATCCTGAGCTTGTCGAAGGATGGGCGATTATCATTGCCGCGCCTTGTCAGCTTCGCTCCCAGCGTTGGCGGAGGGACTCGACATAAACGCGGTCGTAGTCGCCGTAATGGGCATTGTCGGGGTTCTCGCTGAGGAGTTCGGCCCAGAGGTACTCGACGTCCTGCCACTGGATCGGGTAGGGAGGCTGGTCGAAGAAGGCAGCGACGGCGTCGAAGGGGGTGGCACCCTGGGGGCGGGTGACATAGCCCATCATCTGGAAGTTGTCGTAGGTGTTGCCGTGGTCGGAGACGAACCGTCCCTTCATTGCGGCCAGTATTAAATAGGTAGGCATGGCAGGACGGTTATCCCGTAGATGGAGCGGGTCACTACCCGCTCCTACACCTTCAGGATGTGAACAGTGGTGACATCGCCGGCGCCGGAGCACTGGGCGACGCCGACTCGGGCGCGGGCGACCTGCCGGGGGCCGGCCTCTCCGCGCAACTGGGTGACGGTCTCGTGCACCATGCGGATTCCGGAGGCGCCGAAGGGGTGCCCCATCGCCAGGAGGCCGCCATCGGTGTTGGTAGGGATGTCGCCCGTCAGGGAAGTGCGGCCTTCGACGGTTGCCTGCCAGGCTTCGCCGAAGGGTACCAAATGCAGGGACTCGATCTGCTGAAGCTCCCCGATGGTGGCGGCGTCGTGGACCTGGCAGAGGTCTACATCCTCGGGGCCCAGTCCGCTCATTTCGTAGGCCTGCAGGGCGGCGGGCTCGGTGCGGTAGGGACTGAATGCGGAGTGGTCGGCGCCACGCCCGTTGTAGTCGCCTGAGGTCAACACCGCGGCGGCAATGGAGACGGCCCGCGAGGCGTCGATGCCGTACTGGGCTAGAGACTCTCGGGCGCAGAGGACGGCAGCGGCCGCACCCTCACTGGTAGGGCAGCATTGGTACAGGGTGAGCGGGTCGGACACCATCCGCGACTGGAGTACCTCTTCCAGGGAGAATGTGTCCTTGCGATGAGCGTAGGGGTTCAGGGCCGCGTTCTGGCGCGCCTTGACTGAGACCTGCGCCAGAGCCGTTGCGGTGGCACCGGTGTCCTCCATATACCTGCGGGCGCGAAGGGCGTAGCCGGCCATCATGTGGTCGCCGCCGATGTAACGCTCCGGGGCGTCCTCGGCGGTGACTGTGACTGGGCCCCGGGGCACCTTCTCGGCGCCGAAGGCCAGGGCCATATCGTAGATGCCGGTGGTGATGCCCCAGTAGGCCTGCCAGAAGGCGGTTGAGCCGCTGGAGCAGGCGTTTTCGACATTGACGATTGGAACGCCCGTGAGGCCCAACTTGGAGAGGGTGGTCTCACCAAGGGACATGCCGTGGTAGTAGACGTGGCCGAAGTAGGCTATGGGTATGTCCCTCCACCTGACACCGGCATCCTTCAGGGACTCTACAACCGCCTCGAGGGCCAGGTCGCTCAGGTCCTTATCCGGAAAGCGACCAAAGGAATGCAGGCCGACACCGGCCACTACGACTTCTCGTCCGGGACGAAGCTGTGCCACCGTCTAGACCTCCGGCGGGAGACCCGCTCTTTTCGGCTGAAAACTCATGGAACCTAGGAAGCTGCTTCGGCGGGCCGCCACTTGTAGACCAACTTGTCGGGGCCGCCCTCCTGGGCGGGCACAGCCTGGACCGCCAACTGGACGGGCATCCCTATGGTGAGGTCGGACTGGTCGCAGTCTATGACCTCGGCCAGGACCTGCGGACCCGAGGGGAGTTCTACCTGTCCCAGGATGTAGGGGACATCGCCGGGCCACCCGGCCGGAGGAATCCGCACGATGGTGTAGCTGTACAGGGTACCCTCGCTGCCCAGGTCCGCTTCCTCCAGGTCGAAGGATGTGCAGGCCTGGCAGAAAGTGGCAGAGCCGAAGACGGTAACCTCGCACTCCCGGCAGCGGAACCCAACGAGAGTGCCTCCGGCATCCGTTTCGTCGGTGATTCGCAGTCGCTTTGGGTCTATGGACTCAGACATAATGGTTCAGGTTAATGTTGTGCCCATACCCTGTCAACCGAGGCTTAAGGGTGTTAGCGCCTTTCGATTAGTCCCGCCCCATTGAGGGGCAGGGTGATAGCCTCCCTCAACTCGATCGAGAGGGTTGGGGGGTGGAATTCTCGCAGGATGCAACGCTTTCCGGTGCAGGATAGTCTCCACTGGCCGGACAGAGGCGATCTTTCGCCGACGCCATTCGAATGACCCCGATGGGGCGCCAGGGCAATCGCATTTTGACTGACCTACACCCCGTCATTCCCGCGAAAGCGGGAATCCAGTCGTCTATGGCGGCAGTTTTGTCCCGAGGCTCACCCTGGTTACGCCCCCTGGACTCCTGCTTTTGCAGGGGCGACGGGTTGACGTATTTGCAATGCGATTGCCCATCTGGGGCGAGAGTGTGGGTTCGGCGTCACCCTGCAGTCTGATATACTCGCATTCGCCGTTTTTCCGAGCTCTTTTTGCTAAACTGCACGGGGATTCAGAGTAACCGTTGACTACCTCTTCTATTAATAGTTCAAGCGGTGTGAACCAGCACGATCTCGAAGCTGCCGTCCATTGTCTGGAGGCGGGTGGCGTGGTGGCCGTCCCCACCGACACCCTGTACGGGCTGGCTGCGGACGCGTTCAACACCGAGGCGATCGAGAAGGTGTTTGCGATCAAGGAGCGTCCGGAGGGAATGGCGCTTCCCGTCCTGCTGTCGGGCGTCGGGCAATTGGCGTCGGTGACGAGTTGTGTGCCGGACGCGGTCGCAACGCTGGCGGAGGCCTACTGGCCGGGCCCGCTGACGCTGATCCTTGAGCGAAGCGACGCGCTGCCCCCAAGGCTGACTGCCGCGGGCACGACGGTCGCGGTACGGGTGCCTGCTCACCCGGTGCCGCGAGAGCTGGCGCGGCTTCTGGGGAGACCGATTACGGGTACAAGTGCGAATATCAGCGGGGCTCCGGACCCCAGGACTCTGGACGAGTTGAGGGAGCAGTTGGGAGGCAGGGTGGACTGCCTCATCGAAGCAGGACCGTCCCCGGCAGGCACAGCCTCAACAATCTTGGACTTGAGTGGTGATGAGCCCGGGCTGGTCCGGGAGGGGGCCATACCGTTCGCGGAGATTGCGGCGTTGTTAGGGAGACATTAAATAATTCCCCATGATTGCCAAGTACGACGAATATCAGCAAGCAGTAGAGGCGGAGCTTCGGAGCGTCTTCGAGGGACGCGAAGGGTTCCTCTATAACCTGCTGCGCTATCACCTAGGCTGGATCGACCAGGACGGGTCCCCGCAGGAAGGGGGTCCGCCACTGCATTTTCAGGGTGCTGTGGCGCTGGTCTGTTGCGAGGCGATGGGCGCCGACTATCACCGGGCCCTTCCCGCGGCCGCCGGAGTGGAGTTGCTGCATCATTTCACGCTGGTTCACGGAGAGGTGCAGGCTGGGCGGGCACAATCCATGGACCGGCCGGGCATCTGGTGGGTCTGGGGGCCGGCGCAGGCGATTAACGCGGGGGACGGCTTGCATGCCCTTGGGCGCACTACCATAATGCGGCTGGCACGGCGGGGAACATCACCAGAGAACGTGCTGCGGGCTGTGCGGTCGCTGGATACCGCCTGCCTCCGCCTCTGCGAAGGCCAGTACATGGACCTGGAGTTCCAGGACCAGCTGATGGTTACCGACTCGGCGTACCTGGATATGGTGAACCTCAAGGCTGGGGCGCTCGTAGGTTGCGCGGCGGAGTCCGGCGGCCTTGTGGCGGGGGCGGGAGATGGCCTGTGCTCCGCCCTACAGGACATGGGAGTGAAGCTGGGCGCTGCGTGGCAGATCGCAAGGGACACAGGTGACCTGTGGGGGGAGCGGGGCGACGGGATGACGGCCAGCAATGTCATCGCCAAGAAGAAGAGCCTTCCGGTGATCCATGCCTTGGAACACGGAAGTCTGTCGGCGAAGCGGGAACTAGGCACGATTTACATGAAGCGGGTCCTGGAAGCGGGAGACGCGTCGCGGCTGGTGGAAATCCTTGAAGAAACCGGAGCCCGGGCAGCGGCCAACGAGAGGGCGGCTCGGCTTGTGGACGAGGGCCTCACTGCTGTGTTGGAAGCCGGGGTTTCGTCCCAAGGGATGGACCTTCTCCACGAACTTGGCGGCTGGGCGCTGGCAGGCCAGGCCTGAGAGGCCCTCCGGCATGCGCGAAGAAGAAGGACCACAGGAGGCATGGCACAGGTGGCTAAACGCAGTCTGTCCCAAGTGGATGTAGCAGGCAAACGCGTACTTGTGCGCGTCGACTTCAATGTGCCGATCGAGCAGGGAATCGAGGCCATCGCAGGCTATGACCAGCGGCTGCGCGCGACCCTGCCGACGATCCGGCACCTGATCGACCAGGGCTCCAAGACCATCCTGTGTTCCCACCTCGGGCGTCCCAGGGGCAAGGTTGACGAAGGGCTGCGGCTCGCGCCAATAGGAGACCGGCTGGCCTTCCTGCTGGACCATCCGGTGAAGAGCCTGCCGGAGGTCACAGGGTCGTTGGTCCAGAAGGCCATCGGATCTATGTCGCCCGGCGACGTGGTTCTCCTGGAGAACTTGCGCTTCGACGCGGGAGAGGAGGCCAACGATTCCGACTTCTCGAGGTCGCTGGCATCGTTGTCCGACGTCTTCGTCATGGACGCGTTCGCGGTGGCGCACCGGGCCCACGCATCGACGGTGGGAGTCACAGAGTTTCTGCCTGCGGCAATGGGGTTTCTTGTCGAGAAGGAAGTGTCGTCGATGGGCCGGGCCCTTGAATCGCCGGAGAAGCCCTTGGCCGCGTTGATGGGGGGCGCCAAGGTCAGCGACAAAATTCTGATCCTCGAAAACATGATGGAGAAGCTGGACCACCTGTTCATCGGCGGCGGGATGTGCGTGACCTTCCTGAAGGCGCAGGGACACGGCGTCGGCGCGTCGCAGGTTGAGGAGGACCGGCTGGAGTTCGCCCGGGAGATGCTGGACGCCGCGGAGAGGCGAGGCATCAAGGTGCACCTTCCCGCTGAGGTGGTGGTCGCCAGCGAGTTCGCTGCAGACCCTGCCGAGGTGCAGGTGAGCGCGGCGGCCCATGTGCCCGACGGCGGCATAATCATGGATATTGCCCCGTCGTCGGCGGCGGAGTTTGCCAGCCAGTTGCGCCAGTGCCGAACGGTCATCTGGAACGGGCCGATGGGAGTGTTCGAGATGCCCCGGTTCAGTGCAGGAACGCGAGTGGTGGCGCAGGCGATCGCCGATGCCCCGGGCATTACCAGCGTGGTCGGCGGCGGGTCGACGGCTGAGACCGTGGAGGCGCTGGGGCTGATGGACAGCATGACCCACGTATCCACCGGCGGCGGAGCGTCGCTGGAGTTCCTTGGGGGCATCGAATTGCCGGGAATCGCGGCACTGCCGGATGCCGACTGAGAGGGTTGCGCGGAAGTACAAAAGGGCAATGACTTCACCCTCACCCCAACCCTCTCCCTCAAAGGAGAGGGGGCTGATTGGACGCCCATTTAAGGAGACACCATGATTGACATTGAAGAGCTTCGCGATTGTTACATGAACACGCCGTCAAAGATGGTGCTGCTGGTGGTGGACGGGCTGGGTGGGTTGGCCCACCCGGACACGAGGCTGTCGGAGCTGGAGACTGCCAACATCCCGAACCTGGACGCCCTGGCGAGGGAGAGTGCTTGCGGGATGACCACACCGGTGCTGCCGGGAGTAGCGCCGGGAAGCGGCCCGGGGCACCTGGCGCTGTTCGGGTATGACCCGCTGAAGCACATGATCGGGCGCGGGGCGCTCGAGGCGCTGGGTATCGACGTGGAGCTGCAACCGGGGGACGTTGCCGCGAGGGGGAACTTCTGCACGGTGGACGGCGACGGCCTGCTGTTGGACCGGCGGGCGGGCCGCATTCCCACGGAGCTCAGCACGCCGATCTGCGAGCGGCTGGACCGCATCGAGATCGAGGGCGTGCAGGTGGACGTGTTCCCGGTGCAGGACTACCGGTTCGTGCTGCGCCTCAGGGGCGAGGGCCTGTCTGAGGCGGTGAGCGAGACAGACCCACAACGGGAGGGCGTGGCGTCTCTACCCGTGCGGCCTTTGAACGCAGGAGCGGAGCGGACTGCGGAACTGGTCAACCAATTCGTGGCGCAGGCCGCGCAGTTGATGTCGGAGGAAGACCGCGCCAACATGCTGCTGCTGCGGGGGTTCGCGCAAATGCCCAGCCTGCCGCCGATGGGCGACGTATATCGGATGAACCCGGCTGCCATCGCCGCATACCCGATGTACCGTGGGTTGGCGACCGTGGCCGGGATGCAAGTCATCCCCACGGGGCGGCATTTCGCGGACGAGGTGGAGACGCTGCGGGCGAACTTCGGCTCCCACGATTTCTTCTTCATCCACTACAAGCCTGCGGACGCCGCGGGAGAGGACGGGGACTTCGACGCCAAGGTGCAGCGGCTGGAGGAGCTGGACCCGCTGATTCCGGCCATCCGGGATCTGGAGCCGGATGTGTTCATGGTTGCAGGAGACCATGCCACGCCAGCGATTACGGCAGGGCACAGCTGGCACCCGGTGCCATTCATGCTCAATTCGTGGATGACCCGGGGCGAGGGGGTGCCGGCCTTCAGCGAAAAGGAGTGCCGACTGGGCTCCATTGGCAGCATCCCCGCGACCAACGTGATGCTGCTGGGAATGTCCCACGCCGGGAAGATGGCGAAGTACGGCCCCTGATTTTCGCCGAATCTTGATAGCCCTCTCCCTTGCGGAGAGGGCTTCTTTTTTTCCAGAATACTGTCCCAGACGATAGCCCCCAAGGAGATGACAGGTCATGCGCCGTTCCATAGTTGCTGGCAACTGGAAGATGAACACTACGCTGGAGGAGGCTGCGGAGCTGGCTAGCGAAGTTGCCGCTGGAGCTTCGGAGTCCAGCGAGGTTGAACTGATCCTGTGCCCGCCGTTCATCTCCCTTTCGGCAGTGAGACGGGCGGTGTCGGGGACGCAGGTGCGGATCGGAGCGCAGAACATGCACTTCGAGTCGGCGGGTGCCTATACGGGTGAGGTATCGTCGGCGATGCTGCGAGACCTGTGCCAGTACGTGATCCTGGGCCACTCGGAGCGAAGGCAGCTGTTCGGGGAGAGCGACGAAACGGTCAACCGCAAGGTGCACGCCGCACTGGCGGCAGGGCTGCGTCCAATCGTGTGCGTGGGGGAGACCCTGGAGCAGCGGGAGGACGGGCAGGCGGCAGATGTCGTGGAAGGCCAGGTGCTGGCGGGAGTGGCCGACGTACAAGACATAACGGAGGTGGTGGTGGCCTACGAGCCCGTGTGGGCCATAGGCACGGGGAGGGCGGCCACCCCGGAAATCGCCGAGGAGATCATGGGTGGCCCGATTCACGATGCACTGCGCGACCTGTTCGGCGATGACGCGGACGAGGTGCCGCTGCTGTATGGCGGAAGCGTCAACCCCGGCAACGTCGCTGTATTTGCCGCCCAGCCCAGCATCCACGGCGCGCTGGTGGGCGGGGCCAGCCTGCAAGCGGACCAGTTCCTGCAGATCGCGACGGTGATTGCTGACGTGAAGTGGTGACGGACAGCGAATGCGGGCCTCTTGAATCTCCCTCCCCTCCAGGGGGAGGGCTGGGGTGGGGGTGAAATCGCAAGCGTCAGTCCCCCACTTACCGGAAGCCGGTAACTGCCGGGCCGCCAGCCGGACCACTGAGGAGCGGCCGGCGAAGGGAGCAGGGTGATGTCCAACGCGCTCTACTATGGGGACAACCTGGCTGTGCTGCGGGAGCATGTGCCCGACGAGTCGGTTGACCTCGTCTACCTGGACCCGCCCTTCAACTCGAACGCCACCTACAACGTGCTGTTCCGGGAGCGGACCGGCGAGGAGTCGCCGGCCCAGATCCGGGCGTTCACCGACACCTGGGAGTGGACGCAGGAAACGGAGCTGACCTTCGAACGGGATATCATCGGGAACCCGTCGGTGCCGTCGGCGGTGAAGGAAATGATCACCGCCTTCCGGCAGTTCATCGGCCGCAACGCGATGATGGCCTACCTTGTGATGATGGCACCGCGCTTGGTGGAGCTGCGGCGAGTGCTGAAGCCCACCGGCAGCATATACCTCCACTGCGATCCCACCGCCAGCCACTACCTGAAGCTGCTGATGGACGCGGTGTTTGGGATGGAATATTTCCGAAGCGAAATAGTGTGGAAAAGGAACAACGCTCATAACAAGGTAACCAAGCAATATGGTCCAATTCACGACACCATTCTCTTCTACTCAAAAGGGAGGAATTTCTATTTTGACCCATCAACAAGACCCCTGATGCGTGGCTACGTTGATGAATGGTTTATTGGCGAGGACGACAGGGGTAAATTTCGCACTAATATGTTGACGGGCTCGGGAACCCGGACGGGAACAAGTGGGCAGCCGTGGCGGGGTTTCGACCCGACAACTGTAGGTCGGCACTGGGCAATTCCGGCCTCGCTACGGCATCTGTTGCCCGAAGAGTCTAATGAATGGGCGACTCAACAAGTCCTAGATTTCTTATATGAGTGTGGGGTCATTTACATCCCAAGAGATGGACAAGGGCAGCCAAAATATAAGCAATACGTTAGTAACGGCTTTCCATACCAAGACATTTGGGCCTATCAGCCTTACACAAATGGCGCATTATACGGGACAGACGAAGGCATAGATGAAGACGTCAAGTGGCTCGAGCGGGGTGAAGAGAGACTAGGCTATCCGACTCAGAAACCAATAGGACTGCTGGAGCGGATCATCCGGGCGTCATCCAACGAGGGCGATGTGGTGCTGGACCCCTTCTGCGGTTGTGGGACGGCGGTGGTGGCGGCGCACAAGCTGGGGCGGCAGTGGCTCGGCATCGACATAACGCACCTGGCCGTGGCCCTGATGAAGAACCGCCTGAAGACAGCCTTCGATCTCGATGCGGGCCAGGACTACGAAGTCGTCGGCGAGCCGCAGGACGAGGGGAGCGCCCGGGCGCTGTGGGAGCAGGACCCGTACCAGTTTCAGTTCTGGGCGGTGTCACTGCTGGAAGCGCAGCCGCAGTCGGAGCAGCGTCGGGGCGCTGACCGGGGCGTGGACGGAATGCTCTACTTCATCGACGGCCAGCGCCGCACCCCGCAGAAGGTCGTGATTCAGGTGAAAGGCGGCCGGGTGTCCTCGCCACAGGTGCGGGACCTGGCTGGCGTCGTGGAGCGGGAGAAGGCCGCGATTGGGCTGTTCATCTCGCTGGAACCGCCGACGCGGGACATGCGGCAGGAGGCGGCTGCGGCAGGGTTCTACCATTCGGACCTGTGGGCGCGGGACTTCCCGAAGCTACAGTTGCGAACAGTGGGTGAGATGCTGTCGGGGCAGGGGTTCGACCTGCCGCCGCGGCCGGGGGACTACCAGCCGGCGCAGCGGGTGCGGCGCCCGCAGGGGCGGCAGGCCAGGCTGGGCGAGCCGGGTTCCCTCGCCGAAGCACCGGCCGACTGACCCCTGTCCACTAGAGTTGCCTTGACCGACAACAAACTCGCATCCTACTCCGAGCCCCTCATCTGCGTCGTGGGTCCGACGGCGGTGGGGAAGACGGCGCTGGCGGTGGAGTTTGCGCAGCGGTTCGGCGGGGAAATCGTCAACGCTGACAGCCGCCAGGTGTACCGGCGGATGACCGTGGGGACTGCCAAGCCAACGGCGGAGGAACGAGCCGCGGCGCCGCATCACCTCCTTAACATAATCGATCCACCGGAACCATTCGGGCTTGGTCTTTTCCTGGAGCGTGCATCGGGGGCTTTGGATGGAATCCGAAGCAGGGGGCGCCTGCCCATCGTGTGCGGCGGGACGGGGCAGTACGTGTGGGCGCTGGTGGAGGGGCAGCGTGTGCCGGCGGTGCCGCCGGACCCGGAGTTTCGCCTCGAACTGGAGGCAGAGGCGGAGCAAGAGGGCGCCGAATACCTTCACCGGCGGCTGGCGGAGATCGACCCCGTGCGTGCCGGAGCTCTTGATGCCAGGAATGTGCGCCGGGTCATCCGCGCGCTGGAAATTCATCACGTTACCGGCAGATTGCCGTCGGAGTATGCGAGCGCGGCGGAACCTCCTGGTGTCAGTGCTCTCGTGCTGGGGCTGACTATGGACAGGAAGGCGCTGTACCATTGGATCGACGAACGAGTGGATCGGATGATGGAGGCCGGGTTCCTGCAGGAAGTGGAGGAGCTGAAGGCTGCGGGGGTGCCGTTCGGGCAGGGGCCAATGGACAGCCCGGGATATCGTGAACTGGGGAAGTACCTGGCCGGGGAACTGTCGCTGGAGGAGGCGGTGGCCCGGACGAAGACTCAGACTCACCGGCTGGCTCGGCGTCAGTACGCCTGGTTCAAACTATCGGACCCTCGCATAAACTGGCTTGATGCAGCAGACCCCAGGGTGGTGGACATGGCGGCTGACGCGGTGTCTTCGTATCTGAGCCAGGGGGGCCCTGTGATACAATGAGCCACGGTCCGATATTCAGGATTTCGTGTTCAAACAGGCCGTCCGGTCAGGGAAACCCAGGAGCTAGGTAGATGCAATTCACCAAGATGGAAGGGGCTGGGAACGACTATGTTTACATAGACGCCCGGCACCAGGAGCAGGACTGGCCGGAGCTTTCGCGCCGGATGAGCGACCGTCATTTTGGTGTGGGCAGCGACGGGCTGATCCTGATAGCGGACTCCGATCTGGCCGACCTGAAGATGGTGATGTTCAACGCCGATGGCTCCCAGGGTGAGATGTGCGGCAACGGGATTCGTTGCTTTGCCAAGTACGCCATTGAACGGGACATCGCTGCGCCTTCAGGGGACGGGCTGACGGTCGAGACGCTGGCAGGTATCCGGACTGTGGTGCCGACCTACGCCGGTGCTCGGATCACGGGAGCGCGGGTGGCCATGGGCGCGCCGATCCTGAAGCCCGCCGAGGTGCCAGTGTCGCTGGAACACGCTGCTCCTGAACTCGTCGAAGGGCCGGTGCTGGGTTACCCGTTCAGCATGGACGGGCACGAACTGCCGCTGAGCTTCGTGTCGATGGGCAACCCCCACGCGGTGACCTTCATCGAGCAGCCGGTGGCGGAGTTTCCGCTGCTCACCGTGGGGCCGAAAGTTGAGCACCATTCGATGTTTCCGCGCCGGGTGAACTTCGAGATTGTGAATGTGGATGCGCCGGGGAAGCTGACGGCCCGCGTGTGGGAACGCGGCAGCGGCGAGACGCTGGCCTGCGGCACAGGAGCATGCGCAATCGCGGTGGCGGCACGGCTGTCCGGGCACTGCGGCGACGAGGTGGACATAACCCTGCCGGGAGGTACGCTGCGGATCCAGTGGGACGGAACCGGCGAAGTGATGATGGAGGGACCTGCAACGGAGGTATTCACCGGGGAGTGGGCCGTCTGATGACCACGGCCGGGACCAGGCGGCTGACATTCGAGGAGTGGCGGGAGGCGCTATGAAACTGTACAAGCTGCCCATCGTTCTGTACGAGCCATCGGAGGATACCAACGATATGTACATGGCTGAGGCACCCCTCCTGCCCGGCTGTCGCGCTTGGGGCGAAACGCCATCGCAAGTGTTGGAGTACATCCAGGGGGTGGCCGAGGCATTTGTAGAATCTTACATTGAGCTTGAGCAACCAATTCCCCCAGAATTGCTGGCTTTGGAGTTAGAGACAGGCGGCGCGGGCGTCGAGGCAGAGATTGTTATTGCCCCATGACCTATCGTCAGCTAACGCGAAAGCTCAGGGCCCTGGGTTGCAGGTTTGATCGCCAGGCAAGAGGGTCGCACGAGATCTGGGTCAATCCAGACACCCAAGCCAGGGCGACGATCCCATTCTGGGGAAGTGATGACTTGAAGCCGGGCGTCATTTCCGCAATCCTGAGGGACTTGGGAATTTCGCGAAGAGACTTTGAACGGGTATAGGAATCGACCTTAAACGGGGAAACGAGGAGCAGAGGCCGCGAAGATGCAATTTTCTGAACGATTGGGGAAGCTGGCGCCTTATCCTTTTGTGGAGATCTCCCGCATCATCGCGGCCAAGCGTGCCGCCGGCGCCGATGTGGTGACCTTCGGCATCGGCGACCCTGACATTCCAACTCCCCAGCCCATCATAGACCGCCTGCTGACAGCGTCGCAGTATCCGCCGAACCATCGCTACCCTGAGACCGACGGGCTTCCGGAAATGCGCCGGGCGATCGCCGAGTGGTATGACAACCGGTTCGGCGTGAAGCTGGACCCGGACACCGAGGTGTTGCCTCTGATCGGGGCCAAGGAAGGCATCGGTCATGCGGCCTTCTGCTTCCTTGACCCGGGAGACGTAGCACTTGTGCCCGACCCCGCATACCCGGTCTACGGCGTCGGAACGATGTTTGCAGGGGCCGAGAGCCACATCATGCCGCTGTATGAGCGCAACGGCTGGCTTCCTGAGCTGGATGCGATACCCGCCGACGTGGCCCGGGCAGCCAAGGTGATGTGGCTGAACTACCCCAACAACCCGACCAGCGCAGTGGCCAGCGGGGAGGACCTGTCCTCGGCAATGGCATTCTGCCGCGAGAACGATATTGCGTTGCTGCATGACGCGGCCTACAGCGAAGTGGGGTACGACGGCTACCGAGCCATGAGCTTCATGGAGTTGGAAGGTGCCAAGGACGTCGGGATCGAGTTTCACTCGCTGTCCAAGACCTACAACATGACCGGGTGGCGCATAGGAATGGCGGTTGGCAACGCGGACATGATCAAGGCGCTTTTCCAGATCAAAGCCAACCTGGACTCGGGTGTCCCGCAGGCGGTCCAGGAGATGGCTATGGAGGCGCTGACCGGTCCGCAGGACTGCGTGGACGACAATGTGGCTATCTACCAGCGCCGGCGCGACCGGGTGGTGCGGGCCTGCCGCAACGCGGGTATGGAAGTTGATGTACCCCGGGCAAGCCTGTACATCTGGGCAAAAGTGCCCACGGGATTCACCTCGGCGGAGTTGGCGCAGAGGCTGCTGGAAGACCTGGATGTGGTGGTTACGCCGGGCTCCAGCTATGGGCGGTACGGCGAGGGGTATATCCGGCTGTCGCTTACCACTCCGGACGAGCAGGTTGAGAAGGGCTGCCAGCGCATCGAAGGGTGGACTATTCCCACCCCGCAGGGAGGTTAGTCTTATCGCCAAGTCCAGAAGAATGCAGCGAGGCGGAAGCGAACCCCGGAACAACGGGGCAAAGTCGCGGGTGGTGGATGTATCTCCGGAGCAGGAGCGCGCTATCCTGGTTGCGGTCGATCTGAAGGGGCGCGACCAGCTGTGGTCCCTGGAGGACACTCTGGGCGAGTTGCGGCAACTCGCTGAATCGGCCGGTGCCGAAGTGGTGGGGACCATTTTCCAGCGCGCGGACCGGCTCACTTCCACCTATATAGGGAAAGGCAAGGTGGACGAGCTGAAGGAGATAGTCCAGGAACTGAACGCCGGGGTCGTGATCTTCGATGATGAGCTGACTCCGACGCAGCAGAGGAACCTGGAAGCTGCGCTCTCGCCGAGGACCTTCACCCGGAACGGCGAGCAGACCGAGATCAAGGTCATCGACCGTACCGCGCTGATCCTGGATGTGTTCGGCAGGCACGCGTCCACCTACGAGGGCAAGCTGCAGGTTGAGTTGGCGCAGCACGAATACCTGCTGCCGCGGCTGGCCGGGCAGTGGTCGCACCTCGAACGGCTGGGGGGCGGGATCGGGACGCGAGGCCCTGGCGAGACGCAGATTGAGACCGACCGTCGGCTGGTGCGACGGCGGCTGCAGAAGATCAAGTCGGAGCTGGACGGGGTTCGGCGTAGACGAACGCTGCACATGGACCGGCGCAAGAAGTCGGCGATCCCGATGGCCACGCTGGTGGGCTACACCAACGCCGGGAAGAGCACCCTGTTCAACGCGCTGGCCAGCGCCGGCGCCAGCGGCGAGGCCTCCCTGGCGGCAAACCAGCTGTTCTCGACCCTAGACCCGGTCACTCGCCGGATCCGGCTGCCATCCGGCGCGCCGCTATTGCTGAGCGATACGGTGGGATTCATACAGAAGCTCTCGCCCAAAGTAATCGCCGCCTTCCGCGCCACGCTGGAAGAGCTTGACCGATCCGACGTGCTGCTGCATGTGATCGACGTCTCGCACCCCAAGGCCCCAGAGCAAACAGAGGTGGTGGAGCAGACGCTGGATGAGCTGGGTCTGGGCGACCGGCCGCGGCTGCTTGTCATAAACAAGATGGACCTGCTGATGGACTCCGCCACCGCAGGCGGAGAGCTGGCACAGGTGCGGGAGCTATCCCTGGGCGCCGGCTGGGAGAAGGACGCCGCCGATGGCGTCCTGGTGTCGGCGGAGAAGGGTTGGAACCTGGACCATCTCCTGGCGGAAATCGAGGAGCAACTGGTGAATCTGGACGGCCCGCTGCTTATGACCGAAGAATACGCCAGCGGGTGGCGATGAGCGTTGTGGGGCAGTCAGAGGTAAGAGAAAAGAGGTCTGGCAACGCCTGACCTCTTTACTTTCGCCAGCTGGCGCTAGTGGTAAGAGCCGCCGTGGTAGCGTTCGTACACGGCTTCGAAAGCCTCCTCCTTGCCGCGCGGCGCGTTTGCCCTGTAGACCCGGTATATCTGCTCTTCGGTGATTGGCTCGGCCCATCCCGTGGCCTCGGCCTCCAGGTAAAGCTGGCGCATGGCGGCTGAAGCTGCGTCCTTTCCGAAGAGCTGGTAGGTTTCGAGCAGGAAGAACTCACCAAGGGCATAAGTGCAGATGCCGCGGCTTTCGAACCTGTCGGGGTCGACGTCCCGCATTCTCAGGAACCGGCTTATGGTGCCTGCACCCCAGACCCGGCATTCGTCTTCCCAGACCTGGTGCAGGTTGAGTCGGCGGGAGCTGATCCGCTGCCTGCCGAGTTCCGCCCTGGCGTAGTCTGGGAGGAAACCCGCTGCCCCCTCTGTGAACCACGGCGGAGCCCCGGTGTGCCCGCCCCAGTAGATGTGGCTCATCTCATGGAAGACCGCCAGATCGAAGTCCCGGTTGTATTCCCTGCCGGTTATTGCCAGCTGGTCAATGACGGAATAGCCAACGCCTCTCTCCGGCTTCTCCCCGGCCCGGAGGCTGGGCTCGATGATGCCGATGACGACCGGGTCCCAGGGAAAGGGGACCCTCATGAACTCCTCCAGGTGTCGGGCGATATCCTCCATCAGCTCGATGCTGTCGTCGTTGCCTGGGAAGGGGCTGTGCCTGAAAACCCTGAACCGGATTTCTCCGGCCAGTGGAAGTGTGATGGTCTTGGAGCGAACATAATGACTCTCCAGCAGGTCCTGGTACTGGTCCTTGGAGCGTCCCCTGGTCTCGTCAAGGACCGAGATTAGCGCCAATTCTTCGCTGTCGATGCCGTCATCGACCCATGGGACTTCGGACAGGCCGGTCTCCGGGTCTGTCAGCAGGGAGCGCAGACGATTTAGGGCGTGGCACTCAAACTGTGTGGCACCGCCGGGGGGCCAGGGATATTGGGCCAGCTTCTCGGCGATGAACTCGTTGGTTTCACCAAACGAGCCTATCAGATCCCGGACGAGGCCCACCGTCTCCGTTTCCCCGGCAACGATACCGTCCTCCAGCCAGGGGGCGGTCAGCAACTGTCTGAGCAGTATGCCGAATTCGGGGTTTGAGGACTGCAGGAACTCCTGAATACCCGCCTGCTTCTTCGGCAGGTAGATGGTTGCGCATTTGGATATCCAGGGATAATCGAAGTGCCCCGCCACATCGGAATCGGACTCTGCCGCCCGGGCAAGTAGATCCCAGAATTCACCCAGCGCCCCCATCTCGAGGGTTGTCAGACCGTCCGCAACCCAGGAGTAGTCGGCCCAGCGCTCAGCGAGTTCCGGGTCGAACGGGGCGGTAAATCGCAGCACGTCACGCAGCCGGTTTATGGCATCGGCCTCATTCTGGGTTTCGTCGATGGCGATGCCGTCGGCCACCCAGGGGTAGTTTGCCACCTTCGCGACGAAGGACGAATTGGCGGTCCCTGCGCTCTCGATCAGCGTCTGGAAGACGTACAGCGTGTCATTTTCAACCTCGCTTATCCCGTCCTCTACCCATGCATGGCCGGCCAGTTTCTCGACCGACTCGGGACCCGTTGCCCGCGAAGCCTTCAACAGTTCCCCGAGCCTGTGTAGCGCACCAATCTCCGGGTCAGTAAGGCCGCCCTTTATCCAAGGCCATACCGCTAACATGTCAGCCAGGACTGAGTGTGACTCAATCGCGGAAGTCTGCAGTAGACGTAATGAGTTGATCCCGTCGACTTCAATTTCAGTTAGGCTGTCAGCCACCCAGGGGAAGGCGACAACGGCGTCTGCAAAGGAAGAACTCTCCGGCCCCGAAGACTCGAGCCACAGACTGATAATGTACAGCGCCTCCAGTTCGCCTCGACTTATGCCGTTCCTGATCCAGTTGTATTCGAGCAACAGGCTGCCGGAGACGGCCCCGGCTTGATCGGCTGCAACCAGCAATGCCTGCAGTCCGTTCAGGGCGGCCAGTTCCTGCCCGGCAATGCCGTCGGAGACCCAAGGGAGCCCCTTCAACTCGTCGGAAATCAGGGGAGTATCTACAGTGTCTGGGCCGAGCAGTTCCTGGAACCGCTGGACCTGCTCAAGCTCGCTGGTACTTATCCCATCCGACACCCAGGGGGATGCGAGGAGTTCTTCGACCTCACCGGCACTCCGGAGATCCGCTGTCTCGAAGATCCTCAGTAGTGTGTAAAGGACATCGTTCTCGCGAGGCGTGATTCCGTCGACCACCCAGCGGTAGCCGACAACGGTGGCTGCACCATCGAAATTCGCCGCACGGGCCGAGACTATCAGGTCGCGGAAACGGTTAATGACATCTGGTTCGGGAGTAGTCATGCCGTCCGAAATCCAGGCGTAGGACAGGATCTGATCCGCGATGTCAGAGTCCACATTGCGGACAGTCTCGAAGAGAGAGGCGAAGATGTAGAGGGAGTCCTGTTCGCTCTTGTTGATGCCGTCGGCGATCCAGGGATAGTCGAGTAGTTTTTCGCTCAGGTGAGAGTTTTCCCTCCCGGTGGCTTCCACCGAATCGTAGATCGGAGCGATCGCGTCCCATTCCTCGTCCGTTATCCCGTCGCTGACCCAGGAATACAGAGTCAGCTTTTCCTGGTATTTTGCATCCTGCCCTCTTGCGGACTCAAACAGGCGCCAGTAGATATTCAGGTCATCCTGCTCTGCGGCTGTTACTCCGTCGGCGACCCATGCGGACGCCACCAGCGTGCCGACAACGTCGGCATTGTCTGGGCCAGCAATGTCCAGTAACTGCTCGAACCAGCGCACCGCTTCCAGGTCCTCGCTTGTAACTCCATTGGCAACCCAGTCGTGCCGGGCCAACTCTTCGGCCAAACCCGAATTCTGACGTTCCGAAGCCCTCAGGAGCAAGAGAAAGCCATCAAGGGCCTTCGCTTCGCTGGCGGAAACGCCATCGACCATCCAGTCATACCCTAGCAAGACCTCGTCCAGCCGAGGATTGTTCCAGGACTCTGACCGCACCAGGTTGTGGATGCCCACCAGCGCTCTCGCCTCAATTCGAGTGATGCCGTCGACGACCCATGGGAACTTAGCTATTTTCATACCGAGGGACTGATTTTCTTGGAGAATCCCATGGATGGCTGCTGCGGCCCGCGCCACGTGTTCCAGTGCGGATTCGTCCTCGAACCCTTCGGACGATGCCAGGAGGCTTGCCGTGTCCGAGTCTGTCGCGGCCAGGGATGCGATATTCTCGAGCGCCTCTGCTTCCATGCTGGAAAAGCCGTTCTGAAGCCAGGAATAGTCGAGCAGTTTCTCACCCAGCTCGAAGTCAATGTCCGCGGTGAGGCGTATGGAAGCAACACCCCTGGAAGCCGCGGTGGTCACACCACCACTGGCCTCCATCCAGAGGAATGAGGCCAGACTCTTGGCAAGATCAGGATGTCCCGCCGTAAGGGCGGCGATTTCTTCGAGCAGCAGCTGTTCGCGTTCAATGACTTCGTCGCCAACCCAGGAGAACTGAGACACCCTCTCGCCCAATTCCCGGTCGTAGGCCCAGATGGTCTCGATGGACTCCTTGGCGGAGGCGTGAACGGAATCGGGCGGGGAGTCGAACCATTCGATGTGCAAGGAAGGAGATGGCGCAGGAGTGGCGGTCGGCTGCGGCGTGAAAGTGGGCTGCGGCGTGGGGGTAGGTGGCGTTGTGAGCGTGGGTGAAGGTGGAGGAACCGTAGCCGTAGTCGTAGCCGGTGAAGGCGTTCCCGTGGGCTGGGATGGAGTTGACGTAACTGAAGGCGTTACTTCAGGGGTCTCTGTCGCCGCCCGCTGCGCTGGCCCCGATCCTGAGTCACAAGCGACCAGGAAGGCCACTGCCAGCAAAGGCAAGAGGATG
The DNA here is from genome assembly GCA_965216065.1 of Dehalococcoidia bacterium. Classification (GTDB taxonomy): domain Bacteria; phylum Chloroflexota; class Dehalococcoidia; order Lucifugimonadales; family UBA3495; genus VXOI01. The sequence continues at coordinate 920,139 of CBDCFB010000002.1, forward strand.
AAGATTGATCTCTCTTTCCCTTTCGATCTCATACTCTATACTGTCTATTCCGATATCCGATAAAGTACAATCATATACGCCTTGTAGGGCGACGCTGGATTCTCTCCGGGGGTGCAGGGCACTTGGCAGTGCTGTCCTACGGTCCGGTTGCAGGCCCGCTGCCTGGTAGTATCGTGGTAACCGGGGCGACATAAATCGAGTTACAGGTTGGTTCGCACAAGATACGTTATGTAGTCCTGTGAGAGGTTTTGAGGCAATTTGACATAAAATCACTTAACCGGTGGAACCACCCTGGTACTCAGGGCGGTGGATCTCGGGAGCCGGAGCGCCGTCTCGCGGCGGGACGCAGGGTTGCGCTGCTGGTAGGGCGTTCCCTATAATTGATTGTTGTCCCGAGCGCGGGCGGTTAGCTCAGTTGGTCAGAGCGCCTCGTTCACACCGAGGAGGTCGGAGGTTCAAGTCCTCCATCGCCCACCATGTAGCAGAGGACGTTCGAGAACCGGGCACCGGCCCGGACTCCCCGGGCCGAGGTGGCGGAACGGCAGACGCGCTGCGTTCAGGGCGCAGTATCCTTACGGATGTGTGGGTTCAAATCCCTCCCTCGGCACCAACCCAGTCAAATGGGACCCCGTGCGCTTGTAGCTCAGTGGATAGAGCGCTGCCCTGCGGAGGCAGAGGTCGTGAGTTCGAATCTCGCCAAGCGCACCACCCCTTTCTTCCACTCCACGGAATGGCTTCCGGGCCTTTTCGTTTTCCGCATTTCTTGCCGACAACGGGCCACCGGGCATCGGATTATAGGAAAATAACGGAATGTTAGGCGACTGGCCTAACATCTTCCCTCGGTCTAGAAGCGACCTCCCTGCATGCCCCGGAGCTCCGGCCTTGCGTTCTGACCCGAAACTTCGCTGGTTCGGGGAATATAGGAAGAATCGAGAAGGTTAGAAGATCGACCTAACCTTCTCCACTTTGGCCGCAAGGTACCAGATTGAGCCTGATGTCCCCGAAGACCCATTACTGGCTGTCATGCGATGGGCAGCTGCATATAGGAAAGTATTGGCAGATTAGGCAGTTTGGCTAACCTTACTGCCCTGGCAACGCCGGCCTTAGACCTTGACGAACTTCTGTATCCGCTGGTTGGCAGTGTCTATACCGTAAATGCTTCCCTCCGAATCGGTGTAGACCTGGTGAGCGCCCTCGAATGTCCTGCCCCGGGCCAGCAACTCGCCATCAAGGGTGTAGATGCTGATGCGGGGGATCTGGTCAGTTACGTAGACGACCTGGTTCGCGTCGATGTGGACGCCCATAGGGCACTTGAAGTCGGTCCACTCGGACAGGAATTCACCCTCCGCCGTGAACACCTGCACCCGGTGGTTCTCCCGGTCGGCAACGTAGACCCGGCCGTCCTGGGACGCACGGACGCTATGGGGAACCCTGAACTGACCGGGTCCGCTGCCGGGGCTGCCGAAACTGCTTATGTAATCTCCAGCGGGGCTGAAGCGGTGGATGCTGGAGTTGCCGTAGCCGTCAGCGACATACAACTCGCCGGTAGGTGCGACGCAGACGTCGGCCGGATGATTGAACGGCGCCTGCAAGGCCGCCTGGTCACGGTTGCCGAGGGAACGAAGCAAGGTTCCTGCAGTGTCGTAGAGCAACACCTGGTGGGCGTCCCGGTCTGTGAGGTAGACGGTGTCGTCGGGGCCGACATGAATGTGGTGAGCATCGGCCGGTACGCCATCGCGCCGCTGCCACACTCCGTGCAATTGACCCCCTTTGTCGAACACCAGGACGGCGGGGCCCTGGCGCTGGAACACGTAGACCCGGTCCCCGGAGTCCACCGCCACTCCGCTGGGACTCTGGATCGACATTCCGCTTAGCAACCTCGCCCAGTCCGGCTGGTATTCGTACCTGTAATCTCCCATTCCAATGTTCGCAGTCATGGCACACTCCCGCTCGGTCCAAATCGCCCGTGCTATACTGCCGGCGCGGTCCGAATTCCTTTCTCTTGAGATATTACTCCATACTCGCAGTTCCGAACTGCTGCCGGGTATGGTCATGGAGGCGAAGGTGAAACTGGACGGTTCAGTGATTATAGTAACCGGCTCCGCCACCGGGCTTGGTGCGGCCACGGCGCGAATCGCAGCATCCAAGGGCGCGAGGGTGGTTGTCAACTTTACCAAGAGCCTGGCAGAGGCCGAGGAGACTGTGCAGGCTTGTCGGGACCTGGGTGGCGACGCAGTGTTATGTCAAGGGAACGTGGCCGAGGACGCCGACTGCCGCCACATGGCCTCGGTGGCGCTGGAACAGTGGGGTCGCATCGACGGGCTGGTCAACAACGCCGGATCGTCGGTGTTCGCAAGCGCGTCGGACCTGGAGTCGTTGTCGGGCGAAGACTTCCTGAACATCTACGCGGTCAACGTGGTGGGCGCTTACCAGATGATCAGAGCGGTGACGCCAAGCCTGAAAGCGCAGGGCGAGGGTTCGATCGTCAACGTGTCGTCGATCTCGGCGATCACCGGAGGGGGCAGCTCGATAGCGTACGCGGCATCAAAATCGGCATTGAACACAATGACAATGGCGCTCGCCCGGTCGCTGGCGCCCGAGATCCGGGTGAACGCCGTGTGCCCTGGCCCCATCCCGACCCGCTGGTGGGGCGACGGGCTGGGCGAAGAGGGAGCCAAAAAGCTGTTTGAAAGCTTTGAACGGCAGGTGCCGCTGCAGGAAGCTCCCTCGCCGGAGAGCGTCGGCGACACCGTGGTGTGGCTGCTGGAGGCCGCAGGCCACGTCACTGGCGAGACGATCATGATTGACTCCGGAATGCACCTGATCAGCTTCAGTCCGTAGGAGTTCGAAGGCGAGAAGGTTTGTCTGGAGCTTCAGCATTCGACAGTTACCGCCCCCGCTCAGCGGGGGTGGCTTCGTTTAACGGGAATAGAGGATACCCCGGCTGGGGTATCGCGGACGCTTCTGGAATCGAGGTTCAGGAGGATTGCAAACGTGAGTAACGAGAGTCTTTTGGAGATGGGAGGCACCGGCAAAGGTCCCAGATTGGTGGACTACCTGCTGTATGAGCCGGAAGAGTCGGGTATCCTCTGGATCAAGTTCAACCGGCCGGAGCGCATGAACGCGCTGACCGGCAACTCTCAGGAGAATGGCACCGTTGCCAAGGTCGGCGAATACATGCGGGCGGGGGATGACGACCCTGACATTCGTGTGATCGTGCTTGCTGGAGTGGGCCGCGGTTTCTGCTCGGGAGCCGATATGCGCCGCGACACCGACCCTTCGGTCACCGGCGATAACTTTGTCGGCAACCGCGGGACCGAAGAAGGACCGGATGCGGCTAGGCAGCACTTCTTCCACGGCTTCACCCACCTGCATCGGGACATCTCGCTGATCCGGAAGCCCACCATCGCCATGATCAACGGCCCGGCCGTGGGATCCGGGATGGACATGGCGCTCCATTGCGACATTCGCGTGGGCTGCGAGAATACCCGGTTCATCGGCTACCAGCAGCTGGGTCAGATCATCGAGAACGGCGGCAGCTACTACCTGCCAAAGATGGCCGGTCTGGGTCGCGCGCTGGAATTTGCCTACACCGGGCATCTGGACGCGCAGCGGGCCTACGACTGGGGGCTGTTGAATTACCTGGTATCGAGCGATGAGCTGGAACAGACCACACGCGATCTGTGCGACCGGATCATGCGGACGCCGCCGATGGTGCAGTGGGTCAGCAAGCGGATCATGCGGACGGCGATGGACACCAGCCTGGAGAACACGATGGTGCTGACTTCCAACGCGGGCGGTATCTTGAACGGTTCGGACGACGCAGAGGAAGCTCGGCGTGCGTTCCTAGAGAAGCGGGCTCCGGAGTTCCGGGGACGTTAGGGTATGGCTACACTGAGGGAACTGATTGAACGCGCTCCTTGGCGGGAGGCTGTGACTTACCGGGATACCTGGCCCCACGAATACGTTCTCACTGAAAAGGACGACCAGAGGGAGTTGTTAGACGCCATCTGCAACCGGTTTCGCGACGGAGAAGGAGTCGCCTCCCGGTTTTTCCGTATGAAGAATACCTACCTGTTCACAGGTGAGCACAAGTACTGGCTGATGACGGACTACAACGATATAGATCCCTACAACGACGAAGGTGATTATGTCATCAATCGCGCCCGTCTCTACAGGGACCGGCGCGACTTCATCATCCAACCGGGCGATACCGGCCGTCTCGAGGACTACCCCACTAACCCGCCCCGGGAACGCTGACAAGACAAGCGGCGCAATGCGCGACGACAACCTTCAGCGTCTTCAATGGAGTCGTCGCGCAGGCGGCGAAGTCAACCGCGTCGGCCATTCCCGAGGGCGGAGAGCCCGACCGAGTGAAGTGGTTCCAGTCTACCTGTGACTTGGCTAGGCGACGGCGAGAGCCCCCACGGCTATCGAAGACAGCGTGACCGGCATCTGCTGCCAAGACTGGCCGCGGTCGGAGCTGTGGTAGAGCTTACCGCCGTCGGTGCCAGCATAGACATCGCCGGGGGACGACGGGTCCCACTCGAAGGCCACCACCATTTACTCGGCTTCTTCACCTTCACCGAGGCCGTCGACCTTCTGCCAGGTATGACCGCCGTCGGCTGAGCGGTAGAACTGCGGCGACTTGCGTCGTGCGTTTTCGGAGACCGTAACCAGCACCTGGTCTGCGTCGTCGGGGGCGGCGGCGATGTGAAGAGTGTAACGGCGGGCCAAGCCATCGTTGATCTTCTCCCATTCGTCTCCGCCGTTGTTGCTTCGGTACGGGGCACTGGCGGTGGCCACGTACACGCGTTGCTGCTTGTCGGTGCCCAGGTGGAGGCAGTGGATGTCATCGTCCAGGCCGGGCAACTGCTGCCAGGTGCCGCCGCCGTCGGTGGAGCGGACCACGCCGCCGACCTCGATTCCAGCATACAGGAGGCTGGAATCGCCCGGAGATACCACCAGGTCGCGGATGTGGGAGTCTCGCGTGGGTGCGTGGAATCCCCAGTTGGTGGACTCCGGGACGTCCTGGAAGCTGAGGCACTCGGACCAGCTTGCGCCACTGTCTTCGGAGCGGAAAAGGGCCGCTGGCTCGCTGCCGACATACACCGCATCGACCGAATCAGGGTTGGCGAGGACGCTGTGGGCGTAGTCGGAGGGGTAGGAGTCGACGTGCGTCCATGTCGTTCCGCCGTCGTCGGTCCGGTACACGCCAGCTTCATACGCGGCCACCCAGGCCCGCTGCGGATTGACTGGGCTCACGGCCAGACGCGCTGCGGCATGGGGCAACGGCGTTACAGGACCTTCGTGCCAGGTCCTGCCACCGTCGTCGCTGCCGATGGCGCAGACTCCGTCGTGCATTCCCACATAGATCAAGCGTTCCTGATGCGACATCGTTTCCGCACCTCCGTTTATGTTAAACCCAAGCGTGCTGTGCCCCGATTATAAGCCAATCGTCGACCGTGCGTGGCGCGGGCATAGCGTTCCTATTCAGGCGGTCTTGCCGCCAGGGAAGCCGTCATTCCCGTGAAGGCGGGAATCCAGAGCCTCAGATTTCCAGATCGTAAATGTAACTCGACCACCAGATTCGGAACACTCCTTGGCGCAGGAGCGGGGTTTACGAATCTCGCTAACGATACTATTATATCCGTACGACGGGTGGTTAGCTCAGCCGGTTAGAGCACCTGCTTTACACGCAGGGGGTCGCAGGTTCGAGTCCTGCACCGCCCACCACTGGATCGCCAGGAAATGCACGGAGCGGCAAAACAGCGAGGCGGGGAGCAGCAATGATTTTGCGCAACGCACACCTCTTCGACCTCTCAGTGCCGGGGCGCTGCCAGGAAGGGCGCGCTGGTGCCTGACTCCGCTTCCTCTCCAGACCGGTACGGTCTCTCCGAAGCTGAACTGCCGGTTCCCGCCGACGAGTGGGACGCAGGACACATGGGCTGCGGCGAAGTCATCATCCTGTTGCGGATGAGGATGCGCAAGCTCAACCCCGGCGACATCCTCAAGCTGACCTCCCTCGACCTCGGGGCCCCAGAAGACCTCCCTGCTTGGTGCCGGATGACCGGTCGCCGTCTTCTTCGCGCTGAGCACCCTTATTACTGGATTGAAGCCAAGAGCGGCTGATTAGCGTCCCAAATAAAGGAGAAACACCGATGGCGGAAAAGTTCTGTGTAAACCTGACCTGTGCCAAGAATGATACCGACAAGTCGACGGTTGCATTCGTCATTGCCAACGCCGCGCTTGGATCGGAGAAAGATGCCGTCGTTTTCCTTAGCACAGAGGGAGTACGCCTGTCCCAGAAGGGGTACGCCGACGATGTGCATGAAGACGGGTTCCTGCCGTTGAGGGAACTCATGAGCAACTTTGCAGAGGCGGGTGGCAACATCCTGGTATGTGCGCCCTGCTTCAGGAAGCGGGAGCTGGACGAGGAAAACTTGGTCGATGGGGCAAGGATAGTAGGCGGTGCCGTGCTGGTGGAGTTTCTAACTGGCGGCACTCCCTGCATCACTTACTAGCCGTCCAGCAAACACGCCGAAAGACAAGGGAAGCTCTATGGAACCAGTCGAAACTCACAGCTATCAGCCAGACGTCAGCTTCGACGGTGGCGACTTGGACTGCGGCGGAGGTCTGTTGCTGCTCATCCGCCGCCATATTGATCCGCTGAGCCCGGGCGGGCTGCTGGAGATACTCTCCACCGACTCCACCGTCGAAGTAGAACTGCCGGCTTGGTGCAGGTTGACCAAGAACGAACTGGTGTCGTGGACCAGGAACGGCCGGCAGCGCAGTTTCCTGGTTAGCAAGGGCCCGTTCGTTGAACCCGGACCGGCACACACGTTGATGGGCACCGCTAATATTGGACGGCAGTTGAAGGTGGCGGTAACGATTCCGGAAACGCTGCCTCCTCCGGCGCCGGCGCCCAGGATCTCTCCGCTGTCGGTGATGGGCATTGGCAGCTGGCCCCGCCCGCGCTGGATGCTGCAGGCCATTCACGATCGGATGGAGGGCCGGCTTGGCGAGGCCGAGTATCAGGCGACAGCGGACGACGCCGTCAGGCTGTGTATCGATGCCCAGATCAGGGCGGGCGCAGACGTGTTGACCGACGGGGAACAGCGTCGCGACAGCTACGCCAGCTTCGTCGGCAGCCTCCTGGACAACTGCCAGCTCATACCGCTCAGCGACCTCACCGCCATGGTGGACGACCCCGAGGAGTTCGAGCAGGAGCTCCGCGCTCTGGATGTGCCTGCCACCGAGGTGCGACACCCCGTGGTGTACGGCAGCCTGGGGCGCAGCCGCCCCCTGGCCGTCCACGAATTTGGATTTGCCAGTTCCTGTGCCGACCGGCCGATCAAGGTGGCGCTTCCAGGTCCATATCTGCTTACCCGTACCATGTGGATGGACTGCCTGACGGACCGGCCGTACGATACACGGGAAGAACTGGCGCAGGACGTGGTCCGCGTTTTGCGCGAAGAACTGCATTTCCTGCTGGCAGGGGGAGTTTCACTGGTCCAGTTCGACGAACCCGTCCTGACCGAGGTCGTGTTTGGTGCTTCCGGCCAGAACCGGTCTTTCATGTGCGGAGCCCTGAGCGAGAAGATGGAGCCCGAACAAGAGTTGGATTTTGCCTCGAGTCTGCTGAGCGAGGTGGTTCTGGGGCTGCCAGGAGAACGATTGGGTCTCCACATATGCCGGGGCAACTGGACCAAGGACGAATCCGCAGCACTGGCGGGCGACTATCGTCCTCTCATGGAGGTCTTGGAAGCCGCGAAGGTTGGGACACTCTTCCTGGAGCTCTGCACCGAGCGAGCGGGAGAGGCCGAATTGCTTCGGGAACTTCCCGACGACAAGCGCATAGGTGTCGGCGTGGTCAACCAGAAGCTGGATTCGGTTGAGCCCGTGGAAGAAATCAGGCAGCGCGTGGAGCGGGCAGTTGACCTCTTTGGTGAGGAGCGGGTGTTCTTCACTCCAGACTGCGGATTCGCCACTTTCGCGGACAATCCCGTTGCCTCAGCCAGTGTTGCTGAAGCGAAGCTCAAGGCGATAGTGCAGGCTCGGGACGGGTTTCGCGGCCGATAGGCTGCGGATGGGCTAGCTTGCGTCGGTCTGCTGGTGCCGGCCGATGTAGCCGACAACTACCCGTCGCCGCTCCCGGTCCCAGTGGAAGGCGATGCGGATTGTGTATCTCGCGTCGAAAGTAGTGCCCTTCCCTATGTGTTCCGCTAGCCAGTGGCGTTTGCCTTCCACCCTAGTGGTGTAGGACTTCTCGTATCGGGACAGGGTGGTTTCTCCCTGGTCTCCCTTGTACCACCAGCCGCAAGCCTCTTTGATAGATTGGTTGAAGTCGGTGACCCTGAGGCGGCCCATTCGCGAAGCATAGTATGTCGTGGCAAGCCATTGCAGGGCTTCCCATACCTTGGCCGGGTCGATGAACGGGTTGTTCTCGATGTTCGACTCTGAGTTGGGAGCAAAAAGTAGTTCCTGCTTGTACCGATTCCGGGCCATCTCAACCGCAGCATCGACGCTATCCACCTGTTGGGGCGCTTCCTTCTCGCCATCGGTCGCAGCGCCGTTGATCGCCGACCGGTAGGCCATTCGCCAGGACTCTTCCATTTCCAGGCTGCTGAACAGTTCCCCCTTGAGGGACTCCACTTCATCCCGAAGACCCTGGTTCTCAGAGCTAAGTGCGACTGCGCTGTCTCGGAGTCCGTTGTTCTCGGACAGGAGCCCCACGTATTCGTGCTCGGTGAAGGATTGTGGCTCGGCGGTCTCAATTAGGACATCAGAAGGGCCGGAGCCGGCAATTGGCAAGGATTGTAGGCCAGAGCTCGGGCAGTTCAATTCCGTTGGTGGATCTGGTGTTGTTGAATGGAGGGGCCCGGCCGAAGGCTGAGGAGAATCTTCCGCAGCGTTGACGCCGACGGGAGCTCGCGGCGCCACCCCCGCAGTTGGGGCGGAAGATGCAGCCGACTCCCCACCCGGCTCACCGGTCATCAGGGCGTCGATATCTCCCAGCGCATCCATGATGGCAGGCTGCAGGGCATCCCGCCTCTTGCTCCGCTCGCGTTCTTCGCTGATGCTGAGGGCCCGGTCGTGTACCACGCGATATTCGGTGAGTAACGACTGCAGGTTCTCTGCGAGTCCCAATGCCGCAGCGGTGTCGGCTTCGTGTGATACTCTTGACGCGACCCATTCATGGGTATCCTGTTCGAAGAAGGTGAGCAACTCGGAGAAGTCTCTTCGGAGAGCCTCCAGGATGGAATCGAAATCTGATGCCCAGCGCAACTGGGCTGCTTTCTCTTCGATAACCCGGGATACCGATGCCACGAAATTGGGTATCACGCTTTCCCACAACGAGGAAGTGGCTGGGAGGGTTTGCAGATACGTCAACATTTCCGATAGTGTGTGGGATGCTTCCCGGGCTTCCGATTCCGCATCAGGCTGCAGAGGAAAGTTTCCCGACACGTAGCACAGCATCAGCCCTAAATCATCGCGACTGTAGCCGCTGTGGGCCTTGGAAAAGGTGTCGACTGTCGACTCGACCTCTTCCGGGGTCCAGGTGCTCCTGAAACGCCTTGCCACGAGGTCTGGCCCATCAGCTGGCCGTTCAGAGGAGGCCAGATATCGCTCCGATTCCTCTCGCAGCGACGCATGAGACTCGGCCCAGCACCGGAAGACAGCGCAGGCCAGTTTGCTGGATTTCTGGATTTCTGTCTCTATCGGTTCTTGGAGGATAGTGCGAAGACCGTCAAGGGCGCGCCCGGCCTGGCCTCGCCTGAATCCTCCAGCTGACAGGGCAATCTCGTCGTTTACAGCGGTCCGCAATGACTGCCGTGCGCTCTCCGGAAGATCCGGAAAACTGTTCAGTACGCGACTGACCAAGGCAGTGCGAAACTCGGGAGTTATCGGCCCATCCTGCGTGAAAATGGCATTTATGGGCAAGCCCGCTGGTTCCATTTGGCCTTCGCCAACACCTTCCGCCATAGATTGCAACTCCTATCCGCCTTCCGGCCTATCGGTAACCGGGAGGGCGCAGGGCAATCCGCCGAGATTATAGATAAATATGATACGCCCGCTGTCATCCAGAGGGCAAACCTCCGGTGGCGGAGGGGATAGCGTTCCAATTCAGGTGGCCTTGCCGCCAGGGGAACCGTCATTCCAGCGGAAGTCCGAATCCAGGGTTTCTGCGCTTCTCACTCCCTTCGGACGCCAGGGCCAGGGGCTTCGTCGGGCACAATTGGCCTGGAAATTCCGGCCACTGGATTCCCGCGAAAGCAGGAGTGACAGGTTGAGTTCGCTGCGGCACTCCCTTTGTAGTCCAAATGCAATAGCCCAGCCCATGATGCAAAGCGAATTGCAAAGTCCTCCAAGTGCCCAAACCGTTAGTCCTTAGCTTGTCGAAGTACGGGTTGCCAGAACCCGTTGGTGGTTCGACGGGCTCACCATCAACGGATTCGAAGCGAATTTGCAATCGCCCTGCCCATGATGCAATGTCGAATTGACAAGGCACCGCCTGTATAGCACAATCGCGCCAGAATGACCCCCATTTTGCAGTTCTCGTGCTGGATATGAGATAGGAGGAGTCTCGTTATGTTAAAGATCGGCCATGTCGTAGTGCGTCCTGGGCGCCGCTATGGAGACGAACCGGTTGAAATTCCCGTGCCCGAGGAATTGGAGACCGTCCCTGGCATCCCGATGAACGTGAAAGACGTCGACTTTTACAGCCGGGAATATCCGCTCCAGCGCCAGCAGGTGGAACACGCGGCCGATACCGAGTGGGCGCCCACCGTCGGCACCGAGGAAATGCAGCAGTATCATCACGAGCACCAGGCCACGATGGAGCAGTTCTATCCGTTGATGAACCGCACCGGCGAACTGCCCCCCACCGGCACGCCGACAGGTGAAGACGTGAGCGAACTCATCCGGACCAAGGCCCGCGAGATGGGCTACCTTGAAGTCGGCTTCACCGCCCACGACCCCCGGTACATATACCAGGACCGAAAGAGCCATGTGAAGTTTGGCAACGCCATCTGCCTGGCCCTAGAGCAGGATTTCGAGGAAACGCAGAGCGCTCCCAGCATGGCTGCCGAGCACGGGCACTTCGGGACCTATGAAACTCAGGCCCCCATGGGACTGGAGATGGTCGACTTCATCCGCTCCCTGGGCTATGGAGCGCAGGTCCACGGGCCCAGCAATCACAGCGCCGCAACCATCCCGATGTTCGTGGCCGCAGGTCTGGGACAGTTGGGTGCCAACGGTCAGTTGCTTACCCCGCACGCCGGTGCCCGCTGCCGGTTGCAGATCATCACCACCGATGCTCCGGTGACCTACGACGAGCCGGTTGATTATGGGTTCCATGCCTTTTGCCAGGTCTGCCAGGTGTGCGTGAACCGCTGCCCGGGCCGTGCGCTCATGCGCGAAAAGATCTGGTGGCGCGGTGTGGAAAAGAACAAGTTGATCTACAAGCGCTGCCGCCCGGTTATGTCTCGATACGAGGGCTGCGCCATCTGCATGAAGGTCTGCCCAATCAATAAGTACGGCGCCAAGAACGTGATGGAATACTACGCCCAGACCGGGCAGGTGCTGGGCAAGGGTACCCACGACCTTGAGGGCTACACCCTGCACAAGGAGAGCACCGGAAGGTACGCCATAGGCTACTTCGGCCCCGGCGAGTTGCCGACTTTCGACGCCGGCTTCTTCAAGATCCCCAGCGGCACCCGCGAAAACGCGGCCCTCGAGGACCTCATCGAGCACCTTGAGTCACGCCGTGGAGAGCCTGCCACGCCCGAGGATGACGCGAAGCTGTTCGACTTCCGCAACCGGCTGAAGGCAATCGTCAGCGGTGAGGCCATCACTGACAGCACGATGTTCTAGCCGACTGCTACTCCTGGTCATGCCTGAAAAGGGGCGCACAACCGTGCGCCCCTAACTTTGCCAACAGAATTCTGCACACGAGGAGAGTTGTACCAGTGAGCCAAGCATGGTGGGCGGAAGGTGAGCTGTTCGAGGGCTGCAACTGCAACCTTCTCTGCCCGTGCCACATCAGCTTCCGCCAGCCTCCAACCAATGGGTATTGCGACGCCATCTGGGGTGTATCCTTCAGTAAAGGCCAGTTCGGGGAGGCCAGCCTTGCCGGGCTGGGAGCTGTGATATTCGTTTACTCGCCTGGGCCGACCATGGCCGACGGCGACTGGACATCGGTGCTTTATATTGACGATTCTGCGACGGCTCAGCAGAGCGAGGCACTGCGGGCCATATTCAGCGGCGAGGCCGGAGGGCCGTGGGAAATCCTGGGGCAGTTCTTCCGAGACGGTAAACTCACCGCAGTGCGTAAAATGCCATTGGAGATCACGGTCGACGCCACATCGAGAACGCTGCGAGCTTCAGATCTCGTTCTGCTGGAGGTACAGGCCATCAGGGGTGCGGACCGTGAAGGAACAGCCACCATCACCAACCTGCGGAATGTGATCCACGGAAATGTCCATACCCTGGCCCGCTCCAACCAGACCATTAGGGACGAGACCATTTCATGGGAGGAGCAGGGCAAGCACGGGCTGTACTCGCGGTTCCGGTGGGAGGGATAGACAGCCTCAAATCCGCTGGTATCCGAAAGGGGCGTACGGTATTGCGCCCCTTTTTCTTGTTTAATCGGAAGTCAACAGGTCTCGGTAGACCTGGCCTTCCTTCATCACCAAGCGAATGTTTTCCCTTTCCTGCAGGACGGTGATGTCGCGCAAGGGATCGCCATCGACGACGATGATGTCGGCGAGTCGGCCGGCTTCCAGCGTGCCCAGTTCAGATCCGAGGCCGCAGCAGGCGGCGGCCTCGCGGGTGCCGGCGACGATCGCTTGCATCGGGGTCATGCCGGCATCGACCAGCATGTCGAGCTCCACCGAGTTGTTGCCGTGGAACCAGCCGCCGGCATCGGTGCCAGCGACCACTCGCACGCCGTACCGCATGGCCTGCTGGACAGTCTCGATGTGGTGCTCGCGAAACTCCCGCGCCTCCACCTGGGCGACAGGATTGCCTTCGGCGGAATGGTGGGCGAATACCGTGAGGGTGGGCACCAGGGTGATGTCGTTGTCTGCCATCATGCGCAGGAGGTCGTGGTCCAAGTCCAGGTAGCAGCCGTGTTCAATGGAGTCTACTCGGGCTTCAACGGCTGTCCGGAGGCCTGGCCCCCCGACGGCGTGGCAAGCCACGAGCTTGCCCTGGGCATGGGACTCGGACACCAGCGTCTTGAGTTCCTTCAGTTCGTAGCAGGCGTCGGTGCCGAGGTGGGTGGCCCGCCCGAAGCCCGTCTGGAACACCTTGATGAGGTCTGCGCCCACGCGGGCATTCTCCCTCACGACGGCGCGGATTTCAGCGTCCCCGTCGGCTACGCCGTAAGGAATGTTCGGGTCTGGCATCTCGTACCGCCGGTGGCCCGAGAAGGTGGGCCGGTCCTGGACGCTGTGGGTGGGTCCAAGGGGGCCGGCGGCCACAAGCAGGCGCGGACCGTTTACCAGCCCCTCATCCACGGCGACCCTGAAACCAGCCTCCAGCCAGCCACAATCGCGGATGGTGGTGTAGCCGGACTGCAGCGTGTCGTCGATCACGCGGGCGATGCGCAGTGTCCGGGTGCTGCGGGGCTCGGTCATGCCCCAGCGGCTGAGAAGGTCGTAGGTGAACGATGCCAGGTGGTCGTGGCAGTCGATCAGGCCCGGCATTATGGTGTGGCCACTTATGTCGACCTGCTCCGCACCCTCGGGAATAGGCACCGCGGGCCCAGGGCCAGCAGAGGCGATGCGGCCGTCGTCGCCAACCAGTACCGTGGAGCCCGCCAGAGGTTCACCTCCGAGTCCGTCGATAAGTGTTCCACCTACCAATGCCTTCATACTCACTCCCGGAGTCAGCGTAGAGACGCTTACTTTGGCCCCTGCGGATGGCTGCTATCATAGCGCAGGCAGTCAAGAATAGCGCGACAGTATCAGTGCAATAAGGAGACTTTATATGGAACGCGACTTCATCAACCCTCCAGAGCTGGCATCGCCACCGGCTAACCTCTATAACCACGTGGTCAAGGTGGGGAACACGGTCTACATATCGGGCCAGGTACCCCGCGGCTTGGACGGGCGAGCTTTGCATGTTGGCGACGCGGCGGCGCAGATCAGGCAGGTATGGGCCAACCTGGAGATCGCGGTCAAGGCCGCCGGCGGCACACTGCAGGACATCGTGAAGACCACGACCTACGTGGTGGGATCGGAAAACCTGGGCAAGATTCGCGAAGTCAGGATGACGCTGCTACCCGATGAAGGGCGCCCGACAAGCACGACCGTTGTTGTGGCGGGCCTCGCAGACCCTGACTTCCTGGTGGAAGTGGAGGCGGTGGCCGAACTGCACTAGGCCTGCTCGTCCCCCAGCCGCACCTGGACGCCGGCTCTCTCTTCCTGCAGAGTGAGCACTATCGAGCTGTCGTTTTCCTCCCAGCCACGGGCCATGGCCTGGGAGTACAGGTCGCGGCAGATTTCAGCGAGGGGCATCGAGACTTCGTAGGCCTCGGCCAGCTCTTCCCCCAGCCGCAGGTCCTTGTGGGCTGTCTTCAGCGCGAAACGGGCCTCGAAATCCCCTCTGAAGAAGGTGTCGGGCAGCCTGCCGGTCAGGTTGCTCATTCGCCCGATGGCCCCGTTGCGGAATACTTCGACTATGGTCTCGGCGGGCACGCCCGACTTGACGGCCAGGGTCCAGCACTCGGTCATGGCAAGGTCGGCGCAGAAGACCGCGGTGTTGTGCATGATCTTGCAGATGCACCCTGAGCCGATGTCGCCGGTGTGCATCACACGTTCCCCGATCGCTTCCAGCACAGGCAGGCACCGCTGGAAGGTCGGCTCGTCGCCTCCGACCATTACCAGGAGGTCTTTCACTCTGGCTCCCTCGACGCCGCCGCTCACTGGTGCGTCCAGCATGGCCACACCCTTTTCGGCGAAGATGCCGTGAACCCGACGGGCCAGCAACGGAGAGTTGGTGGTGTAGTCTATATACACCGAGCCTGGCGGGGCGCCTTCCAGGATGCCGCCCGGCCCGAGGGTTACCGGCTCCATCTCCGCAGGCCCGGGCAGGCAGCTGCAAGTTATGTCACATTGGGCCGCAACCTCGGCTGGAGAGCCGGCCCACACCGCTCCCAGGGCAACCAGAGGTTCGGTCTTTTCCTCATGAATGTCATGCACCACCAGTTCATGGCCTGCCTTAAGGATGCTGGCGGCCATGGGGGTTCCGATGTTGCCGGTCCCTATGAACCCGATTCGCATACGGTAATACTCCGTTGTGGCCGGACCACGGAGAAAATCGAAAAGGCCGGGGAGTAACGAGGAGCCCCGGCCTTCCCTCCCGTGTCGGCCTTCTATTTTGGGCTATAGCTTGTAGAGACGGGCCGGGTTGTCCCACAGGATGCGTCGCTTGCTCTCGTCGGACAGCGGCAGTTGCAGGAATGTCTCGATGGTGTGGGGGTACTTGGCGTCTCCGTGGGGATAGTCGCTGGTGGTGAGCAGACGCTCGTCGCCCACGGCCTCGACCACATGGGAGACGAACGATTCCTCGCACTCGACGGCGGCGTAGCCCTGCCGATTGAAGTACTCGGACGGCAGCATCTTGAGGTGCTGCATTTCGCCATACGGATGCCGCCACTCGTAGTGTTCGTCCATGCGGCCGAGCCAGAAGGGGAGCCAGCCGCACTGGCCTTCGAGGAACGCGAACTGGAGCCTGGGGAAGCGCTCCGTCACACCGCCCATTATGATGTCCATGCAACACATCATCTGTTCCACGGAGTGGGTGGCGATGTGGGCGATGCCGAGATCGTCGGGGAACCGGTCGGCTCCGGCGGCGGGCATTCTGGAGCCAGTAGTCTCGTGGAAGCCCACTGGAACATCCAGGTCCTGTACTTCGGCCCACAACGGGTCGTAGTGAGGGTCGTGCCAAGACCGGTTGTTGTACATGTTGGGGCGAAGGAAGACAGCCTTGAACCCCATTTCCTTCACGCAGCGCCGGGCTTCGATCACTGCGGTCTCAACATCGTGGGGCGAGAGGGCGGCCACGCCGAACATGCGGGACGGGTCGCCCTCCTGGATGTAGTCGTAGAGCCAGTTGTTGTAGGCACGGCAGGCGGCCTCGGCGAATCGCGGGTCCATACCGTTCCGGGCCGTTATGTACATTCCGGACGTAGGGTACAGCACCGCCAGGTCAAGGCCCTCCCTGTCCATGGCCCTGACCTGGGACTCCGGGTCGAAGTTGGCAGCGATCTCCTCGGCGTACCGCTCCGCCAGGGTCTCTTCCTCCTCTGTGCTGCGCGCCGGCCAGTTGTAGTCGGTCATGCTGGCCATCACATCGCCTTCCACGACGGTCCGGATGTCCCAGCGGCGTTCGCTCAGGCGACGGGGCGCCCTGTCCTTGAACTCCGGGTCGATGTACTTTTCCCACAGGTCGACGGGCTCCATCACATGCAGCTCGGCGTCGATTATCTTGAACCCGTCTTTTGCCATGATTGTTCACCCCCATGCGTTCGCTGACCCCGGCCATTCCTGGAACCTATCAGAAGATGATCTCCGGAAGCTCGTCGGATCGATCAAGCGTGGTCAACTGACCGGTGTTAATGCAGCCCGACGGTTCGCATTGTTTCCACGCTGTGTCGTCCCAGGGGACAATGCGGAAGGGTCCCTCTTATTCGCCATGTCCACGGTGGTGCCGGGGAAGTCATCAAGCGCTATTTCCCAGAATATCAACCATTGTCTAGCATTATCTCCCATTTCCCGGTAACCCAAAGGGGCAGATCAAACGGAGCACTTCGGTCCCGTGTCACATTACCAAGGTAGCGGGATGTCGCCAAGTACGGCAAGGGGCTGGTGTCATCAATATCGCGCCCCGGTGGGGGCGGGCGGCGCCGCCCGCCGGAACGGAATGTCTCGGGCCATGAGAACTGCCATTCGTGGCAATTTCTAGATGGCCTGCCAGTAGCGGCGGCCCTCGGTGCGGACGATGCGGCCGAATCCGGGGGAGGCCAGGTGGACGGCAGCGACGGGGATGCCCTCGCTCTCCAGGCGGTCCATCAGGTTGCGCCGGGTGACGCGCGTCGTGTCGGGGTCGATGTCCGCGCGTGACACCCAGTCGGTGTTTTCGATCTGAACGGTGTTGTGCAGGACATCCCCCAGCACCAGCCCCCGCTCGCCCTGGGAGGAGATATTGATGCTCATGTGTCCGGGGGTGTGTCCCGGAGTAGGCAGCATGGAGAGTTCGCCGGTCAGTTGGTGCTCGCCCTCCATCAGCTCCAGGACGCCAAGTTCCTCAAGGGGCCAGACGCATTCCGGGGCGTTGGGGAAACGGGTCTCGATCAATTCGGGATCGTGGCAGGCGTCCCAGTCCCGGGCGCTCACATAGTAGCGGGCGTTGGGAAAGGTCGGGACGTACTTGCCGTCCTGTGAGACGACATTCCAGCCGATATGGTCGCGGTGTGCGTGGGTCATCACGACCATGTCAATGTCTCCCGGGTTGAGGCCGTGGGCATTGAAGTCGTTGAGCAGCTCGCCCCACGGGGTTTCAGGCGTGGGTTTGGGACCGAGGCCAGTGTCGACCGCGATCAGGTGGCCTTCGGAGCGTATGACGAAGCAGGCGAGGTTGAATCGCACGCCGCCGCTGGGGCTGAGGTGGCTTTCATGCCCGTGCCAGTCCTCCCCAGGGATGGCGGGAAAGAAGTTGCAGAGGTCGAATTCCAATAGTCCGTCAGAGAGGGAGGTGATCTCGACGTTTCCGATAGTCAGCTTGTTGACGGCCATTTCCGGCCTCCTCACATTTGAGACTCAGGCCCGCGACTCGGCGCCAGCCACGGGCGCAAGTATAGAGCGGGGGGTGAGGAGTAGCAATCGAGGAGGGGAGGATGAGACAGGTCAGCCGCGGTGATCAGCGACGAGGCGCCCGTCCTTGAAAACCATCTGCAGGCGACGGATGTTCTGAATGTCGTCGAGAGGACTGGCGGCGACGGCGATCATGTCGGCGCGCTTCCCCGCCTCCAGGGTACCGACCTCGGGACCCACTCCGCAAAGCTCGGCGGCGTTGCGGGTGGCGGCGACCAGGGCCTGCCAGGGTGTGGCGCCGTCCTTGACCCAGAGGCCAAGCTCCAGGAGTGCCGAGTCGCGGAGGGGAAGGACGTCGGACCCGAGAGCCATCTTCACGCCCGCGTCCAGCGCCGTCTGGAACCAGGCGCGATGCTGGTCGACGGCGGCTTCGGCGCGGCGCACGAGGTCGGGGGCGAGGGCCTTGCGTTCGCAGTAGGTCTGTTCCCACTCGTCGGATGCCTGGCTGGGCGTGAGGTGCGTGATACCCAGTGTCGGGACATACCAGGTGCCGTTGTCCAGGAAGCCGGTAATGCAGTCCTCGTCCATCACATAGCCGTGCTCGACGCTGCGGGCGCCAAGAAGGACGGCGGCCTTTACAGCTACGGGATTGGTGGCGTGGGCCATCACGGGAATGGATCGCTGGTGGCAGAGGGTAAAGGCGGCCTCGATTTCCTGGGGCAGCAGGAATGAGTCCAGGTGGCGGTCCCAGAAGGGGCCCATGATGCCACCGGACAGGTTCAGCTTGATGTGGTCGACGCCGTTCTTGATCTGCTCCCGGATGGCCTCGACGAAGCCGTAGGGGCCGTCGCATTCGAGGGCGTGGCCGGAGGTTAGGAAGTGGCCGCCGGTGGTGGTGAGGAAATGGCCGCAGGCATAAACCGTGGGCCCGGCAGGGCCCTCCGGGGACTCGAACGCCCGCTTCCAGGCCACATCCATGAAGTGGCCGGCGCCAGCGCAGCGGACAGAGGTGACGCCTGCTTCGGCGAGACCGCGCATCAGGTTCTGGCCGAACCACGCTGTGAGCTGCGGGATGGTTGTGCCGGGAGGGTTCGGGTATTCGGGATGGATGTGGACATCCCACAGGCCAGGCAGCAGGTAGGCCCCGGCAAGGTCGATTACCTCGTCGCTGGGAGACGCAGTAGGCTCTCCGGCAGCGGAGACCGCAGCGATGAGGCCCTGATCCACTGTTACGGCGGCGCCGGAGCGGACGCCTTCCGTAACGCAGTCGATCAGATTGCAGTTGGTGAGAACCAGTGCCATGGTATTGCCGTCGCCCCTACCTTGCGGCGGCGAGGGCGCTGAGGTCTTTGACCTCGATATTAGAGACCAGCATGATCAGCTCGTCGAGACGGCGGACTTCAAACTCCATGAAGTCGTCGTCGACCACCATGTAGCGGGAGACCACCTCCCAGATTTCCCGCTTCATCTGCTCCATCTTCTCGGGAGACAGGTCGATGCGGTCCTGGATGAGCACCATGCGAAGGCGATTGCGGGCCACATCGCTGGAACTCTCACCACCCCTGTCGGCCAGCCCGAGCAGCCAACGCATCAGTTCACGCATGGGAGTAAGCCCTCCCCTTGATGCCCACCATGTCCCGCAGGCGGTTGAACATTCCGGGACGGGGCTCGATTCCTTGGAGTGGCACCTCTTCGCCGTCGATCCGCGCCGCGATGCGAGTGAAGGCGGCGCCGGCAGTGGAGCGAGGGTCGTGCACGGCAGGAATGCCTTTGTTGGCAGCGGACACCGTGCGCTCGTCAGCCGGTACGAGGCCGATGACTTCGACCGCCAGGAGCGACTCAACATCCTCCTGACCCATCATGTCGCCGCGCTTCACCATGTCGGCGGAGATGCGGTTGATGATGAGCGTGGGCCGGTGGAGGCCTGAAGCATCCAGCAGGCCAATTACCCGGTCGGCGTCGCGGATGGCCGAGACCTCCGGGGTGGTGACGATTATGGCCTCACCGGCTGCAGCGACTGCGTTCTTGAATCCCTGCTCAATACCGGCAGGGCAGTCGATGAGGATGTAATCGAACTCCTCCTCCAGTTCGGCGCAGAGCGCCTTCAGCTGAGCGGGGCTGACAGCATCCTTGTCACGGGTCTGTGCCGCAGGGATCAGGTAGAGTTCGAGTTTGTGCTTGTCCTGGATCATCGCCTGCCGCACCCGGCACTTTCCCTCGACAATGTTGACGAGGTCGTAGACGATGCGGTTTTCCAGGCCCATGATCACGTCCAGGTTCCGCAGGCCGATGTCGGTGTCGATGACCACGACGCGATGGCCGCGCATGGCCAGTGCGGTGCCGAGATTGGCGGTGGCGGTTGTCTTCCCGACTCCGCCTTTACCCGAGGTAATGACGATAGTCCTACCCTTCATAAGGTACCCCTTTTGTATATCTGGCGAAGCGTCCAGCGAATGGCGAGACGTAGATTGACTTCCTTCGTACGTAGGCGATCACAGGCTGTGAGGTGGAGAATTCCTTTCCGCGCTTGCGTCCTACCGGGTCTTCATGGGGGAAGAGGCCCGATGCCTCACATTGCCCGATTCGGAGCCGGGGTGAGGCAATGGAGAGGGCGATTATGGCCGCTTTTTCGTCCCCGGAAGCTCCGGCGTGGGGAAGGCCCTTCAGGGATCCCATCACCACAATGTCCCCGTCAGCCACAACTTCCGAGCCCGGGTTGACGTCGCCGAGAACCACGAGATCGCCGAAGTGCTGGACCGACTCGCCCGAGCGCACGGTGCCGCGAACGACCATGCCGCCGGTTCGGCTGCGCTGGCCCTGTTGGGACAGGCCGCTCAGAGCACGGGCCAGGTCGGCGGAGGAAAGCTGCGCGGCGGGGTCGTCGACAGGGTCTGGGTCCTTCCTCAAGCGGACCACGGGAGGTTCTTCGACGAGCACCTCAGGCTGTGGGTCGAGTTCCGAAGGGCCCGAAATGAACCGGGCGATTTTCAGTCCTGACTTTTCCTTGAAGATACGGCGAATCTCCGCCTCTTCATCGTCGTTGAGGGAGCGGCTGCCGGTGTTGATGCTGATGCCGCCCCTGGAATAGAGGGCGCCCTCTTCGGCCAGATATGCGCTGAGTTCGTCGGTCAGCTGATCAAGGGGAGCCTCATCGTCCAGATTGAAGGCAACATCGGTGCCGCGACCGGTAATCAGCACGGGTCGCCGCTTTCTCTCTATAGATGACCGGCTGGAATCGATGCCGGGAAACTCTGACACAACCACTGCCCATCCCACTCCCAGTTATGTTATGTCGTTATATCAAGTCACAGTATTAAAAAGCAACAATTTTTGGTTGGAATTTCAGCTATTTGACAGATTATGTTAATCGCCCGCTGGGGATGCGAAAGGTCAACGCCTCGCATGCGACACATATGGAAGCCCCTTCCCAGTTAAAGGAAGGGGCTCTATTGGCTTCCTGACGGCCGGAGGGGGAACGATCAGTCGCGGGTGCCGAAGAGGGCCACCGAACAGGTGAAAGAGCCGGGACGGCCACCCAGGTTGTGAGTCAAGCCCAGGTCGGCCTTCTGGAGCTGGCGGGCGCCGGCCTTGCCCTGGAGCTGCTTGTAGACCTCGTAGATCATCCGGATGCCGCTGGCGCCTATGGGATGGCCGAAACACTTCAGGCCGCCGTCGGTGTTCACCGGCAGGTCTCCTTCCAGGGTGAAGGTGCCGGCCTCCACATCTTCGCTGGCGCGGCCGCGAGGGCTGAAGCCCAGGTCTTCGTAAATGATCAGCTCGGTGATGGTGAAGCAGTCGTGGACCATGGCCAGATCAATTTCCCGGCGCGGGTCGCTGATGCCCGCCTCCTGGTATGCGGACTGGCTGGCCCGAACAGACTCGGGGAAGTGGGTGAAGTCCCAGTCGTTGCGCATGATGCCGAAGGCACCCACCGAGAGGCCGATGCCCTTGACGAGGATATAGTCGTCGCGGAAGGTCTTGGCAATTTCCGGGGTGGTGATGATGGCCGCGGCGGCGCCGTCACTCACGCCGCAGCAGTCGAACAGGCCCAGGGGCCACGCCACAATGGGCGCGTTGACCACCTGCTCGGCGCTGACCTCCCGCTGGAAGTGGGCCTTGGGGCTCATGGTGCCGTTGTGGTGGTTCTTGGAAGCGATCTGCGCCAGTGTCTGCTTTCCCTCCTCGAAGGATATGCCATACTCGTGGAAGTATCTGGTGGCGGCAAGGGCAAACTGGGAGGGTGGCGGCACCGGCGGGTTCACATCGGAGCCGGGGGCCTCGGGAACGGCCAGTCCAGAGAACCCGGAGTCCTTCAGCTTCTCCACACCCAGGGCCAGCACGATGTCGTAGATGCCTGCAGCGACGGCGTAGCAGGCGTTCCGGAAGGCGTCGGTGGCGGTTGCGCAGGCGTTCTCCACCCGGGTGATGGGGATGTAGTCCAGCTTCAGGGCATCGGCAAGCGGCTGCCCGGTGCGGAAGGACGACACGGTCCCAAGCCAAGCGGCTTGGACGTCCTTGCCTTCGATGCCCGCGTCCTCGAATGCTTCGTAGGCTGCCTCCACCATCAGGTCGGCGGAACTGGCGTCCCATCGCTCTCCGAACTTGGTGCAGCCCATACCGATAATGGCCACGCGATCCTTGATTCCGCTCATAACAACCTCTGCCCTAATAGTTCTATTGTCCGACAATGCTGGTCAAATGACGGCGGAGATCGGCTTCGACAGCACTTTTTCCGCCTATGGTGTTGTCGTAGAAAATGACACGATAACTCCGTATGTCAAATGGTAGAGTCTCTGCCTTTCTATCAGCCAGAAGGATGGTGGGCTTATTCAAGGCGTGAGAATAGCCTAACTCGTAGAAAACATTAGGATTGGCGGGTGTAACATCCGCGATAACTAGGTACGACTCAGTTAGCCCCTGAACAATGTCCTGAATTATAACTCCAGGCCAATTCATGTCGTCGGCACGAAAGGCCTCCAAGCCAAATTCGGAGCACACTGTCCTAATTACATCATTGTATAACTCGTCATAAGGAGACCCAAATTGCATTACCACAAAAACTGAGGGCGCACGAGAGGAGATTTCGACAGTGCCAAATTCGACTGGTTCCATTCCATGCGCATATAGCCCTATTTGCTCTCGGTTGAATGGTTCCCTCAATGTGTGGTCCAATACTTTGATGCCATCGACCATTAGCAAAATGCGTTGACCTTCAACTCCGACCTCAACATGATAAGAATGGCCTGGCTCTAAATTTTCAACTCTTCCGGCGGTGTCCAATTGACGCCACCCGGTGTCATTGGCGAACTCTTGTACGAAGTAGGCATTGGTGAGCCCTCCAATCCCAGCTGTGATAAAGCCGGAATCTTGAGAACTGAAACCCAGCAAAATGCTACCGGCGCAACTCCTGTCGCTCTGTGGCAGTTTAATGGTCGTAGTAATCCGGCCATTAGCAAATTTGAAACCGCTAATGGCAATACCTCGCGGGAACAATGGCCTATCAGACTCATCTGAATCTGCTAATCCGGCGAAAGTTAAGGAATTTGGCGTTTGCTGCCAGATCCCTTCTATGAAAGCCCAATCGGCGACTCTGGCGATTTCTAAATTTTCTACCATTGGTTATTTCGCACCCGTCAGGTCAATTGCCCGCCCCCGCTGGGGCACTGCCTTCCAGTAGTAGTTGTGGATGCCGTTCACTACGCGGAGCTTGCGGAAGCTCATTTCCACGGTCATGTCGATCCTGACCTCGTCCAGCTCGCGGTCGGTCATCATGCACAGGGCGCGTCCGCCGCCTTCGAAGTCAACAACTGTAACGACCAGCGGGGTGTCGGTAGTCCCAGCGAGGTAGTCCATGGAGTAGGTGAAGACCCTTCCGGGACGGTCGCTCAGCCTGACCGGCGTGGAGTCGTCCCGGGCCTGGCAACTCACGCAGACACGCTGCGGCGGGTACTGGACGAAGCCGCACTTGTTGCAGGTGGCTCCGTAGAACCGGATATTCTTGTCTGATTCGCGCCACAGGGCTGAGACTGATGGCGACTGGGCCTGGGGACGGCGGGATGCAGCGTCGGTGACCCAGACATCGCGCCAGCGGGCGTAGGTCTCGTAGCTGTCGAGGTTCTGCCCGAAGTTGAGGTAACCTGCGACTCCGATGCCGGTGCGCCCGTCAGCGATGGTGCCAGTGGCCCGAAAGCCCAGGACGTCGCTGCCATCGCCGTAGGAGGCGGCCACGATGAACTGTCCGGGCGCGGCGTCTTCCAGTGCCGACACCAGGAGCATGGGAACGAAGGCCGCGCCGGTGTTGCCGAGGCGTCCAAACATGGCGTCCTGCAACTGCTCCGGGGCGAACCCCATCTGCCGGGCGAGTTGCGCGTGGCGTCGACCGTCCGGCGCGTACAACGCGAGCTTGCCCACATCGCGAGCGGCGATGCCCTGCTTTTCCATGAAGCCTGCTATGGCGTCGCCCAGGATGCGCTCCAGGCCTTCCTCGATGGCGAAGCGGTCCTCCCAGGACCGGACAAAGGGATCACCGGCGCTGCGCCAGACGTCCATCATGTTTTCGGAGATGCTGTGAGAGCCCACAAACTCGGCCACGACTCCGTCGTTGGACACGATGAACGCCGCGGCGCCGTCGCCGGAACTGCGTTCCGCGTCGCCCTTGGGGGAGCCCTGCCGGTTGTCGCTGGCGATCACCAGGACCTGGCGGGCGGAACCTGCGGTCACCGAGTCGAGGGCCTGCTTGAGAGCGGTGGTCCCGGCACGCAGCACATCGGTTATGTCGGCTGTGAATATGTCCCGGCGAAGGTCGAGGGCCGTGGCGACGATTGAGGCGCAGCCCTTTTCGGCGTAGGGCGGTGTGGTTGTGGCGAAGAGCAGGCCGTCGATATCCTGCCGGTCTCTCCCGGCGAGGCAGTCCAGTCCCGCGGCCACACCCATGGTGACGCTGTCCTCGTCGAAGTTGGCCACCGAGCGCTCGGCCCGCGAGCCCCAGCCCTCGGTGGAGGCTCCCAGGCGGTAGCGGGGTATGTAGGCCCCCAAAGCCATAATTCCAGCCACGGACCATCTCCTGAAGCTTGATGCTGAAATGCTATCAGGCCCGGAAATTGAGTGTCAAACGGGGGTAGGTGGGAAGAAAGGCCGAATGATGCACGATGGTAATTGGAGGGGCTTGGTAATGCCTGATCTCATAAGCGACTTGCCTTCCTATAATTATAATGCCTTAAATTCACATAGATTCACTTTAGTTCTAAAACTACGTGATCAAATTAAAGTATTGGGTCATTGTTGGAATCAACTACATGAAGTTCAAGTGAAATTTGTGGGTCGAAAAATAATGGCACCACGGCTACGGTGCCAGGTAGGGAAAGTAAGTTTATTGGGAACAGGCAAGAACTGGCAGAAATAAGCCTTAAAGAACTTTCAAGAGTTCGAAACACGAGCATGAATTGAAACAAGATCGAAACACTTGCGTACTAGATTGGAGTTTGTCTGAACTTGGCCATAAGCAAGATGGGCAACCAACTCATATGTACAAAATCGACCGAGAAAGTGCCAAGCTAGACTTCATCGACACGACTTCGCGCAAATATACGCCTTCTCTTTCGCCAAGCGGCGACTCACAAAACTGCCGTGTTCCGAAAGCGCTGGCTGGTGTTTGCAGCCAGCGGCCCTTCTTCAGACAAACTGTATCAGCCTAGTAAACGTTCATGGAGCTAATTACCTCTTTATTGTGTCCCCCTTTCTAATGTTGGCTTCCACCTCTCCTGCGGGTCTGCTTCGGCTTCTGTACTCCATTCTTCCCTACTCATCTGCTGACCGTAGTTCTTGAGAAAGTGCACATACTAGAAAACGGGAGTTCACACCCTGCTTCTCTGCCCAATAAACGGACGTAGAAGGTGATGCAGTGCGTTCCTTTTCTAGCCTTTCCCTCCCGATAATGTTGGCGGTTGTAGTTGCCATTCCCGCTTCACTGCTGCTCGGGTCTACCCTGGCGCAATCCAGTAACCCGCTGAGGGCGGAATTACCGGAAAATGATCAGAATTCTCCATTCCACACCGGAGTCTCCTCGGTGAGCCGGATTGTCGTCACTTTCAACCGTTCAGTTGCAGACTTCAGCCATGACACCCCATCGGTGCAGGTGACGGGAGGGGAGGTGACCAATGTCCTGAACTGCAGCGTGAATTCGCCCGATGGGGGGACTGAAGTCCTCTATGTTTTCGTCTTTAACGCAACTGTCGACGGGCCGATGACCTTTCGGCTAATCCCAAACCAGTCCTGCAGCTCGGGCGGTATCTGCACAGAGAGCGGGCTCCAGCTGACCGAAGTGCCCGTGGCCCGGGTCATTCCCGGAGCCGCAAAGATTTCGTTTGGAGAAGAGAGGTACACCACCAGCGATATAGCACCTGCGGAAGTAGTTGTCAGCCTTGTGCCAGAACCGGGGAGAGAGGTCACTATCCCTCTGTCAGTGGTTTACGGCAGCGGAGAGGAAGCCGGTCATGTTTCGGGGCTTCCTGAAAGCTTGAGTTTTTCTGCGGGAGAGACCCGGAAGAGCTTCGAAATTTCACTCGTTGAAGATGGATTCGAGGGAGACCTTGGTACCATGAGCATAGCCTTCGGGGAATTGCCCACAGGAATCGACGCCGAAGAGCAGGCCAGTACCGAGATTGTCCTGCACAACAGCGAGATACTGTCAACAACGATGACCTTGGGCAGCGACGAAGATAGCATCGGTTACGTTACATTTTCTGAGGACGAAGAAGGTGAACTCACAGACCACGAGTTCACCTGGAGGGGAACGATTCACACGGTTACCAACCTTGTGCTCGAGACCACCGGCTCGTCTGGCTCCGGCGACTTGAGCTTCGAAGTTTCACCGGGCCTCCTTAAGGATGAGGACTGTCTTTATCTTTTGCTGGACGACGCGACTTTCAATCTCGCGTCCGGGTGGGTCAACGGTAGGCAGTTCTTCTGGTACGGGGTCGACCTGGACTGGGAAGAAGACGACACGGTGGAGATCGAACTGCGCCAATTCCCTCCCTCGCTACATGCCCGCTCAATGGATGGAAGGTTGAATAATATCGGAAACCCGACCTGGGGCAAGACCGGGACCGAGCTTCTCAGGATGGCCACAGTTTCCTACATGGACAGGGTGTCGGAGCCACCAGACTGGCTCCCGGGGGCCCGGACCATCAGCAATACAGCACAAAACCAGGAAGGGTCGACGTCTAATAGCGCGATGGCCAGCGATTTTCTGTGGCAATGGGGCCAGTTCCTGGACCATGACATCAGCCTCACGCCCCAGGGTAGTCCGCCTGAGTCGATGGACATCCCGGTTCCCACGGGCGACTCAACTTTCGACCCCGGCGGAAATGGAGGAAGGACCCTTAGTTTCACACGATCCGTGTTTGAGCCCGACACCGGATCGGGAGCCGACAACCCCCGGGAGCAGGTCAACAGGATTACCGCTTATATGGATGCATCCCAGGTATACGCCTCTGATGTAGAACGGTCACGCATTCTCCGGGCGAATGACGGCACCGGCCGACTGAGAACCTCCGCCAGCGGCAGCTTACTGATGTACAACACGGCCGGAGTGGAAAACGACGGGGGCAGAGAACGCACGGACCTGTTCCTGGCGGGGGATATCCGGTCCAACGAACAGGCAGGGCTTACGGCAATGCACACGCTGTTCGTCAGGGAGCACAACAGGCTTGCCGAAGAGCTTACGGAGGAACAGCCCGGGCTCAGCGGCAACGAAATCTACGAGATGGCCCGCAAGATCGTTGGGGCACAGATGCAGGTCATCACCTTCAAAGAGTTCTTGCCTCTATTACTCGGCGCCGGTGCGATCGAGCCGTATGAAGGTTACGACCCGAGCGTGGAGCCGACCATAGCAAACGAGTTTTCGACCGCCGCGTTCCGGGTCGGTCATACCATGCTCCCGTCCAGTCTACTGCGAGTGAGTTCGAGCGGTACCGAGGTCGATGTCGCTCTGGCCGACGTTTTTTTCAGCCCTTCTCTGATAGAGGAACGGGGTATCTCGGAGTTCTTGCGAGGCTTGGCGTCCCAGCAAGCAGAGGAGGTCGACCTCCTTATTGTGGACGGGGCACGAAACATGCTCTTCCGGGAAGGAACAACGCGGGGGACGGACTTAGCAGCTTTGAACATCCAGCGGGCGAGGGACCACGGAATCGGAGACTACAACAGCGTGCGAAGGGCTTACGGACTGGACGCCGTCACCTCGTTCTCCGAGGTTTCCTCAGACACGGCAGTGCAGGAAGCGCTTGAAGATCTGTACGGCGATATAGGGGACATTGATCTCTGGATCGGAGGACTGGCGGAGGACCATGCGTCGGGGGCCATGGTTGGGGAGACGTTCAGGGCCATTATCGCGGACCAGTTCAGCAGGCTCCGGGACGGCGACCGTTTCTGGTACGAAAACGACCCGTTTTTCGCGGCACACCCCGAGCTGTTGGAAGAATTGCGAGAAACAACCTTGTCCGACATCATTCGAAGAAACACTGCGATAGATGACGAGATCCACGACGAGATATTCGTCGTTCCCGCTCAGTCTTCCTAGACTGAGGTGCGTTTGCACCGTGAGTCGGGAAGAACACCGGTCATTGCGTTTCGTTTGCCAAGGATAGGTAGGGCGATAGAAATGGACAAGCAGATAGGGCTCTTACGACGAGCGGAACTCCACGCTTGGCCTATAGCTCGAACTCTTTTACGTCGTCGGCGATGATCAGACGGGCGCCGGTGAGGGCCTGGACCTCCTCCGGGGTCCAGCCGGGGGCGACTTCCTTCAGGAGCAGGCCGTCGGGAGTGCGCTCTATGACTGCCAGGTCCGTAACGACCAGGTAGACGCAGCCCTGGCCGGTCACCGGGAAGGTGCACTCCTCGACGATCTTGGGGTTGTTCTCGCGGTCGGTGTGCTCCATGGCCACGATGACACCGCTGGCACCGGCAGCCAGATCCATGGCGCCACCGACGTTGCCCACGCCCCGCTGGGGCAGCATCCAGTTGGCGAGATCGCCGCTGGCCGATACCTGGTGGGAGCCCAAAACCGTGACATCTACGTGGCCTCCGCGGATCATGGCGAAGGCGTGGGACGAGTCGAAGAAGGACATCCCCGGCACGGCTTCCAGGAACTGGCCGCCTGCGTTGATCAGGTCGATGTCTTCCCCGCCCTCTTCGGCCAATGGGCCGCAGTTAAGAATTCCGCTTTCGCTGTGGTAGAACACGGTGCGGCCCTCGGGCACGAAGCTGGACACCAGGGTGGGAATGCCGATACCAAGGTTCACGTAGGCGCCGTCGGGCAGCTCCTTGGCCACGCGCATGGCGATGATCTCGCGGGGCAGGCGTTCCTTTTCGGCCAATGATTCCAGGTCAACAGCCATGGGCGTACCTCGATTCGCCTTTAAGTCTACAGGTAGGGAGAGAATCCTGGGGGCCGCCTGACTATGCGGTCGACGTATATGCCGGGCGTAACGATTTCTTCGGGGTCCAGGTCGCCCGGCTGCACGATCTCATCCACCTCGACCACGGTCACCCGGGCGGCGGTGGCCATCACTGGGTTGAAGTTGCGCGATGTCCCCTTGTAGACCATGTTGCCCAGGGTGTCGGCCTTGTGGCCCCGGATGATGCAAAAATCGGCGATGATTTGTTGCTCCAGTACGTACTGGCGGCCGTCGATCTCGCGAAGCTCCTTGCCGTCGCCCAGCAGGGTGCCGACGGCGGTGGGGGTGTAGAAGGCGCCAACGCCAGCCCCTCCGGACCTCAGGCGCTCGGCCAGGGTCCCCTGTGGGGAAACCTCCAGGTCGGACTCGCCCTCCTGGTAGGCCCGCTCGAAGGCGGTCGGGCGGTTGATGGACGGGGATACGGGGTACGACGCGATCGCCTTGGCCACCTGTCCGTTCTCGACGAGGATGGTGTGGTCAATGGCGGTCAGACCTTCGGGAACGCCGAAACGGGCCACCCGGGCGATGCCGGCGGTGTTGCTGATCATGGTGAGTCCCCGGGTACCCCTGTCCCGTAGTGCAGTCATCAGGTAGTGGGCCATGCCGCCCGGCCCGCCGAAGCCGTCCACGTTCACTATGGCGCCGTCTGGTACATCGTGGAGCGCCTCTTCCGCTGTTGCGAACACCTTGTTGGGAGGCGGAAGGTCTGGAACATCAAAGGACATTTCCCTGACATCGGAAGGTACCGACAGAGGGGCGTCAGTAAGAGCGATTATGTCTTCTGAAGTCCAGCCTGGGGCGATCTCTGCCAATTCAAGGCCCTCAGTGGCAACTCGCAGAACAGCAACATCGGTAATTATGGTTGAAAGGCAGCGGCGACCGTCGATGGGCAGGCTGCACCGGTCTACAATCCTGGAAATGCCGCCATCCATTAGGTGGGTCATCAGCGCGACGACCCGTCCGGCTCCTGAGGCCATATCGATGGCAAAGCCCGCGGCGGCAATCCCTGGAGTCTCTGCCGTGGTCCAGTGGACGAAGTCGCCAGAGGCGCTCACCTGTGCGGCCTCAACGAAGGCCAGGCCAACGTGGCCGCCCGCCAGCATAGCCGATATGTCGGCCACGCCAACAACAGCTCCTCCGGGGACGATGGCGACGGGAGACCCGCCAGCGTCTACTGCATTTCCGGGGGTGCTTCCGTTGTAACCCGCGGCACCGCTTTCTGACAGAAACCACACCGCGCTTGCAGGCGAAACAATCGAAGGGACTGCCGTCGGTAGACCGGAGCCGATGGCTACGGCTTCTCCCGGCCTGATTTCCCGCGCGGCCCGGCGCGCCATGCTGGTTGGGTCGAGTCTTGCGCCAGGCATCTTCCCCCTCGGGTGAATTGGAGTTGGGTCTGGCTAGTTTCGTGTCAGAACGAGCCGTTGCACGAAGATGGCGGGGGTGATGACGACCTCTGGGTCGAGGCCGCCCCGATCGACAACCCGGTCAACTTCGGCGATTGTAGTCCTGGCCGCCATTGCCATTATCGGGTTCCAGTTGCGCTGGGTTCCGGTGTAGACCAGGTTGCCCAGAGTGTCGGCGGAAGTGGCACGAAGGAGGGCGAAATCGGCCCTGATGGCGGTCTGGTAGACATGGTCGCGGCCGTTTATGCTTCTGATTTCCCGCCCTTCGGCGAAACGCGTCCCTGCTCCGGTGGGCAGGAACAAGCCTCCGATTCCGGCGCCACCGGCGCGGATTCGTTCGGTGAGCACACCCGTTGGCTGAACCTCAAGCTCCAGTTCCCCAGACTCCCACATGCCTTTAACCGGCCCCCCGTGGCGTGGGTCAAAGGGGAGCGGCGAGACCAGCTTTTTGACTGCACCAGCAGCGACGAGTTTGTTCAGCGAAGCCAGTGGTGATCCCGCACCATGCGAGATCACGGTTAGACCGCTAACCCCGCTGTGGATGGCTGCCTGAATGAGGGCTTCCGGCCCGCCATGTCCCGCAAAGCCACCGATCAGGACAGAAGCGCCGTCATGGAGCCCGGACAGGGCCAGATGCGGCGTGTCGTAGATCTTGTTCAGGCCTGCGGCTGGTTCTGTACTCACTGGAGGTCCCTCTAGCCCGTTGAGGGCGCGGAAGAGCGTTCGGACTGATCGGGTTGCTCATTTGCCTGGTCGGCCTTGCTCCGCTCCCTGTTTCCGCCGCCAATCATACCGACGACCGTGGCTATGCCTGCGGCTGCAACTCCAGCCGCTGCCATCACCATTCAAAGCATTAGGCATTTCTCCTGTTGATCAACGGGTCGGCTGTTGCCACGGAAGCAGCCAGCAGAACCGAACCGCATTATACCAACATGGTCGGGGATGACCAGACCAGTCGGTTGGGGCAGCAGGGCTATCGCATTTGGCTGGCACAGCGTCGTCATTCCCACGAAGGTGGGAATCCAGGGCTTCCGTCCTCCGACCGTCCTCGGCTGTCGGGGCGGATTGGGCCGCATTTGGCAACCTTCAGGCTTGATTTTTGGCCACTGGATTCCCACGAAAGCGGGAATGACGGGTTGATTTCGTTACGTCAATGGCCCTGCGGTCCAAATGCGATAGCCCTATTGGGGTGCGCTTCCGTTGGGATGAACAGGGCAAGAAAGAGCCGCCCCGCGATCTGCGGGACGGCTCTGCGTATACCTGATCTGTCCGGATGGACTAGAAGTCCATTCCGCCGCCCGGAGGCATGGCCGGCATGGCCGACGCGGGCTGGGGGATCTCGGAAATCATGGACTCGGTGGTCAGAACCATGGCCGCTACGCTGGCGGCGTTCTGGAGGGCAGAGCGCGTGACCTTGGCCGGGTCGACGATTCCCCTCTCCAGCATGGGACCGTACTCACCAACCTCGGCGTCGTAGCCGTAGTCGTCGGCCTGCTGTTTGACCTGGTTGAGCACCACGGCGCCCTCGAAGCCGGCGTTTTCTACGATAAGCTTCAGGGGCTGCTCGAGTGCCCGGCGGATGATGTCGACACCGACGCGCTCGTCCAAGGGCATTTCGCCGATTCCGTCCAGGGCACGCTGGGCGCGTACCAAGGCCACGCCGCCTCCGGGGACGATGCCCTCTTCGACAGCGGACCGGGTTGCGGACAGGGCGTCCTCGACGCGGGCTTTGCGCTCCTTGAGCTCGATCTCGGTGGCTGCACCAACCTTGATCACCGCCACGCCGCCGGACAGCTTGGCCATCCGCTCCTGCAGCTTCTCGCGGTCGAACTCGGAAGTGGTGTCCTCGATCTGGGCCTTGATTTGGGTGATACGGGCCTGAATGCCGTCTTCAGAGCCATGGCCCTCGACGATGGTGGTCTCGTCCTTGGTGGCGGTAATCCGGCGGGCCTGGCCGAAGTCCTCAATGGTGGCGGAGTCCAGCTTGCGGCCGGTTTCTTCGCTGACGACGGTGCCACCGGTGAGGATGGCAATGTCTTCCAGCATGGCCTTGCGGCGGTCGCCGAAGCCGGGGGCCTTAACTGCCAGGGCGTTCAGGGTGCCGCGCAGCTTGTTGACCACTACGGTGGCTAGTGCCTCGCCGTCGACGTCCTCAGCGACGATGACGACATTCTTGCGGCCCACCTGCAGCAGCTTTTCCAGCGCAGGCAACAGCTCCGCAACGGCAGAGATCTTCTTGTCGGTGATGATGATGGTGGGGTCTTCCAGCACCGACTCCATGCGGTCGGGGTTGGTGATGAAGTAGGGAGAGATGTAGCCGCGATCGACCTGCATCCCTTCAACGTACTCAATCTCGTCGGCCAGACCCTTGGACTCCTCGACGGTGATGACGCCGTCCTTGCCGACCTTCTCCATGGCTTCGGCGATGGTCTCGCCGATGGCTTCCTCGTGGGCGGAAAGGCTGGCCACCTGGCCGATGCGCTCGCGGGTCTCAACGGACTGCGACATGCCGTGCAGTTCGCCGACCACGGCCGTAACGGCGCGCTCGATACCGCGCTTGATGGCCATGGGGTTGGCGCCGGCGGTTACGTTCTTGAAGCCGTCGGTGATGATGGCCTGGGCGAGCACGACCGAGGTGGTGGTGCCATCGCCAGCTGCGTCGTTGGTCTTGGTGGCGGCTTCTTTGAGGAGCTGGGCGCCCATGTTCTCGAAGGAGTCGGGGAGCTCAATTTCCTTGGCGATGGTTACGCCGTCGCTACACACCTGGGGCGGGCCAAAGGACTTATCGAGGACTACGTTTCGGCCCTTGGGGCCGAGGGTGATCTTCACGGCATCGGCGAGAATGTCGATACCGGTGCGGAGGGACTTGCGCGCGTCCTCCGAATAAGTAAGCTTCTTTGCTGGCATCCATTCCTCCTTAATATTTACAGGCGTCAATCTACCGGCCGGACAGACGCCCCGATTTACATCGGGGTCGCCGGCCCAGCACCAGAATTAGGACAGCTTTGCCAGGATGTCACTCTCCCGCAGGATGAGATACTCGTCGTCGCCGTCCTTGTACTCGGTGCCGGCAAACTTGGAGTAGATAACCCGGTCGCCCTTGGCAACGTCCATTGCGATGCGTGTTCCGTCATCGCTGACACGGCCCGGGCCCACCGCTATCACTTCGCCTTCCTGAGGCTTTTCCTTGGCTGTGTCAGGCAGAAAAATACCGCCTTTCGTGGTCTGCTCTCCCTCACTGGGTTTCACTACCACCCGTTCGCCCATCGGCTGAAAATTTGCCACCGAGGCCTCCTTTGTTTCGCCGGGAATTTGATCTTGGCCCGGCTATTTAGACTTACTATTAGCACTCTCGGCGCAAGAGTGCTAATGTATGTTAATCAAGCCAAATTTTCTTGTCAAGAATTGCTTGAAGGGGCGAATTCCAAGGGCTGTCTCCAGAAAATTCACCCTGGAGAGCAGACCGTTCCGAGGTGTGAGGCATTTCCAGGTTGGCGTTGAAACTGAGCGTAGATGGGCCCATCGTGACAGTGGTCTTGGACCGCCCTGGCGACGGGAACCTGATGGACGCCTCCATGGCGACAGAGTTGCGGGAAGTCTGCGCGGAATTATCCGCCGATGACGGAAATCGGGTGGTAATATTGACCGGTAGCGGGCAGGTTTTTTCAGTCGGTCGAGAGCAACCACCGGAGCGCCATTCTATCCAGGAACTACAGGCGGCGCGTGCCGTCGCGGCGTTGCCAATGCCGGTGCTCGTCGCTCTGAACGGCGATGCTACCGACCATGGCTTGGAGCTGGCGTTGGCTGGGGACCTGAGGCTGGCGGTTTCCGAGGCCTCCTTCGGGTTTTCGGTTCCATCGGCCGGGAGTTTCCCCTTCGACGGCGGAACACAGCGCCTTCCCAGGTTGGTGGGGCCGGCGTGGGCGCAGGATATGCTCTTGACGGGAAGGCGGGTCGATACCCGTGAGGCACTGGCCATCGGGCTAATCAACCGCGTTGCGGAGACATCTGAAGACCTGATGAAGATGGCCATGGACCTGGCGGCGCAGATTGTGGAGGGAAGCCCAATCGGAGCCCGTTATGTGAAGGAAGCGATATTCCAGGGCGCAGAACTGCCCCTGCCCCAGGCCCTCGGACTGGAGGCAGACCTGAATGTAATCCTGCAGAGCACCCGCGATCGCGCCGAGGGTATTGCCTCGTTCATTGAACGAAGGCCGCCGCGCTTTACAGGAGAATAGACACCATCGGGGTCGACAACCGGATTGCGGAAGAGGGCGAGTCAGGGAGCACCAGATTACACTCCACGGGAGCAGGAATTGAAGCTTAAATTGGACCTCCACACCCACATCTGGGAGGCATTCAATTTTCAGCCGCCTTCGGTCGAGATTGCGGAGAAGGTGGTGAAAAAGATAAAGGCAGCTGGGATCGACGGAATAGGAATAACGGACCACCACAATAAGGACTGGTCTTTCGAGTTCCGAGAACTGATGGAGGAATATTTCCCTGGTGAGGTCCTGATTATTCCGGGCTGGGAGATCGAGGTACGTCCTGAGGAAAACCCCTTCGCTGAATACCAGGTAGCCGAACTGTTCCTGCCGCAAATGGACGGGATGGAGGGCGGGATATTCCGTACCTATTGTCATCCAGGCTACTACTCGCCCGAGATCCTGATCGAGCAGGACATTCACGCTATAGAGATAGACAACTACATCCACAACTGGCATATCCGAAAATTGCAGGTCAAGGAAAAGGCCGAGTCGCACGGGCTTCTGCTCACGGAGGTCAGCGACGCCCACAACCTCGAGAACATCGGCTTGCGTTACACCGAAGTGGACCTCCAGGACTTGTATGACCGGGCGGTTGCGCCAGCCGGGGTCAGCCTGAGATAGCCTAGATGCGGCCCTTCGAAACGCTCATATATGAGAAAGAAGGTGAGGTGGCCCACATCTCACTTGACCGGCCCTCGGTGCTGAACGCCTACAACGTCCAGATGCGGGACGATTTTTCGCAGGCTCTGGAGGCGGTTGCGGACGATCCTGAAGTTCGCAGCCTGCTGATCATGGGGCAGGGCAGGGGCTTCTGCGCCGGGGCCGACCTCACCGAGTTCGGCACGGCGCCGTCGCAGGTCATTGCCCGGGAGGTCCGATGGGAGCGGGACGTTTGGGGACAGTTGATCATCATGGACAAGCCCGTTGTCGTCGCAGTGCACGGGTATTGCATCGGCTCGGGCCTGGAAATTGCTTTGCTGTGCGACCTGCGCATCGCTGCGGAGGACACGGTCTTCGCCATGCCGGAAGTTAGGCTGGGGATGATTCCTGCGGCTGGAGGCACGCAGACCCTTCCCCGGAACGCGGGTGCTGCATCCTCCCTTGACGTGTTGCTTACGGGGAGGCGCTTCACGGCGCGGGAAGCGCTGGAAATGGGCCTGGTGACTCGCCTGAGTCCGCCAGAGAACCTGCTGGGGGACGCGTGGCGACTGGCTGCATCGCTGGCCCAGGCGGATGCACGGGCCGTTTCGCTCTTGAAACGCGCGCTCAGGGAAGGCTGCGACCTGCCAATGGGGGATGCGCTGGAATTGGAGCGCCGTCTCGTAATACTGTCGTCATCCGAGCAGGCTAAAATTCCTATTTACGGTTGATTCAGGTTTTCTTTCACTATCATGTTTTCTTTCACTATCATAAAAGTTAGGAGGGTCGCCATTTCGGATCGATGAATACTACCGAATTGCTGACCATAGCTGAAGCCATTGTTCCTGACCGTACCGCCATGATATTCGACGGGCGGGAGTTAACCTACGCGCAGATATCCCAGCGGGTCAACAGGCTGGCCAACGCGCTTGCAGAGTTGGGAGTGGCCCCGGGGGACCGTGTGGCGACGATGCAGGTGAACAGCCACCGCAGCATTGAGCTCTACTTCGCCGTCGCGCAACTGGACGCCGTCTATGTGCCCATCAATTTCCGGGCCAAGTCGGACGAACTGCACCAGATGCTACGGATCGCAGCACCTTCATGCCTGTTCATAGGCGAGCGTTACCTAGAGTTGCTGGGTGAGCAGGACCTGTTCGGGATGCCCAAGGACCGGGTTATCATCCTCGACGCTGGAACCAGCACCGGGCTCGAAAGCTTTGAGCACCTGCTGAGGAGCGCCTCTCCCGAACAGCTGCACTTCCCTGAAGCGGAAGATGACGAGACAACCGTGATCATGTTCACGTCGGGGACTACCAGCGCACCCAAGGGTGTCATGCTTACCCACGACAGTTTCGCTTCCTACATTCTGTCCACGGTGACTCCTGCCGATCCGGAGCTGGAGGAAACGAACCTGGTAACGGTACCGTACTACCACATCGCCGGGCTACAGGCGGCACTGACCGCAGTTTACGCCGGCCGCACGCAGGTCGTCATGCGGCAGTTCGAGCCAGTGGAGTGGATGACGCTGGTGCAGCAGTATCGGGCCAACCGCGCCATGCTGGTCCCGACGATGCTGAAGCAATTGATGGATCACCCAAGTTTCGGCGAGTTCGACCTGTCTTCGCTGGATGTAATCACCTACGGCGCTGCGCCGATGCCCCTGGAGGTCATCAGGCAGGCAATCGGGAAATTCCCGGGTGTCAGCTTCATCAACGCCTTCGGGCAGACCGAGACGGCATCCACGATCACCATGCTGCCGCCGGAGGACCATGTCCTCGAGGGTTCCCGCAAAGAAATCGAGAAGAAGCTGCGCCGCCTGACCTCCATAGGCAAGCCGCTGGAGGATGTGGAGGTCGCGATCGTCGACGACGACGGGCAGCCAACGGCGGTCGGGGAGACCGGCGAGATCGTGGCCCGCGGGTCGCGCATGATGAGCGGATACTGGCAGGAAGATGCTGCCACCCGTGAGACCCTGCGATCCGGCTGGGTGTACACCGGTGACCTGGGGTACACGGACGAGGACGGGTACATCTACCTGGCGGGCCGCTCCAAGGACTTTATCAAGCGGGGCGGCGAAATGGTCTCTCCGGAAGAGGTGGAGCAGGTGCTGCTGTCCCACCCACAGGTCGACGACGCGGCGGTCATCGGCGTTCCGGACGTCGAGTGGGGGGAAGAGATTCGGGCCGTGTTGGTCCGCGCACTCAGCGGCGCTCCCGCCGGAAGCGGCGAGGGTGAACCCGCGACCGAGGGCGACATCATAGTATACTGCCGGGAGCGGCTGGCAGGCTTCAAGCGACCCCGCTCCGTGGTGTTTGTCAACGAGCTGCCGCGCAATGTGATGGGAAAGGTGTTGAAGCGGGACCTGCGAGAAGATTACAGCTATCCTGTCGAACAGGCCTAGACCGGGGTCCAGAACCCGGAGTACACCCCGGAGAACACCCGGAAGCAACCGACCGAAGACTACGGAGGCCAGGTTAGTGAAAGTAGCAGTTGTTGGCGCCGGGGGCGTCGGGGGCTATTTCGGCGGGCTGCTGGCGCGGGCGGGAAACGATCTGACCTTCCTGGCGCGAGGCGAGCACCTGGAAGCCATCCGGAGCAACGGCGGCCTGCGGGTGGAGAGCCAGAACGACGGTGACTTCGACGCGCCCGGGCGGGGAGTGGGCAACACAGTCGAGGCAGGGGTGCAGGACCTCGTACTCTTCACCGTCAAGATGCACCACAACGCACCGGCCATCGAGTCGCTGTCTCCGATGGTTGGGCCGGACACTGTGGTACTTACCCTGCAGAACGGCATCGACAACGGCGAACAGATCGCGGAGGTAATAGGTCCGGGACCGGTGATGATCGGCTCCGCCTTCATGGAGGGCCGCATCTCGGAACCCGGTGTCGTGACCCAGGGAGGGCCCGGTTCCGCCGGATTCGGCGAGACGACCGTGGGCATCACGGAACGGGGTGAAAGGCTTTACCGCGAATTCCTGGACGCCGGCTGGCGTGTCGAACTGCATGAGAACATGACCGGGATGTTGTGGAAGAAGTTCGCCTATATCGCCGGTTCGGCTGCCGTTTGCGCTGCTGCCAACTGCGTCTACGAGGAGATGCGCACGATTCCCATCACCCGGGGGCTGATCCAGCAGGCAATCGAGGAAGCCTTGGAAGTTGGACGCGCCAGTGGCGCGCCCATCATGGAGGACTCGCTGGAATGGGCGATGACCTCCCTAGACCGGTTCCCGGCCCAGGGGAGGGCGTCCATGGCGAAGGACTTCACCGAGGGCCGGCCAGTCGAGCTGGACGGACTGAACGGCGCCGTGATTCGTTTGGCCAGGCGGACCGGCACTCCGACCCCGGCCAACGATTTCCTGTACGCTGTGCTCAAGCCGGCGGCCGATCGAATCGCCGCGCATCACGCCGGGGGTTGACCGGCCGCGCCCCATGACACCCAGCCTCTCCAAGTCCCGATTCCAGTACGGTCTTCAGTGCCTGAAGCGGCTCTACCTGGAGACCTACAACCGGGACCTCGCTGATCCTGTTGACCCTGGGCGGCAGGCCATCTTCGACATGGGCACCGCAGTGGGGGAGCTGGCCAGGGATAGGTTTCCCGGGGGAAGGCTGGTCGAGGAAACCCACCTCTCGCACGACCAGTCGGTTGAGTCAACACTCAGACTGCTGTCCAGCCCCGAAGTGCCTGCAATCTACGAGGCCGGTTTCACCTACGAGGGAATCAGGGCAAGGGTCGACATTCTCACGAGGCGGGATGACGGGGAATTCGACCTGATCGAGGTCAAGTCCAGTGCCGGAGTCAAATCGGAGCACTATACCGACGTGGCTATCCAACTGTACGTGGTGGAGGGCTCGGGTGTCCCGGTAAGAAGCGCCTTCCTGATGCACCTGAATCGGGACTACAGCTATCAAGGCGGCGAACACGACCTGCGGGAGTTGTTCGCCCTGCAGGATGTGACGGCCTCCGCCAGGTCTTTTGTCGAGAACGCGGCGGCCGGCGAGCTGGCCGAGATGTGGTCGACGCTTGGACTGGAAAATGCGCCCGACATCCAAGTTGGACAGCACTGCACGAAGCCACATCGCTGCTCGTTTTTCGAGTACTGCCATCGGGACCTCGATATCGACTTTGGAAAGGAATCCGTCGGTCCGGAACTGGGGAGTGCGCTGCAGGAAATTCAGTTTCCGGCAGCGTTCCTGGACTTCGAGGCCACCAACCCGGCCATTCCGGTATATGCGGGGACGAGACCCTACCAGGCGATCCCCTTCCAATGGTCGCTGCACATCCTGGACTCCTCGGGGCGGCTTGAACACCGCTGGTTTCTCAACGACGACTCAAGCGACCCGAGGGAACGGCTGGCGATGGCCCTGCTGGAGGTGATGCCTTCCGAAGGGTCGATCATCACTTACTCTCCATACGAACGGACTGTCGTCAGGCGCTTGGCAGAGGCGCTTCCGCATCACGCCGATCGCCTGCTGGCCCTGTGCGAAAGGATGGTTGACCTTTTTAAGGTGGTGAAGGAGAACGTCCGGCACCCGGAATTCAGGGGCAGCTATTCACTGAAGTCGGTCCTGCCGGTGCTTGTGCCAGCGATGGGCTACAGTGATCTTGAGATCGCCGAAGGGATGACGGCCTCCGTTTCATACGCGCGAATGACCGGCGAAGACACCCCGGCGGATGAGAAGACCGCGATTCGGGAAGCCCTCCTCGCCTACTGTGCGAGGGATACGGAGGCGATGCTGCGGGTGTACGAGGCGCTCCTGGACAAGGTCAGCCAGAGGTGAGTAACCGGGCCTAGAGCCAGTGATATACTCTCCATTGCCGCGGCCTGGTCGCTGCCAGCGCTAATACCGCGCTAATACCGAAGGAGGACCCGGAATTGAAAACTGTTGACGCCATTGCGGAGATTCTGAAACGGGAAGGGGTGGAGTATCTGCCATGCTTCCCAACGACTTCGGTCATTGAGTCCTGCGCCGAAGCGGGGATCCGGCCCATCATCTGCCGACAGGAACGCGTGGGGCTGGGCATTGCCGACGGCTACAGCCGAGTCACCAACGGCGACAAGATGGGCGTGTTTGCCATGCAGTACGGGCCAGGAGCTGAGAACGCCTACTC
This sequence comes from Dehalococcoidia bacterium, assembly GCA_965216065.1. Lineage (GTDB taxonomy): Bacteria > Chloroflexota > Dehalococcoidia > Lucifugimonadales > UBA3495 > VXOI01. Next base: position 960,840 of record CBDCFB010000002.1, read on the forward strand.
GGGCGCGGCCACTGCCTTCTCGGATTCGACGCCGATGTTGCTGCTTCCGCTCGGCCATCCACGTGACAGGCAGGGCGTTTTCCCGCTTTACAGCTCGTTGCAGAGCTACGCCTCGATCACGAAAAGCATTGAGCAGTTGAACACCCCTGACCGGACTTCAGAGGTGATGCGGCGGGCCTTCGCCGCCCTGCGGCAAGGGAGGCCAGGCCCGGTTGCGGTCGAGATTCCTGCCGACATCGCCGTTGAAGAGGTGTCGGAGGAAGCATTCTATTATGTTCCGAGCCGCAGGACCGCTTCCCAGGGCGACCCCGGTGATGTCGAGGCGGCCGCCCGTGCGTTGTGCTCGGCAAGCAATCCGGTCATCCTGGCGGGCCAGGGCGTGATGTACGCCAAGGCTTCGGAGGAACTACAGGAACTGGCTGAACTGTTGCAGGTGCCGGTGACCACCACCCTTCTGGGAAAGAGCGCGTTCGACGAGACTCACCCCCTCGCCCTGGGCTCCGCCGCGCTGACCTCCTCGTCGACCCTGGTGAACTTCATGCGGCGGGCCGACCTGGTCTTCGGAATCGGGACGAGCTTCACCCGCCACAACATGGTGATGACCATTCCGCCGGGAAAGACGATGATCCACTCCACCAACGACCCCCGCGACATCAACAAGGACTACAACATCGACTATCCGATCGTCGGCGACGCCAAGCTGGTGCTCCGCCAGATGATCGATGCCTGCCGGGAGATCGTTGGCGACACGCGCAAGGGCAGCAACACCGCCGAGGAAGTGGCCAGGGAAAGGGATGCCTTCATCGAGGCGTGGAAGCACAAGCTGACCGACGATTCCCGGCCAATCACCCCCTACCGCGTTATCTGGGACTTCATGCACACGGTTCCGCCGTCGGAGGCGATCATAACCCACGACTCGGGAAGCCCCCGGGACCAGATTGTGCCCTTCTACCGGTCCAGTGGGCCGCGCACCTACCTGGGTTGGGGCAAGTCCCACGGCCTTGGCACCGGACTGGGGCTGGTCATCGGCGCCAAGCTGGCCGAGCCGGACAAGGTCTGCGTCAACTTCATGGGCGACGCGGCCTTCGGCATGGTGGGCCTGGACTTCGAAACAGCCGTACGGTCGAATATTCCCATCATCACCGTGGTGCTGAACAACTCCCACATGGCCGCCGAAGTCAACGCCATGGCCGACTCCCATCGGCTGTACAACACCCGGGACCTGGGTGGCAACTACGCGGACATGGGCCGCGCCATGGGAGGTTACGCGGAGCGCATCGAGGACCCCAACGAGATTTCAGCCGCGTTCACCCGAGCCCGGCGAGTGACTGAACAGGAGGGCCGCGCCGTCCTGCTGGAGTTCATCACCAGCATCGAAACGGAGGCCGCGCACCGGCGGGCTTTCTAGCAGTCCACTATCCGGCCACCCTCAGGGGCGCACAATCGTGCGCCCCTTCTATGCGATAGTCCTCCCTTGCGGAATTCAAGGAGATGAGAGAATGGCGAGATCCAAGTACCTGTTCGTTGCCAGCATGGATGTGGAACCGGCCAAGGAAGCGCTGTTCAACGAGGTGTACAACACAGAGCATTGCCCGGAGCTCGGGAATGTCAAGGGCGTGGGTGAAATCATCCGCTATGAAGCCGAAGCGTTCAAAGTCATGATCGGCGGTGAAGTGCGGACTATGTCCCCGGACGGACGGCCTCGCTTCCATGCCGTCTACGAAATCGACTCGCCCGAGGTGCTGACCTCCGCGGCCTGGGGGGAGGCGGTGGAACTGGGTCGCTGGCCGGAACAGGTGCGCCCCTATACCACCAACCGGCAACACACTCTTTTGCGGCTGACCTACCCAGGGGAGTAAGCGTAGGGAACGCCCGGCCGCGCCGCGCTCCTGCCAACATGGGGCTGTAGGGGTATCGGAAATCAGGAGAAGACAGACTTTGGCTGTAGATCGCAAATCACCGGACGGTGCGGTGCCAGTGGATACCGACGGGCTCGTGGCCGCCGCCACGAGGCTGGCCGCCCAGTGCCTGGCCCCCAGAGCAGCATACTACGACGCAACTGCTACCCACCCAGTCGACAGCTGGCGCGATGTCTGGGAGCGCGGAATGCTGGCCATGGGCATCCCCCGGAGGTTCGGGGGACTTGGTCTGGACATGCTCACCTACGTCAAGGTTGTGGAACAGCTGGCCACCGGATGCACGAACACGGGGATGACCGTTCACATGCACTCAACGGTCACCAGGTCCATAGACGCCCTCTGCAGCGAGCAACAGAAAGAGTTCTATTTCCGCGAGGTAGTGGAGGAAGGCAGGCTCTTCGGCAGCTGGGGCAGCGAGCCGGAAACGCGGGGCGGCACGGCGATGCGCCTCACCACCATCGTCCCCCAGGACGGCGGTTATGTCATCGACGGAGTAAAGCACTTCTGCACCATGTCGGGGGGCGCTCACAGATACATGATCCACTGCAGCTCGGGCCTTGACGACCCGCTGGAGTCCCAGTGGCTGGCCCTGCTGCCACACGACGCTGAGGGAATCGAACAGATCGGCGACTGGGACACCCTGGGCATGAGGGCCACGGTCAGCCCCGCCATGCGGCTGAACAATTGTTTCGTTGACCCCGATGCGCCGCTGGGCCTCCCCGGCGACGCGCCGAGGTCCGGCGTGACGCAGGGATTCGGGCTGGGATTCGCCGCGGTGTACCTGGGCGCGGCACAAGCGGTCCTTGACTTTATCAAGGTGTTTGCCAGAACCGAGACCTTCGTGCCCGACCCGTCTCCCATAGCAGAAGGAATCGTGGTCCAGCGCACCGTCGCCGAAATGACCCTGGCGCTGGAGGGAGCGCGCAGGGTGCTGCACTCCGGCGCGTCGGTGTGGGCCGGGACCGACCCGGGGGAGAGGGCGGTGCTGGCCGCCCGCGCCAAGTACCTTGCCACGGTTGCATCGCTGGATGTGACATCCAAGGCCATCCAGATCGCCGGGGGACGCAGCGCTCACAAGCGCATGCCCTTGGAGCGGCTCTACCGCGACGTGCGGACATCCACCCTGATGCCGCCGAACCTGGACAGATGCCTCGAAATCGTGGGGCGAGCCGAGCTGGGACTGGACGCATCCCTCTACCGGGATGTGTAGGGCCGACGGCTGATGTCGACACCAGCCGCATTGGAGGGCGTCACTGTCCTTGACCTGACCCACTGTATTGCCGGGCCCTACTGCACGAGGCTGCTGGCAGGGTTCGGGGCTGATGTCCTGAAGATCGAACCGCCCGGCGGAGAGCGGGGACGCCATATGGCTCCCTTCTACCAGGACGAACCAGCACAAGATAACAGCCTTCCTTTCGCCTACCTGAACGCAGGAAAGCGCAGCGTCACCCTGAACCTGAAGTCCGAAGAAGGCCGGGAAATCCTGATGTCGCTGCTCCCGGAAACCGACGTGCTGGTGGAGAACTTCGCCCCTCGAGTGATGCCATCCCTTGGGCTGGGCTACGAGGCTCTGCGGGAGATTGCGCCGCACCTGGTCATGGTCTCCATCTCCAACTTCGGGCAGACCGGCCCGTACCGCGACTACAAGGCCGCAGACATCGTCGAATACGCCCTGGGCGGTCTGATGTACATCTTCGGGGCCTACGACCGTGAGCCGCTGAAGCACGCGTTCAACCAGGCGCAATTCAAGGCGGGCACGGACGCTGCGTCGGCCACCCTGATGGCCCTGTACCACCAGCGCATGTCCGGCGGCCGTTCCGGCGGGGTCGGACAGCACGTCGATGTGTCGATTCAGGAAGCGGTTGCCTCGGGGCTCCGGGATGTGGTCAACAACTACACCTATACGGGCGCCATCAGACGGCGTCAGCCGAACCACAGCGGAGACATGCAGAGGCTGCGAGCCACCTCCGACGGCTACCTGCTGCCCAACCCGGGGCTTGGCGGCGGCCTGAACTGGGACTCCTTCGTTGAGTTCCTCGACCTGCCTGAGCTTGACGATGACCGGTTCCGGACGCCGACAGCACGGCTGGTGAACGCCGAGGAGCTGGGACGCATTCTCGACGAGTATTTCATCCGCCAGAACAGGTACGAGAGGTTTTACGGCTCTCACGAGCGGAGATTCATCTTCGGTGTGATTCAGTCGCCGGAAGAGGCCATGAACGACCCTCAGTTTGCCCACCGCGGATATTTTGAGGAACAACAGCATCCAGCGATGGGGGCACTCATCTTTCCCGGGGCTCCGGTCATCCTGGAGTCCACGCCATGGGAGACCGGTGTGCCCTCTCCCGCAGCCGGTCAGCACAACGAGGAAGTGCTTGGAGGACGGTTGGGTTTCTCGAAGGCTGAGCAGGCCGAACTCCGCTCGCAGGGGGCAATCTAGAAATGGCCATGGAATCCAAAGCCGGCGCCGCTTCGGCACCGCGTGGGCCACTTCAGGGTGTCCGGATAGTGGAGATGGGGCAGCTCATCGCAATCCCGTTCGCGATGAAGCTGCTGGCAGACATGGGGGCGCAGGTCATCCGGCTGGAGTCCACGCGTCGCCTCGAGAGCTACCGCAGCGACTCGGTCTATCAGAACGAGATTCACGGTGAGTTCTGGAATCGCGGAGCCAACTTCTACGAGCAGAACCGCAACAAGCTCGGCATCACCCTCGACCTGGGCCGGCCCGAGGGGGTGGAACTCCTACGGCGGCTAATCTCCGTCAGCGATGTTTTTGCCGAGAATTTCACGCCAAGGGTGATACGGAACTTTGGGCTGGAATACCAGGACCTGCGAAGGACAAAGCCCGACATCATCATGGTGTCGTCGACTGGCTACGGGTTTGACGGACCGTGGGCAAACTTCGGGGCCACCGGTCCCGCCACAGAAGGTGCTTCGGGACTGGCGTACACCACGGGGTACGAAGGTGGGCCTCCCGTGATGGCCGAGATCCCCTATGTGGACTATACGGCCGGAGAGCACACGGTATTTGCCGTGATGACCGCCCTGATGCACCGGCTGCGAACGGGGCAGGGCCAATTCATAGATGTGTCGCAGACCCAGACTGCCGCCGCCACCATCCCTGAGGCGCTGCTGGACTTCGCCGCGAATGGACGCGATCCCACCCGCATCGGGAACTCGGACCCTGTAATGGCCCCTCACGGCTGCTACCCCTGCGCTGGCGAAGACCGCTGGATCGTGATTGCGGTCTCAGAGGACAGCGAATGGGGATGGCTGTGCCACGCGATGGGCCTTGACGACTGGGCTGAGGACCAGCGGTTTTCGACAAGCATTGGACGCCGGAAGCACAGCGAGGAGTTGGACAGACTTCTAGCAGAGGCCACGGCTGGATGGGACTCGTACCGGCTGATGGAGGCGTTGCAGTCGGCCGGGGTACCGGCTGGGGCAGTGTTGGACAGCAAGGACCTTTTGTTCAACCCGCACCTCCGGGAGCGGGGCTTCTACGAGGTTGTGAGGCACCATCCCAGCACTGAAATGCCGCCGCTTCCCTATGCCGGCCGCCCCTGGAAGTTTTCGGAGACGCCAGCAGTCCCACCAGAGGCGGCTCCCCTGATGGGTGAACACAATGATTGGGTGCTCCGGGAGATGCTTGGCCTGCCGAAGGAAGAGGTCGCGGGACTGGAGGAGGCGGGTGTAATCGGCTACTCCCCGGACGATCCCCGCCCAGTACAACGCCCGCCGCTGGACGAACAGGTCAGGCAAGGCCGGATGTTGAGATACGAAGCGGATTTCCGGGAACAGGTGGCCCGAGCCTTCCCGCCACCCGAAGGCCTTTAGGTTCGCTGCCAGACCCCCGGATAGGAAGAGCCTGGCAACCGGCATTGATCGAAGGGTACTAGCACTATAACGACGGGTTATCTGGTGGGATAGTTGGCCAGATGATGGTGGCCGGTTCGGGTGATGGATGCGGTGAACTTCGAGCGGGTCTACGACGGCTTTCAGCAATCTTATGCGTTCTTCGCCCCTGCTATTGGCAGCAAGCGGTGGCGGGAGCGCAGCCGGAGCTATCTCCAGGCCCTGCTGGTGCAGGTCGGGGAGCGGCGCAACGTCGAGAATGTCTCCGAGTCCGTGGGCATTTTTGCCCGGGTGATGTAGCGCTTTCTTACAGAGGCCCGCTGGGACGTCGCCGCTGTCATAGAGCGGCTGAAGGAGCGCCTGGCCCTCAGGCTGGGGCATCCCGAGGCGGTGTGGGTGTTCGACGGCAGCGACTTCCCCAAGCTGGGCAGGAAATCGGAGGGAGTGGCCCGGCGGTAATGCGGCAGGCTGGGCGGCACGCTGTCCCTGCCGTTGTCGGAGCAGTAGAACACGGCGAAATCTACGTCCCGGAACAACCGGCCCCGCAGCGATGCCATCAGACCGTAGAAGGTGTCCTTGCCCACGTGGTCCATATACAACTGGTCCGCTTCCCAGAGACCCCTCTGGTCCGAACGCTCTCCCAGCATTCTCAGCCCTCGCTACGCTTGTTGACCCCAAGTATAGTCGCTACCCGGCTGACGCCACTTTCCGGCCAGACTTCTAGTATTACAACGACGGATTGGTGAATAAGATGGCTGACGGTTCTTGTCCAGCTACGAATCAGTGATCGTGGAAAGATCGCAGCGGTGCTGTGGCAGGTTAAATTTCCTCGCAGGAAGAACCTCGTCAGTTAATCCGTCGTTGTAGTACTAGTACTCTGTCACGTTTGAAATGGCAGGATAAATATCACGGGTGACAGTCAGTCCCACATTCGGCTCACAAAAACTTGCTTCTCAGCAACTGTCATTCCTGGCGTGACTGAGTACTAGCATTACAACGACACTTCCACAATTTGGCCGGTTTTTGGTCGGTCATCTCCCCGTGGAAGGCAAGGCGACAAAGCTGTCAAGCGTGTGGGAAAGTCGCCTTGAGGTGGTGCTCAAGGTCCCTTTCTGGCGAAGCGCCGTTGTAATTCTAGGGTACGTCCCAATCCTCGTTGGAATCGAGAATATTGCTGGCACTGCGGGCGCGCACTAGTATTCCGATGGCCCGCCACACAATTTCGAAGTCTTCTACGTCCAACTGCCCAATTTCTTCCAGGGTGAACGTGATGGTGTTGACCGGAGCCGACGGTATGGCTCTCTGTGAAGCTGCATGGCCAGGGATCACGGAAGATTGGGCGGCGTCTAAGGAATGGGACCCCATGCTTCCCGTATCGTCGAATGCGCCGTTGGCTCCGTCCGAAACTGCCAAGTAGGTGCCGTCGCCTTGGTGCTTGAGGAGATGGGCGTCCCGCGCCGAGTCCAGCAACATCCGCTCAGCCTGCTGTACCCTGGCATGCTCCACATGGAACTCACGCTCGAGCACGTTTCGCAAGGTCTGACTGTCAGGCAGCCGCTGTCCTCGATAGCGTTCCGACACTGCCTGAAAAAGCGGAATAGCCATAAACGACTGCCTGTATCCGCGCTGCGCGTCCTCGCCGCTGGTCGGCTTCAGGATGGCCTTGGCGACAGGAGTGGTGCCCAGGGTGTCGCCCTGCTTGACGACGAGCTGGAATTGGCGAGCGGCGAGACTCTTCAGCCGGAAACCGCTGCTCTTCACAGACAGGCCCAAGTTAACCGCCAACGTTTCCTCTGAGAGGGTACCTCCTCCGCTCTCCTCTACCCTGCGGGCAATGTCGAGGGCGGTGGTGAAGCCATAGGCAGGAAACAGGTACACGGAACGCTGCCGCGCCTTTCTGCCAGTTGAACCCCTGTTCTGCGCAGAGCCATTGGAAGCGGAATCAAGGGGCCTTGAGCCGATGCCGTCGTCGCCGGGATTGTTTTGCTCAGTGGTCATTGGACAATCTGGTTAAGGGCCGTTGATGTTAAACAGATGATTATCTAGTTAACCAAAATAGCACGATATTTATGTAAATTACAAGTGTGAAACGAACAACTTCCTAAATCTATCGGCAAATTAGCCTTTTTCTTTCCGATATCAGTCGGAAAAATTAAATACCGGAAAAGGATCAGCCCGAGGCCCGGATACGGACCGGGCCCCGGGCTCGTGGTAACTAACTTTTCGGACGCCTGAGGTCAGAGTCCGCGGCCGGCCTCGTAGGCGGTGATCTTGTCCTCCAATTGCAGCGTGAGCCCGATATCGTCGAGGCCGTTCAGCATATTGTGGCGACGGGCGGGGTCAACCTCAAACGGGAACGAGATCTCTTCGTCCTCGTCCCACACGCGCTGCCCTTCCAGGTCAACGGTCAGGTTCACTCCCGGCTTGGAAGTGGCCTTGTCCATGATGGCCTGTACATTTTCCTCGGACATGCGGAGGGGCAAGACGCCGTTCTTGAAGCAGTTATTGTAAAAGATGTCCGCGAAGCTGGGGGCGATGATGCAGCGGATTCCGTAGTCACGCAAAGCCCAGGGGGCGTGTTCCCGGGATGAGCCGCACCCGAAATTGTGACCGGCAACTATTACGCTGGCGTTCTGGTAGGAAGGTTGATTCAACACAAAGTCGCTCTTGGGGCTGCCATCCTCGTTGAAGCGCCACGAGAAGAACAGGCAGTCCTCGAAGCCGGAACGCTCTATACGCTTGAGAAAGACTGCCGGGATGATCTGATCGGTGTCGATATTCACCCTGTCCAGCGGCGCTACCACGCCGGTCAATTTTACGAAGGGGTCCATAGAGTCCTCCCTGTCAGCAATCGCTTTCTGGCGGCAATTGCCGAGTAGTTATGGGTATCAGTGGCGCCAGAAGTCTGATTCGCCAGTACACGCAGTCAGGTGTCGAAGGCCCCCGGATTACACCTACAGGTCCCGCACGTCGACGAAGTGCCCCGCGATGGCGGCGGCGGCGGCCATGGCGGGGCTGACCAGGTGGGTGCGTCCGCCCTTCCCTTGGCGTCCCTCGAAGTTCCGGTTGGATGTGGCGGCGCAGCGCTGGCCCGGAGAAAGGATGTCGGGGTTCATGCCCAGGCACATTGAGCAGCCGGCTACTCGCCAGTCAAGGCCGGCTTCGGTAAAGATGCGGTCCAGGCCCTCCTCTTCCGCCTCGCGCTTGATCTTGGCGGAACCCGGTACCACCATTGCATAGACATCCGGATGGACCTTGCGTCCCCTGACGACTTCTGCGGCGGCGCGAAGGTCCTCCAAGCGTGCGTTGGTGCAGGCGCCGACGAATATGCGGTCGATGTGGATATCCTGGATTGGAGTTCCCGGCGCCAGATCCATGTACTGCAGCGCCCTGGTCGCGGCCTCTCTTTGAGAGGCCTCCTCGAAGGAGGCCGGGTCGGGCACCTGCCCTGTTATGGGTGCAACCATTCCCGGGTTCGTTCCCCAGGTCACATACGGCACCATCTCAGAGGCATCGAAAATCTCGGTCTTGTCGTAGGTTGCCCCGGAGTCTGTCGGCAGTTGCTTCCAGCGCTCCACCGCGGCGTCGAATTCGGCTCCCTGGGGCGCGAACTGCCGGCCGCGGACATACTCGAAAGTGGTCTCATCAGGAGCGATCATTCCCGCCCGGGCTCCTGCCTCTATGCTCATGTTGCAGACAGTCATGCGCCCGTCCATCGACAGCGAGCGGATGGCTTCGCCGGTGTACTCGATAACGTGGCCAGTTCCCCCGTTGACTCCGATGCGTCCTATCACGCCCAGGATTATGTCCTTGCCGGTCACGCCAGGAGGCAGCGTGCCGTCGACACGCACTTCCATCGTCTGGGGCTTGAACTGTCGCAGGGTCTGCGTGGCCAGGACGTGCTCTACCTCCGAGGTGCCAATGCCCACGGCAAACGAGCCCAGCGCGCCGTGAGTCGAGGTGTGGCTGTCGCCGCAGACAATGGTCTTGCCCGGCTGCGTGTAGCCCAAGTCAGGGCCGATAATGTGCACGATGCCCTGGAGCGGGCTGAAGCGGTCGTAAAGGGTTACGCCGAACTCCTCGCAGTTGCGGGAGAGGGCCTCCAGCTGGGCCTGGGAAATCTCGTCGGCTACGGGAATGGAAAGGTCCCAGGTGGGCGTGTTGTGGTCTGCGGTGGCGACAGTGAGGTCTGTGCGCCGGACCTGGCGGCCTGCCATTCGCAGCCCGTCGAAGGCCTGCGGCGAGGTAACCTCGTGGACCAGGTGCAGGTCGATGTAGATGACCGCCGGTTCGCCCGGCTCTTCGGCGACCACGTGGGCGTCCCAAATCTTCTCGAACATCGTCTTCGGGGGCATCAAATCACTCCTGAGGGCCTTGTGTGCGCCAAGCCTGATGGCGCAATTGAACCAAGATGAGTCGTGGGCGAAAACCGCAGCGTATTATATCATCCTGAGCCTTGGCGCCAGATATCTTCGGGCCCGTGGGCAGGGCAATCGCGTCTTGAATTCAGCAACTCAGCAGGTTGGGTCGGATGAGCCGACATTGCGGGTTTGCAGGGGCTGATTTTTTCGTTTTCCCGGTCATTTCTGGACATTCCGGGCTGGCCGCTGGTTCAAGAGACCCACGGAGATGTCGGTCGGGTTCTGTTAGCCATCCGTTATAAACATAGAACTAATGTTACAGAATGGGCGCCAGGCTTGGCAAGGAGCAAATGACAGCAAAATTGACAGCAAAATGAGATTCCAGCCTTCAAGACGCGATTTCCCTGGGCCCGCGAGCAGTATGCCAACTGGCCTTTGTGCACACATATCGTCTCCATTGGGCAAGTGCCGGGACCCGGTAAAGTGCAGAAATGTGGATCCGGGCGGCTCTTGAATTCTCTTCTGGTGAAGCGGCTCTGAGTTGCCCGGTTCATCTGACTGGTCATTGATTCATGGTAAACTGGCAAAGTCAGAACGAATGCCAGTGATCCTGGCCGGAAACGGGCGCGTGGCAACGGGACTTGTCCGCTGCGAGCTTCATCCGGCCGGTTCGGCCGATTCAGAAAGGGGACCGATTCATGCCTTCTGCCGAAGCCGTCGTACTGCCCACGAACGTCAAGCCCAGCAAGTACCGCATGACGCTCCAGCCCGATATCGGGACCTTCACCTTCAAGGGTGAGCAGACGATAGACATAGACATCGATGTCCCAACCGCCCGCATAATGCTCAATGCGGCGGAACTGGAAATCAGCGAAGTGACCCTGCGAAGAAACGGGACTTACGCGCAGGTGAGCTCGATTTCTCTAGATGAGGAAAGCGAAACGGCCACGCTGGACTTCGGGCGGACGCTGGCCCAGGGGCCCGCGCAGATCGACATGAAATTCACGGGCATCCTGAACGACCGCCTGGTTGGGTTCTACCGTTCCGAGTACCAGGATGCCGAGGGTCAGACGCGTTACTTGGCCACCACACAGTTCGAGGCCACCGACGCCCGCCGCGCGTTCCCCTGCTGGGACGAGCCGGCGCAGAAGGCGGTGTTCGATGTCACGCTCGTGTTTGACGATAGCCTGCAAGCAGTCTCCAACACGCCGATAGTGGAAGAGAGCAGCCCTGGGCCAGGGTTGAAGTCGGTCCGCTTCGGTGAGACACCGATCATGTCCACATACCTGCTGGCGTTCGTAGTTGGAGACGTCGTATCGGTGCAAGCCGACGCGGCCGACGGCACGACCGTGGGAGTCTGGACCACGAGAGGCAAGGAGAACCAGGCGGGATTTGCCCTGGACACCTCTGTCAAGCTGCTGGGGTACTTCAACGACTATTTCGGCATCCCCTACCCTCTGCCCAAGCTGGATCACATCGCGATCCCGGACTTTGCCGCAGGCGCGATGGAGAACTGGGGCTGTGTCACCTATCGGGAGACCGCTCTGCTGGTTGACCCGGACAACTCGTCTGCCGGAACGCGGCAGCGTGTCGCCGAGGTGGTTGCCCACGAGATGGCGCACATGTGGTTCGGCGACCTGGTTACGATGGAGTGGTGGGATGACCTGTGGCTCAACGAAAGCTTCGCCTCGTGGATGGGCACCAAGGCCGTGGACTGGCTCTTCCCAGACTGGGAGATGTGGACGCAGTTCGTCAACATGGACACCAATCGCGCACTGAGCCTGGACGGCCTGAAGAATTCCCACCCCATCGAGCAAGAGGTCAAGAATCCTGCAGAGGTGAGCCAGCTCTTCGACGCCATAAGCTACAGCAAAGGTGGCTCGGTGTTGCGCATGCTGGAAAACTTCCTCACCCCCGATGTCTTCCAGAAGGGACTGTACCGATACCTGAAGGCCAACGAATACGGCAATGCCCGCACACAGGACCTGTGGTTGGCGCTCGAAGAAGAGTCCGGCATGCCGGTCACCAGTATCATGGATTCTTGGGTCAAGCAGACGGGCTATCCGGTCCTTCAGATCGAGGCCGACCGCAGGCCGGACGGCGTGATGGTCTCGCTGTCCCAGGAACGATTTGTTTATGATCACCTGTTGGGCGAAGAGGAACCCAATCCAGAAGTCTGGCAGGTGCCTGTGAGCGTGAGTGCTCCTGGCGATACGGTCGCATCCACGGTCATGGAAGCCAAGGAGGCGGTCGTCACCGTAACCACACCCAGGCCTTCCGAGGACTGGTACAAGGTCAACGCGGACCAGACCGGGTTCTTCCGGGTGAACTACGCCAGCGAAGACTGGCAGCGTCTGGCTCCGGCAATCAGTGGGCGGGAACTGCCTGCCACCGACCGGCTGGGCATTCAGAATGACGCCTACGCGCTTTCCCGTGCCGGCCTTCTGCCCGTAACCCAGTTCCTCGAACTGGCGGGGTCATACGCCGGCGAGACCGACGCGTCGGTATGGAGCGACCTGGCGTCCAACCTGAGGGACATTGAGCAGCTGATTGCCGGGGAGCCGGTGCATCCGGCCTACCAGCGTTTCGGCCGCGAGCTGTTTGGCCCAGTTGCCCGCCGCGCCGGATGGACGCCCCGGTCCGAGGACGGACACCTGGACTCGCTGCTGCGATCGACGGTTTTGGGACAGGCCGGCAGCTACGGCGATCAGGAAACACTGTCCCAGGCCTCCGGCTTGTTCCGGCAATATCTGGAGAATCCGGAGGCTGTGCACCCCGACCTGCGGGGTATCGTGTTTAGCTTGGCCGCACAGGCGGGCGACCGCACCACCTACGACCAGCTCTGGGAGCTGGAGGAACGCACCGGCCTGCAGGAGGAGAAGATTCGCCTGCTTCTGGCTATGTCCCGCTTCCAGGATGTCGGGCTTCTCAACGAGGCGCTGGAGAGTTCGCTGTCCGCGCGTGTGCGCTCACAGGACACCATCACGGTGGTAGCGGGCGTGGCCGCCAACCCCATGGGACGCGAACCGGCCTGGGAGTTCGTCAAGAGCAACTGGGCGGAGTTCGACCGGCGCTACGGCGGTGGCGGGTTCGGGCTTATGCGCCTGGTATCTATAGTCAACAGCTTTACCACCGAAGAGCGTAAGGCAGATGTTGAGAATTTCTTCTCCGACAATCCCGCTCCGGCCGCGGAGCGCACCATCCGACAGGCCCTCGAGCGCATGAGTCTCAACATACGATGGCTGGAGCAAAATCGCCCGGCCCTGAACGCGTGGTTCGGCGTGTAGCGAATCGGATTTCGCTCGAACGATCTAGACAAACGGAAGCTCAGTAGACTGAGGTGATGTGATGCGAAAGGGCTCGGCTGGGCTGGGAAACTTCCCACTATGGTTAGCTAATTTATGGATTCAAATCAACGCATTCAAGCCCTGAAAGCCGCGCTCAAGGAGCGGATCCTGCTGATCGACGGCGCGATGGGCACGGCAATCCAGTCCTTTGACCTCGGCCCCGATGACTTTGGCGGCATCGAGTACGAGGGCTGCAACGAACACCTCGTACTGACCCGGCCGGACGTGATCGAGACCATTCACAGGGGTCACCTCGACGCCGGCGCCGACATTATCGAGACCGACACCTTCGGCTCCACCTCAATAGTCCTCTCCGAGTACGACCTGGCTCACGAGGCACGCCGTCTCAACCGGGTCGCCGCGGAACTGGCCCGCAATGTCGCTGACGAGTCTTCCACCCTTGGAAAACCGCGCTTCGTCGCCGGTTCGATGGGCCCCACAACCAAAACGATATCTGTCACTGGCGGCGTGACCTTTGACGATCTGGTCGACAGCTACCAGGAGCAGGCTGCCGGGCTGATCGAGGGCGGTGTGGACGTGCTGCTGCTGGAGACGGGGCAGGACACCCTGAATATCAAGGCGGGCCTGGAGGGCATCGACCGGGCTTACGCTGAGCTCGGCTGCGAAGTTCCGGTGGCAGTGCAGGGTACTGTCGAGCCCATGGGTACGCTGCTGGCCGGGCAGGACGTCGAGGCGCTTTATATCTCCCTGTCCCACCGCGAACTGCTGTGGATCGGAATCAACTGCGCCACCGGCCCTTCCTTCATGACCGACCACATCCGTTCCCTTGCGGCCATTTCGCGCTTCCCGGTGGCCTGTGTGCCCAACGCCGGGATGCCCGACGAGGACGGCAAGTACAACGAGACTCCGGAGGCCATGGCCGAGACGCTGGGCCGGTTCGTGGACTCGGGTTGGGTGAACCTGGTCGGGGGTTGCTGCGGTACGGTCAACGGCCACATCCACCTGCTGGGCGAGACCGCGGCTGGCAAGGCACCCCGTGTGCCTGTCGAGTCCGACGAGACCCGCGTTTCCGGCATTGATGCTCTGCTGGTGGACGACCAGCTGCGCCCTGCCGTGGTGGGCGAGCGCACCAATGTGCTGGGCAGTCGGCGCTTCCGTCGGTTGATAAACGAAGGCAAGTTCGAGGAGGCCGCTGAGATCGGCCGCCGGCAGGCGCGAAACGGCGCCCACATCCTGGATGTGTGCCTGCAGGACCCGGACCGTGACGAGGCCGCTGACGTTACAGAGTTTCTTGACTTGGTAACCAAAAAGGTCAAGACGCCGATCATGATTGACTCGACCGACCCTGCGGTCATCGAGCTGTCGCTGAAGCGCTTGCAGGGCAAGGCGATCATCAACTCCGTGAACCTGGAGGACGGTGAGGAGCGCTTCCAGGCGGTCGTGCCTCTGGCCCGACGATATGGGGCCGCCCTTGTGGTGGGCTGCATCGACGACGACAAGGAGCAGGCCCAGGCCGTCACCAGGGAGCGCAAACTGGAGGTTGCGCTCCGCTCCGCCAGGATTCTGAAGGAGAAATACGGAGTGCCCGAGGAAGACCTCATCTTCGACCCGCTGGTCTTCCCATGCGGCACAGGCGACGCCAACTATATTGGCTCCGGCGCCGAGACAGTCGAAGGGGTACGGCTGATCAAGGAAGCCCTGCCGAAGTGCAAGACCATTCTGGGCATCTCAAATGTTTCCTTCGGCCTTCCCGTCGCCGGCCGCGAGGTGCTGAACTCCGTGTTCCTGTACCACTGCGTGCAGGCGGGGCTGGACATGGCCATCGTCAACTCCGAGCTGATGATGCGCTACGCAGCCATTCCGGAGGAAGAGAGAAAGCTGGCCGAGAACCTGATCTGGTACAGCGGCGAGGACCCGGTGGCAGCCTTTGCGGCCCACTTCCGCGAAAAGGCCCCTGCGGCCACGAACGAGGAGCGCCTCAGTCTGCCGCTGGACGAGCGCCTGGCGCTGGCCATCATCGAAGGCACCAAGGAAGGTCTGGCCGCAGACCTTGACGAGGCCCTGAAGGGCAGGACCCCGCTGGAGATCATCAACGGTCCGCTGATGGAAGGCATGTCCGAGGTCGGCCGCCAGTTCAACGCCAACCAATTGATCGTGGCCGAGGTGCTTCAGTCTGCGGAGTCGATGAAATTCTCCGTCACCCACCTAGAGCCCTACATGGAGCGGGTCGAAAGCTCCATCAAGGGCCGGGTGGTTCTTGCCACCGTCAAGGGCGATGTTCACGACATCGGCAAGAACCTGGTCGAGATCATACTGTCCAACAACGGATACCGCGTCATCAATCTTGGCATCAAGGTGCCGCCTCAGGACCTGATCGCAGCCTTTCGGGAACACAACCCGGATATCATCGGCCTCTCCGGCCTGCTGGTGAAGTCGGCCCAGATGATGGTCGAGACCGTGCGCGATTTCCGCACAGACGGCGTGTCCGTGCCGGTGCTGGTGGGCGGCGCGGCCCTGTCCAACCGCTTCACCCGCCTTCGAATCGCCCCCGAGTACGGGGGAATGGTGGTCTATGCGCCCGACGCAATGACCGGCCTCGCCCTGGCCAATACGATTCAGGAAGCCGACGAGCGGGCCCACCTGGCCGCGCAGCTGGAGGCCGAGACCGAGCGGATGCTGGACGATGATGTCCGTCGCGCAGCCGACAATGGCGGCGAAGATGTACCGCCCGCGCAGGTGCGCCACGACTTTCCGATCCCGAACCCGCCGGACCTGCGCCTCCATGTACTCAGCGACTACAACATGGAGGACATCTTCGGGTACATCAACCCGCAGATGCTTTATGTCAGGCACCTGGGATACAAGGGCCGCTACGCCGAGGACCTGGCCGCCGGTGAGCAGGCTGCCATCGATCTGCGAGACTCCGTGCGCCGTGTCGAGGACCTGGTGCTGGCCCGCAGCGATATCAGCGCCAACGCGGTGTTCAAGTTCTTCCCCTGCCGTGCCGAAGGACAGTGGCTGCTGGTCTACTCCCCCGACGGCTCACGGGTGCTGGAGCGGTTCTACTTCGGCCGCCAGTCGCAGCGGGAAGGGCTGTGCCTGTCCGACTATGTGCTGCCCGGCTCTGCCGCGACCAGCAGCGGGCTGGACGGCATGGACTATGTGGGCATGTTCGTCACCAGCATTGGCTCTGGGGTGCGGGACCTGGCGGCCCAGTGGATTGCTGAGGGGAAGTTCCTGGACTCCCACATTTTGCAGGCCCTGGCCCTTGAGAGCGCCGAGGGATTCGCCGAGCTTCTTCATCAGCAGCTGCGTCAGATGTGGGGGGTTGGCGACCCTACGGGCATCACGCCCTACGAGCTGTTCCGCACGCAATACCGCGGGCGCCGCTATTCATTCGGGTACCCCGCGTGCCCAAGGCTGGAAGACCAGGAGCAACTGTTCCGGCTGCTCGAGGTCTCCAGCCACCTGGATGTGGAGCTTACCGACGGCTACATGATGGACCCGGAGTCCACGGTATCGGCCCTGGTGTTCCACCATCCAGACGCCAAGTATTTCAACCTGAGCGAGCAAGACATCAACCGGCTTGAGGCGGAGTTGGGCGGCTGACGCAGGCCCCCGGCTTCCCGTGTAGACATTCAAGAACCTGCCGCTGTTGAAACGGGCGGCGCGAACCCGGAGGCACAGTGCAGACCATAAGCAAGATTGCCGACGCCCTCGGCTTCAAGTCCGAATACGTGCTGCCCTACGGCCACTACAAGGCGAAAATTTCCCTGGACGCCATCAGGGACGGCGGCGCCGGCCAGGGCAAGCTCGTCGTCGTCACGGGCATCACTCCCACGCCGGCGGGAGAAGGCAAGACCACCACGGCCATCGGGCTGACCCAGGGCATGGGACGGCTGGGCCACAGGGTTACGGTTAATCTGAGGGAGCCGACCCTGGGGCCGATTTTCGGCATCAAGGGAGGCGGGACCGGCGGCGGCAACGCGCGCATCGTCCCCGAGGACGAGATCAACATCCACTTCACCGGCGACGCTCACGCCGTGGCCTCGGCCCACAACCTGCTGGCCGCGCTGGTCGACAACGCGGTGTTCCGCAACGCTATCCCGGACTTCGACCCCTCCGGCATCCAGTGGTCGCGCGTGACCGACGCCTCAGACCGCGGTTTGCGGCAGGTGATCGCCGGTGTCGGAGGGACCGGATATGGCCCCCTCAGGGAGGCGAGGTTCGACATCGTCTCCGCCTCCGAGATCATGGCCATCCTGGCTCTTGCCGACGGGCCGGATGACCTGCGAGAGCGCGTCTCCCGCATTGTCGTTGGGTCCACCCGCGGCGGAGAGCCGGTGACCGTGGCGCAAATGGGCGTGCAGGGCGCACTGATGACGCTGCTGCACCAGACGGTGATGCCCAACTTGGTGCAGACGCTGGAAGGTCAGCCCTGCCTGGTGCATGCCGGTCCCTTCGGGAACATTGCCCATGGCTGCAGCTCCATCCTGGCCGACAAGCTGGCGCTGGGCTACGCGGACTATGTAATCACCGAAGCGGGGTTCGCTTCCGACCTGGGCTTCGAGAAATTCATGCATATCAAGACCCGGACCAGTGGCCTGCTTCCCAGGGCTGCGGTGCTGGTGGCTTCGGTACGCGCCCTCAAGTGGCACGGGAGGATGCCGCGCCGCGACCTGGACAAGCCTGATGTTGACAGGGTCATCAGGGGCGGTCCCAACCTGGCCCATCATGTCGGCATCGTTACCAGCTTCGGGCTGCCCTGCGTGGTTGCCATCAACCGCTTCGGCACCGACAGCCCGGAGGAACTGGCGGCCGTTCGGGACATCGCGCTTGAGGCGGGCGCCACCGCCGCTGTCGAATGTGACGGCTATGCCCAGGGCGGAGCGGGGGCCGAGGAGTTGGCGCAGGCCGTGGTGGACGCCACTGAGGACGAGAGCGACATCACCTACGCCTACCCGCTGGAGGCAACGGCACAGGAGAAGGTCCTGGCGTTGGCGCAGAAGATCTACGGCGCTGCCGATGTCAGCTGGTCGACGCAGGCAACCAGCCAGCTGAGGTACTTCGAGTCGCAGGGCTGGGGCAACCTGCCCATCTGCATGGCGAAGACTCACCTCTCCATCTCCCACGACCAGTCCCTGCGCAACCGGCCCCAGGGATACACCTTCCCGGTCAATGACCTGCGTGCCTCTGTGGGCGCGGGATTCCTCTACGCCCTGGCAGGACGGATCGAAACCCTCCCGGGCCTGCCCTCCCGTCCGCGGGCGCTGGACATGGATGTCAGCCCCGACGGAGAAGTTCTGGGTATCCTCAACTAACGAAAGCGGAGCACCTCGATGCGCGTCGTGATGATCCATGCATTGGCCGAGTCCATTCCGCCCGTGCGGCTCGCCTTCAGGGACGAGTTCCCCGAGGCCGAGGTGATAAACCTGCTGGACGAGGGGCTGCTCATCGACTTTCCCGGCAGCATCACCCCCGGCCTGCGGCGGCGGATGAGCGACCTCATATGCTACTCCCAGGACCACGATGCCGACGCCATTGGGCTCGCTTGCTCCGTCTACGCCCCGGTGGTGGACTCGGCGCGCGAACTGGTCGATGTGCCGTTGGTGTCGTCCTATGGCCCGGTGATGGCCGAGGCGGTCTCGGCGGGGCCTCGGGTCGGCGTGATCGCCACCAACGAGGCCACCATGTCCGATTCCGAATACTACCTGAGACTGGCAGCGCAAGAAGCGGGGACCGAAATTCAGGTGGTGAAGCGCCTTGCCACCGACCTGATCCAGGTGCTGCGGGAGGGCGGACAGTCTGCCTTCGAGAAGAGGCTGGAAGAGGAGACGGTGGCGCTGGCTGGAGAGGTTGATGTGATACTGCTCAGCCAGTTCTCGTTCGCCACGGCCCTGGAACATCTGCAGGCGGTCTCGCCGGTCACCGTGCTTTCCGCCCCCCACAGCAGCGCCCGAACCCTGAAGAAATTGCTGGAGGCCTAGAAATGGCCAAATCGCCGGAACTGGACAATGTAATCGCCTTGGTCAGATCCAGGGAAGCCGATGAGTCCCAAGGCGCCACCGAGGGACGGCGCCGCTCATTCGAGCGGATGACCGACGATTTTACGATCGATGTCCCGGCCAGGTACAGCCGGGTGAACGCCGGAGGAGTGACGGCCGAGTGGGTTACCGCTGAGGGGGCGTCGGACAGCCGCGTTGTGCTTTACTTCCACGGCGGGGGATACATCATCGGCTCGCCCCGGACCCACCGTGCCATGTTGGCCCACCTGTCTCGGGACGCTGCGGCCCGGGTGCTCGCGCTGGACTACCGCCTGGCCCCGGAGCACCCATTCCCCGCGCCCGTCGAGGACGCGGTGGCCGCATACCGGTGGCTGCTCTCCGAGGGATTCGATCCGGCCAATATTGTCCTGGGCGGGGACTCCGCCGGTGGGGGACTGACCATCGCTGCCCTCGTCCAGATTCGATACCTCGGCCTGCCCATACCGGCTGCCGGGGTCTGCGTGTCACCCTGGGTCGACATGGAGGGCCTGGGCGATTCAATGGAGACAAGGGCCGCAGCTGACCCGATGGTGGGGAAGGAGAACCTGATGGTTTCCGCGAAGACCTACCTGGGTGGGGCAGACCCGAGGGCGCCGCTGGCGGCTCCGCTATATGCCGACTTGCACGGCCTGCCGCCGATCCTGATCCAGGTGGGGGACGCTGAGGTGCTGCTGGACGACTCCACGCGTCTCGCCGGAATAGCGCGGGAGGCCGGTGTTGATGTCCAAATGGATGTCTGGGACGATATGATCCATGTCTGGCACGTGTTCGCACCGATCCTCCCGGAGGGGAAGCAGGCGATCAAGCAGGCAGGGGACTTCATCAAGAAACATACCGGAGGCTGAAGATGCTCTACGATTTCAGGATGTACACCCTCAAGCCCGGAGCGACGCCCGACTACCGGGCCGGCGTCAAGGAGGTGGGGCTGCCCATCAGGCAGAACCACGATGTGGCCCTGTCGGGATGGTACTGGAGCGATGTCGGTGCCCTGAACCAGGTGGTGCACATCTGGGGCTACAAGGACCTGGAGCACTTGAACTCGCAGAAGGCCGCGGTCTACGGCGACCCTGACTGGGGCGGCAAATATGTGCCTCGGGCGCAACCGCTGGTCGAGTCGCAGAAGACCTGGCTGATGATGTCGCCCGCCTTCGCGCCCACCTATCCTGTCAAAGGCCCCATCGCCGAAGAGGGCACGCCCGAGTACAAGCGCAAGAACGACATGGTCTTCGACTTCCGTCAGTACACCCTGAACCCTGGGGGACTACCCACCTACATGGCGGCCGTGGAGGAGTTGGCCCTGCCCATCCGCCAGAGGCACGGCGTCAAGCTGGCTGGCTGGTTCTACAGCGACCTGGGCGACCTGAACCAGGTGGTGCACATCTGGGCCTTCGACAACGTCAAGCACCTGGAAGAGGCCAAGGCCGCCGTTGCTGCCGACCCGGAGTGGGGCGGCGCCTACATTCCCCGCGTCCGCGGCGTCATCTCGGCCCAGAACACCTACCTGATGAAGACCACGGAGTTCGGCCCTACGCCGTAGGCGGCAAAGGGCGTAGCGATTTACTCAAGTCCCTTGCTCAAGGGGCGAACAAGAAGGGAGGCGGATGGCGCGCGGCCACTCCGCCTCCCTTTCATTTAACCCTGTCCGGGCTTAAAGAGCCCTATGTAGTTTCCTTCAGGATCGATAAAACCTGCGATGGCGAACTTGCTGTCGTTGACTTCCATGTCCATCGGGGGCAGGACTTGGGTGCCACCTAGGCCGACCGTTTTGTTCAGGTAGGCCTGCAGGTCGTCAACCATCACGTAGAAAGTGACCATGAGACTGGGCGGGTCTTCGCCGGACTGGGAAATGCCACCCCCGATGCCGCTCTCGGAATGCTGCACCAGCCCGTAGTTCCGTTAGTCGTTGGTGGGCATGATTTCCCCGTCGAAGAGCGTTCCGTAGAATGAATTTCTGCTGTGCCTCGGTGTTGATGCAACCAATCTCGAAGTGGACCACCGGGTTTGGCATGGATTGGTGTTCTCTTTTCGAAATATGAGTCCGGACCTCGAATAGATAGCTTTTCTAGTTGTGGCAGCCGCGCGCTTGAATGTCCCAGACGGCTTCGACCTTGCCGTTGCGCAGACCGACGAAGCGGTCCCACCGGCTAACCATCGCGTCCTGCTGGCCGGGGATCAACAGGAGCTGGTCCCCAACATGGAGCGAGGTGCCGCCGGTGAGCTTGAATACGGCGTGGTCGCCGTCCATTGACTCAACCTCAACCCCGGGGCGGCCGTCGACTTCGGGAAGACCTCGCAGCGAGCTGACGGCTCTCGACCCAGCATCGCCAATGGCCACGCCGGGCCGCGGGGTGCTGATGACGGTGGTGAGTACCTTGGCCGCGTAGCTGAACTCCGTCATATAGCTGTAGTGGGTCTCCATCAGCAGGTAGCTGCCGCCCTGGACCTCGGTGACGCCGGCGATGTCGCCGGCGACATCGTAGCTCCAGGTCTCGCCGGTGGAGACGATGTCCACGGGCAGGCCGGAATCGACGATGGCGTCCTTCAGGTCGATGACGCCCTTGATGACCCGGTTGCCCTCGGTTACCCGGTCTTCGCGGTCGGGCATGGCGGAAATGACCTGGTGGCTCATGATGCCCCGGAAGCTGACGCCGGGCAGAGAATCAATCTCGTGGGCCAGGGACACCCCCTGCTGCATCTCCTGTACGCCGCAACGCTTCAGCCCGGTCTCCAGCTCGATGACCACTCCCAGGTCGACACCCTGGGCCGCTGCCTCCCTGGACAGGGCGAGTGCGTTGTCGGCGCTGTCGCAGGCCACCATGACCTCCGCCTGCCCGGCCAAGGAACAGAGGCGGCGGATCTTGAGGTCGCCGACAACCTCGCTGGTGATGAACACGCTGGGTACGCCGCCGTGAACCATGACCTCTGCCTCGGCGACCTTGGCCGCGCAGACCCCGCCGACGGTGCCGCCGCGGCGTATCTGGCGCAGCGCTATGGCAGGCGTCTTGTGGTTCTTGCTGTGCCCCCGAAGCTTGCTGGGGCGGTCGCGGTAGTAGTCGGCGATCACATCCATGTTGGCATCGAGGGCGTCCAAATCGATCACGAGGCAGGGTGTGTCCAGATCTTCCATGGGTGTACCGGGAAGGGGCGTCTGGCTGTCGATCATAGCGTGGCTCCATTCGGTTCCCTCTCCCTCGAGGGAGAGGGCCAGGGTTAGGATGGAATGCTGTCAGACATTGTTGTCGTCAGGCGAAGCGTCCGCGGGCCGAGAGGGGCCAGTAACCTTCCAGCTTGCCGTCCCGAACAGCCCGGATGTAGTCGTACTGGTTGACGCAGGTGGCCAGTTCCCAAGGGGCCAGGCGGGCCTTCTCTCCTGGCTTCAGTGCCTCCTCGGAACCTGCTTCCAGCTCCACGATGCCGTGCTCGGCGCTGAACCGGGCGGCAGTTCCCCCGGCGATGCCCTGGAGCACCGGGCGACCGTGGTCGGGGCCGGTGGCCTTGTGTCCCGAGTCGAGCACGGCCACTTCCGGCACGGGATGGCTGATTACGGTGGCCAGCACCATCGCGGCCAGGGACAGCTCCGGCAGGTGGAGCTGGAGGCGCACATCCATCAGGGGATAACGTCCGGCACGTACTTCGGTAATGCCCGGCAGTTCGCTGGCCGCTGTCCAGCAATGTGCTCCGCCGACGCTGACTTCCGTCACGGACAGGCCTGCGCTCTCCATCAGGTCCTTGGCGTCGATGGCGACCTGGAACCGCTCGCGAGTCTGGCGGGCGTGGGACTCCGGGTCGTCTCCAACCGGGCCGGGAACGGTGGCCATGATGCCCTGAAAGTTCAGCCCGGGGGAGTCGCTTACGGCGCGAGCCAGTGCAACGGCTTCAGCATCGGGTGATACCCCGCAGCGGCCCATTCCCGCCTCGATTTCCACCAACACCCCAAGCTCCACGCCAGTGGACGCAGCAGCTGTAGAGAGCTGTGCCACATTGTCCGCGTTGTCGACTGCCACGCTCACTGATGCCTGGGACGCCAAGGCACACAGCCTCATTATCTTGGAGGCGGTGACGACCTGGCTGGCAACGAGAATGTCGACGAAGCCCGACGCAGCGAAGACCTCCGCTTCTCCGAGGGTGGTTGCAGTGATACCACGCGATGACGGCGCGGCCAGTTGGCGGCGGGCGACCTGCGGGCAGAGGTGGCTGGAGACGACCGGGCGCACCGTAACCGGGGTCCCGGCGAAGTAGCCATGGTAGGCCTGGATGTTCCGCTCCATCAGTTCCAGGTCCACAACCAGCGCAGGGGTATCCAGCTCTTCGACGGACGTGCCAGCGGGCTGGAAAATGGGACGTTCCATGTGCGTATTGCTCCAAGCTTTGAATTGGCAGCAGAATACCACAAAGACGGCCCTTGGCAGGGCAATCGCGCCTTATTTTGAGGCATACAAATAGAGCCGACCTGGCGGGAAAGACTCCCGAAACTCCTGCGAAAGCAAGAATACAGAGGTCATTTGCCAATGAATCGACACCTGTCTCAAGGCCCCTGGATTCCCGCCTTCGCGGGAATAACGAGTTATGGGTTCTCCGGCAAACAGGACACGATTGCCCTGGCCCTCGGGAACTCGGTTGCAATCGATGGTGGCCGGTGCCACAATCTCGGCATGTCTGGATTGCTGGAAGGGGTCAGGGTTCTCGACCTGACCCATTATATTGCCGGACCCTACTGCACACGGCTCATGGCCGGCCTTGGCGCGGATGTGCTGAAGGTGGAGCGGCCGGATACCGGAGACTCGATACGGGGATGCGGCCCCTTCGCTTCCCGCCCCGAAGTGAACCGGGACCAGGGAAACGATCCCGTAGAGGACGGGGCCTGGCACCTCTACCTGAACGCTGGCAAACGCAGCGTCGGCATTGACCTCAAGTCGCAAGACGGACGCCAATTGGTGCTGGAACTGGCAGGCAGGGCCGACATCCTTGTTGAGAACTTCGCTCCGGGAACCATGGTCCGCCTGGGGATCGGATACGAGGAACTGCGGAGGGTCAACCCGGTACTGGTGGTCACCTCCATCAGCAACTTCGGCCAGACGGGCCCCTATCGAGACTGGCGGGCCACCGAGGCGAATCTGTACGCCATGGGCGGACTGATGAACATCACCGGCGAGCCGGACCAGGAGCCGCTGAAGGAGGGAGCACCCCTCGCGCAACTGGGTGCCGGGCAGAACGCCTTCGCCGCGACCATTGCCGCGCTGATGTACGCCGAGGAAACGGGCGAAGGTCAGCAGATCGACATCTCGATTGCTGAATACGCGACCAACATCCTGGAAAACGCTCTGATGCAGTACAGCTACTCGGGCCAGGAGTACACCCGGGTTGGCAACCGGGGTTATGGCCGAGCCGCTTGGGGTATCTATCCCTGCCAGGACGGCCATGTGGGCATCATCGCCGGTCCCGACCATCGCTGGCCGGAGGTCGCTCGCATCATGGAGCGGGAGGAGTTGGCCGACCCACGCTTCGCCTCGCGTCGTGGCCGGCAGGAGAACGCCGACGAGGTCGACGCGCTGATGCTGCCGTGGCTTATCGATCACGATAAGGTGGACATCTTCAAGGCGGGGCAGGAAAGCGGACTGGGATTCAGCTTTGTCGCGACGATGCAGGACATCCTGGAGATGGAGCAGCTGGTGGCCCGGGGCTATTTCGTAAACTTCGACCATCCTGTCGCTGGCGAGTTGACCTATCCAGGCGCGCCAATCTCATGCGAGCCTGACGCAGATGCCTGGGTGTTCAGGCGGGCCCCGTTGTTCGCGGAGCACACCCGGTCCGCACTCTCCGACTGGCTCGGTTGCGATGATGCGACGCTTGAAGAGCTTGCGGCGTCGGGCGCTATCCTCGGACCCAGGGTCTAGCGCGGGGAACGGACCACATTGAAAGCAGGAACGAAACAGCCGCTGAAGAACTACCGGGTGCTGGACCTGTCCCGCATCTGGGCCGGGCCGTACTGCACCAAGCTGATGGCCGACCTGGGCGCCGAGATCATCAAGATGGAGTCGCTCAGCGTCTACGACTCCCACCGGGGGCCAGTCAGCCCGGCGCGGGGCATCGCCGCCTACCCCGACGGCGAGCCGGGGGAAGAGCCTTGGAACCGCAACGGCTGGTTCAACTGCCTTCACATGTCCAAGTACGGCATTACGCTCGAATTGACCAGCGACGAGGGACGCCGTGTCTTCGAGCGTCTGGTGTCCATAAGCGATGTGCTGATCGAGAACTTCCGGCAGGGAAGTCTGGAGCGGTTGGGCTATGACTACAAGGCACTGAGGAAGCACCGCCCCGACCTGATCTACGTGTCCATGCCGGCCTTCGGCAACACCGGGCCTTGGAAGGGATACCTGGGGTACGGGATCGGGCAGGAGCAACTCTCGGGTATGGCTCACCTTACCGGATATCCCGACGATGGTCCGATGAAGTCCGGCATCAACCACGGCGACCCCATCACCGGCTCCCACGCCGCCGGGGTGCTGTTAGCCGCCTTGCGCCGCCGCCGCCGCACCGGCAAGGGCATGTACATCGATGTCTCACAGCAGGAGTCGGCGGTGGCCTTCATGGGGGGAGAGCTGCTGTCCTACCAGATGACCGGCCAAGAGCCGGACCGCATCGGCAACCGTTCCCGCTGGTACGCTCCCTGCAACGCATACCCCTGCGCTGGCGAGGACCGCTGGATAACCATCGCCGCAACCAACGACGCAGAATGGGAAAGGCTGACAGTTGCCATGGACGCCGCCCCCTTGGCTGAAGACGACCGGTTCGCCACCGCCGACGCCCGCATGGCGCACCAGGACGAGCTGGACCCAATCATCGCCGGGTGGACCAGCGACCATGACGCGTTTGCGCTTGCCGAGCGTCTGCAGGCTGCGGGCGTCCCTGCCGGGCCGGTGCTGCGTGGCCCGGACCTGCTGGCCGACAGGCACTACGCCGAGCGGGGCACCTTCGTCACCGTGGACCACCCCCAGGTGGGCCCGAAGCAGTACCCCGGCATACCGTGGAAGATGTCGGGCACGCCTGGCGAGGTGCGCTGGCCTTCGCCCACGCTGGGCCAGCACAACCGCCAGATCTTCGGAGGCCTGCTGGGCCTGACCACCGGGGATATAGACGCGCTGGAGTCCGGAGGGGTCATCGGCACCAAGCCCACCGGCTCGCGCATCATCTGACTTTCATGCCCTCCCCAGGGGGAGGGTTAGTCGCCAAATTACACGGGCCTTACCTTTTGATTGAGATATCACGGAGGAACCAGTTGACCGAGAGAGAAGTCATCTACGAGATCAGGGAAGGCATTGCCTACATCATCCTGAACCGCCCGGAGAAGCTGAACGCCATCAACCCGGAGATGCGGGAACTGCTCTGGGACGCCTTCCAGGATGTGCGGAACAACGACGAGGTGCGTTGCGCCATCGTGACCGGCAGCGGCCGGGCATTCTCCACTGGCCACGACCTGGTGGCCATGGCCAATGCCCGCGCCAACGAGGGCCCGAGCACCGGTGATCTTTATGTCGAGCAGTCCAAGATCTGGAAGCCGATCATCTCGGCCATCAACGGAATCTGCCTAGCCCAGGGCTGCGGTATAGCGCTGGGCAGCGATATCCGCATTGCGTCATCCGAGGCCCGTTTCGGCTGGCCCCAGGCCAAGCGGGGCATCTCGTCGGTCAGCGGCCCGGCGCTGCTGTCCCAGGTGGTGCCGCGCAATGTGGCCTTCGAGTTCCTGTTCACCGGCGATTTTGTGGACGCCCAGAAGGCGCTGGAGCTGATGCTGGTCAACTATGTGGTGCCGCCGGAAGAGGTAATGCCCCGCGCCGAGGAGATGGCCCGCAAGATCACCGCCAATGCCCCCCTGTCCATTGCCGCCATCAAGGAGGCGTCCATCAAGGGCAGCGAGATGGGCCTCGAGGAACGCGTGGCCTTCGCGCAGGCGAAGCGCGACGAGGTACTGACCACCGAGGACGCCCAGGAAGGCGTCCGGGCCTTCGCCGAGAAGCGCGCCCCGGTGTGGCGGGGCCGCTAGCCGGCACTCGAACAGTCCGGACCAGTCGTTCAAACAGATCAACAGCCAACCAAGACAAGCCAACCAAACGGGAGAAGGAGTTCTATGGCCACGCTGACCACGCCCGAAACCGTATCCATGAACCCGGCGGGGCTTGAACGGGTCAAGCAGATCTTCAACCGCCAGATTTCCGAGGGTCTGCATCCCGGCGCCGGTCTTGCCGTCTACCGCTACGGTAGCCTGGTGCTGGACATCCACGGCGGAGTTGCCGACCAGAGCGCGGGCCGTCGCGTCGACGACGAGACCATGTTCGTGCTGTTCTCGTCGACCAAGCCCCTGGCCGGGGCCTGCGGCTACATGCTCAAAGAGC
Source organism: Dehalococcoidia bacterium (assembly GCA_965216065.1). GTDB lineage: Bacteria > Chloroflexota > Dehalococcoidia > Lucifugimonadales > UBA3495 > VXOI01. The sequence goes on from CBDCFB010000002.1 coordinate 988,717, forward strand.
GGGGCAGGCTGGACTGGGACGACCCCGTAGCCAAGTTCTGGCCGGAGTTCGGGCAGAACGGCAAGGAGTCGGTGACCATCCGGCACCTGCTGAGTCACCAGGGTGGCTTCCCCGACACCCCCGCCGACCTGCCGTGGACGGACTGGCACGACTGGAGCCTGGTCTGCGCCGCCATGGAGCGGGCCACGCCCAAGTTCACGCCCGGCTCCACCTTGTCGTACCACCCCATCAACTACGGCTGGGTGATCGCCGAGCTGGTGCGCCGCATTGATGGCCGCACCTTCGACCGGTTCATCGCTGAGGACCTGGCCCGTCCCCTGCAGATGGAGGACACCTATGTCGGCCTGCCCGGGGATCTGGAAGATCGGGTGTCCCGTATCCACCTGATGGAGCTGGACGCCGACACCAACGGATACGCCAATGTGTTCGACAAGCCCGAGGTCCACCGGGTCATCTGCCCCGGCGCCAACGGCATCGCGTCGGCCGGCGACCTGGCGAGATTCTACGCGGCCATGGAGCGCAAGGGCACCCTCGATGGGGCCAAGGTACTGCGACCCGAGACCGTCGCCGAGGGGATCACCATGCAGGTCGAGGGGACCGACCAGTCCCTGGGCCTGTTCGCCCAGCGGGCGCTGGGGTTCGCGCTGAACGACGAGCGCATGGGCAAGCCCACCTGCGACCCGATGCACACCTTCGGGCACGGCGGGGCCGGGACGTCCATCGGCTGGGCCGATCTGGACACCGGGCTGGCCGTGGGCTACATCACCAATGGCTTCCGGGGCGCCGACAAGAACAACGCCAGGCTGGCCGAGGTCTCGCAGGCTGTGCGGGACGCCTGCGCGTAGGGCGGGGAACCTGTCAGAGTATTGAGGGGCGGGTCAACAGACCTGCCCCTTTTTTATTTGCAAGGGGTACGCCCTCACCCTAACCCTCTCCCTCAAGGGAGAGGGAATAATCGAAGGCCCTGGCGAACGCTGCTGGGACTACGGAGCGAAGCTGGAGCGGGCTTGGGCTCCCCAGCGTCTGTCGACGTGGGTCATTATCCACAGCGAGCGGTAGGTGGAGAGTGCGCCGCCCTCAGCGTCGCAGCGAGTGAACTGTATCAGCACGTGGACTTTGTGCTCCGAGCTATGGAGCACCTGGGCGGAATCCAGCACGGTATGATGCCAGTCGGTACCGGCGCGGGCATAGAAATCCCGCATGTAGGTAGCCTCCAGCTCCTCCCTGTCGTGCCAGATGGCCAGTCCGCCACCGGAGATGCGGATGTGCGGCAGATGCAGCAACTCGAGCAGCGCATCGGTATCTCCGGCGTTGAGCGCGGCCATGAAGTTGGCGATTGCCGACACGGCTGCGGCGGCACTTTCCGGCCACTGGTTTTCCTGCCCTTGGAGCTCCGTCATAGTTGGCCTTTCTTGCGCAATTGCCAGGAGGGGGTACGCCCTCACCCTCTCCCGGAGGGAGAGGGAACCTCATGGCGGAGGGTTCACCCCCACCCCAGCCCTCCCCCTCAGGGGGAGGGGGTTGTCCGTTCGTGGTTCGACAGGCTGACCATGAACGGGCTGTCCAGTCTAGGTGAGGCGGAGCAGGGCCTCGGCGTTGCCGGACATGTGCTTGACCAAGGCTTCGTCGCCAAAGTCCTGCCAGAAGGGCCAGTTGATGACCATCTCGGCGGTGTCGGGGAAGTGGGCCTCGCCGTGGGGGTAGTCGGACTGGTGCATCAGGGCCTCGGTGCCCAGCAGGTCAATGCAGGCCTTGGTCATGGCCGCTCCCTCGAAGGGCTCGGCTCCACAGCGGAAGCGGCCCATCTGGGCGTACTCGATGGGCTTGTAATCGGTCTTAGGGGTTGTGCCGGAGACGTAGTTGCACATCTCTTCGAGGCGGATCAGCCAGTGGGGGAGCCAGCCGTGCCCCACCTCTGCGGCACCGGCGTTCAGGTTGGGGAAGCGGTCGAAGATCTTCCCGACGATCAGATAGGACAGCAGCCGCGCAGCGCCCCACGGGTGGGCGGCGGTGCGGGCTACGGCGATGTTGCCCCACATGTCGCGGTAGCCGGGGAAATAGGGCGGCTCGAAGGTGAAGCTGTGATGCAGGATGGGCAGGTGTTCCTCGTTCAGCACCTCGAACAGCGGGTCGACGGCCGGGTGGTCGATGGGCATGCCCTCGGGCAGGATGATGGCCACCGCGGCGGCCCACTTCTCCTTCGACACGGCCTTGATCTCGTTGATGGACCATTCGATATCGGCGGCGGGGGCAAGGACGATGCTGCGCAATCGCTCGGGGTCGGCGCTGCAGTACTCGCGCATGTAGCGATGGTAGGCGGAGTACAGGCCCTCGGCGAGGGTTACGTCCTCGATCCCGGTCAGGCCGTTGGCCCAGGTACCGGGAATGATCACGTCGATATCACGCCCCTCAAGGTCCATGTCGGCCAGGCGGCCGGCGGCGTTCTCATCGCTGACGCCCTTCTGCGGGTCGACGCGGTGGTGTCCCGAGTTCCGGGTGACTCGGCCTTCCAGCGCGCCCCGACCGCCTGCAACGGCAGCCTGGTCGTCGCCGCTGGGCGCCTCGCCGGGGAAGCGGTCGAAGGGGATGGAGGCGATGCTGAGGGCGTTGTACTCGCCCACGGTCCGGATGTAGGGCTTCAGGTCGTCCAGCCGGGGCCGGAAGCTGGGGTCGACAAACTTGACCAGGGTGTCCAGGCTGGGGTTCACGTGGGTGTCGATGTCGATTACGCGGTAGCCGTTCTTCATCGAGTCGCCTCCTCCGGGTTCAGTTTGAATCAGGAATTCAGGTGGCGGGAGATTTCACCCCCACCCCTTCGACGGGCTCAGGACAGGCCCAACCCTCCCCCTCAGGGGGAGGGGATTTCGAGACCAGTTTCCATATTCTATCTGGGGTCAGGGTTTGAGGTAGCGGGACAGCCATTCGAGGCAGCGGCCCCAGGCCATTTGCGCGGCCTCGGGGCGGTAGCTTTCGCGGGTGTCGGACATGAAGGCGTGCCCGGCGCGGGGGTAGCTGACGAACTCGAAAGTCACGCCAGCCTGCTCCAGCAATTCCCGCAGGCGGGCCACATCGCCGGGCGAGGGGTTGGTGTCATCGTCGGCGAATAGGGCCAGCATAGGGCAGCCGAGGTTGGCGGCGAGCTCGCCGGGCGGTGTGGGGTTGACCCCGGTGGGCTGGAACAGGCCGTTGGAGTAGAAGTTGACGAACACGTCAACCTGCCCTGCCCCAGAGGCCCGGCTGCTGGCGAAGACCAGGCCGAGGCGGCCGCCGGAGCAGAAGCCGACGAGACCGATGCGCTCGCTCACGTGGGGGCTGGACCGCAGGAAGTCGAGGCCGCCCTGCAGGTCGCCGATGGTCTGGGCGTTGGGGCGGGCGTTCAGGGCGTCGCGGGCCAGGTCCATGTCCGAGTGCTCGACCACGGTCAGGAACCCGTCGCGGCTGTAGAGGGCGGGCACGATGGCGGCGTAGCCCAGCGCGGCGTAGCGGCGGGCCATGTCCTTCATGTGCTCCTCGTAGCCGTGGATGCCGTGGACGAGGAGCAGGCCGGGGTGCGGGCCGCCGTCGGAGGGACGGGCCACGTAGGCGGGCAGCGGGTCGCCGTCGTAGCCGCTGACGGTGATGTCGTAGGCGGTTATGTCAGCCGGGTGGTAGACCAGGCCGGGCGGCAGCGTTCGGGAGACCAACGTTGATGCGACCTCGTGCCATCGCGGACCGTCGATTGGTCCGGGAGGGATGAGGGCATTCTATGGAGAGTGCCGCGGGGTTGCAACCGGGGGTGTCCGAACTGTGATTTTTGTGATTCCAGGATTTCGCTGATGCTTCGTATGCAGTCCGGGTCGGACGATGGCCAGGGGCGCAGCGTTGGAAAAATTGAAATATCCACTCATTTTCGAGCATTCTCGTTCATTTTCGCTCATTCCAGCTGGTCGCTGGGGATGCTGTCCTATCGGCCCGCGGAGATTGGCACGGGAAATTGTCTGAACTGTGATTTGTGTGATTCAGGGATTTCGCTGATTTTTGGATGCAGTCCGGGTCGGACGATGGCCAGGGGCGCAGCGTTGGAAAAATTGAAATATCCACTCATTTCCGAGCATTCTCGTTCATTTTCGCTCATTCCAGCCGGTCGCTGGGGATGCTGTCCTATCGGCCCGCGGAGATGGGCACGGGGATTTGTCTGAACTGTGATTTGTGTGATTCAGGGATTTCGCTGATTTTTGGGTCCTGCTAAGAGCCAGGTCTGGAAAATTCGTCTTTTCCTCTCAAAGCCTCTCATTTTCGCCGAAGTGCCGCTGGTCGGACTGGGAGCCTGGCGTCGCTCGAGGGCCGTTGGTGCAGGGAGGAGGCGCCGACGGGGGATTATCGCTGTTTGGATGTTGCGAATATTTGTTTTCATAAGCATTTTAAGCAGGAAGGCTGGGGGTTGGCAAGGGGTGGGTGTCAGTGGGGGTGGGTTGTAGCTTGGGCAAAATGACTCTTGAGGTCTACAGCCATCTATTTCATTAGGTATAATTGTACAAGAGTTCTAACGATTGTCCGAAAGGGTAGGGTAGAGGAGTTCGAGAATTGGATGAGACGCAACTTGCAGTTGATGCGGCGCAGATTGCCCGTGCAATGGCTCCGGGCTTTTGGACTTCGTTGGGGGTGCGATTGAGGGCCGGGCAAGACCGAAAGAACTTGGAAGCCGACCATGCCTTCATCGAGGGGATGTTGGAGGCTGGTCGGAATAATTTTCGCTACCGGGGGTTAGCTAGTGAGTTCGAGTTGTTCGAGGAACTACAGGATGATGAGGTCAGACGGCTTTTTGAAAACACAGTAAATGCAATGTTAAAAGCGAATTCCATCGTGGACTGGTCTAAGGTGGACGTAAACAAATTCAATCCCGAGTTCCGGCGCCGGTGGATGTTCGAGGCAAGCAATGTTTCCGATGAAACTTTGCAGGACCTCTGGGCTCGGCTCCTAACCGGCGAATTGGAATCCCCGGGTAGTGTGTCGAACGACACCATGTCGATAGCGAGGGACTTAACCAAGGAACGTGCGGAGGAATTCCAAACACTTTGCTCGGCGGCGCTCTGTGACTTGGATGGGACACCGATGACAGTGGTGAGTTGTGGCAATCCGGGGGCCAATTCGTTGAGGCCCTATGGGTTGTCCTATGACGTCCTGATGCGGTTGGCTCACCATAGACTCATCGTCAATGACATGACGTCTCATACAACTCTCGCTGTAGATCAGGTAATGCCGATAATCGCAGTGAGACAGCGGGAAGTCAGCTGGGTGTTACGTTGGAACGCTGTCAGCAAGCCAGTCTCCGAGTCTTACCGAATTCGGAGGATTCTATTTACTCTCGCCGGTAAAGAGCTATTCTCGGTCGTAGAGAAAGTTCCCATGCCAGACTACACCGCTGCCATGTTGAAGACGCTGCAAAAAGATGGGTGGGCAGTTACACCTATCTACAAGTGATCTTGAGCGCATACCGTGGACAAGTTTGTTAGCCAGTTGGAGGAAATATTCAAAGCGCTAGGTTGACTATGTTGGCCACCGCCGCGACCACGGAGACAAGTATGGTTGCGGCGGCAACTGATGCTGCGAACCAGTTGCGCCGGAACCAGTACCAGCGAGGGGCTGTCAGTTTCTCCCAGTATTCCCGTCCGTAGGCCGTTACACGGTAGTTGCCATGGCCTAGATTCTCAAATGCCCCTATGTCGTGTAGATAGTTGGTCGCCTCCCGTTCCAAGGATGGCGTTCCCAGGCTAATGAAGATCATTGTGCCAGGCTCACCATGCACCATCTTGCTCAGTTGAGAACGAATCTCTCTTTCGAGTTCCCCTGTAATTCCTCTCGACACTTCCACCCTCCGCACACGGCATATGCTCTACCCACAACTTATCGTGGATTCGCACTTGTCGTCTATTGGCAAGTGTCCATTGAGGGTGCACAGTGAATTGTGAAGGGTTGACTTACCGCTGAGGCCCTGTGCCTTGTCCGAAGACTGGGGGTTAGAGCTCCCGGATTCCCACTGTCGCGGAAATGACAGTTGGGGTTGGCGATAGAGCAAAAGCTCTACATTGGTGTCAGAGATGCGCTTGTGCGGTGAGATCCTTCGCTGCGCTCGGAATGACAACCGGGGCGGATTTTAAACCCGCCCCTACACGTTTGTTGGACACTGCGATTTCACCCTCACCCCTGCCCTCTCCCTCAACGAAGAGGGGGTTGGGGGGAGTGGCGGCCCTACAAACCCAAGGCGGCGGCGAGTTCGCGCTTGTGTTGCCTGGGGTCGCCTAGGAAGTGGTAGAGAGTGCGGGAGGCGGCGGTGTGGAGGGTGAGGCCGTATTCGGTCATGCTGCCGACGCCGGCGTGGACCTCGTGGGCGTAGTTGCAGGCCTCGTAGTAGCCCTCGCTGGCGACGGCCTTGGCCAGGCTGATGCTGCTGGCGGCGTCGCGGCCCACGTCCAGCTTCCAGAGGGCCTCGTAGGTGGTCCAGCGGGCGGCGTCCAGGTGGTTGACCAAGGCAATGACCTGGTCCTGCACGCGCTGGAAGCGCCCGATGGGGGTGCCGAACTGGATGCGGGTGCGGCTGTAGTCGACGGAGACCTCGTAGACGGCCTGGCAGCCGCCGACCTGGTAGGCGCCGATGACGGGGATGGCCTTGGCGACGGCGCGCTGCCACGCGGGCCAGCCCCCCCTTGAATTCCCCCCCTGAGGGGGGGAGGTAAGTGGGGCGTTCCCGCTATCAGGGGTGGAAGTAATTGGGGCGCCGCCGAGGACGTTGGTGCTGTCGGCGGGGACGTTGTCGAAGCGGACCTCGGCCAGGTTCCAGGCGAACCCTGGGAGTCCACGGGCACGGATTCCGGCGGCGTCGGCGGGGACGACGACCAGGCCGACTTCCTCGGACTCCTCGGATCGGACTGCGACCAGGTAGTGGCTCGCGGTCTCGCCGTCGAGCACAAAGGCCTTGGAGCCGTTGAGGCGCAGGCCGTCGCCGTCGACCGCTGCGGCGAGGCGTACATCGCGCTCGTCCCAGCCGTAATCCCGCTCGGTGACGGCCGGGACCAGGCGCATCTCGCCGCTGGCGATGCGGGGCAGCCAGTCGCGCTTCTGCTCCTCGGTGCCGCCTTCGAGGATAGCGAGGGCGGACAGGACGGCGGAGCTCAGGTGCGGACCGGGGACGGGGCCGCGGCCCAGTTCCTCGAAGAGCACGCCGGCGTCAGTGAACGAGCCGCCCTCGCCTCCGTACTGCTCGGGGATGAGGATGCCCAGCCAGCCGGTGGAGGCCAGGTGGCCCCAGGGCTCCAGGGGCGTGGTCTCGTCGGGGGAGGCGATCTGGAGCAGCGTCTCCTTGGGGTATTCCTGGGACACGAAGCGGCTGGCGGCCGCTTTCAGCATTTCCTGCTCGGGAGTTAGGGACAGGTCCATTTCAGTCCTCGTTGATTGTCGGAGAGTGGGTTCTGACCGCATCCGGCGGGACATCCTTGAAAGTCCCGTCGACATTCCCTATGACGGCCACGGAATTCCCGCTTTCGCGGGAATGACGGGTGGCCCGGGAATGACGGTTGAGGGCGGAAATCACTGGTGCTTCAGGGGTGAAGGTAAGGTCCATTTCAGTCCTCTGGGTTGTTCGGGGTTGGCAACTGGGGCGACCACAAGGGTCGCCCCGACAGGTGTCGACGCGGTTTAGCCGAGGGCCCCGGCGCGCTCGCGGACCTCGCGGCCGATGCCGATTCGGCGGGCCATGATGACCTTCTGGATATCGGTGGTGCCGCCGGGGTGGATGGCGACGATTCCGGCGCGGCTGTGGGCCTCCATGTGGCCTTCGGCGGCGCCGAGCTCGGGATCGTAGGTGAGACCGGCGGGGCCGAGGATGTCCAGCATGGCCTGGGCCATGCGGAGGCCGGAGGTCTTGCGCACATAGGAGGCTTGCGGCCCTTCGTAGGTTATGTTGGCCCCGCTGTGGCGCATCCAGTAGTTCCGCAGGTTGAGCAGCCGGACGATCTCGGCCTCGATGTAGACGTCGATGAGCCGGTCGCGGACATCCGGGTCGCTGGTCATGGGCTCGCCGCGGCGCTCGGTGGTGCGGCAGTGATCAAACAGCCGATCGACCAGCCAGTTGCGGCCGATGCGGCCACCGGTCCCGTGCTCCAGCTCCAGGTGGGTCGTGGCGACCTTCCAGCCCTGGTTCTCGCCGCCGATGAGGTTGAAGGCGGGCACGCGCACATTGTCAAAGTAGACCGTCTGCTTGACGCCGGAGCCCGCGCCGGACTCGCCGCCGGAGATCAGCAGGTCCATCGGCTGGATGGTGATGCCGGGCAGGTGGGAGGGCAACATGAACCAGCCGAGGTTCTCGTGGCGCTTGGCCTCGGGGTCGGTGACCGTGATGGTCCACATGAAGTCGCAGCCGTGGTCGCTGCCGACGAATATCTTCTGTCCGTTGAGGACATACTCGTCGCCGTCGCGGATGGCCTGGGTCTTGACGTTGGCAAGGTCTGAGCCGGCCTCCGGTTCCGAGAGCAACTGCCAGGTCCGTACGCGCCCGGTGAAGATGGGCGGGAGGAAGGACTGCTTCTGCTCCTCGGATCCCCACACGAGGATGGAGTTGCCGCCGAGGCGACCGCCTGAGTCGTAGTAGGGCGGCAGGGTCAGCCCGAAGGAGTCGATCTCCTCCTCGATGACCACGGCGCTGTCGACGTCGAGGCCGCCGCCGCCGTACTCCTCCGGCGCGGTGGGCCAGAGCCAGCCCTTGTCGCCCAGCTTGCGCCCAAGCTCGCGACGGAGCTGGTACTGGTCCCAGGTCAGGTCGGCCGGGTCGGCTGGGTGCTCCATGCCACTGGGCACGTGCTCCTTCAGCCAGGCGTTGACCTCGCGGCGGAACTTTTCCTGTTCGGGTGTGTAGGTCGGTTCAAAGTCCATGGGTCCTCCGGGTTAGTCGGTGTAGAAATGGGGAGTCAATTCTTCTTCCGGAACGAACTGGCAAGCCCTGCGATAGACGCTGTGAAGTGTGCCAATCGGGATCTGCCTGTTGCGCGGCACAATCACAGGCTGGTCACTGCCATCCGAGGCTGTTCTTACCATTTTGATATGGCTGCCGCGTTGTGAGTAAACCTCAAATCCAAATCGCCTTAGAATGGAAATTACCTGGTCGCTAGATAGCCTCCTAAGTCGCGGCAACTTCTGCCAGTTCCATCTGGTATATGAGGGTTATTCCGGGATTGGGTACCAAGCCTAATTCAGCCGGATCCTCGCCGTCCAGAAGCAGGCAGATGGCCTCCTGCAGGTTGAACACCGTTTCATCAAGAGTCCTGCCATCTGTAACTGCAGAAACCTCTAAACAAGTGGCCACGTAATACCCTTCGTATTTTCTGACCACAGCATGAATGTTTTTCTGCAAAGGCAATTCCGGGTCGTAAGGCATATCCACCTCCGGTGGTAAGCCGCAATAGGGGTCAAAAGAAAGCTGTTTTGCGTGGGCAGGACTTCCGGTGCGGTCGGCAAGCCGCCCAGAAGGGAACCAGCATAGGAGCTATTATCTAACACCGGCAGGCCCTTGACTACCAGCGGGCACTGCGGTCGGGGGGGACGGCTACGGGTTGGTGGGGGTGATGCGGACGGTGATGACCTCGGTTTCCTGGTACTGACGGTGGCTGACCGATGAGGCATAGTGGTGCAGCAGCCGCAGCGACACATCTCGCTCGATGGCGGAGAGGTCCTCTGTCCCTGGGTCGGAGTTCCGGATGAGGGCTATCCGGTCTTCCAGGTTGCCCGAGCCGGTGGGAGAGCTGATGAATTCCAGTTCCGCTTCGTGGCGGTAGCCTCCAGCGAGGATCGTCAGCCGTCGCTTTCTGCCGCCAGTCTTTTGCTGGCGCTCCTCGTCTCGCTCGGACAGGACCACGACGGTCTCTTCGGCTACGGCGGTCATCCGGTCCTGGATTTCTCCGTCCCAGCCTTGGCGCCTGCAGAAGTCACCAAGGAAATCGTTTATCGCCGGCAATGATTCTGCGTTCAGTTCAGTCCGCAACCGGCGGCGGGTCTGGCCGAATAGCCCCATGTAAAGGGAAAGGACGATCACGGTAATGCCGCCCGCAGTGAGTCCCTTCTGCAGCAGGGGGCCCCACAGTGCCTCTATGTTGAGATGCAGAACTTCGAATTCGAAGCCCAGGCCGATGGCGATGGCAATCCCCACTATGAGGCTCCTGCGGTAGTCCGGTTCGTCCTGGGCCACGGTCCTCAGGCCCTCCACGAAGAGGGGTGCCGTCAGGATTGCCAGATACATGCCGGCCACGGGGCCGGGGACCGCGGCCAGGAGACTCCAGGCCTTGGGGAAGAATGCCAGCGCCACGATCACGCCGCCCGTCATCACGCCAACGACCCGGGAGGCGCAGCTTGTCTGCAGCACCACCGAGGTGCTTGAAGTCCCTATGTATAGCGGCAGTCCGCCCACGATACCCGAGACCAGGCTGCCAACCCCGCCGCTCAGGACTCCCCCCTGCACGCTCCTGAAGTCCATGGCCCTCTTGTCCCGCCACGAGACCCGTTGCGCCGTCAGAGCTAGGGTGTTGCCCTTGGCCACCGAGATGATCGCGAGGAACACGAATACCGGAAGCAGCGTCCAGAAGGTATTTCCGAACCGTGGCATGAGCCCCGGCCAGCCATCGACGGGGAAGCCTACCCAGGCGGCGTCCTTCACTAGATCGAAGTCGTAGAGGCCGTAGGCAACGGCAGCAGCAGAGCCCAGACCGATAGCAACGACAGGCGACCACAGCCGGAGTTTCCCCGTGCTGCGCAGCAGGATGGCAATCATCGGGACGAAAGTCGCCGCGGCGCACACCAGAATCGCCTGCGACGAAGTCCCCTCAGGGACATTGTTCACCTGTCCCAGCATGATGGGTAGCAGGGTGATCACCGTCAGCATCATTATGGTTCCGTCGACGGTGGGAGTTACCATTCTACGAAGCAGCGACAGCCGGGCGGTGAGTGCAATCTGAAACACGGCCGAAACGATTACGAGGGAGGCGAGGGTGCCCGGTCCGCCATTCACCAGCGCGAGAATGCAGAACGGGATGGAAATCGTAGAAGGAATGGAGATGAGTATGCAGCCGGATCCGAAGTAGCCGAGGCGTACCGTCTGAAAGATGGTGGTGAGGCCGTTGATTGCCAGGGATGCAAAAAGGACCCAGGCAGAGTGAGCTAGATCCAGCCCCGCGGCCTGGGTGACTACCAGCGGGTAGAGCACGATGTGGCCGAGGGCGATGACCGCCGACTGCAGGCTGAGGCCAATCCCAACCGGCCACGGCGGCCTCTCGTGGGGTTCGTAGCGAGGGCTTGCAGAAGGATTCCCCTGAGCCATCTACACCACCACACACATCCTGGAATTGACCCGGCATCTGCAACCGGGGTTTCACTGGTGTTTCACAAAAATGCAAAACGCATTCTATTGGCCCGAACTCGGATTCACAAGGAATGCACCCTTTTCTTTCGGGCCATCGCATTTGGCTGGCAGAGCGCCGTCATTCCCGCGGAAGCGGGAATCCAGGGCTTCCGTCCTTCCGACCGCCAGGGCGGATTGTGCCTCATCCGGCAACAGTCAGGCTCGATCTTTGGCCACTGGATTCCCGCTTTCGCGGGAATGACGGGTAGGGGGGAATGACGGTGTGGGGCGGGAATGACGGGTGGATTTCGTTATGTCACTGGCCTTGCGGTCCAAATGCGATAGCTCTGCCCTGTACTTACAAACCAACTCAAAACGATTTTGTTCTGATGGCATTGAGCAATAACCGGCAGCACCACTGGATTCCCGCTTTCGCGAGAATGACGGTGTGGGGCGGGAATGACGGGTGGATTTCGTTACGTCACTGGCCTTGCGGTCCAAATGCGATAGCCCTGCCCTGTACTTAGCTATGGGAACCTACTGGGACTTGAGTGCCCTTCCGGGCAGCGCGCCAGTATGGGCCCCGTCTTCGATTACGAGTCGGCCGTTGACCAGCACGTGGGAGATGCCGTCGGGGTACTGCTTTGGCTCTTCGAAGGTTGCGTTGGCGCGGATCGTGTCGGGATTGAACACAACCACGTCGGCCTTCATTCCGTCGCGCAAAATTCCCCGGTCCTGCAGGTTGAGGCGCTGGGCCGGGGCCGAGGTCATCTTGCGCACGGCGTCCTCCAGCCGGAACAACCCCTCCTCCCGGGAGAACTGGCCCAGGACGTAGGGGAAGGTGCCGTAGGTGCGGGGGTTGGGCATGTCGCCAGTCATGATGCCGTCGGAGCCCACCATCTGAGCCGGGTGCCGAACGATGGTGCGGATGTTGTCGGGATTGCCGGTGCGGGCCACGAATGCGACCTCCAGGTTCTCCTCGATCAGGAAGTCGCATATAGCATCCACCATCCGCTTGCCCTGGTGGCGGGCCAGGTCTCCAAGGGAACGGCCCTCCCATTCCTTGTTATTGGGTACGTTGCTGAAGATGTAATGGTCCAGGGTCAGTCCCCACATGGGCTCCACCGCGTCGCCGATTTCGTCGCGCACCGACTGCTGGCGAATTCGGTTCATCAGGGCGACTGGGCCCCCGTCGTGCACCCAGTAGGGCAGCAGCGAGTGGAGGACGGTAGACGCTGCGGCGTAGGGATACTGGTCGAAGGTCACATCCACGCCTGAGTTGCGGCCCTCGTCCACCAACCCCACCATCTGCTCTCCCATGCCGTCGACGGGGTTGTGGTAGTGGGAGATGTGCACGGGGACACCGGCGCGGCGCCCGATCTCAATGGCTTCCCGGAAGGGGTCCAGCAGCCTGTCGCCCAGCAAATACCGGGCGTGGGTCATGTAGATGCCGCCGAGGTCGGCGACGGCCTGGCTGACGGCGACCAACTCGTTGGTGTCGCTGTAGGCACCCGGAGGGTAGGTCAGGCCGGTGGCGAAGCCGAAGGCGCCATCCAGCATGGCCTGCCGGGCCAGTTCCCTCATGCGCGCCAGTTCGGGTTCGGTGGGCAGGCGGTCGTCCCAACCCATGGCTTCCACCCGGATGGCGGCATGGGGGGCCATGAACGCGACATTGCACGCGACCCTTCCGTCGAACAGGTCCAGGTATTCCCGCACCGTACCCCAGCGCATATCGGCCGGGGGCATGCCGTTCACCGCCGCTAGGTAGTACAGCAACTGCTCCAGCTTTTCCGGAGAGGATGGCGCATAGGAGAGCCCGTCCATGCCCATGAGCTCGGTCGTAACGCCCTGCCTCAGCTTGATTTCGTGCCGGGGATTGGAGAGCAGCACCAGGTCGGAGTGGGAGTGCATGTCGATGAATCCGGGGCAAATTACGCTTTCTCCGACGTCAATAGTTCTGGCGGCCTCAACGCCATCTTCACCGGACCGGACGATGGTCACCTCGTCTCCGGTGATGCCGACGCCTCCCCGGAACCAGGTCTGCCCAGTGCCGTCGATAATGCGGCCATTGCGCAGGAAGAGATTAAACATGGAAGCCTCCAAATAAGTGACAGTAACGCTGTTCCGTAGGCTAACACAGGGGGTAAACGGGAGGGGTAAAAGTATGTACATTGGCAAGATCACATGCACATTTTCGTTCGTACAATGTGAATTCAAGGTGAATTCGTGATGTCAGGAAGATAGGTCCGATTTCACCCCCTCAAGTCTAAAAAGGGTATATCATTGGCCGCATCGCTGTAAGATAGTTGGCGAACTTCCCAGGCCAGCCCTGGTGCCTGACCCCCAGGGTGCCGAGTTATTGCAGGACCTGGAAGCGTGTATTCCTCTGATTCTTGGCAACGACCCAAACCGACAGCAAAAGTGGAGTGACCTGGCATGCTGAACCGCTTTCGGGATTTCGTCAAACGCCTCGAGTTGCCGCAGGAAGAGGAAGTTGTGTACCGGATAATCGACAACAACCTCAACACGCTGGAGGTAACGGCGGCGCAGTACGCCATTTGGCGCACGCGAAACGATGTTACCCGCAGGGCAGTTGTCGGCCAAGATACCGTCGAAGACGTTATGGTCAGGACGACGTTTTCGATTATGCCCGAGAACAGGGCTTACAAGCCCTACGGCACGTCAGCGTATGCGCTGCCCCTCTACGACCCCCTGCTTGAATACTTCCAAAGATATGATACCTGGACAGAGGCGGAGAACGGGCACCGGGATATCCTGGAGCTTATCAGTCATAAGGCGGACGAAGCCAGAGCAGATGAGGAGATCTCGCAGGCCTTTGCCGGAACTGCCGCCGAAGTTCGAGAGACCCTTTCGGCCCAGTTACCGGACCTGTTTTCGGTCAGGCGCACCGATGACCTGGCAGTGATTCGGACTCCGTTGCTTCGGCCCGACGGCTCGCCGGTTGAAGTGGCTGTGGGAACGGCCGGCAGCGGCTACGAATTGACAGAGTATGGAAGTGCACAATCGGGGCCGGAGACTCTGCGGGGCAGTGCTCTACTAGAGGCCCTGGGCGTCGCAACAGTTGACGGTCTGCTGATCTGCACGATTGATGATGTCGGTCAGCTGAGCGATGGGTTGCTCAGAGTGGCGCAAGCGATTTCCAGTGTGGCTTTGACAGCTTCAGAGTAGTATTCCCGACTTCCTCATCCTCCCGGAAAGTAGCGCGGTCAGTTGCTCTGGTAGTCCGCTCACCTGGCCGAGCGCATTCGCACCATGGCTCTTCCAATTTTTCCGGCCAATCTTCCGGCATCCCTGATGCGACTTGCCACCTGAAAAAGGGAATGTCGACGCCAGGTACGGCAAATCCGTTCGCGGATTGAACACTGCGATCGTGGATGCCGGCTGGCCCCGAAGAGCAGGAAAGTTGGAGGGCTCCTGAGATACTTTTCAGTGCTTGCCAGCCGCCCCATCTATCTCTATTATTGGCCCACCGCGTCCCTCTTGGAGTAGGGTTATGTCGACCATTTCCATTGATCACATTGCGATGCCCACTGCCAATGCCGAGCGCCTGATCCACTTTTACAGGAAGCTGGGATTTACCATCAACGACGAGGCGGAATGGCGTGCCGGCACGGCCAACATCTTTTCCATTCAGGTTGGCGATTCAAAGATTAACGTGCATCCAGAAGGATATGTGGCCGGCCTGCGGGGGCCCACGGCGGTACCAGGGTGCACAGACATCTGTTTCGTCTGGGAAGGAACTGTCGAGGAATGCCAGGAGTGGCTGGGAGAGGCGGGTGTTGAAGTGATCCAGGGGCCCGTCCCCCGGAAAGGGGCCCGGGGATCCGGGCACCTGCCTTCGAGGAGCCTGTATGCCCGGGATCCGGACGACAACCTGCTGGAGTGGATGGTCTATCTCTAGGTGAGGCTTCTACTTAGAAACTGTCTCAAAATACAAACAAAGGGTAGCCGAGAATCCGCTGGACTTCAAAGTGGGCCACTGGATTCCTGCTTTCGCAGGAATGACGTACTTTCGCAGGAATGAGGGAGTGGGTGCTGCCTCCATTTTGAGATAGTTACTTAGCCTCCGTTCTCTGAGAACACAATCGCGTAGATGAGGACGCAGGATTCAGGAACAAGACGCAGGTTACGCTAAATCAAAGGCAGGTGGCCCATGGCATTGATGACCGGCAAGGATGCTCTGGTGAGGATGCTGATCGCGGAGGGAGTGGATCACATCTTCGGGAACCCGGGCACCAGTGAGACCCCAATGATGGATGCCCTGCAGGACTTCCCCCAGGTCAAGTACATTCAGGCCCTGCAGGAAGGCACTGCCGTCGGCATGGCAGATGGCTACGCCCGTGCCACCGGCCGCCCCGCCTTCGCCAACATCCACATCGCCGGTGGTCTGGCCAACGGCATCAGCGCCCTCTACAACGCCTACCGCGGCGGAACGCCGGTCGTACTGACTGCGGGCAACTCCGACACCCGCATGCTGCTCAGCGAGCCGACGCTGTCGGGTGACCTGGTTCAGATGACCCGTCAGTACACCAAGTGGAGCCACGAGATCCATCACGCCGCCGACATACCCGCGGCGGTCAGGCGGGCCTTCAACGAGGCCAAGACCCCTCCCACCGGACCTGCTTTCCTCTCGTTCCCTTGGGACACCATGGACGTGCAGGCGGATGTCGACATCGTCGGGTCCAGCACCGGGTACCATCGCATACGGCCTGATCGAGATGCGCTGGAGCGGGCTTCCGCCTTGCTGGCCCAGGCCGAGAATCCGGTGATCATCATTGGCGACCGGATCGCGCAGTCGGGTGGGGTGGAGCAGATGGTGCAGGTGGCGGAACGCCTGGGGGCCAGGGTCTTCGCTGCTTCGTTTTCGGAGGTCAACTTCCCGACCAGCCACCCGCTGTGGGCGGGGATGCTGAACACCAGCAGCCCGGCAACTCGACGGCTGCTCTCGGGGGCAGACGTGGCCCTCGCGGTGGGCGCCAACGTCTTCTCGTCGTTCCTGTATGTGGACGTGCCCTTGCTTGACCCCACCACCAAGCTGGTGCACCTAGACAGTGCCACCAGCGAAGTGGAGAAGAATTACCCCACTGAGATCGGAGTCTTCTCGGACCCGGCCACGGGCCTGGCCGAGCTGGCAGACGCTCTTGACCAGGACATGTCGGCTTCGTCCAAGGAGGCTGCCGCCACCCGCATGGCGGAGTTCGGCGAACGCCGCCGGAGGGCGAGGGAAGAATACCAGCAGCGGCTGAAGGACAGGTGGGACAACAGCCCGATGGCAGCGGAGCGGATGATGCACGAGCTGGCCTCGGCGGCGCCTCCTGGAACGATCGTGGCCGACGAGGCGGTCACTTCAAGGCCGGCGATGATGCAGGAGTTCAGCTTCGACGAGCCGGGCACTTTCTTCGGCATCCAGGGCGGAGCGCTGGGCTGGGCGATGCCCGGAGCGCTGGGACTGAAGCTGGCGAAGCCCGACCGGCCAGTACTGGCAGTGGTGGGTGACGGGGCCTCTATGTACACGGTGCAGGCGCTGTGGACGGCAGCGACCTTCAACATTCCGGTTGTCTACGCCATCTGCAATAACCGCGCCTATCGAATCCTCAAAGTGAACATGGACATCTACCTCAAGAAGATCCTGGACGACGAAGGCCGGGTGAGCGAGTACACCGGGATGGATTTCGCCAACCCGCTTGACCTGGCGGCAGTTGCCCGCGGCCTCGGCGTGGACAGCGAGAAGATCGAGGACCCCGCCCAGATAGCTCCGGCAGCACGGCGCATGTTCGAGAGCGGGAAACCAGGGCTGCTGGACATCAGCATCGACGGGTCGCTGTAACCACCTCCCCGAAGGGCCTCGGGGGCGAGGTCCGGACCCCCTCTGCCGGGACTGGGGAATTGGGGCTATTCACCATCTCGGCAACGGTATCGTTTCCCGGTTTATGTCACGCCATGGGTATCAGAATCGAGAGGGAAATTGTGGGGATTGCGTGTCCGGATGATAGTCATGGGTATCAGGAATTTCACAATTCTCTCACCATTTTTTAATATTATGTCGTTTGACAAATACGAATTATTTAACATATCCTAAATCAATGGAATGATGGGGTTTTCTGTGCCCTAGGAGCCGCAATGGTAACATCATCAACCGACACGGGGATGATGCGACTCAGCGCCAACAGCAGCGTGCAGCGCATCGTATCCCCCTCAATGGTAATAGGGCTGGGCTCTACCAGCTGCCAGATCGTACGCAAACTTGAGGCGAACTCTGAGAACTGGAGCTTTGCCGACCGCAAAAACCTTGCATTTCTCTATATGGATACCCGTGAAGCAACCCGCGGAGAAATTTCCCGGGGGGCTCGCTTCATCCCGTTGGTATTGCCGCACTTCTCCAACCTGCGCGATATGCGTCCCTGGATCACGGAGTGTGTGCCGGAGCTTAAATTCCTCAGCCTGTCGCGCGAGGGTGCGTTGGGTACCCTTGCCAACGCCGGGGTGGCTGGCCGCTTCAACTACAGCGACATCCGGGGCCACCTGGATTCCACGATAGAGCAGATCTGTCCCTACTACGAAGGTATCACCTACCTGCGAATACACATCGTAGCCTTCCTGGGCGGGGGCACGGTGGGTGCGCTGCCGGTGCTGTTGGCGGCGCTGTCCGAGGTGAGGGGCACCGCCTACAACTTCAGCGTGGTGCTTCACCTGCTGCTTCCGCAACGGGGCATGTCCCGAGACCCTGAGAACACCTATCCTCTGCAGCTGCGGAACGCCTACGCCATACTGCAGTTCCTGCGCTCCATCACCGGAGTGGAGGTGGGACGAGGCGAATATACGGGAAGCGACACCTTCACCCTAACCGTCTATCCCGACAAGAGAATCGAGGCCATCGGTCCCCACTTCGACGTGTGTCTGTTGCACAGATCGCCCAAGGACTCACTGCCGGTGCAACGGAACCATGTCGCCCGCGTGCTGGAGGACCTGGTGGCCGACGCCTGGGGGACCGGACAGGACTGGTGGGCGCGTTTCCACGAGACCATGCGAGAGGCAAACAGCCAGGAAGACGCGCGATTCGGGTCGATCAGTTCCCGGGAGATCGGGCTGCTGGACGGCTTCTTCACCCAGACGGCGAAGCAGTATCTCCAGAACCAGTGGCGCAGCAGGCTGT
The DNA here is from genome assembly GCA_965216065.1 of Dehalococcoidia bacterium. Classification (GTDB taxonomy): domain Bacteria; phylum Chloroflexota; class Dehalococcoidia; order Lucifugimonadales; family UBA3495; genus VXOI01. Next base: position 1,007,250 of record CBDCFB010000002.1, read on the forward strand.
AGAAGAGGGGAGGTAACATGGCACGTTTCAAGATACGCAGAAACCGACCGTCCTTCAGCGAAATGAACAGCATCCTGCCGTCGCCGGTGGACGCGCTGGCCTTCATTCAGAACCAGGGCCGCGGCGGATCCGGGGGCGCCAGAGATGCTTACAACCAGTTGATGGGGGCATTCCACGATACGCTTGCCGACGTGGAGCGCGCGCTAAGTTCCATCTTTGAGAGGTTGCGCCCCGAAGGGAATGTCAGCGACCGCATGGCAATGGAAGCCAACAGCGATGTGCGAACGGAACTGGCCAGAGCCAATACGCTGGCCGACGTCCAGCGCAATGAACTACAGTCCGGGATATCCTTCCGTCTTCAGGCAATGTTCCTTCAGAACCTGATCATGACCCCGGACCAGGACCCGCCGGTGCGGCGCTGGGCGTCCCTGGCGGACAGGGTCGTACAACGGGACATGCCCATTGTCTCAGAGCCCGCTCACAGCGAGCTGGACGTGAACCCCAACGAGCGCCGCAAGAGGCTGATGCGTTGGCAGATGGAGACGGACGAGTGGCTGGAGACCCTGTGTCTCAACCGGGTGGGTGAGGTCATCGCTCACCTGCTGGAAGAAATCGGCGATTATTCTTCTTCATGGACCGATACAGTCAATCAGTTGCGCCGGGAGTCGGTGGGTGGCGGGCGGCTGTTCCGAGAAGTAACCGACCCCGAATACTGGACCTTCGACAACGACGACCCCACGGTGAAGAACCTGGTGACAGGGGTACAGGCCCAGAATATTGCGGCCCGCATCCTCAATCGCTTCCAGCTCAGCAACATGGAGCTCATGGACATCTGCCAGTCAGTGCACCAGTCGCTTGGCGGCAAGCCGGTATACGGCTCTGAGCGGGTGGATATACTGGAGTTGGAGAACCTTCTGGCGGAGGCCACGGCTGTCAAGATCAAAGATACCGTTGCCATAGATGACGGCTTCCTGTCGCTGATATCCACGGGCTCCCGTTCCGGTGAGGAACTGGGCGAGTTGCTGGTGGAGATGCGCTTAGGCGCCGCGGCGATGGAAGAGAAGATGTGGAGGGTCGGAGAATTTCGGCTGGGCCACGTGGACTCTGCTTCCGGCGTCGGCATCACTTCCCAGGCCCTGCACGACTCGGTCATGCGCGGGCTGGGCGGCGGGCGCAAGTTTGCCGCCGTCGAGGGACACCCCAACAACAACCACCGGTTCGAAGTGCAGATGTCGACCGTAGGCGCCTCCCTTTCCGATCTGGCTATCTTCCGGGACATGGTAAATGCCTGGTACTCGTGGCACTTCGAGGAACGCCGGGGAGAAAACGGGAACCGCAACGCCCGGATGGAAGCGGTCAGAAAGGAGTCCTGGAAGCTCTACCCGGACATCGGGCAGAACTCAGGCGTCCGCCCGGCAGTCATCGAGCTGATCGACGACGACCTTCGGCAGGTCTGGAACACCTCCGGAGATGTGGCTCTGCGCCTCGCCTATGGGCACCTCGAGGAGACCGATGCGGAGTTGATTCACACTCCGGAAAACGGAAGGGCTAGGCTCTCCAGCTAGCGTTCACCCCTCACAAATCGGGAAAAGTCGCGCCGCCTGTTTTCCAGCAGGCGGCGCGGTTTATTTTGTCCAAGGTCGGGGCTAAGATTTAGCAGATCCAAGGTCAAGCGGACGGAGGCAAGATGCAGCGACCAAGATTCAGGCTCGAAGGAAAGGTGGCCATCGTTACCGGAGCGGGGTCCAGTGGCCCTGGGGTCGGTACCGGCAAGGCTACAGCCACCCTGTTCGCCCGCGAAGGCGCTAAGGTGCTGCTGGTGGACCTCTCCCTGCGTCAGGCCGAGGAAACGCTCTCTGCAATTCGCGAGGAGGGCGGCGAGGCTTCGGTCTTTGAGGGCGACGTCACCAGTTCCGCGGACTGCCGCGCCATGGTCGACGCAGCGGTGGGGCAATTTGGCGGACTCAACATCCTCTTCAACAATGTGGGAATCCTGGGCCAGGGCAGCGTGGTTGATGTGGATGAAGACCACTGGGACCATGTTCTTAATGTCAACCTGAAGTCGATGGTGCTGACCAGCAAGTACGCCATTCCCCGAATGATCGAGGGCGGGGGAGGCTCCATCATCAACATCTCATCCATAGCTGGCCTGCGCGCGGGAAGCACCGGAGCGGCCGTGCCCTACGCCGCCTCAAAGTCCGGCATCATAGGGCTCACTTCGACCATGGCGGTGACTCACGGGCGCGACAACATCCGCGTAAACTGCATCGCTCCTGGCCACATCTACACGCCGATGGTGGCGGGAATTATGCCCGACGAAACCCGAGAATTGCGTCGCCGGGCCGGGCCGCTGGGCACGGAGGGCGATGCCTGGGACATTGCCTGGGCGGCAGTGTTCCTGGCCAGCGACGAGTCGCGCTGGGTGTCGGGCATCGTCATGCCGGTGGACGCGGGCCTGCTGGCTACCACGCCCCTGGCCATGCTCAACCACCTGCGCGATTAGGGGCTAAAGAGCCAGAGGAAGACAATGCCGCAGCGGTAATTCACTGTCTGTTGGCCCACCTAGGGGCGGGTTTCAAACCCGCCCCTAGGTCTTGCACGCTTGGTTGACTGGCAATGGGCTATCGGATATGTGTAACAACCGGCCCCCACCACAAAATGGTGGTCCAGTGTGGTAGTTGACGTTCCATGGGGCGCCCTCACCCTAGCCATCTCCCGGAGGGAGAGGGGATATGTTCTGCGTCATCTTTGAGCGTTGCTCTGGCCTGATGATGAAGTGGCTACTCCTCGTCTGGGTGGGTGGTGATGAACCGAGCCGACTTCGCCGGGTCGACGTGGGGAGCGCGCACCTCGACGCCGGACTGCTCCTCCTGGAGGCGAATGGTGACGGAGCTGTCCATGCCGCCCCAGCCGCGGTTCATCGCTTCGATGGCGATCTGCTCGGCGAGGTTGGCAACGGGCATGGGCACGTTGAACTCGCGGCCCAGGTCGGTGGCTAGGCCGATGTCCTTGCGCGCCAGCTCCAGCGCGAAGCTGGGCGGCTCGTATTCTCCCCGGAACAGGGTGCGGACTACGCCCTCGTGCAGGACATTCATCCGGCCCAGGGAGCCGCGGCGGACGCACTCCCAGAGTGGCTCCGGGTCGACCCCGGCCTTCACTCCCAGGGTCAGGCCCTCGGCGATGGCCTGCCTCACGCCGTGGCCGATCATGTTGTGCACCAGCTTGGCGACGGAGCCGGCGCCGACCTCGCCGGCGTAGAACACCTTGTCGCCGAAGGAGTCCAGCAGTGGCTTGACGCGGTCGAAGATCTCACGCTCGCCGCCGACCATCACGGCCAGGTTGCGGGACTGGGCGCCGCTCTTGCCTCCGCTGACCGGGGCGTCCATCACATGAACGCCCTTGGCCCGGAACTTGACCGCAAGTTCACGGATCAGGGTGGGGCGGCTGGTGGACAGGTCGATGTAGATCGAGCCGGGCTTGATTCCTTCGAGAATGCCCTCTGTCCCGGTGGCCACCAACTCCACTTCGCGGGGTCCGGGCAGGGAGGTCAGCGTGACATCGCAGCGTTCCGCCACATCGGCGGGCGAGCTGCCCAGCCTGGCGCCCGCTTCCAGGAAGGTACGGGTCGCCTCCTCCCGCAGATCAAAAACCACCATGGGGTAGCCGGCCTTCTGGATGTTCCCGGCCATGCCGCCGCCCATATTGCCGAGTCCGATAAATCCTACAGTCTCCATTCTTCACCTCTACGGCCGCGATGCCGCTGCTGGGACACGGCGGCCTTGATTTGCGCTTCGATTATAGCAACCAAGGCAGCCACAAGGGCTGCCCCTACCGGTTCAATGAACGGGACTACCTGAGTCAGCGATCCGACGGTGCATGAGGAACCAATGCGTTTTTGAGTGCTGCTAAGTTTCCAAGGCCATGGAGGCCAGTGCGGCAAGGTCGGGCACTTCCAGCGACGGCACGGCGTCGGTGGGGCGGGTCCCGCCGCCCCGGTCCGGGCGGTTGACCCAGATACTGTCGATGCCAAGCCGGTTGGCCGGCCCTATGTCGTGGTACAGACTCTCGCCCACATGGAGCCACGCCTCGTTTTCCATGCCCATGCGCTCCTGCGCCAAGTGAAAGACCCGCAGGTCGGGCTTGTAGGCGCCCTCCTGCTGCGAGGTTATGACGGCACTGAACTTGATCCCCAAGGCCGTCTCTGATTGCGAGAACAGGCCGTCATCCACGTTGGAGATAACCGCCAGCCTGTAGCGTGCTTTCAGTGCCTTGAGAGCGTCTGGTGCGTCGGGGAAGACCGGCCAGCGGGGCAGGGAATCTGGCAGCAGTTCCGCCTCCGCTGGGGACAGGCGGATGCTGGCCTCCCACGCCATTAACTGCATCACGTCGGACAGCACCCGGCGGTAGTCGAGGAACTCCCCGGAGCTCTGGACCTTCGGTTCAGCGTCGGCGAACAGCGCCAGGATTTCTGCCCTGCTCTTGCGAACGCCGTGGCGGGCGAACACCCCTGCGACGGCGTCGGAAATGCCGGTCTCCCAGTCAACGAGGGTGCCGTAGCAGTCGAAGCTGAGCCATTCGTATTTGTTGAAATCGAGCAAAATGGAACTCCGATTGGGTATGGGCCTTTCGGGGGATCTCAAATTCTGGTCGTTATGTTACCAGCCATGCCAGCCTTTGAGCGGGTGGCGGTTTTCGGATACACTTGCCCGCAGTCCAATCGGGACCATTCTGCCGCAAGGCCCGACGAGGTGCGCCGTGCTGTTTCCCACCCCCGCCACCGACCGGCTGCTGTACAACCTGGAGAACGAGCTGCCGTCGCTGTGCGCATACGTATTCAGTCACCCCAACATGGTGGAGGTGGCCGGCATTGCGGGCATGGACGCCTTCATGGCCGACATGATGTTCACCGCCCACGACTGGGACAACATCGCCCACCTGATCCGGGCCGCACGGGGCACCGGCATCTCGCCACTGATCCGGGTGCAGTCCTTCCCTTGGGCGACGGGCACCGACCGCCGCACCGTCTCCGACGCCGCCCGCGCACTGTCGCTGGGAGCCACGGCCGTTACGGTCTCGGTCAGCTCGAAGGAGGAGGTGCAGGAACTGATGGGGCTGCGCGATGACTGGCACCGTCTCATCCACCTGCGCCGCTTCAACACCGCCGAGGAGTTTCCGGAGTTCAACCGAAAGACCCGTGAGGGAACGCTGGTCGTCCCGACTGTCGAGAGCGAGGGAGGCCTCCGAGACCTCGACGAAATTCTCGCCATCGATGGCATTCGCCTGGTATGGCTGGCCGCCGGCGATATCACCAAGATCCTCGGAGTGCCCTTCAAGTACGATGACCCCAAGGTGATGCGGCTGCTGGAGAATGCAGTCAAGACCGGCGAGAAGCACGGCTCGGCCATCATGTACAACATGGGCCTGGATTCGCCGGATTTCGACGCCATGGCCGATTCGGCGAAGCGGTACTTCGATGTGGGGGTGCGCGTGGTCGGCCTGGGCGCCATGGAGTGGCACATGCAGATGGCGCTGCAGCACATCCGACGCAGGGCCATCGGGTAGCGGGTACGGCTGCCAACTCCCGTTCCGAGAGAAGGAGTTTTCCGCAGAGGGAGGGGACGCCCTCACCCTAACCCTCTCCCGGAGGGAGAGGGAAATCTCACTCATTCTTTCAGGCGTACAGCCAGCCGGGGACGTCACTGCCCTGGGCACCGGCGCCGCGGGCCAGCGAGTCCTTGAGGATGCCAATGCGCGAGCGGAAGGGATTCACCTGGTTTCGCTCATGGGTGATGCCCAGTCCCACCAGGAACATCAGGCTCTTGCCTGCCGCGTGGGGCGAGAAGAAGGCGGTCACGGCGTCGTCGTAGAAGGTCATGCCCGTGGCGCCCAGGCCCATGGCGTGGGTGGCCAGGTACATCCGCCCGCCGATGATACCGGCCTCGAGCTGCGCGATGCGGTAGCCCCGGTTGCCGAATCGGGACAGGATGGCGTCCAAGTCGGCCATGAAGTAGGCGACAGCGCTGGAATCGGCGCCGAGGGCCTGCTCGAAGCAGAGGTGTCCCGCCTCCTCGCGGAACTCGCCCTCCGCCAGCAGCTCCAGCTTGCCCATCTCTGTGGAGTAGTAATAGGTACCCGGAGCGATTCCCTCTGCGGCGTTGACGATCAGATAGGTGTCGATGAGGCTGCCACCGTAATCCGCATTCACCTGCGAGGTGGACGCGGCCAGCAGCGCCACCAGCCTGCCGGCGGGCATCGGCTCGCGGGCGAAGCGCCGCGTCGAGCCGCGGTGGGCGATGGTGGGACCGAGAGGTCTGCTGTCCAGCCACCCTTCGGTTGAGGCGGGCAGGGCCATCGCGGTGCTGTCGCGCCAGGCGGCTACTTCTGAAGATCTGATGAGGACGGAACCAATGTGCAGAGCGCTGGTCTCCGGGTACTCGGTGCGGCGTTCAACTCCCAGCTCTCCGGCGTCGATGGGTCCGGGGTGGGCTACCGCCGGCGGTGCTGCGCTGCCCGTGCCAACCGGCACAAGGCATAAGCTGGCCTCGCTAGACGACTCCAGTCCCAGCAGCGAATCAACATCGGCGTCGACGAACCCGGCGGCGATCTCTGCCGGCTGGCCGAGGGCGCTGGCTGTGGCGGTCATGTTGGCCAGGATGGTGCCGTTGTCCCAGTAGCAGTAGCGGTAGCCCCGCTCGCGGTACTTCCACGCGCTGCGCCAAAACACGCAGGTGCAGACGATGGTGGCCGGGGCGTTTGCGACGCCCGAATGCCCTCCCGAGGCCGATGCCAGGTTCCCGCGGAAGTCTCCCGAGCGCAGCAGCGACAGCGAGTTCCCCGAGGGCGAGTAATGGTAGATACCGGCCGCCAGCCCCGGCAGGTCACCGCAGACAACATACAGCTCGATGGGATACAGAGCGCCCGCGGAGGCCGCCGCCCGGTAGTGCACCTCTCCCGCCGTTCGCAGGGTGCTGCGGCGGATCAGACCGGCGGAGTAGTGCAGCAGTTGGGCCAGCGTTGCCAGGTCCAGCGGTCCCTGTGCCGTGGAGATCTCGCCGCCAACCGACGGCAACGTGGGCGCCTCGGGCGATGGCATGTCTGCTGGCAGCGCCACACTCGGCCGGTCGGGGTATAACTTGTAGAGGGGCGGCTTGGTGGCCAGGCTGATGTAGCTGAGCTTGGTGGAGTCGTGAAAGCTCCGGGCCGAGGTGGTGTCGTTGTTGGGCATATCGTGTCCGCCCCTGAATTCGGTTAGTTCTAGATGGTGCCCCTGTACTGGGGAGCGCGTTTTTCGACGAAGGCACGGGCTGCCTCGGCGTGGTCGGGATGGCGGGCGCTGCGGGCCTCCAGCGACAGGCCGAGGTCGAGGGCCTGGTTCAGGTCGTTCCAGACCTTCTTGTTGATGGCGTGCTTGGTGCCGCGGATGGCCAGAGCGGGGCCGTCGGCCAGGCGATTGGCCAGTTCCATAACGGTGTCCATCAGGTCGTCGTGGGGTACCACCCGGTTGACGAGCCCGATTCGCTCGGCCTCGGCGGCGTCGATTATTTCGCCCGTCATCAGCAGTTCCTTGGCTTTGGCCACGCCCACCAGCAGGGGCCAGATGACAGCGCCGCCGTCACCCGCGACCAGACCGGCGCGGACATGGGTGTCGCCGATGCGGGCGCGGTCCGAGGCGTAGATGACATCGCAGAACAGGGCCAGCGTGGCGCCCAGTCCAGCCGCAACGCCGTTCAGGGCGCAGATGACGGGCTGCTCCACCCAGAGGATGTTCTGGATGATACGCCGTCCGCTGGGCGAGATGGCGCCGATGGGCCGGTCCTGCAGGGCGATGGCACCGCCGCGCTCGTCCATGGCCCGGACGTCGCCGCCGGAGCAGAAGCCGCGGCCGGCGCCGGTCAGCACCACGGCGCTCACGTCTGCGTCGCGTCCCACTTGGTAGAAGGCGTCCTCTATCTCGTGGTGCATCACCTCGTTGACCGCGTTCAGGGTCTCAGGGCGGTTCAGGGTGATCGTCAGCACCTTGCCGGTCTGTTCCGCAATCAGTGTTTCGTACTGGTAGTCGGGCATGTCTTCACCTGTGGGAGGTGGGGTGAGTGCCTGGGCGGACGGGGAAATTCTCGAATAGCATGACAATACCTGACATTATCTGATATTTCCCCGGTCCAGGGGCGTTGGTCGGGACTCAGAGGGCGTGTGACAATTGGATTCGCTTTTCCGTTTTGATCCAGTCTCACTTCGTTTAGAGGCACTGGATTCCCATCCCGGTTCAAGTCCGGGGTGACGTTCTTTCGCGGGAATTACCATGGCCTTGGGGCCACGCAAGTGTATGAAAATCAACTTCTACGGGAGTTCAGCAAGGATTTCGCCCCCCACCCCTTCGACAGGCTCAGGACAGGCCTAACCCCCCCTCAAGGGAGAGGGAACTGTTTTGCTCCCTATTTTCATGGCAATGACGGATTGGGTGCCAGGCGATTGTCACCCAATCCGAGGAATTCCGCGCATGAGCGGCGACCGGATGCGGTATACCTGCCTCCATGCTAATTCGCTACTTCCTGTGGTCGCAATGGGCAAGCGTCACCAATCCTCGGTGAGAGAGCAGGTTATTGTCCCATGGCGAGGATTTCGTCGAACTCCTCCCTGGTCACGGGCTGGATGGAGAGGCGCTGGCCCTTGCGGATCAGCAGCATGTCCTTCAGCCTGGGGTTGGCCTTGACCGCCTGTAAAGTGACGGGGTTCGGCAACGGTTTCTCGCCCTGGATCTCCACCACCGTCCAGACGGTCTCGCCGGGGCTGCTCTTGGGATCGTAGTGCTTGTCGTTTGGGTCCCAGGCGGTGGCGTCGGGGTAGGCTTCCTTCACGATGCGGGCGGTCCCGACGACGGCGGTGGGCTTGGCGCTGCTGTGGTAGAAGAGCACCCGGTCTCCCACCTTCATATCGTCGCGCATGAAGTTGCGGGCCTGGTAGTTGCGCACGCCGTCCCACTCCGCCGTGCTGTTCTCCTCGTTCAGCAGGTCGTCGAAGGAGTAGGCAGACGGTTCCGACTTGAACAGCCAGTATTTCGGTTCTGACATTTTCACCCTCACCCTGGCCCTCAATTCAGAGGGAAATGATGGTGCTGGGAGATTTCACCTCCACCCTATGTCCGGTAGAGAGGCGAATTGCGCAGAATTTCACCCCCACCCTAACCCTCCCCCTCAGGGGAGGGGACAAGAACGGGGAGGCATCTGTCTTACCGCAGGCGTATGCCGGCGGCTTCAGTGTCGTAGCAGCCCTCGATCAGGTCCTCGCGCTCCTGTCGCAGTACATCCTTGCGGACGCGGAGGCTGGGAGTGCGGGGCAGCTCGTCGCGGACCTCCCAATACCGGGGCACCTTGAAGTAGGCCAGGTGCTCGGCGCACCAGTAGACAACCTCCTCGGGGTTTACCGTGGAGCCCTCGCGAGGCGTCACGTAGGCCTTGACCTCGTCCTCGCCCAGGTCGGAGGGCACGGCCACCACGGCGCAGTCCAGGACGTTGGGGTTGGCCTTAATGACATTCTCCACCTCCTGGGAGGAGATGTTCTCCCCGCGGCGGCGGATGATGTCCTTCTTGCGGTCGACGAAGTACAGGAACCCGTCGTCGTCCAGCCAGCCGAGATCGCCGGTGTAGAGCCAGCCGTCGCGCAGGGTCTCGCGGTTCTGCTCGTCGTTGCGCCAGTAGCCGGGCATGACCGCCGGGTTCTTGATGGTGATCTCGCCGACCGTGCTGGGGCCGACGTGCACGCCGGTCTCGGCGTCGGCGATGCGGATGGTGTTTTCGAAGCGCGGGTCGGGGTGCTGGCGCCCCCGGCCGGAGGACCCGGAGCGCCGGTCTTCACGGATGGCCTCGATGGTACCGTAGCAGGTCTCGGTCATGCCGAAGCCGACGATGATGTCGGTGGAGAAGCGGTTCTGGAACTCCGCGAGAAACTCGGGCGAAAAGGACGGCGAGCCGTAGAACAGCCGCACGGTGTTGTCGGCGTCGTCGGGCTGTTCGGGGTTCTTGGCCAGCACCGGCATCATCATGCCGATGAAGTTGACCACCGTGGCCCGGGCCTCGCGCACTTGTCCCCAGAACCGCGACGCGCTGAATCGGTCGACGATGACCAGCGTGGCGCCGGATGCGAGGGCGCCCATGGTCGAGTAGTACTGGATGTTGGCGTGGTAGAAGGGCAGGCAGGTGAAGAAGCGGTCGTCGGGGGTGGCCTGTGTCCAGTGCCTGAATCCCTGCCCGGCGGCGGCATACATCCGGTGGGTGACCATCACGCCCTTGGGATTGCCGGTGGTGCCGGAGGTGTAGACCAGCATGGACACGTCGTCGGGCGACACTTCGGGGCGGTCGGCCAGCGGCTTGGCGCGGTTGAAAGCCTCGCTGAACGAGGTCCATCCCGCCCTTTCACCCCCACCCCGGCCCTCCCTCGTCGAAAGGGAAGGAGATGACGTTGGATCGTCGCCCCGCAGGATGCGGTGGCGGATGCTGGGAGCAAGGTCGGCGGCGGCTCCGGCGACTTCGGCCAGCGACGGGTCGGTGACCAGCGCCACGGCCTCGGCGTTGTTCAGTATGTAGGCGGTCTCGTCGCGACGGTAGGCGGTGTTGATGGGCACGCTGATGGCGCCCAGCTCCGACAGGCCGAACCAGCAGTACAGGTACTCGATGGCGTTGGGCATGAACAGGCACACCCGGTCGCCGTGCTGCACGCCCATCTCGCGGAACATAGCCGCTGTCCGCAGCACGCCGTCCCGGATCTCGCCATAGGAGTAGGAGGCGCCAGCGATCTCGACGAAGGTCTTGTCCGGGTCGGCGTCGGTGATGCGGTCGAGGACCTGCCCGATGGTGGTGTCCCAGGGCAGTGTCGCTTCCGATTGTGCCGTGTCTTGGTGTGTGCTCATACCCACTCGCCGTATGCGTGTCTGTCCGGTCAACCTACCATGCCGGTATGGGCCGGTCAACAATCCCGTGAACTCTGACGGACCAGGGCCGCCATGCTAATACTGTCGCAGGCCAATAGCGAGGCACTCGCCACAATATATGGTATGCAACGCTAAAACACGGGTATAATCGTGGTTGGCCTAGCTGCCCATTCTTGTGGTGTAGAATAGTCCTCGAACTCCCCGTTTGAGGCCGAAAATCTCCCGGCGAAGGAGGCCCGCCACGACTACTTCCAAGCTGCCGCTGGGCCGCAGGGTGGCCGCCAGCGACGACCTCGAAGTCTCGGCCTACCTGGAAATTGCCCAGGGCGTGGAAGCCGAGGCTCCCGGTTCCGCCAGGCAGGTCAACGAGGGCATCGCAGTCATCGACTTCGGCTCCCAGTACAGCCACCTAATTGCCCGCCGCATCCGGGAACTGAAGGTCTACTCCGAGATCGTCAACCCCACCGACTCGTGGGAGAAGGTGGAGCGCATCAATCCCAGGGGCATCATCCTCTCCGGAGGGCCGGCGAGCGTCTACGAAGACGGTGCACCGCGCATCCCCGACTGGGTATTCGAGCGAAAACTGCCAGTGCTGGGCATCTGCTACGGGATGCAGGCGCTGGTGCACCAGCTGGGCGGGACGGTGTCCCGGGGCCTCAAGCAGGAGTTCGGCCACGCCACGCTGCACCAGGACAGCCCGTCGGCCGGGTGGGGACTGCCCGGCGGCCGCCCGCCACTGTTCCACGACCTGCCTCCGTCGATGCAGGTGTGGATGAGCCACGGCGACCGGGTGGAGGAGCTCCCGCCGGGGTTCTCCGGCTTGGCGTTCACCGAGAACTCCCCGGTGGCCGCCATAGGGAATGGCCGAGACCTTTTCGGCCTGCAGTTCCATCCCGAGGTCCAGCACACCCCGCTGGGCACCGACATCCTCGAGAACTTCCTGTTCCGCATCTGCGAGTGCGAGGGCACATGGACCCCCGGCAATGTGGCCTCGGACGCAATTGCCCGCATCCGGGAGCAGGTGGGCGACGGCCGCGTGATCTGCGCCCTGTCCGGGGGCGTCGATTCGGCCGTTACAGCCGCGCTGCTGCACCGGGCCATCGGTGAGCAGCTGACCTGCATCTTCGTCAACAACGGCCTGCTGCGGCTTGAGGAGGCCGAGCGGGTGCAGGCCACCTTCCGGCGCGGCATGGGCCTGAACCTGGCCTACGTGGATGCCTCGGAGCGGTTCGTCTCCAAGCTGGCGGGAGTGATAGACCCGGAGGCCAAGCGCAAGGTCATCGGTGAGGAGTTCATCCGCGTCTTCGAGGATGCGGCGTCCGAGCTTGGAGAGGTCAATTTCCTCGCGCAGGGCACGCTGTACCCCGATGTCATAGAGAGCGAGGCCCCCGCTAACTCTGCGCCTGGCGCCGGACTGTCCGCCCGTATCAAGACGCATCACAACGTGGGCGGCCTGCCGGAGAACATGAAGCTGCAGCTGGTGGAGCCCCTGCGATACCTGTTCAAGGACGAGGTCCGGGATGTGGGCCTCGAGCTTGACCTGCCGCCCGACATGGTCTACCGCCAGCCTTTCCCTGGGCCGGGTTTGGCCATCCGTGTCATCGGCGAAGTGACGCAGGAGAAGCTGGACATGCTCCGCGCCTGCGACTGGATCGTCATCGACGAGATCAAGGGCGCCGACTTGTACAACCGCGTCTGGCAGAGCTTCGCCGTGCTCAGCGACAGCCGCACCGTGGGCGTGCAGGGCGATTTCCGCACCTACGGCTATGTCTGCGCCATCCGCTGCGTTACCAGCGAGGACGCCATGACAGCCGACTGGGTGCGCCTGCCATACGAGGTGCTGGCCCGCATCTCCAGCCGCATCGTCAACGAGGTGCCCGGCGTCAACCGGGTGGTCTATGACATCACCAGCAAGCCGCCGGGGACCATCGAATGGGAGTAGCCCCGGCAGAAGTTCGGCGATATTCCCTCTCCCACTGGGAGAGGGTTAGGGTGAGGGCGATGCCGTGAAGGTCCTCGTCGTCGGCAATGGCGGACGGGAGCACGCCTTGGCGTGGCGCATCAGCCGCAGTCCCTTCCTGACGCAACTTTGGGTCGCGCCAGGCAACTACGGCACGGCGCAGATTGCATCCAACCTGCGAGTCGGCAGCAGCGTGGAAGAACTGTGCGATGCGGCCCGTCACGTTGCCGCAGACCTGGTCGTGGTGGGGCCCGAGGCACCGCTGGCCCAAGGGCTGGCGGACCGGCTCGGCGAGATGGGCATCCCGGTTTTCGGCCCGACCCGCGCTGCCGCCCGCCTCGAGTCCAGCAAGAGCTTCGCCCGAGAGGTCATCCAGAGCGCCGGCGCCCCAGGCCCGGAGTTCGCCGTTTTCACCGAGGAGTCCGAAGCCCTTGACTACCTGCGCCGCAATCCCGGCCCCCGCGTGGTCAAGGCCGACGGCCTAGCCGCAGGCAAGGGCGTGGTCGTCTGCGGCGACGAATCGCAGGCGGCAGACGCGGTGCGCGCCTGCATGTCCGAACGAGCCTTCGGAGACGCCGGTGCAAAGGTCCTGCTGGAGGAGCGCCTCGAGGGTCGGGAGGTCAGCGTGTTCGCCTTTTCCGACGGCGAGCATGTCTCTCCCCTCGTGGCCGCCTGCGACTACAAGCGGCTGGGCGATGGCGACAAGGGCCCCAACACCGGCGGCATGGGCAGCTATTCTCCACCATCGTTCTGGACTCTGGAGTTGCGCGGCGAGGTGGACCGCAGCATCATGCGCCCCGTCATCACTGCGATGGCGGAAAGGGGGACGCCGTACCGCGGCGTCCTGTACGCCGGGCTGATGCTGACCGCCGCCGGGCCGAAGGTCCTGGAGTTCAACTGCCGCTTTGGGGACCCGGAGACGCAGGTGCTTATGCCGAGGCTTCTTTCAGACCCGCTGGAGCTGATGCTGTCCTGCCATGAGGGCGGCCTGCACAGGGCGGAAGTCAGGTGGGATGACCGCAGCCATGTCGGCTTGGTGATGGCGTCGGGAGGCTATCCGGACGCGTACGATACCGGCTTTGAAGTCTCGGGCCTGAAATGCGCCGAGACTGACAACACGTTGGTCTTCACTGGAGGTGTTTCCTCGGGCCAAGACGGGCGACCGGTCACCTCGGGCGGCCGGGTGCTGACGGTGGTCGGTGGTGAGGAGAGCATTGCCGCCGCCCGGCAGAGTTCCTATGACCGCTTGCAGGGAATCTCGTTCCAAGGGGCCTGCTGGCGGACTGACATCGGGCTGGACGCATGAGTGGTCCGACCACGCCCTACATTGCGGGCCCGGCGGACCTCCGGCCGCTTTACGACGAGGCGGTCGGACTGGGCAGGGTTGATGCCTACAGGAAGCGGCGATGGGACAGGGCCGAGGAGTTCGCTTCCTGGCTGAACGAGGACTCCCTGCCGGAACTTTCCCACGATCGGGCCGTGCGGCTGTACCGGGCCTCCGGCGGTCGGAATGCAGCGGCCTTCGCCGCCATCCCCATCGAGGAGGTCAGGGACAGTCTGGACTTCCTCTTGTATGATACTATCAAGCTTGAAGGCCGCTTCGACGAATGCGTCAGCGAGGGCGGGGCCTACAAGCTCGACGGGGCCGGAAAGGAGTTCATCTCCTGGCTCCTGTGCCTCCGCAGCCCGACCCTGTTCGGAGTCTGGAACGGCAATGCCGAGCGTATGTTGCGGTTGGTCAGGGCCTACCCGGAATCAATGAAGCGCGGCCCTATGGGCATACGCTACCTGGACATGCTGGAAGCGCTGGCCCGGGTCCAGGTTCATGGGAGACTCCCCGACTTCATAGAAGTCGACATTATGTCCTACGTGGCAACCCGACCCAAAGCCCGGATAGCCAAACTTTCCTAGTCGGCAAACTGGAGCGGTAGAAATGCCCTGGCGCGACTCGCTTCTGCAAATTAAAGAGGAACTCACGGCTGCACGGGCCTCCCGGTTGCAACGCCTGCAAGCCTTCGACCGGCAGGTCGCCGCCGAGAGGCAGGAACTGCTGTCCCGGCACGAGTCGCTGGAGATCGCCGCGCTCCTGCGGGAGATGAACGAAGTGCTCCTGGAAGGGCAGGGCGAAGTCGAGACCACTGTCGAATGGGAAACGGGCGAAGAGGAAGAGTTGTTCGAAGGTGACGAAGACGCCGCCGACGTGATCACCTCCTCCCTGACCTGGGATGAGGGAGAAGAACTGGAGGTCGTCATTGAGTTGGCGATGCTGGACGAGGGCTTGTCGCTCATGGTGAACGGCATCCAGGTTCGCCAGGACCGCGACGCCCTTGAGCGGGCCTTGGTCGAGGCTTTCCGGGAGCAGCTGGAGCTATAGCCGGAGTCCTTTTCGGCTACGGCAATCGCATTGTAGTTGAGCCAACTCGTTACTCCTGCGAGAGCAGGAGCCTTGGGTGCGCAACCAGGTTAAATCTCGGTTAATTCTCGCGACGAAACTATTGCCACTGACCACTGGATTCCCGCGAAAGCGGGAATGACGGTGTGAATGGCCAAGAGAATGACGGTGCGAATGGCAATAACGGGATTGCCCGGCCATTTCAGCCGAAGTATCCCCAGAGGGCAAGGCAGGTGTTATGATTAAGGGCGTTGTGGTTTCCAGTGCTGCGAGCAGGAATAACACAGTGGCCGGATTCCAGGAAATGAACGCGGAGGAAACTCAGCCATGATTGATGGCTTGAACCGGGGGCTGCCGTGCCGCTGGTAGGAGTCGTAATGGGAAGCGCGTCGGACGAGCCGGTGGTCAAGGACACCGTCGCGACGCTGGAACAGCTGGGCATAGATTACGAGGTACGCGTGATGTCGGCCCACCGGACGCCCGAGCGGGTCGCGGAGTACGCACAGCAGGCTCGCGACAGGGGCATCCAAGTGCTGATCGCGGCCGCCGGAGGCTCGGCTGCCTTGGGCGGGGCTCTGGCCGCCTGGTCCACATTGCCGGTAATCGGCATTCCGCTGGCGTCCAGTGAACTGAAGGGCATAGATGCCCTGATGTCCACTGCGCAGATGCCTCCGGGAATCCCGGTGGCCGCCATGGCTGTCGGGTCCTGGGGGGCCCGCAACGCCGCCTTCTTCGCCGCCCAAATCCTGGGTCTTCAGCACCCCGAAATCAGGCAAGCATATGACGACTACCGGCGCGAACTCCGCGAACGGTAAACTCTCCCCTGCGTTCCTCACCGATTTCGATGACACCGCCGCGGTACAGAACGTGGCGGAGTTGCTGCTTAACCGCTTCGGAGACCCAACGTGGACCGAAGTACGCCAGCAGTTCCGCGACGGAAAGATGAACCTGAAGGAATATCAGGAAATCACTTTCCGCAACATTCGGGCCGACCGCTCTGCCATGCAGCATTATGTCAGGGAGCACGCAACGCTGCGTCCGTTCTTCCATGAGCTGCGCCAGTTCTGCCGCGCCAATGAAATACCCCTCGCGGTGGTCAGCCAGGGGCTGGACTTCTACATCGAGGCTCTGCTGGGACGCGACGGGTTCAACGATGTACCAATCTACGCCGTCAAGACCAGCTTCGATCAGGGACGCATCTCCTACCACTACAATCACGTCTACCCTGGCCGGGAAACCCAGGGCAATTCCAAGGCGCTGATAGTCGAACAGTTTCAACAGCAGGGCCATTTCGTAGTCTTTGCCGGAGACGGCGCCTCCGACCAGGAGGCTTCCAGGCAGGCGGACATGGTGTTTGCCCATCGTACGCTGGCCCGGTACTGCGAAGCGGAAGGTATTGAATACACGCCTTTCAAGGACTTCAAGTCCATCTTGCTGGCGGTGCGTGAACTCCATCTGAACGGCGCCGCATCATCCTGACGCCGCCACACATCCACACGGGGACTGGGCTGTGATTGACCGATACTCCCGGCCCGCCATGAAGCGGGTCTGGTCCGACGACAACAAATACGAAAAGTGGCTGTCCGTGGAGCTCGCCGTCTGCGAGGCCTGGTGCGAAGAAGGGGTGATTCCTTCCGAGGACATGGCCCTGCTGCGCGCCGCCAAGTACGACCCGGTGCGCATGGACGAGATCTTCCAGACCACGCGGCACGACGTCACAGCCTTCATTTCATCCATCACCGGCTCCATAGGGTCGGAGGGCCGTTGGTTGCACCTCGGTCTGACCTCCAGCGACATGCTGGACACCGGCCTTGACCTGCAGCTGGTGGAGGCCGGCGGGCTGCTGCTGGAAGAGGTGGACAAGGCCATAGCCGCTCTTGCGGAGCAGGCTCTGCGCCACAAGGACACCCTGATGATGGGGCGGACCCACGGGGTCCACGCCGAGCCCATGACCCTCGGCCTGAAACTGGCGCTGTGGTGGGACGAAATGAATCGCCAGCGGGAGCGGCTGGAGGCTGCGCTGGAGACGGTGCGTGTGGGCAAGATCTCGGGCGCTGTGGGCACCCACGCGACCGTGCCGCCGTCGGTGGAGGAACGTGTCTGCCGCCAGTTGGGGCTGAAGGTGGCCGGAGTATCCAACCAGGTCATTCAGCGGGACCGCTACGCCCATTTCATGACCACGCTGGCGCTTATCGCGGCGTCCCTGGAGAAATTCGCCACCGAGATCCGGTCTCTGCAGCGCACCGAAATCCACGAGCTTGAGGAACCCTTCGGACACGGGCAGACCGGCTCCTCCTCCATGCCTCACAAGCGCAACCCTGAGCTTGCCGAGCGCATCTGCGGCCTCGCCAGGGTCATACGCGGCAACTCGGTCACGGCGATGGAGAACGTGGCACTGTGGGGCGAGCGGGACATCAGCCACTCTTCCGCAGAGCGCATCATACTTCCCGACTCGTGCCTTGCTCTCGACTACATTCTGAGCATCTTCACTCGCATCATTGAGGGTCTCCGAGTGTTCCCGGAGCGGATGTATGCGAACATCGAGAGCAGCATGGGACTGATTTTCAGCCAGCGCGCTCTGCTGGAGCTGGTGGAGAAGGGCCTTTCCCGTGAGGAGGCCTACAAGATCGTCCAGTCCAACGCCGCACGCTGCTGGGAAGAGGGACGCGATTTCCGCGAGCTCCTGAAGTCTGACCCAACCGTTGCGGCCTATCTATCACCCGCCGAGCTGGAAAAGCTCTTCGACTACAGCTACTACACCCGCTATGTGGACGACACCTTCCAACGCCTGGGGCTGCTGCCCGCCGCCGTCGGTAGCGCCGTATAGGCGGCTGGCGCTGGGGGATGGTCGACCAGGGGCGACGTAATGGTGGGGGTGGTGACGAAGGGAGGGCGGCCCTGGGGATCCACGGACTCCCCAGGGTCGCCATGGACTCAAGGTATCCAGACCACACTTCATGAGGGAACGGAATGATCATCGAGACTCCCATGCCTGGACGCATGCACCGCGGAAAGGTGCGCGACACCTACGACCTGGGCGAAGGACGGCTGCTGATGGTGGCCACCGACCGCATCTCGGCGTTCGACGTGGTCCTTCCAACCGGCATCCCCGACAAGGGGCTGGTGCTGAACCGCATCTCGGCCTTCTGGTTCGACAAGACCTCGCATATCGTTCCCAACCACCTCATCTGCCTCGCCGATTCCCCAGACGCCGGAGGCTATCTCTCTGGCGGGAGCCTGTCCGCCCCGGTCCCGGTTGAGGTTGCCTGGCAGGCAATGGTGGTCAAGCGGGCTGAGCGCATCGACATCGAGTGCATCGTCCGTGGATACATCACCGGGTCGGCGTGGTCGGAATACCGCCGAAGCGGTACCGTGCAGGGCATGGATATGCCAACGGGCCTCTTCGAAGGCCAGCGCTTCCCCGAGTTGCTGTTCACGCCCACCACCAAGGCCGAGGAAGGCCACGACGAAAACATGACGCGTCAGCAGGTAATCGACATGGTCGGCACCGAATTGGCCGCGAAGCTTGAGGAGACCAGCAAGGAAGTGTTCGGATTCGCCGATGACTTCGCCCGTGAGCGAGGGATTATCCTCGCCGACACCAAGATGGAATTCGGCCTGTTGGATGGCGAGCTGATCCTGATCGACGAGCTGCTGACCCCGGACTCCAGCCGCTTCTGGGACGCCGAGGGGTACAGCCCCGGCCGCTCCCAGCCCAACTTCGACAAGCAGCTTGTGAGAGACTGGCTGGATGCCCAGGGCTGGGACCACGAGCCACCAGCTCCGGAACTCCCGGAAGATGTCACCGGCCGTACAACCGAACGCTACCGGGAGGCGTATGTACGGCTGACGGGGCAGGACCTCTAGGTCCCACTGATACCCTTACCCGTACCTTGCTGTTCCCTTAACGGAGATACCCTTTGCCCGAATCGAGACACCGCCGCAACCGCAGGCCACGTAACCTGGAAATTCCCCCGCCCTCGCGTCGCGGCGGCACAAACAAGCTGCTGCTGATTGCGTCGGTGGTCATTGCCGTTCTGGTCATCGCCGGGTTCGCCCTTCCTACCATCATCGACAGCCTCAGCGGTCCGCAGGATATTTCCTACGGCACTGCGCCGGCCTATGTCGACGGCGTTGGCATCAAGCAGGAAATCATGCGGACCAAGAACCACGTGGACCTGGACGACAACGACGATAACGACTACGTGGTCTACAACTCCACGCCACCATCCTCTGGCGATCACTGGAGCATTCCCCAGCGGTGCGGTTTCTTCACCGACCCGGTTCCGGACGAGCAGATCGTCCATAACCTGGAACACTCCAACATTGTCATCAGCTACAATCTTCCAGACCAGGCGGATGTGGACACCCTCAAGAACGTCTACAACGAACTGGAGGAGGGCTGGAGAATTCACTTCACCGTGGCCCGCCCCTACGACAAGATCGCAGCAGGCCAGGTGGCCCTCTCGGGGTGGGGAATAACCGACACCATGGACGGGGTCGACCGGGAACGCATCGAGCGTTTCTTCGAGCACTACGTCGGCAGGCTGGGGCCGGAGGGAGCTATCTCGTGCCGGGGCGCCCAGAGCAGTATGCCGGGTAGCGGCTAGCCCGGAATGACCTACCTCGCAAAGATATATGTGACCCTGAAACCCGCGGTCAGCGACCCTGCCGGCCAGACGGTCCTGGCGGCGTTGCGGCGCATGGGGCACGACGATGCGGAGGATGCGCGCATCGGCAAGTACCTCGAACTGAAGGTGAACGGCGGCGAGATAGAGAAGGTTGAGCAGTCTGTGGACCGCATGTGCCGGGAGCTGCTCTCCAATCCGGTCATCGAGGACTACCGGTTCGAACTTGAGGAAATTTCCCCTTCATAACCCAGTCGCAGGCCAGGTAAAACGGCCACCCGAGACGAAATCATCTCACGAGAGGGAACGGCTATGACGCACATATATGCTGGAGCGGAGACCAGCGGCCTTTACAGGCTGGCCCCTGAGGCTGGCCAATGGGAGGAAATTACAAACGGACTGCCCGAGGCCCCGTCGGTCTGCGGGATCGCCATTCACCCCGGCAACCCCGAGGTGGTATTCGCAGGAACCCAGGACGGCCCCTACCGCAGCCTCAACCGCGGAGACAGCTGGGAGCGCATGGACTACCCGAGAGTCGCGCCGCCGGTCTGGAGCTTCATGTTCCGCCCTGGGGACCCGACGGTAATGTATCTCGGCACCGCACCCGGGGAGATCTTCCGCAGCACCAACAGCGGGGAGTCCTGGAGCCGCCTCAACGCGGCCATCATGGGGTCGAACGAAGTGTCCATGTCGTTTCCGACCCGGGTGATAGCCCTGGCCGCAGACCCCAACTTCCCCGACGAGATGTACGCGGCCCTCGAGGTGGCGGGAGTGATCCGCAGCTCGGACGGCGGCGACACCTGGGAGGAGATCACCGGCAGTCTGGCACCCAGCGAGGACACCTTGGACCTGCACGGCATCCAGTGCGCTGCCGCCCTTCCCCACGTGGTGTTCATCACCACCCGGCAGGGCCCGTTCATCGGCCCTGACCGCGGCTCCGAGTGGGTCCCGGTGGACTTCGGCCAGTTCTCCGAGGTCACCTACACCCGCGACCTCAAGGCAGCGCCCCACGATCCCAACATGCTGTATGTCTCCATCGGGGCTGCGGCGCGCAGCAACACCGGCGCCCTGTATCGCAGCCGGGACCTGTTCAAGACCTTTGAGCGCGTCGACCAGGGCGTTACCGCCAACTCCACCATGATGTCGGTGTCGGTCGACCCCCGGGCCCCGTCGAACATCGCGTGCGCCGCCCGCGACGGGCAGGTCTTCCGTACGACCGACGAAGGCGCCACCTGGAGCAGCCACCCCCTGCCTGCCCGGGCCCTCGAAGTGAGGGCGATAGCGGCAGGGTAGCCGCCGAGTTGACCGGCCTGACCCAAGTGAACGGGGCGCACAACTGTGCGCCCCGCGCGTTCCCCGCCGGGTCATAACGGTACCCAGATGTGGGAGTGAGGAAGTGGATGGCTGATACCGCCCGCGGCGCCACCGCGGCCGCACCACCCCTGCTGGAACTGCGAGGGATCACCAAGTCCTTTCCCGGTGTTCTTGCCAATGACGAGATCGACCTCGTTGTGCAGCGAGGTGAGGTGCACGCCGTTCTGGGAGAGAACGGCTCGGGCAAGAGCACCCTGATGAAGGTGATCTACGGCTACCACGCCCCTGACTCCGGGACGGTATCCATCGATGGCCGCACCGTACGGCTCACCTCTCCCGCCGACGGCAGACGCCTCGGCATCGGCATGGTGTTCCAGGACTTTTCGCTGATCCCGGCCCTCTCCGTTGCGGAGAATGTTGCCCTGTTCCTTCCAGGTCAGGGGCGTTTCATCCGCAGACGCCAGCTGGTTCGCCGGATTGAAGCATTCGCCGACGAGTACGGCCTTGGGATCGACCCCTCCCGCCGTGTTGACGACCTGTCCCTCGGCGAGCGCCAGCGGGTGGAACTGATAAAGCTGCTGCTGGCCGAGGCCCGGCTCCTGATCTTCGACGAACCCACGAGCGTGCTGGCCCCCCACGAGGTCGACGGACTTTTCCGCGTCTTCGGTGCCCTGAAGGCCGACGGCTACTCCATCCTGTTCATCACCCACAAGGTCCGGGAAGCCCTGGCGGTCGCCGACAACGTGACCGTCCTGCGTCGCGGACGGGTTGAGGTGAGCGCACCCCGCAACGACTTCGACGCGCAGAGCCTGGTAGCGGCAATGGTCGGAACGAGAGCCGCCGGGCAGGCCCTTCACATTGAGGGCGAACATGGCGTCGGCGAGACCGCACTGGAGTTCACGGACGTCAGCACCGGCCGTGCCTCCGGGCGCGCATCATCGCCTGGGGCGCTCAGTTCCGTCAGCTTCAATGTTCGTCGCGGCGAGATACTGGGCGTGGCCGGGGTCGCAGGCAACGGACAGCGGGCCCTGGGTGAGGCCCTGCTGGGGCTGGAACCTGTGCGGGGTGGCAGCATCCGGCTGTTCGGCGAGTCGCTGACCGGACACACTCCTGCCGAGGTCCTCGGCAGGGGCGTGGCGGTCGTTCCGGAAGACCCCTTGGCAGACGCCATGGTGCCCGGAATGCGAGTGGACGAGAATCTGCTGCTGGCAGCCATGAGCAAGGGCTCCAAGGCAGGATTCTGGCTGGACCGCAGCAGGATCACCGGCGACGCCGAGGCGGTGCGGGAGGAATTCCCGCTGGCGCTGGCGCCCTCCGAAGCGCGCGTCCGCCGCCTTTCCGGAGGCAACATTCAGCGGGTGCTCCTCGCTGGGGAACTGGCCCATGGCGCGCCGGTGCTGCTGGCCTACTACCCCACTCGCGGACTGGACGTCCTCAGTGCAGAAGAAACCCGCAAGCTGCTGGTGGCCCAGCGCGCCGCGGGCTCTGCGGTCGTGCTGGTATCGGAAGACCTGGACGAGCTGCTGGCCCTCAGCGACCGGGTGATGGTCATGTACCGCGGGCGGGTGGCCGGTGAGTTCGACGGGGCAACCGCGTCAGTACAGGACATTGGCCTCCTGATGACTGGCAACGCCCTACTTGCCGGAACAGGATGAACCCCCGTCCCTCCCGTCTGTCCGTCCTCAGAATGGACGCGACGCTGCTACGGCGCATGGGCCCCGCATTGCTGGAGGAGGGTCCGCCGCGAGCCGTCCTGGGAATCGTGCTGGCACTCGCCGTTTTCGCCGTGTTCCTGCTGGCTTCGGGGCACGACCCCGTGGAGTCCCTGGCAAAGGCCTGGGGCGGGGTGATCGGAAGCTCCCTCGGCCTGAGCGAGGTCGGGGTCACGATGATCCCGCTGCTCCTGACCGCCCTCGCTACGGCCATACCCACGCGCGTCGGGCTGGTGAACGTGGGAGGCGAAGGGCAGCTCTATGTGGGTGCGCTGACGGCCACGGGAGTCGCCCTTTTCTTCCCCGTGGGCCAGACCTGGCTGATGTTGCCCGTAATGGCCCTGGCCGGATGCGCGGGCGGCGGGATGTGGGCGGCTATCGCGGCCCTGCTGCGACGTTGGAGGGGAGTGAACGAGGTCATCTCCACCCTACTTGCCAACTACATCGCAATTCTGCTGGTCGACCTGTTCGTGTTCGGCCCCTGGAAGAATCCCGAGGGTCTCGGCTATCCGTACACGACGCCCTTCGATATCGCCGCCATCTTCCCGGCCATCGCTGGCTCCCGTTTCCATTGGGGATTCCTGGCCCCGGCCATCGCGCTGGTGGTCACCTATGTAATCCTCAACCGGACGGTGTGGGGGTTCAAGATGCGGGCGGTCGGAGGAAATCCCGATGCGGCTAGACGGCGTGGAATCGCGGTAGACAGGTATGTCATCGCCGCCATGATCGCCGGAGGGGCGCTGGCCGGCCTGGCGGGCATGGTGGAGGTTTCGGGCATACACCACGACCTTCGCCCCGGCATTTCCGACAACCTCGGCTACCTCGGGCTGCTGGCCAGCTGGCTTGCCGGGCACAACCCGGCCACCATTGTTGCCGCCTGCTTCCTGATTGCGGTGTTCCTGGTGGCCGGGGATGTGCTCCAGCTGTCGGCCGGGCTGCCCTCCGCTGCCGGGCTGGTACTCATCGGGCTGGCGCTCTTCTTTGTCCTGGGTCTCCGTCGAGTCGAGCGGAGGGCCCTTTGAGCACCTTCTGGCTGGTCATCAGCGGCACGCTGACCGGCGCCGTCGGCCCTGGAGTCTCGGTGCTCTACGCGGTCTACGGCGAGCTGATAACCGAGCGAGCCGGCCGCATCAACCTGGGCATGGAGGGCTGCCTGCTGATGGGTGCCTGCTTCGGCTTCCTGGCCACCGTCGAGACCGGCTCGGCTGGCATCGGAGTCCTGGCGGGCATGGCGGCCGGGGCGCTGGCTTCCCTCATCCACGCTTACCTCATTATCTATCGCGACACCAACCAACTGGCCACCGGCTTGGCGTTGACGCTGTTCGCTGGCGGGGTAACCGCCTACGTTGGCCGTGACTATGTCGACAGCATCATCGACGGCCTTGACCTCATCGCAATCCCCGGCCTGGCCGACATCCCGGTGCTCGGCGAGGCGCTGTTCCGGCAGGACATACTGGCCTACATGGCTTACGGCCTTGGCCCCGTGATCTGGTTCGTCCTCCAGTACACCCGGTGGGGGTTGAGCCTTCGGGCCGTTGGAGAGAACGCTGCCGTTGCCTTCGCCGCAGGTCGAAATCCGGCGCTGCTCCAGCTGACCGCCATCGTGCTGGGGGGAGCGCTTGCGGGCCTCGGCGGAGCCCAGCTCTCCGTCGGCCTGACGCACACCTGGTCCGAGGCCATGACCTCCGGACGCGGCTTCATCGCCGTGGCACTGGTCATATTCGGCCTCTGGTCGCCCCTCAGGGGAATGCTGGGGGCGCTGCTATTCGGGGGGGCAGTTGGGCTGCAGCTGCAGCTGCAGGCCCTGGGAGCCCCGGTTTCGCCCTTCCTGCTAGACATGCTGCCCTACGTGCTCACCCTGGGCGTTCTGGCCATCTGGACCGGCGCCGCCGACCGCGCCATGCCCGAGGGCCTGAAGACGATCCTGCGCGCAGGCTGATGGAGAACCGCCGGCGGCGATTCGGTCCTGGCCTGTGTCGGCGAAAACGGGGAGCAGGAATACACAGGTCTATTGCCAGTGAATCGTTACCTGCCTCAAGGCCTCTGGATTCCCGCGAAAGCGGGAATTACCTATGGCCTTGGGGCCACGCAAGTGTATGAAAATTAACTTCGACGGGAGTTCAGCAAGGATTTCACCCCCACCCCTTCGACAGGCTCAGGACAGGCCTAACCATCCCTCTCAAGGGAGAGGGAACTGTATTGCTCCCTATTTTCATGGCAATGACGGGTTATGGGGCCTCCAGCATTTGAGACGCGAAACCCGGCCGTGCCGAACCCGCCAGTTGACAATGACAATCGCCACGGCTAAACTATTTTTCCAATAGATACACTGTCTCAATTACTGGTGGATTGTCGGCAATGGCATTGACGAAACGAGGAGCAGCGGCTGCGGACCAGATCCTCGAAGCCTTGGACGAGCGTGGCTTCCGCTCGACCGCTCCGCGCCGGTCGCTCGCCAGCGCGATCGGAGAGCAGGAACGGCATTTCACGGCTGAAGGCCTGCGCAAACTGCTCCCGGCCAACATCGGGCGGGCCACCGTCTACCGCACACTCAAGATTCTGGTGGACGCCGGCGTGCTATGCCGCGTGCTCTTGGAAGACGGCGACCTCCACTACCAGTTGAGCCACCACGGGCACCACCATCACCTCCTCTGCGTACACTGCGGGTCCTCCCAGGACCTGGCGGGCTGCGATATCGAGGACGTGCTGGAAGCTACCACGTCTCGCCACGGCTTTGAGTTGAGCGGCCACTGGCTCGAGGTATACGGGCGTTGCCGCAATTGCATCGATAGCGAGCAGGTCGCGGTCTAGTCTCAATCAATTCCTGTAACCGATACCCCTTCTCACCTACACCGTCTAATTGAGACTACATATCAACAAGGGAAAGTTATTGATATCACGTATCAAATGAGGTGTTGAATTGATACATAGTCTTGAATAACCCCTTGGTTGCGACAAGGAACCCGAAACCAAATTTGCAGGAGAGTGCTACCCCAGATGCCAGTCAGAATTCTAGTCCCATTGAGCCTTCTATTGTCCGCTCTGCTTCTGCTTTTTGTGGTAGCGTGCGGCGACGATTCGACTGACGAAACGACCGACGCTGCGGCAACGCCCGCCGCCGCTGCCTCGCCGGGAGCCGGGACCCAGACAACGCCGGCGACTCAGCCCCAGGCGCCAGCACGGCAGGGAGGCCAGCCCACCCCAGATGCGGTTATGGCGGAGAAGCTGTCCGTGGTTACCACGACCAACATCCTGGCCGACTGGGTGCGAGCCGTGGGTGGCGACCGTGTTGAAGTCGCGTCGTTGCTGCCCCCCGGCGCGGACCCGCACACATATCAGCCAGGGGCCCGCGACATCACCCAGATCGCTGAAGCAGACCTGGTATTCAGCGTCGGCCTATCCCTGGAGGCCGGATGGCTCGAGGAACTCGTCGCCAACGCGGCGCGCGACGCTGGGGCGGTTGTGGAGGTCGGGGAGTTTGTGGACCCCATCGACTTTGTGGAACTGATGGACGAGCATGACGACCACGGCGAGATGGCCGAACATGATGAGCATGGCGAAGAACACGATGTCGAACTCATGGGGCGACTGCTAATCGGCGACGGAGAGACCGGCGCCATGTCGGTGATCGACCTGGAGCACGGCGAAGTGGAGCAGAACGCCTTCGACCTCGGCTCACGGGCAGGGCGCATTTACCCGACCCACAGTGGCCGGTTCGCCATCGCGGTGTCCAGCGACGCCAACACAGTCCATGTCTTCGACGGGGGAATCTACCTGGAAGAGCACGGGGACCACTTCGACCTCGTTGAAGATGATGTGGAAAGGCTGGACATAGACCTGTCGGGCGACCGGCCGGTGCACCTATACATTTCCGGCGAGTGGTCCGCTGTCTTCTACGACGGTTCCGGCGACGTGGTCCTGATCGACGAGCACGAACTGGAGGAAGAGGGCAGCGACTATGTGCCTCCGAAATTCAACTTGGGCGGCCATCACGGCGCGGCGGTGCCCTTGGGCCACGAATTGTTCGCGGTCACCATCCAGCACCCCTCCTACGATTCGGACCCGTCTGAGTACGGCCAGCCCGTCGGCGCCATGATCGTTGACCTGGACGGGGACGAGCTCTTCCGGGCCGAAGAGGGTTGCGAGGGTCTGCACGGCGACGCAGGCAACGGCCACATGGCCGTGTTCGGCTGCGTCGGTGGCGTGCTGGCGATTGAGGCCGACCACGGCGAGTACGAAAGTACCTTCATCCCGGCGTCCGCGGGAGAGCCCGAAGACTTTCGCATCACCTCGGTCTGGGGCCACGTGGGTCTGGACCATTTCTTCGGCCTCGGTTCCGCAGTGGGCCTGTACCTGGTGGAGCCTGAAGACGGGGCAATGGAACAGATCATTCCGGCCAGCGAAGACCTCCGTCCCATAAACGTCGCCGTCAGCCACGACGGCGAGAAGCTGCTGGTGGTAATGAGCGACGGCGAGCTGCGAGTATACGACGCGCACGACTTGGACCTGATCTCCTCGGCCCGCGACTTCCTGTCCACCCCGGTGGAGACGGGATTCTGGGCCCGCCCCCACGTTGCCACCGCCCCCGGCGCCATTTTCATCACCGACTCCGTAGGTGGAGAGGTGATGCAACTGGACGACCACGACCTCGAAGTGGTGGATCGATGGGACGTGGACGGCAACCCCACCAAGATCGCCTTCGTAGGCATTCTCGGTGAATCCGAAGACCACGAGGAACAGGGTCACGAGGAAGAGGAGCACCTACACGGTGAACTGGACCCGCATTTCTGGTTCGACCCGGTGCGAGTGAAGCAGGCAGTTAACGCCATCGCGGCACAGCTCTCAACCGTCGACCCGGCGGGACAGAGCTACTTCCGGGGCGACGCCGCCGCCTACAACCTGGAGCTGGATGGCCTGCACTCCTGGATCGAGGAGCAGGTTTCGCAGTTGCCGCAGGACCACAGGGTGTTGGTCACCTCGCATGACAGCTTCCAGTATTTCGCCCAACGGTACGGCTTCGAGGTGGTAGGAGCGGTATTCCCGGTTTCCACCGAAGCCGAGCCATCCGCCAAGGACCTGATCGAGCTCATCGAGGCGATCAAGCGCGAGGGCGTTCCCGCAGTGTTCACCGAAGAGTCGCACAGCGACCGGCTGGCCCGGCGGGTGGCCGAAGAGACCGGAGCCGCCCTAATCGGAGGGTTGTACACCGGATCGCTGGGCCAGCCCGGTGATGAGGCGGGCAACTACGTCGACCTAATGCGCTCTAACGTAAGGACCATCGTGGAAGCGCTGCAGTAACGGCAAGGGTTCCCCCGGCCTCAGAGCGTGCTTTGCGCATTCAGTGCAAGGGGGAACCTGCGATAACTGGCCGCGAGACTGGTCCTGACCCAGCTCGAGGTAACGGCCCCGCCCCTGAAGCACTCAAGGACGGGGCTTCCGAGTTTCTCGCTCCCCCTTGGGCCCCAGGGCAAAGGGGCTTCGCCCGGCACAATCAGACCGAATTTCCGGCCACTGGATTCCCGTCCCGGATCCAGTCCGGGATGACGTTTTTTCGCGGGAATTGCCATGGCCTTGGGGCCACGCAAGTATATGAAAATTAACTTCGACGGAAGTTCAGCAGGGATTTCACCCCCACCCTAACCCTCCCCCTCAAGGGAGAGGGAACAGTTGTGCTCCCTATTTTCATGGCAATGATGGGGATTTTACCGGCCAAGTCGGCCCGATTGGTGTGCCAAAAGCTAAGACGCAATCGCCGTGGTCCGGGAGACAGGGACTTTTTTAGTTCCCTCTCCCTCCGGGAGGGTTATGGTGGGGGCGTTTCCTGGGCGCAGCCAAAGTTGTGTGCCTGCAGGATTTCACCATCACCCCTTCGGCAAGCTCAGGACATGCCCAACTCTCTCCTTGATAGGGAGAGGGAGAAATGAAATGCCCTGCCTGGGAAACGGGCCCCGTTGCAATCGGGAGGAGGCTACGGTAATTTATAGGGCGACGAATCCCAGTGAGGTTGAGCGTTGATCACCTACAACTGCACGATCCAGGAAGGTGTCATTCCCGATGAGCAGCGTAAGGTCCTGAATGAACGGCTGGTCCAGATCGGCGCCCAGGTGCTTGGAGTCGTTCCCGACGACATCACCGTGAACTACGAGGTAATACCCCGCGGATTCGGCTTTCGCGGCGGTGAGCTGTCAACCTCCTCGTCTGTAAGAAGCCGAATACCCGACGGCTTTTCCCAGGAGAAGCGAGTCGAGTTCATGCAGACTGTCCAGGATATGTGGATGGAAGTCACCGGGCAGACCACCGCCGAGCTGGTGGTCGGCGCCGCCGACGCCAGTTTTAACAACTACGATTAAAGACCATCCATAACAGAAAGACCGGAGAGAGAATATGCCTATCTATCGATTCAAGGTCCCCTCGGGCTCCGTCTCCTTCGAACAGCGCGAGAAAATCGCCGTGGATGTGACCGATATCCATTGCGGCCAGACCCTCGCTCCCCGGCATTTCGTCCATGTCTATTTTGACGAGCAGACCGAGGGCGGGTCGGACTACCCCACACGCTACTACCTCGACGCCATCAACCGCGCCGGTCGCCCCAAGGAAGTCAAAGACAAGCTACTAGACAGCCTGCTGAATGCCTTCGTAACCCATACCGGTGTGTCCCGCGACGAGATCAGCGGACGCATTGGAGAGACTCCCGCCGCCTGGGTCATGGAAGGCGGACAGGTCCTGCCCGAGCCCGGACAGGAATCCGCCGAGTGGTACGCTGAAGTAACCGCCGACTAGTACTCTGAAGGGGTGTGCTGTGCTGTCAGGACTATTCACCACAATTCGCCTTCCTATCTCCGCGGTCCTGACGGCAGCACTGGCCGTCTTCGTCGCTGCGATGCTGGCCTGCGGCCAGCCAGAACCAATTCCAACCCAGGTCCCCGCATCACCTCCTCCCGCGGCCGATTTCCCCCTGCCATCAATGGAACAGCTGGGAGGCGGTTCCCCCCAGACGTTCATCGAGGTCTTTGATCAAGGTCGGGCCGGCAGTTCTTTCCGCCCCACCAGCGAGTTTGCTGCAGCCGCGAAGCCTCTGGCTGAAGGCGAGAAGCTGAAGGTCGGCATCATCTTCGTCGGTTCCCAGCGCGACCTGGGCTGGAATCAGGCCGCCGCTTCCGGCGCCGACTACGTGGAGCAGGTCTTCCCAGACGTGCAAGTGCTCCGTGCAGAAAACGTCCCTGAAACCGTGGAAGTGCAGGCGGTCGCCGAGCAGATGATCGCGGAGGGCGCGACCATCATCATACCCACCAGCTTCGGCCACTCCGACCCGACCAAGGCCATCCTAGAGAAGCACCCGGAGGTGATGTTCCTTCACCTGGGCGACCTCGAAATCTTCGAGAACTACGGGTCCTTCTTCGCCAACATCTGGCAGCTGGAATACGCCGCCGGTCGCGCTGCTGGCGAAACCACCAAGAGCAACAAGCTGGGCTTCATCGCCGCCTTCCCCATCCCGTCCAGCATGCTGAACATCAACGCCTTCCACCTGGGTGCCCGGTCGGTGAACCCCGACGTGGAGACGACCGTCGTGTTCACCAGCGACTGGTGCGACCCCGCCAAGCAGGTAACGGCGGTAAGCACCATGACCGACGCCGGCGTTGATGTCCTGTCGCTACAGCAGGACTGCACCAAGACAGTGGTCGAGGCTGCCGAGCGGGCCGGAGTGTGGGTTACCGGCTTCCACTACAATGCCAGCGCCGCCGCTCCCAACTACTGGATCACCGGCGCCACCTGGAACTGGGGCCCGATCATGGCCCAGATCATCCACGAGATCCGCACCGGCATCTACCAGAGCTCGGTGAAGCTGGCCGGGATTGAAGCTGGATGGGCCAGGCTGGCCCCCTTTGGCGGCGCCGTTCCTGAGGAGACCCGCCAGCTGGTACTGGACACAGTCGAGGGACTGCGGGACGGCAGCATTCAGCCCTTCACCGGCCCCATCTACGACCAGGACGGCGAGGTGCGCATCGCAGAGGGCGAGGTGGCCACCGACGAATTCCTGCAGGGCGTCGACTGGCTGGTGCAGGGGGTCGTAGGCAGAACCAACTAGCTGCCGGACCATGCGGCCACCGGTGAGACCCTGAAACCAACGGTAAGGTCTTAAAAGTCAGCATGGCCCTCGACCATCCTGAGCCTGTCGAAGGATGAGCGAGGGCCGTTCTTTTGCTCTTTGCGCCGCCACTTTTTTGGCGGCTCATCTCCTCTTGCCAGTGATCTGAGGCTACGCAGTTTCGATCTGGCTTGCGGTCTGCAGGCCCAGTTCCTCCACCGCCATCTCACGCATCCGGAACTTCTGGATCTTGCCGGTAACCGTCATCGGAAACTCGGTAGCCACCTTGACGTAGCGCGGAATCTTGTAGTGGGCGATCTTGCCCCGGCAGAATTCGCGGATCTCCTCGGGGTCGGCGGTCTCGCCTGGCTTCAGCATCACCCAGGCCATCACCTCTTCCACCATCCGCTCGTCGGGGACTCCGATCACCTGCACATCTGAAACCTTGGGGTGGGTGTACAGAAATTCCTCGACTTCCCTCGGATAGACGTTCTCTCCCCCGCGGACGATCATGTCCTTCAGCCGTCCGGTGATGTTGTAGTAGCCGTCCTCGTCGACGGTGGCGAGGTCGCCCGTGTGCAGCCACCCCTCTTCGTCGATAGCCGAAGCGGTGGCCTCCGGCATGTTGTAGTACCCGAGCATCACCATCGAGCTGCGGGCCTGCAGCTCCCCCTGCGTGTCGGGACCCAGCACTTCTCCGGTCTCGGGGTCCACGATTCGCGCCTCGACCCCCGGCAGCACCTTGCCGACGGTAGACACCCTGCGCTCGATGGAATCGGAAGTGAAGGTCTGGGTGATGACCGGGGAGTGCTCCGTCTGCCCGTAGGCGATGGTCATCTGGTGGGCGCCCATCCGGTCGATGACCTGCCGCATCACCTCGATGGGGCAGGGCGATCCGGCCATGATGCCCGTGCGCAGGGAGGGGATCTCGAAGCTGTCAAACTCGGGATGGCCCAGTTGTGCGATGAACATCGTGGGCACGCCGTACAGGGCGGTGCAGCGCTCCTGCTCCAGGGCCTGAAGCGTTTTGAGCGGGTCGAAATGTTCAGCGGGAACGATGATGGCCGATCCGTGGGTGATGCAGCCTAGGTTGCCCATGACGCAGCCGAAGCAGTGGTAGAACGGAACGGGGATGCACAGCCGGTCTTCCTCGGTGAGTTCGATGCAGTCGCCCACATAGACCGCGTTGGCCACCAGGTTGTGGTGGGTGAGCATCGCGCCCTTTGGGTTTCCGGTCGTGCCCGAGGTGTACTGGATGTTGACCGGGTCGTCGGGCCTGCAGCCGGCCTGCCTTTCCGCCAGTTCCGCCCCCGAGATTTCCGCGTGCCTGGACACCATCTGGTTCCAGGACCACATGCCCGGTGGCGTCTCCGCCGATCCGCCGCTCCCCTGGGGCGGAATGTAAACGACATTGTGCAGGTAAGGGAGTCTCGAGGTGCTCAGCTCGCCGGGGTTGGAGTCCTTCAGCTCCGGCACCACCTCGTTGACCATGTCCGCATAGTCCGAGTTGCGGAACTTCCCGATGAGAATCAGGGCGTTGGCCTCCGACTGCTCCAGCACGTAGGCCAGCTCGTGAGTACGGTAGGCCGGGTTGATGTTCACCATCACCGCGCCGATCTTGGCCGTGGCGAACTGGGTGAGGACCCACTCGCTGTAGTTGGTGGACCAGATGCCAACGTGGTGCCCCCGCTGGACGCCCAGGGCCATGAGGCCGCGGGCCACCCGGTCCACCTCGTCGCGGAACTCGGAATAGGTGTACCGGGCGCCGGTCTCGAAGTGGACCAGCGCGTCCCGGTCGGCAAAGCGCTCCGCCTGCCGGTCGAGCATGTCGCCGATGGTGCTGTTGATGTCCACGCCGCTGGCCGACTCGTTGGCATTAGCGCTTTCAGCCATAATCCGCCTCACTGGTTGCGTTATGCGGCGTCGACTCAATTGCTGACGCAGGGCGTTTTAGTTTTCACCTGTTACTCCCGCGAAAGCGGGAATCCAGAGAACCACCTGTCTACAACATGACCACCTGCCTACAACATGACCACAGGTAGCCGGGCGCTGGATTCCCGCTTTCGCGGGAATGACGGAAACTGTGTTATTCGTACCGCAAAACTAAAAGACCCTGATTGCCGACGGGCAATTGTGCCGATTTCGCTCAGGCGTGATTATACTTGAGCGGCGCAACCCGGGAATCGGGTCTGAAAGTGTCCTGTGCCGGTGTACAATTGCCGGCAGCAAGGGGACTGAGTTCCCTACGGCCACCAGTATGGAACGGTGAGATGTAAATGAGACCTACAACGGCCGATTTGTTGTTCAACGGTGGTCCTCCGCCTTTCTACAGGTCCGCTCTGCCTGCGCTGGAATCGGTGCAGCGCAGCTTTCGCACCGGAGTGGCGGCCTCGCCGGTGGACACAATTCTGGAAGAGGCTGACGCATACAACACGCAATACCATTTCCTCCATCAGCTGGACCCTTCAGAGGCGGTCTCAGGCCACAAGGTGGCCCTGACCACCAAGGCCTCCCGCGAGCACCTGGGCGTGCATGAGCCGTGCTACGGGCACATTCTCAGCAGCTGCGTCTACGAAAATGACGCCGATGTCCGTATCGGTAACCTGGCAGCCCCGCACATCGAGGCGGAGATTGCCTTCGTCCTCGGCGAAGACCTGCGCGGGCCGGGGGTGACCCCGGTGGATGTGATGCGGGCCACGCTGGGCGTCCTCCCGTCGCTGGAGCTCGTCGACCTCAAGGTGAAGGGGGATGGCATCGGGGCGACCGATGTAATCATTCACAACGCGCTCCACGGAGGGCTGGTGGTGGGTTCCCGCCTGTGTCCCCTGGACTCGCTGGACCTGCAGTACGAGGGAGTCACGGTCGAGTTCAACGGGGAGCTGCATGGCTCAGGCACCGGGTTCGAAGTGATGGGCAACCCCATTAACCCCGTCGTCTGGCTGGCCAACAAGCTGGCCGAGTTCGGCGACTACCTGCGGGCGGGCGAGACAATCATCTCCGGCTCGATGGTGACACCGGCCGAGCTGAAGCACGGAGATTTCGTCAAGGTCACCTACTCCCGCATGGGGACCGTGGGGGCGCGGTTTGTGGAGTGAAATGAGGGCCCTCCCGTTTCCTGGGACTTCCTCACCCTAACCCCCTCCCAGAGGGAGAGGGGATTGTCTGGAGGATTGAATGAGCTGGGAATTTGAGCTGGTTGCAGGTCCATACGGTGGGACAACCGAAGGCCCGGCCTGGGATGGCCAAGCACTGCTGTTCACCGACATACCAAACAGCCGGATCATGCGCTACGACCACCACACTGGCGAATGCATCGAGTGGGCCACCGGCACCGAGAACACCAACGGCCTGAATTTCGACGCCCAGGGCAACCTCTTCGGCTGCTCCGGCGGCGGCAGGCGCATCCTGCGCTTCAACGCCGACGGGACTTCCGTTCCGTTGCCGCATCGGCTGGACGGGAAGCGGCACAACCGGCCCAACGATCTGGCCATCGACCGCAAGGGTCGTATCTGGTTCACGGACCCCGTCGGCCAGATTCCACCAGAGGAACGGGAACTGGACCATGCCTCAGTGCTGCGGCTGGACCCGGACTCCAACGCAGAGGGCGGCTGGACGCTGCACCGCATGACCTTCGACACTTGGGCGCCCAACGGCATCCTGTTCTCGAAGGATGAACGGACGCTGTACGTGGTGCAGAGCGACTACGAGGGCACCAGGGACCTGCGGGCCTACCCGCTACAGTCCAACGACTCTCTGGGCGAGCCGATGGTGCTCCACGAGTTCGGGCGCGATTTCCGTGGCGTTCATCGCGGTCTCGACGGGATGTGCCTTGATGTCGAGGGCAACATCATAGCCGCAGGTGGCTGGCGGCAAGCAGGCCCCGGACCGCTGATCCACATCTTCGCGCCGTCGGGCCGCATTATCGAGACCCATCCAGTGCCAGCCGACTGGCCGACCAACTGTGCCTTCGGCGGGCCCGCCCTGGACACGCTGTATGTGACCACCCGTGGCGGACACCTGTTCCGGGTCAACAACACGGGTCACAGGGGCTATATCCTCTACCCGCTGTAGGTGATACCCATAGCCGCCCCGTTGTCCACCGAGTTATCCACGGTCGATTGGGGAGTGCGAGCGTTCACCTGAACGGCAATTAACATGTTTTCAATTATGTAAACAAACAGAAATTTGTCCAGGAGCTGATTATGACAACTGAACAAGCCAGCGCAGCCCCGGTTGACAGCGAGTTCGATGTCATCGGGACAAGGCCCATTCGCCACGACGGGCCGGACAAGGTGACGGGCCGCGCCCGCTACGCCGCCGACATTCATCCGCCTGGGTGGCTGGTGGGCAAGGTACTGCGAAGTCCCCACGCCCACGCCAGGATCAGGAGCATCGACGCCACACGCGCCCTCGCCATCCCCGGAGTCAAAGCGGTGGTGACATCCGCCGACTTCCCTGATGTTTCCGCCGAGATTGCTGACCAGGAAGAGGGCTCTACGGTCAACTACGGCTTCTACAGCCGCAACGTGATGGCCCGGGAGAAAGCTCTGTACGTCGGCCACGCCATTGCGGCGGTGGCAGCGACTTCCGCCGGAGCGGCCGACGAGGCTCTGGCCGCCCTGGATGTCGACTTCGAGGTGCTGCGTCCGGTGCTCAATGCCGACGACGCCATGCGGGAAGACGCGCCACTGCTGCACGAGCGGCTGGTGACCCTGGCCAACCCCAACATGCGCCAGGGCGGTTGGGGCGACGCCAACGCAATGCCCAGCAATGTTTCCAACCGGTTCGAGTTCCGGCTTGGCGACCCAGATGCCGGATTCGCCGAAGCTGATGTGGTCCTGGAGCGGGAGTTCCACACCAAGCCGGTGCACCAAGGCTACATCGAGCCCCACTCGGCGACGGCCCAGTGGAGCACCGATGGCTCCGTGACGATCTGGGCCAGCAGCCAGGGCCACTTCGCCCTGCGCGACCACACCGCTGCCATCCTGGGGGTGGGCGTATCCCGGTTGAAGATCATCCCCATGGAGATCGGCGGCGGGTTCGGAGGCAAGGGCCAGGGCGGATGCTACCTGGAGCCCGTTGCGGCGGCCCTCTCCCGCAAGTGCGGTCAGCCGGTGAAAATCGCCATGACCCGCCCCGAGGTGTTCGAAGGGACCGGCCCCACTTCCGCCAGCCACATTCGCGTCAAGCTGGGCGCCACCCGTGAAGGCAAGCTGGTGGCCGCCGATTGCACCCTGGTGTACGAGGCCGGCGCGTTCCCCGGCTCGCCCGTGCCGTCGGGCTGCCGCACCATGCTGGCGCCCTACGAGGTGGCCAACAGCTTCATCGAGGGCATCGACGTGGTGGTCAACACCCAGAAGGCGGCGGCGTACCGCGCACCCGGCTCGCCAACTGCAGCCTTCGCCGCCGAGTCGGTGATCGACGAGATCTGCGATGAGATCGGCATGGACCCGGTCGAGTTCCGGATGCGCAACGCGGCGAAGGAGGGCAGCAGGCAACCCACCGGCCCGGTCTTTCGGAAGATCGGCTTCGTCGAGACGCTGCAGGCCGCCCTCGACCACCCGCACCTGTCGGAGCCGCTGACCGGTCCCAACCGCGGCCGTGGCATTGCCGCTGGGGCGTGGTTCAACAGCTCCGGACCCGCCAGTGCGGTGGCCAGCGTGAACCCGGACGGCACCGTCAGCCTGGTCGAAGGCTCGCCGGACATCGGTGGCTCCCGCGCCGTCATGGCCATGCAGGTTGCCGAGGTCCTGGGCATCCCGGTGGAGACCGTCAAGCCGTCGGTCGTGGATACCGACTCCATCGGCTACAGCTCGGGGGCAGGCGGCAGCGGCGTGACCTTCAAGATGGGTACCGCCTGTCACGACGCGGCCCAGGACATCAAGCGCCAGATGATCGAGCGGGCTGCTCGAATCTGGGATGTGTCACCTGACGATGTCCAGTACGACAAGAGCGTCCTGTCCCACCGGCAGGATCCCGAGTTGAGCATCACCTTCCAGGCCCTGGCGCCGCGCCTGAACGGCACCGGCGGGCCCATCGTTGGCCGGGCCACGGTCAACCCCGGCGGCGTCGGCAACGCTTTCGGCCTGCACATCGTTGACGTTGAGGTCGACCCCGACACCGGCAAGGTGGACATTCTTCGATACACCGCCCTGCAGGACGCCGGGCGGGCCATCCACCCCAGCTACGTGGAGGGTCAGGTCCAGGGTGGGGCGGTGCAGGGCATCGGCTGGGCGCTGAACGAGGAGTACTACCTCAACGACGAGGGCCGGATGCTGAACTCCAGCTTCCTCGACTACCGGATGCCCACGGCCCTCGACCTGCCCATGATCGACACGGTCATCGTGGAGGTGCCGAACCCTGGCCATCCCTACGGCGTGCGCGGGACTGGGGAGGTGCCTCTGGTGCCGCCACTGGCCGCCGTGGCCAATGCCGTCTCCCATGCCATCGGCAAGCGGATGACCGATCTGCCCATCACTCCCGGCCGTATCCTCGAGGCCCTGGGGGCTTTGGAGTAGCTCCCTGGCCAATGACTCGGCCTGATTGAAGCGGCAGGACGCCGCTTATCGGAACCACAGCGATGCCCGCCCGTTCCTTTTAGAGGAGCAGGCGGGCTTTCTGTTTTTCCGCAGAATCCTACCTGAGTCTTTTTATCACCCTCTTGAGGGGGATTGCGGGAAATGCCCCGTACCCATAGGGCAATGGCGTCTTAGAGGGTGTGTGACAATTGTTGAAACTAGCATTGGAACAGCTTGGTATGGTTTGCGGGTAGTCTGTAACTTTGGGATATGGATCGAAGAACGTATCCCACTGCTTTGACCGATGCCCAGTGGGGCTTGTTGGAACCCCTCTTGCCCACGGTTTCGCTCAGGGGACATCCCCGAACCGTGCACCTGCGGGAGGTGGTGAATGGCATCCTGTACGTGTTGCGGGGAGGCATACCCTGGCGAATGATGCCCCACGACCTGCCTCCTTGGGGCACGGTCTGGTGGTACTTCCGAAAATGGCGCAAGGACGGCACTTGGGAGCGGGTTTTGGAGGCACTGCGTCCCGTGGTCCGGGAGAGCGAGGGACGGGATGCTACTCCCAGCGGGGCCATCATCGACAGCCAATCGGTAAGGACCACGGAAAAAGGGGGCCTCGCGGCTACGACGCCGGCAAAAAGGTATCCGGGCGCAAACGCCACATTGTAGTGGACACCACCGGGCTGCTCTTGGCCGTGGTGATTCACGCCGCCAACATCCAGGACCGGGACGGGGCCAGGCTGGTGCTGGCCAAGCTGCTGGGCCGGTTCCCCAGGCTTCAGGTCATCTGGGCCGATGCGGCCTATGCCGGTCGGCTGGTGGCGTGGGCTTGGGAGACTGGAGGATGGTTGCTGAAGGTGGTGCGCCGGAGACCGGACAGCCACCAGTTCGAGGTGCTGCCTCGCAGATGGGTGGTTGAACGCACGCTGGCCTGGCTCAGCCGGTGCCGACGGCTTGGCAAGGACTACGAGGAACTGCCAGAAACCGGAGAGACCTGGGTTCATATAGCGATGGTTCACCTGATGCTCAAAAGGCTCAAACCAACCTGATTACACTTTGTCACACACCCTCTTAAGCGAGAAGGACCTTCAGCAGGTAGTCCTCCCGCCATCCTGCTTGCAGCCGTTTGCCCTGGATGCCAACTTTCAGGCTGGTTTCCCGCTTCAACTGGTTGTGGGATATCTGCCTCAGCGTGGCCATGTTCTGGGGGCCATGGTCTTTGCGCACCCGGCTCTGGTCTTCCCGGAATGTTACGTCCAAGCTCCAGTGCAGCGAATTCTCGATACTCCAGTGGGCCCGCACCGCTGAGACATCGAGACTGCTTATGTAGTATCTCGGTTGCACTGTGATGCCCTTGTCCGTCTCCCGGCGGCCCACCACCTTCACCACAGAACACAGTCCTGGCCAGTCGCCACCGGTGCGCAGGTATCCCCGGCAGGACGGGTCGCTGATGGCCCAGCATTCCCGCCGTTCAATCCGCCCGTGTCCCTTGTTCAGCGTGGTGGCGTAGTCGTAAGGCACGCCATCCCAGCCCAGTTCCTCCGCCCCGTCAAACAGGTCCCGGACATCCTGGTACAGCCGCCCCTGGTTCTCCTTGGCCGCCAGCAGGTAGTCCGCGCCCCGGCCCAGTATTCCTTGGGCAATCTCCTTCTGGCAGCCCATGGTGTCGATGGTAACGATGCACCCATTCAACTCAAGCAGTTCCAGCAAGCGGGGTATGGCGGTGATTTCATTGGATTTCTGATCCGTCTTCACCTGCCCCAGGGTCAGGGTGTTGGCCGCAGCCCAGGCACTGACCAGATGGATGGCCTGCCTGCCCGCCCTTTTGTCGTGGGAGCGGCGCACTGCCTTGCCATCAATGGCCACCACCTCTCCGGGCAACAGATCCGCCACCGCTTGGCTCCATTCCATAAAGCATTCTTGGAACCGGTCCGGGTCCAGCCGGGAGAACACATCGCCGAAGGTGTCGTGGGACGGAATGCCGTTGGGCAGGTCCAGGAAGCTGCGGAACCATTCCTCCTTGCTCTTGCCGAACATCTCCACGTAGACCCAAGAGTCAGCGCCGCAGATGACGGCACAAATGGCGATGGTAAGTATGTCCAGCAATCCGTGCCGCTTGCTGCGCTCTATCCGGGGGTCCTCCAAATCCTGAAAGTGATCCATCACCGACGCCCCACGCCCCTTCTCCATCACTCCTCACCACATCCCACTCATTACCCAATCTCTGATGCCTCGCTCCGATGCCCCGCCAAGTCTAGCATTAAGACGCGATTGCCCTGTGCCCCGTACTCATAAGGAATTGGCCAAGTTGACATCTGCGGTCCCTGAGAAAGTCAGGAGAACGCCCTCACCCTAACCCTCTCCCGGAAGGAGAGGGGATTTGTCAGTAACCCTTTGAAATGGCGCAAATGGATCCGCCCAATGAATATTATCGTAATTATTAATATCTAGTATCAGGAGGTGTGAAGTACGGTAACCCAGGTAAACCCGAAGACCTCTGGAGGGAGGAAGATGAAGAAGGTATCCATAGCTGTGGTGCTGATTGGCGTGGTCGCCTTGGTGGCCTTGTTGACTGGCAGCCTGATCAGCGCCGATGAACATGACGAGGAGATGATGGTGGAGGTCTCCATCACGAACCTCACCCGAGGGCAGATACTGTCCCCCGTCTTTGTGGCTAGGCACGACGACAGCGCCGGGCCGCTATACACACTGGGCGCAAGGGCCACTCCGGCCTTGGCAAAAATGGCGGAAGACGCCGACGCCTCCGGCCTCCTGGAAGCGTGGGACCCAGACGATAACGACGGCGTCGCCGAAGCCATGGTGGCGGACCTGAACGGCGGGCCCATCATGCCGGGCAAGACCGTCAGGATGCACTTCGACATAGACGACGGCAAGACGATGCTGTCGTTCGCCAGCATGCTGGTGTCGACCAACGATGCCTTCATCGGGGCCAGCGGCCTCGACGTTTCCAAGTCCCGCACGATCAACCTCAACGCCTACGACTCGGGCAGCGAGGCCAACAGCGAGGACTGTGCCTACATCCCCGGGCCGCCCTGCGGCAACCATGCCCATGACCGGGCGACCCCCGAGGGATTCGTGCACGTCCATGCTGGCGTCCACGGTGGCAGCGATTCAGACCTTGACCCGGCCACCCACGACTGGCACAACCCGACCGCTCGCCTGACCGTGAAGACCTGGAAGGTCGCTCGGTAGCGAACGCCGCGGCAGACACTTCGGGGCCTTCAGTCGAGCCTTTAGACTGGGCAAAAGCAACCGGGGAGCGGCTTCAGTTCCGCTCCCCGGTTATGTTTGCCTGTGTTTCGGAATTGTTTATGTTTAGTTAAGGGGTCTTCTGGAACGGATCGGTAAGCTCCAGTTCCTCCCCGATTTCCCGCAGGGCCGGCAGCACCTCCTGCCCCATCAGTTCCAGGCAGCGCATGGTGTCCTCATGGCTGATGGTGCCGTCGTTGGTCCAGATGGACAGAATGCCGGGACGCATCTCCGACAGGACCTCCCGCAGCTGGCTGATCACGGTTTCGGGACTGCCTATAATCCAGCGCTTCGAGTCCAGGATTGATTCGTACGCCGCCGTATCCAGCCCGCCCACCCGGAATGGGTCGGAGCGGATCTGCTCGCGGATGCGCAGGTAGCGGGGGTCCTGGCTGGCGCTGGCGTAGCCCACCGGCGACTGGTAGTCGCGAGGCAGCGGGATGCGGCCCTGCCCGATATTTCCGGTCATGTATCCCTTGCCCACCTCCCTGGCCTTTTCGTCGGTGTCCTGGACATGAATGCGTACCAGGTAGCCTAGGTGCTCCGGGCCGGGCTCGTAGCCCACCTCGTGGGCGGTCTCGGCATAGATTTCCTTCATGTCCTGGGTGGCTTGGATGTCGGTTTCCAGGAAGATGTAGGGGTAGCGGTGCTCGGCGCACCACACCAGCGTTTCCGGGCTGCCGGTGCCGGGGATCCAGACAGGAGGGTGAGGTTTCTGCAGCGGCACCTGGAATGGATTGACCACCCGGAAGTGGTAGTGCTTTCCCTCCCAGCGGAAAGGGCCCGGAGTGGTCCAGGTCTTCATGACCAGGTCGTGGGCTTCCTCGAACCGTTCCCGGTTGAACAACGGGTTGGTGTTGGTGGCGAGGCTCTCCACTCCCGTACCGCGCACGAACCCGGACACCAGGCGGCCACCGGAAATCATGTCGATTTCGGCCAGTTCCTCGGCCAGTCGGAGGGGGTTGTCGAAGATGGGCAGCGGGTTGCCCAGAAGCACGATCTTGGGCTTCTTCGTGATCCGCGCCAGGATGGCGGCCTCCAGGTTCATTGTGGCGCCGAGACAGGTGGGGGTGTTGTGATGCTCGTTGAGCATCAGACCGTCAAAGCCCGCCTCCTCCGAGTATTCATACTCGTCCAGGTACATGTTGTAGAGCTCTGAGCCGCGCTGGGGGTCGAAGTTGCTGTTCGAGAAGGTGAGGCGCACGGCGTCGTTGGGGCTGTTCCGCACATCCTCCTCGGTGTAGTCCATGTAGGCACGCTCGGTGAACCGCATCAGGAACATCTGATTGCCTCCTCAGTTTTGTCTGCCGGGAGCAATTGCCCTAGAAAGCCCGCGGCGGGAACACGCGCCGGAAGACTCCGGGAGAGCCGGGAGCATGGCCGTAGGTGCCGCCGATGTACTGGTTCATGGTGTCCTGGCCGCGCTGCTTCTCCCACGCCAGCGTTTCCGGCACCTTCTCGTGCTCGAACTCGTACATGGTCAGGTACTTCGGGTCGCCCTCGACTGCGTTGTAGCGGCGGACGAACAGGCAGCCGGGAATCTGCAGGTTTCCCGGAGTGCGGACGGTGTCGTAGTACTCGTTGTACTTCGCCTCCAGGTTGGGCGGGACATCCATGCGACCAATCTGCAGGGCCGGAGCCATCCCCCTACCCGTGGTGTCGGGGTCATCACCGCCCTCGGGATAGATCTGGCTGTACACATTGCGGACGTAGCCGCGTCCGACCACGCCGGGCCCCATGCGTTGGGTCCAAGGCGTCGGATTGTTGCTCATACGCAGGTATTCGTCGGTATGCAGCGCCTCCACCGACTCCAGCTCGTATACCGCCAGGTAGCGGGGTCCGCCCTTCAGCGCCTCGTATCGGGCGCCATCCAGGAAGCCCGGTGCGCTCAGCCGCTCCGGGATGTGCTCCTCGTTGTACCAGCGGTTGAATTCCGCGTCGTTTTCGATGTCCACATCGACATAGACCATCAGGAGCGCCGTGCCTTTCTTTCTGACCATTCCACCTCCTGTATTGCCTCTCCCTCAGGGAGAGGACCAGCGCCTGCCCCAGCGAAAGCGGGAGCGATGGCGTTCCTGTATCAGTTGTCGGTGACCTCGAACGAGAGGTAGGCATAGCGGAGGAATATGCCGCCCCTGGGCTCAGCCAGCGGCCCATTGGCAGCCAGAACGGCGATGACGTATGTGGCGCCCGGTTCGGCGGTGGTGGCCAGCTCCACCCGCTGCGGGGCGTTGAGGCCGGGTATGGTGCCGGTGTTGCGGTCGATCTCGCTGTTGACCCACACCTCGCCGTAGTTGTCTACGTTGGTCTCGAACCACAATCGCGCGCCGGCCACGGGCATGCCGTTGACCGTTTCCGGTAGCTGGACCCTGATCCGGTACCAGGCGAAGGTGAAGCCAACCGACAGGCTCTGCCGGATGTTGTCGCACACTTCCCAGGCGGAATCGTCGTAATCGGCCAGCCGCGCCGGCGTCGCCAGGAGTTGGGCGGTGAGGCCCTCGTTCGACTCGCCAGGCACCAGGCCGGGTGCCACGCGCCATTCCCCCTTGACCTGCGCCCGGTCGGCGCCGTTGTTCAAGTCCAGGGCAACTCTGGGCATCATCATCCTCCGCAGGTTTGGGTTTCCGGCGATTATAGCCGTATCTCGGTGTATCGGACACGGGAGACGGCAGTCCCGCGTCAAACCACCCGCACCTGCAGTTCGGATAGTAGTCGGCGCAGTCGCCGACATTGTCTGATTCAGCGGTTCTGCGCTTATAATCGATTCAGAAAATTCAGCGTGGGCCAGGAGGGACGAATATGGACGTCTACCAGTGCATCCGGTCGCGGCTGACGGTGCGGAGCTTCAAGCCGGACCCCGTGCCGGAGGGAGTGGTGCGGCGGATGTTGCAGGCGGCCCGCTGGTCTCCCAGCGCCCGCAACCGGCAGCCGTGGAACTTCATCATCATTCGCAGCTCGGATACCCTTCAACAGATCGGTAACATCGCTTCTTCGGGCGGGTTCATCGGGGGCGCTCCGTTGGCCGTGGCTGTGGTGATGGACCGTGGAGGCCGTCCGGAGTTCGATGCCGGCCGGTCGCTGCAGCACATGGAGCTCGCGGCGTGGGCCGAGGGCGTCGGCGGCTGCGTCGCGGGAGTGCGCGGAGAGGAGAACGACAGGGTCAAGGAGCTCTTGGGCGTTCCCGAGGACAAGGAACTGGTGACCGTGGTGGCCTTCGGCTATCCAACAGATGAGGCCGCCGCAGGTACCAAGGTGCGCAAGACACTGCAGGAATTCGCCCACAGCGAGCGTTTCGGCCAGCAGTACGGAAGCTGATTTCACTTCACGATGGAGGTCCGGTCATGCGTCTGGAAA
Source organism: Dehalococcoidia bacterium (assembly GCA_965216065.1). Taxonomy (GTDB): domain Bacteria; phylum Chloroflexota; class Dehalococcoidia; order Lucifugimonadales; family UBA3495; genus VXOI01. Next base: position 1,051,414 of record CBDCFB010000002.1, read on the forward strand.
ACAAGGTAGCCATCATCACCGGCGCCGCCGCTGGCGTCGATGGGCAGCTGATGGGATTCGGCGGCGCCGCGGCACGCATGTTCGCCCGTGAGGGTGCCAAAGTCGTGCTCACCGACATCAAGGTCGAGATGGGCGAGGCCACCGCAGCCCAGATCCGCGAGAACGGTGGCGATGTGGTTTTCATGGCCCAAGATGTTACAGACGAGCAGCGCTGGCAGGAGGTTATATCGGAGACGGTGGCCCGCTACGGCAAGCTTGACGTGCTGGTCAACAACGCTGGAACCGGCGCACGCCTGACCGTCGAAGACACCACCGTCGCCGACTGGGACGGGCAGATGAATGTCCATGCCAAGGGAGTGTTCCTGGGAACCAAGCTCGCCATCCCCGAAATGCGAAAGGTTGGCGGTGGGTCCATCATCAATGTCTCTTCCATTTACGGCCTAGTGGGAAGCCCCACATCAACGGCCTATCACGCCGCAAAGGGTGCCAGCCGTATCTTCACCAAGTCCGTCGCCGTCCAGTACGCGGGCGAGAATATCCGGGTCAACTCGGTCCATCCCGGCTACTGCTGGACGCCGCTGACCGATCCGGGCTATTCCGGAGAAGAGGGACGGCGCGAGTGGTCGCTGGAAAGGATTCCGCTGGGCCGGCTGGGCAACGCCGACGATATCGCCCACGGCATCGTCTACCTGGCTTCCGACGAATCCAGCTTCGTGACCGGGGCTGAACTGGTGATCGACGGCGGAACGACGGCCCAGTAGCCTGCGAGACGCCCCTGGATACCCACTGGGAGGATACCCATGACCACCAGACCCACTCCACCCGGACAGCCGCAGGAGCCTTGGCCCGCGCTTCGGGCCCTGCCCAGGACCTTCTTCAACGCGCCCCTGTGCGAAGACATCGAACAGCTCAAGGCTGATGTGGCCTTCATAGGCGTGCCCTTCGACCAGGGAACGCTGGGACGTCCGGGGGCAAGGTTCGGCCCGGACGCCCTGCGGGACGCCCCTCGGGCGTACTCCTACTCGGACCCCTACGGGCGCCAGGGAGAGGCCGAAGGTTACTTCGACATCGACGCCGGCGACGAGCAACTGCGCGGCGTGACCATGGCGGATTGCGGCAATGTCCCCATAGTGCCGTCGGAGGTTGTGGGCAACTTCGACCGTATCACCCGGGCGGTGGAGCAGGTCGTGGCGCGGGGAGCGCTGCCGGCCGTTGTGGGCGGCGACCACGCCATCACCTTTCCGGTGGTCAGAGGGCTGTCCAGGTACTGGCCGCTGAACATCGTCCACTTTGACGCCCACCTGGACTACACCCACGATGTGCAGGACGCGCTCTACACCCACGCCAGTCCCATCCGCCGCTGCCGCGAGTTGGAATTCGTGGGGCACATCACCTCTGTGGGGATAAGGTCGGCCCGGCGCATCCCCTACGAGGAAGCGATTCGCGACGGCAGCCTGGTCATCAGTGGCACCAGGTTCCGGGAGCTTGGCCCCCAGGCGGTCGTGGACTCAATCCCTGCGGCGGAGAACCTGTACATCACCTTCGATGTCGACGTGCTTGATCCCACCCAGGCGCCTGGCACCGGCACGCCCGAGACCGGCGGTCTCTTCTACCAGGAGGTGCGGGAGTGCATCCTGGCGTTGTTGGAGAAGTCGAACCTGGTGGCCTTCGACCTGGTCGAGGTGGCGCCTCCCTACGATAACTCGGAGATCACGGTGCAGGTCGCTGCCAGGCTGATGCAGGACGTCTTGGCTGCGCGCTTTCCCTCCCGTTAGGGGTGGGAAGACGACAGATTCTTCGGAAGGGAGATAGACGTCTTGGAATTCAATCCGGAAGAGCACCTGGCAGCAGTGGAGCGCTCCGTGTCGATGCTGGAACGGGAGGGGCAGCCCGCCAGCGCGGTAACCATTTCCCGCAGCCTACCGACTACGGTCGAGAACCTATGGGATGCCACCACTACGGCAGAGAGGATTGGACGCTGGTTTACTCCGGTCTCGGGCGAACTGGAGCTCGGTGGCAGGTACCAACTCGAGGGCAATGCCGGCGGCCTGATCACCGAATGCGAGCGGCTGAAGCGTTTCGCGCTCACCTGGGAGTTCGCTGGGGATGTGAGCTGGGTGGAAGTCTGGTATTCGGAAGACGCGGAGGGTCTGGCACGCCTCACGTTGACCCACACCGCCCTCCTTTCGCCGCATTGGACGGAGTACGGGCCCGGAGCGGTGGGAGTTGGGTGGGAGATGGGCCTCCTGGGCCTGTCGCTACACCTGTCGCGTCCAGAGGAACCCATGCCTGACGAGGCGGCCTTTGCCGCTTCGGACAAAGGCAGGAGGTTCATTTCCGGAAGCAGCAAGGGGTGGGAGGAAGCTTCGGTTGCATCCGGAACTGAGCCGGAGGCTGCCAGACTAGCAGCCGAAAGCACCACTGCGTTTTATGCCGGTGAAGCGAGCGAGGCGGACTGACGCCGAGTCGTTGGCCGTACCCGGGAGAAACAACAGGCAGAACGAACCGGCCCGCCATCGTCAGTGAAGGAAGTACGGTCCGAAGGTGGTGGAGGTGAGGGGGGTCGAACCCCTGGCCCCCTGCTTGCAAAGCAGGTGCTCTCCCACTGAGCTACACCCCCGCAGACGGCCTGCGCGCCGCGGATGGAGCAGGCCTGCATCTATTTTATCCCTGGAGGCAGTGGGCGGCAACAAAAAGCCAGGGCATCATCAGAGTGCCCCGGCAGTCCTTTCACCTGACTCCCTGACAGGGATGCTAGCGCGTCTGGATTGTCAGGGCGTTGTTTTCGTACCCGAAGAGCTCGAGGACCTTCTGTGCCCGTGCTTCGATGAGCACTCCAGCCCCCTGGCAGGAGGCGTAAATGCCGGAATCGCCGATTTGCCGGGGAAGGTTGACTTCTTCTTCGTTCCTGGAAAAATAGGGAAGAGTTCTCCCGCGGATATCGAGAATCTTTTCGAATTCCGAGGGGTGTCTTTCGCGGATCATGGAGCAGACACCGACCAGCAGGTCGGGCCAAGAGGAAACCGCCAGGCTCTCCGAGTCGAAGGTGAAGGAGGCCGGTCTGCGGCGAGAACCGGCGCTACCGGTGGAGGCAGCGGATGCAATGTCTTCCTGCGCAGTGCTGAGCAGTTCGGAGCGGTTCTCTATCAGGACCCGGCGGACGAACCGGTTCTCCGGCCGGTCCCCGATCCTCTGCCCGGAAGCGGTGGCGACCAATTCCACCAGGCCTTCGTCAAGACCACCAACCACCTGCCGCCATCCCTCGAGGATGGCCTTTCGGCTTACCTCGCCTCGGTTGCGATCCTGGAGTGTCCTTTCGGCAGACCGTTCCGCCTGGCCGTTGGTAACCCTGTCCCTGGACAGGTACCTGTTGATTTCCTCAACGGCGCTGTCCGGGTTATCGTGTATGTCGATCTCGCAGAATCGCCTGTCCCTGCGGTTTTCGTCGGGATCCCAATAGACCAATAGCCACCGCCGGCCGTTGGTCAGTATCGCCAGGGGCACTCCTTCCCTGGCGCAATGGGACAGCAACTGGCGTTCGTATCTCTCGCTCTCCAGGTTGTCGTCCGGGGACCTGACCTCAATGAATACACGCGGGTTTCCGGGCTCCCTCGAACGGGCTGATCCGGACGACTTGAGGGCAAAATCGATCTTTGTATTTCCGGTGCGGTACTCGGGTTCCACTTCTGACAGGTCGAAAGCGTTCCAGCCGGCGGCGCTGAGAAGCCGAAGAACGATTCCCTGCTTAATGGAGGTCTCACTTAATTCGTCCGGCGACGAGATGGTATTTATGTCGGATATGGCCTGAGAAATTGTGTCTCTATTACTGACCCTAGGCATATATTCTTCATCCGAATTTCAAATAAGGATTCGAGCGTTGCCGGAACATGATCTCAATTCGACACGAATTAACGATGATTATAGTGTAGGCTGTCAATAATGCAATTCTCGAATAGTATAAAATACTGCGAGAATTGTGAAAATTCCGTAAAGGGGAACGACGGGGGCTCCTGCTCTTATTGCGTCAGGCTGTGCCTGGGATTGGGATGCTGCAAAACCGTGTGGTTCACAAGGTTGTCGGGCATCCTGCCGTGCATCACACTGACGACTTCAGCGGCAGCCCTTAGTTCAAGTTCGAGGGTGGATTCCTGTGAAAAGAAAGCCACATGCGGCGTGATTATAATGTTGTCGAGCGAAAGCAGCGGATGGTCCCGCGGAGGAGCATTGTCGACCATGACGTCAAGCCCGGCTCCGGAAATTTTGCCGGATGTGAGGGCGTCATAAAGCGCTGCCTCGTCGATCAAGGGTCCTCGCGCAGCGTTAATAAGAAACGCCTCGGGTTTCATCTTCGCCAGTTCTTCACGCCCTATCAGATTGCGCGTCTCTTCTGTCAACGGGGCATGGAGGGTAATAAAGTCTGATTCTTCCAACAGGCTATCCAGTTCGACCAGATCACCTCCCAGGTTTTTCACGGCATCCGCATGGACAATAGGATCGGCGGCCAGAATGTTCAGTCCGTAAGCCCGGGCCTTGGCAGCAACGGCCTGTCCTATGCGCCCGAAACCGACAATTCCAATTGTCTTGCCCCGAAGGCGCATCATCCGCATGGTTAGACCCTGGCTTCCCCAACCGCTTTCCTTCACCGAGCGGTCGAACAATACAATTCTGCGGTTCCAAGCGTGAAGCAGTCCCATAACATGGTCGGAGACCTCGTCCACGCAATAGTCTGGGACATAAGTAACTGCGATACCCAGTTCAGTGGCCGTGCCCACTGCGATATTGTCCACGCCCACGCCGAATCGCCCAATTACTCTACATTGCTCGGCCGCCCTGACGACATTTTCCGTTACCAAGGCGAAGCAAGTCATAATGGCATCGGCATCGCGCGCCATTTCGATTAATGTCCCCTCATCGCCATTAGGAGCGACTACCACCTCTGCCCCTCCAGCCTCCAGTACCTCGCGTTCCGGGTCTATACTGGGCCAGACGTGGTCGGTAATCAGGACTTTCCAGGCCATCGCAGCCTCCGGTATGAATGCCTAAAACCAGAATTCAGACGATGATATCTCGGGGCATGGGCTTGAACATGCAGCCTTCTACAAAGATCTCGAAGAAGTCCGGGGTGGTTTCCAGTTCGATGTGCCGCACTCCCCTCACCAGTTCCTCCCCACGCTTTCTGAGTTCCTTAGACAGCAGCATCAGGGTCGCCCCTTCCAGGGCAGCATTCCCCACTCCCGCCACGCGCTCAGGCGGAAAGTCTGCAATGAACCCGATGCCGACGGCATTTCGGACGTTCAGGTAGTTGGCGAATCCCCCAGCAAGATAGAGGCGCGAAATGTCTTCGATCGGCATCCCATACTGCCGCAGCGTGATGTACTGGCCGCAGTAATTGGCCGACTTGGCCTGCGCCAGTGCGCTGATGTCGGCCCGCGACAGGCCCATCCCTCGCTCAGGAGCGAAGAGGAACTCAGTCGATCCGTTGCGAAGGACACCCAGCTCGGTCATCAGCCCGTTGGTGCGAAGTTCGGACAGCAGGTCCACGAGGCCCGAACCGCAGATGCCCTGTACCTCCGCATCTCCAATGGTGGATAACAAGGGAAGCTCTTCGTGGATGCGGACCGACTCCACAGCCCCGTCGTATCCGGGCATGCCGTAAGTCACCTGTCCGCCCTCGAACGCCGGACCCGCGGGGCAGGACGCGGCGACCATGCCGTGGCGGCTGCCGATCACCACCTCGGTGTTCGTGCCTATGTCCACCAGCATCACCGGTTCTTCCTGCTCGTCCATCCCCACAGCCAGCAGGCCAGCGGCAACGTCGGCCCCAACATGGCAGCCGATGAGCGGCCCTCCGTACACGTGAGCCCTGGGGAATATTCTCAACCCCATCGCCTGGGCGTTGGATTCAACGGAGGTCCCGCTACGTGTCCCTTCCTCGCATTCCAGCTCAACAGAAGACTTGTACGGTTTGACGCCCACAGACTGGACGTCGATACCAAAGGCGATGTCTCGCATGGTGGTGTTCCCCACCAGCACCACTTCGTAAATCTGGCGTCGTTGAGCATCCGCCTGACGGATCATTTCACCGATTTCAAAGTTTATTCCCGAGATTATCGCGTGCCTTAGCTCGCCCCGGTTTCTCCCTGCGTCGTAGGAAATTCGGTTCATCACATCGCTGCCCCCGAATTTCTGGGGGTTTTCAAATGAGGACGTGGCGATGATCTCCCCGGATTCCAGGTCGAGCAGGTTCATTGCGACCGTTGTCGTGCCAATATCGGCTGCCAGCCCGAGAATCCGGCCCCGGTAGGTGTCCGTTGGCTGGCCACCGATCGTTACCTCATCCCCATCGCGCCGGACATACGGGTCAAGTTCGACCTCCCGTCGTATCCCCTCGGTCAGGATGCGCGGCTGGCGGCGCAGTCCGCTGAACTCTATGGTCTGGGATGGATCGGCAACGATCGCTTGACAGGCAAGTCTGAAGTTACCGGAAAGGAAATACTCGTCGCGGGAGTTGGGAAACAGGCCCTCCATCCCGCTGCGGACCTCCACGATACACTCGTGGCAACTCCCTCCCCTGCCGCAGGACGTGGGCAGGCGTACCCGCAGGAAGTCTGCGTAGTCGAAGAGGGACTTTCCGCGGTGGGCCTGGATCTCGTGTCCGTTAAGAATTACTGGCATGGCAACATTGTATCAAACTGAAAGGGGTTTCCTTGAGAGAAGTACAGGGACCGCAGCCGTCAAGCATTGGGGAACGGGCCTGACTACCGGGGATCAGGCCTCCCACGCTGACCGGTAGTCCAGGTTGTCGTCGCCGGTGCAGGGGAAAAGCTCGCCCTGAGGTACCGAACGGTCCTGGTTCCGGCAGCCGAACTTTGCGGTGCACCGGTCCTGGGCATTCTTGTACGGGCACCGGTAGGTCGACACTACATTCACGGTCTCGGAGATGCCCCGAAATATTTCCGTGAGACGCTCCACGCTCCGCCTGTAACGTTCCGGATCGACCTTGAGTGGTTCTCCGGCCATCGGCTATCCCGCCACGACCGCCGACTCGACTCCGGGCTGACTGACAAACTCCTTGGCGAGGTCGACGCACGCAATGGCGTCCCTGCCGTAGCCGTCAGCGCCCATGTCGTCGGCAAACTCCTGCGACAGGGGAGCGCCGCCCACCATGATGCGCACCTCGCCGCGCAGGCCGGCCTCTTCGAATGCCTCGATGGTCCGGCCCATGTTGGGCATGGTTGTCGTCAGCAGCGCCGACATGCCCAGGATGTCCGCCCCCTTGTCCACCACTTCATCGATGAACTCGTCAGGCTGGGTGTCCACGCCAAGGTCGTGTACCACGAACCCTGCACCGCGCAGCATCATGATGCAGAGGTTTTTGCCAATGTCGTGCAGGTCGCCCTTGACCGTCCCCATCACCACCGTTCCGATGGGCTTGATCCCCGACGCCGACAGGATGGGTTCGATGTGGGCCATCCCGGCCTTCATCGCCCGGGCCGCAACCAGCACCTCGGGCACGAAGATTATGTTGTCCCGGAACTTGATGCCAACAATCGCCATCCCGGCGATCAGCCCGTCGTCCATGATGGTGTTGGCGGAGAATCCATCAGCCAAAGCCTCCACGGTGAGGCGATCCACTTCCAGGTTCTGGCCGGTGATCAGCTGGTAGGAAATCTCCTGCATCATCGGGTCGGCCTCGTCCCAGAGCGCCCGTATGTGACGCTGCTCGTCCGGATTCTCGACGTGGCTCAGTTCCGATTCCAGTCCCTCGTGAACGACGGGCATCTGTTTACCTCTAATTGCTTCTTTCTTGCTTTTCCTGTCCGAAATGCGATCGCGGCAGTCTATTCGCTGCGCTCGGCAGTCCAGTCCTTTACCGCTTGGGGGATGGCCATCAGGTTTTCGATCTTGGTGGCCAGGGGCACCGCGCATTCCGGTGCGATCATCTGCACTCCAGCGTCGAGGCAGCGGTAGACTTCCTGCCGCACCTGCTCCGGCCCGCGGGCGTACAGGGTCTCCGGGTTGTTGATGTTGCCCACCAGACCGATGCCGCCGTCAACCGCAGCCATGGCCTCGTGGGGATCGTTCTTCGAATCAAAATGGAACGACGCCATGCCGGTCTGGGCGATGTAGGGCATCCGGTCAATGGTCCTGCCGCAGATGTGCAGGATCAGCGGCACCTTCAGCCGCTCGGCCATCTCGGTGTGAATATCCTGCAGAAACCGCTTGTAGTAGTCGCCGCTCACCAGGTCGCCGGTGGCGTGGTCCGGGAAGGTCAGGGCATCCGCTCCTGCGTCGATCTGGGCTTCGCCAAACAGCACCGACAGTTCCTTGAGCTTGTGCATCGCGCGCATCGTCTCGTCCGGGTTGTCCACCGTCCCAAGCAGGAAGGGCTCGACGCCAAAGACATGGTATGCCAAGGTCCAGGGCCCCATAGTCTTCCCGATGATCGCCACCTCGTCGCCGAACTCGGCCTTCAACTGCCTGATGGCCCCGGTGATGGCCAGCATGTCCCGGTGCTCCAGGATTCCGGGCGGGATGTGAACATCGTCCGCGGACTTCCAGATAGGGCGGTACATTCGCACCGTCGGCCAGTTGTCCTTGTCCTCCCACTGCATCTCGCATCCCAGGGCCGAGGACTCCTGGATGATGCTGAAGTACGGCATGATGGAGTCGAAGCCCAGCTCCGTGTATCCGGTGGCCGCCAGCCGCGCCGCCAGCTCCGGGTCCTGGCAGGCCTGTGGGAAAGGCGCATCCACCAAGTCCATCAGCTCCACTGTGGCGACATTGGTGGGGTTGGCCACCGGGGCCCGGTCCACCGGCTGACGGTTCAGCGCCGCCATCGTGCGCTCCCGGGGCGTCATCGTCTCAACAAACGGCATGGCTGCGCCTCCTTGGACTTGTGAAATGGCGAGTCAGTTTTCCTGGCCATCCTAGCAATGGCTTTGGGTCATCTGGTTCACAGACAATTCCCGAACTAAGTGCTTCGAAAAATTGTACCCAATGGCTCCACTATAAGAGTCCATCAGAAAAGTGGCGGGGAGGCACGAAATCCCTAGATCTACCGCCCCATTATCCCCGCGAATCCTGAAAACCTTGGCGGGTTCCAGAATAGAATCCGCCTCAATTTTCAGCCACGTAAGTCTGTCTCTTGAGTCGTCGGCCAACAGCAGGTGCAGTTCCGACTTGAATTTATAGGGACTAATGTTAAGCCACCAAAGAGGCTTTGAAGCGTTTACATTTGCAAAGCTAGTATTACAACGACGGTATGAGGAGAAAGGCGGATTGTCCTCTCTTGGAGGGTCAAGTAACTGCTCCCTTCAGCTTTGGCAAAATTCATTTCAGTGTTCAAAACCGCCCCAAGGATTGACCTTCCTGGCAATGCGTCGTTGTAATACTAGTGTTGCGTAGATTAAGTAGCCGGTGCCCAACGTAATTGTTAACCACTGAAATTGCCGATACCTTTTCCATCCTGCCACCTACGTCTGCGAGAAGCCCAGGGTTCCGGTGGTCATCTGGCCGCGCAGGGCCTCGGCGTCCATCATGGTCTCGACGCTGGAGATGTTGCGGGAGTAGGGCAGCAGCACCCGCATGAGGGCGTCGTGGGGCATCCCGCAGGCGAAGGCCACGCCCGACTCGCCCGCCTGCTCCATCTCGCCGTACCGGGCGAAGCCGGCCAGCACCATCCGCAGACGCATGGAGGCGTTCCGGGCCTCGCCCTCCAGCGACACTTCGTAGACGCTTCGGCCTTCGTACTCCTCGTCCGACAACTCGGCGCGGATGGTCAGGGCCGACTTCGAATCCTGCACGGTCAGCTCCCCCTGTGGCGGGGCATAGTCGGGGGCTTTGCCCACGGCCTGCGACATCACAAACCGCAGCGTCCGCTGGTGCAGGTGTCCGCAGGGGAATCGCACCTGGTTGTGGGTGTCGCCCACGGGGTCCATGCCGCCGAGGGCAATCATCTGGTCGCGAATCTCGCGGATCCGGTCTTTCACGCCTTCCCGTCGACTGAAGGTCCAGATGGTGCAGATGCCGTCCTTCACATACAGCCCGACGCTGATGTCATGGAAGCGGCGGTCCAGCGGCACCAGCTCCAGGCACTGCCCGTAGCGCTCGATAACCTCGACCGGTCGTAGCCTTCCCTTTGCTGTCGCCATGTCACCCTCCCCGGCGCCCGACCGCGGCGACCAGGGCGCGGATGTGCTCCGGGCCGGTGCCGCAGCAGCCTCCGATTATGTTCACTCCCAATTCGGCCAGTTCGCTGAATCTTTCGGCCATGTACTCCGGAGATTCAGGGTACACGATCTGTCCGCCCCGCATTGCAGGAATCCCGGCATTGGAGTGGATCAGCATGAAACCGTCCGTCTCCGCCCGCATCCGCCGGGCGATCTCCACCATGTTGTCGATGCCGTTGCCGCAGTTGGAGCCGACCACATGGGCCCCCGCCTCCTGCATGGAGTTGACGGCCTGCTCGGGAGTGACGCCCATCATGGTGAAGAAGCCCCGCGGACCCTTGTCGAACACCATCGTCGCCATCACCAGGAGGTCGGTGTTCTCGCGGGCGGCCCGCACTGCCAGCGCTGCCTCCTCGACGGCGGTCATGGTCTCCACCACCACGCCGTCGGCCCCGCCTGCTTCCAACGCCTTCACCTGCTCCACGAACGCGTCGTACATCTTGGATTCCGAGACTGGTCCAAGCGGCTCGAGGAATTCCCCGGTGGGTCCCACCGACCCGACGACAAACCGGCCATCCGGCGCCTGGCTCCGGGCGTGCTCGGCGGCGAGGCCGTTGAACTCGCCGACCCTCTCGCCGTAGCCGTACTTCTTTTGCATGAAGACGCTGCCGCCGAACGAGTTGGTCAGCACGAGGTCCGAACCTGCTTCAAAGTATTCGCGGGCCATCTTCCGCACCACATCCGGATGGCTCGCGTTGAACTCCTCGGGGCAGCCCCCCGGCTCCAGCCCGTTCTGTTGCAGGAAAGTACCTGTAGCTCCGTCGGAGATAAGGAGGTCGCCGCGCTTCAAGCGTTCGAGGAGCGCCGCCGGGCCGTAAGAGGCTTTTTCGTTCGTGGTGGTCAATGTCTCGTATCGACTTCCAATAATATTTATGTCGCATTTTATTCGTCAGGCTCTCTATGCCGCAACAACGTCGGCGCTTGGCTATGGTGACCGCCGCCCGTGTGGTTAAATTGTCTCAGCGATAAATCAACCTTCAGACGCAGGGGAAGACCAGTCATGACCAGCTACCTTTCCAACCTGGAGTGCACCATCTGCGGCGCGGAGTACCCCGCCAACCGCCTGTCCGGCGTGAGCCCCTGCTGCGGCAAGGTGCTCTATGCCCGCTACGACCTGGACCGTATCCGCGCCGAGGTCGACCGCGACCGCCTGGCCGAGCGCACTCCCAACATGTGGCGGTTCGCCGAACTGCTGCCTGTCGACGACCCGGACAACATCGTTACCCTTGGCGAGGGTGGCACGCCCCTGATGGAGCTCAGGAATCTGGAGCAGTCCCTGGGGGTCTCCAACCTTTATGTCAAGGAAGAGGGCCTCAACCCCACAGGCACCTTCAAGGCCCGGGGAATCTCCGCGGCCATCTCCAAGGGCCTGGAGCTGGGCGCCGCGGGTTTCACCATGCCGTCGGCCGGCAACGCTGCCGGGGCCGCCGCCGCCTACTGCGCCCGCGCCGGTCTCTCGGCCAAGGTGTTCATGCCCCAGGACGCGCCCGATTCCAACAAGAAGGAGTGCCTCGTCGCTGGCTCCGAGCTCAACCTCGTCGACGGCTTGATTGGTGACGCCGGCCGCCAAGCAGTGGCTGTGGCCCAAGAGCAGGGACTCTTCGACCTGTCGACGCTGAAGGAGCCCTACCGCGCCGAGGGTAAGAAGTCCATGGGCCTCGAGTTGGCCATGCAGTTCGGCTGGAAGATGCCCGAGGCCATCATCTATCCCGCCGGTGGCGGCACCGGAATCATTGGTATGCACAAGGGCTTCCTCGAACTGCTGGAGCTTGGCTGGATCGAGGGCGACCTGCCGAAGTTCATCGCGGTGCAGGCCGAGGGCTGCCAGCCCATCGTCAGGGCATTCAACGAGGGAAAGGAGACCGCCGAACCGTGGGAGAACGCGGCCACTGTCGCCGACGGCCTACGGGTGCCCGGCCCCTTCGCCGACTACCTGATGCTCAAGGCCATCCGCGAAACGGGCGGTACCGCTATCGCAATCTCCGACGCAGACATGATCGCCGCGATGTACGAGCTGGCCACCGCGGAGGGCGTTTTCGCTTGTCCCGAGGGCGCCGCCACACTTGTGGGTTACAAGCGCCTCATCGCCGAAGGCTTCCTTCGGAAGGACGAGACGACTGTACTGTTCAACACCGGCTCGGGCTACAAATACCTACAGCTCATCGCGGGCGGAAACGGCTAGGATTGCGGCAGTTCAGTAGCGTTCCGAAGCAGGTTGTTTTCCGATTTAATGAGTCGTTGATCCTGCTTTAATGAGTCGTCATTCCTGCGAAGGCAGGAATCCAGTGAAGGAATTCTTCTGGTTCGAACGCGTATCCCGGCCACCCGATTTCACGACCCGATCCAGCCCTGCTTTCCATTCGACAGGGTGCTGCGTGCGGGTTATCATTACCCCAAATTTCGGCACCCTTTATTCGTGAATCAGGAGCGTATCATGCGTCGCGTCGCCATCGTCTCACCAGTCCGCACGGCCGTCGGTAACTTCGGCGGTACCCTGCGGGATGTCTCCGCCGCCGACCTGGCCAGCACCGTCATCAAGGAGGCCCTCGACCGCTCCGGGGTCGACCCGGCAAAGGTCGATGACGTCATCCTCGGCCACGGCTACCCTAGCGGAGAGAACCCCGCCATCGGCCGCTTGGCAGGGCTCAAGGCCGGCCTGCCCATTGAGGTCCCCGGATACCAGCTCGACCGCCGCTGCTCCTCCGGCCTCCAGGCCATTCTCAACGCCTGCATGCTGGTGCAGACCGAGAACGCCGATGTCGTGATCGCCGGCGGTGTGGAGAGCATGAGCGGCGCCGAGTTCTACAGTAACGAGTCCCGTTGGGGCGCCCGCTACGGCTCGGTTACATTCCACGACCGCCTGGCCCGCGCCCGCGTCACCATCTCCCCAGACGAGCGCTTCGGCCCCATCCCCGGCGGGATGGTCGAGACTGCTGAAAACCTGGCCCGGGAGTACGAAATCGCCCGCGCCGAGCAGGACGAGTACGCCCTGCGCAGCCACCAGCGCGCCGTCGCCGCCCAGGCCGAGGGCCGCTTCGACAGGGAGATTATCGGCGTCCCCGTTCCCCAGCGCCGTGGCGACCCGGTCCCCTTCGAGAAGGACGAGGGCCCCCGCGCCGACACCAACATGGAGACCCTGGCCCGCCTGCGCCCTGTGATGCGCGACGGCACCGTCTCCGCAGGCAACGCCAGCAGCCAGAATGACGCCGCGTCTGTGTGCCTGGTCGTCGGCGAGGACAAGCTCGAGGAGCTGGGCCTGACCCCCATGGCCTTCCTCCGCGGCTGGGCCGTAACCGGCTGCCACCCCGCCACCATGGGCATCGGCCCGGTGCCGGCGGTCAACAAGGTCATGTCCAAGGTAGGGCTCTCACTCGAGGATATGGACCTAATCGAGCTCAATGAGGCCTTCGCAGCGCAGGTGCTGGCGGTGCTCCGCGAATGGAAGCTGCCCCACGAGGACCATCTGAATGTCAACGGCTCCGGCATCTCGCTGGGGCACCCCATCGCCGCCACGGGCGCCCGCATCCTGACCACCCTGCTGCACGAGATGGAGCGCCGCAACGCCCAGTTCGGCCTCGAGACCATGTGCGTAGGCGGAGGCCAGGGCATGGCAGCCGTCTTCGAGCGCCAGTAAAGGGACGCCCTCACCCTTACCCTCTCCCAGAGGGAGAGGGGATTTTCTAGGATGCTTTGGCAATACGGCGCGGCAATCCCACAACCGGAGTAACGAGATGGCAAGCAACCAGGACATTCCCGACGTACTGGTAATCGGGGCAGGGGCCTCTGGCGCCGTCTTCGTATGGAGCCTGGCCGAGGCCGGCATCAATGTTCTCTGCCTCGAGCAGGGCGACTGGGTCCCCCGCGACGCCTACCCGGCGACCAACCCCGGCAGCCAGCTCTTCTGGCAGACGGAGTTCCACCCCGACCCCAGTGTCCGACGGCTGCCGCAGGACTACCCGGTCAACAGCGACGCTTCGCCCATCGCTCCCTACATGTACAACGCGGTGGGCGGCAGCACCGTGCACTACGGGTCACACTACCCCCGCTTCCATCCCTCCGACTTCCGGGTGCGGACGCTGGACGGCGTCGCCGACGACTGGCCGCTGACCTACGACGAGCTGGAGCCGTACTTCGACCTGAACGACCGCATGATGGGCGTCTCCGGCCTCAACGGCGACTCGGCCTACCCCCCCAAGCCTGAGCGGCCCTGCCCGCCCCTGTCCATCCGGCCCGGGGGTCAGGCTCTGGCAAGGGGCTTCGACAAGCTGGGCTGGCACTGGTGGGCCGCCGACACCGCCATCTCGTCGGTGACCTACGACGGCCGTGAGCCCGACTCCGGCGGATACCTGCGCTCCCTGGCCAGCACCGACCTCACCTACTGGCCCAGGGCGCTGGAGCTTGGCGCCCAACTCAAGACGAACGCCCGAGTCCGCGAGATCCTGGTGGACAGCTCCGGCAAGGCCACTGGCGTGCTGTACTACGACGCCGACGGCAACCTGGTGGAGCAGAAGGCCAAGTCGGTGGTCATGGCCTGCAACGGGATCGGCACGCCTCGCCTGTTGCTCAACTCCACCTCGCCGCTGTTCCCAGACGGGCTGGCCAACAGTAGCGGCCTCGTTGGCAAGTGCCTGATGCACCACCCAGCGGGCGTGGTGGTCGGCGTCTTCGACGAGTGGCTGGGTACCGAGGACGGTTTCCCTCGCGGCAGCACCATGCTCAGCCAGGAGTTCTACGAGACCGACACCAGCCGCGGCTTCGTGCGCGGCTACGACATGCAGATTCTGGCCCTCGGCGGTTCGCCCCTGCCCACCGCCCTCGGTGGCCTGCTGGGCGAGCGTATCCCGTGGGGCGAAGGACACCATCAGGCCTTCGACGAGCGCTTCGGCCATACCGTCGGCATCACGATCATGACCGAGGACCTGCCCGAGGAGCACAACCTCATCTCCCTGGACCCCGACGAGACCGACAGCAACGGGATCCCCGCCGCAAAGGTCGAGTACACCGTCAGCGAGAACACCAACCGGATGCTGGACCACGGCGTCGAGCGCGCGAAGGAAGTGATGGAGGCCGCCGGCGCGAAGCAGATCCTCACCTCCCGTCTCCGCCGCAACGCCGGCTGGCACCTGCTGGGCACCGCCCGCATGGGCGACAATGCCGGCACCTCCGTGGTCGACCGCTGGGGGCGCTGCCACGATGTTCCCAACATGTTCATCATCGACGGCAGCATCTTCACCACCAGTGCCTGCATCAACCCCACGTCCACCATCCAGGCGCTGGCCCTCCGCACCGCCGACTACCTCAAGGGCGAAGGCCGCGACTCCATTCGCTGAGGGTCGCTCACATACGGAGTCGCTGTAGGGGCGCACGGCTGTGCGCCCCAATTTTGTTCTAGGGAGTCATCTTGGAAATCAGTGTCTATTCGGACGACGAAAAATATCGTTATCTTTCAGAGGAACGAATCAGTGATTCTACTGACCGAGAGTTACTGATAATCATGTTCAATCCAGCCACGACGAGCGAAGCTGCCAGGGACCCCAAACGGGAGCGCTACCGGCAAACCAGACATCGGTGCAAGAACCTAGCTGAGAAATTGGACTTCGGGGTATTGACGGTAGCCAATCTGTTTGCTCTTCGGGCATGCAATAAGGCGGCAATGAAGAAGATGTCCGAACATCCAGTGGGACCCGAGAATGACGTCTGGATATGCGGCGCTGTAGCGCGGGCCGACATGGTCGTGCTGGCATGGGGCACGGGTGGGGCTTATTTGGGTAGGTCCGAGGCGGTGTTAAGTGAAGTTCTGGAAGTCCAAATTCCATACCATATCGGTAAGGAAAGTTCAGGGGACCCAAAGCATCCGCGGCGTTGGCCGAAAGACCCAACCCCAATTCGATGGCGATGACTTCGGCCTCTATAGGCTAACGGGCCGCCCGTTGACACCCCAATAGGGCGGGCTTACGATTACCCGTGCCCGCCGACCCCTGCGTAGGCGAATTCAGGCAGGCCTGCGCGGCCCGGCAAATCCGCAATGAAAGGATGTAAAAAATGCCAGAAGTTTATGGCGTAGGTGACTTTCGATACGAATTCGTCGAGGACTGGGCCAAGCTCCCCGACGGCACCAATTTCCAGGAATGCCCCGGCGTCGCCTGCGACTCCAGCGACAACGTCTTCGTGCTGACCCGCGGCAAGAACCCGATCATGGTCTTCGACCGCGACGGCAACTACATGCGCTCCTTCGGCGAGGGCCTGTTCAGCGACAACCGCACCCACGGCCTCTACATCGGCCACGACGACTCGGTGCTGGCCGCCGACGACGGCATTCACACCATCCAGAAGTTCAGCTCCAACGGAGAGAAGGTCTGGGAGCTCGGCGAGCGCAACAACCCCGCCCCGCGCTGGAGCGGCGAGCCTTTCAACCGCCCCACATCCGCCGCCACGAGGCCCAGCAACGGCGACATCTACGTCTCCGACGGCTACGGCAACTCCCGAGTCCACGTGTACAGCAGCGACCTCGAGTACAAGTTCTCCTGGGGCGAGCCGGGCATCGACGCCGGCCAGTTCATCCGCCCCCATAACATTGCCTTCGACAGCAATGACCGCGTCTATGTCGTAGACCGCGAGTGCCACCGCATCCAGATCTTCGACGCCGAGGGCAAATACATCACCATGTGGAGCAACATCCACCGCCCCGACTCCATGGTGCTCTGGGGCGAGCACATCTACGTCGGCGAGCTCAACGGCATGGGCGGCGTCGACGACGCTCCGGGCCTAGGCCACCGCGTCAGCATCTACGACCTCGACGGCAACCGCGTCTGCATGTTCGGCTCCAAGGACGAGGGCGAGGGTGGCGGCCAGTTCATCGCCCCCCACGGCATCGCCGTCGATTCCCACGGCGACATCTACGTCGCCGAGGTCTCCTACACCATCCGCGGCCAGCACATGAGCCCGCCCCGCGAGCTGCGCTCCCTCTCCAAGTACCGGAGGGTGTAGGCTATTGAAATCCCAACTGAAACGGGAGAGGGGAAACTCTCTCCCGAACCATCTGTAAAGCATGACCACACCGAACCTCGCGAAAATCGAGCAAGAGCGCGACCTTAACAAAGCTTGGGCTCACGAAGCTTATGATTTCACGCCTTGGTTGGCTGCGAATATCAGCGAGTTAGGCAAAGCCTTAGGTATGGAATTGGGTGATCCTCGGACGGAAGTACCCGTAGGAGGATACTCACTAGACATCTTGGCTACCGACTTGAGTAGTGGTACGCCCGTAATCGTAGAGAATCAGCTCAGCACTACGGGCCATACCCATTTGGGACAATTGCTCACTTACGCCGCCGGATTGAATGGGGGAACGGTAGTGTGGGTAACAGCCGATTTTCGTGATGAACACCGTCAGGCTTTGGATTGGCTTAACCAGCGAACAGACGAACAAACGCAGTTTTTCGGCGTAGTTGTGGAGCTTTGGCGCATTGGTGATTCCCCGCTCGCTCCACACTTCAAAGTAGTAGCCAATCCAAACGAATGGCGCAAAATGAGGAACGGGGTTTTCCCACCTTCTGAAAGAGACGAGCGGAACTTCGAGTGGCGCTGTGTGCTAATTGAAGGGTTACGTGATAAGCATGGATTTTCCTCCCGAAGGATAATCGAAGCCAAGGCTACGTGGTTGCTCATCGATCGACCCTTCCTGGACGTTATGTACGCTGCTACATGGAATCAAGGCATTCCAGGCTTGGAGATGATAGCCCACAAGCCAGGAACCGACGGACGGGAGTGGAACCAACGTCTCTTCGACACTTTGGATGTGGATAGATCGGACATAGAGGCCAAACTCGCTGATCCGACAAAAGGAGAGAGGTGCGTTTGGCAAGACACAGAGGGCAGGCAAGCGAGCCGGATTTCGGTATATCGAGTTGGGAATGTTTTTGACCAGCCAGAATTGCGAGCTGAATTCGGCGACTGGATTATTGGGAAATTGATGGATTTTCGGGAAGTTTTTTCACCACGTCTCCAAGAATTTTCCCAACAGGAGCAACCAACCATTGAGTGAAATCGGCGAAACTACAACCGTCCAGTGGGACTCTGCGCTGGAGGCCATCGAGCGGTGCTACGAGCTTGGCTGGACCGATGGGCTGCCCGTCGTGCCGCCCACTGAGGCCCGCGTGGCGGAGTTCGTTGAGCGCACCGGGCGTCCGTCCGGCCACGTCGTTGGCGGGCTTCCCGAGCGGCGGCGCGAGATCACCGTCGGCAAGGTGGCGGCCAACGCGGTGATGGCCGGGTGTCTGCCCGAGTACATGCCCGTTGTGCTGACCGCCACCGAGGCAATGCTCGACCCGGTCTTCAACCTCGTGGGCCCGTCCTCCAGCATGGGCGGCTCGGCCATTCTGACCATCGTAAACGGGCCCGTGGTGCGGGAGCTGAACATCAACGCCCGCAACAACCTCTTCGGGCCGGGTAACCGCGCCAACGCGACCATTGGGCGGGCCATCCGGCTGATTCTGATGAACGCCTGCGCCGCCATCCCCGGCGTTTTTGACCGCAGCGTCATCGGGCATCCCGGCAAGTACACCTACTGCATCGCCGAGGCCGAGACCGAGACCCACTGGACTCCCCTCCATGTCGAGCGCGGTTTCCAGGCGGAGCAGAGCACCGTCACCGTGTTCGCCAGTGAATCGCCCCGCCAGGTCCGCTCCGTGGGCCGTCCCGAGCCGATACTGCTTGCCATATCAGATGCGGCGTCCTCGCTGGGTACCAACATGTCCACCTCCGGCTCCGTGGGTGAGATCGGGACCGGAGTGCGCCAGGGTCAGATCGTAGTCACCATCGCGGGCAACTCCGGGCTGTGGAAGGACTGGACCAAAGATCAGGTGCGCGACTTCATCTTCCAGCGGGCCCGTCGGACCGTCGCCGAACTCAAGCAGGCACAGGTGTTGGCGGGCGACATCGAGCCGGGTGATGAATCAACCACCGTGCCGCTGATTCCAGATCCCTCCGATATCCTGCTGGTCTTTGCTGGCGGCGAAGAAGCCAACATGTCGTCGGTGATCCCGAGCTGGGGACCCAAGGTGGGAAGCACGGCGGTCACCAGGGTGATAAACTGACCAAGCCAACCCGTGGAATTGTCTGAGCACTCTCGGAAAGAGTAAGTTTGCCGATAGGAGAGAGCCATGGTCCAGACCAATGAGCATGTCCTAGTCAACCCGGTGACGCAGCCGGTGATTGCGCCGTTCAACGGTGCGCCGCGCCTGGCCAGCCTCGCCGGCACCCGGCTGGGCCTGATCGACGACAGCAAACGAAACGCTGACGTGTTGCTGGAGGAGTTGGCCGAGGTGCTGCGCACCCGGTACGAGATAGCCAGCATCAAGTGGCTCCGAAAGCCCAGCGCATCCCGGCCGGCAGACCCGGACGCACTGTCGAAGCTGGTGGAGGAGAGCGATTCCGTCATCATTGCCATAGGTGATTGAGGATCCTGCAGCGCGTGCAGTGTGCACGACGGAATCCACGTTGAGAACGCAGGCATCCCCTCGGCCACCATCTGCACCGACCGGTTCGTGCCCACGGCCACCGGCATGGCCCGGATGTGGGGGGCCCCTGACTACCCGACGATCTACACCGAGCACCCCATCGAGAACCTGAGCCGCGAGTCCCTGCGATCCCGGGCCGAGGGCCTGGCTCCCTTGGTGGTGCAGGTCCTGACCGGCGAGGGCTAGTAGAAGACGCCTCTCCCCTGAAGACGGCGAGTAAGTTCGTCGAGTCTTCCGCGAATTCCCTGCTTTTGGAGAAATGCGCCAACCGTCCACCCTGAGTTTGTCGAAGGGTGGACGGTTGCTTTACTGGGCGAGTTGGCGGCGCAGTTCCGGCGGCAGCAGGTTGGGGATCGTGTCCTCAATTGGGTAAGCCTCGTCGCAGGCGGCGCAGAATAACGAGCCGATTACGATCTCGTCGCCGTCCTCCTCTTCCACCGCCAGTTGCAGTTCGCCCTTGCAGACCGGGCAGACCAAGATCTCCATCAGGTCTCTCTTCAAGCCGAATCTCCTTCCTCTCCCTGTATGCCAAGCGGTATGCCAAGCGGCATTTCAGGCGACCAGCGCGCCTTCGATCAGGGCGTCCAGCACGTCTGACAGGCCGATGACGGCGATGCCGATGACCAGCAGTGCCATGGGGCTGCTGATCCTCCGCAGAGCCTTGCGGATAATGCCACCGTCCGGCGCCTGCCGGGCTGCGTAGCCTCCCCGTCCTACGAAGCGCACCACGTAGAACATGTACAGGGCCAAGGTTATCTTGACGCCGAGGACGATCGCATACGGGATGGTGGCGGCTTGGCTGGTGAGTCGCGCCACCGACAGTATCGCCCCGGTTAACAGCAGAACCGCAATCGCCGTGGTAACCAGCCCGCGGAACTCCTCCCGGATCGCCTCGCCCGTGTCGGGTGGCAGTCCCTGCGAGCGCCGGACGGCCGGACGCAGCACCAGCAGGTAGAAGGCCCCGCCGCCGACCCAGGCCACCGCGGCCAGCGCGTGTCCCCACCGGATGATGACCAGGATCCAGTCCAGGACGCTCATATATTGCCAGCGTAGCCCATTATCAGACTGCCCATCCGGGCCAGGCTTCAATCATCGATCAACTCTCGGACCGCGGCGGTGATGCGCTGTGCATCCAGGGCGCCGGAGTGGGTGGAGGCTACTCTTCCGCCGCAATCTATGAACCAGGTCGTTGGGTAAAACTCTATGCCGTAAGCCGTGGCAATGGTCTCCTTCCCGTCGGTGGCGAAGTCGAAGGTCAGCCGCAGTTCCTCCACGAACTCACGAGCCATGGGCTCGGTGTCGAAGCCGCGGGGCACGAACAGCCCGAGGAAGCGGACCGGACTGCCTTCCAGTTCCTCCCAGGCGTGCTGGAACGCCGGCATCTCTTCGCGGCAGGGAGCGCAGCTGGGGTACCAGAAGTTGATGACCACGACGTTCTCTGCGTACTGTTCCGAGAGTCGGAAGCCGTCTCCGTCGAAGAGCCGGACCTCGAAGTCCTGCGCCTTCTCCCCGCTCCCGCACGCCGCGAGAAGCGTGAGCAGCAGTGTCAGAACTGGAAACAACCAATGAGCGCCTCTGAGGTATCGCAGCATGGTTCTCGGAGCTGGGCGGCAATGCCCACGCATTCTATCTGCCGGAATAGTCCCTTTCAATGACGAGTGCATGGAAGTAGGCCCGGTTCTGCCTTGACTGACTGGCCGCAGGGACTACAATCGGGCCAGCAATGGATTCCCTGCTATGCACTGGAGGTTCGAATATGAGGCTGGAGAACAAGGTGGCCCTGATCAGCGGCGGCGCCCGCGGGATGGGGGCCGTGGAGGCCAAGCTTTTCGCCAACGAGGGCGCCAGGGTGGTGATTGGCGATGTCCTAGAGGACGAGGGACGACGTACCGAAGCGGAGATCAACGAGTCGGGTGGCGAGTGCGTGTTCGTCCGGCTCGATGTGACCAGCGAGGAGTCGTGGCAGTCTGCGGTCAGCCAAGCGGTCGACCGCTTTGGCAAGCTGGACATTCTGGTCAACAACGCCGGTATCTACCGCACTCACAATGTGACGGAGACCACGGGCGAGGAGTGGGACCAGGTGATGGACATCAACGCCAAGGGGGTGTTCCTGGGCACCAAGGCGGCGATTCCGGCCATGCGGGACAGCGGGGGCGGCTCCATCGTCAATATCTCGTCGGTGGCCGGCTTGGTGGGGAACCTGATGTCGTCGGCGTACACCGCCTCCAAGGGAGCGGTGCGCCTGTTCACCAAGTCCACGGCGATCCAGTATGCCCGGGACGGCATCCGCTGCAACTCGGTGCACCCCGGCACAATCCAGACCGATATGACGGCCGGTCTGCTGGCCGACGACTCCTACCGGGAGGACCGCATCAACCGGACGCCCATAGGCAGGCTGGGGACGGCCGAGGATGTGGCCTACGGCGTGCTGTTCCTGGCCTCGGACGAGGCGTCGTTCATGACCGGGTCGGAGCTGGTGATCGACGGAGGGAGGACGGCCGAGTAATCGAGGCTGCACAGACTAGGATTCGAAGCGGGGAGGGCACTTAGCCCTCTCCTTCGGCGTCAGGTGCTTCGGCAAGTTCTGGCTGGCGGGATTTCACCCCCACCCTAGTAGACCAACCCCTTTGAAATGATGGGAAACGAGGGCAACCACAAGGGTTGCCCCTACCTGCCGAAGGATGTCACGTAGGGGCGTCCCTGGTGGACGCCCATTGCGTACGAAACTAACGTAGTCATGGCTACCCATCATTGCAAAAATGTCATACTACTAACCCTCCCCCTCAGGGGGGAGGGGATTTTTGTTTGGGGCAGGAGTCCTGGGGCGAATTAGCGGCCCATGGCGTAGCCGTCGCGGCGGGGGTCGGCGCCGCCGCTGAGTCCGCCGCGCTTCTGGTCGACATGCACGCCGCAGAGGCAGCCCATGCGGGGAGTGAAGTCGTCCCAGACCTCGACCTTGTGGCCCAGTCCGGACAGGCCGGCGACGACCTTGGAGTCCATGCGTCCCTCGACGCCCACGAGACCAGGATGGTAAGCGTGGGGCCAGAAGGAGTTGGGGAAGCTCCAGGTGGAGAAGCGGGGGGCTTCGACGGCCTGCTGGACGTCCATGCCGAACTCGACCACGTTCAGGAACATCTGGACCATGGACTGGGGCTGGACATCGCCTCCAGGAGTGCCGAAGGGCATCAGGGGCTTGCCGTCCCGCATGGCCAGAGCGGGGTTCGGGGTCAGCCGGGGGCGTTTGCCCGGTTCTAGGGCGCAGGGATGGTTGGGGTCCAGCCAGGTCTGTGAGCCCCGGGAGGAGGCAATGAAGCCGAGCCCGGGGATGATGGGTGAGGTGCCGAAACTGTCGCTGGGCGTGGCCGAGAAGGCATTGCCCCAGCGGTCGACGACGCTGGCGTAGCTGGTGTCGGCAGGCAGGCCGCCAGCCACAAGGTCGGGCCGGGCGGGATGGCCGTTGCGGGTCATTCCTTGGTGGGGCCAGGGATCGCCCGCCAGCGGCATTTCGGGGGCGGCGCGGGACGGGTCGATGGCCCGCCGGCGCTCCTCGGCATAAGAGTCGGAAAGCAGACCGTCCAGGGGCACGGTCACGAAGTCTGGGTCGCCATAGTAGGCGTCGCGGTCGCTAAAGGCCAGCTTGAGGGCCTCCAGCACCGTGTGAGCGTAGGCCGCAGTGTTATGGCCCATGCCCTTGAGATCGAAGCCCTTGAGGATCTGGAGGGAGTGAAGGTTCATCGGCCCTTGGCACCAGGGACCGCAGGAGAAGACCTGGATTCCCTTGTAGTCGATGGAAGGCGGAGTTCCGACGCCGACGCTGAATTCCGCCATGTCCTCCATGGACAGGAGGCCGCCCTCGCCCTGGACGAAGCTGACAATCTCCTGGGCGATTTCTCCCTTGTAGAAGAAGTCGCGGGCCGCTTGCAGGGCCGCCTCGCGCCCTTGGCCGGCGTGATCGCGCTCGACCTCGATGAGGCGGCGGAAGGTGCGCGCAAGGTCCTTCTGCACCAGGATGTCGCCGACATCGGGCCTGCGGCCGCCGGGGAAGAAAACGGCAGCGGTGGAGGGCCAGCGGCCGTCGCCGTCGGAGTCGCCGATCAGCGAGTCGCCGGTGCGTGCCAGCGCGGACTGTAGTGTGGCCGGGATGGGGAAGCCGCCGTCGGCCAGCTCCAAGGCAGGGGTGGCCACCTGCTCGAAGGACATGGTGCCATACAGCTTCAGGGCGGTGATCCAGGCATCGGCCGCGGCTGGAGTCACGGTCCGGAGAACGCCGGGAGGCAACTCGCCTCCGCAGTTCTGGTTGAAGTAGTCGATGCTGGCGGCCTTGGGCCAGCGTCCGAGGCCGCTGATCTCCACTGTATCGCCGCTGGCGGCGTCGTGGATGATGATGGGCGCCACTCCTCCGAACCCGGTCCACTGGGGCAGGGTCACGTTGATGGCGATGCCGGCCGCGACGCCTGCATCCGTGGCGTTGCCGCCCTGCTCCAGGATGCGGAAGCCGGCGGCGGTGGCGAGGTAGTGGCCGCTGGAGACAATATGATGTGCGCCGGTCACCAGGGGACGGTAAGTTCGGATTCCCAGAGCCACGGTTCACCCCCGCTGCGTAATTTCAGTGTAGCCAAGACGGCGCGATCCCGGATGGTCGTGCGCCAAGTGGGTCGAAGGGTATGATAGGAGCGGGGTATGGGGGTGTCAACAAAGCCTGCAGTGCTGACAGGGTTGGCGCCCAACCAGGGAACGCCCTTACCCCGTAGGCAAGCTCTGGACAGGCTCAAACCCCCTCCCGGAGGGAGATGGAACTTGTCGGTCACCCTCTGAAATTCCCCATACGCATGACGATACGTGACCTTATTTGACATTCCAGAGGTGGGCGACCCATTTTGAGCAGGGATTGGTCCTCGAAGATCTTGATATGAAGGCGCAGTAACCCTCAAGGCAATTGCGCTTTAGGTATTCGCAGCCATTCACACCGTCATTCCCGCGAAAGCGGGAATCCAGTGGCCGGAAATTCCAGTGTTCTGCGCCCATCGGAGAACCGTCAGCTTAGCCCACCAGAGACAGCCAGCAACACGAAAACCCTGGATTCCCGCTTTCGCGGGAATGACGGGACAGCGGCAAAGCCGATTCGGCTAAAACGCGATTGCCCTGCTGTAACCCTCTATAGTATATATGTTCGCAGAATATGATGACTATACTAACTGGCTGTCGATGGGGTTGGCAAGTAGCAAGTGTCAGCCGGGCAATCGCGCTTTAGGTATTCGCAGCCGTTCACATCGTCATTGCCGCTTTCGCGGGAATGACGGGACAGCGGCAAAGCTGTTTTGGTTAAAACGCGATTGGCCTGCAAGTGTCATCGAATGAGGTTTCGACTCAAACAGTCAGTACGGGGATATTACAGGAGTGGCTGATGCTCATAGAGGTAGAGGTCGTGGCGGGGGAGAACAGCCCGCTGGACCTGCACCGGATGTTCGATCTGCTGGAGGACCCTCGCCTGGTTTCGCGGGTGATGGCGCCCGAGCCGTTCGGCGAGGATGCCTGGTGCGAGGTAACCGGCTGGGGTGCCAGCGGGCCGTGTCCCGCGCTGGCCGCACTGTCCGAGGACTCTGGCGAGGGGGTGGTGCTGCTGATCTATGGAGGAGATGAAGGCGTCCGACTCCGCCCGGTGGGGACTCCTGGGGAATGGGACCTGGCGGATTCGAGGCAGTGGGGGGAGGCCTGCCTGATGCTGGGCAAGGACACGCCGGCTGAGTAGCGGACGGACGGGCTTTCAGCGCCTTGGGGCTAGAAGACCAACCCCTTTGAAATGATGGGCAACGAGGGCAACCACAAGGGTTGCCCCTACCTGCCGAAGGATGTCACGTAGGGGCGTCCCTGGTGGACGCCCATTAAGTACGAAACTAACGTAGTCATGGCTACCCATCATTACAAAGATGTCGCACTAATAAAAGACGAACCCCTTTGAAATGATGGGTAACGAGTTTGAAATAATGGGCAACGAGGGCAACCACAAGGGTTGCCCCTACTGCCGAAGGATGTCACGTTGGGGGGTCCCTGGTGGGCGCCGATTGAGTACGAAACTAACGTAGTTATGGCTACTCATCATTACAAAGATGTCGCACTACTAGAAGACAGGGGCGGAGAGATCTCGCACCAGTGAGCCTAGTGCGAGGCCGTAGTCCTCTCGGAAGTCCATGGTCTCGCCTTGGCGAAGGCTGTTGCAGAGCCGGTCCTGCCGCTCGTAGAACAGCTCTCCGAAGCCCAGCGCGACGAGTGGCGCAGCGGCTCCCTGCGCTGTGGTGCGAACCAGCTCCGCAAAGTATCGGCTGGTCAGGGGGTTCTCCAGCGCGGCGTCGGTGCAGATGAGCGCCAGGCGGTCGTAGTAGACGATGTGGTCGAGGGAGGACTCGCCGGTGTTCAGCGCGTTCTCGTCGTCGGGATAGAGCGCCCAGGTTGGGATGAGAGCCTCAGACAGGTCCTCGGAGAGGCGTTCCGCCAGCCCGGAATCTGCCATGGAGCCCAGCAGCAGCACCGTGGGGTAGGTCCTGCGCTCCGCCCTGAGGACGTCCTGGGCCGCAATCAGCGGCTCGGCCACACCGGCGCCCTGCAGGAAGAGGCGGGGTAATCGCCCTCCTGAACGGGCCAGGGTGTCCAGAGATATGGTGCTGGGGGCGCCGTGCAGCATGGAATCCAGGCCGATGACGGACCTCAGGTCGCAGTTGGCGAAGAGGGTGCCTCCGGCGGTGGCCCGATGAAGAATGGCGCTATCGAAGTCGGACTTGACGATTCGTGCCCCACGCAGGTCTGCACCGGTCAGGTTGGTCATCGTGAGGGAGGTGCTGGTCAGGTGGGCGCCGCGCAGGTCCGCATGGCTGAGATTGGCCCAGGAGAGGTCGGCGCCGGTCAGGTTGGCGCCGCTGAGGTCGGCTCTCTCGAGGTCAACATAGGACAGGGTGGCGTAAGACAGGTCGGCGCCCCTGAGGAGGGCAAGGGGCATGACGGCGTTGGTCAGGTTGGCCCGGGTCAGGGAGCAGCCAACCAACTGGGCGCCGGTCAGGTTGGCCCGGGGCAGGCTGGCGCGGAACAGGTGGGCGCCGTTCAGGTTGGCGCCCGCCAGGTCGGACATCCGGAAGTCGCCACCGGTCAGGTCGGCGCTGCCCAGGTTGTCGTGGCGGAGGTCGGCCCCGGGGAGCTTGATTCCGCTGAGGAACGAACCTTCAAGGTCGAGGGATGGCCGGCCGTAGATGAACTCGGGCGTGAAGGTCTCGCTGGCGGCGCGGTCTTCGAGGCGGTAGCCGAGGTCGAAGCGCGGTATGCGTTCGTTGGGGCTACGGAAGGTGAGCTCGCGCCACCTGGCGATGGCGTTGGCGCCGGCGCGAGCCAGGCTTATGTGTTCCGGGTCTGCCAAGGAGACGCCCTCACCCTAATCCTCTCCCGGAGGGAGAGGGGATTTGTGGCACACCGGCCTGGTTATCGACAGCGGCGACGAATTTACAGAGGCGGAGTGCGATTCTTCCCGGATCATTTACGCCCGGCGAAAGCAGGCATGACTTCGCGAGAGAAGATTTCCAGCTGGTTGCTGAGCTCGTGCCAGGGCATGCCCTCTGGCCACTGGAGGACGACGTCCTCCAAGCCAGGGTACTTCTCCTCCAGCTCGCGGAAGGTCTCGATGAAGACCTCGGGCGGGCCACAGATCCAGGCCTTCTGCTGCACGCCGTCCTCGACGGTGGGCGTGCGAGCGGGGGCTCCGGGGGAGCCCCACATGCGGCCCTGCTCGTCCACGTAGCGTACGAGGCCAAAGGGGGCGAACCACTTGTAGCGTTCGTCGTGGAAGGGACGGACTCGTTCCACAGCCTCCTGGACCGTGTCGCCGAGGAAGAATCCAAAACCGAGGGCCATGTCCTGTCCCAGCTTGAGATCGCGGCCCGCCTCGCCCGCCGCCTTATGATAGGCGCCGAAGAACTGCTCGACGATCTTCTCGCCGCTGAGGGCGGTCATTCCCTTGATGCCCTTCCTGGCGATGAATTCGATGGTGCGGCCGCTGGTGACGGGCTGCCAGATGTCGACGGGCCGGTTCAGCGGACGGGGTACCAGCGTGATGTCCTTGAGCTGATAGCCGCGGTAGGGGACATCGGGCGGGATCTGGTAGTGCTTGCCGTGGTGGCTGAAGGACTCTTCGTTGAAGGCCTTCATGATGATCTCGACCTGCTCCTCGAACAACTCGCGGTTGGCGTCCTGGTCGAGCAAGGGGGCGCCGAAAGTCTCAACCTCGCGGGTCTGGTAGCCGCGGCCGATGCCGAAGACCAGCCGTCCGCCGGTCAGCACATCGCCCATGGCGAAGTCCTCTGCGAGGCGGAGCGGGTGCCACATCGGCACGATATTGAAGGCGGCGCCGAACTTCAGGTTCTTGGTGTGGGCGGCGAGGTGGACTCCCAGTAGCGTGAGATTGGGGATGCACTCGTAGCCTTCACGCTGGAAGTGGTGCTCGGCGGCCCAGAGGCAGTGGTAGCCGGACTCGTCCATCTGCTTGGCGAGGGCCATGGCATGTCCGAGGGACTGTACCAGCTGGTCGTTGGAGTAGCGGCGCTCGTCGGGGTCTCGGCCGTTGGCGCCGACATCATCGAGGTCGATCTGACCGACATAGAGAACTGAGAAACGCTTGATCATCTGCCTGTCTCGAACGTCATGGAATGCTGGGGAATTGCCCGCAGGGGCAAGTATAGCACGGTGGTTTCGTCATCCGCAGGCGACGACGCCGCGCACGAGCATTCCATCGATCTGGATGGGGGTGTAGCCAAGGGATGCGAGGACCTCCCCGGTGTGCTGGCCGGTGACGCTGCCGGGGTGGCGGACTTCGCCGGGCGTGTCGGAGAGATGGAAGGGGACGCCCGGCTGGGTGACCTTGCCTTCCGGGACGTCGGGGGCCTCCAGCTCGACGACCATGTTGCGGGCGAGGGCCTGGGGGTCGGCCAGGGCTTCGTCGAGGTCGTAGACCTTGCCGACGGAGATGTTGGCGTCCTTCAGGGCTTGGAACCACTCGTCGCGGGTCTTAGTGAGGAAGGTGGCCTCGAGCGTGCGGGTAATCTCTGCGCGCTTCTCCTCACCGGCCTGCTGGTGGGGGATGAGGTCCTCGCAGCCGATGGCGCGGCACAGGTTCTCCCAGAACCATGGCTCGATGGCGGCGATGGAGAAGTACCTGCCGTCGGCGGTGCGGTAGACGTTGTAGAAGGGGGAGCCGCCGTTGAGGCGGTTGGCTCCTCGCTTTGGCGTGTACCCCCGGGACAGGGCGTCGGCAATGGCGCCGCAGAGCATGTAGAGCACACCCTCGGTCATGGCGATGTCGACATACTGGCCATGCCCGGTCTTTTCGCGGGCCATGAGGGCGGCGAGGATGCCAACTGCACCGCAGAGCCCGCCCCCGGCGTAATCGGCGATGAGGTTCAGGGGGATGACCGGCTTGCCGTCGGGCGAGTCGCCGATCAGGCCCAGGGCCCCGGCGAAGGAGATGTAGTTTATGTCGTGTCCTGCCATCTGCGAGTAGGGGCCGGTCTGGCCGTAGCCGGAGACGGAGCAGTAGACGGCGCGGGGGTTGATCTCCTTGACCTGCTGGTAACCGACGCCAAGGCGGTCGACGACGCCGGGACGAAAGCCTTCCACGACCACGTCGGCGTCGGAGGCCAGGCGGCGGAAGACTTCCAGGGCCTCGGTGTGCTTGAGATTGAGGGCGATGCTGCGCTTGTTGCGCTGGAGGGCGTTGAAGGATGCGTGCCGGCGCTCGTCCTCGGGGGACTCTATGCCTGCGACGATGCGCTCGTAGGCGGCGCGGGCCTCGTCCATGGGCCGCTCGATCATCAGGACATCGGCGCCCAGGTCGGCAAGGATCATGGTGGCGAACATGCCGGGGGCGTTGCGGCAGAAATCCAGGACCTTAATGCCTTCCAGGGCCAGCATCGCGTCTCCTCCTGAATCCGGGCTGAATCCAAATGGCGGATGGGATTATAGCCCGAATCGACGACTCCACCGGACAGGCAAGGGCACGATGGCTCCAGCATCTCAACTGAGGCGAGCCTGCAATCCTTCGTCATTCCCGCCGTCATTCCCGCGAAAGCGGGAATCCAATGGTTCCGGATTCATCCCCAGCCTCGCAAGGTAGATACGAGATGTCTTCTCAATACGGGAAACTTACCTGACCAGGGGCCACTGGATTCCCGCGAAAGCGGGAATGACGGGTCTTTGGGAATGACGGGTCTTTGGGAATGACGGGTCTTTGGGAATGACGGGTCTTTGGGAATGACGGGTCTTTGGGAATGACGGGTCTTTGGGAATGACGGGTCTTTGGGAATGACGGGTCTTTGGGAATGACGGGTCTTTGGGAATGACGGGTCTTTGGGAATGACGGGTCTTTGGGAATGACGGGTCTTTGGGAATGACGGGTCTTTGGGAATGACGGGTCTTTGGGAATGACGGGTCTTTGGGAATGACGGGTCTTTGGGAATGACGGGTCTTTGGGAATGACGGGTCTTTGGGAATGACGGGTCTTTGGGAATGACGGGTCTTTGGGAATGACGGGTCTTTGGGAATGACGGGTCTTTGGGAATGACGGGTCTTTGGGAATGACGGGTCTTTGGGAATGACGGGTCTTTGGGAATGACGGGTCTTTGGGAATGACGGGTCTTTGGGAATGACGGGTCTTTGGGAATGACGGGTCTTTGGGAATGACGGGTCTTTGGGAATGACGGGTCTTTGGGAATGACGGGTCTTTGGGAATGACGGGTCTTTGGGAATGACGGGTCTTTGGGAATGACGGGTCTTTGGGAATGACGGGTCTTTGGGAATGACGGGTCTTTGGGAATGACGGGTCTTACGGGCTTCGGACAACAGGACATGGTTGCCTTGACGAGGGCAGAAGGGATCTCGTGCAAGACTGCCGGTGCGGCACTATAATCGCCGAAGATTTATCCATCCGGCGGGAGAGAATCATGGATCTTGGGTTGCAGGGAAGAGTAGCAATGGTTACGGGCGGCAGCCACGGGCTCGGCCTGCAGGCTGCCTCGGCACTTGGTCGCGAGGGATGCAAGGTCGGGATCTGCGCGCGCGGCGCGGAGCAGCTGGAGGAGGCCCGTGGGGAGTTGGCGGCGTCGGGTGTGGAGGTCATCGCGGTGCAGGCGGATGTCACCAGCAACGACGACCTGGTCCAGTTCCATAACGAGACGAGGTCGGCGCTGGGAGAGGTGGACATCCTGGTGAACAACGTGGGTGGCCGCCGGGGCACGACGGACTTCCAGGAGACCGGGATGGAGCTTTTCCGGGAAGGCATGGAAGTCAACCTGTTCAGCGCGGTGGAGCTGGTGTCGCTGGTGCTGCCCCACATGAGGGAGCAGAAGTGGGGACGGATCATCAGCATCTCGTCCATCTACGGCCGGGAGTATGGCGGGTCGGTGGACTACATGACGGGGAAGGCGGGGCTGATCGCGTTCTCGAAGCACCTGGCGTTGAATCTCGCGCCGGAGAACGTGCTGGTCAACTGCATCGCTCCGGGATCCATCGACTTCCCGGGAAGCACCTGGGACCGGTTCCAGCAGAACAACACTCCGGAGGTGGTGGACGAGTTCATCTCGCGGAACCTGCCTGCCGGGAAGTTCGGGTGGCCGGAGCCCATCGGCGAGACGGTGGCGTTCCTGGCGTCGGAGCGGGCCGACCTGATTACCGGCACCTGCCTCAATGTCGACGGCGGGCAGTCGCGGTCGCTGTTCTAGGGAGCGCATATCTGCTGGTTCTACGGGAATGGGGCGCACGGCTGTGCGCCCCTGCGTTTTCCATGAGTGTCTGACACTTCCACTTCATCCCATGTCAAAGGAAATGCGGGACGTCGGCAGTTCACGAGAAGCAGGGTGCACCCCCACTCTAACCCTCCCCCGGGCTTTGCATCATATGTGCCGGTTGCATCAAAAGTCCGTCTTTCGAGCCAACCTTCAAGAAGATTCTGGGATAAAGGATTTGATTACACTAGCAAGGCCGACAACAGTAGTCACACACGCAACCAAAAATGGAAACCAATTCGCCTTCATCCACGCTCGAACAGGATGCTCCAATTCATACAGTCGGCGTTCACCTTTAGGAGTCAAAGCACGAGCGTAGGCTTGCTGTCGAATGCCTTGCGTACTGTTGACAGGTAGCAAATGCCCTGAATCAACCAGCGCATCAACGTATGCGCTAACTATTCCATCGTATTCAATACTCTCTTCCGAATACAAACTGAATAACCGCTCCGATGCCTCTGAATGGCTGTTACCGAAGTACCCTATCTTACCGTAATCCCTTGCCGTAAAGAGAATGTCCAGTTCCGTGTTTCGCTTTCCCATTCATCACCCCTAGCTGTGATTGCATCAAAAGTCGGCCGAAATCGGTACTTTTGATGCAAATCCCCCTCTCCCTCCGGGAGAGGGAACAAATGAAATACCCTGAGTTAGGAGGGTTCCGCGGACGGTTGCGCAAGCTTGATAGGGGGTTTGCCCGCATTCGTGAGTGATAGTACTATGGCTTTCGCCTATCGCGATTAATTCGTATTGGATCCAGGCAGCTTAAAATGGATAATCTTTACAAAAAGCCCCGCAGGAGGATGCGAAGCCCATGCTTACACACAACTACACCTACCAGGAGTGTCTCGATGTCTCCAAGAGGGTATCGTGGCTGGAAGACGATGTCCTGGGCGACAAGAATTTCGACTTCTCGAAACGCTTTCTGCCCAATCGGTTGGCTGGCGTGGACGGGATCGGATGTCTGAACGACAACGAAAAACTTCTCCTGAACCAGATTATGGGCAACGCCTACTGCCACATATTCGCGTTCGTTGAGGAATTCATCATCCCCACCGTCGCTGAAGAGGCCATGAAGGATGTCTATGGAGATGAGGTCAGAGCCCGCTCCTTGTTGAGGTTCGCCGAGGAAGAGTTCAAGCACCAAGAGCTATTCCGGAGATCGGTTGAACTCTTCGGAAAGGGATTCGGCACTGAGTGCGGCCTAATTCCTGGGCGTGAAGAGGTGGCGCAAGCAGTCCGGAGCAAGTCGAAGCTGGCAGTCATGGTACTGACTGCGATCATCGAATGGTTCACGCAACTCCACTACATTGAGCATGTGCGCGACGATTCGTACCTGGACGGGCTGTTCCGGGACCTCCTGAGGTACCATTGGCTGGAAGAGGCGCAACACGCCAAGCTGGACACGCTTCTGATCGGAGAGGTAGCCGAGGACCTCACCCTTGAAGAGCGGGAGGCAGCTATCGATGAGGTCCTGGAGCTTGGCGGGGCGATCGACGGGCTCCTGGCACAGCAGGTTGGGCTGAACATAGATGCTCTTGAAAGGGCAACAGGACGGACCTTCACGGATGCCGAGAAGGAGGAGATCACGACGAACACGCAGCGGGCGTGTCGCTGGACCTTCCTCGTATCCGGACTTGAGCACCCGAACATCGTCAAGGCAGTCGGAGAGCTGACTACGGAAGGGTCAGGGAAGATACGGGGCGTAGCGGCGGCGCTTTCAGCGTAGAAGGTATCTCCAGACGATCTTGGTCAGTTGCCGGCCAGGTGTCACTGAACGGATGTCGGCGGGCTCCCTGGATTCCTGCTTTCGCAGGAATTGCCGATGGCCCATCGCGCCACGCACTGAGTATGAAAATTAACTTCGACGGGAGTTCAGCAAGGATTTCACCCCCACCCTAACCCTCCCCCTCGAGGGAGAGGGAACTGTTTTGCCTCCTATTTTCATGGCAATGACGGGCCAGGAATGACGGGGTGGGCTGACTTCGGATGCAACAGCCCTGGGTCGGACGACGGATGAACAAAAGGGGCGCACAGCTGTGCGCCCCTACGATTTTGACCAGGATCCCTGATATTGGCTTCGATTAAAGCGAACGGGCGAATTCCATCCAGGCTTGAACGCAGCGCTCCGGAGCGGAGTGCTGGACGTAGCCGGAGGTGCCGGGAAGGATGCGCAGGCGGCCGTTGGGCAGCAGTGCGGCCATGCCTGAGGTGCGGTCGGGGTTGTCGCGGGCGTTTTGCTCCGAGGCGAGAACAAGGGCGGGTACCTGGATTCGCGGGAGCTCCTCGCTGAGGTCCTGCTGCGACAAGTACGACAGCGTCTCCATGACCACGCGGCCCTCCGTCCGGGCCATCTGGTCGATGTACCACTCCTGGTGGGCGGAGTCGGAATCGCCGGTCTCCAGCCGCCGCTCGGAGGTGCGGCGCACCCACGCCTCCACTCCCTCGTCCCGGACCAGGTTGTAGGAGTTGAGGTAGGTCGGGTTGCCGACAAACTTGTAGGGCGAGGTGCAGGTGGTGACCGACAGGAGCCGTTCGGGGTATTCGGAGGCAAACTTCAGGGAGATGGTGCCGCCCACGGTCTCGCCGATGAGGTGCACCCTCCCAAGTTCCAAATGGTCGAGCAGGCCTACGATGTCGGCGGCGAAGTTGCTCAGGGACCAGTCGTAGCCCGCGGGCGGGACGGTGGAGCGTCCGAAGCCGCGCGCTTCGAGCCGCACCACGCGGTACTGCCGGGCGAGCAACGGCACCCAGGCGTACCAGAGGCGAGCATTCTTGGAGTTGCCGTGGTGGAGCACGACAGTTTCCGAGGGACACCACGGGTCGGTGTAGTCGTCGTCCTCGTAGTACATCTCCAGCATGTCGTCGATGCGAGCGTAGGGCATGGCCAGCCTCCCGGTTGTGGTTCCGTGCGTCTTCCGGCCGCCGGTTAGTCGACTATGGGGATGGCGACGGAAACACGGGGCTTGTCGCCGTGGACGGCGGTGGTGTGGCCGCGCCCGGTCAGGTCGTCGGCAAGCAGCACGTCGCCTGAATTGAAAATGCGCTTGGTGCCGTCGCCCAAGCCGATCTCTGTCTGGCCTTCCAGGGTGATTACATACTGGCGGCGGGGAGCCGGGTGCCAGTCACTGAAATTACCAGGCTGTGTGCGGCTGAAGGTGACGCTGGACGCGTTCTGTGCCGCGGTGCGCTCGGCATTGGCGACTGCCTCGAAGGGGAGATCAAGCTCCTGGAAATGGGACTCGCCGTCGTCGCCGGTGTATATCCTGACTACCTGCATCGGTCCTCCGTCCGGGCCGAAGTATCTTTGGGTCTGCCCGATGACGGAATCATAAGCCGGGGCCATTCCAGCGTCAATTTTACTGGACAGCCGTGGAGGTCGTGCCGGTGGGGCACAGGTCGATCAGGCAGCAGCCGTCGCATCGCGGGTCGCGCTTGGTGCAGGTCACCTTCGCGTGATGGTCGAGGAGGGCGTGGTACTCGTTGAAGAGGGTGGCGTCGGCGGGCAGGTTGTCCTGGAACAGGGACTGGTAGGCGGCGTAGGTTGGCCTGCGGCCCTGCGGGGTGAGTTCCATCCGGTCCACGATTCGACGGGTATAGCTGTCCATGACGAAAGACGGTTTTCCGGCAGCGTAGACGATTATGTCGTCCGCAGTCTCCTCGCCGATGCCGTGGATGGACAGCAGCTCCGAACGCAGGCCCTCCACCTCTTGGGCAAACAGCGAAGCCAGTTCCCCGGCGTGGTGTTGGAGCAAGTGGCCGGCGAAGGCCTGCAGCTTGCGGGCCTTGGCGTTGTAGTAACCGGAGGAGCGGATAATGGCGGCGAGGTCGGCTTCCGGCGCAGCGGCGATGGCCTCGAAGGACCAGCAATCCGAGGCGCGCATGGATGCCAGGGCCTTTTCGACATTGACCCATGCGGTGGACTGGGTGAGGATAGCGCCTGCGATTACCTCGAAGGGGCTTTCGCCGGGCCACCATCCCTGTGCCCAGTAACGGCCGTAGAGGCGGTCGTAGACCTCTTGCAGCAGGGTTGGAAGACTGGAAACGGGTTCCACGGCTACGACGGCTGCTGAGGGATGCAGGCGAGGGATTCGTACGGGACGATCGGCAGGCGACGGTCCAAGCGTATTTCCTGCCTGGACACATGGCAGTTGTAGGCGAGTGGTTCCACGCCAGACTCCACCGCCGTACGGAATGTCGCGGCGAGGACTGGATCGGCCGGGTCATTGGTGGCCATGGCGCGGGCGTCGGGCCGCTGTACCACGAAGATGACGGAGGCGCGGTGGCCGGCTTCAATGGCCTGGGCCAGCGTGTTGAGGTGCTTCGCGCCGCGCACGGTGGGGGAATCAGGGAACAGGCCGACGCCATTTTTCACCAGCGTCACCGACTTCACTTCAACGTACCGGCGGCCGTGCCCGTCCTCCAGCAGGATGTCGAAACGGCTCTCTCCAAAGGTGGCCTCTCTCGTGATTGAAGATGGCACCGGTATTCCTTCCAGCAATCCCTCCGACGCGGCCTCCGCGGCCACGGCGTTGGGGACGCGGGTGTCAGCGGAGACCAATACACCGTCCGCTTCCACGAGGGCAAGGTCCCAGGAGGTCTTGCGGTGGGGGGCTGGCGCCGCCTTCAGCCACACTGTGGCTCCCGTAACGAACAGCTCGCGGAGACGGCCGGAGTTGGCGACATGGACGGCTGTTTCACGCCCGTCCACTTCAACCAGCGCGAGAAAGCGGTTGACCCGTTTCAGGAACCGGCCGGGGATGAGGTCGTCGTCCAGGTGCACTGGCTACTCCGTCCTGCGCTATTGCGTCCGCAGGCCGTAATGGTAACAATGGACGAATCGACGGGCAAACGAGAGCGGCGGAATCAATGAGCAAGTTCGTGGATCGAATACACAGGGCGTGCAAGAGCACCCAGAGCCTGGTCTGCGTGGGCCTGGATCCGGACCCAGCACTGATGCCGGTGACGGACGTGTTCGAGTTCAACCGGGCTATCGTTGATGCCACCGCCCGAATGGCCTGCGCCTACAAGCCCAACCTCGCATTCTACGAGGCCCTCGGCATGGATGGTCTGAGGGCCCTGGACGGGACGATCGCCCATATCCGCAGTGCCGCTCCGGATGCGGTGATCATCGGGGACGCAAAGCGGGGCGACATCGGGCCATCGGCCAGGGCATACGCCAGAGCGATGTACGAAGTCTGGGGATTCGACGCGGTTACGGTGAACGCATGGGGCGGCAGCGACTCCATTGAGCCGTTCCTTGAGGACGAATCCAGGGGAGTGTTCGTGTGGTGTCGCGGCTCCAATCCGGGATCAGGGGACTTCCAGGACCTCACCGTATCCGGAGAGGAGCACGGGCCGCTGTACGAGAGGGTCGCCAGGGCCTGCAGGGAGTGGAACGGCCGCGGAAATGTGGGCCTGGTGGCCGGGGCGACGGTGCCGGAGCAATTGGCGGCCCTGCGGGGCATCTGTCCGGGGATGCCGCTGCTCATTCCGGGGGTGGGGGCGCAGGGGGGAGACCTGGAAGCGGCGGTGCGCGCCGGAGTCGACGAGCATGGGCGGATGGCGATGATCAACTCGTCCCGGGGGATAATCTATGCCTCGCGGGGTACGGATTACGGGGAGGCCGCCGGGGTGGCGGCGAGAAGCCTGCGGGACGGCATCAACGCTGTCCTGGAAGAGGACGGGCGGGGTTGGCCCTAGACCTCAAGATCGGCGATGTGGTGCGCCTCAAGAAGCCGCATCCGTGCGGGGAGTACCTCTGGACGGTAACCCGGCTCGGCGCGGACATCGGACTGGTCTGCCGCAAGTGCGGGCGGTACGTGATGATTCCCCGCTCCCAACTGGCCAGGCGAGTCCGACAGGTGGTCCCTTCTGGCCCCGAATAGGCGCTCCGGTTAGGCGCCCCGGTTAGGCGTCGTCGATGATGGGCATAGTGGGACGGGTCATCACCGGAGTCGGTTGATTCCAGATTTCAGCGTGATAGCCGCTCATGTATTCCATCATCATGTGGGTGAAATTGCGCACACCCTGGCCGACGAATTTTCCCTTCAGGGTGCAGACCCCGATGACCGAGCCGGGGAACAGGTGGCTCAGGGGCAGGACACCAACGAGCTCCTGGTCCCGCGGATGCATGGCGAAGTCTACGGCAACGGCCAGTCCCAAGCCGATTTCCACGTAGCGCTTGATGGACTCGACGTTGTCCAGCGACAGGACCACGTCCCCAATCAGGCCCTGCGCCTTGAAGGCCTGGTCCACCCGCTGGCGAAGCATGCTTTCCTGGCCGGGGAGGATCAGGGGAGCCGACACCACATCCTCGAGGGTGATGTCCTTCTTGGCCATCAACGGGTGGCCCAGGGGGGTCATCAGCACCGCGTTGTATTCGAAGAGTTCCTGGAATTCGAGGGAGGTGTCTTCGGCAGGCGGAGGTGAGCAGAAGGCCATGTCGATTTCGCCGGAACGCACGAGGGATATTAGAGGATCGTACGCCCGCGCCAGCAGGCGAATGCGAATGTCGGGATACTGTTCCCTGAACGCCTGGATACCCTTTGGCAAATGATGGGCTATCAGGTCGGGGTAGGCGCCGACGATGAACGACCCCCGCCGGTCGGCGTAATCCATCTGGCTCTTGAGCACTTCTATGGAGGTAACCACGGGAGTGACAAGCTCCAGAAGAGTGATGCCCTCGGAGGTCAGCTGTATCGGGCGCTTGATTCGGTCGAACAATGTGATACCGAATTCGCTCTCCAGCTTGCGCAAGTGTGTGGTTACCGTAGGCTGTCCCAGTTCGAGCGTTCGGGCTGCCTTGGAAACGCTGCGCAGGCGAGCCACGTGATAAAAACTGATGAGTTCTCTTAATTCCATTAATTGGCTCCCGGAATCCCCCGCTTACTCTTCGATACAATATATCATACAGTATCCCTTGACAAAATATGAGGGCAAAATCAAGAATGATGTGTGCCCGGGGAGCGAGGAACATCTGTCTGGACGGGAAGTTAGCGAAAATCATCTCTATGCCAGGGCGGGCAGCGCCTTAAGGTTGATAATATGCCTTTTGTGATAACCGAGCCCTGCATTGGCGTAAAGGACGCGACCTGCATCGAAGTTTGCCCTGTTGACTGCATCAATACCAATGATGATGAGCAGCAGTACTACATCGATCCGGTTACCTGCATCGACTGCGCATATTGCGAGTCGGTCTGCCCGGTCAACGCCATCTACGATGAGTTCAGAGTCCCGGCCAATCAGCGTCAGTTCATAGCCATGAACCGGGATTTCTACAAGAAGTGATCGGTGAGCGGTCCGAGGCCGGATTCACCCCAAAGGGGGTCCGGCCTTTTTGCTAGTTGGGCGCGGCCGTATCGGTGGGGAGATTCTTGCTGCCCGGTTTGAAACGGCGCGACCCTGACCCATGCTTTTGCCGTGCATCCTGTGAGTGCCCCGGTGCTTTTAACCGCGACGACAGGCAGTCCCCCTTTCTTCCATCGTCATCGCACAGATTAGGAGGTCTCCGGTCATGACCCTGTTCCTTCGTGATCAAGAAGTCGCGCAGTGCGTAACGATGGAGGCCATGCTCGGGGCCATTGAGAACATGCAGCACCGGTACGGTCACGGGGAGGCCTACAACCTCGGCCGACGGAAGATCATCGCGGACACCGGGATGCTGTCGGTGATGGGAGGAGGCCTGTTCTACGAGGGCGTTCTGGGTGTAAAGACCTACACCGTGGTGCGGGGGTCTTACTCGTTCCAGGTGAGCCTGTATGACGCCGCAACCGGAAAGCTGCTGTGCTACACGCAGGCAAACCGGCTGGGGCAACTGCGAACCGGGGCGACGACCGGCGTTGCGGTCAAGCATCTTGCGAAGAAGGGCGACCTGAAGGTGGGAATTGTCGGGACCGGCGGGCAGGCGCCGACGCAACTTCAGGCAGTGGCCAGCGTGCGAGGAATTTCCGGAGTGAAGGCCTTCAGCCGTAACGCCGAGAGACGGAACGAGTTCGCCGCGCGCATGAGCGACGAGATGGGTGTTGAAGTCCAGGCGGCGGACAGCAACGAGGAGGCGGTGCGGGACTGCGATCTGGTGATCGGCATCGCGGCCACAGCGGAGCCAGTGGTGAAGGGAAAGTGGCTGAATCCGGGAGTTACGGTGATCGGGGCAGGGCCCACGACCTGGCGGGTGAGCGAAGTGGATGATGAGACACTGACCCGGGCTGACAAGCTGTTCGTTGATTCACTCGACCAAGCGCCCATCGAAGCGGGGGACATTGCAGCCGCCGTAGACAAGGGGCTGCTGAACTGGGGCCAGCTGCACGAGTTGCGCCACGCGGTCAGCGGCACGCTTCAGGGGCGGGACAACGAGTCGCAGATCGTCTACGTCAAGCTGATGGGGACCGGGGTGGCCGACGTGGCTGCAGCGAAGCTGGCCTACGACAGCGCCCGGAAACAGGGCCTGGGTACGGAGATGGACTGGTAGCAGGGGGCCCGGGCACAGTACCGCTGGCGCCCTGTGCTAGTAGTTCAACTCTATTCTATTGATGGGTAAACCGGGAGCCCGTTCACGGGCGGCCCTTCGACAAGCTCAGGGCGAACATAGACGGGTGGCCCTTCGACAGGCTCAGGGCGAACGGGAGAATAAACCATCAATCCAGAGAGGTTGAATCACTAGTACTCGGTCAAGTTAGGAATCGAAGGTCTCTTGGGAAGCCCCCTACCGAGGCCCAATTTTGCGCACATCTCAACCGCCGCGGTGAGAACTACTATTTCTCGGTTGACTGAGTACTAGGCCCTTCCCAGATAGTCGCGCATCGTCCCGACCGCGTAGGCCGAGTTCCCGGTCAGCAGGCTCTCCACCGCAGCCCTGGCTGTGTCCAGGGAGGTGAAGCACGGCATCTGGCGCTCCACGGCGGCGCGCCGGATGTTGAAGCCGTCGCGCAGGACCTCGCTCACGCTGGAGATGGTGTTGATGACCGCCCCGACGCTGCCGTCGTTGATCACGTCCACAACGTTCGGATGGCCCTCCCGGAGCTTCTTGGTGGTCATTGTCACCGGCAGGCCCATGGCCGCAATCATGGCGGCGGTCCCCTCAGTGGCGTAAAGAGAGCATCCGGCACGGTCCAGACCCCGGATCAATGTCACGGCCTCTGCCTTGTGCTGGTCAGCGATGCTGAGAAGCACGCCCATGCCCTCTCGCAGGTTCAGCCGCGCGGCGAGGAGGGCCTTGGTCAGGGCGGCCGAGAAGTTGCTGTCAATTCCCATGACCTCGCCGGTGGACTTCATTTCCGGGCCCAGGTGCCAGTCCACGCCGACCAGCTTGGCCATGGAGAATACGGGCGCCTTGACTCCCACCAGTCCCTGCCGGGGCCAGAGGCCCGAAGGGAACCCCTCTTCGGCAAGAGTGTGGCCGAGCATCACTCGCGTCGCCAGGCGGGCTACGGGGACGCCGGTTACCTTGGAAATGAAGGGGATGGTGCGGCTCCCCCTCGGGTTTACCTCGAGGACGTAGACCGTTGTAGCCTGGTCATCGATGCTCTGGGTCTGGGGGCTGCGATAGGTGGCCCCGCCGACGATGACAAACTGGATGTTCATCAGCCCGCGTATGCCCAGGGCCAGACCGATTCTTGTGGTGTAGTCGACGATGGTGTCCACTTCCGACTCGGTCAGGTTAAGGCCGGGGTATATCGCCATCGAGTCGCCGCTGTGGACTCCAGCCCGCTCCACGTGCTCCATGACGCCGGGGATGAGCACCGCCTCCCCGTCGCAGATGGCATCGACCTCACACTCCTTGCCCTCCATGTAGCGATCGATGAGGACAGGCTTGTCTGGCGACATGTCCGTGGCTGCCGTCAGGTAGTGGATCAACTCGGTGGCGTTCTGCACGATTTCCATGGCTCGGCCACCCAGCACATAGCTTGGGCGCACCACCGCGGGGTAACCGATGTCCTGTGTCACCAGCAGAGCCTCGCTGACAGTGGAAACGGCGGCGCCAGGCGGCTGCGGTATACCCAGGCGCGACAGGAAGTCGTCAAACTTGTGCCGGTCAGAAGCGATGTCAATGGCCTCGGCGCTGGAGCCGAGGATGGGCATCCCCGCCGAAGAGAGGGCCTGCGACAGGTTGATGGCGGTCTGTCCACCGAACTGCACTAGGGAAGCAGGTGGAACGCCGTCGCCGGTGTCTCCGTTCGCCGTCTCGTTCTCGATGATGTCGCGAACCGACTCCTCGTCCAGTGGCTCGAAATAGAGGCGGTCGCTGGAGTCGTAGTCGGTTGATACGGTTTCCGGGTTGGAGTTGACCATGATGCTGCGTACACCTGCTTCTGAGAGGGCCCAGGCGGCGTGCACACTGCAGTAATCGAACTCTATGCCCTGACCGATGCGAATGGGGCCGCTGCCAATCACCAGTGCCTTTTTGCCCTCGAGCGGATGGGCCTCGTTTTCCTCATCATAGGTGCTGTAGTAGTAGGGTGTAACCGCGTCGAACTCAGCAGCGCAGGTGTCCACCGTCTTGTAAACGGGGCGGATATTCCACTGGCTGCGCAGGTTGCGCACCTGCTCGGCAAGCATGTCGGCCAGTGTCCCTATCTGGGCGTCGGAGAACCCAAGCCGTTTGGAGTCGTAAAGCAGTTCAGGAGTCAATTGCTCCGAAAGCAGGCGCCGTTCCATCTTCACGATACGTTCGAAGGCTACGAGGAACCACGGCTCGAACAAGGTGCGCTCTACCAGCTGGTCAATAGTGAACCCCCGGCGCAGGGCCGCCATGATCCCCCAGAGACGGAGGTCATTCGGTTCGAGGGGCAGGGAGTCGCCGTGGGAACCGTTGTCAGAACGCCAGGCAGGGTCCTCCCACAGGAGGCTTCCACCTGACAGCTCCAGGGACCTTGCCCCCTTCTGCATTGCGGCCTCAAAAGAGCGGTCGATCACCATGACCTCGCCGGTGGCCTTCATCTGCGTCGTGGTGCGCCGGTCGCCGTGAGGGAACTTGTCGAATGGCCAACGCGGGATCTTGACGACGCAGTAGTCCAGGGCCGGTTCGAAAGCGGCCTTGGTTCGCCCGGTAACGGCGTTGTCGATCTCGTCCAGCCTCCGGCCCACCGCAATCTTGGCCGCAACCCGGGCAATGGGGTATCCCGTTGCCTTGCTGGCCAGGGCCGAACTGCGGCTGACGCGGGGATTCACTTCGATGACGAAGTAGGGCGGGTCCTCATTCCAGTCAAGCCCGATGACATCGGCGACCTTCGGATGGGGTTGAAGCGCGAACTGCACATTGCAACCACCCTCGATTCCCAGGCCCCGGATGATCTTCAGGGCCGCGGAGCGAAGCATCTGATATTCCTTGTCGGTCAGGGTCTGACTTGGAGCGACCACGATGCTGTCGCCGGTGTGGACTCCCATCGGGTCGAGGTTCTCCATATTGCAGACCATGATGCAATTGTCGGCACCATCCCTCAGGACCTCGTATTCGATCTCCTTCCAGCCGACGAGAGACCGCTCCAGGAGGATCTGGGAAATTGGGCTGGCAGAAAGGCCAGAGGCTACTATGGTCTCGAATTCCTCCTCAGTGTTGGCGATGCCGCTGCCGCTTCCGCCCA
The DNA here is from genome assembly GCA_965216065.1 of Dehalococcoidia bacterium. Classification (GTDB taxonomy): domain Bacteria; phylum Chloroflexota; class Dehalococcoidia; order Lucifugimonadales; family UBA3495; genus VXOI01. The sequence goes on from CBDCFB010000002.1 coordinate 1,094,553, forward strand.
GGGTATAGGCAGGGCGTATCACGAGAGGAAGGCCCATACGAGCTGCGGCCTCCCGAGCCTCCTCAATAGAGGACACGGTCAGGTTCTCGGGCTCAGGCTCTCCGATTTCGTGCAGGAAGCTGCGGAAGAATTCCCGGTCTTCGGCCCGTCGTATGGTTGCCAGAGGGGTACCGAGAAGCCTTATATCGTATCGGTCCAGGATTCCGGCATCGGCTAGTGCGACCGCAAGATTGAGGCCGGTCTGACCGCCCAGGGTGGGCAGAAGGCCATCGGGCCGCTCCCGCTGAATGATCCTTTCCAGGACTTCAACGGTGAGCGGCTCGATATAAACGTGGTCGGCGATGCCCTCATCGGTCATGATGGTGGCGGGGTTGGAGTTGACCAACACCGTCTCCACCCCCTCCTCGCGGAGGGCTTTGCAAGCCTGGGTTCCGGCATAGTCAAACTCGGCGGCTTGTCCAATCACAATGGGACCGGAACCGATTACCAGTACTTTTTTCGGCTTTTCCGTGGCTCTGCCTCCCGAATCTGGGCCCCGCCTCGTGCCTGAACAGCTCGTGCCTGAACAGGATGAGGGCCGGGCCAATTTTCCTGCATCTCATTAAGCATATTTCAAGCCCGGTTGTTAAGGCAACCGGGCTTGGTGTCAGCTCCATCCAATGGAGGTACCGTGGCCTGCCCAGCTAGAATTTTGGCAGGAAGCCGGGCAACTCGATAAGGTCCCTTTCGTGCAGGGAGTTTAGCAATTGGAAAACGAAGGCGCCGAAAAGCTTTCCGTCCCAGTCGGCGGCGTCTGATCCAGGCACCGTCTGCTCGTTCCTGGGCGGGATGCATATGGACACATCTCCGTCTCCGCTGGCCTCAATTTCCATGCGCCCCAGGGAAACCAAGGGCTGGGAGCGAGGCTGGCCAAGAGGAAATGCGCTGACCATGAAAATCCACTGCCGTCCTATTTCGCCACGCCCGGGCGTGACTGTGAAACCGAAGTCTCCGCAAGTATAGCGGGGGACGTCCTCGTCCAGGATAGAAGTTATCTCCGCGAAGTCTATTGCCACATCCACATCCACCCCCCCTTCCAGCAAGACCATGGAAAAAGAAGACATTGAATAATTCCTCCGGAAGGATGCTGTTACCGCTGCCAGGGGGTTGCATCCGGCGCCTGCCAGAACCGTCGGGGTTCCGGTCGCCGTCCGCTGTTGGTCCTTACCTCCTGTGTGTTTGCTTGAGCTGTGTGATCGCTTGAGTCGATTGCCAAAGCTAAGGATTGAAATCTTGGATCAATTGCAGGAACCGGTCAAAGAGGTACACGTTGTCCCGTGGGCCGGGAGACGCTTCAGAGTGGTACTGGATCGTAAAGAGTGGCAGGTCTCTATGGATCAGCCCTTCCACTGTGTCGTCATTCAGATTTATGTGTGAGACTTCAAGCCCTGACGGCAGTGAATCGGCCATCACGGCGTACCCGTGGTTCTGTGCCGTGATGTAGACCCTTCCATCGGAAAGGTCGCGCACGGGGTGATTTCCACCCCGGTGTCCAAATTTAAGCTTGAAAGTCTCGGCGCCCAGTGCCCGGGCCACTATCTGGTGGCCGAGGCAAATGCCCATGACCGGAACTCTACCCAGGATTTGCCGGGTGTTGTCGACCACGTAGTCGAGCAACTGCGGGTCGCCTGGCCCCGGTGAGAGGAGTACGCCCGAGGGATTGAGAGAAAGCAGGTCCTCGGCGGAAATGGTCGCCGGGACCACCTGCACCTCGCAGCCCCGCCGGGTTAGTTCACGAAGGATATTGTATTTAAGCCCGCAGTCGGTTACCAGCACTCGACAGGGCCTTTCCGAGCCGTTTTGCTGCCCTTCGCTCCATTCGTACCCTGTGGCGGTGCTCACCGTCCGGACATGATCGAGCTCACCATAGCTGGGTGCGGAGTCCAGCTTGGCCATGGCAGTCTCGGGGTCTGCAGCAATGGCGCCCATCATCACACCCTGGGATCTCAGCCGGCGGGTAATGGCACGGGTATCCACCCCGCTGATGCCCGGAACTCCCTGGTCCAGCAGGAATTCGTGAATGGTGCGGTCGCTGGACCCGTGGCTCGGACTGTCGCAATGCTCCCTGACGATCAGCCCGCTCACCTGGATCCCGCGGGACTCGAAATCCGTCTGATTGATACCGTAGTTTCCCACCAGGGGGTAGGTAAGGGTAACCAGTTGACCGGCATAGGACGGGTCTGTCAGCACTTCCTGGTAGCCGGTCATGGTGGTGTTGAACACCACCTCGCCTGCGGCTTCTTCGAAGGCCCCAAACCCCTGGCCACGGTGTACCGACCCGTCCTCCAGTACGAGGCATGCTGCAGGCAAACTACACCACCTCCGCTGACGAATTGCCACCGGCAACGATCAGTTCCGGAGTGGTTCGAACCAGATGAAATCGTGAATTAAACAGCTGCATTGGCTTCCTGAACGATAAATTGGGGAGACTGGTATACGATTCTGCCGGCTGAGATGGTAGCGATGGTGCGGCCCTTCAGCCGTGTACCGTCAAGTGGAGTGTTTCTGCCCTTGGAGGCAAATTCGCCAGAGTCGACAGTCCACTCCAGATCCGGGTCGAAAAGCGTGATGTCAGCTTCCGTCCCCGGGGCCAGTGTGGCCAGCGAGGCGTAGCGCGGACCCAGCACGCGGGCGGGCCCTGCGGTGAGCCGCTCCACAAGCGTCGCCAGAGAAATCCGGCCGTCATGGACTGGCTGCAGCGAGGAACCCAGGGCCGTTTCCAGCACGCTGATGCCGAAAGCGGCGTCCTGGTAGGTCACCAGCTTGCTGGCGATGTCGTGTGGGGCGTGGTCGGTCGCGATGCAGTCGATGGTGCCGTCGGCAAGTGCGGCCACGAGGGCCTCGGCATCGTACCTGTTTCGCAACGGGGGATAGACCTTGGTCGAAGTGTCGTAGGCCCATTCAGCCCGTACTGCTCCCCTTCCTTTGGCGCCCATGGCCCATTCGTCGGTGATGGTCAGGTGGTGGGGACACACCTCGGCGGTGACCTGGAGCCCCAACTCCTTGGCGTGGCGTACCAGGGGAACGCTGCCGGCGGTGCTGAGGTGAGCGATATGCAGCCGTCCCCCAGTGGACTGGGCTAGGGCGATGTCCCGGGCGATCATGGCGTCTTCGGCGGCGGGCGGAATCCCGGGGAGTCCCAGTCGCGTTGCGACTGCGCCCTCGGCCATCACGCCCTCACCGCTGAGGTGCAGGTCCTGGCAGTGGTTGCTGACCGGCAAGCCAAGGTCTGCGCTGTAAGAAAGCGCCATACGCATCAGGTTGGCATCCTGGATGGGGTCGCCATCGTCGCTGAACGCCACGGCGCCGGCGTTGTACAGCTCCTCGAGGTCGGCGAGTTCCTTGCCCCGGCGGCCACGGGACACGCAGCCGATCGGAAGGACCCTGACTATTCCCGAATCCCTGGCCCGGCGGAGCACGAATTCCACGACTGACTCGGTGTCGACGGGCGGGTCAGTGTTTGGCATACAGCACAGGGTAGTGAACCCGCCGCGAGCGGCGGCCTGCGATCCCGTCTCGATGGTCTCCTTGTACTCGTAGCCGGGCTCGCGGAGGTGAGCGTGGAGGTCGATGAAGCCGGGGCAGGCCACGAGGCCTGAGCCATCGACGACAATACAGCCTTCCGGGGGTGCTTCAATGGAGGAGCCGCAGGCCGCGATCCGGCCATCGGCAAGCAGGATATCGCCCACGGACTCCGTTTGCCGAGCCGGGTCGATGAGCCGGGCTTTCCGGACGAGAATCGGGCGGAGCGCTAATTCGGACACTATTCCGAGTCTCCCGCGTTCAGCTGATACAGCACCGCCATCCTGATGGCGACACCAGCGGTTACCTGCTCCTCGATGGCGGAACGGCGGCCGTGGGCGAGACCGGAGCTGATCTCGATGCCCTCGTTCATGGGGCCGGGGTGCATCACGAGCACGTCTGGTTTCGCTCTCGCCAGGCGGGCGTCGTTGACCTGCCAGCGGCGAATGTACTCTCGGATGCTGGGCAGGAAGCCGCCTCTCTGGCGTTCAGACTGCAAGCGGAGGGCCATAACGACGTCGGCGTCCTCCACCGCCCGGTCAAGATCGGTGTCCACCTCTACCTTGGACGCCAGGCCGGCGGTGTCTTCCGGGCCGGTGTCGTTCAAAAAGTCGATAGGCATCAGCGTCCGTGGGCCGGAGAGGACCACCCGGGCGCCCATCTTTGCGAAGCCCCAAATACCCGAGCGCGCCACGCGGCTGTGGAGGACATCTCCGACAATGACCACCTTCAGCCCGTCGATCTGCCCCAGACGGGTCTGAACGGTGTACAGGTCCAGGAGTGCCTGGGTGGGATGGGCGTGGAGGCCATCGCCCGCGTTGACCACGCTTACGCGGTCAAGGTTCCTGGCGAGGAAGTTGGGAGCGCCGGAGTGAGGATGCCGAACCACAAGGGTGTCCACGCCCATGGCCTGCAGCGTCAGGCCGGTGTTGAGCAGGGACTCTCCCTTGTCGGCGCTGCTGCCGGAAGCGCTCATGTTGATGACGTCGGCGCTGAGCACCTTGCCGGCTTCCTCGAAGGAGATACGGGTGCGAGTGCTGGCCTCGTAGAAGAGGGTTACGATCACCTTTCCGCGCAGCGCCGGCACCTTCTTTATGTCGCGGCCCAGCACCTCCGCCATTCCTTGAGCCGAGGCCAGAATGGCCTGCAACTCCTCCGTGGCGTAGTCGTCGAGATCGAGAACGTGGCGGCGCGAAGGCAGGATGTCGGCCTGCATCGCTTCCTCAGTGGGGTGATCTTCGACTGTTTGCGGCAGTGTCATTGCGTTTCTCTGGACGGTGGCTTTTTGAAGATGCCCGGGCTACTCGCCACCGGCGAGGGCAGTCTCGTTCGGGCGATGATCGGGTGTGAGATCTTCTTCCGGGTCTGCCTCGGGACGGAGCAGGACGACCTCATCGTCTCCGTCGATCTCGTCGAGTCGGACGGCAACGATTTCGTTGCGCGCAGTGGGGATGTTCCGGCCAACATAGTCGGCTCGAATGGGCAGTTCGCGGTGGCCCCGGTCGATCATAACGGCCAGTTGGACCTGCGTGGGCCTGCCAAAGTCGGTGAGGGCGTCCAGGGCGGCGCGGATGGTACGCCCGGTGTACAGAACGTCGTCAACAAGCACCACGCGTTGGTCCTGGATGCTTACCGGAAGCAGGGTGCGGTGCACGCGGACGCGGGGCCGTTTGCGCTCGCGGAGGTCGTCCCTGTAGAGATTGATGTCCAGCGACCCGACCGGGACCTTGGCGCCCTCGAATTCGTCAAGACGGGCGGACAGACGCTGGGCCAGAGGGACACCGCGGCGCTGTATGCCGACCAGCAACAGGTCGCCGGCGCCCCGGTTGCGCTCCAGGATCTCGTGGGCGATGCGCGAGAGCGCCCGGCCCATCCCCTCCTGGTTCATTATTTGCCTTTCGACCATCCCCGGGATGGCTGAATCCGGCATGTTCTTTCTCCGATCCGTCCGGCGTTGAACTGGGAGGCAGGCCAACAAAAACCCCCTCGCCTCGAATGTGGCAAGGGGGGTGCAGTCCGGCCCGGCGTCAACTGACTACGCCGGGAAGTTATCCGGGACGCCCTGCCTTGCCAGCCTCACGGGACTGTCTTTAAAAGCACGATCGTCCGGCTGCTTTGTATATGCAGCCTTTCTATTCTCTTTTTCTGAATAGTTATCTTATCAGGAGTTTCCCGATGTGTGAAGACTCCCTCCGGCGGAGGCTGGGGCGTCAGGGCTATCGCTTTTGGACTGCAAGGACAGTGAAGTAACGAAATCAACCCTTCATTCCCGCGAAAGCGGGAATCCAGGGTATTTTGTTGTTGGCTGTCTCCGGTGGGCTAAGCTGACGGTCCTCCGATGGGCGCAGGACACTGGAATTTCCGGGCACTGGATTCCCGCTTTCGCGGGAATGACGGTATGAGCGGCTGCGAATAACCAAAGCGCGATTGTCCTGTTTTTCCGGCGGAGGCTGGGGTTTCGCAATAGGCGGTTGATTCCCACTATCAAGCTGAAAGGAGTGGCACTGGATTCCCGCTCGCGATCGAATTGAGGACATGTTTCGCGGGAATGACGGGTGTGCTGGCGGTTAACCACCCAATTTGGAACGCTATCTCTGGCGGACGATATGTAAATCGAAGGCCCGGTCGTCGAGTGCCGGCCCTGAGAGCTACTAGGCTACTCGCTTGCGTCGGTTGTTCAGGTAGTCCACCAGAACGAACTCACTGAGGTTCGAGGCACTGGTGTAGAAGGCGCGGCCGCGGTTGATGCGGGTCATGCGGTCGACAAAGTTCACGAGCTGGTAGTTGTTCTCCAGCATGAAGGTATTGATCAGGATGTCTTCCTGGGTGCAGCGGCGCACCTCGCGCAGCGTCTCCATTTCAGTGCGGTAGCTGGGCGGGTAGCTGAAGTAGGAACGGTCGCCTTCCAGGTGCGCGGTGGGTTCCCCGTCGGTGACCACCAGGATCTGCCGGCTGCCGCCCTTCTCCCGGGACAGAAGCTTGCGGGAAAGCATCAGAGCGTGGTGAAGGTTGGTGCCGGACACCCAGGCGTTCCAACTGCACGAGGCCAGTTCCTCTTCCTTGATTTCCCGGGCGTAGTCAGAGAAGCCGACAATGTATAGGGAGTCGCGGGGGAACTGGCCGCGGATCAGGGCCATGAGCGCGACGGTGACTTTCTTGGCCGCCTGCCAGTTGTTGAACAGGCCCATTGACCGGCTCTGGTCAAGCAGGAGCACGGTGGCAGTCTTGGTCATGTGCTCGGTCCGGTGTATCTCGAAGTCCTGGGGGCTCAGGCGCACGGGCACCTGCGGACCGCCGCGAAGTACGGCGTTCTTGACCGTGGTCTGCAGATCGACCAGGAACGGGTCCCCGAACTCGTAACTCTTGGTCTCGCCCAGCAAGTCGCCGTTGGCCCCGCGGGTGTCCATCAGGTGCCCGCCGATCCGGTCCTTCTTGAGGTGAGCGAAGACCTCCTTGAGTGCCTTCTGACCGATGCGGCGCATGCCCCTGGCAGTGAGCTCGGTCTTGTCGCCTCCGGTGATGTAGCCGGCCTCTTCAAGGAGCTTCCGGAGATTGTCCAGCTCGTCCCAGACGCGGCGGGCGTCCTCGCCCAGCAGTTCGGCCAGCTTTTCCGGATCGATTTCGCTCAGGTCTCCGGTCCGGATGGCCTCCTGAAGAGCGGCCTCCAGCTGGTCCAACTGCTGGAGGTCGCGCATCATCTGCATTGCCTGCTCCATGGTCATGCTGTCGTCGCCGAGGAAGGGGTACTGGCGACGCAGGTCATCCATGGGCATGAGCTGTTCCATCAGGGCGGAGAACTGGGCCATCTCCCGTTGGGTGTCCGGGTCGAGGGCCTGGGAGAGGGCGTCCTCCATTTCCTGGCGGGCCTCCGGGGACATGCTCTCCAGCATGGACTGCATCTGGGCCAGCTGCTGCTGGAGCATTTCCATCAGCTCGTCGAAGTTCTGGGGCGGATTGGGGCCGAACATGGGGCCCCACTTGTCCATGAACCCGTCGAAGTCCGGGTCACGCCCCGAGAGCTTGTCGCGCATCATCTGGTTGAGGTCCCGCATCATTTCGCGGGTGGCTTCCATGTCCTCCGCGGACATGTTCTGGATCTGCTGCTGCATCTGCTGGGAGATGTTCTGGGCCATCTGGCTCTTCAGCATGTCCAGCAATTCCTGGAACTTCTGTTGCGCCTCCGGGTCCATGAAGTCGTACTCCATGAGCTCCCGAAGCTGGCTGCCAACGCCTTCCGGCAGATTGTCGAGGCGGTCCAGATTGCGGTTGGCCCGTTGTTCCAGCAGGTTGTTCAGTGCTTCCTGTTGGGCGCGGTCTTCGTCGGACGAGCCTTCCACCTGCTGTTGCGCCTGTTCCAGCCGGTTCTGGATACCGCGCCGCTCGGTGTCGATTATGTCCTCCAGGCGCTCCTTGAGGTCGTCGAGCACGGAGTCCATGTTGTGCTGCTGCATCTGCTGGCGGCGACGGTCCTTGAGCTGCTCCATGAGCTGGCGCAGGCCGGGCATCTGCTCGCCGTCGCGGTTCTGCATTCCCTGGCGGAGCAGGTCGCGGAGGGCCTGCATGATGTCGCCGTTGTTGAGGACCTCGTCCGACAGCATATCCATAAGCTGGTCGGCGTCCAGGTCAAAGATGTTTTGGGTTCCGTCCCACTTGGAGTACCGGTAGGCGCGAAATAGCATCACTCCCCCAAAACAGCTTCCCGATGCAGATTAAGGGCGATAATACCCGCCCGAGATGGCGTTAGCAACCGAAGCAGTTCGAAGGCGGGGTTATCGCATTGGGATCCTTCACATTCCGTAATTCCCGCGAAAGCAGGAATCAAGGGCTTCTGTGCTTTTCACTCTCTATGGACGCCAGGGCCACGGGGCTTCGCCCGGCAAAATCAACTCGAATTTCCAGCCACTGGATTCCCGCTTTCGCGGGAATGAAGGTCGGGGGCCCCATAAGTATTGAGAAAAATTCTAAATTACCCTGGCGCCGAGGACGCGCTGGCAATGGGATAGGGCCCAACGGTGGGCGTCGGGGTCGGGACCCGAGACGCAGTCGGAGTAGACCTCCACGGCGTAGTCGCGGTTGCGGGCGTCGGAGATGGTGTGCATCACGCAGACGTTGGTGGCGACACCGCAGACCATCAGCTTCTCCGGCGCCAGTTGCACCAGGCGATTTGCCAGCTCGGTGTTAAAGAATCCGCTATACCGCTTTTTGGGAATCAGGTTGCTGCCGGTAACATACCCGGCCAACTCGGGAATGACCTCGGTTTCCTCGGTGCCTATAACGCAATGGACGGGGAAGATCTGGAATTCCAGGTCGTCGGGGTCGTGATTGTCGGCCAGGAACAGGATCTCCGACCCTGCGGCTTTCTCCCGCTCAACCAGTTCCACAGCATGGGGAATTATCCGGCGCGACTCTTCGTGATAGAGGTTGTGGCCCGGTTCCAGGAACCCCTTGAGCATATCAACCACCAGAACAACGTTGCTCATAGCTGCCTCCCGTGAGGTTGGGTATTGGGCGGTAGTATGGCCCATAGGTAAAGTCGTCTCAAGACCGACGGACTATTGTCATGGGGATGCTGAATTCGGTTCGAATGGCCGCCCGTCCACCAGCACCTCCTTGATGATGGCGCTGCCATCGGCGTCCACGTTGACCACTACTTTCACATCCTGGGCGCCCTCGATGATATGGCCTGTTCCCTCCGGGACGAAGTAGGTGCCTATGCCAAAGTCGGCATGACCGGGGCGGTCCACCCGCCCCTTGATGAACAGGTCGCCCTCAACGAATCGTTTCGAACCGGAATACCTGATGCCGCGCCAAACGCCCCCTTCATCCTCCAGCACGACGTAAACAGAATCCCCGACGCCCGAGTCCCTCATGTGCTCGTGAAGGGTGGCAATTTCGTAGTCGAGGATGGCGTAGTCTCCTTGAAGCAGGGAGCGCGGGTCCACTGGAACCGTTTGCAGGACAACTTCTGTGCCGATGCGCAGGTCCACTTCCTTGTAGGCGATGAATCCGAGCAGGAAGACCAGTTGCCCGGCAACCACCAGCCAGAATGCCATACGTGCCCAGGTTCTCATGGCCTGCCCTCCCCAGCCCGCATGGAGGCCAGTAGCCTGCGACGACCCCGTTCCAGCAGGAAGCCGCCGGCCAGCAGGATGGCGCCCGCGCCTACAAGAACCAGCGAGAGGTCAAAGAGGGTGGTCGAATACTCGAAATAGCGGGTGATGATGAATAGGGCTATCAGGCCCAGCGCCAGGTTTACGCGGCCCTCGTTTCCCCGGAGATAGCCGGAAACCAGCAATCCTAAAACCGAAAGGGCAAACAGCACGTTGAAAACGATGGTGTAAATCACTTCATCATCGGAGGGTATGTGAACCACGAGGTGGGATGCAGCCAGCAGGACAACCACTGCCGCGAGTTCGATGATGTCAATGGGCGATGACCGGAGATTCCACCCCTGCCGCCACACGACCCATGCCAGCGATGCTACGGCCACGGCGGCCACGGCATAGGCCAGACTCCAGTAGCGGAAGGCAAGGCCCTCCACTATTACATTCCCACCGTGCAGACCCTCAAAGGTCAACAGGTACAGTGCTCCGAATGCAACCACCAGTCCGACGGCGCGAAATGCGCCTCCCAAGGATTCCCATTCCGGGAATTGCTGCTTGACCCTGCCGACGGCGTATATGGCGAGACCCATGCCTGCATATACGGCAACAAAGCCGATTTCATCCACACGTCCAACAAATTGATCCCAATAGCTCAAGCGGAAGCCCACGGCGGCCAGGAACAGGACTATGGCCAGCACTGCAACGGGCCGGGACCGGATGGCGTAGGCCAAGGGGAGGACGCCGAGGAACCAGAAGGCGGTCAGGTCGGGGTGGTCCACCGGGACGTGGTAAATCTGGCCAATCAGGTGAACGCCAGCCCCGAAGATGATGCAGCCCAGAAGCACAAGGGCAATGCCGACGGCGGTGTAGCCCAACCGCTGCCACAGCAGATACCCGGCACCGTATGACAGCGCCACCCCGGCTACCAGCGCCCCCAGCTTGACGCCGCGCGGTATCTCATCCCAGTTGGCGGCGAAGAAGGTGATGATGCCCAGGCCGACCAGCACCGCGCCGAGGACGGAAAAGCCGACCACCAGGGCCTGGCGTCTGCGGGCGGCCTCGTAGTCGGCAGAGTCCTCGGGATAGCGCGCCAGTATCTCCTGAGCCTGCCCGGCGGTGATGGTGCCGTCCCGCTCCCATTCCTCCACTTCCCGCCGCAGTCTCGAAACGAAACTGCGGCCAGAGTCGCCGAAGGGCATCATAAGCCCTCTATCCTCATTCGGGCCTCATTCGGGCCAATTGGACAGGCATTTAGTCGGCGGCGACCGCTCCGGAAGTTGCGAAGCGGGCGTCCTCTTCGAGCATCTCCGACAGGCCGACGGCCTCGAAGCAGTCTTGGAGGCTGTCCATGTTTTCCAGCAGGTGGGCGGTGGTGCCCTGCTCCTTCAGCGTGGCCAGGGTATCCCTTACCGCCCGCATTGCGGAAAGGAGGCCGCTGGCGGGGTAAATGACGATCTTGAACCCCATCCGTTCCAGCTCGGATGCCGGGAGGAGGGGCGACTTCCCGGTCTCTACGTAGTTGTACAGCAGGGGGACGCTGAGTTCCCGGCCCGCCTGCTCTATCTGCTCCGGAGTCCGCAGTGCCTCAACAAACAGCACGTCCGCCCCGGCCTGGACATACTGCTCGCAGCGGCGCATGGCGTCGTCCCAGCCGGTGACTGCGATGGCGTCGGTGCGGACGATGATGGTGAAGTCGTCGTCGGTGCGGGCGTCGACCGCTGCATGGATTTTCTGGACCATGTCCTCGGTTGCGATGACCCGCTTGTCGTCCAGGTGTCCGCACCGCTTCGGGAATTCCTGGTCCTCGAGGTGCAGAGCGGCCACACCGCTGCGCTCGTACTGGCGGACGGTGCGGCGGACATTCAGGATGCCGCCGTAGCCCGTGTCCGCGTCGGCGATTACGGGAATGTCGACTATGGAAGAAATCTGGGCGGCGTTGTCCAGCATCTCAGTCATTGTGGCCAGTGCCAGGTCGGGGTAGCCAAGTCGCGCTACCGACGTCCCTGCGCCGGTCATGTAGATGGCTGGGAACCCGGCGGTCTCGATCAGCTTGGCTGTGAGGCAGTCATAGGCACCTGGGGCCATGATGATGCCTGGCTGTTCCAGGAGTTCGCGGAACTTCGTGGTCACGCGCATGTATTCCTCCATAAGATGCCGCAGGTGGTGAGGTTCTTATAACCCTGCGTTGCACCCCCACCCTGACTCTCCCCCTCAGGGGGAGGGAACCTAAACGGGGGCAAGTTATGCGATGAGGCCGCCATCGACGGTCAGGACCTGGCCCGTCAGGTAGCCTGCTGCCCTGCTGCTCAGGAAGAGGATGGTCTCCGCAACGTCTTCCGTGGTACCGAAGCGGCCCATGGGTATGCGCTCCAGTATCTGGTTGCGCTGCTCCTCGTTGAGGTCTTCCACCATGCCGGTGGCGATATATCCCGGTGCGATGGCGTTGACGGTTACGTTCCGCGATGCCACTTCGCGAGCGACGGCCTTCGTAAAGCCGATCAGTCCTGCTTTGGCCGCGGCGTAGTTGGCCTGTCCTGGGTTTCCAGTGAGTCCGACCACCGATGACATGTTGATTACGCGCCCGTAATGCTGGCGGATCAGGTGGGGCATGACGAAACGTGTGCAGAGAAAGGCGCCGCGGAGGTTCACCTGCAGGACTTCGTCAAAGTCGGAGGACTTCATGCGGAGAAGCAGCCGGTCCCGGTGTATGCCCGCGTTATTCACCAGGATGTCGATGCGCCCGAACTCATCGATTACCGCCTTGATGATCTGCTTGGCCTGGGACTCATCTGAGACATCACCGGCGGTCAGCATGGCCTCGCCCCCGGCGGCCGTGATGGAGTCCCTGACCTCGATGGCGGCGTCGACGCTGGCGTTGTAGTTGAGGGCAACCCGCGCTCCGGCCCGCGCCATCCGGCGGGCGATCGCGGCGCCGATGCCTCGAGATGAGCCGGTGACCAAGGCTACCTGGCCTTCCAGGCTTATTCCGCTGATGCCGGAGCTAGCTGCCGTCATTGGCTGCCTGCCCAACTCCAGAGCCTGTAGTAGAGCCGGAGCCGGAGCCGTTCATCAGTGCCAGTTCCTGGCGCATTATGTCCAGCAGCCCAACGTTCACGTAGCGGACGGCTGTGCGTATGGCCCCTTCCACGCCATTTGCCCGGCAGGAGCCGTGTCCCAGGATGACGGGGGCATTCACGCCGAAAAGCGGTCCTCCCCCCACCGTGCGGGGGCGGTTGGTGGTTTCCCAGAGGGATTCGGCCAGCCCTTCCACGACAGCGGAGTCGACTGAGTCGGTCAGCTGCTTCCGTACGAAGTCGGCCAACGCTCCGCCCATCCCCTCGGTGAACTTGACGAGGATGTTGCCGACGAACCCGTCGCAGATAATCACGTCGGCCTTGTTGGTGAAGAAGTCCATGCCCTCGACGTTTCCGACGAAATTCAGGTGGCTTTCCTGGAAGAGTTGGTAGCTTTCCTGGACTTGGCGGTTGCCCTTGGTGGTCTCGGCGCCGACGCTCAGCAGGCCGATTCGCGGGTTTTCGATGCCCATGTAAGTGTGAGCGAAGGTGGCTCCCAGCACCGCAAAGCTGAGCAGCAGTCCCGGGCGGCAATCCAGGTTGCTGCCGATGTCCACCAGTACTGTGTCAGGAGCCAGGCCGAGGAACGGGCCGCCGAGACAGGGCCGTTCCAGTCCCTCCATCAACCCCAGGGATAGGACAGCGCTGGCCATCGATGCGCCGGTGGACCCGATGGACACCATCACATCGGCCTTTCCCTGCTTGACCAGTTGCGTGGCCACGACTACGGAGGCGTGCGGCTTCTGACGCATCGCCTGAACGGGATGTTCGTCGTCACCTATCCTGCCCTCAGATGGAACCAGGGTTATGGGCATACCGGACACGTCGTACTTGCCCAGCTCCGCCTGTACAGGGCCGGCGTCTCCGACTAGCAGTAGCTCGGCGTTGACCGAGCGGAGGGCGTGGACGGCGCCCTTGACTGTCTCAACGGGGGCGTAGTCCCCGCCCATAACATCCAGGGCGACCCGCACCGGACGTGCATCTTCTTTGCCATTAAGTGACATTGTGTGCCTCTAAGGTAGGACGCCCCCGTAGCGGGGGCGTCCTCCGGCTATCTCGCCTTGGCTGTGCCGGTAATGAGGTCTTCGCCGGTCAGCGAGTTTCTCACTCCTACCGTGTAGGAAAGGGATTTATCGTTGCTTGCGGCCTGACCCCATGTTTCCACCTGGTCGCCCGGTCTCGCAGCTCCCTTGAACCGCACCCGCAACGATCCACCGGTAAGCCAGAGTTCGCCGAGGCTGGCGGTCATCATCTCGGAAATAAACGCGAGAGTCAGCATGCCATGAGCGATGATTCCGCCGAAGCGCGTCCCGGACGCAAATTCTGCGTCCAGGTGCAGCGGATTGTCGTCGCCCGAAGCCGCCGAGTAGGCCACCAGCCGTTCCTGGGTGATTGCCCGGGACACCACTGGCAGGTCGCTGGGCGACTCGGACGGTAGACGCTGATTCGTCCCACGGTCTCGCTCGGGATGCGAGGCGTCGCCGTCGGCCACCATGACGGTGCTCTTGGCGCTCATTGCTTCGCCAACAGAGTCAGACTCCAGAGCGCAACTGGCGGTAATGAAGGTCAGGCCAGCCCTCTGACGGGGTCGTTCAAGTGTGGCAGTAGCCCGCAGTTCCTGGCCCATCCGGATGGGGGCCAGCGTCTCGACTTCCTGCAGGCTGTGGATTGCCCCCGGAGGAAGGTTCAGGGTTTTGAGCAGCAGCCCCAGGCTAGAAGCGGTCGCGTAGAGAGGGGGAGCCAGACCGGACTCACGGTATATGGGCAGCTCATCGCCCACAGCCTGGAGGTAGTTTTCCACCGGCTTGGCCTCCACGCTGATGCGTCCCATTGCCAGGGGTTGGGACGGGGCATCGCCGGCAATTGTCGTCATTAACTGGTCCCTCAGAAGATTGAAGGCATCATTGCATGCAGCCTGCAGGGGAGTCGACATCAGCCCCAGAGCGGGATTGCGCTAAGAGTATACATACGGGCCGCTCTGACGGGCAACAAACGGTTATGTGGAGTATTACGAATTTCGTGCTGTAATTCGGAATACGCAGCGTCTTAGGTTGCCATGTCGGGAAGGCCGAAGGCCTCCGCAGCCAGCGCCACTATGTGCTCACCGATGGCAAGGGAGGAGGTGGCGCCGGGAGAGGGTGCGTTTAGAACATGCACCGCTTCGCGGCCTCGGATGATGCTGAAGTCGTCCAGCAGTCCCCCGTTGCGGTCGACGGCCTGGGCGCGCACTCCCGAACCGCCCGGTGCGAGGTCGGCCTCCGTGATTTCCGGGAGCAGGCGCCGCAGGTCGCGCAGGAAGATACCCTTGCTATACGACCGGCGCGTTTCGCTCAAGCCGGTCCGCCAGTGTTTCGAGGTCATCTTCCAGAAGCCCGGCCAGGTCAGGGATCCCATGGTCTCGCCCAGCCGGAAGTCCCGTTTGCGGTAGCCCTCACGGCTCAGGGCAAACACCGCGTTGGGACCCGCTTCCACGCCGCCCCAGATGTTGCGGGTGTAGTGGACGCCCAGGAAGGGGAAACGCGGGTCGGGAACCGGGTAAATCAGGCCTGATACCAAGTGGTGGCTCTCGGGCCGGAGGGTGTAGTACTCGCCCCGGAAGGGGACAATGCGCACATCCACGCGCTCCTCGATCATGGCGGCCACGCGGTCGGCGTAGAGGCCGGCGCAGTTGATCATGTGGCTCGCCTGCACAGTGCCTTTAGGTGTTTCGAGGGCGAGGGTGTCACCCCGGCGGGTAATGCGCTGCAGAGGAGCTTCGGTGAAGATGTCGCCACCGGAATGAGCGAACTTGGCAGCGTATGTCTGCGCAACTTTCGGGTAGTCGGCGATACCGGTGCCCGGTGCCCAGAGGGCCTTGATGCCGGCAGCGTGGGGCTCGATCTCGCGCAGCCGCTCCGGACCGATGATCTCCAAGCCCTGAACGCCATTGGCCACGCCGCGTTCGTAAAGGTTGTCCAGTCGGCCCAGCTCCGACTCGTCAATGGCAACGATCACCTTGCCACAGCGTTCGTATTCGATCTCGTTCTCATCGCAGAACTGGATGAGCTTGTTCACGCCTGCGACGCAGAAGTTGGCCTTGTGGGAGCCGGGGCGGTAATAAATGCCGGAGTGAATGACGCCGCTGTTGTGGCCGGTCTGGTGCGTGGCAAGCTCAGCTTCTTTTTCCAGGACGGCCACCCGCAGGTCCGGGTTTCGCTGGGTCAGGTGCATGGCGGTGGACAGTCCTATGATGCCTCCGCCGACGATGGCCACGTCGTACTGTTGCCGTTCCATAAGCGCGCTCCCCCGCCGACAGCAACGTCTGCCTGGAACCTGCCGACTCGAAGGCTAGGTTAGTGTGCGGCGGACGACGGGTCAAGGAACAGGCTGGCAACCACCGTCTGGTAACCACCGTGCTATACTTTACCGGGGCGCCGGAATCCGACGCCCTGTATCACTATTCGCCCCCGCATTTGCCGCTTGGAGGAGAGCATGCACTTCGGCATTTTCATGGAGTTTGGCAGTCGCCCCGACGTGTCTGAGGCCGAGTCTTTCCGGGAGGGATTCAGGCTGGTGGACACCGCCGAAAACATGGGCCTGGACGGTGTCTGGCTGGCCGAACTGCACTTCAATCCGGTCCGGTCGGTGCTCTCTTCGCCCATCGTCGTGGCGAGCTCAATCGCGACTCGCACCGAGAAGCTCCGGATCGGGATGGCAGTCCATGTCCTTCCGTTGAGCAACCCGCTGCGAATCGCAGAAGAGGTGGCTACCGTCGACCAGATCAGCGAGGGCCGGTTCGAGTTTGGCGTCGGCCGCAGCGGTTTCGCCCGCTCTTACGACCTTTACGGTATCCCTTACGTTGAGAGCCGGGACAGGTTCAGGGAGGCGCTGAACATCATCCTGGAAGCCTGGAAGGGAGAACCGTTCTCCTTCGACGGAGACTTCTACAGCTTTGAGGGCGCCGTTGTCTCTCCGCAGCCATATCAGCGGCCTCACCCTCCCCTGCGCATCGCGGCCACAACCGCCGAGACCTTCCCGCGCTTGGGGAAGGAGGGGCGCCCGATCTTCGTAGGCCTGAGGGGCATGGATGTTCCGGAACTGCGCGGTTGTGTAAAGGAATACCGGCAGGCGTGGCATGAAGCCGGACACGACGGGGACGGCGATGTGTTTCTCCGCATCCCGGTGTACGCCGCCGAGTCGGAGGAGGCTGCGCTTCACGAACCCCAGGACAGCATCAATGCTTACTTCAACCGGATGGGCTCGCTGCTGCGCGACGCATCCACCAACCGGGCATCCGGAGACGCCGGCCAGCGCCAGGGCCGAGCCGACCGTCTGGCCACCATGACCTACGAAGAAATGCTGGAGACGAAGGTCGCCTTTGGCACCGGCGAGATGCTGGTGGACCGTTTCGCGGAACTGGAGGAAGAGCTGGGGCTGGACGGGTTGGTTGGCGAACTAAACGCCGGCGGTCTGATCCCGGAAGAGGCGGTTACCCGCAGTCTCCGAATATTGACCCAAGAGGTCATGACCTCCTTCAAATAGGCGATCCCAGGGGCAATCGAACAATCTCATGGGGCGCGCTTTTGCGCCCCTGTTGCTATATGCGGGGTGTAATTTCGACATGAAAGTAGCTGTACTTGACGACTACCAGAGCGCTGCAGAGAGCCTGGCCGACTGGTCGCAACTTCCGCGGGGAGCGGATGTCACATTCTTCAGTGACCACCTGACGAGCGAGGATGCCTTGGCGGAGCGGCTGGCCGGGTTCGATGTGGTCATGGGGATGAGGGAGAGGACGCCCTTTCAGCGTTCCCTGCTGGAGCGGCTGCCCAATCTCCGACTGCTGGTCACCACGGGGCGCCGCAACGCATCATTCGATATCGAGGCGGCGACAGACCTGGGGATTGCGGTCTGCGGCACCGACGGGGCCGGGGAGGGACCGACGGAACTGGTCTGGGGCCTGATCCTCGGGATTTTGCGCAACATTCCGGTGGAGGACCGTCTCACCCGCGAAGGCAGGTGGGGCACCACGGTCGGCGTGGGCCTGAAGGGCAAGACATTGGGCTGCCTGGGCTTGGGGCACATCGGGTCGCTGGTCGCCAGGGTAGCCACCGCTTTCGACATGAACATCATCGCCTGGAGCCAGAACCTGACCGCCGAGCGTGCCCGTGAGTGCGGCGCCACGCTGGTCGACAAGGATACGCTGTTCCGGGAATCGGATATAGTATCCATCCACCTTGTGCTGAGTGACCGTAGCCGAGGGCTTGTCGGAGCGCATGAGCTTTCCCTGATGAAACCAACGGCCTACTTGGTCAACATCTCCCGGGGACCCATCGTCGACGAAGCCGCCCTCGTGGACGTGCTGCAGCGGCGGGCAATAGCAGGGGCGGGACTGGACGTGTTCGCCACGGAACCGCTGCCCGATGACCATCCGCTGCTCCAGTTGGACAACACCCTGATCTGCCCGCACCTTGGGTACGTGACCGAAGATTCCTACCGCGCGATGTACGCAGGGGTGGTCGAGGACATCCGGGCTTTCTCCAGCGGGGAACCGGTGCGCATGATCAACGAGGACGTGCTGGGCGCCACCCAGTTCCGGGGGTTCCAGTAGGGTATACCCCCGGCCTCGGGCCTGCCGTCCTATTAGCTACGGCGGAATAGGCTTCTCGCCTAACCAAGTGATACCGAAGCCTTCAGTATCAATCACCCCTAATATCCAGGAGATTTGGAAAGATGAAAGCAGTACGCATCCATGAATTCGGTGGGCTTGACGTTCTGAACTGGGAGGACGCGCCCGATCCTGAGGCCCGCCCGCACCAGGTACTGATCAAGGTCGACTCCGCCGGAGTCAACTACGCCGACCTGATGCGCCGGGGAGGCAACTACCCTGGGCCCGATCTGCCGTCGTCCCTGGGACTGGAAGCCGCAGGAACGGTGGTGGAAGTGGGGTCGGAAGTTACAGGTGTCTCGGTGGGCCAGCGAGTGATGGCCATGGGCCCCGGGGGCCAGGCCGAGATGGTGGCGGTCAACGGCAATTTTGTCTTTCCCTATCCCGAGACCGTTGACCCCGTGCAGGCTGGCGGTATGCCCATCGTGTTCCTCACTGCCTACCACATGCTGAAGACCCGTGGGCAGCTCCAACCAGGGCACACGGTGCTGATCCAGGCGGGCGCGTCCGGCGTGGGGACCGTGGCGATCCAGCTGGCCAAGGCCTGGGGTGCCCGTGTCATCGTCACCGCATCCACGCAGGAGAAGCTGGACCTGTGCCGCTCCCTGGGCGCGGATGAGACCATCAACTACACCCAGCAGGACTTTGAGGAAGTTATCGGCCAGCAGACTGGCGGCAACGGCGTCGAGTTGATACTGGAGTGCGTCGGCGGCCCGGTGCTTGAGAAGAGCCTGCGCTGCGTGGCTTCCTACGGGCGCATGATCACCTACGGCAACGCTTCGGGCACACCGGCCAGCCTGCCGGCGGGCGAGATCTTTGCGGCCAACCGGACGGTGATCGGCTTCAGCATCGGCCGCTCGCCCCAGGGAACGTTGGACCACCAGGCAGCCATGGCCGAGATCTTTCCGCTGATGGCGGACGAGAAGGCCAAGCTGGTGGTCGACCAGGTACTGCCGATGTCCGAGGTGGCCACCGCTCACCAGCACCTGGCCAATCGCGGCACGCGGGGAAAGGTCATACTCACGCCGTAAACTTTCCGCTTCCGTGAGGGTGGTGCCAGGAGGGGACATGACAGCGCGTTTTTCGTCTCTAGCTTTCCTTGTTGCGGCTGTCCTGGTGATGTCGCTGGGACTGCTTGCTTGCGGCGAAGCTGGAGACCCATCGTCGCAGGTGATGCAGACAGTGCAGGAGTCCGGGGCTGCAGCCACCGCCGCCCCGGCGCAGGCTCGTGCCGCACCCGCCGCCACCGCTGCCCCTGCACCAACCCCCGTGGCCGGCCCGGCGTCTGAGTCCGGTGAGGAGGACTCAGAAGGTGGTTCTACTGGTTTCTACCAAAATTCGCCCCTGACCGACGAGGCCCTGAGAAGCATTGTCCCGCAGAACCGTATCATCGTGAGGACGGTGGACATCGGAATCATCGTCCCCAACGTGCCGAGGGCCAGGGAGGAAATTGCACTGCTGGCCGAAGGTGTAGGTGGATGGGAGGTCAACTCCGAGCGCAGCCAGAGGCATGAAGCCAGCATTTCGGTGCGAGTTCCGGCAGAGTTGCTGGGGCAATTTCTCCAGCGTCTCAGGGACATGGCTGCCGAGGTGGAATACGAAAATTCCACAAGCCAGGACGTTACCGCCGATTTCGTGGACAATGAGGCCCGGCTGACCGTCCTGCGGAGAACCGAGGCCCGACTGCTGGAGTTTCACTCGCGAGCAGTGAACGTCGAGGAAACTGTGAACCTCGAGGCCGAACTGTCGAGGGTTCAACTGGAAATCGAGGGAATCCAGGGCAGGCTCCGGTTCATGGCGGAGACCTCCGCCTACTCGCTGGCAAACGTTGTTCTTACTACCGAGCCGGGCGAGATGCCGGTGGAATTCGGCTCCGATGCCACCTTCCGCGCTGGCGTTAGCGCAAAATTCCGGGCAACATTTCGTCCGCCGGCTGGGGTGGATACGTTCAGTTATACCTGGGATTTCGGCGACGGCTCGCCCCCTGTGGTAGGGGACCGCACCGCCTCCACCACCAACGCCGGCGAGAGAGTGACAGCCACCGTATCTCACACCTACACCAACGTCGATGAGTCGCCCTACATAGTCAGGCTGGATGTTCGCGGCATAGGAGATTCCGGCATATTCCTGGGGACGGACACGACGATAGCGACCGTGACCCAGATCCCGGGGATAGAGATATTCGCCGGTGAAGACCGGGTGGTGGACGAGGGCGATGAAGTGGAATACACCGGCTCCTTCACCCGCCCGGAAAGCCTGACTGACTTCAGATATCGGTGGGACTTCGGCGACGGCTCGGCCACAGTCTTCGAGGTGCCGGAAGAGGGAGGGACAAGGGCAGTGGCTACGCATACCTTCCCGGACTACCGGCCCGACCCGTACCAGGTCGTCCTGACCGTCATTGCCCAGAGCGAGGCGGGGGAGATTCGAGGCTCCAGCGCCTTCAACGTGCGGGTCAACGAAGTCGAGGGTTTCGTGGTCGCGGGTTGGAATGTCAGCGGCACGTTCAAGTCGGCGGTGCGGGCCCTGTCCGTGGTGGGGCAGGTGCTCCTCACCATCGTGATCTGGGTGGGCATATTCAGCCCTGTGTGGCTGGGCATAATAGCCGCGTTCGTTTTCATTCCTCGCATCATGCGCCGCTTTGGGTGGAGGCTGAGCAGCGTGCCGTCGGTTCCCGTGCCGCCCGCACCCTGGCAGCCCCAACGGTTTGATGCTGTACCTGCCACACCCGTGGGGATTGTCCCGCCGCCTGTGCCAGAAGCCCCGGCGGCTACCGAGCCCGTTCCGGTTGCAGAGGGAGAGCTCGACGCTGCCGAGGAGGAGGAACAGCCCACCCTGAGGTGCCCCAGCTGCGGCGTCGTGTTCCCGGCCATAAATGAGAATGGGCAACCGGCGCATTTCTGCCCCTCGTGCGGAGCGGAAGCCCCCTTGCCTGACGACGAAGAGCGGCCGCCCAATTCCTGAATTGGAGGATGATGTATGTCTCGCGCTCGTGAACTATTCCGGGAGGTAATCTCCCGGCCTCACTGCACCCTGGCCGCCAACATATTCGACCCGCTGTCGGCACGTATCGCTCACATGCTGGGTTACGAAATCTGTGTTCTCTCGGGGTCGGTGGGCAAGGTTGCCAACCTCGGGGTTCCCGACATCGTGCTGTCCAACATGTCGGATGTCGTCGACCACTGCCGACGCATCACTCGCATCGGCGATGTGTCGCTGATGGTGGACGCCGAGGACGGCTTCGGCAATGCTGTGAATGTCGTGCGCACTGTGCGGGAGATGGAAGCCGCGGGTGTGGCCGCCATCGAGATCGAAGACAACTTCGTTCCCCGGCAATTCAATGTGGCCGACCCGGGCCTGGTCTCAACCGAGGAACAGGTTGGCAAACTGGAAGCGGCTGTGGCGGCCCGCACCGATCCGACGACCGTGATCGTTGCCCGGTCCGCCGCGCTGCAGCTGTGCCCGCTGGACGAGGCCCTGGAACGTATCTCTGCCTACTCGCAGACGGGTGCGGAGGGGCTGATGCTGACCGGTTCCAGCAGCCGGGAGCAACTGGAGGCAGTGCACCAGGTGACATCCCTACCGCTATTCGTCCTCAGCCCGCCCGCCGACGCCCGTAACGACCAAGCGTTCCTCGATGCCAACATGCGCATCCTGATGCTGGGCAACCCCACCTACGCAGTGGCGGTGAAGGCCATCTACGACAGCCTGAGCCACCTGAAGGAAGGGGGCCCGCTGGAAGATCTGGCCGAGCGTCAGGCCCCGCCGGACCTTCTGCGGCAGGTCAACCGCACCGACGAGTTCATTGCCCTGCAGGAGCGGTATTTGAGGGAGTAGCGCGTTTAGCTGTGGGGGTCGTCTATTGTGATAGAGTGCGGAAGGAACAATGAATGTCCCAGCAACCCGCGGAAGTGAAGTATGGTTACTCAAATTGATGACCGGCTGAATCTCGCACGCGACTTACTGCAGGCGGCGCGCGACGAGTTCGCCAGGGCCGAGGAGGCCAAGGGCGGAGCGGCGGTAATTGGCTTGCGGAACGCCTGCGGCAAGGGCTGGCTGGCCGCTCTGGAGGCCACCAACTGCTACTTCTTCATGCAGGGCGTCCCCGAAAACGAGCTGCCTGCAAACGATCGCGGCAGATATTTCTTTGTAGGTCGGCACATGGAACGTGAGCTACGGCGGGCTTACATAGAAATGCGGCAAACTTTTCACATCTTCGGATACTACGAGGGCATCGTAGAGTTCGAGGTCATGCCCCGGTACTTCAGCGAACTGGAAGAGTACATCAACGACATCGAGGCGGCTGGACGCAATGAGTTGACCGGGTTGACCCGCTGAAGAGTGTTGCCTCTTCTATCCCCGCAGGAAGGTCAGCACGTGGGAGGCGTACTCCTCGGGCTTTTCGAAGGGGACCCAGTGGCCGCAGTTGTTGAGCAGAACCAGGCGTGAGTCGTCGAGGTTGTTGAGGGCGGCGATGCCGATCTCGAAGACGCACATCCTGTCGTAGCGCCCCCAGATGATCAGGCTGGGGGCGTTTATGTTTGGCAGGTCGACGCCGTGGTCATAGGGCACGCTGAACGAGTCTGCGTCGGCCTTGATGTGGTCCGGGTTGCCGGTGTAGTTGTCGTAGATGTAGTCGACGAGTTCCTCGGTCACGAGCGCGTTGTCGTCGATGTGGGTGCGCAGATAGCGGCGAACATTGTCGCGGGTGGGGTTGTCGCGCACCTCGCGGGTGACGAGGCTCCCCTCCGACGGGCGGTTGCCCATCAGGTACAGGTCGCCGCCGGTGCGGATGTGGCAGGCCCCGAACACCAGCTTGTTCACACGGTGCGGGTCATGCGCGGCCAGCACCATGGCCGACTGGCCGCCCTGGGAGTTGCCCAACACGTGCGCCTTCTCGATGCCCAGCTCGTCCATCAGGCCCACGGCGGTGCGGGCCTGCAGGTTGTGCAGGGGCTCGTTGTAGACCACCGGCCCGGTGCGGCCGAAGTTGGGCAGGTCCATGACGATGCAGCGGTAGTGCTGGGCGAAGGCGGGCAGCACCTTGTGGAAGGTGATCCAGCCGGTGGTGCCAGGGCCGTAGGAGTGGAGCATGACCACCGGTTCGCCCTCGCCGACATCGTGGTAGTGGACGGGCATGCCGTCCACTATGGTGGTCCTGCTGGTCGATTCCTCGGTGAAGGCTGCGGTGGTCATGTCTGGCACGCTCCGGCATATTTTATCAATAGGATTCACCCCCACCCTAACCCTCCCCCTGAGGGGGAGGGAACGAAACGGAGGGGACAGACAGAGGGCGGAGGAGCAACTCACCCCTCAGGCGACGGGCGCTTCCTGGAAGTGGGGCATGACCTCGGTGGCGAACAACTCGATGGAACGCATCACCTTCCAGTGGGGAAGGCCCGCGAACCCGAAGTTGCCGAAGACATGGTTGATGCCCGCTTCCTGGGTCTCCTTGAGCCGTTCGATGACCACATCCGGCGTACCACGGAGGGGCGGCAGCCCGGCGTGGCCGACGTCGTCCCGGCGGTCGCGGTCCCGTTGGCGGTTGGCCCAGTGTTCATAGCCCTTGGCCACGTTGCCGTTCCGGTCCACCGGCATCCCGATGGGGGCGCCGTTGCTGCCCGCGGAGCGCAGGATGCGGGATGAGAAGTCCTCGAGGCCGACAGGGTCACGCTCGGCCTCTTCCATCGTCGGCGCCACATAGATGGACTTGGACATTGGCGGGTCTAGGTGAGAATGAGGGTGGCCGTACTCGTCCATCTTCTCCCGCCACAGCTTGATGACCTGCGGGGCCTGACCAAGGATGTCGGTGGGACCGCCGGCAATGACCTGGATCTGGCGGCTGGCGGCGAAGTCGATGCTCTCTGGGCTGGTGCTGACGGCCTGGAACAGGGGCGGGTACGGCTTCTGCACCGGCTTGGGCAGCACCCACAGGTCGTCGACATCGGTGTACTTGCCATGGAAGGTGAGACGCTCCTCGGTCCAGGCCTTGATGATGACATCCACGGCCTCACGGAAGCGTTCGCGGCTGGTGTCGATGTCCACTCCCAGGCCGTTGAACTCCTGCTGCTGGTAGCCAGCGCCGATGCCGAAGTTGAAGCGGCCGTTGCTGATTGTGTCCAGCATCGCCACTTCCTCGGCCACCAGGATCGGGTTGTGCAGGGGCAGCACGATCACGGCCGTTCCGATGCGGATGTTCTTCGTGCGTCCGGCTACGGCGCCCAGAAACGACCAGATGCCGGACAGCAGCCCGTGGCGTGAGAAGCTGTGCTCTCCCAGCCAGACCTCCTCGATGCCCATTTCGTCGGCATAGACGATCTGCTCCAGGGCGTCGTTCAGGGCCTGCTGCTGAGTGAAGTCCTCGTGGTAAGGGACGATGGTGAAGATTCCGAATTTCATGTGTATTCTCCAGTCCTAGTAGATACGATTGACCCTACTCTACTACACCAATAGACAGAATGCACCGGATGAATGATACTGTTCATTGAAGCATGTACCCAACCTCTGGCGGGGGTATTTCGATGGTTGCCGTTGGCCGAAATCACCAGGTAATCGACATGCAGACAGGGCAGTTGGACCGCCGTATCTTTGTCGATCCGGACATTTATGCCGAGGAGCAGGAGAAGGTGTTCGGTCGGGCCTGGCTGATGATCGGCCATGAGTCGCTGGTGCCGAAGGTCAACGACTACTTCCACACCTACATGGGCGAGGAACCGGTCATCCTATGCCGCGATGGCAAGGGCAACCTGCGGGCCTACCTGAACATGTGCCGGCACCGGGGCAACCGCATCATTCGCACCGACCAGGGGAGTTCCAGGAACTTCGCCTGCGCCTATCACGGTTGGACCTACTCCAACGAGGGCGAGCTGGAATACCTGCCCGGAGAGGAGGAGGCATATTACGGCGCCCTGGACCGCGACGGTTTGCGGCTGGTGGAGGCGAGGGTTGATACCTACGCTGGCATCGTTTTCGCGACCTGGGACCAGGGTGCTCCCTCCTTGGACGACTACCTGGGGGACGCGCGTTGGCTCCTGGACATCAGTTTCAACCGGCTGGACAGCGGCACCGAAGCCCTCGGTCCCATCAAGTGGATGGAGCCAGTGAACTGGAAGACCGCGGTCGACAATTGCTCGGACAACTACCACGTCCCGACAACTCACCTGTCGGCCATTATCGTACAGGGCCGGCACCGGGGCATCCCGCGGCTGACCCACGAGCAGCAATTCCAGTCGGAGAGCAAGCACCTCTTCGTCAACGGCCACTCGCTGACCATGCGCTTCCTGGAGCGGCCCGAGCAGGCCCGCCAGAACCACGGGGTGACAGCCGAGAACCGGGAGGCTTTCGAGGAATACTACCGGCAAACGCTGGCGGAGTCTGAGCGGCGGTTGGGGAGTTTGCGAGCGCGGAAGCTGCAGCTGGGCAACCACAGCCTGTTCCCCAACGGGGTGCTGGGATTCCGGCTGGCCCACCCCCGCGGCCCGCTGCAGACCGAGTTCTGGCACTTCGTGTTGCTGGAACGGGACATGCCCGAGGAGTTGAAGACCGCCCTGCGTCGTGGCAGCGCCAACTACAACGGAGTCAATGGCATCTTCGAACAGGACGACATGGACAACTGGCGGGGGGTAACCAACTCCGGGCTGACCGCCATGGGCCGCAGGTACACGCAGGACCTTTCCATGGGCGTTGGGCACGACCGGCGGCACCCTGACTATCCCGGCGTCGTGGCGGAGCGGTACACCTCCGAGAGCAACCAGCGGCTGTTCTACAAGCGCTGGGAGCAGTTCATGAACGCAGAGAACTGGGAGGACATCCCGCTCGAGCCGAAGACGATGAACTTCGAAGGAAGCGCCACCCTGCACGGGTAGCCGAGCCCAGGGAACGCCTTCACCCCAACCCTCTCCCCCAGGGAGAGGGAACGACATCTGGAGCGCTGAAATGGCCACCGAGACGCGGGCGGGAGCAACCTCAAGGATTGAATTCTGGCATGAGTTGATGGAGTTCTACATCCGCGAGGCGTGGATACTGGACGAGCGCCGGTTCCGGGAGTGGCTCGACCTGTTCACCGACGACGCCTTCTACTTCATGCCCCGCCGGTTTAATGTTCACCGACACGAGACGGAGCGGGAGCTATCCCCCATCGGCGATGTGGCCATCTTCGAAGACGACAAGACCTACCTGACGATGCGGGTCGAGAGGTTGGAGACTGGTATGGCGTGGGGAGAGGACCCGCCGTCCCGCACTCGGCACATCGTGGGCAACCTCGTAGTGGACCCACAGCCGGACGGCGAAGTAAAGACGAAGACCGCCTTCCTCCTGTACCGCTCGCACCACGAGACGGAGGAAAACCTCTTTGCCGGCTACCGCGAGGACGTACTGCGGCCTGTCGACGGCGACTGGAAGATAGCCCGTCGCACCATCGTGCTGGATGCCAATGTGATCATGGCCAAGAACCTCAGCGTGTTTTTCTGATAACCCCAGGGGATCACGAGCCGATACAAAGCGAAAGGGGCGGCCAGGCGGCCGCCCCTTGACGTTTACCGATTCACCAAGAACCGGTTGGTCTGGAAAAGGTGGCTACGGGGCGTGGGGTCCCAGCGTGATGGGAACATCCACTACCGTGAAGCCGCGCTCTGCACTGGCGTCCCGGTCGACCCTCAGGCCGACAAAGGGGCCGATCTTGTTGTTGAACACGTCTACCACATCCTGGCCCTCGTCAGGGTAACCCAGACGCTGCAGCCAGTTGGGGAGCACGCTCTCGGCGCCAGCCCTCTTACTGAGAGCCTGGGCCTCGGGTCCGAACTCGACGAGTTCAAGGCCTGCGTCGACGTTACGGGTGATGCCGGTGACATTGTGGATGGGGGTCAGCCGTAGGGCTTCAAGCTCCTGCTTGGCGCCTTCCTCCAGGAGGATTTGCTGAATATCAGCGGGAATGTCAGCCCAGACGTCGCCGTTGATCACGTTGGTGGTGGAGTTGAAGCTATAGAGACGGCCGTTCATGAACTCGGTAACTTCGTACCATCGCTGGGAGAGGCCGGGGTTGGCTCCGGTTACGCCGGCGTCCAAGATGCCGCGCTCAAGGGCGGTGTACACCTCGGCGAAGGCCATGAATTGGGCTGCCGCGCCCATGTGGTTGATCCAGTCGGACAGCTCAGCCGAGTGACTGCGAGTCTTGAGGCCGATGAAGTCCTCGGGATTTTCCAGCTTCTTGTTGCTGAAGAAGAACTGATCGTCGCCGGCAATCCAGTTGCGCATCAGCACCTGCGCGCCCAGCTCTTCGGTGTAAACCCGATTCAGATCGGGGGCGATGTTGGTCAGCACTTCGTAGTGGGTCTGATGGTCGGGCCACAGTCCCCAGATGTACTGCACGGCCAGCGCGGGGAACTCGCCGCCTACGTAGCCGCCGTAGATTTCGGTCATACTCAGGGTTCCGTCCGATAGAAGGGTGGCAGTGTCGGTGCCAGCCAGTCCCAACTCCGGGAACGAAGTTACGTTAATAGTAACCTGACCCTCGGTTCGACTTTCTACGTTGGGGACGAAGTAAGTCTTTTGGTGCTTGCACCAGAGCAGCTGGCTGTTGATGCAGGTGTGCTGAAGCACGATTTCTTCGCCCGAAGAAGTGAGCTGGGTGGGATTGGTCAGATTGGCAGTCTCAATCAGCTGCCGGTAGTAGTCGGACTCGAACACCCACTTGATGTCCATAATGGCGTCCAGGGGTACCTGGCCTTCGTCATCGCCCAGGTCGGTGCCGTCGAGATCCATGAACTCGGGATAAACAGAGGGGCCGACGAGAGCCTCAAAATTTCCGTCGCCAATGTAGATGGCGCCTGGGCCGCCTGCGTACTCAGCCGCGTAGGCCTTGAGATCATCGCTGACTTCCCGCATCATGGCGTCGCCGTCTTCCTCCATCATGGCCTCGGTTGGAGCTTCTGTCGGCGCAGTCGTGGCCGTGGGTACCGGGGTATCGGTCGGCACAGCGGTGGCGGCCTCACCGCACGCTACCAACAGGGCCACCATCAGGATGATGGCGAAAGACATTATTGCCGTGGGTCGCATGAACACCTCTCCTCAGAATGTTGGGTCTTTTCTCCGCGCACCGCAGCCCCGTGGCAACCGGGATTTCGGGGCGGCGACGCGAAACAGCCGTGATATGATACCACACATTTCCCTAATGCGTTAAGTGTCTTGCGTTTTCAGCTGTTCTACTCCCTGTAATCGTAGAATTCACGATAATATATGCTTTATTTCAGTGAAAATAGTTGGATCAGGCGGTAGTTGATACGCAGAATGCGTGAGAGCCGACCTTCAGAGACGCGCTGACCTTGGGGCACAATGAAATGGGGCAGGTACGTAACCTGCCCCTCTTTGGTGGCTTGATGGAAGAGAAACGCTGCGCGCTAGTCCTCGTTCATCGTGAACGGGATGACCCCCGGAATCCACCACTTTTCCCAGCTATCGTCGACCCTCTGCTGGAAGTGGGCGATGTCCTCGGCGGTGAAGTGAGCGAACCGGCCCTGGCGGGTCAGGTACTCTTCGATGGGCTTCCGCTTGCGGATACCCCGGGAGATGGCGCGGCTGGCCCCGTTAAGGATCAGTTCCCCATCGATGATCTCGTACTGCACCCACAGGCCGGTCTCTACGGCAAGCATGCCCAGTTCGTGGGAATACTTGGGGTCGTAGTCCCAGCCCTTGGGGCAGGGGTCGATGTTGTGGATGAACGTCGGCCCGCCGATGGTCAGGGCGCGGCGGATCTTGTTGTTCAGGTCCAGCCCGTAGGAGGCGCATGAGGTGGCGATGTAGCGGACATCGGGGTGCCCGGCGGCCAGCATCGGCGCGGTGTTCTTCTTCCACCGGCTGTTCATGATGCGGTGCACTTTACCCGGAGGGCTGAAGGTGCTGTTGGCGCCCCAGGGGGAGCTTCCCGACACCTGGATGTCGGTGTTGGCGTAGGACTCGTTGTCGTAGCAGAGGATGAGCAGGTTGTACTCATCGTGCTGCAATGCGGCGGATATGGCCGAAAGGCCCATGTCCACGCCGCCGCCGTCGCCGCAGAAGGCGATGACGTTGATCGGTTCCTTGTGCATCTTGCCCTTGCGCATCATGGAGGCCAGACCGGCGGCGGTGCCGGTGGCCGCGCTGCCGGACGAGCCGAGCTGGGTGTGCATCCACGGCACCACCCACGGCGTGCTGTAGTAGGTGGTGTTGGCAACATACATGCAGCCGGTGCTTCCCAGCACTATGGAGCGCGGGCCGGCGGCCTTGATCATCAGCCGCATCGTCAGTGCCGATTCGCAGCCCTGGCAGGTGCGGTGCCCGGAAGAGTAAAACTCCTCCACCGGGATGTTCTTTACGCCCCTGACCTGGGGCAGGTCGGTCGCAGTCATCATGGTGGTCATGGCTCTTACTCCCTTACCGCAATCCAGGTGGTTTCCTGTTCGATTTTACCAGTTGCGACGGCCTTTTCGGTAGTCTCGACCATCTCGTTAACGTCGCGGACCATCACCTCGCGTCCGCCAAGCCCGGCGATGAAATTGAGCATCATGGGCCGTTCCGGCAGCGGGTACATTGACGAACGCAGCTCATGGAACAGAACGCCTCCGTAGGAGGGAGAACCGTAGGAGTAGTCGCGGTCGATGACCGCAATGCCCTTGGCTCCCCTGAGGGCGTTCTGAATCTCCTCAACCGCGAAGGGCCGGAAGAACTTGACGCGAAGGAAGCCGACCTTCTTGCCCTGCTCCCGCATCCGGCGGACCGCGACGCGAGTGGGCATGGCCAGCGTGCCCATGCCGACGAGGATAATCTCCGCATCCTCGGTCATGTACTCTTCGATGAAGGGGCTGGGGTCGCCCCGGCCGAACACTTCCTTGAACTCGTCGTATGCCTCGTAGATTACCCCGGTGGTGCGACGCATTGCCTCGTCGGTCTGGCGCCTGATCTCCATCAACCAGTCCTCGTTGACCTGAGGGGCGATGGTGATGGGGTTGTCGGGGTGCAACTGCAACTCGTGCCGGTTGTAATCGGGCAGATAGTGCTTTACCTGCTCGCGGGTCGGCACCTGCACGATGGCCTGGGAGTGGGTCAGGAATGACCCGTCGCAGCTGACGGCGAAGGGCAGGAGTACCCTGCGGTCCTCGGCCACTTTATAGGCCAGCAGCGCGGTGTCCAGCGCCTCCTGGGCCGTGGCCACCCAGTACAGGTGCCAGCCTAGGTCCCGGACGGCCATGGCGTCGTTGTGCTCCACGCCGAAGGCGCCAGGGTCGTCCAGCGCCCGGTTACCGACCATCGCCACCACGGGCATACGCAGCCCTGCGGTTACGGTGATGGCCTCGAAGGCATAAAACCAGCCCACTCCGCTGGAGCCGCAGAAGGTCCGGGCGCCCACCGCCGAGGCGTGCTTGACGATCTCGAACTGGGAGTGCTCGCTCTCGGCTACGATGAAGTCGCAGTCAAAGACGCCGTCGGCCTTCAGCTTCGACACGTACTGCATGACCGTGTCGTAGGGCCGGATGGGGTAGGCCGTGATGACGTCCACGTCGGCCAGGGCGCAGGCGATGGCGATGGCCTCGGAGCCACTGATAAGCTCCTCGGTGGACTCTGTGAACATCTGGGTCTCAACGGTGGTCATTAGTCTGCCTCCGCCGCCTGGATCTGTTCGGCGTAGCCGCCGACATGGTGGAAGCCGTGGGTGCGGGTCTCAGTTTTCTGTTTCTCCACCAGCTCGGTCATCCACTTGTTGTAGCCGTCCTTGTCCTTCTGCCACATCTCCCACTGGCTGTCGTGGTCGTTGAACTCGGCCTCGCTCACCATGGTCACGCATTCGGGGACCGGGCAGACGGCCTCGCAGACTCCGCAGCCGCAGCAGGACTCCATATTTGCGTCATAGAGCCCGTCCGGCGTTACATCGAAGCAGGTGTCGGGGCACTGCAGCCAACACAGGGTGCACTTGATGCAGGTCTCGAAGTTGATCACGGGCCGCATGGAGCGGGTGCTGTACTTCTTGAACACCTCACTGCGTCCGGGAACATAGCCGCCTTCCCCATCGGCGTACTCGCCGCCCTCGGGAATGGCCCGGATGACGAGGCCTTCTTCCATCGTCTTCCAGCCGGGCATGGTGAACTTCATCTCCCGCTCGTTGGCGCCCTCACCGGGCTCCACGGGACGGGTGTTCGTGCGTTCGAAAGACCGTTGGGCCGAAGCCAGCTTGGTTCCGCCGCCCATCTGTTCCTCAATGGTCTCCAGCATGGCGTCAAGGCTCACAAGCTCCGGGCAGACCTTGCAGAGTGCGCCCAGGATACGGGCGTCGGTGTGGTCGTCCTTGTAGACCCACAGGCCGGAGAAGCTGGGAATGCCGGTAACGACTGAAAGGTTATAAGGGGTCTCCTTGGGGTGCAGGTCTTCCAGCAGGGCGTCGGCCTGCTGCCTGGAGGTCACGAGGAGGGTGCCGCCGGGCTTGGTCAGCTCGTTTATGGGCTGCAGACCGTACCACGCCCAAGACTCGATACCTTTGCACATGGTGTCATCAACGTTGATGGTCACGTCGACGCTGTTTGCCTGGTAGACGGCCAGGCTTTCTTCCAGTTCTTCAGGGTCGTCTGCGACGATGGCAAACTGCTTCGCGGGAATGCCGTTGCGTTCTGGCGAGTCGCCGTAGCGGCCGAAAGCAGTTCCGATCTTGCCGTCCTTGCGGGCGGCAAACACTATGGAGCGGACGATGTTGCGGGCCAGGGTTTTCTGGAAGATACCCCGGTACACGACCTCCACAGCAAGGGTGGACATACCTTTCCTCCTTAGTTTGGGTCCCTTTCAGGTTATCTGGTATTCGTGGGGCTGGGAGATCGCAATGCTTCCCAATTGCAACCAGCTCCAAGAGGGGAAGCTCAATGCGCCCACCGGGGCCCAATTCCGAAAACTCGCGTGCGTGCTCGCCGCAATCTTAACATATCAGGGCAAATGGGGTGGTGAGTCTACCCGGCATCTGCAGGGCTATCGCATTTGGTGGCGTCACTGGCCTTGCGGTCCGCCCTGCCAGCATCTGGAAATGAACAGCCCGATGAGATGGAAAGGTCCCCAGGAACAGGGTTGGGCACCCGCCTGCGATATTTCCGGGCAGCCGGATTTGCCTGTGATAGAATCGAGACTGGCGGCCTGATCGGGCCGTGCTTTATCGTCTGGCAGGAGATTGCTCCTTGGCCGCTGACACCGGGCGGCGCTTCCGCTTCTTGTATCACCCGGCCTTGGCAGTGCTGCTTTGCCTAGTGGCAACGGCCCTTGCCTGCACTGGAGACGCTGCTCCAGAGCCTCAAGAGGGCTCTACCGTCGAAAACACTGCGATTGAAGGGACTGCCGTTGAGGGTCTGCCTCCGGAGTTCGCCAAGCTGGTGGAAGTCTGGGAACTGATGGAGCGGGAGCACATCGACGCCGGGAAGTTCGACCACGCTGATCTCGCTGATGGCGCTATCAGGGGGATGCTGGAGGCCACGGGAGATTCGCACGCCGCCTACCTCGATCGGGAACAGTATTCTTACCAACGCCAGGAAATACGGGGGTCGTTCGAGGGGATAGGCGCAGAGGTCACTGTACGAAACGGATTGATCACGATAGTTGCACCGATTCCGGACACCCCAGCAGAGGAAGGGGGCGTCAAACCGGGCGACGTGATACTCAGCATCGACGGCGAGAGCGTGGCCGGATGGGATTTATTCCAGGCGATTAACAGAATAAGAGGGGAAGAGGGCACCCCGGTCACCATCGAGGTTCGAAGGGACCGCACAGGCGAGACCGCTGTTCTGGAGATTGTTCGCGGGGTGATCCGCCTTGAGAGTGTGCGCCTGACCATGCTGGTTGGCCGCATTGGGCATCTCAGGATCACTTCCTTCAGTGGAGGCAGCATGGACGAGCTTGAGCGGGCCATGGAGCGATTCGAGCGTTCCCAAGGTCTCGGTTTGATCGTAGACGTACGCAACAATCCCGGAGGTCTGCTCTCCTCGGTGGTCGACATTACCAGCCAGTTCGTGGATGAAGGCCTGGTGCTCTACCAGCTGGACGGGCAGGGAAACCGCCGTGACTGGAACGCAAAGTCGGGCGGCCTGACGCTGGACGTGCCGGTCGTGGTCCTGATGAACGACTTCAGCGCTTCGGCCGCCGAAGTTTTCGCCGGGGCCATAATGTTCCACGACCGGGCGCAGACCATCGGCGTGAAATCCTTCGGCAAGGGCAGCGTCAACAATCTCTGGTCGCTTAGCGACGGTTCCGCGGTGAACTTCACCATCGGAAGGTGGTACACCCCGGACGGAAGGCTGATTGAGGGCGAGGGTATTGTCCCGGATATCGTGCTGGAAGCCTCGGAAGATGACTCCGAAGACCTGCAACTCGACCTAGCAATAGAGGAATTGACCAGGCTCATCGAAAACTCTTAATCTGCCCTTACGGTGATAGAGTCAACCGATCAGGAAGGCCGATCATGGTGAATAAAAAGTCCGTAAAAGCAGCCAAGAACGGCAATGCCGGCGGCAATCGCACAGCCGCCACCAACCGCAAGGCCTTCTTCGATTACGAGATCCTGGAACGGTTCGAAGCGGGAATCGTCCTGACCGGCACCGAGATCAAGTCGGTGCGAGCTGGCAAAGTGGATCTCGGCGATGGCTACGCGCGCGTCCGGGATGGGGAGCTGTGGCTGCACAACACTTACATCGCTCCCTACGACCCAGCCAGCCAGTTCAATCACGAACCGCGGCGTCTTCGCAAGCTGCTGATGCACCGGGACGAGATCCAACGCATTGAGAGCACCGTCGCGGAGAAGGGGCTTACCCTGGCGGCCCTCAGAATCTACTTCAAACGCCACGTTGCCAAGGTAGAACTGGGTCTTGCACGGGGCAAGCGACGCTACGACAAGCGCCAGGCAATCATCAACCGCGATATGGACCGGGAGGCCCGCCGGGCCGTGGGCGCGGCCCGCTGCTAGGTAAATCTGGGAACCAATGGAGGAGACTGGAGTTGATTCGTACTCTAAATGGCGTTACGCCGAAGGTTGCAGAGACTGCGTGGGTGAGCGAGTTCGCCTATGTGGTGGGAAACGTGGAAATCGGCGAATACGCCAGCATCTGGCCTGGCGTCACAGTACGCGGGGATGGCGATGACGCCATAGTCATTGGTGACTATGTCAACATACAGGAAGGATCGGTGATCCACGGCAATGGCCTGACCCTGGAGGACCGGGTTTCGGTAGGGCACAGCGTGGTGGTGCATTGCGACCGCGTGGGGAGCGGGTCCCTGCTGGGAAACAACTGCACGGTGCTGAACCATGTGACGCTGGGAGAGAATTGCCTCGTGGCGGCCAACTCGGCCGTGCTGCCGGGTTCGCAGATACCCTCCAATTCGTTCGTGACCGGAGCGCCCGCCGCAGTGAAACGCCCGGTGACTGAGAAACAGCTGTCGGCCATGCGCCACACCTGCGAGGAACTGGTGAAGCGGGCCAAGTGGTTCAAGGACAGCGGGTTGTAGCGGCTTTGGCGGGAGCAGCTAGGGGGCCGCAGGCGATCTAATCAGTATGTCGCGGATAGCCTCCACGAGTCCCTCAAGACGGGCCACCCGTTCGGTCAAACCCGATTGCTGTTGCTGCAGCGAATCAACTCGTCTTTCTAGGGAATCAAATCGCCTGTCAATAGAATCAAATCGCCTGTTCGTAACTTGGAAAAGGGTCAGTATCAGCCCTCCCAATCCAACGCCCACAGCGATGATCGCAATCGTTTCCGGTGTCATGCGGCTAATCTACACACTCCCCAGGTTCCACGCAATCGCCGACTGTCATCAGTTCTCAACCTAGCAGCCCGTCTGAGAATTGACCAACTGGCGGCGTCGGTCAGCCGGGATTAGCCTGCGGCAACAGTTCTTGCCTGGTGCGTATAGGCACATCCGGGTTGTTTCTTGAAAATCCCACTGCCCATGGCCCGGCACGTGGCCCTGTTGTTCCCAGTGGCGCCTTTGCCCCTCACCTTGCCAGCAGCACGGGCCCCGAAGCGGAACAGCTTCAGCAGGTTGTGGCCGGCGCAGATCAGCAGCCACTCACGGTTCACCTTCGCCAGACCCCGCAGCAGGAACTGCCGGAAGCCCCGGCCCTGCTTGATCTGCCCGAATACCGGTTCCACCGTCTCCATTCGAAGGGAGTAGCGTTCCCTGCCCCGTTTCGTCCGCAGCTTGCGCCGCATCCGGTCCCTGGCGGACAGTCCCTTGGGTATGCGACCGCGGGGCGCCGGTGGCGACACCCAGCCGTGGCGGGTTTTCTCCGGCGCGACGAACGGGTCAACTCCCAGGGCGTAGAGTTCCTCCACCTCCTTGGCCGAGTAGTATCCGGCGTCGGCGGAGACTTCCTTTGGGACTGTGCCCACGTTCAGGATGGTCTCCTCAATCATGCTCACGGCCTGACCCTTGTCCGAGGGCTGATCGGTGGCACGGGCCGCCACGATCACCTGATGCTCGCTGTCCACCACCGCCTGACAGTTGTAGGACTGCTGGAAGTCCCTCCCTCCCGGGCCGGGCATGATGCGGGAGTCCGGGTCGGTGAAGTTCCGCTGCGCCTTGTCGTCAGGCACCCCGGGGTGATTCCGGCCCTCGGACTCGGCCTGCTCCGCCTCCGTCAGGGCCTCGGCCTCCAGCGCCGCCTTGGCCTCCCTTATCTTCCGCAACCGTCCCTCCCGGAAGGCCAGTTCCTCCGGCAACTCATCCCCACGCCTGTCCTTCCCGTAGCGGCGGTCCTCCTCCTCGTCCACCTCCTGCGCCTTGCGGAGCAACTCGCTCACCTCGGCCTGCAACCGCTCCTCCTTCTCTTCCATCCGCCCGTAGCTCATCGCCTTGTGCCTGGAGGCATTGGCCCTCACCTTGGTGCCGTCCAGTGCCACGTGCCCAAGCTTCACCAGTCCTGCCTGTTGGCAAAGCTCCAGCACCTGCAGGAACAGGTCCGCCACCGCCTCCAGATGGTCCTTTCGGAAGTCGGAGACGGTGCGGAAGTCCGGCGTGTTGTTGGACGCCAGCACCCGGAAGGCGATGTCCTCGTGCAGCCTCTGGGCGATGCGACGGGACGATGCCACACCGGTGCAGTAGCCGTAGAGCAGCACCTTCACCATCATCCTGGGATGGTAGGGCGGGCCGCCCCGCCTTTCCTGCTCGTAGCGGGCGGTGATGTCCGAGAGGTCCAGCTGGTCCACCACGCCAGCTGGTCCACCACGTCGGAGATGAAATAGGCCAGGTGGTCCGGCGGCAGCCATTCCTGGAGCGCCGCCGGCAGCAGCAACTGCTGCTCCGGATCGTAGGGAAGGTAGGTCTTGCTCATTGACCGCTCCGCTCGTCTGATGCTCCGCCCCATCATACCCTCAATGGCTCACCAACCCTGTTTCTCGGACGGGCTGCTAGCCCAGGCGGCCAGCCACCGGAAGCACGGCTTCGGCCAGGCGCTCCATGACACGTATGCAGTCGGAGAGTTCGCTGACGCGAAAGTCGTAGGTCAACTGCCCGATGCCGATTTCGTGGCACGCGTGGAGGTCGTCGACGACCTCCTGCGTTCTGCAGACCAGCGCGCCGCCACTGCGCTCGCTGCCCGTTTCGGGCAGGCCGATGTCAGTGAAGTGCAGGCTGCGCTTTAGCGAGACGGTTATGTCCTCGATCCTGCGTCCCTGCTTTTCGATCTGCTGGCTGAGGTAGGGGATGTGGGAGGCGACGAACTCGGGGGTCTGCCTGGTGGTGTGCCAGCAGTCGCCGTACTTGGCAGTGCGGCGCAGTGCGGCGCGGGTGTGACCGCCGACCCAGATGGGCAGGGGGTTCTGGACCGGCTTGGGTTGGAACTGGATGCCGTCGAAGTCGTAGTGCCTGCCGTGATGCTCCGGGCGGTCGTCGTACCACAGGGTGTGGAAGATTTCGAGGAACTCATCGGTCAGAGGGCCTCGCTCCGCATAACTCACGCCCAGGGTGTCGAACTCCTTCTCGAGCCAGCCCACGCCGACGCCGCAGATCATGCGACCTCCGGTCAGGGAGTCCAGCGACGCGAACATCTTGGCCTGCACCACCGGGTTGCGGTATGGAAGGATCAGCACCGTGCTGCCCAGCTTGATGCGCTCGGTGCAGGCGGCGAGGAAGCCCAGCAGGGTCATCGTCTCGAGGAACGGCTCGTCCGATGGCCGGGAAAAGCCTCCCGATGGAGTGTAGGGATACTGGGTCGTCCCGCCTGTGGGCAGGACGATGTGGTCGCCGATGAGCACCGACTCGAAACCCATCGCCTCGGCAGCCTGGGCGAACTCTCGCAGCCCGGGGCCGTCTGGGATGCGAGGCATCGAAACTCCAATATCCATGGTCAACGCTCCTCCCGTTGGGCAAGCTCAAAAGTATCAGTATCCAGCGATGCTATCCTGAATGACTGGGTGGTGGCCATGAAACCGGGGCGACATGGCCGTCGTAAATGGTCATTATGTCGGCCCGTGGCCACAAACCTGCTGCCGATGTTTCCCGCTTGCCAGTATACCCGCGCGTGATATAATTCATAACGCCACGAAGGCGGCAAAACCGCCTGAAATTGCCACGAATACCCATATACAAATCGAGAGGAGGCACTACGTGGAAAAGGGTAGTACCGTTATCAACGCCGGCCCCATCGACGTCGCGATGAGCTACCGGGCGGAAATCATGAACGACCAGGGCCTGTGCCTGCAGGTCTATTCCGAGATCGACGGCCACGACACGGAGATCCTGCGCTTCGACTGCTTCGATCAGGACCCCCACTACCACTATGGCCCCGAGAACCATAACATCCGCCTGCATCTGGACAAGACCACTGCCGGCAACCCTCTGGGCTGGACCATCGGCAACCTGCGCAACAACCTCACCACCATGGTCCGCCGCTCCGGCTACGACGCTCTGGCTGACAACCTGGAGGCCAGCCCGGTCAGCGCCGGGAAGCTGGACGAGGTCGAGTCCACCGCCCGTGAGATGTCGCTGAACGGGCGCCGCACCGTGCATCACATGATGCCCGAGATGCAGGACGGCGACAAGATCACCGTCGGCAACCTGAAGTTCGGTCTGGAATACCGCCACCTGCCGCAGATTAACGACGAGGGCATGGCCATTCACGTCCTGTCCGACATCGCCGGCCAGGAAGTCGAGCTGCTGGCCTTCGACTGCTTCCAGAACGGTCCGCATTACCACTACGGCCCGCGCAACCAGGACGTCCGGATTTACTGGGATGTCACCACCTCCGGCGAGACCCTGGCCTGGACCCTCGACCAGTTCAAGCAGGGCAAGATCAAGAGCATGATCAGCCGCGCCGGCTACCCCACCATTGCCAACGACGTGGACGAGGAACTGCTCCAGTCCATGATGCCGGCAATTGAGGCCCGCTCCTGGGAGCTGGTCGAGATGAACAACGGCGGCAAGGACGACCCCAAGGCCCAGCTCATAGCCGAGCTTGACGCCCTCCGCGAGAAGGTCGCCGCGCTCTAGTCCCCCACTGAGTTTTCTTAGGGAACACGCGAAGGCCCCGGCGCAAGCCGGGGCTTTTTACTTTTGGGAGTTCGTGATGGCAAACGAAATCCACCGATTTAGCTTTAGCTATTGGTAGAAGGTAACCGAAGGAAGGCGAGCGATCACAGGATGGTTGACTACCATAGAACAAACTACAATTGACCAGCAACGGTTTTGGCACGGTAGAGGCAAAAGTGTGGGCGTTTTCTATCAGACCGTGAAAGTAGCCAATCTTAGTGGGGACAATTTTGTTGAGATTGACGCCATGGTGGACACCGGCGCGCTCGACTCAATGTTTCCGGCTTCTTTGCTGGCAGATTTCCACGTCCAGCCCTTGACGACATATTCTTACATAGTTGCCGATGGGCGGAAGATAGAATTGCCATTCGGTCAGGCTGCCATTGAAATCAACGGGGTAGCGCGAATCTGCCCGGTCGTCTTCGGTCCGGGAGACGAGGCACTGTTGGGTGCCACCGCATTGGAAATCTTCAAGTTGCTAGTCCATCCCAATACCCAATCCCTGCGTCCTGGAGACGCTTGGCCACTCGGCGGGGGCAGGCGGCCTCAACCCATCTTTTAAGCCATCGTATACCCGCCGCTTACGCTGAGGGTCTGGCCGGTGATGAAGCCGGCGGCGTCTGAGGCGAGGAAGACGACTGCGTTGGCGATCTCGCGGGCCTCGGCCATCCGGCGGAGGGGGTAGGCGCGAATGGCGCGCTCCCGGGCCTCCGGAGTGAATACCTCGCGCATCTGGTGCCACATGCTGGTCTCGCTGATGCTCTCTTCTTCGGGCGGGACCACTAGGCCGGGGCAGACGCAGTTCAGGCGCAGGCCGTAACGGCCAGTCTCCCGGGCGATGGACTTGCTGAGGGCGATCACCCCAGCCTTGCACGCGGAATAGACGGCCTCCCGGTACTCGCCCATCCGGCCGGCGTCGGAGCTGAGGCAGACGATGCTGCCTCCCTGCCGCTCCACCATACCCGGCAGCACTGCGTGGATGCAGTTGATGGCTCCCCACAGGTTGACCTGCACCTCCCGCTGCCACTCCTCCCGCGGCTTCTCCAGGAACAGCCGGTCGATGGTCCAGCCGGCGTTGTTGACTAGCACGTCCACGCCGCCGAACTCGTTGGTGGCAGTTTCCACCATCGCGTTGACCGACTCGTGGTTGGCGACGTCTGTCGCCACCGTCATTGCTCCGCTGCCTGTATCCTTCGCCGCAACCTCGTCGGCTACGCGCTGGCCCTGGGCCGGGTCGAGCTCGGCGATGACGATGTTGCTGCCCTCATCGGCGAAGGCGTGGACGATCGCACGGCCGATGTTGGATCCTCCGCCGGTTATAATTACAGTCTTGCCTGCGAGTCCCAGTTCCATGCTAATTCCACGATTCCTTTGTAGGTGTAGTTGCCGAGAAGTTCACCCTCACTCTAACCCTCTCGCTCAAGGGAGGGGGAAGTTGGGGACGTGAGGGGATTCAGAGGGAATGGGGTGGCTCAACCCTGGGGATGCCGCCGAAGCGCAGCCGGAGAAGGCCCTTGATGTCCTCGGTGGCAGTCTTGGCCACGTTGACAGTGCTGGTAGGATCGTCCTCCCAGGCCACCGGCACGACGCCAATGCGGTATCTCCGTTTCTCCGCGATGATCAGCAGCTCGGTGTCAAAGAACCAGTTATTGTTCTCGATGTGAGGGATGATTGCCTGGGCCGCCTGCCGTGTCATCGCCTTGAACCCACACTGGGCGTCGGGGAAGCCAACGAAGAACATCGACCAGATCAGCTTGTTGTAAGTCCGGGAGGTAAACTCCCGCTTGAAGCTGCGCTGAGTGACCCTTGAGCCTCGGCTGAGCCGGCTGCCGATGGCCACGTGGCAGCCACTCTCAAGCTCGCTCACGAGAGCCGGAAAGTGGGACAGGTCAGTGGAGAGGTCAACATCCATGTAGCTGACGATGTCGCACTCGCTGCCCAGCCACGCCGCTTTCAGTGCTCTTCCCCGTCCCTTTTCAGGCAGGTAGAGGTAGTTGACGCCGTCATGCTCCCGGCACAGGCTTTCCGAGACGGCGCGCGTTCCGTCGATTGATGCGTTGTCGGCGATGGTCACTCGCCATGGATTCTCCAGGTTTTCCCGGAGGAAGGCGCACAGCTTCGGGATGCTCACCGGAAGGGCATCCTCCTCGTTGTAGACCGGGATTACAATGTCAACGCTGGCGCTCACCGCCTGTGTCCAGCCTGAAACGGCCTAGTGGCGGAAATGGCGAACCCCCGTGAATACCATGGCCAGCCCAGCCTGATCAGCGGCGGCGATAACCTCCTCGTCCCTCACTGACCCTCCCGGCTGCGCGATGGCTGTAATGCCAGCCTCCGCGGCCAGTTCGATGTTGTCCGGGAAGGGAAAGAAGGCGTCCGATGCAAGAACGGATCCCCTGGCCTTGTCGCCAGCGATGCGCTGGGAGAGATGCACGCTGACCACACGGTTGGGCTGTCCGGCTCCCATGCCCACCAGAGCGCGGTCCCTGGCGAAGACGATGGCGTTGGACTTGATGTGCTTGGCTGCCTTCCAGGCGAAGGCGAGGTCCTGCCGCTCAGCGGCGCTCGGCTCTCTCTCGGTGGCCGTCTTCCACTCCGCGGGGTCCTCCGCGATGTCGTCGGCGCCCTGCACCAGCATCCCGCCGGAGATGGGCCGCAGGTCGAGTGCGCTCCCGGACGGTGCCGCCCCTACGGTCAGGATGCGCAGGTTCCGCTTCCGCTGCAGGATAGCCAGCGCGTCGTCGTCATATCCGGGGGCGATGACCACCTCGTAGAAGATCGCGTCCATCGCCTGGGCCGTGGCGGCGTCCACGGTGCGGTTGATCGCAACGATTCCTCCGAAGGCGCTGACCGTGTCTCCCTCATAGGCCAGCTGGTACGCCTCGGCGATGGAGTCGCGGCTGGCCAGGCCGCAAGGGTTGTTGTGCTT
The DNA here is from genome assembly GCA_965216065.1 of Dehalococcoidia bacterium. Classification (GTDB taxonomy): domain Bacteria; phylum Chloroflexota; class Dehalococcoidia; order Lucifugimonadales; family UBA3495; genus VXOI01. Next base: position 1,136,382 of record CBDCFB010000002.1, read on the forward strand.
CACGACGGCCACCGTCGGCTCGGCGAAGTCAGAGACGGTACGCCAAGCCGCATCTGCGTCCATGAGGTTGTTGTACGAGAGCTCACGTCCATGCAACTGCGTGGCTCCGGAAATGCCCGTCAACGGCGAGCCCGCAGGTATGTACAGGGCACCGGCTTGGTGAGGATTTTCGCCGTAGCGGAGGCCTGACACTTTCTCCAGCGAGATGGTGAGCCTTTCCGGCAATTGCCCGCTCTCTTCGGTGCCGCTGAGGTAGCCGGTTACCGCAGAATCGTATTCAGAGACGTGACGGAACGCCTTGGCCGCCAGACCGCGCCGGTCGTCGGCTGTCAGGCCGCCCTCTGCTATCTTCTCCGCCACCCACTCGTAGTCGGCAGGGTCTACGACTACCGCTACGGAAGGGAAATTCTTGGCCGCCGCCCTCAGCATGGTGGGCCCGCCGATGTCGATATTCTCCAGCGCGTCGTCCAGCGTCACATCTGCCCTGCTGACGGTCTCTACGAAGGGGTACAGGTTGACCGCGACAAGGTCGATGGTCTGAATGCCGTGCTCCGCCAGTTCGGCCATCTGGTCCGGGGACTCCCGACGGGCCAGGAGCCCTCCGTGAATGACCGGGTGGAGTGTCTTCACCCGGCCGTCCAGGATTTCGGGCGAGCCGGTGACTTGGGCGACCTGGCGAACCGACAGGCCGCCTTCCTCAGACAGGGTCCTGTGGGTTCCGCCGGTGCTGACCAACTCGTATCCGGCCTCGGCTATCCGCCGTCCGAACTCCACGACGCCGGTCTTGTCGTAAACACTGATTAGCGCTCTCAATCCAACTCTCCATTGTCCAGGGCGGCAATTATCATTCCGCCCCCCATTCTCTGTGGCCCCATTCCGCCCTGAAGGTCAGCTGACTCCGGTGGCGACTCTCACCTGGCAAGCAGGACCTGATCGTCCCATTCACGAGCTACCACCTCTCCCACCGGGATGGCCTCAGGTATGAGATGGTGGAAGGAGGACAAATTTTCCTCGGGGCATACAGCAACCATCCCGAGGCCCATATTGAAAACGCGGAACATCTCGTCATCCGATATGCGTCCCGTTCGCTGTATAAGCCCGAAAATCGGTGACGGAGTCCAGGTGTTCGTGTCGATGGAAGCGGCGAGGTGATCCGGCAAGACGGCGGGCAGTTTTCCGGGCAGGCCTCCTCCCGTGATGTGGGCAAGTCCGCTGAGGAACCCCAGCGCAGGGGCCAGCAGGGGGTAGTAGTTGCGGTGGTAAAGCAGCAACTCCTCACCCAACTGGTGGTTTAGTCCCTCCAGGCGGCTGAACAGTGCTGTTGGGTCGCTGTCGGTGTTGAACACCTTGCGCACCAGGGAAAATCCGTTGGTGTGGAGCCCGTTGGATGGGATGCCAAGGAGCTTGTCTCCCTCCCGCACCTTCGAAGGCTCCAGGATCCGGTCCTTTTCGACGACGCCAACGACGAAGCCGGCGAGGTCCATCTCTCCGTCCGCGTACACTGCCGGCATCTGGGCAGTCTCGCCGCCGATCAGGGCGCACTGCGCCTCACGGCAGCCCCAGGCAATGCCGCGCATCAGGGAGTCCAGGGACTGGGAGTCGACGTTGCTGAATGCGACATAGTCCAGGAAGAAGAGGGGACGGGCCCCTTTGGTGAGGATGTCATTGACGTTAAGGGTGACCAGGTCGCGGCCAATGGACTCGAAATGACCCAACTGGGCCGCTACTTTGAGCTTGGTACCCACACCGTCAGTGCTGGCCACCAGGACAGGCCCGTCGCCACCGCCCAACTGGAAGAGGCCAGCGAAACTTGCTCCGCCGTCTATGACCTCAGGCCCGTGGGTACTGGCCGCCAAGCCGCGGATGCGGTCTTTGAGCTCGTCCATCCGCGCAAGGTCGACGCCGGATTCCCTGTAAGCGCCGCCAGTACTCTCTTCGCTCAACTCGACATCCTGATCACGTTCTGTTTTCCGTTGGGGGGCAGACTGAATTGCAAGGAAAAGGGTTAAATGACAGCCGCAACTCTGGCAAGGGCGGCCTCTGAGTGGCTGGCGTTCCAATTGAGGTGGTCAAGTTAGCTTTCCGTCCCACAAGTGCGCCGCCACTGGATTCCCGCTTTCGCAGGAATGACGGATCATAAGCTGGCAAACCATCTACTAAAGGGAACGTTATCCTCTGAGCGGGACGTGGAGCCGTACCCGGAGCGGCCCGTGCGCGAGCAAGAATCAGCCGGCGGGAGTTTCCAGCATCAGCTTATCCAGCTCTAGCTGCACGGGTACGGGGTAGTTGCCCGTAAAACAGGCGTCGCAGAAGCCGCCGCTCTCGCCTCCCACCACCTTCATCAGCCCTTTGACACTGAGGTACCCAAGGGTGTCTGCGTCGATGATCTTCCGGATTTCGGGCACAGTGTTGTTGGCCGCCAGAAGTTCTTTGCGCGAAGCCATGTCCACGCCCATGAAGCAGGGGTGCCGGATGGGCGGCGCGCAGACGCGCATGTGAACCTCGGCGGCCCCTGCGCGGCGCAGCAGGTTGACCACATGAGGGGTGGTGGTGCCGCGGACGATGCTGTCGTCGACCACGATTATGCGCTTGCCGCGGATAACCTCCCCGAGGCTGTTGAACTTCTGCCGGACCCCGAGGTCTCGCAAACGCTGCTCCGGTTCGATGAAGGTGCGCCCGACGTACCGGTTCTTGATCAGGCCTTCGCTGAAGGGTATTCCCGACTCCAGTGCGTAACCCACCGCCGCTGCCGTCGACGAATCTGGAATGCCGATGACCAGATCGGCGTCAACCGGGTGTTCACGGGCCAGTTGGGCGCCCATCTCCTGTCTCTTCAAGTGCACCAGGTGCCCGTCCATCAGGCTGTCCGGCCTCGAAAAGTAGATCAGCTCGAAGACGCATAGCGCCCTCGGCTTCGACTCGCTGACTCCGGGCCAGATTGACGAACGCAGTCCCTGCCGGTCAATGATGACAACTTCGCCGGGATCAATTTCCCGCAGGAACTCTGCACCCAGGTTGTCGAGGGCGCATGATTCCGACGCGACCACCCAGCCTTCACCCCTGCGGCCTATGCACAGCGGCCGGATGCCAAGAGGGTCACGGGCGGCTATCACGGAGTCGTGTGTGAGGCCGACCAGCGAATACGCTCCCTCGAGACGCCGCATACATTGGAAAATTCGGTCTTCCCAAGACGACCCCGCCGAGTCAACCACGATGCGGGCGATTATCTCGGTGTCCGTGGTAGACGCAAATGAGCAGTTCCACTCCTGCTCCAGTTGGTCCTTCAATTCGCGGGCGTTGATGATGTTGCCGTTGTTGGCCAGCGCCAGCGTTCCTGCACGCCCTTCAACCACCAGTGGCTGAGCGTTGCAGATCTCGCTGCTGCCCGTGGTGGAATACCGGGTATGGCCTATGGCCAGGTCGCCGGCAAGAGGAAGAAAGTCAGGCTCGCGGAACACCTGGGACACGAGGCCCATGCCGGCGTGGACTTCGACGGACTCGCCATCCGTGGCGGCGATGCCGGCGCTTTCCTGGCCGCGATGCTGGAGGGCGAAGAGGCCGAAGAAGGACAAGCGGCTGGCGGACTCTTCAGGGGAATATACGGCAATTACCCCGCACTCTTCGCGGGGACTGTCGAACGGGCCATAGACCTGTGGGAAGTCCGGCTCGCTGATCACTTCGCTATTCTAGCGGCCCCATTCACAACCGGTCAACCACAACCGGTCTACTGGAGGATTCTGCTTGGTGTTATTTCAAGGTAACGTGGCTGCTCCCCGAATGGAAGGACCGGTCAATAGAATGCCGGGTGTCGAGATATCCCGGCGAGAAAAACCTGGTCCGCCCTTCAAGGTCCTGGAATCTGCCAGAACTGAAGGGCGGACTGAATTGCCTGGTACGCTGGTGCAGGGATTGTGCCCTACTGGTGGAACAGGTTGAGTGCCGATCCCAGCTTGAACCACTCGAGCTGAGACTCGCTGTACGAGTGCTGCAGGTTCAGGGTTTCGGAGGTGCCGTCGCTGTGGTTGACCCCGCACTGCACCGGCTTGCCGGGGGCCAGTTCGTTCAGGCCGGTCAGGCTAATCCGGTCGTCCTCCCTGATCCGGTCATAGTCGGCCTCGTCCGAGAAGGTCAGAGCCAAGAGGCCCTGCTTCTTGAGATTGCTCTCGTGAATGCGGGCGAAGCTGCGAGCGATGACTGCAGCGCCTCCGAGGAGCCTCGGCGAAAGCGCCGCGTGCTCCCGGCTGCTGCCCTCCCCATAGTTGGAGTCGCCGATGACCACCCACTTGACACCCTGGGCCTTGTAGTCCCGGGCAATCCTCGAGAAGCCCTGGTCCCGTTCGCCGCTGAGGGCGTTGAGGCCCTTGCCTGCCTCGTCGGTGTAGGCGTTGATGGCGCCCATAAACATGTTGTCGCTGAACCGGTCCAGGTGGCCTCGGAAGCGCAGCCACACGCCGGCAGGAGAGATGCTGTCGGTGGTGGTCTTGCCCTTGGCCTTGAGCAAGGCCGGCATGTCGGTGAAGTCGTTGCCGTCCCAGGCTGGCCAGGGCTCCAGGAGCTGAATGCGCTCGCTGTCCGGGGATACGGTCAAATCGATACCGCTTCCGTCGTCCGGCGGAGACTGGTAGAAAGAGCGCCCCTCGTCAAAGTCTGAAGGGGGGACTTCCGGAGCTTGCTTGGGCGGGTCCAGCTTGAACTCCGAACCGTCGGCGGCCGTGAGGGTGTCGGTCAGGGGATTGAAGGACAGCCGGCCCCCGATAGCCAGGGCAGTCACGATCTCTGGGCTGCCGATCAGATTCATGGTGGAGGGCTGCCCGTCGTTGCGTGCCGGGAAGTTGCGGTTGTAGGAGGTTACGATCGTATTCGGCGTGCCGGCACTTTCCCCCGCGCGCCGCCACTGTCCGATGCAGGGGCCGCAGGCGTTGGCCAAGACCGTGGCTTCGATGTCCGTGAGGGACTGCATCTGCCCGTCCCGCTCGATGGTGGCGCGCACCTGCTCGGAGCCGGGGGTGACCATGAAGGGCACGGCAGACTTCAGGCCCCGAGCCTTGGCCTGCTCAGCCACGTCCGCGGAGCGGCTCATGTCCTCGTATGAGGAGTTGGTGCAACTGCCAATCAGAGCGGCCGAAATTTCGTCGATCAGCCCGTCGTCCTCCTTGAGCTCCGCCGCCATCCGGGAGATGGGCCGCGCCCGGTCTGGAGAGTGGGGGCCCACCAGGTGCGGTTCGAGCTCGGACAGGTTGATCTCGACGATCCGGTCGTAGTACTGCCCCGGGTTGGCCTCGCACTCAGGGTCAGCGGTCAGCAGATGACGGTACTGGTCGGCCAACTCGGCGATGTCCCCGCGTCTGGTGGCCCTCAGGTACCGGGCCATGCGCTCGTCGTAGGGGAATACCGAGGTTGTGGCCCCCAGCTCGGCACCCATGTTGGTGATGGTGGCCTTTCCGGTGGCGCTGATGGAAGCGGTTCCTGGCCCGAAGTACTCGATGATGGCATTGGTGCCGCCCGACACGGTCAATTGCCCCGCCAGATACAGGATGACGTCCTTGGGTGCAGTCCAGCCGCTCATCTCACCGGTGAGGTGCACCCCGATGAAACGGGGGTACAGTACCTCCCAGGGCAACCCAGCCATGACCTCGACTGCGTCGGCCCCGCCCACGCCCACGGAGATGGATCCCAGCCCGCCTCCCATGGGGGTGTGAGAGTCGGTGCCGATCATCATTTCGCCAGGGTACGCGTAGTTCTCGAAGGCCACTTGGTGGATGATGCCGGCCCCCGGCGACCAGAAGCCCACGCCGTACTTGGCGGAGGCAGTGCGCAGGAAGTTGTAGACCTCATCGTTCTCCGTCAGCGACTCGGTGAGGTCGCGGCCGCCCTCGACACGGGCCTGGATCAGGTGGTCGCAGTGAACGGAAGTCGGCACAGCGGTCGTGGCCATGCGGGTCTGCATGAACTGGAGCATGGCAGTCTGGCCAAGCACGTCCTGCAGGATCACCCGGTCCGGGCGGAGTTGCACGTATGTCTGGCCCCGCACCATGCCGGTTGCAGTGGGGTCGTCAAGGTGGCTGAGCAGAATCTTGTCGCTCAGGGTGAGGGGACGTTTCTGGATGGAGCGAACGGTGTTCAGGTTCTTGTCCAGAAGGTCATAGACCCCGGAGACGACTTCTCGGGTGGGTTCTATCGCAATCAAGTTAAGGCCCTCCTCCTGCTTTCTAGTCTTCGCTTCCCTTAGGCCCCGCCTGAGAGTGCGTTTGGCCTAATGTTATCAAACTCGCCGGGCCACAGTGTAGTGGCCGGCAATAGTTGCTGGTCATCCAGTGCCAACCGGGCAGTGTCCCTCGTCTAGTCCCTGCGAGGCATGATGGTAACTTTCCGGTTTTCGCCCTCTCCGGCGCTCTCGGTTCGCACCTCCGGATTCTCTGCCAGGGAGGTGTGAATGATGCGCCGGTCAGCGGGCGACATGGGCTCCAGCGTGATGCTCCTGTTGGTCTGGGCAACGCGACTGGCCACCTTGGCTGCCATGTCTCGCAGGGATGTCTCTCTGCGCTGGCGGTAGTTCTCCACATCGAGGATTACCCGGACATCCTCGCCCAACTTCTTCCGGACTATCAGGGTGACGAGGAACTGCAATGCCTGCAGGGTCTGACCACGCCGACCTATGAGGAGACCTGAGTCCTCGCCGGCAAGGTCGATAACAGGTCCGCCCGCCTCCGGGTCGTGTGCCGAGCGCAGCGTTCGGGTCACATTGACCCCGGCCGATTCAAGGATACGGCCCACGGCTGCCGTGGCCAGTGCGGCTGCGGTCTGCTCTCCGGTGTCTTCAGTACCGCCTTCAGTAACGGGGGAAGCGCCTGCGCCCAGACGAGTGACTCGCACTCGGGCCAGTTCTGCCCCGATTCCAAGGAAACCGGCCTTGCCTCTACTTAGTACTTCGACCTCTGCCTCGTCGTGGTCGACGCCGAGCTCTTTCAGAGCCAGCTCGATTGCTTCTTCTACGGTTCGGGCGCTCATTACTAGAGGTTCTTGCATCACCATCAACCTCCTCAGGTTCATCGTAGCGGGATGACGCAGACGGCGCTCCTGCCGGCGCCGGCTCCGCCCTGGGGAACAGCGGGAAAATAGGTTGCCATCCGGTTATGAAGTACTGGATACCGATACCGATTACATTGGACGCGATCCAGTACAGCGAAAGGCCGCTGGGCAGAGTGAAGGAGAAGAACGCAATCATCAGCGGCATCAGCCACAGCATCATCATCTGGTTCGTCGACTGTCGCGGGTCCGTCGACGGTGTCATGGTCATCTTCTGCTGCAGCCAGGTGGAAACGAAGACAAGCACCGGAATAACCACCTTGGTGGGGTCCGGTTCGGAGAGGTCCATCCACAGGAAGGATGCGGCCAACGGGGCCGCGGTGTAGATGGGAAAATACGGTATCCAGGCGTAGAACTTTTCTGCCAGCGCGACCATGTGGTCCGGGCGCGAATACAGCGTCTGGATCAGCACCCGGAAAAGCCCGAAGAGTATGGGCATCTGTATCACCAGTGGGCCAAGACACCCCACCGGGTTGACACCAGCTTCCCGGTACATGCGCATGGTCTCTTGGGAGACCCGCTGCCTGTCGCGGCCGTAACGCTCCTGGATTTCCCGCATCCGGGGCTGCAGGTCGGTCATCGCCTTCATCTGGCGCAGCTGCTTGATGGTCAGCGGGAGCGTGACCAGGCGGACGATCACAGTGAAGACAATGATGGCGACGCCCATGTTGTTGAAGCAGATGGTGTAGAGCACCACCAGCAGGTTCAACATGGGCCTGATGATTATTTCACGCCAGAGGTCGTCGATTCCCAAAGGGCCCTACCTTGCCTCCTGCCTCATCGGCGAGGCCGGTTCACTCCGTCGAACAATCAGTTGCATTGCGTGTTCTCATAGTGCCAGCACCATATCTGTACCTGGCCCCCCTTGGCTTCCACCCGGCGGACACTTCCGTCTTCTGAACCCACATACACTGACTCGCCCACCGCCACGAGCGGCGCCCTGATCTGAGCGTCGCCCAGGCTCTGGGACGACAGCAGCCGCTGGGCCGCGGTGCGGTCGCCGGAGTCTGAAACGTCAAGCAGTAGCAGACGCCCGTTCCTGGGTGCCACCACCAGTCCACGGGGCACCAGTACAGGAGAGGAGACTATCGAGTCGCCCGTGTCGTACTGCCACCGGAGGATGCCGTGGCGGTCCAGGGCGTATACATTACCGTCCATACTGGGGGCAAAAATGGTTTCCCCGTTCGTTACCGCGCCGGCCCAGAACCAGTTCTCTCCCTCGAACTGCCAGCGGAGGTCTCCGTCGACGGCGTCGAGGGCATAAAGATTCTTGTCGAAGGAACCGGCCAGCACCATGCCGTCAAACAGGAGAGGTTTGCCTGCCACGACTCCGCCGGTCTCGTATCTCCATTCCTCCTCCCCCGTGGCGGTGTTCACGGCGTATATGTTGCCGTCGTGGGAGCCGAAATAGGCGATGCCATTGCCGACGACCGGGGTGGACCAGATCTTGTCGCCTGCGCTGAAAGGCCTGTCCCACAGGCTCTCGCCAGTGTCTGCGATATACCCGTAGAGTCTCCCGTCCTCCGAAGGAACCAGGAGCAGCTCGTTGATGGGGTCGTATGCAGGACCGGCGACCAGCGGTTCCAGGTCTTGAGGCTGCCCCTGTGGTCGACGCCAGCCCCGGTTGGAAGGACTTCCGGTGTCGACATCGAGAGCGTAGAGATACCCGCTTTCTCCGGCAACATACAGGAGTTGGCCGACGACTACGGGAGAGGAGAAGACGCCTTTCAGGTTGTCCGTTCCCTCTGCTTGCGGAAAACTCCAGCCGGGCCGGACCCCTTCAAACCCGTTGTCGACCAGCGCCTGCACCCGTCCGTCCTTGGTGCCGACATAGACAACGCCGTTGGAACTGGCAAGAGCATTCCAGCCGGAACTGACGCCGCCGATGTCCCGAGTGCATCCGGTCAGGGCCAAGGCGAGTAGTCCCGCCAGGGCTGCGAATAACAGCCAGCGGGGGAACGAGAGTCGACTCGCTCCGGCTGTGCGGTTGCGCGGATCGCCTGGGAAAAGTCTGATTCCGGTTGCCCAATCGGTTTTCTGCGAGGCACCGGCTTTATCTGATTTATCTGAAGGAGGGCTAAAGGGCTGGAGCAAATTCAGCTCGATCGAAGAGTCCGATCACTCATGGCACCGGGTCATATCCCTTGCCGCCCAAGGGATGACAACGGGCCAGGCGTTTGGCGCCAAGCCAGGCGCCTTTCAGCACACCGTATCGGTTCACTGCGTCATGAGAATAGTAGGAACATGTCGGCAAGTACCGGCATGACGTCGGCAACAGCGGGGAGAGGCCTGCCTGGTAGGCACGGATACACCATAGGATGGCCAGCTTCATTCAGTTGAGTCCCCGCGAGAATTGGAAAGGCTCTTGTCAGCTTCGTCTGGCCTTGACCTCCGGGTTTCAGAGGAGCCTATGCCACTACGCCTCAGGAGGTTCCACGTGGCCCTGCTGAGGTCTTCGAAGGTGGCGTTCTGAACGCCACGCCTCGCTATAAACACCGCGTCCCAGCCCGAAGCCACCTGGCAACTCTTCACCGCTTCCCTGAGCCTTCGTTTGACCAGGTTCCGGAAGACAGCATTTCCCACACGCTTGCTGACCACGAACGCAAATCTGCTGTGTTCAAGGTCGTTGGCCAGATAGCGAATCACCAGCAGCCGGTTGGCAGCGCTGGCTCCTTCGCGGTGAATCTGGGAATGCCGTCTCGTGCCGGAGATGCGGTGCCTGCGTTGCATCGCTAGGCGCCGTGCGTTACACGCTTAGCTTGTGCCGGCCCTTGAACCGCCGACGTCGCAATATTGCCCGGCCGTCCGACGTGGACGAACGGTTGCGAAATCCGTGGACTCGAGCCCGGCGGCGCTTTTTGGGTTGATATGTTCTTTTAGGCATTTCTTAATAACCTGCCGCGCGAATTATATGTTTTTCGAATTTCGCCCGTCAAGGGAACGCCTGTGTCCTGCGCACCGTAGCGTTTCCCTCCGAGAGTGGGCTAGTGGAGACTTACTGTTCAAAACCTGCGCACCCGGACACATGTACATCGCGTTTCGAAACCTATTTCCAAATAAGGGGATCATTATACCGGTCGCCACATTCCAAAAGATGTTCCAACAGTCTGTGGTCAGGGCAATCGTGTCTTGTAGGCTGGAATCTCATTTTGCTGTCATTTGATCCTTGCCAAGCCGGGCGCCCCTTCTGAAACATTAGTTTTATGTTTATAACGGGTGGCAAAAAGAACCCGACTGACTTCCCGGTGGGTCTCTTGAACCAGCGGCCAGCCCGAAATGTCCAGAAATGACCGGGAAAACGAAAAATCAGTCCCTGCAAACCGGCAATGTAGGCTCATCCGACCCAACCTGCTGAGTTGCTGAATTCAAGACGCGATTGCCCACAGTCTGTGGTCACCTTTATTCCCTGTTAAGCCCGCGGAGTAAGAGGACGGTAAAGCCGACCAGCAACAGGGTCGCGCCTCCGCCGATTGTCAGAACAGCCCACGGGACAATTTCCGACAACCAATTTGCCCGCCCCAGGGCACTGCCACCAACTACCAGCAACAGCGCAACGATCAGGCTGACGCATACGACTCCCGCGAGCGTCTTGCTTTCGGCAACAAGAATGCCATCGCTTTCGCCGTCATTGGACCGCATTCCTCTAAGCATCTCCCCGAGTTTTCGCATGGCTAAGACCCGATGGAGGACGACAAGCCCGACCAGGCTTGCCACAAACAAGCCTGCCGTCAACAGGAGCGGATGACCCTCTCCCAGTGGAAAGCCCAGACCTACGAGCCTTCCCCACTCCAGGTTGTTGTGGGTCCAAACCCCAGGACCCTGGGGCAGCAGGATTGCTACCGTAAACAGAAGGAAACCAGCTTGGGTTCTTCCGGCGAACTGAAGCACACCGTACAGGACAGCAAGGAATGCCAACCCGAACATCAGCGAGCCCATCCCGAAGTATGGGATTCTGGCTGCCAGGGTGTCAGGAGAGCCCGCGTTCACTTCAACCGGAGGAGACGCCCACCCGACGAATTGCCAGTCAGTTAGCAGCAGGAGAAGAACGACCAGCACCGCCTCCGTCGCAACCAGCACTTTCCGCCGTCGTTCCCTCATGGATTCACCTGTAGGCGTTCATGTGGCGCACAAGCGCGGAAATGAAGTCCTCCCCGGAGGGGTCCCATTCAATTACTGCCGCCCCCGCCCTTCTGAGGTCGACTGCCAGAGACCGGCTCTCCCATTGGGCCAGGTCCACTCCTTCGAAAGGAGAATCCGGGTCTGAATTTGACTCTGTGGGATTTACGTGGATTATACGAACCCGCCCCTGGCGCCTCGATCGCTGTCGAAACGCCGTCAGTCGGCGCACTGCAGCGGTAAGGCGCTCCAATGGCTCCCGTCCCTCTCCAGGACGGGGGTAGTAGACGTCCAGGCGGGTGATGATAAAGACCTCGGGCTGCAGTCTGAGCAGAAAGCCTTTGCACCACTCGACCGACTGCAGCATGTCGTGCCTGGCGGGACCCGATTTGAGGCTGGTCAACATCTGTGTCAGCCGGCGGAACTGCTTTTGTCCCGTGTCCGGCGAAAGCAATTCGCCGCCACTGTAGCTGTTGTAGGCATAGGCACCGATTGTGGAACCGCGGGAAAGGTAGAATTGTGCCAGGCTGCCGGCCGCCTCCACCGTGTTCTCCATGGGGTTCTCCAGCGGGTTGCCAACGTCCATATACTTGGCCGCGTCGAGAAATATCCAGACGGCTTTCCTTCCTTCCGGCTCCAACTCGTTGACCAGTGGCAGGTTGTCGCCTCTTGAACCCCTTGCGCTGGCCTTCCAGTTGATGAGCTTGATGGGGTCTCCGGGCGAATAGGGGCGAAGCTCGCGGAATTCGGAGTTCGAAACACCGGCCTCAGCGAGGTCGCCCTGGTAGCGGGTCTGCTTGGTGATAGCCCGCACCTCGTTAAGACGGGTGATTCCCCGGATCCTGGGGACCGCGGAGATGACGATTGCCGAAGTTGCCGCAATGGGGCCATTCCTCCTGACCCCGAATGGTGCCTGGGACTGCCAGGTCGTCCCGGGCAGTGCGAACTCGCCGCGCATGGGAAAACGGACTTGGTAGGAAAGGTCCCGAGTCATTGGTCCCGGCCACTTCCATATCACCCGAAGGTTGTTGCCATCCACCACCTCCAGCTCCTGGGGGAGGGTGTCATGCACAAAAATCGGACCGATGCCCCGGTCAGCAGAAATAGTGCGTTCTACTTCGATCGAATCTCCAGCCCAGCAGACCGCGCGCGCGATTTTCCGTTCAACCTTCACTTGCCCTGGCGGCTGAAGCGATGCGACGGCCAGGACCGCGAGCAAGACGAAGACGGCTCCTGTGAGCAGGACGATGTTTCCGAAGGCCAGGCCAACCGCCATGAAGAACACCGACAGCCCGGCCCATGCCATCAACGAGTGAGGAAACACCTCAGGGCCTCCTTGACCCCATTTCTGTAGGCGCCGGGACCTGCTCCAGGATTTCGTCAACTATCGACTCGGGGCGCACTCCCTCCAGGGTGTCCTCGATATTGAGGATAATGCGGTGTGCCAGCACGTCGGGAACTACCATCTTCACGTCGTCGGGGACGACGAAGTCCCGGCCGTGTATCAATGCGATGCTTCGCGATACCCGAAGCAGGGCCAACGATCCCCTGGGGCTGACTCCTACGGACACCCTGGGATGCTCCCGGGTGAGCCGCACCACCTGCGTTATGTAATCTATGATGACCTCGTCGACATATACCGCTGTCTCGACGAGGTTCTGCAGCTCGAGAAATCCGCCCACGTCCACCGCTGGCTCGAGGTCGTCTGTGGGGTCGTCCTTCTGCCACTGAATACGACGCAGGAGAATGTCGTTCTCCATCTCCTGGCTGGCTGGATACCCGGTTCCCAACTTGAACAGAAACCGGTCGAGTTGCGCTTCAGGAAGGGGATAGGTTCCCTCCTGCTCTATGGGGTTTTAGGTGGCAATCACCACGAAGGGCGGGTCCAGGGTCATGGTCTCGCCATCGATGGTCACCTGACGTTCCTCCATGGCCTCCAGCAGTGCAGCCTGGGTCTTGGGAGGAGCGCGGTTGATCTCGTCGGCCAAAAGAACGTTTGTGAAAACGGGTCCCCTGACCAGCCGGAACTCGCCCTCGTTCTGACGCCACACGTTCACCCCCAGGATGTCGGAAGGCAGCAGGTCTGGAGTGAACTGGACCCGCTTGGTGTCGGTCCCGATGGCTCTGGAGAACACCTTTGCCAGCAGCGTCTTGCCAAGTCCGGGATAGTCTTCGAACAGGACATGGCCGTTGGCCAGGGAGGCCGCCAGCAGCTTGCGAAGCAGAAGCCGGTTGCCTACGAAAACGTCCCCGACTCGGTCAATGATTCGTTCACAAACCGATCTAGTTTCTTCCAGGTCCCGTTCGTTCATCAGACCGCACCTACCTCGTCTCCGGGCAAAATGGGCTGCCAGCCAAGGGCCGACTTTGCGACATAGCCTTCCATCTCATCTGATGTGCGTACCAGGTACGCGAAGTCGTTTTCTCCCACCAACTCAAAGGCCTGCCCGGGGGCGATTACTCTTGATACCCTTGGGGACGCAATGACCGGCGGGGATGCTTGGGTACTGGCCCTGGCCAGCTGGTGCCGGGTGAATCGCGACACCCTGTCTGACTGGTTGTGAGCGGACGTTGGATACGCTTGGGCGACTGGTTCAGGAGTTGCGCCCCCCGATGGGTCCGGACCATTGTGGGTGGTGTTTGGAAGGGAATGTGAGCCAATGGCCGTGGGAGAAATCGGCGCTCGGGTCGAGGCTACCCCCACCGGCAGCGCAACATGGGTACCCTTTCCGGAAAGGTGAGATATCGCTCCCTCCACCAGCTTTCGCCGCCTTTCCTGGGCCCGTCGCCTCCTGCGACGACGGACCCAGGGAAATTCGAACCATCCTCCCTGCGCTTCGCCGGAATTCACAAGCGGAAACCAGAGTCCTACGGCAGCATTGATGTCTGCACCCTTCTGCAGGTACGCCGCAATCACATTCGCAGTCATCGTTTCGGGTTCTTCGCCGCTTTGGATAAAACGCTGAGCCGACTCTTTGACGATGGACTCGTCGATGGAACCCGGTGTTGCGTTTGCCAGGGATAGAGCGTGTTCTGCGTTCTTCAGGCATCGGCCCAGCGCAGCCTCTCGTCGTTGCCGGTTCCGGTCCGAGCTACCTCGCCAGAATATTCCTGTCCCCACTGTGGGACTTGCCTCCCTGAGGGGCCGGAACACCGCCCGCACAGACTGGGGGGAAGCACTGTTTCTGCAGAGCAGCCCCATCAGGTAGGTCCAGAGGCTGGACCAATCTCCGGATTCTATGAAGCGCTGCCGCCATCTCTCCATGGCGTTCCAGCGCGGGTCGGGGCGCTCCTCGAATCGCTGTTCGTGCCGGTTCCACCCGGTCCAGGACGCCGGCGAGGCTTCCGACGTTTCGACGAATGTCTTGAGGCTGCCCCGGATCTTCAGCAGCGCCCAGACGGCCAGGGCAAGCACAGCCACCCACTCGTAGACCTCGGCGAACCAGAGGGCATCGTACATCAGTGGACGGAGGAACATTCCGTAGAAGGCCAGGGCCCCTCCGATCAGGAAGCCCCGAAGTTTCGACCCAAGCAGCCAGCGAGCGGCGTCCGCGACCGTCTGCTCAGGCGAGTTGACGCCGTAAGCGGCCAGCTGGGCCACCCCCAAGGTCAACAGGCCAGCTCCGATTGCGGCCCCAAACAGGGCAAACCCGTGGCCCAGCGAAGCAAGCGACGATCCGGAAATCCACAGCAGGCAGCCGGATGCAGTGAACCCGATAGCGGCCAGCATCGGGCGGATATGCCACCTGGCGGGGCTCCATAGAGGGTTGGGCAAGGCCAGCACGAGCAGCACTGCGAAAACGAACGCTGCAAAGGTGAAGCGGATCTCATACATCGCCGCAAAATACGGCATCGAAGCCAGACCGAAGTACGCTGTCCGGCCGCCGTCCAGAAGCGGAGCGCTGACTGAGGGCAGGGAAGCAAATAAGGCCCACACCACCAGCGAAATGCTGAGGGTCGGCATAAGGGAGCCAACCAGTGGGGCGACATTTGCGAGGACGTTCCTGAACTTGAAGGTCAACCCCAGCCCTGAGACGCGTCGAAGCACCAGCGCTATGTATGAAATTGCCAGGGCCGAAGACAGGGCCGGCATCAGCTGGGGGATGGGCAATTTGGAGGCGGTAGCCAGGATGCCCGTATCCGAAAAGAGTATCAGGGCAATGGCGAACAGGGTGATCCGGCCCATTGGAAATCCGAAGACCTCACCGATAGCCGGCCGGATAGCCGCTGCGGCACTGATGACTAGGAACGGAACCAGCAGGATGATTGACCAGAATGCCAGCCGGTCCAGCACTTCCAGGTATGCGCCCAGTGTTTCGAGGGATCCGCCGGGCCTTAGGTCCGATATGCCGTCTGCCACCCTCGGCAGGGATACCATCACCCCCAGCAGAAGCGCTATCCGTCCGCAGTCCGTTAGCAGGAGTGTTACCCGGGTTGCAATCAGCGCCCGGCTCGAAAGGTCGTACGAGGTGACGATGCGTAGGGACGATGCGTAGGGACGATGCCAGGTACGATAGGGCGAATGCCACAGCGATGAGCAGTAGCAGCAGGCCACCCGGGAATCCGAATGCCACCGCAAGCACCCCTTCCCTCGCCAACAGTACATAGGCAATTCCCAGTGCCGCGAACTGCTTTACCGGCATCGGTAGCGCCCTGTCTATCCAGGGGAAATACTCCCTGGAAGACCGGGCTGCCACGAACAACCCCGGTACCACGATCACCCAGAGCGAAAGGGAGCCAAAGATCGCAAGGTAGGTGCCGAGGACTTCCAGGTCAGCGGCTCCGGGCCGAGCGGAGACAGTCGCGGGAATTCCTGAAACTGCGGCCAGCGCGCCAGCAGACAGCACGACAACCCCAAGCCCGCCCAGCAGCGATTGGGCGGACGACGCCAGGCGACGGCTTCCCCGCTCTTCGCCTCTGACGGAGTCTGACTGCCCTTCCTGATCTTCCTCTTCTTCGCCTTCGGAAGAAGAATCATGTGGATGAGCTATGAGGTAATTTCGGACTGCAGCTGCCACTGCGCCAAGGGCCAGCAGGACACCTGCAGAGGCGATCCAGGGAATAAAATATCCGAAGTCGAGAGCGGTCTGCCGGGCGACAACACCGTTCGCAGACAGCAGCGGGAAAGCCGCCGCCACCAGAGCGACAGCCAGCAGTGCCGATACCAATGGACCGAAAGTCGCTCCCTTGGTGCGAGTCAAGTGGTTAGTCTCCTACCACGGTTCGCCATGCCCGGTACATGGACTCGTACTGGCGTCGGCCAATTGAATGTTCACTGTAGTCGGCCTCCTCGAAACGTGACACGATCTCGTCGACCGCCCTGTGGGCCATCGGCACTCCCGAGCGCACCAGCATGGACTCCACCTCCCTTGGCGTCCGACCCCTCACTCCGGGACTCGCTTCGTCGGCCCACTCCACAAACTGATTGTAGAGACTGACTATTTCTTCCCTGAAGTCAACGATCCGCAGGCTCCTGGTATCTGAGGATTCCAGGAAGAAATCGTCGGCTTCGAATTGAGCTGTTGTTGTGAACTCGCCCAGAGCATCCGCGTTCCAGTCGAATGCGAATCCCCCACTGGAGTCCGTATCCAGCTGTAGCGTTGTCCCGTTGGGTTGGCTCACCTGGATTGACTGGCGACCAATTCCGTCGCCTTCGTCCGTGGTCAGCCGGACCGACATTGTCACGGTTTCCCCCAATGCCCAGACGTCCGGCAGGTCCTGGGCAGGCTTGCGGAATGTTATGGCCAAGTGCGTTGGCACCGGCTCGGGCAGGGGTTCCGGCTCAGGTTCGGGTACTGCCTCTGACTCCTTGCTGGGCACAGACTCCTCGACGACCGCTGCAGCTGGTTGTCGCCGACGAATCCTCGACGAAATTTCCGCCAACGGAGCAAGCCCCTTCCCGCGTTGGGCCGCGAAAGCCAACGCCACTACGGCGACCAGGAGCGCGGGCATGCCCACCCACAAAAGCCAGTTGAAACTGGATGGCGTCACCGGCACTCCCGCGAAATAGGACAGCGGCATGTGCAGGTCGTCCCCCTCGTAGTTGAACGTAACGGGAACGGCGAGCAGTTCCTCCGAATCCGGAACGGTGAGGGTCATCAGTGCGGTCCCCACATTGTCGGTCACCTCCTGGTGCCCCAGGCTGCTGGAGATGACGGCACCTGGGATTCCGGCCCCCTCGTCGTCCGAGAGGTGCAGGTGCAGCACCACCTCTTCGCCCGGACGCACCCTGTCCATGGGCACGACCAGCAGGTTAGAACGGGACTTGACGTCCATGGGTATGGACGCCTGCAAATTCAGTCCTTGGACCGAGATGGGTAGCTCGTTTCTTCCCAGCGGGGTATCGGGAGCGACAGGGTACCTGACGACGAAGGTGCCGGCGCCTGTGGTCGCGGTACGAATGCCTTGCTCCATGGTCACTACTTCGTCTGCAAGCGGCCTGCTTCCCAACAGAACGGTCCCTCGCAGTGTGGCCGTCTCGCCCCTGGCAACGGCTTCCGTGGGCTCTGCCATCAGCCAGGGGACTCCGACCGTGACTGCATGGTTCCGGAGTGACGGGGCAAGATGGTCCGTTCCGTCAAATCCGAAGGAAATGTTTACCGCTGATTCCAGTTCGGACTCTTCGAAGTCAGCTTCCACGGGGAATTCCCAACTGAATCTCCCCTCAGCGTCGGTTACCAATGGCTGCGCATCACGTTCCCCCACCCACACGGATGCCCCGGGTACCGGCTGGCCATCCTGCTGCCTCAGGACTCCCGTCAACTCGACGGTCTCCCCGGTCATGACAAGATCCGGGCCCTCGATCGCCAGCATCGTCGGCGATACCACAGTGAATGAGAATCCCGCTGATGCGGGGGTCAGCTCAGACTCTCCCTCGAAGGAGACAGTCACGGACTGTGGCCCAGTGTCTATCAGAGGCTCGGTAAAGTACTCAAATGCCCCGTTTTCATCTGTCGAAATCGTAACTACGGTGTTTCCATCCTCGTCCAAGATGGAAAGGGATCGAGAGCCAATATCGGTCAGAGAGGCCGAGAACACTCTACCGTCGATTGAAGCCCGCTCCCCGAGACGAACGACACTGGGACCGGAAAGAGAGACCGAAGCGACATGCTGGGCCGATATGCGAGTTGATGCCTCAGATGGCAGAACAGGGTGAGCTCCGGGATAATTGGCTCGCACCGCAAACTCCCCAACTGCTCCGACAGCACCGGTTGCGCTGAATTTCCCTTCTTCGCCGGTCACCACTCTCTGTTCGGGCCCGTCTGCGACCTGGATGTTCACTACCTCGCCGGGCACGTCCTCTCCGCGAACATTGCGCAGGATCCCGTTGATTGAGAAATTCTCTCCGACCTTTACCTCCCCAAGAGGCTCAAGGGTCAATTCAGTAGGAATGACCGCAGTTAATTCGAGACGCAAGGCGTTACCCAGCAGAAAATCCTGTTCCTCGAATTCGATTTCCACGGCGTGAGGATCGGTTTCCAGGAAAGTGTGGGCGAAGCTGAACTCTCCTGCCGGCCCGGTCAACTGGGCCGGCAGCTCCCGTTCGTCTATTGTCACTCCCAACTCGACATCAGGGACGCCGCTGCCGGTGTCGTCCCGGAAAATTCCACTGAATACCGCCGGCGAGTCTACGGCGACTTCTTGGGGGCCGGTCAATTCCAGGCCGCTCTCCGAGTAGACAGTGACGTCCGGGTCGCTCCATGATTCGAGGTACCGCTCGTTGCCTACGGCGCGGGCCAGCAACTGGTAAGGACCTCTTCGCATGGATGAAGGCAACTGCACTTCCGTCTGGAAGCTGCCGTTCCTGGTGGTGGCCTGTCCAATCAGCGTTCCGCCATGCTCCTTGGTTTCGTTTATGTAGACTTCCACCTCCACGCCGTCCACCTGGCCGCCGGAAGAAGTTCTGACCGTTCCTCCCACGGTGAACGAGGCCCTGCGGCGGATCTCCTGAGGCCACACGGTGATTCCGGTGGAGGTACCGACTGGCCGCAACTCCTGACTGGGGACCTGCTGAAATACCTCTTCTTCCTGTGTATCCTCGTCCCGTTCATCCTGCAATTCTGGCGTGTCCTCATCAGCAGGCTCCGCCTGGTTCTCAGGCTGGATGGGGACTCGAGATGGAGCTCCTCCCGATGCGGTGGGCTCGAACTGCACCCACCCTATGCCCTGCAGGGCGACCTCTGCCCACTGGTGGGCCTGGTTGCTCTTGACCTGCTGTTGCTCCGCCACCGCGCTGATGGCCCAACCCGATACCACCCTCGCCGGGATCCCCACCGACCGGGCGAGGACAACGAACGCACTGCTGAACACCCCGCAGGTGCCCTCACGGTGGTCGAACAGGAACCATTCGACTGGGTCCCGGCCCGGCGGAGGAGCCTCGCGGCCTGAACCGTCAGCGAACTTGTAGGTGTACTGTGATCTCAGGTACTGCTCCAATGCTCTGGCTTTGGCGTATGTCGACTCGTTACCGCTGGTGATGTCCAGGGCCAATTCACGGATCCGGCTCGGGAGTCCATCGGGCAACTGGGTGTAGGTCGGATCGGTTGACGCACTGGCTGCCTTCAGTTGCGCTTCTGAGTGATTTGGTACCTGTGAGACCCATTCGAATGCGGGCAGGGCGCTGGCAAGCGAAAAGGTGAGGCTGAATGGCCGGTATTCACCCCGCGCTCTTATGGAATCAGGGAACAGCGAGATTGGCACGGACCCGGCGGGTATGCTCCGCGCTCCCGGAAGCGGGCTGACCCGGACTGTATCCGTGGAGATCAGCGGCGCGTCGACTTCGAACCCGCTCAACAGGGCTGGGTCGATCCTGCTTTCGGGCAGCGCCCCCTGAGGGCCGGCCACGCCGACGACTTCAGATCGAACGAGGTGAGGAACGCTTACGTTGCTCTCGTATCGCAGAGTCAGCGGGTCCAGCTGCCGCCATGCGCCGTTCTCGTACAGGTCTCCCACGGCTGTGCGAATGTACGGTGTATGCGTGGCCCCGCTGACCAGGAAAACGGGGACTGAAACGGGGTCCGGTGCCTGTGCAGTGGTCGTCCCAGCCGCCATGCCCACGACTCCGCCGTCGCGAGTAACCAGCTTCCCGCCTGTTTCTGTCTTAGTAACTTCGGCTCCGAGGTCCTCCAGTACCTGCTGGGCGTCCTCTTTCTCCGTGGAATCTTCGCTGGTCAACTGATCAGAGAGATCTCCGAATTCCTCCGATTCCGTTTCTCGCTGCTGCTGTTCGATTTCCTCCGGTTCCGGCGTCCTGTCGACGGGTCCTCCGGGGGCTGTTGGCTCGAATGGGACCCAGCCCAGCCCTTCGAATGCGACTTCGGCTCTCTGGTGGGCCTGGTCGGCGTATACGGTTTGCTCGGTTACATCCGGTGAAATAGCCCAGCCCGAAACCACTCGTGCCGTAAGACCGACGGAACGCGCCAGCAGCACAAAGGCGCTGCTGAAATTTCCGCAAGTGCCTTCCCTGCTCTCGAACAGGAACCAGTCAACCGGGTCTGTCCCAGGTGGGACTCCTCCCGATGAAGGGTCAGACAGGCGATATGCATAGTTGGTCTGCAGATGTTGCTCGATGGCCTTCGCCATTTGGTAGGGCGATGTCTGCCCTGCTGTGATCCGCTTTGCCAGGACCCTTATTCGGTCAGGCAGGTCGTCCGGCAGGGTTGCGTGCGAGTAGCTGCGGGAAGAACGGGCTGAGTTGAGTTGTGCCTGCGAGAAAGAAGGGATTGAAACATCCCATTCGTAGGAAGCCACTGGGCGGTCGCTGGAAAAAGTTTCAGAATGGTGATACAGCGTTCCGCGAAGCGAAAATTCCCCCATGTGCAGGGACACTGGCACCGTACCACGCGGTATTCGCTCTTCCTCCTCCAGTGGTTCTACGGAGAGCCAGCTCGAGCGGTGTTCTGGGGCCGAAACGGCAATCTGCGTGGGCGGCCCGGGGTTCTGAAGAGGAGTGCCCGCGATATATCTCACCTCCGTCTGTTGGTCCCTGATCCACTGACCGTTTGCATACTGGTCGCCTACAGCGGTGCGCAGAAAATCAACTTCCCCTGCCCCGCGGATGACGAAGACCGGCGTGTGCGGCAACTGACTGGCCTGCTCGGCCGAGGTTCCCGGAACGAAAGATATGCCCGCCGCGTGGGCCAGCAACCCGCTTCCGTTTTCCAGCGATGTTATGTTGCCCAGCTCCTCTATAGCTTCAGCAGCAGCCTCCCGCACTTCTCCCGACTGGTCATTCAGAGCCTCAATAAGGTCGGGTGCGGCCGCAGGATTCCCGCGTTCACCCAATAGTTCTGCCGCTGAAGACCTGACAGGGTCTGGCCACGACTCTTGCAGCCATTCAGCTAAGTCGGAAAGCGGATAGTCCTGCAGGGCATTGGAAGATGCGGAGCGCACTTCCGCCGACTGGTCATCGTCTCTCGCCTGCATGAGTGCGGGCAATGCCTGCGGCTCCCGAATCTCTGAAAGCGCGTCCGCCGAGGCCGCCCGCACTGTGGCGTCCCTGTCATTCAACAGGCTTTGAGCGAGACTCCCTGCTGCACTCTCCCCACCGATTTCCCCTAGGGCTTCGGCGACCGCCTCGCGAACTAGGCCTGAATCATCGCTGGTGAGAGCACGGGAAAGCGACTCGACTTCATCCTGGCTCCCGATTTCGCCAATGGCGCTGGCCGCCGCCTCCCGCACGCTGGCATCCGTGTCGCCTTTGAGCGCCTCTTCCAATGAAGGTATGGAGCCTTCCATCCGCAGCTCCGCAAGCGCATCTGCGGTAACCACCCGCACCTCCGGCGATAGGTCTTTGCTCAAGGCATCAGCGAGTGGGGAAAGCGCCCGAGGATCCCCCTTCTGCCCCAGGCCGGCCGCGGCGGCCATCCTTAGCAATGGGTCCGAATGCTCCCGCAGTATCCTCACGAGCAGATCGAAATCGGCGAGAGATGCACCTGCTGCCGCCGCTCTGCGGACATCTTCGTCCGGGTCGTTGAAGGCTGCATTCGCCAAACCTTCGAGCGCCCGCATGCTCGCAATCTCCCCCAGGAGAATCGCCGCATCGGCCCTGACTTCAGGGTCAGTGGAGAAAGCCAGGTTCTCCAGGGCAGTGCTCTCCCAGGGAGAGGCGTCACCTTGCGTCTCCAATGACAGTCCATCTGAAGATACGCCTGTGTCCGGTTGACCATCTAACCCGTCTTGAGAAGGGAGCCCGGCACCCGTACCATCGTCGCCCGTACCGAACACATCGCCGTGAGCTGATGGGAAATCAGGTGTTGGCCCTATGGTTATCCACCCAAACTCCTCCAGTGCAATTTCCGCCCACTGGTGGGCCAGATGGCCATGCACAATCTGTCGGTCAGCCGTTGGCGAAATAGCCCAACCGGAGACCACCCGTGCAGGCACCCCTGCTGATCTCGCCAGGACGACGAACGCACTGCTGAAGGCAGTTGCCCCTCCTGAACGCTGTTCGAACAGGAACCAATCCACGGGGTCAGCGCCATCCGGGGGCAGGACGAACTTCTCCCCAGGTTCGAGCACAGCAAGGCCGTACTCCGACTCCAGGTAACGCTCTATGGCCCTCGACTTTCCGTATGGAGACTCGATTCCTCGAGTTACCTCCATAGCCAGCTCCCGAATCCTCTGAGGAGTTTCTGGCGGTAATGTCAAATACACCCGGTCATCCACAGGCCTCGCTTCGTCGAGTTCACTCTCTCCGAATTCAGCAACCAGTGAGGTCCAGGAATATCCAGGCACTGGCTCGACGGACTGGAAGGTGCCGCTGAAGGGCCGCCAGTGACCCTCGACTCCTATCTCGAGTAGTACGGCAGAAATCGGCAAGACCCCCGGCTCCAGAGTGTCGAAGTCGCCGACGGGTGATACGGAGATGTGGTCTATGTTCAGGTCTCCCGAAGGAGTCGACGGCTGAGACAATAGTTCCGCGTGGGCCCGTTGGGGCAAGAGCTGCGGCGGGTTGCCGTCAACATTACGTCCCTCGTCCAGCCGGGCCGCAAGGATCATTGCAAGAATACTTCCCGGAATGTCTGCTCCGGCCTGGCTCTGCCAGCTGACCGGGTCGAGCTGGGTCCATTCGCCATCCTGGTAAACATCCCCGGTGGCGCTTCGGAGCAGAGATGTGTGGGTCGCTCCTGAAACTGCAAACAGGGGATTGGGAATGCCCATGACCGCTGGGTATACCGTGGTCCCGGGTTCCAGGAGGATGGATGTATTGCGCACCCAGGCGGTGTTTCCATTTCCCAGCGGCACGATTACGTCCCAATCGACAGCCGGCATCACCACCTGTTCTTCCCGAGGCTCGCGCAGCTTTTCGACCTCTGCGGCAAAAGCTTCCTGCTGTACAGTCCTCTCGGTTCTGTGAAACAGGTTTAGCCCAGCCAGGCTTGCTGAGCCGAAAAAGCCGAAGATGAGGCTCAGCACCAGCCAGGCCGCCAGGTGCAGCAGGATAAGGCGCGGCCTCACGATCCCAACGACCACCAGGGAGAGAAAGAACGCCCCGAGAATTGCAATCCCTTTGGGTTCTATCCACGAGCGGGTTGCCTCGTGTTCCTCGTAAGGAACGTTCCCAGTGAGCAGGCCCGATGTGGCCACGTACACCGCAGCCCCGGCAACTATGAGTCCTGCGATGGCCCCCTGAACCATGGATCGTTTTGGCACCGGAATCCTGCCTCGCATGGCCCAGTGGCGGGGAGCGGCCAAGGCGACGACTCCCAGAACGAGGCCCGTGGCTGCAACCAGTAGGGCGAACATTCCGGCTCCGCTGGGCAGCCGGATGTACTCCTCTTCTGATTGCGAAGGTGCCAGCAGGTCGTCCGGGCCGGAAGAAGTAACTGACCCCAATTGGTTGATCAGCAGGAAGAACCCAACCAGCCCCACCGCCAGGATTAGCAGCAACGCCGACCGGTGCTTCAGTCTGCTGAGCATCAATTTCATCGAGTGGTTGCGCTCAATCGAGATGCTGTGCCCCGGAAGATCAATTGGCTCTGGTGCCCGGTGTGAAACCTGTTCATCTATTCGGTCTGGAATTCCCTGAATCCGGAGAGTACCGTTTCCCGGGTATCGGAGTATTCCTCCAGACTATAATCGCAAATGCTCATGGTAACCGCGTATCCCCTTAGTTTGGCAGGGAAGTACCTTGATCGGTACAGGTGGGTCACCACGTCTTCTACGCACGAGTCAGGTTCCTGTTGTCGCCGGTACTCGAGATGAACGTAGTTTGTAGACTCGCGATATTCGCCAGTGGCGGACACTTGATTGAACAGTTCCCAGCTTCGGGCCTGGCTACCAAGGCCCTGCCGGTAATGGTCCACAAACTCCCCCAGTGACCAGTCGGAAAACACATCCTCAACCGATACCTCGATGTAGGCATCCCTTTCCGGCGAAGTGAAAATGACGGTATTGCCGTTCCTCGCAGGGTTCACGTCCCAACCCAATGGATACGCGATTGAATACCCAATGGTCGAATTTCGATAACCAGCAGTTGATAGCGGGACGGGGGTTGGGTACGGAGTGGGGGTGGGAGTCGATGTGGGCCTGACCGCTGGGCTGCTGCGGGGAGTTGGACGCGGCACTGTGGTAGCTCGTGGAGTGGCAGTTTGCGTAGGAGTTGAGGTGGGTTGCGGCCCAGGGGTTGCAGTCGCCGTTGGAGCCGGAGCCGGGATCAGTGTCGGAGTCGGAGTAGCCGTGGGGAAAGGGGTGGGGCTCGGAGTAGGGGTGGGAATTACGACGGCGGGAGTAGGAAGTAGCGCGGGAGAAGGAAGAGGCGTGGCCGGAGGAGGAGGCGTCCTCGTTGGAAACAGCGCCAGATTGTCCGCAGGAGCGGCGGTGGCTTCCGGAAGACCGTCGGCGAGGTGGCCTTTGACTATGTTGATAGGTATCACGAAACTGACTATCTTGGCAGCCACCCCGTTCTGTATAACGATACCGCTGCCGCTGACCCCAATGACGTCCCCTGCGGCATTCAGGAACGGCCCGCCCAGGATTTCGTCATTGAGCGATGAGTCTATCCTGAAGTACCCGTCCCTCGCTGTTGTGACTTGTCCATGGTGGGCCTTCAGCGATTCAGATTCTCCTTGCCCCGAAAAGCCGACGGCGGTGACATTGTCCCCGACACAGACTTCGTCTGAGTTTCCCAATGACACGGGGGTTAAATCCCGGTCCGCCCTCACTTCCAAGTAGGCCAGTCCCGATCTGTTGTCGACGCCGACCACCCTGCCCTGGAAGCTTTCACCATCGTGCATCTCCACCCTAGTAGTCCAACATCTTTGAAATGAGTACTGAGCGAGTGTATTGTACCAAGCATAGGGCGAAGAGGATTGGGACGTGTGAGGAGGGGATGGCGATGAAGAGATACCGGGTCAAGCTGAGTGCGGAGGAGCGGCAGGAACTGAAGACATTGGTGTCCCGTGGCCGGGGGGCGGCTTACAAGCAGACCCACGGGCGCGTCCTGCTGCTGAGTGATGAGGCCCAAGTGGACGGGGCCATGAAGGATGAAGACATTGCCCGGGTTCTCCAGATTGGCCGTGCGACGGTGGAACGGGTGCGCCGGCGCTGCGTAGAGGAAGGGATTGAGGCGGCGCTGGGACGAAAGCGGCAGGTTAACCGGCGTCCGAAGCGGTTGGACGGTCAAGGGGAAGCCCACCTGATTGCCTTGGCCTGCGGAGAACCGCCGGAGGGCCGGGCGAGTTGGACACTGAAACTATTGGCCGACCGGCTGGTCGAATGCGAGGTAGTGGAGAGCATCAGCACTGAAACGGTGCGCCAGACGCTCAAAAAAACGAACTCAAGCCTTGGCTGAAAGAGTGCTGGTGCATCCCGCCGCAAGGCAGCGCCGAGTTCGTCTGTGCGATGGAAGACGTGCTGGAAGTCTATCAGCGCCAGTATGGGGACAACGAAGTTCTGGTCTGTCTGGACGAGACCAGCAAGCAACAGGTGAAAGAGACGCGCCGGCCGCGTCCGGCCCGGCCTGGGGCGGCGGGCTCCTACGATTATGAATACGAGCGCAACGGGGTGAGCAACCTCTTCATGTTGTTCGCTCCGCTGGAAGGGTGGCGCCGGGTGGAAGTGACGGAACGGCGCACGAAAGCCGATTGGGCCCGGGTGGTCAAGCAACTGGTGGACGAGGACTACCCGCACAAGGACCGTATTGTGCTGGTGATGGACAACTTGAACACCCACCACCCAGCCTCATTGTATGAAGCCTTTGAGCCTGCCGAAGCGCGGCGCATCGCCGAACGGTTGGAGGTCCATTACACTCCCAAGCATGGCAGTTGGCTGGATCCTGTCCTGAGCTTGCCGAAGGGATGGCGGAGATCGAAATCGGGGTGATGGCCCGGCAATGCCTGAACCGCCGTATTCCCGACCAAAGCGCTCTGCGGCGGGAGGTGGGAGCGTGGCAGCAACAGCGCAACCGGGACGCAATACGGGTGGACTGGCGCTTCACCACCGAGGATGCCCGCATCAAGCTCAAGTCCCTCTACCCACCAATACAACACTGATGGACTACTAGGCCCGCTTGCACCAGACACTACCAGTCCATGAGTAACAATCAATCCGGACTCGCCGGCCACGAATCCGGTGGCGTGGGTGCCATCCGCAAGGACTTTTACAACGCCGAAGGACACTCTTTCCGTTGGATTCCGAACCTCAGCACCTGTGCTGCCCGCGGCCTGGTCTATCGCCGTCTCCTTTCGGGAACATTCTCCAGGACCTGGAAGGGCAGTCACCCGGTAGACAGGAACGGGCGGGGTGTACGCAACTCTGCCGACCCGAGGCATTGGATCCGCTCCATTCGCGGAAGGTTCCGAGGGAGGTTCTTCTTCCCTGAACGGTTCGAGTACAAGGACAAATAAGATCAGGCATGCTCCCGCAATCAGGAAGAGCAGCGCTCCGCCAATGACTTTGTGTGCGGCGACAGTCCGCGCGGCCCGTTGCCACGGACTGTGAAGATGCCGTTCCTCGGAAGCCGTGTCAGGCGGATTTGGCGTCGCCAACCTTACACGGTCCGCTCTCTGGATGGATGCGCATCAGAGGATATCCACCCTGCATTCACGAAAATCCAATGTGATTTTCTTGTGAACATGCGAAACTAACACCACGTTTGACAGTTAGCAAGGCAAGAATTTCATTGGATAGCGTTCTGAACCAGGTGATCGCGGTAGCTTTTCGTCCTACAAGTGCACCATTGCTGGATTCCCGGGAAAGCGGGAATGACGGATCATAAGCCGGCAAACCGCCCAAAATGGGAACGCTATCATTTCATTGCGGTGTGGACCAGTTGACTGATCGTTGTGCTGAGATGAAGTTGGCCCGAAACGGAATCATACGGCTTTTCCCCGTCGACTCTCTTACGCGCACACTATGGCCGGGATTCAAGCGTGACCGCTTACTGAAGGTGCCGGAAACTGCACGGACTGCACGGGTGGTATAATGGATTTCCTTGAGAATAACGAATTTGCGGAAGAAAAATGGAGTAGGCTGGCCGTGGCCCGCTTTATCCATTCGGGCCCAGAGTGCAAATGCCAAGGCCAGAAACATTGCCCATAATTCTCGGCCGTGAGCGAAGATCCCGCAATCCCGATGCGAAGAGTTCGTGCCCTGTTCATGTCAGATGGGCATCGAACCTCGGTAACTCAAGGAACCACAGGCGGTCTCCATGACTGGGAGGTGCCGCCAACCTACCCAATGCCGAAGTGGCGAAATGGTAGACGCGCCGGTCTCAAAAACCGGTGGGGGAAACCCTGTGTCAGTTCGACTCTGACCTTCGGCACCACTGTTCCATACCTTCCCGTCAACACCGGCGGAGGAGTCTTATGTCCTCCCTTGAGACCTCCGACTTTCCTGTCCAATTGGGAAATTTCTGGACGCTCTCACGATCTGAAGGAAACTTCCGCGCTCAATTCCCTGGCGGCCCTCACGACGTGAGGAAGACCGGTCCCTCGACAATCAATCCGGGCTTCACCACGGCCGGGTTCTCCGGTTGCTTCCTTGGTTGGTTTCCAGAAACCGGAAACTCATTGCGAATGGTCCTGAGCGACGTCGTGACGGGCGCGTCCGTTGCATCAACGGAATGACTGCCGGTGGCGACCGCGGTTGGGCACCCGGGGGCGGAAGACATGCAACTGTCATTTGCATCTGTATTTCGATATTCGGCCAGCCAAAGAAGCGAAATAAGTATCGCCAGGCTCAAGACTGCCAGTATCAGCGATAGCCACGGACTTTTCTTTTCAGGGTCGCACACTACTCCCTCTCCTCACCGTACACTGACCAGCGCTATCACAAATAACGATAATATATATCTATTATACGAAGAAAATCCGCTCCTGGTTCTTTACGGAGTCTCGAGGGACTCTTTGCCCGACTTGAGCGGGCCTTTAGTGCGCCTTGAACCTGCAAGGCTGGCGTGGAGGAGCAATTGATTTCGGGTACAACGGAACGAATGCCACTGTATTCGGGACATTTGTGTGGCCAGTCGTTGCTCCACATCCCCCGCATGGGGCCGTCAAGGGCGGCGGGCTGTTGGACCGCCTTCGACGCTTCCTGCCGTACTCACACCACTAACCGGATGCGGACCGGAGGCCTTCTGGGATGGCTGAGCGGCTTCGACGACAACTGCCGCTTCCAGGCTCCTCCATTGAAGGCCGTTGGATAGCGTTCCCATTCAGGTTGTTTGCCAGCTTATGATCCGTCATTCCCATGAAAGCAGGAATCCAGTGGTGGTGCACTTGTAGAACGGAAAGCCACCACGACCACCTGAACTGGAACGCCACCAAGCCGTTGCCGGTCGTGCTTGCGTATGGCGAGGTCGGGGTATAATGGCCTGCAACTGCAATCCCGATGTGACGGTGCCCACCATGAGCGACATTTACCTCGACTACAACGCCACCACTCCTATTGATCCCCAGGTCGCCGAGGCAATGCTGCCTTACATTCACGGCCTGTTCGGCAACCCGTCCAGCGGCCACTCCTTCGGCCTGGCGGCACGGCGGGGCGTTGACATGGCTCGCCGGCAGGTCGCCTCAATGCTGGGATGCGGCGAAGACTATTTGATCTTCACTAGCGGCGGCACCGAGGCCAACAATCACGCTATCAAGGGCGTCGCCGAAGCCCACTGCCAACGCGGCAACCACATCATCACCTCCTCGATCGAGCACCCCGCCGTGACCGAGGTCTGTCGCTACCTGGAGCGTCACGGCTTCAGGGTGACCTACCTGCCGGTTGACGAGCACGGCCTTGTGGACCCTGAAAATGTGGAGAAGGCCATTACTTCTGAGACCATTCTCGTCACCATCATGCACGCCAACAACGAGGTCGGCACAATCCAGCCGATCGCCGAGATCACGGACATCGCCCACCGGCACGGAGCCCTGGTGCACACCGACTGCGCCCAGTCCGTAGGCAAGATCCCCGTGCGAGTCGACGAATTGGGAGTCGACCTCCTGTCCATTGCCGGCCACAAGCTATACGCCCCCAAGGGCATCGGCGCCCTGTACATCCGTCCCGGCGTCATGCTGGAGAAGCTGATGCATGGTGCCAACCACGAGCGGGACCGCCGTGCCGGCACCGAAAACGTCGTTGAAATGGCTGGCCTCGGGAGAGCATGTGAACTGATAGAGCAGAACCTTTCCGGCTACGCCACCCACATGGCGGCCATGCGCGACCGCCTGGAGCATGGTCTGCTCGACTCAGGCATGGATGCCCGCGTGAACGGCCATTCGGAAAAACGGCTGCCCAACACCTGCAGCGTCAGCTTCCGGGGAGTGGAGGCCGACCGGGTGCTGGCCAGCCTGCCCACGGTGGCCGCGTCCGCCGGGGCCGCCTGCCACAGCGATCAGGTCGAGGTCTCCCACGTACTCGCGGCCATGAACCTGCCCGAGGAGTACGCCATGGGGACTCTCCGGCTTACCGCTGGACGCTTCACCACCGGAGAAGAAATAGACCGGGCTATAGACGAAATCAAAGAGGTGGTGGGCAGATTTGCCTCGGCGCCTTCCGCTGCGGACTAAGCCGCCGATCTGTGACTTGGGGCCTAAAGAGACTACTACGTGAGGACAGAAAGACATGACCACGCAAAGCAGCGCAGCGCCGGACAAAAAGGCTGGGAGTGGCAATCCCGGCGCCTTGGATGACGCGGCTCTTGACGGATTCAGGGAAGCTTTCGACTCCCAACCTGCACATCAACTGATGCAGAATGTCGTCGCCCAGCACGACGTTAACGACGTTGCCCTGAACCGCGGCATTGTTACCGAAGCGGTCCACTCCTTCTCCACCGTGCTGGACGACTGGAGCGTAACCAACCAGGCCCGCTCCGGCCGCTGCTGGATGTTCGCCGGCCTAAACCTGTTCCGGGCCGAGACCCGGAACTCGCTGAATGTCAGGGAGTTCGAGTTCAGCCAGAGCTATCTGATGTTCTGGGACAAGATGGAGCGGGCCAACTATATCCTGGAGGCCATCATCGAGACCGCCGACCGGCCTGTTGACGACCGGGTGGTGGCCTGGCTGCTGCACCAGCCCCTCGGCGACGGTGGGCAGTGGGATATGTTCGTCAGCCTGGTGAGGAAGCATGGCGTCGTCCCCAAGTCGGTAATGCCGGAGACCGAGAGTTCCGGTAACTCGATGCGAATGAACGCCGGACTCAACTACCAGGTTCGCCAGGGTGCCAGGAATATCCGTCGAATCTACACCGAGGAGGGAGGCCTTGATGCCATGCGGTCGGCAAAGGAGGAGTCTCTGCGCTCCGTCTACCAGATCCTCTCTATCCACCTTGGCAACCCACCAGCCAGCTTCGACTGGCAATGGAAGGACAGGGACGGCGAGTTCCACCGCGACGGAGCCATGACGCCCCTGGAGTTCGCCGGGAAGTACATCTCAACTCCGATGGAGGAATACGTCTGCCTGGTCCACGACCCCCGCCGGGACAACCCGCCAGGCCGCACCTACACGGTCCAGTACCTCGGCAATGTCGTCGACGGCACGCGCATCAAGTACCTCAACGTCGATATCGAGCTGATGAAGGACATCACGATGCGAATTCTCCAGGACGGCCAGCCGGTCTGGATGGGCTGCGATACCGGCAAGCAGATGCACCGCGACAAGGGCCTGTGGGACGCGGAGCTGTTCGACTATGCCAGCGTCTACAACGCCGAGTTCTCCATGGACAAGGAGGAGCGGCTCGAGTATCACCAGACCGCAATGACCCATGCCATGTTGTTCACCGGCGTGGATGTGGTCGACGGCAAGCCCCGCCGTTGGCGCGTCGAAAACAGCTGGGACGACAAGGTCGGCGAAAAAGGGTTCTTCCTGATGAACGATTCCTGGTTCGCCGAGTACATGTTCGAGATTGCTGCGCCGAAGAGCTATCTTCCGCAAGACCTCCAGGATGTCTTGGATCTGGAGCCGGTCGTCCTGCCCCCATGGGACCCGATGGGGTCTCTGGCCCGCCAGGTCCCTGTTTCCACGTGATTGATCAGCCGCTCCTGCCGCACAAGCTGTTCGGATTCCCTTCCCCGCGGACTGGGAGCGGGTGCTGATGGAGACAGACCTTAGACGCAGACGCTTTCACCTGCTGGCCGCGTCTGCTGTTGTTATAGTCACTCTGCTGGTCCTCTATTTCCTGGGGACAGTTCTGTTGACCCTCGGCCTCAGCATCGTAATCGCTTACGTGCTCCTGCCAGTCGCCAGGGTAGTCGAGCGGGCTTTTCCCTGGCGGCGAGGGCGACCAGGTTTGGCGCGTGGCATCTCCACTGGGGTCATTTTCCTCTTCCTGATGGCCATCCTGGCTGGCATCCTGGCGCTTGTCATACCTCCCACGGTGGAACAGGGCCGCCAGTTTGCCGAGGACTTTCCGGGATTTCTTGACTCGGCGCGCTCCACCATCGAGGGTTGGATCGCCCGGTACGCCGAGATGATTCCCGTCGAAGTCCGGGACCGGATCGAAGAGACCCTGGCCGACGCAGGAGGCGTGGTCGGCGACGCCGCCTGGCGCGTTGTCTCTCAGACAATCGGGGTCGTTTCCGGTTCCTTTGCTCTTGTTCTTGGTCTGGCGACGGCTCCTGTCCTGGTGTTCTACCTCATGAAGGATTCGGGGATGATCAGATCATCCCTGTATTCCCCCTTTCCCGAGTCTGTTCGCCCGTATCTCCAGGAGGCCCTGGATATAGCCGAGCGCACCATCGGCGGGTATATCAGGGGGCAGATCACGCTTGGCCTGATCGTTGGGATTGTTGTGACAATCGCCCTTCTGCTGCTGGGGGTTCCCTTCTCTTACATTCTCGGTATTGTCGCCGGGTTGACCGAATTGGTCCCCATCGTCGGCCCTTGGATCGGAGGTGCAGTGGGAGTGCTCGTAACGCTCGCTGCAGCTCCTGACAAGGTTCCCTGGGTCATACTGATCTACGTCGCAGTCCAGCTTCTGGAAAACACGTTATTGGTACCCCGAATACAGGGAAACACATTGAAACTCCACCCGGTCGCCGTCATTCTCGTCATAGTCGTGGCCAGCAACTACTTTGGCCTCTGGGGTGTGATCATCGGGCCGCCTCTGGTATCCATGGCCAGGGACATGGCTGTCTATTTCCGCAAAGAGTGGAATCGCCCGGAGGAGGCTCCTGTGTTCGAGAGTGCCGTCCAGCAGGACGACCTCGGAAGTGAAGACCCGGACACCGAAACCGGCAATCAGGACGCCGACGGCTAGCAGTTCAGAAGGCCGACCTCTCCGAGACTGTGTCTCCACGCTAGTCAAAGAGGGCGACGTTACTGCACTATAATTGATCCATGCAGTCACTCCCTCCCCGGATCAGAGACCGTGTGGTCTCCCCTGTAGAGCGCTCCGTTGCGCACGCTGCTCGAAAGGGCAGAGTGCCGCGTTGGCGGGTGCGCGCCCGCAGGCTGGCACGCCGCCTCGACAAGATCCCCCTGTGTCACCTCGTCTACCGCACAGCCCGCGAGATGAGCGACGATGACGCCACTCACATGGCCGCCGGTTTGGCCTACTATGCGGTGCTCTCCCTATTCCCCCTCTCCATCGGACTGATCAGCCTGTTGGGCATGATTCTGGAGTCCGAGACTGCGAAGACAGAGATAGTTGGATTCCTTGAGTCCTACCTGCCTGGAAGCGGCGATTTGCTGTCAGCCAATGCCGCCGCCACATGGCAGGTCCGGGGGCTGCTGGGCATTGTTAGCTTTCTGGGCCTGTTCTGGTCGGCGAGCCTGCTGTTCGGGGCGATCAGCCGCTCGGTCAATCGTGCCTGGGACATACACCGGGACAGGCCTTTCTACATTGATAAGGTGAGGCACATCGGCATGGCCTTCAGCGTAGCGCCGCTGTTCCTTATGTCCATTGGGACCACCACCGCGCTGTACATGGTCGGCAGCGTGGAAATTCCGCTTATCGGTGAGGTTGACCTGCTCAATCACTATGGGATCAACGTTCTGGCGCGACTGGTTCCTCTTATCTTCACGGTTACCATTTTCCTGCTGATCTACAAGTTCACGCCGAACACCCGCACCTCCTGGCGATACATTTTCCCCGGCGCGTTGGTGGCGGGAATCCTGTTCGAGGTGGCCAAGAGCATTTTCGCCTTTTACCTGGACAATTTTGCCAACTACGAGAGGGTCTACGGGTCACTGTCGTCGGTTGTAATAATGCTGGCCTGGACCTACTTCTGCGGCCTCATCCTGATCGCGGGCGCAGAATTTGCCTCCGAATACGAGCGGATGGAACACGGCGTCGAGCGGGGCCGGGTCGTAACCGAGCGGCACCTGTCGGATACCTGAAGGCCGCCCAGTTTGAACTGAGCGGCCTCACTTCGCAACATCCCCGCATTCCTCAACAGCGGGATAGATGGATGCAACCCCCTGGAACTGACTCAAGACCCGCCGCGGCCCTCGATCCGTCATTCCCGCGAAAGTGGGAATGCAGTGGCACTTGCTGGTTACAGCTCAATACCGTCAGAACGTGGTCGTCTTGAGATTGTTTCTACGCAGGTGACGGGGATGCGCGCCTGAAGCCGATTCTGCTGAAAAGGCCTGGGATGCTGACGTTGAACACGTAGTAGATCACCGGAACCACGACCAGAGTAAGCCCCGTCGAGCTGATCAGACCCCCGATCACAACCGTCGCTAACTCCGCGCTGATGATGCCGCCCTCTCCGCCCGGGAATGCCGCCAGCGGCAGCAGCGCGAAGCTGGTGGTCAATGCAGTCATCAGTATCGGGCGCAGCCGCACCCTGCCTCCGGCGATCAGGGCCTCGGTTACCGACAATCCACGCTCTCGCAGCTGCTCAACGAAGGCGATGAGAACGATGGCGTTGGTTACCACGATGCCGATCAGCAGCAGCAACCCCATCATCGCGGGCAGTCCCAACGTGCGGTCCGTGATGGCCAGGGCCACCAGCACCCCGATGAGCGCCAGGGGAAGGCTGGTGATGATGATGAACGGGTTGCGCAGCGAGCCAAGGCTCCCCACCATCACCAGGTACATCAGGACGATGCCCACCGCCATAGACAGGAAGATGGCCTGGAAACCCTCCGCGATGTCGGCGAAGATACCCCCGCTAACCACGGTCACTCCGGGAGGCAGGTCAAGCTCGGCGATCTTGCGGTCGACCTCCACCCCAACGGCCTGAGTATCTTCCGAAGTGATGTCACCGGTAATGCTGGCCGACCTCTGGCGGTCTGTCCTGCTGATGGTGACCGGTCCCTCCCGGGTCGTCAGTTGCGCCAGCTCCCGAAGTGGTGCGGTTCCACCGGGCCCGGCGATGATCAGATCCCCGATCTTGTCCGTGCTGCTCACTGCATCGCGACTTCCTGAGAGCACCACCTCTGCGGCCTTGCCTTCAATGTTGATGGTCGTTACGACTCGACCGACGAAGAACTGGCTGAGTTGAAAGCCGACCTGGCTGGTTGTCAGTCCAATGGCCGCTGCCGCCGACGGGTCCACTTCGACCGCGACCTCCTCTCTGGCCTGTGCCACGTTGCTCTGCAGGTTGACGACCCCCTCCAACTCGCCCAGCGACGAAACTAGCTCTCCGGAAACTCTGGCTATGTCCTGGTAGTCCGGACCCGATATGCTGATTTCCACTCCGCCGGCGGGCGGGCCGTCCTGGAGCTCTGATATTTGCAGCTGCCTCTGCGGGCTCGCGAGTTCCTCCCTAAGTCTTTCGGCTGTGTCCTCCGGGGCGTCGGAGGTCAGAACAACCAGCAGACCCGCCTGGTTGAAAGATCCTGGTATACCGCCGCTCGACAGACCTGTCGCTCCGATTGTGGCGGTATAAATATCTGCTATATCTCGAACGCTCTGCTCTATTTCGATGACCGCATCCAGAGTCTGGTCAGGGGGCGTGCCTGGAGGAAGGGTCAGGTTCACCTCCACATATCGTTGTCCGCCCCCGGGGAAAAGAGTCACCGGGATGACCCACAGCAGCCCGAGGCTGGCGACAGTCAGGGCCACGGCACCGAGAATGGTGATTGCCTTGTGGCCAAGGACCCAACGGAGGATGGGGGTGTACACCCTCTGCATCCACGTTTCGTGAACGAACGCAAAATCTTCTTCACCCGCACTCTCGGGCAGGTCGCCGGGCCGCAGCAGGTACGCGCCGAGCACCGGTACCGCCGTCAGCGCCACCGCCAGCGATGCAGCCAGGGCGAACACGACAGTGAGCGCGAAGGGCAGGAAAAACGCCCCGACCAGCCCCTGGATGAACGCCAGGGGAATGAAAACGACGATTGTGGTCAATGTCGATGCCAAGATCGCCGGACCGACCTCCGTGGTTGCGTCCAGCGCGGCCCTCCACCTGTCCCGGCCCGCCTGTATGTGCCGGTAAACGTTCTCCAGCACCACAATGGCGTCGTCCACCACTCTCCCGACGGATATTGCCAGTCCTCCCAGCGTCATGAAGTTCAACGACATATCCTGCCAGGACATCAGGAGAACGCCGGTGAATATGCTGAGCGGGATCGATAGCGCAATCACAACGGTGGGGCGCAGGGTGGTAAGAATGCCCCGCACCACCGTGGGGCGGATGGTCAGCATGAAAGCGAAGACGACGCACACTGCGAACAGGAAACCGAATATGGCCTCGCGCAGCAGCGTGTCTATCTGTTGCTGAATCTCGGGTCCCTGGTCGGAAACGATTACTATATCGGCCCCTGGCGGGAGGTCCTCAAGACCAGCCACAACCTCTCCCACCGCTTCCGTAACTTCGATGGTGTTGGCTTCCGCTTCCTTGACCACCGCCACGTTGATGGCGGGCTTGCCGTTGGTGCGTGAAATGCTCGTTGGCAACCCATCGGTCAACTCGACGTCCGCCACGTCACGCAGCATTACCGCACCGGAAGGAGTCGAGCCAACAACCAGGTTGCGTATTTCCTCCACGGAACCAAGCGTATGGATCGTCTTTACGGGCATCGAGGTGCCGCCGCCGAAGACCAGGCCGGTGGGCAGGGTGACATTGTTTTCGCTCAGGGCGCTGGCAATCTGGGGAAGGGCGACGCCGTTGGCTAGCATCCTGTCCGGGTCGGCGGAAACGCGAATCTGCCTCTCCACATCTCCGGTCACCAGCACCTGCAGGATTCCGTCTATTTCGGATAGGGCAGGAAGAATCCGGGACTGCACGTAATCCGAAACCTGTTCGTCCCCGTTGTCCGATATGACGCTGAACTGCACCACCGGGAACTGGTCCGGGTCGAATCGTCCTACATCCGGCTCTTCTACACCGTCAGGGAAACTCACGCTGCCAAGTGAGGACTCAATGGCGCTTTCCGCCTCTGCCATATCCGTGCCAAACTTGAAGGTCGCCAGGACAATGGAGTTGCCCTCGAAGCTGGTCGACTGGATGCTTTCAAGCCCCTCTGCCCCTTCGATTACCCGCTCGACGGGGACCGTCACATTCTGTACCACGCCTTGTGGGTCGGCCGATGGATACGAGGTGGTGACAACCACCAATGGGAATTCGATCTCCGGAAATAGTTCGACCTGCAATGAGTTATAGGCATAGACTCCGCCAGCCAGCAGAATGACTACTGCCAGCAGGGTCACGGTTCGCCTGCGGATTGCAGCGGCGGTGATGTAGTGCATCTTTTCTCCGGGTTAGTCGAATTCGCAAGAAAGGGCCATCCTGACCGCTTCCTCGGCTCCGCCTTCGAACACGGTCAGGATGGCCTCAGGTTTCCAATGGTGTCCATGTGGGCTACAACAATGATATGGCTTCGAGGTTCAACGAACAACCATCATCCTGTTGCACGCGCATCGCCGTGGGTCGCGAAACGGCATTGACTCGCCGACCTCCCTGCAAACGCCGGGTAGGTAGGGCCGTCTCGCTCTCCTACGAAAATTGCCTTCTGCTCTTGAATTATACGCGGATTCTCGGTGGCTGGATTGCAGAAGAGTCCCCCAGGTTCGCCAATTCCGCATAATCGCCGCAACTTGATTGGAGGAGGTCAAGAAGAATAATATCCTCCGGAACTGGAGTACTCGCTGAATCAGACTGATGGCCTGCGCCGCCCCCAGCCCGCAACAGGTCCCTCCACCACGGCGAATAGGAGGGTGTGGATCAGAAAATTCGACCAACCCCAGAGCCAGGAAAACTGCAGGGGCCCGGGAATTGAGCTTGTCTCGCAGGCGCAGCGGTTCAAACCTCAGTTGGCTGTCGGTAACCCGCATTGCACTCGGGGTGATACCGATGCCGGATACCCTGATTCTGTCGAATCGGTATCCTCTGCATGAGGCCTCCTCACAAACGGCTACGAGGTAGGACGATATATCCGATTCAGGAGCGGGCTGCGCCAGGAACTGCTCCAGCTGTGGATGGTTCCGGTATCCCCTGGTTCCTCCGTGGTGCACCTTCTGCGCAAGTAGGCCCTCCCGTCATAGCGCCGTGAGTCCCCTGGAATCGAGATACCGGGGAGGCAGCGACCATAGCTGCATCAGGACGTCCCGGGACTGGCCTTTTCCTCATAGCCTCGGGGTGTGATCATGAATCCCTGGTGCACGTAAGTCGAGGAGTTGCCGATGACCACAGTGGTGAACATGTCCACGTCTTCGTACCGCGCCTCGAGCCCATCTAGGTCGGTCACCGTTATGCGCTGTCCCGGGCGGTAGGCATCGCGAATCAGTCCCACCGGCGTGGTGCCCTCTCGATGCTCCAGCAGGATGCGCCTGGCTTCCGGCAGCTGCCACGTTCTGCGTCCGCTGCGGGGGTTGTACAGGACAACCACGAAATCTCCGACCGCAGCCCCCTTCAACCGCTGCTCTATGGCCTCCCATGGGGTAAGCAGGTTGCTCAGGCTGATGGCACAGAAGTCCTGCATCAGCGGCGACCCCAGCAGGGATGCCGCGGACTGCAACGCCGAGACGCCGGGCACCACCTCCATCGCTGGCGACACCCCGTCCCAGCCCCGGTCCGTCAGCACCCGGAAAACCGGTCCCGCCATCCCGTAGATACCGGCGTCTCCCGACGATACGACGGCAACAGACTTCCCTTCGTAGGCCAGGTCTACCGCTCTTGCTGCTCTTTCGAGCTCTTGCCCCAATTCCATCGAGACGAGCTGTTTGCCTTCGGAGAGAGCCGATACCTGCTCGATATAGCCGCGGTATCCAACAACAACGTCCGAATCGGACAGGGCCTGCAGTGCTGCCGGAGTCTGAAGGCTGGCGTCACCGGGGCCCAGCCCGACGAGGCTGATTTTTCCTTTGCTGTCGCGTACCATCACAAAAGCCGTTTAGAACTTACCAATCGCCCGATGCCAGTCGCTGGTCAGGCTTGAGGTTCATTTCGGATTAGGTGTGAAATCCTTGCGACCGCCGCTGTACATCGAGCTGCGGTCCTCTTCGTCACCACCAGTCGAGCAGCCCCGGACGCCAGCAGGGCCGCGGGTTCGGCAACGCCCCAGACCCCAACGAGCCGCCGGGCGTTCTCGGAAGGGTGCAGGAACCTGCGTTCCGTGCCAGCGTCGCTGCCTGCTGCACCGGACCCGCAAATATCCTCAGATTCGGCAGATGCCTGCAAATCCCTCTCAGGATTATCAAATACTCCGTTCAGCTCGTCGGGACCGAAGGGGACCAGCGGGACACCATACTTTTCCGCCAATTCCTGCAGGCCGGCCTCGTCCTGCTTCAGCGTGGCTGTCGCTATGCACGACAGGCTCTTGAGGGACAGGTTGTTGGTGCAGAAGGTCTCCGACAGGTGCCTTTCCAGTTCCTCCATGGGTACGCCTCGACGACACCCCATCCCCGCAACCAGGGTCCTGGGACGGTATATGACCAGGTGGACATCCCTCATCACTTCTTCCGCACTCTTCCCTGATTCCCGGAACGGGTCGGCCCTGTCCGAGATGAGAAGCGCCGCGGAGCACCGAGAGCGGCCAAGGGCCTCGAGGCTGGAAAAAACGGTGATATTGTCAGGAAGCCCCGCCCCTGAGTGCCACCAGTCGGTCTCCCCTGCGTCCTGGAATACGCCGACGGGGTCCCGGTTCACTACAGCGGCACTCGCCCGAGTGATTGAATTGGAGTCGGCTTCGATAGTCCAGCCGAGCTCCCTGCCCAGCAGGTCCACCGCCAGCGTCCCCGTGGCGTGCGAACCGCTGGTGATTACGGCTTCAGCCCCGAGCACGGCCGCTACGCGCTGGGCCAATGAGTCGGCCCCGCCAATGTGCCCAGACGCAACGCTTACCGCGAACCGGCCGCCGTCATCCACGCACACCAGGGCTGGGTCGCGTCGCTTGTCCTGCAGCAGCGGCGCAACAAGCCTCACCGCGGCTCCGACAGGAAGGAACAGTACCACGGCTTCGAACTCGTCCCACACCTGCCTCAGCACAGGTCGAACAGGGAGGTCGAAAACAGTTGCCTTGGGCCGCGGGCCACCAATGGGGAGATCAGCGAACCGACGGTCCAGGTACAAACTCGCGTCGTCCCCGAGAGAGTCGGACAATCGACCGGCGAGGGCGGCTCCCTGTCTCGAAAGGGCGATAACGGCAATCTGGGGCATGAGCCTGCTCAGCCCTGGGGTGCGCCGTTCGAGGTCGCGGCGGGAGCGGCGTTTCCATCGCCCTCCTCTCGCGCATTTCGGAATAGATGGGTGTAATCACCGGAGTAAAGGTGAGAAGAAGCCGACTGTCTCTGCGCCACATATTCCGGCGACAGTATTTCCGGGTTCACTGCCTCGCCCACCATTACCAGTGCCTGCCGGTTGATCTTGGCGTCCCTCACCTTCGTCGCAATGTCCGACAGTGTACCCCTGATCACCAGTTCCTCAGGCCAACCGACCCGGTAGACCACAGCGACGGGGGTATCGTCGGGGTATCCCGCTCCGCGCAATTCCCTCACTACCCTGGTCATGCGCGTAATGCTCAGGAAAATCACCAGCGAGCATCCGTGAGCCGCCAGGTCTTGGAGCTGCTCCTTCGGCGGCATGGCCACCCTGCCCTCGGCACGGGTCATGATGATCGTCTGCGACACTTCCGGCACCGTTAGTTCGGTCTTGAGCAGGGCCGCAGCCGCAAAGGCGGCGCTCACGCCGGGCACAATTTCGAACTCGACGCCCTCCCGTTCGAGTATGCGCATCTGCTCCAGGATTGCCCCATACACCGATGGATCGCCGCTCTGCACGCGGGCCACCGTCTTTCCATTGGCCGCCGCCTTGAGCATGATTTCCATAAATTCGGGAAGCGTCATGTTCTTGCTGCCGTACACCTCGGCGTGGTCCGATGCGAAGCCGGCGATCTCTTGCGGTACCAGCGAGTCGGCATATATGACGACATCGGCCTCTTCGATAATCCGCTTGGCCTTAACGGTAATCAGTTCCGGGTCTCCCGGCCCGCTGCCGACGAAATACACCTTGCCACTGTTGTCATTCATCTATTGGCCGCTCCTGATTATCAGCAGAGAAAAATAGTCCAGGTCTTCCTTCGCCAGTTGGTCCAGGCTGTGCACGACTTCCTCCTGGTCGGTGCTGGCGCGCTTCACATAGACCGATCTGTTGGCAAGGCCGGACTCCTCCAGCACGCTCAACGCCTGAACCAGGGCGCGGTTCACCTTCATCAGCACCACGGTGTCATTGCTGGTGATGGCATTCTTCAGGCCGTCGATTCCGTAAGCTGCGGGAAGAATTGCCAGGTTCTGGCCGTGGGTCACCAGGGGGGCCTTGGCCGCGGCCGCCGCCGCAGTAACCGAGGTCACTCCGGGAATGATTTCCACCGGCAATTCCGGATGTCTGGCTGAAAGGCTTTCCATCACATAAGAGAATGTGCTGTAAAGGCTGGGGTCGCCCTCGGTGATGAATGCCGCGCTCAGGCCCTGCTTCAGTTTCCTGGCCAGTTCGTCGGCCGCCCTGCTCCAGACTTCCCCGGCGGCCTTCTCGTCGTTCGTGGGGAAGAAAAGCCGCACAATCTCCTGTCTGTTGGGGTCGATAAACTCCCGTGCAATACGAAGAGCGTAGCTATCACTGCTGGTCTTCGCCTGCGGGGCGTAGACGAGGTCAACTTCCCGCAGGATGCGGGCCCCCTTCAGGGTCAACAGTTCAGGGTCCCCCGGTCCAAGGCCTATTCCGTAGAGGCGTCCCTCTTCGCCGCTCAAGGCGCCAGAGCTCCCGGACGCGCCGAGACGATGAACACTGGGTTAAGGGCCTCCAAGCGCACTGTTCCGTCCGGCAGGTCCTTCCCCCTGGAAGCGCTCACCGAGGTGAGCTCGACGTGCATGCCCCTGTCCTTGAAGAAATGGTACACCTCGTGTGTCCGCTCCAGCGCCGCCAGGTTGACGACGACCGATCCATCGTGCCGTAACCGCCCGGTAGCCACCTCGAGGATCGGGGCAAGATTGCCGCCGCTCCCTCCAACGAATACCGAGTCAGGATCGGGGAGGTCCGCCAGCACCGCGGGTGCTTCCCCGTAAACCACTTCGACGTTGGAACCTGCCAGCCTGTCTACATTGCGTCGCAGAAGATCGATGCTTTCGTGGTCTCGCTCAACAGCAAAAATGCGGCCCCTCTCTGCGATCTTCCCTGCTTCAATGGAGACCGACCCGGTGCCGGCCCCGATGTCCCAGACCACGCTTTCGCTGCGAATCCCCAGAAGGTAAAGGCTTACCGCCCTCACCTCGCGCTTGGTAATCTGGCCCCGGAGTGGCTTCCTCTGCTCGAAACACTCATCCGGCAGCCCCAATGCCTTGCCAGCAACCGATTCTTGCCGACTGGACATCTCAGGCAGCCGTGGACCCGGCCACCAGCGGGATCCCCTCCGGCGATGTGGATGCCCAGCCCAAGAGTTCTCCGTCAAAGTCGAAGCACATGGAGTCTACGATCACCGAATCTGCCTCATCGCCAAGCAGCTTGTGGCTCTCGTCGCAGATCATCTGGCAGATTATCGGGATGACCTCCATCAGGTCGTTGGCCTGCGCTATCTCCTGGAAGTGCCGGGCGCTGCTGGCTCCCCGTATTTCCTCTTGCACCTCCGGCGTGGCCCCGCACTCGCCCGCCAGTTGCGCCAGGAAATCCGTGTCCACCTGGTTGCCGGCAACGTGAGTAACGAAGTGGCCGAGGGCCATCTTGGAAAACTTGCCGATCATGCCCACGTGGGTAGCGCGGCCAATGTGTCGCATCGCACACCGTTTGAGCGATGGTCCGCTGAAGATGCCGGCCTCGATGTAGGCCATATCGGGCAGGTCAAGATGCCTCCGGGAGTATTCTTCGCTGCGGGTGCCGGTGGACAGCACCACATGTTCCAAGCCGTTGGCCGCAGCCACGTCTACAGCCAGGTGCACGCTGGCCCGCCAGGCCGCGGTTGAAAAGGGCTGCACCACACCGGTGCTGCCCAAGATCGAGATGCCGCCCAGAACGCCCAGCCTGGCGTTGGTGGTCTTCTCGGCTATCTCCTCTCCGTCAGTAACCGAAACCTGGGCTACGAAACCGGCATCCGATTCGAGCCCTGCGCTTTGTGCAGCTTCGGCCACGGCTTCAGCCATCATGCGCCGCGGTACCCGGGTGACGGCGGGCTCTCCAACCTCGATACCTGTGCCCGGCCTCGTTACGGTTCCTACGCCGGGCCCTCCGATGATCCTGAGCCCCTTTCCCTCAAGGTCGCGCGAGACGGTCACGCAGATCTCCGCCCCGTGGGTGGCGTCCGGATCGTCTCCGCCGTCTTTGATCACTGAGCACAGGACCCTTTCGTCGTCCACCCACTCGCACCTGTGTATGCGCAGCGCGGCATCCTCACCGATGGGCAGCCGGATGGTCACCTCGGAGATATCAGAGGAGATATCGGATCCCGAGTGGCGGGCCCCCGAGAGCAGGGTCGACGCGGCTGCCTTTGCGGCTGCCGCAGCACACGACCCCGTGGTGTAGCCGGTGCGCATTCCATGCCGGTTTCTCACCGTCGGGCGGCTGTAGTCGCTCTGGGGGGTCTCTTCCCCGATGCTCTCTTCCATCATGGAGGGCCTAGCAGGCTCGGTCGACCTGTTGGTCGCTCATATTGCGTTACGTCCAAAATCGATTCTACCCTACCGGCCCCATACTTCGCGTATGCGGTCGGCTGCGACGGCAACGACCCGGTCGTCGACGCCCAGGGGAGGGGCCACGTGCATCGGTATGCCGGGGTATCGTTCCTTGGCTGCTTTCATGCCGCCGAGAACATTGCGCTTGAGAATCATGCCCGGGAAGAACAGGTATGGGATGCAGATCAGCGCGCTGATTCCTCGTTTCTCCACCAGGTTGGCGCAGGCAAATTCCATCGTGGGGTCACCGTAATGCGACTGCGACACGTCGACGGCGTAACCCGTGCCAAGCTGCTTCTCCACCATCTGGCCCAACTCCCGAAGCCAGATGCAATCGTCGTACTGGGTCTTGGTTCCGGCCTTGACCAACAGCACACCGATGGTCCGGACGTTGCCGGGAACAA
Source organism: Dehalococcoidia bacterium (assembly GCA_965216065.1). Lineage (GTDB taxonomy): Bacteria > Chloroflexota > Dehalococcoidia > Lucifugimonadales > UBA3495 > VXOI01. The sequence continues at coordinate 1,180,464 of CBDCFB010000002.1, forward strand.
GATCGGTGTCCCCGTCCAGGTCCCGGACGCGCTCCATCACCAGCTCGGCCATGCGATGGTCGGCTCCGAATCCGGTTGCCAGTTCCAGCTTTACCTGTGGTGCACGATGCTTCGCATCGTCGAGCACCTCTTCCAGCTCCTCCGTCGCGTGCTTCCCGTGCCCCAGGAGATAGGGCATTACGACGACTTCCTTGAGACCGCGGCCCGCCAGTAGTTCGACCGCCTGGTCTGGGTGAGGCTCGATGAACTCAAGGCACGACAGCAGAACATCGGCCTTCGAGCTTCCCAGTTCCGACTGCAGGCGTTCCGACGCCTCCTTAAGTCCCACGGGGGTGCTTGGACACTGACGGCACCAGTTTGGCCACTCTCCTTCCTGGGCCGCCCAGGAACATGAGCATTCTTCCCTGCTTGACCCGCGCCTGCTCCCGTGGCACAGCATGATCACGCCGCAGGGCCCTTTCGTTTCCGGCACCGAAGTTTCTTTTCGCTGGGAAGCCAATTTACCCACTACTCCACTTTCAGAAGATCTAGGAGTGCGTTCACCGTGGCGGCGGCCGCGGAACTCCCGCCACGGCGGCCCAGAATGGTGATGTACGGGACGTTTCTCTTGACCAGTTCGTCCTTCGATTCCGCGCAGGCCACGAATCCAACCGGCATGCCGATGACCAAGGCTGGAGACACACTCCCCTCATCGACCAGGTCGAGCAACGCCAGGAGCGCCGTGGGGGCATTGCCGATGGCGCAGACCGCTCCGTCGAGAAGTGGCGCCAGTTCCCTTATCGCCGCCACCGAGCGGGTGGTCCCCTCAGTCCGCGCTCTCGCTGCCACTTCGGGGACGTCGATCGCGCACCTCGTCTGCACCCCTGCCTCTCGCAGCAGCGCCTTCGAGATGCCCATTTCCACCATGCGTACATCCGTGATGACTGGCCCAGATGCCCTCAAGCAGCTCAACCCTGCCTCAACTGCTCCCGTGCTGAACTCGACGTCCGCCGCGATGCCCGGGTCGCCCTCGGCCCGTACGATCCGGCAGAGCACATAGTGCTCCCTGGGGGACATGCGCAACCCGACGGGCAGGCTTGCCTGCACCATCTTCAAGCTCTCCCGGTCTATCTCATCCGGAAGGAGGGCATATTTTTCTACCAGCGACATTGAGAAGGCAAATTCCTTTACTGTATTCTTGCTAGCTGGGTAATGGACGCAAAAAACCCCTGGCTCAACGAGTCCAGGGGCAAAATCCATTTATGTCCTGCCGCGCCTGGTAGCTTGAACAGCACACAGGCTAAATGCGGACCGGAACCCTTTCCGTTGGCGCAGATAAGGTCCTTGCTCCCCGGGCAGGTCTCCTGGCTCGTGGATCTCCGCTGCACCGGCGCCTTCCCACCTGCTTTCACAGGCAGTGGCCTGCCGCCGGTCAACTCCCCACTCACAGTGGCGCAACCGCGACGGTTTCACACCGTCTTCCCCATTAAATCCCGATGATACCGAGGGAGCTATCTCAATTGTTAAGTGGGCGCCCGAAATATTCTCGGGTGCACTGGCCAATATAGACCACCACCCAACTGCTGTCAAACTCGAAACATTCGACTACAGCGGTCCACTTTAGGTGGTCCTGCCGACAGGGAAACCGTCATTCCAGCGAAAGCGGGAATGCAGAGCTTTAGGACCTCCAACTGCCCCAGACCTCCAAGCTCTGATTGTGTCCAACTGACGCCGTACGCTTGGACTTCAGTCCACTGGATTCCCGCGAAAGCGGGAATGACGGTTCGCGGGAATGACGGATTGAATGATCCCCAATGCGATTGCCCTTTGAAACCGTCGACTCGGCGACCGGCTAACCAATTGCCTGATCGTTATGTCGGGTCCGTAACAAACGTTGTGCCACTCGTCCTGTATGCTGTGTTATGCTCAAATTTATACTCGCCAGCGCGGCGCCTGCCAGTCAGAGGGCTTCTAGCAGACAGGTTCTACAGCGTTGGCCCGGTTCACCTTGTCCAGGGAGTCGAAGAATATGGAACAGTCAACTTACAACGAACTCACACCGCAGGAACGTCACATCATCGAGATGAAGGGTACTGAGCGCCCATTCTCCGGTGAATACGACAACTTATACGAGGAAGGCACCTACGTCTGCCGCCGCTGCAACGCGGAACTCTACTCATCGGTGGACAAGTTCGACGCTCATTGCGGCTGGCCGGCCTTCGACGACGAGATTCCGGGTGCCGTCCGCCGACTCCCTGACCCGGACGGGTACCGCACGGAGATCGAGTGCACTAACTGCGGCGGGCATCTCGGCCACGTGTTCTTGGGAGAAAGGCTCACCCCCAAGAGCACCCGGCACTGTGTGAACTCGCTGTCGATGCGCTTCATTCCTGCCGCAAAGTAGCGACAACGAAGCCCGGTCTTCGCGGTTCCGGTTCAGCAAAAGATAGATCCCGTTAGTCCTGAGCTTTTCAAAGGGCGAACGGGCTCGTCTTTTCCGCACTAACGTTCGCTTAGTTCGGTCAAACGCCGTCCAGGAACCTCAGAATCTCGGCAACGGTCTCCTCTGGGGCCTCCTCGGCCAGGAAGTGCCCGCACTCCACTGCCCGCCCCCGAACGTTCACCGCCCTCTCTCGCCAGACCGTCAGCATGTCAAGTGCCCCGCCGGTCTGCCAGCCTGGGCGCTTCACCATGTTGCCGCCCCACAGCGCCAGTACCGGGCAGGTCATTTTCCTGCCCCGGTCCACTTCGTCGTGGGCCAGATCTATATCTATGGCCCTGTAGTCGGCGCAGGACGCCCGGATTGTGTCGGGATCCGAAAAGCATCTCAGGTATTCCGCGTAGGCCTCTTTCGTAATCGCGCCCTCAACGGCCGTCCAGCGCTCCAGCAGGAAATCAAGATAGAACTTGGCATTGCTCCCTATAAGCGTCTCTGGCAGCGGCTCGGGCTGACGCATCAGGTGCCAGTGAAACCACGCGAATGCCAAGCTGCTGTCCATAGCTTCAAAGGCGGCTTGCGACGGCGCCACATCCAGCGTAGTGAAGCTCAGCACCCGCTCAGGGTTATCCAGAGCCATCCGGTGTCCCACGCGTGCGCCACGGTCATGCCCCACCACGTGAAACGACTCGTGGCCCAGCGCCGTCATCACTTGCAGCTGGTCCTGCGCCGTCCGGCGTTTGCAGTACCTCTCCGGGTCGTCGCCCACAAGGGGCTTGCTGCTGTCCCCGTACCCCCGGAGGTCGGGCGCGACTACCGTATACCGTTCGGCCAGCAAAGGGGCTGCTTTGTGCCACATCACATGTGTTTGCGGGTATCCGTGAAGCAGCAGGACCGGCGGGCCGCTCCCTCCCCGCGCCAGGTTGATGACCGCTTCAGAGGTCTCGATCCGCTCGCGGTGGAATCCCTCAAACATGAAGCGTACGTTAATTCCCGTGGCAGCGCTTGTACTTTTTCCCGCTGTCGCAGGGACACTTCTCGTTGCGCCCTATCTTTCCGCGTTCGGCGCGCATCGTGCGCCTCTCGTGGCAGCGTACGCAGGTGCAGGCCGGAGGATGCTCAGAGTGCCAGTTGGTTCGCGTCGTCATTCCAACTCGGTTGATGATTGATTTGAGGGTTCCTCAGTGGAGATATATTATCACGCGGCCTCATTGACGAAGACTTCCGGTCTCGGAGAAGGATCCCCGATCGCGTACTCTGGGTCCACTGCACCCACCCTCGGTCCGTTTCGGGCGATATTGCCATGAAAATAGGGAGCAAAACAGTTCCCTCTCCCTTGAGGGGGAGGGTTAGGGTGAAATCCTTGCTGAACTCCCGTCGACGTTAATTTTCATACACTTGCGTGGCCCCAAGGCCATGTTAATTCCCGCGAATGCGGGAATCCAGCGGTGTCGCACTTGTAGGCCAGTGGTGGTGCACTTGTAGGACGGAAAGCTACCTCAACCACCTGAATTGGAACGATTGGAACGCTACCCGGCCTGCTTCATGCATTTGACGCCTTCTGCAATCGTTAATTATTGTTGCATTAAAATTAGTACATGTATACTATATAAATGTATGCGGTGCTACTTTTTGAGCCACTCCCCCTCCTGCAGAGCCTCGCAAAATGAGTGGAAATGAGCGGAAATGACCGGGGAAACAAGAAAACTTGCAGCTGTCTCGAGGACGTACGGCTGGCTGAAGAATCCCCCTCTCGAGACCGCGATTTCCCTGGAAATGAGCGGATTTGAGCGGAAATAGACGGGAAAATCGGATTTCCAGGCCTTTTAAGGCGACGGTGATCTCGTTCGGACACTGGGCGCGAATCGGAAGCAGCCGCCGCATATTGAAACCCTTGACGAAACGGGAAAGAGGCCTAGAATGACCGCAGTTCACGATCATGGCTATGCATGCAGATGACCGATCCCTCAAGCGAAATGCTTCTCAGCCCCTATCGTGTGCTCGATCTCACCGACGAGCGAGGTCTTCTGTGCGGCAAAATCCTGGCTGATCTGGGCGCCGAGGTGGTGCAGATCGAGCCGCCCGGCGGCAGTTCCGCCCGGCAGGTTGGGCCCTTCTACGGCGACGACCCGGCCCCGAACAAGAGCCTGTACTGGTGGGCCTACTCGGGCAACAAGCGGGGCATCACCCTTGACATCGAGCAGCCGGACGGACGCGCCCTGCTTGAACAGTTGGTTGCTTCCGCTGACTTCCTGATCGAGTCCTTCGACCCCGGCTTTCTTGACTCCCTTGACCTGGGCTACTCGAGACTCTCGGAGATCAACCCGCGTCTCGTCATGGTGTCTATTACCGCCTTCGGACAGGACGGCCCCTACGCCACCTATCCTGCTTCAGACATCACCGGAATGGCCCTTGGGGGGTTCATGCACCTGACCGGCGACCCCGACCGGGCCCCGCTGCGTCCCAGCTTCCCCCACTTCTACCTGCACGGCTCTGCGGCAGCGGCCACGGGGGCCATGCTGGCTCACACCCACCGCGCCCTCACCGGCGAGGGTCAGTATGTCGACGTCAGCTGCCAGCAGGCCGTAGCCAGGACTCTCGCCCACGCGCCCCAGATCTGGGACATCGAGGGCGCCGTTCTTCAACGCATGGGCGTCTACCGCCAGACCTCAGGCGAGAACCGAGTCCGCATCAATTGGCCCTGCGCCGACGGATATGTCAACTACATGCTGCAGGGCGGCGGCGTTGCCCCCAGCACCCGCGCCCTCTTCCTGTGGATGGAGGAAGACGGCTTCGATGTGACCGAGCTCCAGGCTTTCGAGTGGGAGACCATGGGCTACGGACGCATAACTCCCGACGTGATGGACACCGTTGTTGGCCCGATGGCCGACTTCTTTCTTCGGCACACGCGGGAGGAACTGACCCGCGAGAGTGTGTCCCGTCGCATCCTCCTCTTCCCGGTGGCCACTCCTTCTGAACTGCGGCAGCACCCGCAGCTCGAGGCCCGCGGGTACTTCACTCCCGTGGAACACCCGGAGTTGGGAACCACCATTGACTATCCCGGTGCCTTCATCAAGGGAGGCGATGGCTCTGCCCTCGTCGGGCTGAGACGCCGCGCACCCCTTGTCGGCGAGCACAACGCGGAAGTGTATGGGGATGAGTTGGGGCTGTCCGGCGAGGAAATCGGGTCTCTGCGACGGGCGGGGGCAATATGACCGCCGTGCGGCCGCTGGACGGCGTGAACGTGCTTGATTTCTGCTGGGTGGCCGTCGGCCCCATGACTACGAAGTACCTTGGCGAGTACGGCGCAACCGTTGTGCGTGTCGAGTCGGCCAAGCGCCCCGGCACCCTGCGTTCGGCAGCCCCATTCCCTGAAGGTGTTGCCGGCATCAACCGGAGCGCCTATTTCGCCAGCTACAACGCCAACAAGATGGGCATCACAGTCGACATGCGCCACCCTCGCGCCCGCGACTTGATGCTCCGGCTGGCCGGGTGGGCCCACATTGTCACCGAGAACTTCACCCCCGGTACGATGGAGGGATGGGGCCTCGGGTTCGAAGAACTGCGGACCGTAAACCCTGCCCTTGTGATGTTCAGTGCCTCAATGATGGGACGCGGCGGCCCCATGGAGCGACAGCCTGGCTTCGGGCCCGTTCTGTCGTCCCTCGTCGGTCTAACCAATGTGACGGGCTGGCCTGACCGCACACCCGTCAACCCTTACGGAGCCTATACCGACTTCATCGTGCCGCGTTTCGCCGTTGCTGCAATACTCGCGGCTCTCGACCACAGCCGGCGCACCGGAGAGGGACGACACTTGGACCTTTCCCAACTGGAGACCTCCATGCACTTCCTGGCGCCGTTCCTGCTTGACTACACGGCCAATGGGCGGGAGCAAGAGAGGCAGGGCAACCGCGACCCCGGTGCAGCACCACACGGCGCCTATCCCTGTGCGGGCGAAGACCGTTGGCTTGCCCTGGCCTGCCAAACCGTGGACCAATGGCACGCTTTTCTGGATGTAGCCGAACCGGAAGGCGGGCCGCTTCACTCAGGCCCCTTCGCCACCCTGCTGGAACGCAAGGCCAACGAGGAGGAGCTCGACCGCTTGGTGTCCGGCTGGACGTCCCAGCACGAACAGCGGCCCCTCATGCACCGCCTTCAGGAGGCTGGCATACCGGCCGGAATGGTCAACGACCCCCGGAATCTGTTCGAAGACCCACAACTCCAGCACCGACAGCACTTCCAGTGGCTGGACCACCCGGAGATTGGCCCTTACGCCACCGACCGCAGCGAGTTCAGCCTGTCGCTGACACCCGGCTACCTGGACATGCCGGCCCCCTTGCTTGGCCAGCACAACGAGCTCTTCCTCCGGGAAGTCATCGGCTTATCCGACGACGAGTACCGGTCCCTCGAGAGCGACGGCGTACTGGAATAGGAAGTCCGCTAAAGCGTTTCCCAGTCCACCGACTGCTCGAACGCGTGGGCGGCCCGCAGTACCGTCGCGTCGTCGAAGCGTCGACCCACCAGCATCAGGCCCACCGGCAGGCCGTCCGCCGTCTTCCCGCACGGTACGCTGATTGCGGGATGCCCCGTCATGTTGAAGGGGCCGGTGTTGGCCAGCATGTCCCAGCCGTGGTCCAGCACCATGTAGGGGTTGCCGTTGGCGTCGTTCGCATGGGCTGGCATCGGTGTCGTAGGCATGGCCAACACGTCGTACCGGGACAGGGCCTCGTCGTAGGCCGCCCGCAGCTCCCGGCGCAGGTTCTGCGCCTTGGCGTACATCCGGCTGTTGTAGCGCTCGGTCATATAAGAGCCGATGAGCAGCACCAGCTTGACCGTGGGCGGAAAGTCGTTGGCCTGTGCCCGGCGGCCCTGCCCCAGCGCCTGGGCCAGTCCGGGGTTGTACAGCCCTTCGAAATGGCGCCCCGTCCCGCTGGTCTGGAGCAGTCCCGTGGCCCCTTCGGCGATCAGGCCCCAGACCACCCCGTTGGCCTTGGCGTGCCACGGCACCGACACTTCGTCGACCCTTGCGCCCAGCTCTCCCATCAGTCTGGCGGCGCGCTTCACCTTGTAGTCCACCGCCAGGTCAGCCTCAGACGTCCCGAAGCCTTCGGTCAGCACTCCAACCCTGAGTCCTGCTGCGTCGCCGGTAAGCGCGGCGGCGTAGGGCTGAGTGGGCACGTCACCCTGCCTGGGGTCGAGCGGGTCCTTGCCCGCTATCACCTCCAGCATGAGCGCCGCGTCGTACACAGACCGGGCCATCGGTCCGGCGTGGTCGAAGGTGTTGTCGATCCCAACGATGCCTGTGTACGGGACCAGCCCGTGGGTTGGCTTGTGACCCACTACCCCACAGAAGGACGCCGGAATGCGGATGGAACCACCCTGGTCGCCCCCGATGGTGATGTCGATGTCGTCGTAGTAGAGCGCTGCCGCCGACCCGCCCGATGATCCTCCGGCGAGGTGGCCGGTGTTGTGTGGGTTGAGCGTCGGGCCGAAGGCGCTCGTGTCCCCGGCACCGGAGAAGGCAAAGTTGTCCAGGTTCAGGATGGCGTTGATCTCGCCGCCCTCGTCCAGGATACGGCCGACTATGGTCGCGTCGCTGTCGGGAATGTAGTCCTCGAGTATCTTAGAGGCGCAGGTCATTGGCATCCCGGCCACGCAGATGTTGTTCTTGAGTCCTATGCGCTTCCCGGCCAGCTTGCCGCCAGTCGCTCCCTTCAGGGTGCAGCGACGGAGAATGGCGTTGTACGGGTCCTCTTCGGGGCTTGGCCGGGACCCGGCATCGCGGCTCGGGTAGCGCAGTGCCGGGCGCTTCTCGGGTAACTGCGACAAACGGTCGTAGGATTCGAACAGCCCTGGGATCATCGCCTCGAACGCTTCCATCTCCTCGTCCGTGATCTCAAAATGGTTGGCCTCCGCAAGGCGCCGTAAGTCCTCGGGAGTTGGCCTTCGAACTATCATCTTGTCCCTCCTCGGTCTGTCGAAAGATAGCCGGTCCGGTCCGGATCATGATGGTGCCCAGTTGGTGGGCGGGAGGCTGCCCAGCTCAGTCGCCCGCAGCAGTCGCCGGTGAGGGATGGCTCCCGAACCGCAGTTTCGTCCCCGCAGCGACCAGCGACAGGGGAGTGAAACTGGCAATGAACATGGCCAGCTTCAAGTCTCCTGTGGCCTCCTCAAGGAACCCAATGAACAATGGGCCCAGGGCCTGGCCCGTGGAGATGAGCATCATTACGCAGGAGAAGGCCACTGCCAGTTGCCGCGGCTGTATGCCCCGAAGATTGAACGGCACGGTGATCAGGATCGGGAAAAAAGTCCAGGCGACGCCGTTGATGATGGCCATGGTGTAGATCATCACCACTGATCCGGTCGCGATCATACCCAGGAAGGAGCCGACCATGATGATTCCCAGGACTTGCAGGAAGAGGCCCTCCTTCCGCCAGGCAGCGGCGTAATAGCCGATGGCCAGCCCGCCGACGCCGCCCAGCACCACGTCCAGCGCCAGCGCCAGTCCGCTCACTCGAAGCGATAATTCGTACTCCTCAAGCATGAGCGTGGGGTAGAAAGCGATGTAGGCCGAGAAGGCCATGGTCGCACCGGCGAAACCGGCTCCGCAGATCCACAGGTCGCGGTAGTTCAGGGCCGTGCGCACCAGTGGCAGTATGGGCTGGGATGCGCCCACGGTGAATTCCTCGGTCACCCGGTCCCGGCCCATGAGCGTCCAGATGACCAGGAGTCCCACATAGTAGAACCCGAATATCCGTAGAGTTCCCCGCCAATCATCTCCCAGCAGGATCAGAATCACAGGCGACAGGGCCAGCCCACCCCCTACCACCAAGCCGAAGAACACGTTGGAGAGGCCATTGACCATCACCACCTCGCGGGGTGGGAACCACTGGCGTGTAAGCATGGCCCGCGCAGGCTGCTGGGCGATCGTGAAGATGCCGAACAGCAGGCGTCCCAGCAACAGCAAGGTAAAAACCGGCGACCATCCCTGCAGGAACAGGCAGAGGGCGCACCCTGCCAGCGTGACGGCCGTAAGCCACTTGGGGGACAACCGCGAACCGGCCCAGGCGATGGGGATGGCCAGGGCAATGGTGCTCCAGAACGGCGCGGAGCCAAGAATGCCCTGCTCGGAAGGAGACAGGTTCAAGTCCGCGGTGATAGCAGGCAGCAGGATTCCCAAGGTGTTGATCACCATCTGGGCCGACACACTTGACATCAAGTACAGGCAGATCACCACCCAGCGGTATCCGGGATATCTGGTCATCTCATTCCTTTGGGCGTGGGCAGTGGATGCCCTGGGATCGCCGGTGATCGGTCCGGCGATAGAATTGAACTACGGGTTGGCATATCATAGTCCCTCGGAGAGGATTCCTGCCAACAGCCAGTTCCGGAAGTACGGGAACATCGCGAAGCCTGCCCTCACTTGGCCGGGAATCAGGGGAGAAGCATTATGGAAAGAATCGGAGTGGGGTTCTCCGGCGGGATGTCGCCGCCGGACATCGTGGAATGCGTCAAACTCGCCGAAGAGCTGGGATACGAGTCGGCGTGGGTGGCGGAGGGCCACGGAGGTGACCAGTTCGCCATCCTGACTGCCTGCGCGGTGGCCACCAACAGGATCAAGCTGGGCACCAGCATCACCAGCGTGTTCGTCCGCACCGCTCCAACGATCGCCATGGCTGCCGCCACTGTCGACCACTTCTCCAACGGCCGCTTCATCCTTGGACTCGGCAGCAGCCACAAGGTTCAGGTGGAGCCGGAACACGGGCTCGAATTCAACCGCCCCATTGAACGGATGCGTGAGTGTACTGACATTGTCCGGGGCATCCTGCGAGACGGCGACATCGATTATCGCGGCGATGTATTTCGGATCGAACGCTTCGACCTGTGGTTCGAGCCGGTTCGACGCCAGATGCCAATCTACTTCGCCGCCGTCCGCCCCAGGATGCTGGAGATCAGTGGAGAAATTTCTGACGGCGTCATCCTCACCTGGTGCACCCTCGACCATGCCCGCACCGCAGCCACGCATGTCGCTATCGGAGCGGAGCGCGCCGGACGCGATCCAGATGACGTTGACGTCACGACACTGATCGCCTGTGCCGTTTCCGACGACCGCGAGGTGGCCCGCGACGAGCTCCGCCGCTACGTCGCGACCTACATCCAGCGGTTTCCCCGCTACCGCCGCCTGGTGGCCGAGGCAGGCTTCGCCGACGAGGTGCAGGCAATGTCCCGCGCCTGGGGTGAAGGTCGCGTCGAGGATGCCCTCGCAATGGCCCCTCCCGGCTTGGTCGATACTGTCGCCCTCGCTGGCTCACCCGAAGAGTGCCGCGAGCGTCTGCAGCTGTATCGTGAGGCGGGAATCAAGATGCCCATCGTCTCTCCCCGCGCCACTGGCCCTGACGCTAAGGAGCGGGCGATGGCTGTAATTCGCGCCTGCGCCCCCTCGTGAACCTGTACTGACTACTGCACATTTTCCCACCAGGCCAACTGAACGGAGTCGCAAAATGACCTCTACTCCCGTCATCACCACGGAAACGCTGGAGACCCTTCGTAGCATCCCAACGCAGACTCTGATCGACGGTCTGTGGGTTATGGGCTGGCCGATGAGCTTCATTCACGGAGCCAAGCCGCTCCAGCCGGGTCAGCACATGGCCGGGCGAGCGGTGACACTGCGGTTTGTGCCCCACCGGCCCGATCTCGCGGCTGACAAGCCCAAGGGCGCTGACTCCGCGGAATACGTCGCCTTCGAGCTCTGCGGTCCGGAAAACGTGCTGGTCATCGACGCCATGGGTTGGGAGTACAGCTCCATCGGCGGGGACATCAAGTTCATGCGGCTGATGCAGCGCAGGGTGGGCGGGCTGGTAACCGACGGCGCTGTCCGCGACAGCAACGCCCTCAAGGAGTACGGCTTCCCCGTCTACTCGGCCAACACCACCGCCAAGCAGGGCCCCGCCGAGTTCTGGCCCTGGCAGGTCAATGACGCCGTGCAGTGCGGGGGCGTCCTGGTCCGCCCAGGGGACGCCATTGTGGGAGACGACGACGGGGCGGTGGTGGTGCCGGCCGCGGCGGTGGACGAGGTAATTCGCATCGTCCACGAGCGGGAAGAAGTGGAGGCGGTAATCAAGGCCCAACTCGAAATTGAGCAATGCAGTCCCGGCAAGTACTACCCCTTCAACGACCTCACCTGGCAGCTATACGAAGAGAAGACGGGCCGGAAACGGGGGGCATAACGGGCCTGGAGAGATGAATCGCGGCGGGCACTCCGTCCTTTCAGGACAATCACCCCGTCATTCTAGGGAGCCGAAGGAACCCCGGAGAACACTATCAACGGCATATTTGTGGTTGAACAATCGGCCCTGTATTCCTGCTGCTGCCGGAAATGACGAGATTGGCGGGAACTATTAAGTGGAGTACTTTCACAGTTTCTTCAAATTGTACGGGTATGCTATCGACGTGCCTGCAGGCAATTAGCTCTTAGCTGCGAGGTGACGAAATGATTCCCGCAATGAAATACGCCGTCTCGCCATACGTAACTGCAATAAAGAAATTACTAGTACTCAGTCAACTTTGGAATCAAAAGGGTAAAGGCGGTGAAGTTTGGTTCGGGCCTCCTGGGTTTTGAACCGCCAGTTGATACCAACTCGGGCGGCGTTGCGCTCCCGCACCAGTGCCTGGACTTCCCTCCCGAGAGCATCTTCGTCGGGGAGTCGCTGCTTCAGGCAGGAGCGGGACAGCACGCTGAACTCGATTTCCGCCATCCCTTCGGCAGGCTCAGGACAGGATTCAGCCAACTGCCGTGCTTGGGCGTGTAGTGGAACTCCAGCCGTTTCGCGATCCGCCGGGCCTCGGTCGCCGGGAACGTCTCGTACAGGGACGCCGCGCGGTGGGTGTTCAGGTTGTCCAGAACCACCCGCACCACCTCAACCTCTGGATAGGCTTCATCCACCAGCCAGCGCATCTGCTGGGCGAAGTCCTGCATGGTGCGCCGCTGGGTCACCGCCACCTGCCGCCAGCCAGCTAGCGGCTCGCAGGCCAAGAACAGGTTGCGGGTCCCCTCCCGCCGGTACTCGTAGTCCTGCCGCTGGGGGCGTCCCGGCCGGGGTGGCATCGGCGCCCGGGTTTCGGCCAGCAATTGGGTGGAGGTCTCGTCAAAGCAGACCACCGGCCGCTGGGGGTCATAGGGTTCGGCGTACAGGTCCAGTACTTCTTCCATGTGGGCCACGAAGTCGGCGCTCACCTTGGGGATGCACCACTCTTTCTTTTGCCAGGGCTTGAGCGCGTTTTTTTCAGCCGCCGGCGGACCCCCTCGTGGGACATGGAGGCCGCCAACCCCAACTCCACCACCTTCCCAGCCAAAAGGCGCAGGGTCCAGTGGTCATGGCCTTCCGGCGCCGGACTGCAGGCCAGAGCGATGAGGTGGGCCTCGCCCCTGTCGTCCAACTTCCGGTGCCGGTTGATCTGGCGCCGGTCCCACAGGGCCCCGTCCAACCCCGCCTCGGTAAAGCGGCGCTTGATCTGGTACACGGTGCCCAGCGCCACGTCCAGGGCTTCGGCCACCCGGGGAGCGGCCCAACCGTCGTCGCTCTTGAGCAGAATCCGCGCCCTGGCCGTGACTCGGGCCGAGCTTTTCCCAACCCGAATCAGATTCTGGAGTTCTTCCCGTTGTTCCGGCACCATCCGCACGGCGTACTTATCACGGACCATCACCGCCACCCCCACCGTCAACACTTCATCCCGACCACTATAGGGCTATTGGCCGGATTGCCAAAGGACTTTCAACATCAAAGTTGACTGAGTACTAGATACCCCGTACTTCTTATGGACCTTGTTGGCGGTGCCTTCCATCCAGATGATTCTGACTCTGATGGCAGATGGCGGTGGAAGGCGTGGGCCAGCTCACGAGATCGTGGAATGGTCCGGCGTTATGGCCACATTTCTGCTGATAATCGCGATGAGCCTGTCTCCCTTGAAGACGATATTCCCCAGATCCCGCGTCGTGGCCTGGCTGCTGGAGCGACGCCGGTTTATCGGCGTCGCCGTCTTTTCCTACTCCTTGGTCCACCTTGCCTTTTACTTCGTGGACTTGGGCAGTTTTCAGGGAGTGTTGGAAGAACTCGCGACCCTGGTTATCCTCACCGGATGGGTGGCCCTTTTCATATTCATTCCGATGGCGGTTACGTCCAACGCGATAATGACGCGAGCGATGGGTTGGCGCCGCTGGAAGGTGTTGCAGCGCGGCGTTTACCCAGCGGCTATTCTGGTCATGGCGCACTGGCTCATTGTCGAGCCTGAACCGGGGCCGGTTATATTTTTCGGACTGCTGGGGGTGCTGCAATTCTGCCGCCTCTGGTGGATGTTGACCAACAGGAAGTCCGACAAAGAATTGCATCAGCCCGCTGAAGCGTGACACGCGGCGTAAACGACAGTGCTAAAACCAAACGGCCCCGTCTGTTGCGCAGGGGCCGTTTTGTGTCGCTGAAAATGAAGGGAAACTACGGGGCGGTGGTGCCGCCGAAGGCGCCCCAGCCAGCAGGAATCTGGATGACGCCCGATTCGAGGTCGTTTACGTCGTTCTGGCCGCAGTAGCCGAGGGCGCGGGATACTTCCTCTCGCAGCAGTTCCAGGACGCCGTGGACACCCTCGGAGCCGTCGACCGCGAGGCCCCAGAACAGCGGCCGTCCGATGGCCACCGCCTTGGCTCCCAAGGCCAGCGCCTTGATTACGTCACTACCGCGCCGCACACCCGAGTCCACGTATACCTCGGCCTGTCCCCGAGAAGCCGCGACGATCTCCGGGACCATCTCAATGGCGCCCATGGTCATGTCCAGCTGGCGTCCGCCGTGGGTGGAGACCAGGATCCCGTTGACTCCGTTCTCAACGGCCTCGTGGGCGTCTTCGGCGGTACGGACTCCCTTCAACACCAGGGGAAGGGAGGTCAGCCCGCGCAGCCTTTCCACTTCCCGCCAGGTAATGGAGGGAGCGTTGGAGACATCCCACCCGGGAGTCTCGTCAGTGCCGCTGATGGCGCTGCGGTCGGCGTTCATGCCCCGGAAGTTACCTAGGTCGAACTCCCGCTGGAAACGGTTTCGGAGGTCCCGTTCCTTGGGGCTGGGTAGCGGGGTGTCCACCGTGAGCACGATAGCCTTGAAGCCAGCCTCTTCGGCCCGGTGCACCAGCGTCTCGGTGAAGTGCCAGCCCCGGTGATAGAGCTGGAACCACAGGGGGCCGGACGCCGCGTCCGCGACCTCTTCCATGCTGTTGTTGGAAGAGGTGCTGAGCATCATCAAGGTGTCGGACTTCCCCGCGCCTCGCGCCGTGGCTACCTCACCCTCGGGATGGGCCAGCATGTGGCTGCCGGCCGGAGCCACCATCACCGGCATGCTGATTTCCTGCCCCAGCACGGTGGTGGAAAGGTTGCGCTCACTGACATCGCGCATGAAGCGAGGCCGGAGTTTCAGGTCCTCGAAAGCCGACCGGTTGCGGCGGGTCGTGAACTCGTCCATCGCACCGGCCTCGATGAACTCCCAGTTATTGTAGGGCAGGAGCAGCTTGGCCCTTGCCTCGTAGTCGTAGAGATTGATGGGGTCGTTCGCCATGGGTGCCTCCCGTCGGTCTTGAGTTGGTCAAAATTGCACCTACTCTACCCCGTACGGATTGCAGTGACAAGTGGCCGCCCCTTTCAGGCAGCGTTCTGAATTAGGTCGTCGAGGCTTGAGTTTGGCCCAGTAGAATACCCCGCTGGATTCCTGCTTTCGCAGGAATGACGGACTTGCTGGCGGGAAGCCACTTGATTTGGAACGATACTGGTTGAGGGGCCGCGTGCGGCTCACTCGTACCGGAGGGCCTCGGCCGGGTAGATGCGGCTGGCCTGGCGGGCCGGGAGGAATGTTGTCGCCAGGGAGAACAGGTATGCCGCTCCAACAATGATGACGATCTGCAGCCATGGGATGGCGAATCGGATAGTCTCCACATCCTCACGGATTTCCCTGACTATCAGGTATGAAATTGCCGTTCCCAGTCCGACGCCGATTGCCACGCCGAGAAGGACCACGAACGACGACTCGAGCAGGAAGCTTAACTGGACCATGCTGCGCCTGTAGCCGATGGCGCGCAGCACCCCTATCTGCTGTCGGCGCTCTACCACCGCCCTGAGGCTGACCACCCCGAGGGACGCAACACCAACCATCAGACCGAGGCCCATAAATCCGGTCAGCAGGTAGTTGAAGGACTGGTTGGCCGATACGGACTCTTGGACAAGTTCCGCCAGAACATCGCTCTCCATTCCGTGGCGCTGGAAGGCGATTTCCAGGTCTCTCGACACTTCGGCGGCATCGGCTCCCTCTGTCACCTTGATGCGGTAATTGGTGACTGGAATGGGATACGGGGACACTTCATCGAGCTGCGTACGGGAGGCAATCATGCCGCCCCCCAGCGAACCGAAGGCGTCGGCGGTCTCATCCAGGATTGCAATCACGGTGAGGGTGATTGTCGCCCCCGTCGCTGCCTCGCGAACCTCAATTGGTATGGGCTGCATGGACTCGTCTTCGTAGAAAACACCTTCCAGTTCAAATTCTGGCAGGTTCTCGGCGCCCCGGAAACCGCTCTGGGTGGGAACAACGATGGAGTCCACTACCACGAGCGTTGAGTCCTCCCGGAGAGCGGCCCATACTTCCTCAGCGGTGGTGCCATAGCCGTCGGCGATCAGGTGGAACTGCGTCTCGGTGCCGCCAAGGTATCCATCATCGGCGGCCCGGACCGAGTACGATCGCCATCGCTGTTCCTCGGCACCCGACTGACGCACCTGAACCGGGATGTAGGTGTAGCTGCCGATGGCCTCAAAGTCTTCCAATCGAAGCTCGGGGCTGTCCTCGACTGCCTGTCGGAAGTCGGATATCGGTGTATTTGGGTTGACCCTGGCTCTGAGGTCCCAGCCGCCCACGATCGAGGCATCGTCGGCCGAAGTGGTTCCAAAGGCCTCGGTCAAGATGGACATTACGATCATGGTGAAGATGACCAAAGCGAACATGGCCAGGGTCAGGCCGGTCCTGAACCGGGCGCTCATCGGATAGGCCACGGCGGTAACCAGCACCGGCCGCAAGCTGCCGATGCGGGAGGTCGCTGTAGTCAGGAATTTGAGCAGGAGATCGGCGTTGAACATCACGGTACAGACGGCGGCTGCCACCATGGTTACCCCGGAGATGAAGAACATCTCGATACCGCCGTTCAGTTCACCAAGAACCCTTTCCAGTGAGCTGAAGGGTATGAACCAGAAAATCAGCACAACCACACCGATAAAAGTGTAGGCCACCCTGTCGGAATGCTCGGGCCTGAACTGGTTCACGTTCATGACGGAGCGAATCCACAGGCCCATGCCCACTATGGCGAAGGTGATACCCAGCCTTGCCCACAAGGCGGAATCTGTGTAGCTGCCCAGCCAGGCCAGCAGTACCCCGGTCGCCACGACGATCGTAGACAGGGCAACGCGGATGATCACCATCCAGCCCTGCCGGTATGGGCTCAACAACAATTGGAAGAGGGTGTAGACGAACACGAAAGGCGATACAAGGCCGGACAGGGGCGCCAGGACCAGCAGGACGATGCCCCGGATGACCCTGCCGGCCATGAACGAACGGAGGCTGGAATACAGTACCTGAAATGGCAGCAGGAAGAGGCCCGACAGCGCCAGCCTCGCCAGTAGTTGCACAGCGCCTGCAGTGTTGGTGTCCTGGGGCGTTGGCAGGTCGCGAACAGCGGCCACGATGTTCATCCGGCTGACGCGGTAGGCGGAAATGGCCACGGTGATAAAGGTGATAACCATGCCCAAGCAGTAAGCGACGATGGCGCTCCGAAGTTCGAAGTGGCGCGTGAGCTGGAAGTCGCCCGTGCCGCTGCCGCCGCCGGCGAAGATCTGGTTGATGATTCCAACGATGAGGGCGCTTGCCAGAAGCCCCAGCCCAACTCCAACAACTCCCGAAACCAGGGAGTAGGCGGTGCCTTCGAAGACGAACATCTGGATGAGGTGCCAGCGCCTCGCTCCGATGGCCCTGGCCATTCCCAGCTCGGAGCGCCGCGCGGCAGCCAGCATCACGAAGATGAGGAAGATCAGCAGAATCCCCACCATGATCGAGAAGAGGCCGAACAGGATAAAGAAGCTGGTAACCACGCTACCGACCTGTTCCGCGGTTTCCAGGAGGCTGCGCTTTACATCTATGACCAGGAACTCCGCCAGCGTCACGACCAATGTGTTGACGTCCCGGATGAGTTCTTCGTCGCCAGTCTCCCTGACTGCTTCCAGGAACTCGCGCCGGACGTCCTCGTCTGAGAAAAGGGAAACGAGTTCTTCGCTGAGGTCCTCTCTCTCCAGCTCTGACCTGAGGAGGGCCAGATCTTCCTTCAGGGTCTCTGAAATCAAGGGGTGTCCTTCGCGGAGTTCCAGTTGCTCCAGGACTTCCGGACTAGACAGGGCTCCCTTGAGCTGAAGTGCTGCTTCCCGGTCGGTGAAGAGCACTCGCAGGGTCTTGACCACCTCTTCGCTGTAATCCGCTCCGCTGTATTCGTCGCCCCTGTTGGAAACCACGATGGAGTTGATGTAGCCTTCGCGCCCGAATATCTCCTGGGCCCGGGTCAAGTGGAGCAGGAGTGTGGGCTCTGCTCCGACTGGGCCTCCGCCGGTGACAACGCCCTTTACCAACAGCGTGACCGGCTCGCCGTAGACGTAGACGATCAACTCGTCTCCCGGCACGGCCTCCAGGTCCTCGGCTGCCGCCGTGTTGATATAGACCCCGTTCAGGGAGAGTGCTTCGACCCGCACGTCGCCGCCGTCTTCCAACTGGAAGCCGCCGAAGCCGTCGAGGGTGTCGGGGTTCACACCCGCGATCTGCATCCGGCCTTCGCTCCGGGAAGTGCGCTCGTTTACGGTGGGCGCAATCTCCGCCAGGCCGGCGGCGAGGCCGTCGATGGAATCGACGTCGGCCAGTTCCCGCTGCAGGGCGGTGAAGCGCTCCATGGGCACGTATGCGGCCCCGCCGAACTGGTCGTTTTCCCCGGCGCGGGCCGAAATCACGAACTCGTCGATGGTGCCCAGACCGTCGACCACAGCCTTCTTGATGGAAAAGGTGAGCGTGTCGCCGGTGCCGAAGGACGCGGCCATGATCAGCGTCGAGATCATGATGCCGACGACGATCAGGGCCGTCTGGGCTTTGCGGCGGGGGATATTGCGCAGGGCCATCTTCAGCATGACCCGATTGCGCAGTGCCATGAAGCCGATGACGGCCAGAGACGGAAGGAAGACCACCAGCAGGACGAGCATGATGTGGTCCATCTTGACGCCGAAAAGGTCTTCCATCTGTCCTGCCCGTCCTGCCGCCTGTTCGAGAGTGGAAGCGATCGTCCGCGGAACGGACGCAGGGTGCTTCCGACTGGATGCCTGGATGCTGAAGGTCTAGCTGCTGTTGCCCAAGCCGTCGTCGACGATGGCGCCATCCCTCATCCGGACGACGCGATGGGCCATACCGCCCACCTCTTCAGAGTGAGTGACGAGGATGAAGCTCTGCCGGTTGGCCCGGTTGAGCTCGATGATGAGGTCCATGATTTCATCGGTGGTCTCGCTGTCCAGATCGCCGGTGGGCTCGTCGGCCCAGATGATGGACGGCTGGTTGATGAGGGCGCGGGCGATGGTGACTCGCTGGCGCTGGCCGCCTGAGAGCTCGCTGGGCAGGTGATTGGCGCGCTCGGCGAGCCCGACGCGGTCGAGCAATTCCATCGACCTCTTGCGGGCCTCGGTCGCGCTGATACCGGATAGCAACAGCGGCATTTCGACGTTTTCCACCGAAGTCAGGACCGGTAGGAGGTTGTAGAGCTGGAACACGAAGCCCATGCTCCTGGCGCGGTAGTCGCTGCGCTCGTCGTCGGGGAGGTCATGCAGCACGACGCCGTCGATCACCACCTGTCCGGCATCTATGTCGTCCAGCCCGGAGAGGCAGTTGAGCATGGTGGTCTTGCCGCAGCCGCTGGGGCCCATGATGGCGACCATCTCGCCCCGACCGACCGACAGGTCCACGCCTCGAAGGGCGTTCACCTGCACCTTGCCAGTGTCGTAGGTCTTGTGTATCCCAGTGGCGCGGACTATCTGGTCGTCCATGAACGCTCCGGCTCCGTGGTGTCCCCGTCATCAGGGCGAGGTGGCCCCTGACTGAGGTGGAAAGTTGGCATTGACTTGCGAGTTCCAACTAGAGAGTGTAATAGCCAAACGGGCATGCGGTAAATGGGACTCGTCGTGAAATGGCTGTGAGCGGGGAGCGCCCGCTGGGTGAACCAGGGGTGAAGGCGGGTCGCGAGTCGGTTGCCGGGGACTACCGGGTGGGACTACTGGGTGGGACTACCGGGTGTCGGCCAGGCGGAGCTTGAGCTGTTCGAGCCACCACCAGAGGCGGCTCCAGACCATGCGGCGCTCGGGGTCGGTGAGCTGGCGCCCCAGTTGGCGGCGGGTGGCGGCGACCGCCTGGCCTGCAAGGTAGCCCCATGCGCCGGGCTCGGTACGAATCCATGCCAGGGTCTTCTCGCGGTGGTCGCCCAGCACCTGTTTGAGGACAGGGTCCAGATCGTCGAGGGTGAGATGGTTGGGCAGCGTCATGTCGCGGAGACGCGCCGAAAATTCGGGCAGCGCCGCTTCGACGGCTCGCGAGACTGCCTGCGGGGTATCACTGTGTCAGCCGCCGCCGACGGGACGGACGATCTCGAGGATGTCGCCATCCTGGAGAGTGACCTCGGGGTACTGCTCCCGCTTGATGACCTCGCCGTTGTAGCCGACGGCGACGTGCTTCAGGTCGAGGCCGAAGGAGGTCAGGTAGGACTCGAGGTCCTGTACCTCGTCGATGGGGCGGGGCTTGCCGTTAACCATCAGGTTGATCATCTTGAATGGGGCCTCCGGTCAGGATTGGCGGGCAAGGCCGGCCCGGGATGTGGACTCTCCGGTGGGGCGGCTCCGCCAGGCGTTGCGCATGGCGGCGGCCAGGTCGTTTGCCGCGGCCCGTGGGTCGTCGGCGGCGAGGACGCTGCGGATGACGGCTACGCCCGAGGCGCCGGCGTCCATCACCTCCGCGACATTGGCCGGGGCGATGCCGCCGATGCCGATGAGGGGCAGGTCGCAGCGGGCCGCGATGTCCCTGAGCAGCGCCGGTCCAGCGGGCTCCGCTCCCGGGTGGGATGCGGTGGCGAACATGGTGCCGACCACCAGGAAGTCGGCCCCGTCGGAGGCGGCCTTCACGGCGCCGGCCACAGAGTGGACCGATCGGCCGATGAGCGAGCCGGGGGGAAGCAGGGCGCTGGCCGCGGGGACGGGCAGGGCTTCCTCGCCCAATTGTACGCCATCGGCACGAGCGGCGGCGGCGACATCGACCCGCTCGTTGACTGTCAGGAGGGCGCGACCGGCAACGGCCTGACGCAACTCCTTAGCGAGGGCGAGGAGCCGGCCGCCGGGCATCTCTTTGGCGCGGAGCTGGACGAGGGTGACGCCGCCTTCGACGGCGGCGGCGACGCGAGCGGGCATAGCATCGGGGCTGACCACGGAGCAGTCAGCCACGAGGCAGAGGCAGGGCAAAGTGAGCTCAGCCGCCATGTCCGGGGGTCTCCCGGCAGCCCTCCGGCCTGGTCAGGCCGTGGCGCCCGCGGGCTGGGGGACGTCGGTAGTGGGGCTGCTGGCGGCGGCGTACTGTCGCAAGGCGATGCGGCCGGCGAGGAATGCCTTGCGGCCGGCCTCGACGCCTGCCTTGAAGGCCTCGCCCATCATGGCCGGGTCATTGGCCTGGGCGATGGCGGTGTTGACGAGCACGGCGTCTGCACCCATCTCGAGGGCCTGGGAGGCGTCGGAGGGCACGGCGAGGCCGGCATCGACGACGACAGGGACAGTGGCCTGCTCGATGATGATGCGGATCTCCTCCCGGGTGTGGATGCCCTGGCCGGAGCCGATGGCAGAGCCGAGGGGCATCACGGTGGCGCAGCCGACATCCTCGAGGTTCTTGGCGAGGACCGGGTCGGCGTGGATGTAGGGCAGGACGACGAAGCCCTCCTCGACGAGGCGGCGCGCGGCCTCGAGGGTGGCGGCGCCGTCGGGGAAGAGGTACTTGTGGTCGGGAATGACCTCGAGCTTCACGAAGTTGGTCTGGCCGACCTCGCGGCCGAGGCGGGCGACGAACATGGCCTCGTCGACGGTGGCGCAGCCGGCGGTGTTGGGGAGCATCTGGTACTTGCCCCAGTCGATGTAGTCGAGGAGGGTCTTGGCGTTGGGGTCATCGAGATCGAGGCGGCGGATGGCCACCGTGATCATCTCGGTGCCCGAGGCCTCGACGGCGGCGACCATATCCTCCATGGTGCGGTAGCGACCGGTGCCGACAATAAGGCGCGAGTTGAACTTCTTTCCGCCGATGATCAGTTCGTCCGACATCTCGACCCTGCTCCTAAAGTCCTGCCGGCCCTGAAACAAAGAGCCGCCGGGACAAATCCGGGCGGCCGCTGCGAATGACCAGGCTCTGCATCCTGTCCCTGCGCGGCATTACCCGCAGCAGGTACGGACGGTCGGCGGCGGTCGTGGAGCTGCCGATGCTCCCAGACCTTCTAGCCACCCTCTCAGCCTGGCTTACCCAAGCTCCCGCCAGAACTTCTTACGATGTTGATTCAGGGAACAATTTACCATTGCCCGCTTGAGGGCGTCAATGACAGCATCGGCTGCCGATGGTGGTTTCGGGCGCCGGGTGAGCGGGCCGGGGCTGCCGATTGCTGGAGAGGGAATTCCCCGTCTGGCATGATATTACGTGACATTATCTGACATTTGGCATAGCGAGGCGCCTGTTTCGGCGCTGAGTGAAAAGCGGAAATTTTTTGACAACCCGGACATTTGCGGTATTTCCCGGTAGTTTCGTTGCTTACTGTGCATGACGGTCGCGCCGCCGTCGGGGCGGGGCGAGGAAGACCGGGTGGCGGTGGGGGCAGTGGGCTCCGCTGGGAGACAGGGTTGAAGTTCAGTTGGGTATATAGTACGCAAGGTCTATGGAAGTGGTCAAGGGGTCGGGTGTCATCGGGGTTGTCTGGACTGTGATTCGTGTGATTACGGGATGGGCGTGATTGGTGACGCCGCCTGCTGGATATTTCATGGCCTTCCGTGCCAGAATTCCAATAGAACGAGTGGGAAGGGCGTTATGACGACAAAGGACTGGAAGAACAAGCTGTATTTCGGGGACAACCTGGACATTCTGCGGAATGACATCGCGGACGCCAGCGTTGACCTGATCTACCTCGACCCGCCGTTCAACTCCAACGCCAACTACAACGTGCTGTTCCAGGAAAGGAGCGGACAGCAGTCGGCCGCGCAGATTACCGCCTTCGAGGACACTTGGCACTGGAACCTCGATTCCGAGAGCGCCTACCAGGATGTGGTGACCAAAGCCACCGGCAAGCTCCCGGACCTGCTGCAGGCTATGCGCTCGTTCCTGGGCGACAACGACATGATGGCCTACCTGACCATGATGGCGCAGCGCATGGTCGAACTACACCGAGTGCTCAAAGCCACCGGCAGCATCTACCTCCACTGCGACCCAACAGCCAGCCACTACCTCAAGCTGCTGATGGACTCGGTGTTTGGTTCAGAGAATTTCAGAAACGAAATTGTTTGGCAACGAACCTTGGCTAAGGCGCTGATGACCAAGCAGTTGCCTAGCAACCACGACTTACTTATCAGCTACCAAAAGTCACCTTCGGCTACCTGGAATCTTGATTCCGTATTCCAAAAGTATGACGAGAGTAACCTCGAACCAAAAACCGCAGCCAAGTATAGCCACCGTGATTCAGAGGGACGTCGGTATCGACTGGATAATCTGATTAACCCAAATCCCGACAGGCCGAATTTAACGTACGAGTTCTTGGGTGTTACCAAAGTATGGAGGTGGACCAAGGAACGGATGCAAGCGGCGTATGACGCAGGACTCGTAGTTCAGACTCGTCCCGGAGCAGTTCCCGCTCTAAAAAGATATTTGGATGAACAACGGGGACGTCCTCTAGGGGATGTTTGGACAGACATTCCCCCACTCAATTCCCAAGCTAAAGAACGGCTCGGGTACCCCACGCAGAAGCCCGAGGCGCTGCTGGAGCGCATCGTCAGCGCGAGCAGCAACGAGGGCGACGTGGTGCTGGACCCGTTCTGCGGTTGCGGCACGAGCATCGCTGCGTCGGAGCGCCTCAACAGGCGATGGATTGGCATCGACATCACCCACATAGCGATCACCCTGATACGACACCGGTTGCAGGACACCTTCAAGGATGACCTGAAACCGTATGAAGTGCTGGGTCAGCCGCAGGATGTGGCGAGCGCGCAGGCACTGGCGACGGACAGCGAGAACTCGGGCCGTTACCAGTTCGAGTGGTGGGCGCTGGGGCTGGTGGACGCCCGGCCGGCCCAGGACAAGAAGAAGGGAGCGGACTCCGGTATCGACGGCTACATCAACTTCTTTGACGACAACAGCGGCAAGGCCAAGCGCATAGTGGTGCAGGTTAAAAGCGGGAATGTAACTCGCAACCAGATTGCCACGCTCAAGGGCGACATGGATCGGGAGAAGGCGGAAATCGGGTTGTTCGTCACGCTGCAGAAGCCCACCGGCCCCATGCTGAGCGAGGCTGCGTCCGGCGGGCTGTATACGCCGGAGCATTTTCCCGGAACGGAGTATCCGAGAGTGCAGATCCTGACCATCGAGGAACTGCTGGTCGGGAAGCGGGCGGAGTACCCGCGCCTTGCGCCGGAGGCCACCTTCCGGCGAGCGCAGCGAAGGCGCCGCAGCGCTGGGTCGCAGTCGCAGCTGGTATAGAAAAAGGGCGCAGGGCTGGGCGCCCTTACATTTTCAAGAACGGTGATTGCGTCAAGAGTTCACCCCCACCCTAACCCTCCCCCTCAGGGGGGAGGGGATTTTGGGGGAGGCGGTTCTTGTCCTCAGACGGCGGGGCTAGTCCGCGGGGGTGGGGGCGGGTTGGTCGGCGAGGACGGTGGCGGGTTGGTCGGCGAGGACGGTGGCGAAGAATTGGGCCAGGTGGGCGTTGAACTCGTCGGCCTTCTCGTAGTGGGCGGAGTGGGCCGTGCCCTCCACGATCTCCATGCGGGAGCCGGGGATGGTCTTCTGGACCTCGCTGATGACGGCGGGCGGGAAGATGGCATCCTCATCGCCGACGATGAGCAGGGTGGGGGTCAGCCAGCCGAAGAAGTCGGCCTCCTGGCGTCCGTCCTCGCGGCGGAAGCCGGAGATCACGCCATCCTCGCCTCGCTCGGGGTTGTGGCCCTGGATCTGCTGGTACAGGAAGGTCAGGGCTGGCTGGTTGGCGATGAAGTTGGCGGCCAGGGAGCGGGCGACGCCGTCGGGCGGGTTGGTCTTGGCGAGCTCGGCCAGGACGCCGGGGCTGACTACGCCGCCGGTGGTGTCGCCGAGGACGAGGCCGAGGGTCTGCTCGGGCCGGGCGAGGGCGAACTCGAGGCAGCTGAAGCCGCCCATGGACTGGGCGACGAGGAAGGTCTCCTCGATTCCGAGGTAGTCGACGAGGGCGATGATGTCGGCGGCGAAATTCTCGCGCAGGGGTGAGCCGTAGGGGGCGACGGACTGGCCCCAGCCGCGGTGGTCGAAGGTGATGCAGCGGAACTCGCCGGAGAAGCGGGCGACTTGCTGCCACCAGCTCATGTGGTTGCCGCCGCGTCCGTGGGCGAAGACGATGGCGGGGCCGGTGCCGTGGGACTCATAGTAGAGCTCGATGCCGTTGATGGGCGCTTTGGGCATGGTGGGGCTCCTTTGCTTTACTTTGCTTTAGTCGTTTGCGCACCTACGGGGGTATGGGCACTGGATCCCCGCTTTCGCGGGGATGACGAGTTTTTTGGGCGGGTGCATTTGGGTTTGTGGGGCTCTTTTGGTTTTGTGATTGGAGGGGCTCCATTGGGTCTGGATTGGTGGGGGTTGGGGGACGCCCTCACCCTAGCCCTCTCCCGGAGGGAGAGGGGACCTGGGGGAGGGAGTTTTGGGTTTCTTCTTCGGCCGATTTTGCGAGGTTTTCACCCCCACCCCGGCCCTCCCCCTCAGGGGGAGGGGGTTTTCGTCGGCTGCGGAGATTTCGGGTGCGCTAGACGGGCCATTGCTCGCGGCGGAGGGCGGCGTCCCAGAACATGTACTCGTAGCGGCTGCTGGTTAGGAAGGCTTGGCGCATGGACTCGAGCTCCTCGGGGGAGGCGTGCTCGGCCTGGCGGTCAACGAAGCCGCGCCAAGCGGCGACGCTGTCCTCCAACAGGCCGGATACGTAGAAGTGGGTCCACTGGCCGTAGATGGGGTGCTCCGACTGGCCGACCTCCTCGCGGAGGAGGTGGTAGGTCCAAGGACACGGCAGCAGGGCAGCGGCGGTTGGGCCGAGGCCCTCGCGGTTGGCGACGGAGAGCATGTGGTTCACATAGCCGGCGTTGGTGGGCGAGTGTACGGCGGCTTTGGCGTCGTCGAGGGTCAGGCCGGCTGCCGCCAGCAGCTTGTGGTGGAGGGGACGCTCGATGGGGGTCATCACGCGCTTGGCTATTTCTTCCAGGACCTCGGCGGTCGGGGATTTGGCGAGGGCTATGGCGACGCAGCGGGCGAAGCCCTCGAGGTAGAGGTAGTCCTGGCCGAGGTAGTACTGGAAGGTCTCGAGGGGGAGGGTGCCGTCCTTGATCTGGTGCAGGAAGGGGTGGGCGAAGATGGCGCGCCAGATGGGCTCGGCCTCGGCGCGTAGCTGGTCGCTGAAACTGTCCATGGGTGTTCCTTGCCTGGGCTGGATGGTGATGGGGGTGTGATTCGGGGGAATGAGTGGGGACTCCTCTACGTTGCGGAGCTTGCAGGATTTCACCCCCACCCTAACCCTCCCCCTCAGGGGGAGGGGATTCGGCGGGGAGTGGGTAGTCGTAGTGTCTGTTTACGTCCATTTTGCGGCGAATTCACCCCCACCCTGGCCCTCCCCCTCAGGGGGAGGGGATTATTCTGTTGAGGGGTTGGTGGCCTGCGTGATGGCCTTGTCCAACGGCGTCAGGATGAGCGGGAGCGTTCGAGTTCCATTTCGCGGAGCTCGACGCGGCGGATCTTGCCGCTTACGGTCTTGGGGAGCTCGGTTACGAACTCGACGGAGCGGGGGTACTTGTAGGGCGCGGTGGTGGAGCGGACATGGTCCTGGATGCTGATGACGAGCTCGTCGGATGCCACGTAGTCGGGGGCGAGGATGACGAAGGCCTTGACGATCTCGCCGCGGACCGGGTCGGGGCTGGCAACGACGGCGGACTCGGCGACGGCGGGGTGCTCGATGAGGGCACTCTCGACCTCGAAGGGGCCGATGCGGTAGCCGGCGGAGATGATGACATCATCGGCGCGGCCAACGAACCAGTGGTAGCCGTCTTCATCCCTGTAGGCCTTGTCGCCGGTGAGGTACCAGTCGCCAACGAAGGAACGCTCCATGCCCTCGTCGTCGCGCCAGTACTCCTGGAAGAGGCCGACGGGGCGCTCGGGCTTGACCTTGACAGCTATCTGGCCCTCCTCGCCGACGGGGAGTTCGTTGCCATCGTCGTCGACGATGCCGATGGTGAAGCCGGGCATGGGCTTGCCCATGGAGCCGGGGCGCACGGGCATGCAGCGGTAGTTGCCGACGAGGAGGACGGTCTCGGTCTGGCCGTAGCCGTCGTAGATGGTGAGACCGGTGCCGTCTTCCCACTGCTTCATGACCTCGGGGTTCAGGGGCTCGCCGGCACCGGTGCAGTGGCGGAGGCCGCTGAGGTCGTACTGTTTCAGGTCCTCGAGGACCATCATGCGGAAGGCAGTTGGGGGGGCGCAGAAGGACGTTACGCCGTAGCGTTCCAACATACTCAGGGTCATGGGTGCATCGAAGCGGCCGCGGGCGTCGTGCTGCATGACCGTGGCGCCGAGGGCCCACTGGCCGAAGAGCTTGCCGTAGGCGGCCTTGGCCCAGCCGGTGTCCGAGAGGGTCCAGTGTAGATCGGTGGGCTTCAGGTCGTGCCAGTACTTGGCGGTCAGGGTATGGCCGATGGCGCAGGAAGCCTGGGTGTGCAGGACCATCTTGGGGTAGCCGACGGTGCCGGAGGTGAAGTAGATCAGCAGGGGGTCGTCGCTGCGCGTGGGCTCGACGCCCTCGAGGGAGGGGGAGCCGTCGGCGACCATGCGCTCGTAGGAGAGCCAGCCACGTCGGTCCTCTCCGGTAGCGAGGAGGTGCTTCAGGGTGTTGCAGCCACCGGCGGCCTGCTCGACCTTGGCTGCGTTCTCGCCGTCGGTGATGGCCATGACGGCCTCGGCGCGGTTGATGCGGTACTCGATGTCGCCGGGGGTCAGCAGGGTGGTCGCGGGCATGGGGAGGGCGCCTAGCTTGAAGAGGGCGACCATTGCCACATACCACTCGGGGATACGAGGGAGCATGATGAAGACGCGGTCGCCCTTCCGGATGCCGAGCTCGCGAAGGGAGTTGGCGAACCGGTTGGTCAGGGTCTTCAGGTCCCAGAAGGTGTGGTGAGCGGCCTTCTCGCCGGAGGGGTCGACGGAGAGGAGGGCGAGCTTGGTCCGGTCCTCGGCCCATTTGTCGACGACATCGAAGCCGAAGTTGAAGAACTCAGGGACTTCGAGCCGGTCGTTGGCGTAGGCGTACCGGTAGTCGGTCATATTGGGGTCGGGATTCGGCATCGTTTCACCTCGAACTCAGGCCCCGTCAGGCGCGGTTTTGGACTGTCTCGTAATTCTATCATCATCATCTGCTTCGAAAGTCCAGGGCAATCGCGTTTTATCCGAATCAGCATTGCGGCTGTCCCGTCATTCTCGCGAAAGCGGGAATCCAGGGTTTTCGTGTTGTTGGCTGTCTCCGGTGGGCTAAGCTAACGGTCCTCCGATGGGCGCAGAACCCTGGAACTTCCGGCCGCTGGATTCCCGCTCCCCGATCTAGTCGAGGACATGTTTCGCGGGAATGACGGTGTGAACGGTTGCGAATTGCCAAAGCGCGATTGTCCTGTTCGAAAGCCCCGGTGCGGTGCCGGGGATAGGGAAGGGCAGGTATAATCGGCGGCAAATTCGCAAACGCTGAATCGAACCAAATACATGGGACACCAGAAGGGCAGGAGTAAGGAAATGGCCGGACAGCTTGACGGCAAGACGGCGCTGGTTACGGGAGGCGGCTCGGGGATCGGGCGGGCGACCTCGCTGGCGTACGCCCGGGAGGGGGCTCGCGTGGTGGTGGCGGACATGAATGTGGAGGTCGGCGAGGAGACAGTGCAGATGATTATGGAAGGGGGCGGTCAGGCCGTGCTGGTGCACGCCGATGTTTCGGACGCGGCTGGGGCGCACCTGATGGTCGACGAGGCGGTGAAGGCCTTCGGGAGTCTGGACTGCGCGTTCAACAACGCCGGCATTTCCGGTGGCCGGGAGCGGCGGCGGTCGGCGGACTACGCAGAGGAGGACTTCGACCGGGTGATCCGGATCAACCTGAAGGGCGTGTGGCTGTCGATGAAGGCGGAGATCCCGCAGATGCTGGAGCAGGGGAGCGGGGCGATCGTCAACACGGCGTCGATCATGGGGCTGATCGCGACCTCGGGGTCGGTGGCGTACATGGCGGCGAAGCACGGCGTGGTGGGTCTGACCAAGGCGGCGGCGCTGGAGTACGCGCGGGACGGGATACGGGTGAACTCGGTGTGCCCGGGGTACATCAACACGCCGCTGGTGCGTCCGCTGTTCGACCAGTACGAGGCCATGGAGCAGACGGTGATCTCCCGGCATCCAATCGGGAGGCTGGGGGAGCCGGAGGAGATCGCAGAGGCGGTGGTGTGGCTGTCGTCGCCGGCCGCAAGCTTCGTGACCGGGCACAACATGGCGGTGGACGGTGGGTACGTGGCGCAGTAGGGAGAGGGTGAGGCGTTCTTTTCGTGAAGTGTAGTGGCAACGTGCCTTCATGCCTGCCCGGCAATTCTTGGTTCCAGTGGGTTACCGCTTCCGGTCTTCACGGGGAGGAGCCTGGTGGGGATGAAGGGTGGGAGAGGGCATGACGTTCCGGTGTCGGTTGCAACACCGAATCATTGAGACTCGATCCCATGCCAGAGCACAGTCAAGCGTACATTGCGCGAAGAGGAATCCAGTGAGTGCCAAAGCCGGTTTGGCCACCAGATGCCTGGTCCTGATCGCTCTGATGATTGGCCTCTGGGTTTTCGTTGGGCCGGAGCGGAGCCACGCCTGTTATTGCGTTCCGCGGGGAACGCCCTCCGAGGCATTGGCGGAGTCTGCCGCGGTTTTTGCGGGCAAGGCTGTCTCCGTCCGCGAACTGGACAGAGGCGATGGTATTGTGAGCAGTTTGGACCCGACTACCATCGAATTTGAGGTCGCGACCGTGTGGAAAGGGCGGGTCAACCAGACGATGCGACTGACGACTGCCAGAGGTGGCGCGAGCTGCGGATTTTCTTTCGACGAAGGCGTCGAATACATCGTTTACTCGGAGAATGGCTCAACCGTGACCTGGTGCAGCCTGACAAAACCACTGTCCGCTGCTGGAGCCGACTTGGCCGAGTTGGGCGAGGGGAAGATGCTCACTCAAGGTGGAGTTACCCGGGCAAGGAACGGTCCCGGGCAAGGTGCGGGCGGTGGCTGTGGGGCGTCGCCACACTCGACCGACCTGCTTTTCGCAGGGGTTTTGGTCGGCGTTGCATGGCTTGCGGTGCGCAAACGGCACCCTGATTGCCGGCGGTCCGGCTGTGGCAAGGGAAAGGATTCCCCCCTGTGAGAATCCAAGGGTTCCACCTATGCAAACTCCGTTGAATCAACAGGGGTGTGGATTTCCGCTTTCAGTGACACTATGGTAGCAGTCTGCATTGAGAAACGTGGCAGGACAGTTTTTGAGGGACATTAGTGAGGTGGAGCGATGACCAGCGTTGACCAGCAGACGCGGCGGCGGATCGGGCGGTTCGGGCTGACGGCGTATGACCCGGCGAAGGCGTGTCCGGGGTATGTGCTGTATACGCCGATGGCGAGCCTGGGGGACCTGTACCTGATCGATGTTGAGGGGAATGTGGCCCACCAGTGGCGGATGCCGTATGCTCCGGGGCTCTACGGGTACCTGCTGCCGAATGGCAATGTGTTCTACGGCGGCAAGGTTGTGGATGAGACCTGGGATCGGTTCGAGGCCTGGAAGCGGTTCAAGGGCGGAGTTATGGTCGAGGCGGACCGGCACGGCAACGTGGTCTGGGAGCACAGGGACCCGGAGCATCACCATGACCACCGCCGGACCGAATCGGGCGGTGCGCTCTACATGACCCTGGAGCTTATGGACCCGTCGCTGGCGGCGAAAGTGAAAGGCGGCGTGGCAGGATCGGGAGCGGAGGGCATGTGGGCTGATGTGCTGGTCGAGGTCGATGCCGAGGGAAACCGCACCTGGGAGTGGCACGCGGCCGAGCACCTGGATGTGGAGAGGCACATACTGACGGTGAACGACCAGCGGGATGAGTGGAGCCACGGGAACACCATCGTTCCGATAGGAGACGACCGGGTGATGTTCAGCTTCCGCAACATCTCCACCGTTGGGATCATCGACAAGGCGAGCGGCGAGATCGTCTGGGAACTGGGATACGACACGATCGCGCAGCAGCACGATCCCAGCATGCTGCCCAACGGGAATGTGCTGATTTTCGACAATGGCTCTCACCGCAGCGATGCCGGCCTTCCCTTCTCCCGGATCGTCGAAGTCAATCCCGCCAACAACGAGGTTGTATGGGAGTACTTCGATAACCCTGCGTACAACTTCTTCAGCGCCTACATCTCGGGGGCCCGGAGGCTGCCGAACGGCAATACGCTGATCACGGAGGGGCAGTTCGGGCGGATGTTCCAGGTTACGCCGGAAGGCGAGGTGGTGTGGGAGTACATCAATCCGCACTTCCATGTGGACGCCGAAGACCAGCCGGTGAACCGGGTGTTCCGGGCGACGCACTACCTGAAGGGGGACATTCCCTGGCTGGCGTAGCGTCCACACGAACGAAGGGCGCACGGCTGTGCTCCCTCACGGCTTTCAAGGTGATTCACGGTGTTGAGTGATGAAGGGGGTATCCGGAAATGTACCCAGTGTTGGTGCTAATACACGTAATCTCAGCCATCACCTGGCTGGGCGGGATGCTGTTCTTGGCGATGGTGATGGTGCCGCTGGCGCGGCGGGACGCCAGCGTGGGATTCGGGACGCTGAGAGCGGCCGCGGAGAAGTTCGTTCCCATCGCCTGGGCGTCGAAGGTGGTGCTGGCAGGCTCGGGCGCTTACCTGGCCTGGACCTACTGGAATGTGCGCCCGGAAACTTTCTTCACCGGCGACACGCACTTCCTCTCGTACCTGCAGATGAAGACCGGGGTATTCGTCATCGTGATAATCCTCAGCCTGGTACACGACTTCTGGCTGGGGCCGAGGATGATGGACCGGCTGGACGCGGCGCGGTCGTCGGGCGGTCCGCTGCCGACGGGGCCGGGGCGGCTGTTCGTGCAATGGGCGGCGCGGGTGAACCTGCTGCTGGTGATCTGGATCGTGGCGTACGCGGTGTGGATGACGCGGCCGTAGGGGGGATTGGCAAGGGTAAAGGGAACCTATTCCATCATTTCAAGCCTTATCGTCTAATATGCAGCCACATCTTCATGCCTCGGATTTACCTGTAGCCTCGGTTGGTGCGGCGGGCAACGCTACGTTGACAGTGTTCGCTATTATGATCGTCGAGTGGGAGATTTGGGAATTTTCGATATTAGGATTTGAACATGAAAGCTGCCAGCCCCGGTCCGACATTGCAGCCAACCTGGGAATAGCCAACTGCAGACCGTTTCGCTGTTCGTTGGTTACGTCAGCAGTCAGTGGCACGGTGACTTCTGCCCCAGCGAAGTTTTTGATCAAATCCTTGACATCGTCACTTTCAATGATCTTAGGGTCGAGGGGATTCCCCAAAATACTCCGGCTCAAGTGGTCTAATAGCCTAAAAGCTGTGTTGATGCCTTCCGGCGTGAACGCTGCGACGAACTGGCGAAACTGGTCTGCCCCTGCTATGGCGGCAGCTAGCACTACGAGAGAAAGAGATGTACCTACATCTATGCCGAAAACGGTGGAGCCAAAATCAGTCCATACCTCGCTGACATCATTTTCTATTTTGAGAAGATCGATAACCGTCCCAATATCTGCAACTGCTGCCTGAAACTCCTCTAGAGTTAATTTCCCTGAAAATTCCACCGTGAACGCCGATTCCGAAGGTGCCGGCGACATCTGTTTCAACACATGAACAATTATCGGAACCTGTTGGCTGATCCCGTCTATCTGCGCCTGTAAGTTGCCGAGTACATCGGCGGGGAAGTTATCGGTCTCAGGCCCGTACCTGTTGATCAGTTGCCTGATGTAGTTGGCATGCTGGTTCTCATGAGCCAGTCCTGCTATTTCTTGCCCGTCCTCTGTGTAGCCCACTAATACAGATAGAGCTCGATGTATATTCCCCCATGAGGCTATCCCGCGTATGGCCCCGTTGAGTTCGGTAGTCTGATTTATTCTTAGCCCCCCTGGCGGGTCTCCGTATACCCGATTGAGTGCAGCAAGCCGGTCTGAGTTTCTCATTTCCTATTCTCTGTAATCGTTCAGTTATAAGAGTGGCCTAAAGAGGATCAGGGGTAGTTCCACTTCGTAATAATCCAGTGTTGGCACTGACAGTTCGAAGTCTTTGAAATGATTGGGTACCATGAATTTCTCTATTTCTCAACTGTGCTGAGGCAACACCATCCCCTCAGCGAAATATTATGAGTATATGCTACCATGCGATAGCCTCCGGTATGTTAGCGGGCAGAGGGGAAGTTGGGGTCTCGTTTTTCGCGGACGGAGTCTAGGCCTTCGCGGACGTCGGGGCCGAAGAAGTTGAGCATCTCTAGGGCGAGGGAGTAGTCGAAGGATGTGGTCTCGGCCATGCGTAGCCACTGGTTGAGGGAGCGCTTGGTGTAGCGGATGGCGGGCTGGGGGCCGGCGGCGAGCTTGCGCGCTACGGCCATGGAGCGCTCCATGAGCTCGTCGTGCGGGACGCAGAGGCTGACGAGGCCGAGGCGTTCAGCTTCGGTGCCGTCGAGGAACTCGCAGGTCAGCAGGTAGTACTTGGCCTTGGCCATGCCCATGAGCAGCGGCCAGATGGCGGCGGCGTGGTCTCCGGCGGCGACGCCGAGGCGCACATGGCCGTCGGTGAAGCGGGCGCGCTCGGAGGCGATGGAGATGTCGGCGAGGAGGGCGACGGCGAGGCCCGCGCCCACGGCGACGCCGTTGATGGCGGAGATGACCGGCTTGTCGAGGTTGATCATGTTGTGGACGATGTCGCGGGCTTCCTGCATCGTGCCTGCGATGACCTCGGCGTTGCCGATGGACTGCTCGATCATCTCGAAGTCGCCGCCGGCGGAGAAGGCGTTGCCGGCGCCGGTGATGACGGCGACCCGTACCTCGGGGTCCTGGCCGAGGTCGAGCCAGACGCGGCTGAGCTCGTTGTGGAGGGTGAAGCCGGTGGCGTTGAAGACCTCGGGGCGGTTCATGGTCAGGAGGGCGATGCCGTCGTTCTTCTCGATGATGATGTTCTGGTAGCCACTGTAGTCGACCATTTTCAGTTCCTTGCGAAGTTATTGCCCTTGCTTGGGGAATGGCCTAGACGAGAGACGCCCTCACCCTAACCCTCTCCCGGAGGGAGAGGGGACAGCTCTAGTGAAGGCTCAATAGAGGGAGCCGTCTTCCTTCAGGGATTCGATTTGCGAGTCGGGCATGCCGAGGATTTCGCGGAAGATGTAGTCGTTGTCCTCTCCGACGTTGCTGTAGCGGCCGAACTCCATGGGGGTCTGGGAAAGCTTGACGGGTGTGTTCCAGGCGAGGCTGTCGCGGTGCTCCCACTCCCAGGCGGGCGTGCCGCGTTCGGCGATGTAGGAGGGCGTGGGCCGGTAGAAGTCCCGGGCCTTGAGGTGCTCGCTCGAGTAGAGGTCGTCGCCCTGGGAGACGATGCTGGCGGGAACGCCCTCGCGTTGCAGCCGCTCCATGGCTTCGTCCGGGGTGAACCGGGCGGTCCACTCACCGACCAGGGTGTCGAGGCGGTCCTGGTTTGCGAGGCGGCTCTCTGCGGTCGAGAAGTCTGGCTCGTCGCACCAGTCGGGGTTGCCGATTGCCCGGCGGAAGCCGTCCCACTGCTCTTCATTCTCGACGGCTATGGCACACCACCTATCAATGCCCTGGCACTGGTAGGCGCCGTGGGGGGCGCAGACGGCGCTGCGGTTGGCGATGCGCTGGGGCAGGCGGCCGTTGACCTGGTAGTCGAGGATGGCGGGCCCGGCGGTGACCGCGCCGGACTTGAATATCGAGGACTCCATGGTGGCGGACTGGCCGGTCATGCGGCGGCGCATGAGGGCTCCGATGATGGCGGAGGGCTGGAAGACGCCGGTGTGGTAGTCGGAGTAGGAGGTGTTGATGGCCGACGGCGGTTCGCCCTCGTCGCCGGTCATCAGCGAGACGCCGACCATGTGCTGGACCAGGATGCCATAGGACTTGTAGGTGTAGTAGGGGCCTATGCCGCCGAGGCCGGTCTGCCACATGAGGATTATGTCGGGTCGCAGTTCGCGCAGGGCTGGGAAGTCGATGCCCCAGCGGTCGAGGATGTTGCGGCGGAAGTTGGTCATGAAGACATCGCTGACCTTGACGAGCTCGCGGAAGACCTCAAGGCCGCCGGGCGTGCGCACGTCGATGGATACGCGCTTCTTGGCGCGCTGGAAGTCGGGCTGCCCGGCGCCCCGGGACCAGGCGGGGATGAAGGCCATCTCGTCGAGGACCTTGTTGGTCTCGACCTTGATGACCTCGGCGCCTAGGGAGGCGAGGATGCGTCCGGTCAGAGGCAGGGCCACGTAGGGGCCGAGCTCGAGGATGCGTACGCCGTGGAGGGCTTTTCTGTTCATCGACATTCCTGTTGTCAGTCCGTTGTGTTCTGAAAGGAGGGGACGCCCTCACCCTAACCCCCTCCCGGAGGGAGAGGGAATTGTGTTGTAAGGCTGTCTAAATTACGCCTTCATCTCTCAGCTGTACTATCTCCGCTTCTGTGAGGCCGAGCTCGTTGGCGTAGATGGCTTGGTTGTCCTGGCCCAGCGCTGGAGCCGGGTTGGTGGCGGGGGAGACTTCGTCGCTGTCGAAGACGCCGATGGGATACTGGAGGCTGCCGGTCTCGGGGTGGTCGATGCCGAACCAGAAGTTGCTGGCTTCCAGCTGGGGGTCGGCCAGCAGGTCTGAGACTGTGTTGACCGGGATGAAGACCAGGTTGCGGCGCTGGCCCTCGTGGAACAGGTACTCGCTGGTATAACGGGTGGTGAAGTCGATGACCAGCGCAGTGATTATGTCGTTGTAAGGGGCGCGGTCCTGGTTGCCGCCTTTGTAGGCCGGGTTCAGGACCTCCTCGTTGCCAGTGACCTCGTAAATCCACTCGGACAAATTGTCCCACTCGCGGGGTGTGATGATGCCGGCGGAGATCCAGCCGTCGGCGCTGGGGTAGGCGCCGAGGGGGATCACCAGGGTGGAGGTGGCGCCGACGCGGGTGACATTTTCGCCCAGCATCATGTGGGCCAGCGCAGGATGGGCGTCGGTGTAGTAGGTGATCAGGGCCTCTTGTAGCGAGACATCGATGTACTGGCCCTCGCCGCCGTTGAAGTCGCGGTAGTAGAGGGCGCCGAGGATGGAGGCTGCGGCGAACTGGGCGCCGGGGAAGTGGGACTGGTCGTTGCCTTGGCGCATGGGCGGGCCGTCGGGTTCGCCGGTGATCTGCATGAAGCCGCTGGCGGCCAGGGCGATAAGGTCGTTGGACTTGTAGTCCTTCCAAGGGCCTGTCTGGCCGAAGGGGGTAACGGAGGCCATGACTATGCCGGGGTTGACGGCCTTCAGAGCGTCGTAGCCGAGGCCGAGGGAGTCCATGTGTCCGACAGGAAAGCTCTCGACGACGACATCGGATTCGGCCACGAGGCGGAGGAAGAGGTCGCGGCCGCGTTCGGACTCAAGGTCTAGAGTTATCGAGCGCTTGTTGGTGTTGTAGAAGAGGAAGTACAGGCTGCGGTCGGGACCCTCCTCGTCCCCGGAAAAGGGGCCGCGGGCGCGGGACGGGTCGCCGCTCGGGGGCTCGACTCGGACGACATCGGCGCCGTAGTCGGCGAGGAGCTTGCCGCAGAAGACGGCCTCCGGGCCACTCAGGTCGAGGACGCGGTAGGGGGGCAGGAGGCGACCTTCTTCGGGTGTCTGCAGGGGCATCTAGCTGGCTTTCCTCTCAGGGTTGGGGACACGGATATCAGGGGCAGCATCGGGATTGTAGGAAGGCGGGGATGGAGCGTCAAGTTTGGGTATTTTCCGGGGAGTAAATTTTCAGATTAGAAGCCGTTGGTATAATGCGGCTTTCCATTCGATTGCCGTATGTGTGCGAGGCCGCAGTTGACCTCTTACTTGGCCGCAACCCGGGACCGGTTTCTCCTCGGGCTCAAATATTCCGACTACCGGACGATGTGGATTGCCACCACATGTTCGGGGGCGGCGGCATGGGCGCTTATAGTCGCTCGAGGGTGGCTGGCCTGGGAGCTGACCGGGGAGTCGATGTGGGTTGGGGTCATCACCTTTGCGGCGATGTTCCCCAGGGTTTTCTCGACGCCCTTCGTTGGGTACCTGGCCGACCGGTTCGACCGTCAGACGCTGCTGCGGTGGATCTTTGCGCTGAACCTGGGCCACAACATCCTGCTGGGCTTCCTGGTGATGAACGGGGTGGCCGGACCCTGGGTCCTGACGGTGCTGGCGCTGTTCAACGGGACGCTGCGAGCGGGGCAGATGACGGTGGCGCAGGCGCTGATCCCGAACCTTGTGCCGAGGGAGCACCTGCTGAACGCGCTGGCGCTGAACCAGGCGACGCAGCAGGGATCGAGGCTGGTGGGGCCGCTGGCGATCCTGCCGCTGCTTGGCTTCTTCAACATCGAGGCGGCGTTCTGGTTCTGCAGCGTCTTCTACCTGATTGGGCTGGTACAGGTATCTCGGGTGAGCACGCGGTCTACGGGCAGTATCGACGCGTCCCGAGGTTTCTGGAGCAACCTGGCGGCGGGATTCGTGTACATCTACGCGCGGCCGATGCTGCTGGCGATGGTGCTGCTGGCGGTGGCGCACTGTGCGTTGACCATGTCCTACGAGTCGATCCTGCCAGCCATATCGGTGGACAAGCTGGGCGCGGGTTCAGTCGGGGTGAGCTATCTGATGGGTGGAGTGGGCACGGGGGCGCTGGTATCGTCGGTATTTCTGGCCGGAGTCCGCGGGCCGGCAACGCGGGGAAAGATATTCCTGGTGTTTGCTCTGCTGAGTGCGGTGGCACCCGTCCTGCTGGCCCTTTCCACGATGCGGGAGGTCTCGATACTGGCCACGGTGCTCATCGGGGCCACCCAGGCAGGCTTCATGACGATAAGCCACACCGTGATCCAGACGCTGACGGATGACTCGGTGCGGGGACGGGTCGCCGGGGTCTACTCGGTGCATGTCGGCGGAAGCATGGCCATAACCAACATGATTGGCGCGGTCATGGCCGATGTCTTCACAGCACAGGCGGTGATGCTGGTGGGCGGGCTGCTGTTCCTGGGAGCGGTGGCAGTGAGCATGGGCAGCGGGGCGATGCGGCGGATCTACTTCCCGGCGCCCGCAGTCCCTGCGGCGGCGTGAACGCGGGGTGGCATTCCGACGGCCGTGGACGCGGGAGTGAGGTTTCACGCTGCCGCTTGGAGTGCCGGGAGCCGACAGGATGGATGACGGGAGTAAGGCGGCTCGATTTGTTATGTTGGTCTTGCGGAAGTGGGGTACGCCCTCACCCTAGCCCTCTCCCGGAGGGAGAGGGGACTTTCCCTGCTCTGGGTCAGAGGATATCTTCTTCGCTGATGGCGGCCTGGGCGGCGGCGCGGTCGTTGGTGGTCAGGGCGATCAGGGCGTGTCCGTCGTGGCGGGCGAGGATGTGCAGGTTCTGGATGTTGACGCCGGCCTGTTTCAGGCGATCGGCCACACCCGACAGGGCACCGGGTTCGTCGCGCAGGCGGACGACCACGGCGTCGTCGCTGACGGCCTTGTATCCGGCCTGATTCAGGACAGCCAGGGCGTGGTCGGTGTCGTTGGCGGTCAATACAACGGCCCCCCGGTCGCCGGCCGACTGGGTGTTGATGGATTCCACATTGATGCCGACTTCGGCGAGGGCGCCAGTGATGCCGGCAAGGACGCCGACCTCGTTGTTGACCATGATGACGATGCGTTCCGTGGTGTTCATCCGCTCACTACTCCAACCCGGTGCTGAATGGCCGCGTTCACCGGGCGCAGTCTTCGACGAGTTCGTCGACCATCCCGCGGGTCACATGAGGCATGGTTATGATGTGGGCCTCCTGGACTTCGGGAGCCATCTGCCATCTCCCGATCACTTCTTGGGAAGGCCTGGGGAAGACCACCGTAACCGAGTTCCTGTGTCGCCAAGCGGGGATGCCGTGATCGTTGAAGCGGGCGACGGCGTATTCGGCGGTGTCCAGCATTCCGGCGACCAGCTTGCGGAATCCCTCCCTGCCGTAGCTGGCCAGAGCGTACCACATCATCAGCGGGGCGAGGGCGCTGCGGGACCCGGACCG
Source organism: Dehalococcoidia bacterium (assembly GCA_965216065.1). Classification (GTDB taxonomy): domain Bacteria; phylum Chloroflexota; class Dehalococcoidia; order Lucifugimonadales; family UBA3495; genus VXOI01. The sequence continues at coordinate 1,219,571 of CBDCFB010000002.1, forward strand.
CGTGGTGTCGTGTGCGCCGACAAACTCGATGGCCCGTCCGACCCTCTCGACATAGGCCTTGCGGGTTACCACGACGCCGCAGGGCAAGGGTGCTCCGATGAGCTTGTGGCCGCTGATGGAGATGCTGTCTATTCCGGCGTCGAAGCCGAAGGGCTGGGGATCGTCGACGAAGGGGAGGATCATGCCGCTGAGGGCGGCATCCGCGTGGATGTAGGTGCTGGTGACGAGCAGGTCGTCGAGAATCTCCCTAATGCGGGCAATGTCGTCGATGGCTCCGCGCATGGTGGTGCCGATGTTGGCCATGATCACCGCCGGCAGGTCGCGGTGGACGCGGACCATCTCGTAGAGGTCGTCGTAGTCGATTTCGCCGTTGTCCTGCCGCTTGATCATGATGTATCGGGCGTTCAGAACGCGGACATTCTTGAGGACGCTGTAGTGGGTGTCCTCGGAGAAGTAGAACATCCCGTTGGGGAACCGGTCCCGGGCGAGATAGAGGCCCTACATGTTGCCCTCGGTCCCGCCGGATGTGACATAGCCCCAGGCCAGCTCGGGGTCTATGCGGGTCAGGGCGGCGAAGTGGGCGATGACATCCCGCTCGACCTGGTGGGTGTTGGAGCGGTAGATGCTGTTATGGAAGGGGCTGCCCAGGTTGTTCAGAGAGTACTCGAAGAAGGGCAGCAGGGGGGAGTAGTCGAAGTTCTGGTTGCCGGGGAACCCGACCTGGCGCCCGGCGGCGGACTTCATGTGCTCCAGCAGGGAGTCCAGCCTGCCCTGGATCTCCGATGGCTTCAATCCGAATTCGGTGGGGTCTGTGTCCATAGGCGGGGTGCGCTCCTAAAATTGACTCTTCGCTCGTGAAGCAACAGTGAAACTCAGCCGGTACAGTAAAGCACTCTGGGGATTGCCGCAATTTCACCGACCGGGCAGGGCAATGGCGTCCGATCCGAAATGGGGTTGCCGTTGTCTCGTCATTCCCGCATTCGCGGGAATGACGGTATGAACGGGCGAGGATGGCTATATCGCCATTGCCCTGACAAACTCGGAGTGAGTCGTTGATGGAGTTTTGCGCGGCGGCGTATAGTAACCCGAATTCAGAGAGGAAGGGACATGGCGGATACGGAAGTTATAGTGATTGGCGGGGGGATTGCAGGGACCTCGGCTGCGTTCCACCTGGCGGAACATGGGCGTAACGTCGTACTGCTGGAGCGTGGGGAGATAGCCTCGGAGGCGTCCGGGGTGAACGCGGGAGGTATCGGCGCAGTCGGCTGGGGTCATGTGCCCAACCTCGAGTCGTACCTGACGATGGGGAGCCTGCAGATCTTCAAACGCATACAGATTGATCTGGGCTTGGACATCGAGTTCCGTGCATCGGGAGCGCTGCAGGCGATCCAGACTGCCGAGCAGTACGAGTATGCGCGGGACCATGTGCTCGCCATGAAGTCGCAGGGGTACACGATCGAGTTGCTAACGCCCAGGGAAGCTCTGTGCATCGAGCCCGAGATGAATCCGGAGCTATTTGGGGCGATTCACCTGCCAGTGCGGGGTCAGGCTGACCCAGTGCGGGCAACGTTCGCGTTTGCCGCTGCGGCTGAGGAATGGGGAGCAGCGGTGTTGACAGGGCGCGAAGTGACCGGAATAGTGAGGTCCAGCGACGGGTCGTTCCGGGTCTCATGCGGAGGCGAGGAATTCACGGCTCCCCAGCTGGTGCTGGCGGCAGGGGCGTGGTGCGGGCCACTGGGAGAGATGCTGGGGTTGCGGATACCGATCATCCCGGTGAGGGGGCAGATGTGGGCCACCAGCCCGGTGCCGCCGCGGGTGTTCCATTCGCTGTCGTCGTGCGAATCGGCGATGCACTGGGGGAGCAACCCTGGTAACGACGCAGTTACTCCTCCGGACCTGACCCACCTGGGACCGCGGCGGGTTACGAGGCACCTCTACGGAAGGCAGACGAAGGACGGGGAGATAATTTTCGGCGGCGACCGGGAGCTAGCAGGGTTCGACAAGGCGGTGGAGGCAACGGGGGTTGAGTCGAATTTCGGGCATACGACCGAGATCCTGCCGTTTATCGGGGCACACTCCATTGCCAGGACCTGGGCAGGGCTGATGCCGTTTTCGCTGGACGGAAGGCCAGTCATCGGGCAGGTGCCGCAGGAGGAGGGCCTCTACATCGTGAGTGGACTGGCCTCATCGGGCTTCGGACGCGGACCCATGGCGGGGAAGCTGATCGCGGACTTCGTTCACTCCGGGCATCCTCACCCGGTGCTGCAGGAGTCGGACCCCGGGCGGTGCGTTACTCCACTGGGCTGATGCCGGGGGAGCGCTTGCCTGCCACTGCCGAGCCAACTTTACGGGCCTGCTTGCGGTGTCGTACTCTGGCAGACAATTGGCAGCGAGACCTGCCTTCAGCAACGAAGCAGTTTTAATAGACGCAGAGGGTCATTGTGAGCAGAAACAGCGAGCATGAACATTATGTAGAGTTGACTCCCAAATCCAGGGAGGCGTGGGAAGAGGCGAAGCAGTACCTGCCCGGCGGGGACAGCCGTAACTCCATTTTCTGGCCGCCGTATCCCATCTTCGTGGAAAAGGCGTCCGGGGCCCACGTGGTCGACGCGGACGGCACTGACCGGCTGGACTTCATCGGCACCATGACGACTCTGATCCTGGGGCACGGGCCGGAGCCGGTGGTCGATGCGGTGCGGGGGCAGCTGGAGCAGGGGTTGGTGTACAACGCTCCGAACCGGCACCAGGTGCGGCTGGCCAAGCTCCTGTGCGAGCGGATTCCGAGCTTCGATCTGGTGCGGTTCACCAACTCGGGCACGGAGGCCACGCTGAACACCATTCGGGCGGCCCGCGCCTTCACGGGGCGGGGCCTGATAGCCAAGGCCGAGGGAGGCTACCACGGCAGCCACGACGTGGTGAGCGTCAGCGTGCGGGTCGACCCGAGCAAGGCCGGGGAGCGCCTGCAGCCCGACGCCCTGCCGGCGACGGAGGGACTGGCCGACGGCGTGCTGGACTCGGTGGTTGTAATCCCGTTCAACGAGACAGGGCCCGCGCTGGAGATACTGGAGAGTCATAAGGACGACCTGGCGGCGGTTATCGTAGAGCCGATTCTGGGGTCAGTGGGGATGCTTCCGGCGACCAACGAGTTCCTGACGATGCTGCGGGACTTCTCCACAGAGAACGGGACAGTGCTGATTTTCGACGAAGTGATCAGCTTCAGGATCGCGCCGGGCGGATCGCAAGAGTACTACGGGATCACGCCGGACATGACCTCGCTGGGCAAGATCGTCGGCGGCGGGTTCGCGGTCGGCGCCTTTGGCGGCAAGCAGGACATCATGGACCTTTACGACCCGACGAACGGGCCCCGGGTGGCGCACGCGGGCACCTTCAACGCCAACCCTGCGACGATGCTGGCAGGAGCGGTCACACTGGAGCAGCTGACGCCGGAGGTGTACCGGCGGCTGGCGGAGGTGACGGAGTACCTGCGCCACGGGCTGCGTGAGGTCGGACGGGAACTGGAGGTGCCGGTGCAGGTGACCGGGCTGGGGTCGCTGTTCGGGATCCACTTTCTGGACGATACGCTGGTGGGCTACCGGGATATCGCCAAGAGCGATTCGGGGTTCAAGCACGATGTGTTCCTGGGGCTGCTGAACGAGGGCATACTGATGGCGCCGAACCTGGTGGGGGCGGTTTCCACGGTCATCGGCGAGGAGGAGGTGGACAGCTTCGTGGAGGCGTTCCGGCGGGTGCTGCAGAGGCAGGCGTAGACCCAATGCCGTCAAACAGTTGGGAAGAGGAAGTCCCCGGTCCATTCGGCCGGGGACTTTCGATTCCGGTGGTGTTCGGAGTGGGTTAGATACTAGCTCAAAGCCATCATTCGCTGGTGCCATTAGCGTGGCTCCCAGCCTAAGACACTGGATTCCCGCTTTCGCGGGAATGATGGGGTTTGTCCCGTAGCCGGTCTTTAGATAGCTGCTTAGACGAAGTCCTCGCGGCGGAACAGGGTGGTGGTCTCAATGCGCTGGGGGTCGCCGTCGAACCATTCGGCGACGGACTCGCGCCAGGCGGTGTAATGGGGCATACCACGGTGGGCGGTCTCCCAGGCGTCGCGGTCCTCGTAGACCTCATAGAGGTAGACGGTGTTGGGGTCGTTGTTGTCGGCGAGGACATCGAAACGCAGGCAGCCGGGCTCGGCAGTGTTGGAGCCCTCGGCATCGCCCTTGGTGGCTGCGATGAACTCGTCGCGGTGACCTTCCTTGATCTTGACGGTAACGAACAGGGTGAACATTTCCCCTCCATCCCCGGCGCCAAAAGCAGGTTGCTGGCTGTTCCGGGCGGCAGAATTGATGGCGCGTCGAACCGCTGAATGCGGGCCTACGGCGGCGCAATTATAGCCCTGTGCGTCGGGCAGCGGCAAACTGGCATACCCCGACAGCCCGTTGTAGAATTGGCCTGAGACGGCGGCTTCGGAAGGAGCTGCAGCCGGCAAGAGGAGGCCCAGATGGCCGACATACCGATTGTCTACACGCTGACCGTTTGACCCGCCTGTGACGCTCTGCGCGGCGCGTGGAAACGGGAGGGCATACAGTACGAAGAGAGACGAGTGGACCAGAGCCAGGACACCCTTGATGAGGCGCTGGACTACGGAGACGCGGTGCCCATCATCCTCTATCCGGACGGCAAGGTGGAGGTGGGCTACAAGGGTATGACCGGTTGAGAAATCGGCTGACGGGCCGTGTGCCCGGTTCGAGGTAACCCCAACTCCCTGCTTTCGCAGGGCCAGGCTCTTACCCTCCCCCTGAGGGAGAGGGAAGTTCAAATACAAGACATGGAGAGGGGAGATATGGCTAGCGAAACGAGCGTGGTGACCCCTGAGCGCTATTCCGAAGGGTTCGATTACCTGGCATACATGAACGAAATCAAGGTGAACAAGGCGCGGTTTGAGGGCTTCTACGAGAATTCGATTCTGTCGGACGACGATGTCAAGGCCTTGAAGGAACTGACGGCGCGGGACAACGGGCCGAAAAAAATGCTGGTACTGGGCGAGGACTGGTGCGGCGACGTGGTGCGCGGAATGCCGGTGCTGGCGCGTATCTGCGAGGCAGCGGGTTTGGAGATGCGGATCTTCCCGCGAGACTCGCACCACGACATCATGAACGAGTTCCTGAAGGAAGGGCAGTGGATGTCGATCCCGGTGGCGGTGTTCTACACCGGCGACCACGACTACATCTGCCACTGGATCGAGCGGCCGGCGGTGGCCGAGAGGGAGATGCACCAGATCGAGGAGGACATCAGGTCGGAGAACCCGGAGATCGACGACCAGGCGTTCGGCCGGGAGCGACGCCAGCGGACGGCGGCGAAGGCAGAAGAGTGGATCGCGGCGACGGTGGTCGAGATCCGGGAGTTGCTGGAGAAGAGCGTGGGCTAACTCCCCTACAGGCCCTCTCTAAGGAGATGGCTAACCGCCCGCCCATTACTCTATGTGTATGGACGGGCGGTTCTGTTCGTTCGCAAGGGTCCTAGTCGGCCTGGCTGGCCTGGGCTATGGAGGCCGTCCTGCGGCGCCGGTCTTCTGCCGCGGATTCCGGGCTGCCGAGGAACAGGAACAGGGAGGAGCCTGCGAGGCTGACGATGGCGATGGCGGCCATCGGGATGAAGTAGCTTGCGTCGTACATTATCCCGGCGAAGAGGGGGGCTGCCAAGAGCATCACGTTCATGGGGATCATGGACATGCCAGTGATGCTGGCGAAGGCCTTGCGTCCAAAGTAGACGCCCCGGATCGCCGTGGTGAGAGGATTGCGACCACCGAAGCCGATTCCCATCAGGACGGCGAAAAGGAACGCCATCTGCGGCGAGTCTGCGACCATGAGCACCCAGACGGCGCCCGACTGGATTGCCGAGAAACCGAACAAGGCCATGCGGATGGGCAGGCGGTCTCCCACATAGCCGCCGACGAGGGTGAAGATCGCGGCGACTCCGGTGTAGGCGCCCACGACCCAGCCGATGGTCTGCAGCGAGAAGTCCTGGTCGCTGAGCATAGGTCCGAGGTGCACTGTGATGGTGACTATCACTATGGACGAACAGGCGTGGCCCATCGTTATCAGCCAGAAGGCCTTGGTCCTGACCGCCTCCTGCCAAGTAAAGTCAGGCTCGTCGTCGACCGTGCCGGCTGATGAAGCGGCGGTGGTCTGCCGGGGACGCGCCGCGGCCTCGCCGTCGGGGAACAGTCCATAGGGTTCGGGGGCATTGCGGATGAGACGGGACAGAGGGAAGGCGACGGCCACCAGGAAGATACCAATTACCAGTGCGGTCAGGCGCCAGCCGGGACGACCGGGGACATCGGGGTCGATGACGAAGGTCAACACAGGGACCAGGACCATGCCGCCAACCAGGAAGCCCTCCATGGCCAGTGCCATGGCCTTGGATTTATGGCGCTGGAACCAGTTGTTCAGTACCGTCATCATGGGCATCCAGGTGCCCAGGCCTACGCCCATGCTCATCACAAGGAAGGCCAGATAGAAGTGCCAGATATTCTCCATCCGGCTCATGAGTATGAAGCCGCCGCCAGCGATTATCAGGCCGATGAGGACCATGCGGCGGGAGCCCAGCCTGTCGATCAGGTATCCGCTGATGGGGCCCATGATGGAGCCTTCAACCCGGCTCATGGAAAAAGCGATGGAAATCTGGGTGCTAGTCCAGCCAAAGTGGCCCTGAAAGACGACGAACCAGGCCGTCAGTCCCGAGAAGAGCGGCACGGTGCCGATGACCATGACGAAGGCGGCAACGCCCACCAGCGTCCATCCGTAGAAGAGGCGCCCGGGAGAGGGGGTGCGGACAGAGTTCATAGAACTTCCGTAGAAACGGTCTGAGGTTGGGAAACGGGACTCCGTAAACTGGAGGGAACGCTGGAGAACCTCATTCTATGAATCGCCAGCGGCGGCGGAAGCGACAGGCGCGGTGGCTGGGACCGGCTGAGCCGAAGGGAGCCTCGGGCGGCGGGCGATGAGGAAGAGGATGGCTCCGACGCCATTCAGGATGGCCAGCGTCAGGAAGGCCCACTGGTAGTCGCCCAACTGGTCGCGCATGAAACCGGCCAAGGGGGCGGAGATCAGCAACAGCATGTTCATAGGGACCGTGGATACGCCGAGGATCTTTCCGAACGAAGCCCGTCCGAAGTACTCGCCCCGGATCGCTGTAGTGAGTGGGGTCCGTCCCCCGAACCCGATTCCGAATAGAATGGCAAATATATAGAACATCCACAGGCTGGTGTTGATTGTGATCAACACCACCGCGACGCCCTGAATGGAGGTGAAGATGAACAGGGCGACATTGGTGGGCATGCGGTCGCCGAGGTATCCTCCGCCGAACTGGAATGGGAGTGAAACGAAGTTGTACAGGGCCACGATCCAGGCCACCGTCTGGAGGGAGTAGCCGAGTTCGGTCATCATCAGCCCCAACTGGGACATGATGGCCAGGATGATCATGGAAGCGAAGCCGTGGCCAAAGGCTATGCACCAGAATGCCTGGGTGCGCAACGCCTGGGCGACGGTCAGTTCCGGTTCGGGCGGCAGCGATGAGGCTTCATCGGGAGTCGGCTGCCGTCGCTGCATTTCCTCATGTACAGTGCGCCCGTCGGGCAAGAGCCCCATGTCCTGGGGGCGGTTTCTTATGACCAGGGGGAATAGGACCGCGCCGCCCAGGATGACGAATCCGACAATCATGGCGGTGTCTCGCCAGCCGACGCGTTGGGTTTCCGGATCGATGGCCCACGCGAGGGCTGGAATCACCAACAGGGCGCCGGCGGTCATAACGGCCATGGAGATGCCCATGGCAGTGCCCCTGTACTGGCTGAACCAGTGGTTGAGCATGGTCATCAACGGTACCCAACCGCCGAGACCCTGACCCAGAGACATGAGCATGAAGGCCAGGTAGAAGACCAGGAGCGTGTCAACAAAGAGGTACTCCCCCACGCTGACGTCGCGCATCTGGCTAAAGAGCATGAATGCGCCGAAAAGAACCAGGAGACCCACGCCGGTCATGATCCTGGGGCCGAACCTGTCTGCGGTCCAGCCTTCGAGAGGGCCGAACATGGCGCCTTCGGCGCGGGTGAGGGAGAGGGCAACGCCGAGTTGGGTGGCGCTCCAGCCGTAGTGGGCCCTGAGGGCAACGGACCACACGGCCATGCCGTGGAATACGGGCACGGCGGAAATGACCATGACCATCCCGGCAAAACCGGACAGCCACCAGCCGTAAAATATGCGAGGGCGCCTCATGCCAAAACCCTTACCGGTACCGCCAATATCGGCTTTATGGGTAACAGAGGACCGCCTCCACGATTGCCGACGCGCACCTGATCATGCCGCCTTACGGTTGCGGATCCTATAATGTTCAGTGTTCTGTATCGTAATCCATAATACAATAGGGTTCAAGGTCTTACCCACGGGCACGGGCGGCGTGGGCATTTCCCTACTTTCGGGGAATCTGTTAAATTAGGGCATCCTGCGGGAAAGCGCCGGTTTCCCAGAACGGGATCGTAAATCCGCGGAACGAGCGCGGATAGGGCTGAAAACAGGCATTAATTACGGAGGACCGATGAAATACGGAATGTTCATGATGCCATCGCATCCCCCGGAAAGGGAGTTGTACACCGCCCACCAGTGGGACTTGGACTGTCTCCAGATGGCGGACGAGTTGGGGTTCTCCGAAGCTTGGATTGGCGAGCACTTCACCTCACCATGGGAGCCGATTCCAGCGCCGGACCTCATGATCGCCCAGGCCTTGATGCGCACCAAGAACATCAAGCTGTGCACGGGCGTGCATCTTCTGCCCTACCACCATCCGGCCGAGTTGGCGTGCCGTGTGGCGTACTTGGACCACATGGCACAGGGACGCTTCATGTTTGGGATCGGGTCCAGCGGCCTGCCAACGGACTACAGGCTGTTCGATGTGGACGGCATGAACGGGCAGCACCGGCGCATGACGCGTGAGGCCATCGATATCATCCTGAAGCTGTGGGAAAGCGAGGAGCCCTTCGAGTACAAGGGCGATTTCTGGGATGTGAACTACCCTGAGCCCATGCTGGACACGCTGCGGTTCTTCATCAAGCCGTACCAGAAGCCGCACCCGCCGATCGGTGTTGCCTCGGTGAGCATCGGCTCGGAGACGCTGAAGATCGCCGGAGAGCGGGGCTTCATCCCCATGAGCCTGGCGTTCAACCAGGACTATGTGATCAGCCACTGGGACGCCCTCGTTGAGGGCGCAGCGAGGAGTGGCCGGACACCGCTGCGGTCGGACTGGCGTATTACCCGGGACGTGTGGGTGGCAGACTCGGACGACGAAGCAATGGACGGCGCGGTGAACGGTATGCTGGGCCGCGTGTGGGGCGACTACCTGCTGCCGCTTTTCTCGGCTTTCGGTCTAACCCATGTGATCAAGCACGACTCCAGCGTACCGGACGAGGCGGTGACGCCGGAGTACATGGCGGAGCATGTGTGGCTGGTGGGATCACCGGACACCGTGGAGAAGCGATTGCTCAGCCTGTACGAGATGTGTGGTGGGTTCGGTACGCTGCTCACCCTGATCTACGACAACATCGATAACCAGAACGACTGGGAGAAGTCGATGAACCTCTTCGCAAACGAGGTGATGCCGAGGTTTGCGGATCTGAACCCGGACTAGGCTGCAGCCCATCCCCAGGAAGAGCAAAGGGCCGTTCGGAATAGGACGGCCCTTTAACTTTCGCGATACATGGACCTTGGGAAAAGGGAATGCATAAGTCTGAGGGCGGTTTGCTGTTCAGCCAGAGGAGGCTAGTTCCTCCACCAGGCTGATATAGAAGGTTTGCGTGGCGTTTCTGGTGGCGCACCATGCCTTTTCGGCGGCGTCGCAATAGTCGTCGGCCTCCAGCCTAGTACTCGGTCAAGTCAGGAATTGATGGGATATAGGCAGTTGAGTTTGGTTCTGGCGTCCTGGATGCTGAAGCGCCAGTTGATGCGGGCTTGAGCTTCGTTTCGCTCTATTTCCAGGGCGCGGACTTCCCGGCAGAGGGATTCCTCGTCCGGGAGACGCTGCCTGAGGCAACTGCGGGAGAAAACGCTGAACTCGATTTCCGCCATCCCTTCGGCAAGCTCAGGACAGGATTCAGCCAACTGCCGTGCTTGGGCGTGTGATGGAACTCCAACCGCTTGGCGATGCGCCGCGCCTCCGCCGCCGGGAACGCCTGGTACAGCGACGCCTTGCGATGGGTGTTCAGATTGTCCAGGACCACTCGAACCACCGCGACATCCGGATAGGCCTCATCCACCAGCCAGCGCATCTGGTGGGCAAAGTCCTCCTTGGTGCGCCGTTCCGTTACCTCTACGTGCCGCCACCCTGCCAGGGGTTCGCAGGCCAGGAACAGGTTGCGGGTGCCGCCGGGATGGGCGGCCGGGCGTCGGCCAGCATCTGGGTGGATGTCTCATCGAAGCAGACCACCGGCCTTTCGGGATTGTAGGGTTCGGCATACAGGTCCAGGACATCCTCCATGTGGGCCACGAAGTCGGCACTCACCTTGGGAATGCACCATTGCTTCTTCTGCCACGGCTTGAGGGCGTTTTTTCAGGTGCAGGCGCACCGTCTCGTGGGACAGGGACTCGACCACTCCCAGTTCAACCATCCGGTCCGCCAGCAGGCGCAGATTCCAGTGGTCGTGGCCCTTGGGGCCGGGCTGCAGGCCAGGGCGATCAGGTGGGCTTCGCCACGGTCATCCAGCTTGCGGTACCGGTGGGGCTGGGTCCGGTCCCTGAGCGCCCCGTCCAACCCATCCTCGGCGAAGCGCCGTTTGAGGCGGAACACCGTGCCCTCAGACACATCCAGGGCCTGGGCCACCCTGGACGCGGACCAGCCCTCACCGGTCTTGAGCAGGATGCGAGCCCGGGTCGTAACCTGGGCCGGACTCTTCCCTGCCCGGACCAAATGCTCCAGCTGGTCGCGTTCCTCCGGCGTCAGCCGGACGGCAAATTTCTCCCTGACCACAACACCACCTCACAGCAACACCAATTGCTCAAAGATTAGCACTACCAGTCAATTACCTATGCCACCCTCAAAACCAAGATTGACTGAGTACTAGCCATCGCCTCGTCTTGCATTGTGCGCACGTCAGCCATCATGGCCTCCGCGGAAGCGTCTCGCAACACCGCGAATTGTCCTGACCGGTTGTTTGCCGCCCGGTTGCACTAAGAAACTATCTCAAAATACAACGGGTGGCCGAGAATCCGCTGGACTTCAAAGTAAGCCACTGGATTCCTGCTTTCGCAGAAATGACGGATTTCGTAGGAATGACGGAGTGGGTGCTGGCCCTATTTTTAAATAGGTACTAAATGTAGCCCTCGCGTTGCGACACGTGCAACTTTCAATCCACCGTTTTCAGGGAAGGCACTCTGGAGAAGCTTTGCCGCTTTGCCGTTAATCGCCGCGTAACATTTGGCCTATAGAATAACTAAAATTGCAACATCGAACGCGACCCGGAAGGTGAAGAGATTGGTTGCCGCGACGAGCTCCAATGCGGTTAAGTTTTACAACGAGTGGCATGACGGCGACGGCCGGGTCAGGGCGCACTACGAGGGGCTTTTTGATTCCACCAGGGCACTGGGAGGGCAGAGGTTGGCCGAAAGGTGGGAACAGGCCCGCAGGCGCGTGGAACTTGACGCCGTGACCTTCTACCTGAACCCCGGGCAGTACCGGGCCATGCCAACGGACTTTCTGCCGCGGGTGATTCCAATAGACCACTGGGAGACCATTGCCGCGGGGGTATCTCAGCGCATCAGGGCAATCAACCGCTTTCTCTTAGACCTGTACAACGATGGGCAGAACGTGGTGCCGGATGAGGTAATCTACACCTCCCAATACTTTTACCCTGAGATCCAGGGGTTCAGGCCACCACGGGACGTGTTCGTTCACATCTACGGCATAGACCTGGTGCACATGGGAGACGGCCGCTACGTGGTGCTGGAAGACAACCTACGCATCCCGTCAGGGATCTCGTACCAGTTGAAGTCGACAGGGATTATGAGGGAACTGTTCCCTGAATTCGGGGAAGGGTACAACGTGTTGCCCTACGAAATCCGGGAGGCGTATTGGGGCATGTTCCGCTCGCTGACTGACAATCCAGACCCGGTGTGCGTGCTACTGACGGATGGGAAGTACGGTTCGGCCTTCTTTGAGCACCGCTACCTGTCCGACCTGCTGGGGATTCCCTTGGTCGAGGGGCCCGACCTGTACGTGGGGCATGACGGCCGAGTGTATGCCCGGACGCTGGACGAGGATGTGGTCGTCGATGTCATTTACCGCAGGGTGGAGGACCTGGACCTGTTTGTGCCCGGACTTCGTGAAACCTACCTGGACGGCAAGGTCGCGCTGGTTAACGGTATTGGTACAGGGGCGGCTGACGACAAACTGGTGTTTCTGTGGGTGCCGGATATGATCAGGGCATATCTGGATGAGGACCCGGTGCTGGAACAGGCGAAGAGCTACAACCTCGCAGAGGCCGAGGACCGGAGGTTCGTGCTGGAGAACCTGAACGATCTGGTGGTCAAGACCAGGCAGGGCTATGGCGGGCTTGGAGTATTTGTCATGCCGGACCTGGGAGAGGGACACTCGGCGCGAATAGCCAACAACATCCTGCAGAATCCAATGATGTTCATAGCGCAAGACACATTGGATTTTTCGCAGCACATGGTCTTTAATGACGAGGCCGGCACCATGGAACCGCATCACATCGACCTGCGGGTGTTCGCGGTGCAGAGCGGCGACGGGAGCGTCAGCGTGTTCCCCGGTGGGCTGACGAGGGTTGCCCAAGCGGGCAGCAGAGTAACGAACAACTCTTCTGGTGGTCTATGCAAACCGACGTGGGTAGTCCGATAGAAACTGTCACTGCGGCCTTCATGTACGCGGTCAGGTACGGCTACTCGGATACGGTCATACACAACGACAACCAACTCAGAATTTTCCCCAGGGAAGGCGAAGGGCAGACTCCCTACCATTCGGAGGTGTGGTCCCTCCCGGCTGGCCGCGGTGTCGAATACAAGGACCGGTTCGGCAACAGGGTGCGGAGGCTGCGGGTAACAGAGCCACATCTAACCTTCATCGTGGCCGCTGCCGGGATAGTGGGCCTGGCTACAAAAGCACCAGCGGACGATGACGTCCGGCTCGATCAGCTCGGCGACCTGCCGGAGACCTTCGAGTACACCATGCTTTCCTCACTGGTCGATCCCGAGTCCGTAGTGGAACTGGCCTCAGATGTGGCGGGAAAGCAAGAGTACCTGCTGGGGGCTGTGAACGAAGTAATCCAGTGGGTGTATAAGAATATCGTCTACAGGCGGGGCACCACTTCGGTTGCCACCACGGCAGACCAGGTACTGGCCGCAGGAGAAGGGGTGTGCCAGGACAAGACGCACCTGGCGCTGGGGATGCTGCGAGCCCTGAAGGTGCCATGCCGTTATGCCAGCGGCCTGATCACCGGCCAGACCGGGGAGACGCATTCGTGGGTTGAAGCCTACCACCCGGTGAACGGATGGTTGGGTGCAGATCCCACACGTGGGTTGATACTTCCTCCCCCCAGAGACTACGTGAAGCTGGGAGTGGGGAGAGATTACACGGACGTTTCTCCCGTAACCGGTTCGTTCCTGTCCACGGGGGAGGCTGAAGGCGTAGCTGCAATTGCAGAAGTAACGCTGGGGAGCGAACAGCCCAGCCTTGAGTATGCACTGGGATTGCTGAACCGGGCGTTCGTGGTGCAGAACGAGCTGGGGGGCACCAGCCTACCGATGGAACGACCTGAGAGGGACAGATGACGGAGAGCATTGACTCGAGGAACATAGCGCTGGGCGCCAATCGCTGGATCACGGACTCGCGGGTCTACAACCTGATATGGCTGGGACGCTGGATTGAGAGGGCGCAGACCATCTCGCGCGTGGTGCGGTGGGCAGCGATGCAGGACGTCGCTGAAGGGACGGGACTGGAGACGGTGTTGGGGATGGCGGCCAGTATCAGGGGCGTGAACGTCGGGCCGGAAGACACAGCCCTCGACATGCTGCTCACGCGAGACAGCGGAGCGTCGCTCCGGGGGTGCCTGGCCGCGGCGAGGTTTAACGCTACGCACGTGGCGCCGGTTGAAGTGATACAGGTGATCGGGGCAGCCATCGAGCTGATGGACTCCGCCGAGGAGCCCATGCCCTCATCGGAACAGGTCGTGGCACTTATGGACGAGGTGCTGCCGGCATTGGGGGACCTTCATTCCGCCATCGAGGAGGCGTGGTTTCACTCCGCGCCGCTCTCGGAGGAAGAAGTATACCGGCGCTTTGTGCAGCAGCAGCAACAGTAGCCGGGCCGGGCGGTTGGGGGCTCCCGGCGCCTAGTCGCCGCCTGCCAGGGATTGTCCCGGCTCAGTGACCTGTGGCCCGGGACGCTTCCGGCGCAGGGGGGCGCTCACCTCGTGAAAGTACCCCAGGATTTCGCGGTGAGACTGCCAGAAGCCGGTGGAGTGGTATGGAATGCCGCGCCCATCGCAGAAACTCCGTACTATGTTTCGGGATTCCTTAAGCCGATTGCGTGGCATGTTGGGGAACAGGTGGTGCTCAATCTGGTAGTTCAGGCCACCGTAAGCATAGTCAATGACGGGGTTGGGCAGGACGTTGCGGGCGGTAAGTACCTGATGCCTAAGATAGTCCAGCTTTACATCAGGCTCCAGTACGGGCATGCCCTTGTGATTGGGGGCGAACACTGATCCCATGTGCAGTCCCGCCAGCCCGCGGTGGACTACCACAAACAGTACTGCGTGCCACCAGGGCAGGAATGCGAAGAGGATTCCAAAGTACAGGGCGAATCCGGCTATCACCGCAGCCAGTTCGGCGACCGGGTAGCGCACCCGTCCCCGGCGGACCAGGTAGACCAGGCCCCCGCCCAGCAGGCTGAGCGAAGTGAGCAACAGGATAGGGTAAAACAGAAAGGCCTGGTATTTCACCAACAGAGAGAAGACCCCCCGCTTCTTCAGCGCCTGTTCTGCAGTAAACGCGAACACCGAAACCTCGATGTCGCCGTCCATGTCAAGCTGGTTGGTGTTCCGGTGATGAGCGTTGTGCTTGTCCTGCCACCAGCTGGGTGTCATACCGGTGACGAGGCCGGCCAACAGCATGATGAGGTCGTTCCTGAAGGCGGAGCGGCAAATCTGCCGGTGGCCGGAATCGTGGCCGATGAAGCCGAACTGGGCAAAGACATTCGCCAAGAAGACGGCGTTCAACATCTGGACCCAGAGTTGATCGAAGAGAACAACGACCGCGATGCTCGCGCCGAGCATTCCCAGGTGGGCGGAAACCTTTACGGCATAGTAGAGGTACTGCCGGTCGAGCAGACCACTGCCCGCCACCATTCTCCTGAGCTGCAGATACTCCTTGCCGCCGTCGTTCAGGGCAGACCCGGCCATCGCCGCTTCCACGCGTTCCCGGTTGGAAGCGACGGACAATACTCTTGGTGCGATGTGCTGAGAAGCTATATCGAATGCTCCAAGTTGAAACTGGGGTCTTCGGTTGACCTTCCAACGCTGACGAGTCGGCGTCGGGCTATACGGCTACGGCCCTGGCGGTCTCCTCACGGATGCGGGCCGCCGAATCCCGGAGGGAGTTCAGTACGATCGTGGGAGGAGCCGGGGCAACGGAGGTGTAGTTGACGCCCATGCTCAGCAGTTCCTGCGGCGACAGGCGCAGGGAGGAGTGGTTGACCGGGATGTAGACCTTGGCCTTGCCAACGGCGTTGACCCGGTTTGCCAAATCCACGAAGGTCTTACGGAGGCGTGGGTCGTTGGGGTCGGTCATGCCCAGTGCGGTGGAGATGTCCGTCGGCCCGAGGGAGATCACGTCGACGCCGTCGACAGCGGCGATTTCCTCGATTTCGCCGAGGCCGCGCTGGTCCTCGGTCATGACGATGAGGAGGATTTCTTCGTTGGAAGTCTCCATGTGCTCTGTCCAGGGGACCGATCCGTAGCCTGCGGCCCGGGTGCTGCCGGCTCCGCCGCGCTCGCCGACGGGCGGGTAACGCACGGCCGCCACGGCCCGCTTGGCGCCCTCCACTCCCTCGATGTGGGGTACCTGTATGCCCTGGGCACCCGCATCAAGTATCCTGAGGATGGTCTTGAGGTTGTTCTCCGGGACCCTCACGATGGGAGTGATGCCGCAGAGGTCGGCAACGCGGATCATCTCACCGACGGTGCGCATGTCGAAAGCGGAGTGCTCCATATCGATGAAAGCCCCGTCAAAACCGGCCGTGGCGATGATTTCGACGACGGCAGGATCGGCAAAGCCTACATGGCTGACGATGGCCAGCCCGCCCTCCCTCATGACACGCTTGACGCGGTTTTCCTTCATGCCAGCAGACCTCTTTATGTTCAGCTACTCCCAACCAGATAAGAGTGTAGATAGGGGGGAGTGTAACTGTCAAACCGGTTGCTCAGAACGCGCAGCGTCCCGAATCAGGTGGTCGAGTCAGGGGAAGTTTTGCCGCCCTGATGCAGGTGCAGGAATGGAACGCTGGTATGCGATCCGGAGCCGTTGCTTATCAGGGAAGACGGAGGCTCTGGATTCCTGCTTTCGCAGGAATGGCGGGCTACTCGCAGGCAAACTACCTAAATTGGAGCGCGATCGTTCAGAACGCGCCGGTACGGTTCACCATATTGCTGTCACCATTCGCGGGGCGGCACTGCAAGCTCAATCTCGTCGCCGACTGAGACGGTGCCCGGAGTATCCACCACGCCATACACGCCAAAGTACGGGGCACGGGAGGAAGGCCGGTAGGTGAGCAAGAGACGGGGGGTATCGAAGTCGCGCTGGCCGGTGTCGGGGTCGACGGTGGTGATGGCGCAGCGCGGATCAGGAGCTACGATGCGCAGGCGCAATTGAGGGCCAATGGCGACGATGCCGCCGAGCCAGAAGTCTTCGTCGTGGGGAGAGCAGCCGTCCAGGAGGAAGTTGGGGCGGAAGCGGCGGGCCTCGAATTCCTTGAATCCGTTGGTGCGCCGGGTCAGCATATCGATGGAGGCCTGGGAAAGAATGGACACGGGGAACTCGTCGAAGGACTGGCCGACGCCCTCGGTCTTTACCAGCCTGACGGGTCCGTTGCACAGTTCCGAAAGGGCGGCATTCCATTCTCCCTGGACGATTTTGCCCGGGACGAGCCGCCCCCAGATCGGAGTGCGCACTTCCTCGCCCAGTATCACCCGGCCTGCGAGTACCTGTTCGGCCGGGAAGGTGAGAAACAGCTCGTCGCTATCGGGGTCAAAGGTTGAGGTGACCCTTGCCAGCTGGGGACGCTGCCGCTGTGTCAGCAGCCGACCGCCACCATCTATCAGGTGGAATCGACGGTCCTCTTCGATGCCTGCAGAACCGACAGAGACTGTTTGTCTTTCCTGCAGAGCGAGGGACTTAACCGCGGCCGTGTAGATTGCCGAAACGGAGGGCAATAGAGCTTACGCTGTCCTGTGGTCTCACCTGACCGAGGGCCGCTGGCCCAGGGTAACCTCGATTTCCTCACGTTCCCCATCGCGAAGCACGGTGAAGATCGCGGAATCTCCGGGAGTGTAGTGATAGGTCAGGTGGGCGATCAAATCATTGGAGCTGTTGACTTCCTTTGAGTCGATGGCGATCACGATGTCGCCACCTGCCGAGTAGTCTACACCATTGACGGAAACCGCGGAATCGGAGCCGAGGAGTCCCCCCCTGTCGGCCGGACCGTTTTCAACTACAGCCGCGATGAGGGCGCCCCGGGCCCCTTCGGACAACTGCAGTTCCCCGGCGTAGGAAGCGGTGATAGTGGAAATACTGACACCCAGCCATGGGTAACTGAACTCCCCGCCGTCAATGAGGTGTGGAACAATACGGGTGGCGAGGTTCACAGGGACCGCCAGGCCAACGCCGGAGAAATCACCGGTCCTGCTGAGTATCTGGGTGTTGATGCCAATCACGCGACCGTGGCGGTCAAGTAGCGGACCACCAGAGTTTCCGGGGTTGATCGCTGCGTCGGTCTGGATAACCTTCGGCACGGTGAACTGCCCTTCACCCCTGATGACACGGCCCACGCCACTGACAATGCCGGAGGTCATGGTGAACTCCTGGCCGAATGGGGCGCCGATGGCCACCGCCATTTGCCCGACCTGGACGCCGTCGCTATCACCCAGGGTTGCCGGGCGCAAATCCCATTCCTGCCCCTCAACCTTCAGGACGGCGAGATCGGAATAGGGATCGCCGCCAACCACCGTGGCCATTGCCTGTGTTGAGTCTGGGAAAATCACTGTAACTTCGTCAGTAACTCCAATGACGTCCTCGACAACGTGATGATTGGTCACGATGTGCCCCTGGTCATCCCAGACAAAGCCAGAACCGGCCCCCCATATCAGATCGTCCGGAACTCCGGGAACCCCAGACAACGCCGATGCCGCCGGATTGGCGAACCGGATGTAGACTACGGAGGGGAGAGTGTTCTCATAGACCTCGTGCAGAACGCTTTCCCAAGCCTCCACAATCTGATCGGAGGACAATTCGGACGGAGCAGAGGGTCCGTTACCAGGGACGGCAGTCGATAATTCCGCAGACGACAGGGAGCTGCCATTGCTGTCGCTGGATTCAGTAGCATACTCTTGCTCATCAACGGGAGCCGAGAGAGGCGCGATACTCTGTGTCGACTCAGCAACGACGGAGCTTGGTCTGACTGCAGACGGGGTGCTGGTTGGGGCCGGAAACGTCGCGGGGGAAGGTTCCGCTGTCTGCGAATCCGATCCGTCGCAGGCCACCAGACCTGCCGCAAGCAAAACCAGCGTAATCATCAACCCGGCCCAGCGACAATGCCGGGCAGCCATTTGCCGCATACAGCGCACCTCGTCGGAGTAATCCGTACCAACTACTACGAAGATTGAGGGCACACGGATTTGAGTTCACCGGTAGCACAGCTCTTCGAGAAGACTCGAAGGGCAAGGGCCCTCTATCCGGGTGGCGCTGCAGGGCGAATGCATTTGGACTACAAAGGGACTGCCGAAGCGAACTCAACCTGTCATTCCATGGAAGGCGGGAATCCAGAGGCCGGCTACCTGTGGTCGTGTTGTAGGTTGTTGGCCCTCTGGATTCCCGCGAAAGCGGGAGTGACGGGTGAAAATTAGAAGACCCTGGGTACCGGGACAGGTGGGAGTCTGATCGGAGACGAGCAAGCGTATAATTGTGTCAAGGGAAGTATCTCAAAACGTCGCAACCGGCGCACCGGGATGACGAGAATTGACGAGTATTAGCGTGAATGCCCTGGGGATTCTCCGCCGATTGGTGTTGGTGTGTGCCACGCTTTCTTTTCTGCTTGGCCTGCTGGGTGCGCTGGCAGGCAATGCAGCGGCACAGCAAACCGAAGGGCCCCATGCCGTTGTCATCAATGTGGACGGGGTCATCAATCCGGTCAAGGACAGGTACATCGGGCGGGCCCTGGAGGAGGCCCAGAACAGCGGTGCGGTCCTGGTGGTCATTCGCCTGGATACTCCGGGGGGACTGCTGGGCTCAACTAGGGACATAGTGGAACGGCTGCTGGATTCACCGGTAGCGACAGCGGTGTATGTTTCACCGCGGGGAGCGCGGGCCGGGTCGGCGGGGACATTCATAACAGCGGCGGCGAACTTCGCGGTCATGGCCCCGGCAACGAACATCGGGGCAGCGACACCGGTATCGTCCACGGGGCAGGACCTGGAGGAAACACTGGCCAGCAAGGTGGAGAACGACGCCGCGGCGCTGATCCGAAGCATCGCGCAGGAGCGGGGCCGGAACGCCGAATTGCTCGAGGCCACGGTAAGGGAGGCGTCGTCATACACCGCGCAGGAAGCAGTGGACGGCAATGTGGTTGACTTCATCGCAGAAGACCTTGAAGACCTCCTGTCGCTGATCGATGGAAGGATGGCCGACACATCAGAGGGCGTAGTTACGCTCGAGACCGAAGGCATCGGTCACCGCGACCTGGATAAGAATCTGCTGGAAACGATACTGGAGTTCCTGTCCGACCCCAACGTTTCGTTCCTGTTACTGAGCATTGGCGGACTGGGGATCATAATCGAGCTGTTCAACCCTGGGCTCATTGCCCCGGTGGTTGTCGGGGTGATCTGCCTGATCCTGGCCTTCGTGGCGTTGGGAAACCTCCCGGTCAACTGGGCCGGGGTGGCGCTGATCCTGCTGGCAATCGCGCTTGCCGCCGCAGAGGTGGTGGTGGCCGGATTCGGCATACTTGGCATAGCGTCGGCGATCAGCCTTGCCATAGGCGGGCTGCTGCTGTTCGCCCGGTTCGGAGATGTCGATCCGACCCTGCCCGAGGTTTCGGTGAGCCGCTGGCTGATTGCCGGGGTTGCGCTAGCCACGGGAGCCGGGGTGATATACTTGGCCAGAGAGGTAGTCAAATCCCGCAGGGAACGCCAGCCCGAATTCACGGAATCAGTGGTAGGGGAGATTGGCGCTGTCACCGTTGCGCTGGAGCCGCGGGGAGCAGTTCGCGTGGCAAGCGATACATGGACCGCCGTGAGCGCCGATGGAAGCCGTATCGACATCGGAGAGCAAGTTCGGGTCACACAAGTGTCCGGTCTAGTGCTGACCGTTGCAAGGGATAAGGATCCAGGCGCAATCGACACTCCACGGCCATAGCACAATCCAAGCAAACCGTAAGGAGGACGACATGTCGGCGGGACTAATAATGGTACAGCAATACCAGCGAATGGTGGTGCAGCGGTTTGGGACATTCACCGGCCTGAAGAGCTCGGGCCTGCACTTTCTGATTCCATTCGTATATCACGGGACGAAGGTCGACCTGCGGGAGCGGGTGCTCAGGGTGCCGACCCAGAAGTACATCACTGCGGATAACGTGGTGGTGGACATGGACTTCGTGATCTACTACAGGGTCATGGAACAATTGGCTGACCGCGCCGTGCTTGAAGTGCAAAACTTTGAGCTGGCGGTGATCAACCTGGCCTTCGCGACCCTGAGGGCGGTGATCGGCTCGACTACGCTGGCCGACGCTCTGACGGAAAGGGAGCGCATCCGGGATTCGCTGCAGGTGCGGATGGATGAAGTGACCGAGCGGTGGGGAGTGAAGGTCTCGCAGGTGGAGATCAACGAGATTGACCCTCCCCCTGGGGTGAAGGCGGCGATGGAGCGCGAGAAGTCTGCGGAGGCGATCAAGACTGCGGATATCACGGAGTCCGAGGGTTCGCGCCAGGCGGCGATCAACCGGGCCGAGGGCGAAAAACAGTCCTCGATCTTGCAGGCGGAGGGTCAGCGACAGTCGGAGATCCTGCAGGCCGAGGGTGAACAGCAGGCGGCGGTGCTGAGGGCGGCGGGGTTCAGCGAGGCACTGGAGCGCATTAATGCCGTGGCGAACCGGGCGGACGGGCGGACGATGAGCCTGCAGTACTTCGAAACGCTGAAGTCGCTGGGAGACTCGCCTTCGACGAAGTGGATATTCCCAATGGAGTTCACCTCCATGCTGGGGAACTTCATGTCGATGGGAGGGAACTCGGGCGGCAACGGGAGCGACGAGAGGTAAAACGGGTCTGGGTAGACAGGACAGATTACATGGTGAACGCGGAAGGCCGGGACACAAGTCCCGGCCTTTCTGGTTGGCTCCTTGACGAAGCTCTCCCGCTTGCCACGAAACCCAGCCTAGCCCCCGGTGGGCTGGATGAGGCCGAAGTTGGCGTCGGCGCGGCGGTATAGGACGCTGTAGCGGTTGGTCTCGGTGTCGAGGAACATGTAGAAGCTGTGGTCCAGGTACTGCATTTGCAGGGCGGCTTCCTCGACGGTCATGGGGTCCATGTCGAAGCGCTTGATCCGAACAAGGTCGCCGGTTGGGGCCACCATCTCATCGTCGGCCACCGTGCCGTTTTCCGGCGCCATCGCCTCCTGGATGACGGTGTCGGCATCGGGGGCGTAGCGGGACTGCCGTTCGCTGCGGTAGGTATGGGCCTTCCAGCGGTTGACCTGGCGATCCAGTGCATCGACAGCGGAGTTGACCGCGGCACGCGCGTTGCCAGCGCGTCGCTGGGCGCGCAGGAGGTCTCCACCGACGGTGAGGGAAACCTGCACCACGACGCGGTCCTGCTGGGAGCGGGTGGACTCGGACGCCATCTCGACCTCCGCCCTAGAGATTGTTGGCAGGCGCCGGTCGAGTGCGCCAAGCTTGGTGGCCACGTGCTCCTTCATCGAGCGGGTGATTTCGATGTTCCGACCCTGGATATGCAAGTCCATCTTTGCACCTCCTTACAGTCAGAAAGGCCATCTCCTGGATGACCGACTGATGTCATAGTCCGCCAGAGGAGAGCAGATAATACCATATATTACTCCTCTCAAGCATAGCAGTTCCGGAGCAAGTAAGGGGGGGTTCCCGGATATTGGGAAAATCTGGTGCGCCGGGGAAGCCGGGTGAACTACCGGGGAGTGTTTGGTAGGGCTCCCGGGTCCAGGGAGGAGGCGCTCAGGAAGTCCAGGGCGGCGGAATAGGGCTCGGCGTCCTTTGACGCTACGCTTTCGAGCACGGACAGCAACCCGGGGTCGGTCTGGACCATGCGGCGCAACCTGCGGACGAGCTCTTCCTCTACGACTTCCAGGAACTCCTGGGTGCGGTGCTCGCCCCTGCGCCTAGCCAGGTTGCCGCTGTCCTTCAGATAAGCGTGATGTTCCTCGAGGCTGGCCCAGAGCTCCTCAATGCCCCGCCCGGTGTGGGCGGCAGTGAGCTTGACCGGCGGCACCCACTCGGGGGTGGTCAGGGCCATGTGGAGCATGGCGGTCACGGATGCGGCCATCTGGTCAGCGCCGTCTCGGTCGGCCTTGTTGACGACATAGAGGTCGGCGATTTCCATCACGCCGGCTTTCAGAGCCTGGATGGCGTCGCCGGCCTCAGGGATGAGGGCGACGACGACAGTATCGGCCACGCCCATGATGCCGAGCTCGGTCTGGCCCACGCCGACGGTCTCGACGATTACGACGTCGTAGCCTGCGGCATCCAGGGAACGGGAGACTCCCTTGACGATTCGAGGGAGACCTCCGGTCTGGCCGCGGGTAGCTATGCTGCGGATGAAGACGCCTGAATCGAGGTAGTGCCGCTGCATCCGTATGCGGTCGCCGAGCAGCGCACCGCCGCTGAAGGGGCTGGTGGGGTCGACTGCGATGATGCCGACGCGCTTGTCGAGACCGCGCAGCAGCCGGGTGAGATGGTCGACGATGGTGCTCTTGCCAGCTCCGGGAGGCCCGGTGAGGCCCAGGGTGTAGGCGCGGCCGGTGCTGCCGTCGATGTCACGCATGATTTCTGCGGCGGCCGGATCGCCCCGCTCCAGCATGGAGATGACGCGGGAAAGTGCGCGCTGTTCTCCTGCCAGCAGCCTGTTGGCCAGCTCAGTCAAGGTGGATCAGCTCCAAGTCCCCAGAGGACCGGCGGCGGCTATCTGGGTGCGTCCGGAGCCGATGCCATTGATGCCCGTCTTTGAGGAGATGACGCAATGAGAGACTGCGGGTCTGGTTTCAGACCATCCTCGAAAGGATATGGGAGCGGCAGGAGACAAAGGTCGCTGAATCAGTGGCGGAATTGGCTACCGAAGCCCCGAGCGTCGGCAGTGATGAGAAGGTCCGGCCGGTTTCCCCAGCGCTTGAGGAACCGGCCAAAGTTCTTGCGGGATAGCTCGTCGCGCTGATTGTCGTCGAGCTCGGTCCACTGCCGGTGCTCGTGCCTCACGATGGGCAGGGAGGCGTCGGCGAGGACACGGTAGCCCTTGTCCTTGAACTGGAAGCAGTAGTCGATGTCCAGATTGCGGTAGAAGCGGAAGACCTCACGCATCAGGCCAACGGTGTTGACGGCCTCGCGGCGGAATGACATGCAGTAGGCCTGCATGGCGTCGGCCTCGCCCTCATCGACTTCCTCGTGGAAGTGCTGCATATCGTCGGTGGTGAGGCCGTAGGGGCCAAAGATGCCGACGGTGGGGTCACTGAGCCGTTCGGCGACGGTGCCGAGGATGTCGCCGACGATCTCGGCGGAGCCGTCGACGATAATCACATATTTGCCAAGGCTCTGCTTGATGCCGATGTTCTTGCTGGCTGCGTCGCCGATGACATGGTCGCAGTGGATGACGCGCATGTTGTCGCGCTCGCGCTGCATCTCCTCGAGCATCTCGCCGGTGCCGTCGGTGGAGCCGCTGTCGATGACGAGCACCTCGGCGGAGTGGCCGTCGGAGTAATTCAGCATGCCGTTGACGCAGCGGCGGACGTCTTCGGGGTAGCCGTAGGCGTTGAGGATGAAGGTGAAGTCGTACTGCGACGGCTCATCAAGGAGGGATGGGACTTCTCGGGAGGACGAGACAGCATCCCACCTCTCGAGGCGGCGCTCCATCTGCGTCTTGGGGCGTACGCGGGAGCCATCGGGAGCGTCCTCCACGACATAGCCGTCGGCCGACAGGCGGGAGCGCATGGCGTCGGCGGTCTCCCAAGTCTGCTGTTCACGGAGCGACTCCCGTTCACGGATGGTTGCGACGATTTCCTCAGCGACCTGGTTCTCGGCGGGGGCGCGGTGCAGGTCGAGGCCGAACATCTCGTCGAATTCCAGGATGAGGGACAGCTTGTCGCGTGCGGGCAGCTCGGAACGGGCCATTTCCCAGGTCAAGGCCAAGGCACTGGGCAGGTCGAGGTCGTCGTCGGCGGCATCCCAGAAGCGGCGGCGGAACTCCGCGGTAGCGGATGTTTCCGCGTGGCCGGCGCCATTGGCGTGCAATTCAGCCTCGCGGCTCCAGAGCCAGACGCGTCGGCGCAGGTTGGTGAGAGCCTTCTCGGCGGCCCGCAGGGAGGTGAAGGTGAAGTTCATGCGGTGGCGGTAAAGGACCGTCATGCACAGGTAGCGGAAAGCGAGGGGATCGAAACCGCGCTCGAGCAGCTCCTCGACGAGGAATACATTACCGGAGGACTTGGCCATCTTCGCGCCGTCGGCGAGGAGGTGCTGGGCGTGGACCCAGTAGCGAACGTGCTGCTGCCCGAAGGCAGCCTCGCTCTGGGCGATCTCGTCCTCGTGGTGGGGGAAAATGTTGTCGACGCCGCCGGTGTGAATGTCGAAGAACTCGCCAAGGTACTTTGACGCCATTGCGGAGCACTCGATGTGCCAGCCAGGGAATCCCTCGCCCCAGGGGCTGTCCCACTTGACATCCCGACCGGGCTCGGCGGCCTTCCAGAGTGTGAAGTCCCGGGGGTCGCGCTTGAGGGGGTCGGCCTCGGCGCGCACGCCTTCAAGGAGGTCGGCGCCGGTGTTGCGGGAGAGCTTGCCGTATTCGGAGAAGCTGGGCACATCGAAGTAGATGTTGCCACCCCTCTCGTAGGCGTGCCCGCTCTGCAGCAGGGTATCGACAATGGAGAGCATCTCGGGGATGTGCTGGCTGGCCCAGGGGAAGACGTGGGCCTCCATGATGTTCAGGCGTTCCTCGTCGCGGTGGAAACGCCCGGCGTAGAGCTGGGCGATCTCCTGGACGGTCTTGCCCTCGGCCAGTGCGGCGAGGATCATCTTGTCGCCGCCGGTCTCTACGAGTTCCTGGCGCATGTGGCCGACGTCCGTGATGTTCTTGACATGCTGGACTTCGAGACCGTGGTGCATGAGGGCCCGGCGGATCCAGTCGGCCATCATGTAGGTCCGTAGGTTGCCGATGTGAGCGTCGCGATAAACAGTTGGCCCGCAAGTGTACATGCGGGCCACACCCGGTTCCGCCGTTTCTATCCGTTCCACCCGCTTGGAAAGGGTGTTGTAAATGCTCAGCATTCCAGCCCCTAGGGCGCGCTCCACTGCAGAAGAAGCACATTCCCGACGAATGACCTAGTCTACCACGGGGCGGATTCCGCCGCCAACTTGCGGAGGGGCAGTTGCCAGGGCCTTTTAGTTTTCTATGGCAACCTTCCGAGTCCGTTCGCGGTGAGCTTGTCGAACCACGAACGGACTCATGATCACCCGTCCTTCGACAGGTTCAGGACTGACGGTTGGGCATTTGACGAACGGTTGGGCATTTTTAGGACATTGCAATCGTCCTGGGGCAGTTACATGGCTATAGCCCCTGGATTGACCTATACCCGTCGTTCCCGCAAAGGCGGGAATCCAGTGGTCAATGGCAGTAGTTTCTTGTAGAGATTCAACCTGACTTCGCCCCCTGGACTCCTGCCTTCGCAGGAGTGACGGGTTGGCGTGTTCACAATGCGATTCCCCTGGGGCCGTTAGCGCCATGACTGCAAGGGAATTCAATACATGCGGGGCGAACCCTGAGCCGGTGGAAGGTCAAAGCATGAGAGTGCGCCAGTGGTTCGGCGGGCTCACCATCGGCGGACTCACTGCGGTTCTGCAATCCCTTCTGTGCAGTTAGTGCCCGGTCTGCACCACCGCACCGGAGGCTTTCAGGGTTGCGATTTGATCCGACGAGTAGCCTGCTTCGGTCAGAATTTCGTCGGTCTGGGAGCCCAGCACCGGCGACGGTCGGCCCACGCGGGCGGGTGTACCGGACAGTCGGGCCACGACGCCGAGGTGGTCGGCCATGCCCATGCCGGGGTGGTCGCGGCCAACTATGAGCCCGGCCTTGCGAATGTGGGAATCGTTGTGGAAATCGTGAACGGCGAGGTTCTCGATGGCGCTGGCTCCGGTGGGTGCAATAAGTGCGACCCAGTGCGACCTGGAATTTGAAGCGAAGGTAGCGGCCAGAGCATTGACCAGGGAGTCGTCGTTTTGATCCCGGGACTCGGAGTCTCTGAAGCGAGGGTCGCCGGACAGGTGAGAGAGTGCGTCCAGTCCGGTCAAGCCGTCCCAGGCGGACTCATCGGGGCAGAGGAGGTAGAACCAGCCGTCGCTGGCTTGGAATAGGCGGGACAGGGCGGAGAAGCCCCGGACGGCGAGTCCCTCCGGGTCGTTGCGCTGGTAGCCCTCGTAGTCGAGAAAGTACGGAGACTGGAGCAGACCAGCGGTGAGGGCGAGGCCGCCGTCGACGGATTGGCCCATGCCGGTGCGATTGCGCTCGTGGAGAGCCAGGGCAACCGAGTAGGCGCCAAGCAGGCCGGTACCGTAGTCGTTCATGGGGTAGGGCAACAGTTGGGGTGCTGCGTCGCGACCTCCGCGGCGCACCTGGATGCCGGAGGTGGCCTGGGCCAGTTGCTCCCAGCCGGGGCGCTCGGCCCACGGGCCGTCATGGCCGAAGGCGTTGAGTGAGGCGTAAACGATGTCGGGGCGGCGCTTCCTGACCTCCTCGTAGTCCAACCCCATACGGGCCATGCTGCCCTTGCGGTTGTTTTCGACCACGACATCGGCGGTCTCGAGGAGCTTCCAGAAGACCTCTCGCCCCTGTTCCTTCTTCAGGTCGATCTGGATGCTGCGCTTGCCCCGGTTGACGTCCAGGTTGCCACCGTAGTCGTAGGGACGGGAGGGGTCGTCGATCTTGATGACGTCGGCGCCGAACTCGCCGAGGGTACGCCCGCAGGTGGGGCCGGCGAGGACGATGCAAAGGTCGAGGACCCTCACTCCCTCGAGGGCGGAAAGTATGCCCTCGGCGCCGTTGGAGTGTTGGACCGGGGTGGCGGCGCGAGCTTCGGCCAATGCTGAGGCGGTGTGCTCTCCGAGCTTCGGGGCGCGGGTATAGGCCGGGCCAGGAGTGCTCCGCAGGCGCACAGGCGCGCCGGGCTGCTTCATCCGGCCATGTTGGGCGTCGTCGACCTCTACGACCATGCCGCCAGCGATGGCGTGCTCGTGGACCAGCCACTCGTCAACGGTCTTGCAGATGGTGCAGGCGCCGCCGGTCTCGGCGATGGCGTCCTCCCACTCCTTCGCAGTCTTCTCTTTGAACAGGTTGGTAACTCGGTCTCTCCACAGCTCGATGGTCTCGGGGCTGACCTCGGCGCCGTACAGGTCCTCGAGGTCCTCGACCCATTCCGGGCGTCCGGCGGCCTGGAGGAACTGGCTGGCGAAACGCTGGTACATGCCGTGGTTCTGGACATAGCGGCCGTCGGCGCACTGGTATTGGTGAGACATCACATTGCGGGGAAGGGTGAACAGGTCGGGCGGGTTGATGTCGTGGAAATTGGAGAGGTGGCGTCCCATGGCGGCGAACATGGCGCTGTGGAGCGGAACCTCGATGCGCTGGCCTTTCCCGGAACGCTGGCGGGCGTTGAGGGCCATGGCCACGGACACGGCGGCAATGATGGCGGCGAAGCTGCTGGCCGACGGAAGAGGCAAGAAGAGCGGCTCATCCATGCCGGCCACTCCCTGGTGAGCGCCGGTGGAGGCGCCGACAATGTGCTCCCAGCCGCGCTCGTTGCGATGGGGGCTGTCTTCTCCGAAGCCGGGCAAAGAGCAGTAGATGAGGCCGGGGTTGGCTCCGGTGGCGTCGTAGCCGATGCCAAGGCGGTCCGCCACTCCGGGTCGGAAGTTCTCAATCAGGACATCGGCCCAGCCGATGAGGTCATGGGCTTGCTTCAGGCCGTCGTCTGAATTGAGGTCGAGTTCCACCGAACGCTTGCCGCGGTTCCAGGTGGCGAAGGCGGGTTCGCTGCGGGCCGGGTCGCCGCCGAGGCGCTCGATCTTGATGACGTCGGCGCCCTGGTCGGCGAGGAGCATGCCGAGCAGGGGTCCGGGGATGTACTGTCCAAATTCGACTACGCGGATACCACGGAGGGCTCCCTGTGCATCGGTCCCGGTCTGTGGGCTGGTCATGGCGTCAGTCCTCGTTGGGTGGAATCTTCTAGTGGCAATGGGGTGGCGAATCCAGCCTGACCGTGCGGCCGGTCTTGGCGGACTCGATGGCGGCGGCGGTAATGCGGGCGGCGGCATGGCCGTCCTCGCCGGTGGCCGCGGGAGCCCGGCCGGATTTCAGGGCGTCGTGGAAGTCCTCGAGTTCGGCGACGAAGTTGGCGAGGTAGTCGTACTCCCATGACTCGTCGTGAACTTCGGTGGCGCTGACGACCTCGGCGCGGCCGAGGCGAGCTTCCCAGATGGTCTCCTTTGTGGCGAAGCGGCCGTTGGAGCCGTAGAGGGCCAGGTCGTTCTGGGTGTCGGGAAGCATGCGGCCGCACATGACCTGGGCAATGGCGCCTCCGCTCATGCGCAGGGCGATGGTGGCGATGTGCTCGAGAGGCTGTTCCCCTGTCTGTCCGTCGGTCATGGCGACCACCTCGACGACCTCCTCGCGCAGCAGGAAGCGCATGAGGTCGAAGATGTGTACTCCCAGGCCGACTAGTACGGAGGCGTCGCCGATGAGCTCGGGGGTCTCCCACCACTCGCGCAGGCCGGTTCGAAGCATGTGCTCGGGCTCGCCGCGGTTGCCGCGGCCCCACTGGCCGTGGGCGAGGCGGATGCGACCGATGGTATCGTCGCTGATGACCCGGCGGGCCCAGAGGTGGGCGGGATGGAAACGGATCTCAAAGCCAAGGCCGAGAGTAACCCCGTGGTCGCGGCAGGCGGCCACCATTGCTGCGGCGTCGGATGGGGTGTTGGCCATGGGCTTTTCGCAGAGGACGTGCTTGCCTGCGGCGGCCGCTCGGATGGTCTGCGGGGCGTGGAGGTGATTGGGGGAGGCCACGAACACGGCGTCGACACGGGAATCAGCGAGCATCGCGTCAAGATCGCTGTAGGCGGCGTCGGCGCTGTGGGTCTCGGCGAAGGAGTCGGCGCGGGCCTGATCGCGGCTGTAGACGGCGACGAGGTGGGAGTCATTCGCCAGTTTCATCGCCGGAGCGAGTTTCAGGTCGGCGTGGGAGCCGATACCGGCAATTGCCCAGCCTAGCGACAAGTTGCTGCTCCTTCAGTCCCGCGGCAATGGTCGACACCGAGATGAGGCGACTTGAACTCGACTGCCCGGTTGTGGCTCATGTGCCCAAGGATTCCAGGGCTGATCGGCAGTACGCGCATTATCCCTGTTCCAGGGAGCGCAATTGCTCTCTCAGACGGGCAACTTCGGCCTCGGCCTGAGCGGCTCTCGCCCGGGCCTCGTCGCGCTCCGACTGAGCTTCCTGGAGGGATTCGATTGCGGAGGTCATGGGGTCTATGGTCCTGGCTGTGGAAGGGTCCAGAACATCAAAGCCCATGCCGTGCCAGGTGAAGTCCAAGTTGAGCAGCTCGCTGTGGGCCCGAATTGAGCCGTCAGAGGCGGTAACGAGCTGGCATGGCTGGTAGCGACCGTCGACCAGGCGCTCTCCGGCCATGGGTTGGCCGTACAGGACGCCGCCGGTGGGGTCGAAACGCCAGTACTCCGACACGCCAATCCGCTCGTACAAGTCCCGCTTACGGCCGAGGTCATTGGCGGCCGTGCTTGGAGAAGCGACCTCCATGACGAAATCCGGGACCTTTCCAGTCTCCCAGATCCAGAAGTTGGGCAGGTTTACGCGGATGGCCGCAGCGTCTACGCCGAAGGCTATGAACAGGTCAGGCTGAACACGGGCGTTGCCGTTGGTGATGTCATAGGAAATGAAGACGGCGTTGGAGACGAACACGTCTTCCCGAGCGGCATAGTACGCCGACAGCAAGCGCTTGATGTGGTCAATGGGGGATTCCTGCTGCATTCCGTCCTCAACCGGCTCCGGCTCTTCGTAGAAGATGTCCGGCAGAGTCCGGTTGATCCAGGCGTTGGTGATCTTCCTGGCCGTAGTCATCAGAGGACCTCGGCAATTAAATGGCGCGGCGGCGCTGCAGTCATGTTACACCCAAGAATCCGGATCAGGGAGCTGCGAAACGGTCAGGGGCGAAGTTGCCGATGGGGAGGTCTGTGGAGCCGCTGGTGATCGTGTCGGCGATGGACTTGCCGATGCCTGGGGCGAGGAGGATTCCCTTCTTGCCCGCGCCGGTGGCAAGCCAAGCGTTGCCGTAACCGGGGACTCGGCCCAGGATGGGCAGCCAATCGGGAGTGACGGGGCGGAGGCAGGCAGTGTGCATGACCAGTTCCGCGTCGGCAATGGCGGGCAGAATTCGCTTGACGCCGGCCAGGATGCGATCGCGGGTCTCAGGCAAGGGTTCGCGGTCGAAGCCGCGCCAGTCCTCGGTGGTGCCACACCAAGCCAGGCCGTCGGGCTTGGCGTAGATGCTGGCACCATTGCCGGATACATCGTGCTCGAGGGGGTCTCCATTTAGTCGCATGCGGAGTATTTCGCCCTTCAGGGGATCGACGGGGATGTAGGTGTTGAGCCAGCTCTCGGCTTGCCGCGACCAGGGGCCCATGGCCAGGACGACCTGGCCGCACTCGATCTCTCCGTCATCCAGGAGAACGCGGGTAACCTGATCGTGGCTGATCTCGAGGCCGCGGACGGCACCCGGGCGGTCGACAGCGCCGGAAGCCAGGGCTGCCGCATGCAGGGCACGGGTGAAATCGTGGCTGTCCAGGGAGTAGTTGCCGGTCTTGAACACGCATCCAGCGAAGTCGGTGCTGACCCTGGCGTCAAGTTTTCGTACCTGCGATTGGCCAGCCATCGATGCTGAAAATCCGTCAGTGTGACTGAATCGTTCGGTGACATTTTCCAACTCCGGTACGTCAGACACATTGAAAGCCAGCATGATTTCCGAGGTCTGGCGGAGTTGGTAGTCTATTTCGGTGAGGGAGAGTAGCCTGGAGTAGAGACCGAGGTGCATCTGGAACGACTCCCAGGCGAACTCTGCCAAGGGGCCTGGAATTCCAGTCCCCGTGAGGGGGTTGAGCCCGCCGGCGGCATAGCCCGATGCCTGGGAGGCAACGCCCTCCCGCTCGATTATGGTGCTGGATAATCCAGCTTCGGCGAGGTACCAAGCGACTGCGCAGCCTGCGGCGCCTCCCCCGATGATGGCAACGTCGGTGATATCGGGCATAACCTGTTGCGCCCTCCGGTGTGTTCTGGGGACCCTCGTGGCACGGGGCCAGTGGCGGGGTTTAGAATACTATGAAGAAAGCTCTAAGAAGGGAGTATACTCATGCCCATCTATGAATACTATTGCTCGAAGTGCGACCATGATTTCGAGTTGATGCGTCCCGTTTCCCAGTCGGATGAACCAGCCGCGTGCAGCCAGTGCGGAGAGCCCGGGAAGCGGCAGTTGTCGAATTTCGCCTTCAAGTCGAATACCTTCACCGCACCAAAGTTCAAGGCTTCGCTGGAAAAGCCAAAGCGCTCTCGGCCGGAGTCCCCGTCCAGCTAGAATACGCCTTCTGCCGCCTCTCTCCGCTGGAGAGAGGGGCTACCTCCCCTCAGCGGCGGCTTCGGCGCGGGCCTCGTTGCAGACAATGCAGGTGCATGCGGCGCGGAGTGCGCGGTAGGTGTAGATGCCCGTGTAGTGGGTGTCGTCCCACAAGAACTGCATGCCGTATTTGCCCACCGGAATGTGGTCGATGGCCTGCACATTGGCGGGCACCAATTCCGGGTCGAGGATTGGCTTTCCGGTCATCTCCTCGACGCAACTGGCGCAGGGACAACGTAGTCGCAGATAGCGGTGCGCGTAAGGGCTTCGATGGCCGTCGTCCCAGATAATGACGATGGCGTTGCCTTCCAAGCTGATTTCCTGGGGAAAGACCTTGTCCTGCATTGCTTCTAATCCGCCCTCAAAGGGCCGCGCATATGCCCTGATCAACCCGATGACTATGCCTGGGGCTGGGCCTGCACATCGGCGAGGCGAGCAGGGCGAGGCAGCTCGTCGGGGTCGATTGGGATTTCGATGATGCTGGGCCTGCCAGCAGCGAGGGCCTCCAGCATGGCGTTGCCGACATCCTCGGGCCGCTCGACATAGTAGCCGACGCCACCGAAGAGCTCGGCATACTTGTCGAACCGGGGGTTCAGGGTGTCAGCTCCTACATAGCGCTCGTTGAAGGCGTAGCGCTGGTAAGCCTTCTCGGAACCCCAGCTGCCGTTGTTCATGATCACAGTGACCACGGGAAGGTTGTATTCCACGGCGGTGGCGAACTCCTGGGCGTTGAACAGGAAGCCGCCGTCGCCGTTAAAATTGACCACCGGGCGACCTGGCGCAGCGAACTGGGCACCGAGAGCGGCGGGGAAGCTGAAACCCAGTCCTCCCAAGTCCAGGGAGGTGATCAGGCTGCGGGGCTGGAAGAAGTCCAGCCGGTCCTGGCCGAAGTTGGGGGCGAGGCCAGCGTCCAAGGCAACGATGGCGTCGCGGGGCATGACCTTGCGAAGCTCTGCGTAGACGCGCTGGGGCTTCATCGGCAGTTCACCTAGGCGTTCTTCTCCGCGCAGACGGTTGGCGCGCCTGGCTGCCCAACTCCTGATCTCATCGGTCCACAGGGGATTGACATGGGGTTCCCGCTGGCGGAGTTCTTCGAGCAGTCCCTGGGAGACGGCGGCAGCGTCGCCCTCGATGCCGACAGTAACGGGGTAGTTACGACCGATTTCCTCGGGGTCTATCTCGATCTGGATGATCTTCGCGTCTGCCGGGATGTACCGATTGTCATAGAAGGTGGTGGACTGACTCAGGCGGGTGCCCACGGCGAGGATGACATCGGCCTCGCGGGTTGCCTCGATACCTTCGGCTGCGCCGAGACGCCCGAGGTGCCCCAGGAAGTTGGGGTGATCGGAGGGCACAGCGTCGGCACGTCCGTAAGAAGTGACAATGGCGGCACCGGTGAGTTCGGCGAGGCGGCAGACGACATCGCCGGCGTTGCTCCACTGGACGCCACCACCGGCGACGATCACAGGGCGCTGGGCTGAGGCGAGCACATCGGCGGCGCGCTGTACCAAGGCGAGGTCGCCGCGGGAGCGGGTCTGGCCGGAGCGGTAGGCGTCCGGTGGCAACAGATCCAGCTCGACCTCTGCACCGGGTAGAAGGTCACGCGGAATGTCGAGGAGGACAGGCCCCATCTTTCCGGAGGTGGCGACTCGGAATGCGTGGCGCAGGGCGTCGGGCAGCCGGTCGATGCGATTGATGGGGAAGGAGGCTTTGGTGATCGGCTTGAACAGGGCGACCTGGTCAAACTCCTGGGTGGAGTTACGGTACTGGTCGCGGCGGGAGGCCGACGGCGCGATGACGATGACGGGGGAGTGGGCGACAAATGCTGACCCGATGCCGTAGGTGAGGTTCAGAACGCCGGGGCCGTTGGTGGCCAGGCAAACGCTCGGGGTGCCTGAGATGCGGCTGAAACCGTCGGCCATTAGGGCAGCGCCCTGCTCGTGGCGGACGCCGATGAAGCGCATGTCATCGCGGTCGTAGAGGGGGTCCAAAATGTCTAGGAAAGAGGACCCGACGATGCCGAAGATGTGGGATACGCCTTCCTGTTTCAGGAGTTCGATTACTGCCTCACCTGCCTTGAGTCGCTGGGCCAAGTCGTCGCCTCCGGTACGATTGATCGCTCCGCAGTTTAACACAAGGATGTTGGGGGCTCTCCGGCCTTTGCGCTACGATGGTGAAATCCCTACAATCGTAGTCAAATGGACGGCCGAACCTTTGGCCCGGAGGACAGTTTCATGGAATACGAGCACCTGCTGGTGGAAGTGGAAGACCGCGTCATGGTCATCACAATGAACCGCCCTGAAGTCCTGAACGCAATGAATCACAAGCTGGACGGAGAGCTGCACCATGCCATTATGTCAGCCAACGAAGACGACGGTGTTGGCTGCATCGTTATCACGGGCTCAGGGCAGAGGGCTTTCTCGGCTGGTGGGGATATCCACGAGCAGCGGTTGCACGCGAGGGAAATGACCGAGGAACAGAGGGAAGCCAACTCGCTGCAATACCAGAACTGGATGTACGACATCTCGGCGTCGCCCAAGCCGGTCATCGGGATGATGAATGGGTTGGCGTATGGCGGAGGGGCGGTGCTGGCGTCGTGCCTGGACATGCGGACCGGTTGCGAGAATACCAGCTTCCGGTTCCTGGCGGTAGCATACGGGCGGATCAACAGCACCTGGACGCTGACCAACCAGGTGGGGTGGCCAGCTGCCAAAGAGTTCCTGTTCACGGGGCGGGTCGTCGGGGCGGAGGAGGCCTACCGGGTGGGGCTGCTCAATCACCTGGTGCCTGCGTCGGACTTGCGGGACAAGACGATGGAAATAGCTACGACGATCGCGGGACACCGACTCGAGTCGGTGACGGGGATAAAGCAAATCCTGCTGCAGGACAAGGCCGCAGACCTGCAGGGCATGTGGCAGAACGAGGTGGACTACACGACCAACCAGGTGAAGGGGTATGGAGTGGAGCAGGCGTTCCCGGACTTCATCGCTCGCCGGGGTCGGGAGCTGTAGGCTGGGTCGACAACGATGGAAGGACAGGTCGGTGAGAGGTCGACGATGGTCCAGTTAACTTTCGATGAAGAGCGTGTACCCCTGCAAGGTGCTAAGGACGGCACTGTCTACGTCAAGGGTACCAAGGTCGCCCTCGAAGGAATAGTGTTTGCCCACAGACGGGGATGCTCCCCGGAAGAGATTCAACGCACCTTCGACGCCGTCAGCCTGGGCGACGTGTATTCCGTCATTGGTTACTACCTGCACAGGACGAAGGAAGTGGAGGAGTACTTGGAGGAATACGAGAGGGACTGGGACAGGTTTGTGGAGGAGACGCTAGCCCAGCCTGGGGCGAGAGAATTCTACGACCGGCTGGAAAAGATAAGACACCAGTAAGAAGCGGACGGCCGGTAACTCCGGATGAGTGAGGCTGTCCCGCCGTTTGTTGCCGATGAGGGATTCAATAGAGATATCATTCGTGGCCTACTTTCCAACAACCCAAATCTTTCTGTAGTCCGCGCGCAAGAGGTAGGACTGAGCGGGGCCTCTGACCCAGTTATTCTTGAATGGGCTGCGCAGGCTGGGAGAGTAGTCTTGACTCACGATAAGACTACAATGAGAGCGCATGCGATTGTGCGGCTGAATGAAAGATTGCCAATGCCTGGCGTAGTGGTGGTGCACCAAGACACCCCGGTGGGCCGGGCGATTCAGGGACTGTTGGATATGATTGAGGACAGCCTGCAATCCGGATGGAAAAACCTGATCCGTTTTGTCGGAAGGCGTTGAACGAACTCGACCAGACGTAGCCAGTTGATTGGCTAGCCGCTGAGGGTGCCCTTGGTGCTGGGGACGGCGTGGGGCGATCGGGGATCGGGTTCGAGGGCGTCGCGGAGGGCGCGGGCGGTGGCCTTGCAGAGGGCCTCGGCCTTGTGGTGGGGATCTATCCCGGTGAGGATTTTGGCATGGAGGTTTATCTTTGCCTCCAGCGCGAAGGACTCGAAGAAGTGACGGACCAGTGAGCCTGGCAGGGTCTCCACCATGGAGTCGTCGATCGTGGTCTCGATGACGGCGTAGCCCCGGCCGGAGCAGTCGAGGGCCACCATTGCCAGTGTCTCGTCCAGCGGCACGATGGCGTGCCCCATGCGGCGAATGCCCCGGGCGTCGCCGATGGCTTCATTGAATGCACGTCCAAGGGTGATGCCCACATCCTCCACGAGGTGGTGCCAGCCGGTGTGCAGGTCGCCTTCGGCCTTGAGGATTATGTCGATCAGGCCG
The DNA here is from genome assembly GCA_965216065.1 of Dehalococcoidia bacterium. Lineage (GTDB taxonomy): Bacteria > Chloroflexota > Dehalococcoidia > Lucifugimonadales > UBA3495 > VXOI01. The sequence continues at coordinate 1,256,056 of CBDCFB010000002.1, forward strand.
TGGCGGGAGATCTGGCTTACCATGTGATCAAGGAACCCGTTACCGGTGTCCACATCGTAGACGCCCGCGCCGTCGAGGTTGAGGGCCAGGTGTATGTCGGTCTCGCCGGTCGTGCGATGCAGGCTGGCGACGCGGCCCTCTGGGACAGCGGGCAGATTCGAAGAGTCGGTCATCAGGAATTCACCCTAACCCTAACCTTCTCCATCGAGGGAGAGGGGACTTGTGAGTTCGGCCAAGGCCTTGGCCACAGCGTCGTTCTCGTCTGTGAAGCCCACTGAAGTACGGACGCAGTCCTTGAGGCGCGGGTTGTTCCAGTGGCGGAGGAAGATTCCCTGGTTGCACAGGTCGTCGAAGACCCGCTGGCCGGTGCCCTCAGGTAGCTGGCACAGGATGAAATTGGCACGGGACGGGTAGGGCTTGACGGTGGGGATAGCCTCGAGCAACCCGTGCATTCTCTCCCGCTCGGCGATGATGGCCTTGACGCGCTCCAGCAACGCGGGTATGTCTTCCAGGGACGCTATGAGGGCCACCTCCGCGGCCAGGTTCACGTTGTAGGGGGGCTTGACGGACATCATGGTTCGAGCCAGGTCAGGGTGCATGGCGCCGAGGCCTATGCGCAGTCCGGCGAGACCAGCCCACTTGCTGAAGGTGCGGAGCACGACGAGGTTGGGGTATTCCTCTAGGAGGGGCAACACTGTCTGGCCGCAGAACTCGTAGTAGGCCTCGTCGACGATTACGAGGATACCAGTGTCGAGGAGTGCCCGAACCTCGGCTTCAGTGGGCATATTGCCCGAAGGGTTGTTGGGGGAGCAGACGACTATGGCCTTGGTCCGGTCGGTTATGGACAGCTTGACGCTCTCCAGGTCAATTTCGAAGTTCGCGTCCCTGGGAACGGAGACGGCCTGGCCCCCACAGATTTCGGCACCCAGAGAGTACATGCCGAAGGTGGGAGTGAGGTTGATTATGTTGTCTCCCGGCCCGATGAACATCCGGAACAGCATGTCGATCAGCTCGTCGCTGCCGTTCCCTGCGATGATGCGTTCCGGGTCGACACCTACATAGCCGGAGAGAGCCTGGCGTAACTGGCGCTGCTCCGGGTCCGGGTAGTGATTGAAGTTGGGGAAGTCGGCCAGGGCCGCGGCAACGGCAGGGGAAGGTCCGTAGGGATTCTCGTTGCCGTTCAGGCGGATGATTTTTTCCGGGGGAATGCCGGCTCGCTCCGCCATCACTTCCACGGGTTCGACTCCCTCATAGACGTCGAGTCCGCGGATGTGGGAAACCATTGAGTCTCGCAGTTGCTGGGTGAACTCGGTCATTCTCTATCGACCTGATCTGCCGTTTATTTGCTACTTCCGTGAAGGATTGTCTATTCGTCTCAAGGCGTAAGTGAGTCCAGCCGCACCTGCACGGCGCCGGCGTGCCCGGCCAGTCCCTCGGCGTTGGCGATGTTGACGGCGGCAGGCCCCAGATTGCGGAAGTCATCGGGGCTCAGGCCGACCACCGGCATGGTACGCAGGAAGTGGTGAACGCTCAGGGCCGAGCCAAAGCGCGCAGTCCCGCCGGTTGGCATGACATGGCTGGGGCCGGCGATGTAGTCGCCCATGACCTCGGGCGAATATTCGCCCAGGAACAGCCCTCCAGCGTGGTGGATGCGGTCCACCCAGCTCCACGGGTCCTGCAACAGGAGGCAGAGGTGCTCGGGCGCAATCCGGTTGACGAGGTCGACGCCTTCGTCCAGAGAGTCAACGAGGACCACGCGGCCCTGACGTTCCAGGGCCTGTCGGGCGATCTCGCCCCGAGGAGCGGCAGCGAGCTGTGTCTCCAGCTGAGACTCGACGCGAGTTACCAATGCCTCGCTGTCGGTGACAAGGATGGCTGTGGCGAGCGGGTCGTGCTCGGCCTGGGCTATCAGGTCCGCGGCGCAGAAGTCGGCGTTGGCTCCGTCGTCTGCCAGGATGATGGTCTCGGTGGGGCCGAATACGCCGTCGATGTCGACGCCGCCCTGCACCAGCTTCTTTGCGTAGGCAACAAAGATGTTGCCGGGGCCGCAAATCTTGTCTACGCGGGGGATGGACTCGGTGCCGTAAGCCATGGCGCCGATGGCGGGGACGCCTCCAACCTGGTACATGGCGTCCACGCCTGCGATCCTGGCGGCGGCGACCACGGCGGGATTCAGCGGCTGGGAGCCGGCTCGTGGTGTGGTCAGGATAATTTCCTTCACCCCAGCCACTCGTGCCGGGATGACGGTCATGAGCACGGTGGAGGGGTAGGCGGCGGTACCGCCCGGGGCGTAGACGCCGACACGGGCGAGAGGGCGGATTAGCTCGCCAAGACCCTGGGCGGGGTCCATCCACTCGCCTGGCATGGTGGACTGGTGGAAGGTCCGGATGCGCTCTGCGGCAAGCTCCAGAGAATCCCAGAGTTCCGGCGAGACCAAGCCGCTGGCGGCCTCGAGGTCTGAGTCCGGAATGCGGAAGTCCTCGAGTTCCGCGCCGTCCAGCAGCCTGGCATAGTGGCGGACGGCGGCGTCACCGTCGCGCCTGACATCGGCCAGCATCCGCACGACGGACTCGGCCGGCGAAACGCCTTCCCCAAAGGCCTGCCGAGTTCGCGCCACCACCGACTCGGGCAGTGCCGAGAGGTCCAGCGGGTCGATGCGGGTGAGTACATTTTCGGCGTTCTCGACGCCGCGGATGATGTTCAGGGTGGAGTTGGATGGCACTTAAAATGGCTCCGGATCAATTGAAGATAAAAGATCGAGTCCTGTATTGCGTTTTTCTGGGAGGCCAGCTGTGCCGGACGACCGCTTCTTCCGGCCTAATCCGGAAGGAACTCCCGTACCTGCGCTATCGTGGCGGCTACGGCCTGCCTTCTGTAATTTTCGACCTTCGCCTCAGGAATTTTCTGGTAAACCTCATCGAGACTGTAAGGCATGCGATCTAAAAAATGGTCCACGGTCTCCTGGACTTCCTCGTTGTCCCGGTACATGCGATTGAGGGCGAACTTCAACCTTGACCAGTCAAATTCCCGCCCGACGAAGCTGGCGACTCGTTCCTTCCACTGGGTAAGCAGGCCATCCTCGAAGAAGGTAACCGACACCCCAGAATCGCCGCAGGAAACTTCGTGTCCTGCGTTCATGGGACCCCGAACGTCGGGCAAGGACAACCTGTCCATGTCCAACTGAACAGCGCGATCCCAGAGGTCGGCCTGCACCTGGTCTTCAGTCAGGCGGGTCCCTTCGCTGGAAATGTCGAAGTTGGGCCGATATACGGTGGTTATCCAGACTTCGTCAGCGGCTAGGTGGCAGACATAGCCCAGCATAAAAGTGCGCGTGGCCAGGGACTGCTCGCTTCCGTCCACCAGTTCGGGGTAGTCTCGGAACATGGTGCGGGTGCCGGTGCCCACCTCGTTGACAGAGAGGGGGGCGAAATGGGTCTGTTCGCGGGGCCACTTTGTCATGGCGCGGATATCCGGAGAAGTGGAACCGAGATAGAAACTGCCGATGTGATCATAGACATAGCCCCGGTCAAGCTGTTCGGCAACCTGATGGGCCAGGTAGATGTGCATTGGCAGGTTGGGCATACTCGGCGTCCTCGTGCCTGGCAGTGGTACGAGCTGTTCCCACCGGTCCCTTCGACCGCGAACGGTTCTGCAGCCATCGGAAGGCGGCGGGATGCCGTATTTTATCCCGTCAGTTTTGGGTTGTCGAACCCGGCTGGCGGATGGCTCCGAAAAGGGACTCGTAGGCGCTGGAGTGGCTGTCGAACAGGTAAGAGAGTTGGGATGCGGCAACATCTACGGCACCGCAACCTCGAAGGTGGTCCACAGCCTCGAAGAGGCGGTCCTTCTTGACCAGGAGACTGACCGAGAACCAGTCCTGTTCCTGCACGTTGTAAACTCGCGCAACGGTGGGACCGCGAAGCCCTGCGAGGGCGGGACGGGCGAGAATCATGGCGCTCACGGCGTCGGCGGAGGGCCCCTGGACGTTTGCCGTAAGGCGATAGTACGGCTCAGCACGCATGTGGGCTTCCATCATGTCGGTTAGTGCTCGAGCCAGTTCCCGGGCGCCGGGAGACACCGCCAGGGTCTCGGCGTTGGCTAGCAGGCAGGCCTGGGACGAGAGGATTGTCCCGTCGTCCAGGGTCTTTAGGCGGTTTTCCCGCAGGGTGGCGCCGGTTGCGGTCAGATCGGCGATGAGGTCCGCGTACCCGGCAACGGGAGCGGCCTCCAGCGTTCCAGACGCGGGGGCCAGAGTGAAATAGTTTATGCCGCGATCGTGCAGGAAGTTGCTGAGCAGGCGCGGGTACTTGGTGGCGATGCGGAGTTGCTTGCCCTCCTGCCGGAATTCCAGGGCCAGGTCGGCCAGGTCGGCAAGAGAAGTGACATCCAACCAGGCGTCGGGAACGGCGAGGACAAGCTCGCAGCGTCCATAGCCCAGGTTTTCGAGCAGGACGGAGGCGCGCCGCTCTTCCTCGCGGAACTCCAGCAAACGGTCCATTCCATTGATTCCGAGCTCGGCGCTGCCCTCCTCCACCTTCGTGGTTATATCAGCAGTCCGCTGGAACAGAACCTCAACCCCTGGCAAGGCAGGAACGGTGGCAGTGTAGCGCCGGGCATTGGGCCGACGCACGGGGAGACCGCAATCGCGCATGAAGTCCAGCGTCGACTGATGCAGGTCTCCGTCGCTGGGCAGCACCAGGCGCAGGGATGGCTGACTGGTTGTAGTCGCGCTCATTTCCAGGCCTCGACCTCTCCCCCGTCGAGAGGGAGGACAGTTGCCACTCGTTCAGGAATCATAGGTCGCGCTGGGTCCCGTCGCTTTCGACCACCACCGTGCGAGCGAAGCCGAGCCGGGCCGCGAAGTCTCGTGCATCCTCTGGGGCACGGCCGGAGACCTCCACCTCGGCCAACTCCCCCTGGTTCCGCAAGTCAAGGGCCGCTTTCAGAGCCGCTGGTTGAGCGCCGGGCTCGGCAGGTACCACCAGCACCCCCTGATGAACGCCGATAGTCGCAGATGTATCCGTATTAGCCAACTCGGCAAGGGCATCCAGGTTGTAGGCGAAGCCCAAGGCCGGGAGCCTCTGCCCGCCGCCAAGGTCACGGGCTAGGCCGTCGTAACGGCCGCCCCCACCCAGGGGGCCCGGCCAGCCTGGATGGGAGACCTCGAAGACTATCCCGTTGTAATAGGCCAGTCCCCGGACCAAACCGAAGTCCAGCACAATTTCGCCAAGGGCGCCCTGCCCCCTAGGGAGCATCTCGAGAATCTGTTCCAGGCGGCTGGCCGCGGAAATATCGGCGCCGGCGCTGCTCAATACGGAGGACGCGCCCGCGATTGCCGTGGCGGCATCGCCACGGATCTGAGCCAGTTCGCACGCAACTTCAAGGGCGCGGCGCAGATTCTCTTCCACATCTGACCGGCGTATCTTCCGGAGAAGACGCTCAACAACCTCGTCGGGCTTGCGCTGCCCGAGTTGGTCGAGGGGGTTGGAGCGAAGGACACCCAGCAGGACATTCCGGGCTTCGTCATCGCTCAGGCCCTGAACCGCCTGGCTGAGGTAGTCATCCTCGAAGGAACGTCCAATGACATGCAGGCGTCGGCTCTCCTCCACGAGTGCCGGAACCACCGACTGGCCCTCACTCATGCGGGGGACGGACTGAACCACGAAGGCGCGGGCCCTTTCGGAGATTTCCAGGGAGTCCAGGAGGCTGTTAAGTACGCCCAAATCCGACAGGCGCAATGTCCACCCGTCAAGACCCGCTTCCGACAGTGCAGCGATAGAAAGGGATAGCAGTTCTGCATCGGCCAGAACGCCATCGGCGCCAAGAAGCTCGCCTCCGGCCTGGGTGAACTGGGTGCGATAGGGACCGTCCTCCTGCATCGCAGCGCCGTCGAACCTGAATACAGGGCCGGAATACTGCCAGCGGACCGGCAATTCGATGTTTTCCGAATTGTCCAGGTAATGACGGATGGCGGGAGCGGTGAACTCCGGTCGCAGACTGACGGCCCGCCCGGCGGGGTCAGAAAAGCTGAACAATTGCGAGGCGAGCTCGCCACCCGACTTGCGCAGGAAGAGCTCGGTGGGTTCCAGCAAGGGGGTATCGAGTCGATGGTAACCGTAGCTCATGAGGAGCGTGAAAAAGCGGCGCTGCATTTCGTCGCGCCGCCGCAGGGTCTCGCCACTCAAATCAGACAAGCCGCGCAACCGCGCCACTGGTCTGGCTGTTTCTGCAGCTTGTCTGTACATTCAGGTGTCGTCAGAACTGACGCCTTCCATTGTACATCAGCAAGGGGAAGATTTGCATTGCTGCTGAAGCTGGAAATCGCATGGAACGGCAGGGCAAATCCGGCGGTCATGGGTGAGCGTTGAGGCCTCCGTCGACATAGACCGGCTGCCCTGTGGAATAGTCGCAGGACTCTGAACACAGGTAGACAAGCAGGGGGCCGATATCTTCTGGGCGTCCCTTGCGGCGGAGGGGAGTGTACCGGACGAGTAGCTCTTCCAACTGCTGTTCTATGGGCTGCCCGGTGGAATCGATCCAGCCGGTCCCAAGTGCGTTGACCCGGATGTTGTGCCGCCCCCACTCGACGGCCATCGACCGGGTGAGAGACAGAAGGGCAGCCTGGCTGGCGGCGAAGGCAGATCCGTTAATCATGCCTCTCTCAGCAAGTTCGGAGAACAAGTTGACCACGCGCCCGTACTCGCGCCGGGCCATCCTGGGGAGGGCCTGCTGAAGCAGAAGGAAGGGCATTTTCACATTGCGGGACTGGACTTCTTCCCAATTGAGGAAAGTAATTTCCTCCAAGGGCGCGGCGTACATGCTGCGGGGGTCGTTGACCAGAATGTCTAGTCGGTTGTGAAGGCGATCGAATTCCGCCATGGCGCGGGCGATACTGACATCGGAGGCAGGGTTCACGAGGGCCCCGGAGCTGCCGGGGGGCAGGGACCCCAATGCCGAATCCAGCTGGGCCTGGGTGCGCGCAATGGAGAAAACTGTGGCCCCGGCTTCTGCGAGCGCAGAGGCGAGGAAAGGCGCCTCGCCACCGCCTGAGGTGGCAAATACTGCTATTTGACCTGAGAGTCCGTATTCCGGCAATACCGGCATATTTCGCTCCGGGGAATCATCCCGACCGATTGCGAGGGTCGGGATCTGGAATAGACGCTGGGCTATGGCTCGAGGGGAATCAGCGGGGCATGGCCTGTGGGGGTTATGCCGCCCGCCAGGCCGCCGCCGTCGGCGATGATCATCTCGCCAGTCATGTAGTCGGAGGCGCTGGAGGACAGGAATACGGCGAGGGGGCCGAAGTCCTCGGGCTTCCCCAGTTTGCCAATGGGCAGGAAGTCGCCAGACCTGGGCAGGCTGGAGGTGGTGGCGCCCATGTCGCCGGTAGGGACAAAGCCGGGGACGATGCTGTTGCAGGTGACGCCGTACCGGGCGAGGTTGAAAGAGAGCACGCGGGTGAGCTGGATCATGCCGCCCTTGCTGGTGCAGTACATATAGATGTCGCGGCCGCCGCGCATCCCGAAGCCCGAGGCGACGTTGATGATCTTGCCGTGGCCTTGGTCTGCCATCGGTTTGGACACGGCCCGGGAGCAGTAGAAGGCACCTGTGAGGTTGACGTCCATGATTCGGTGCCATTCCTCGTCGGTTATCTCCCAGATGGGCTTGCGGACGTTGTCCTGCACGGCCCCGGCGTTGTTGATCAGGACGTCGATTTTTCCGAAATGCCCGGTGGCTGAATCCATGAGGTTCTGGACCTGCCCGGAGTCTGTTACGTCGGTGGCGACCGCGATGGCCTCGCTGCCCAGGGACTCGACTTCGGCCGCGGCCTCCTCAATGGGACCGGAGCGTCGGCCTCCGATCGTCAACGTGGCACCGGCTCGTGCGAGGGCCCGCACCATGGCAAGTCCCAGGCCGGTGCCGCCTCCGGTGATGACTACCGATTTTCCGTCAAGGCTCAGTGATTCGAGCATGGTTGCCCCAACATTCGAAATTGGACTTCAATACTAAGAGCCCGGAAAACTAAAGCCCGGAAGTCAGGTTGCCCCACTGCCCAGTGAAACGTCGCCAGCGGTCAAAGTGACGAGTTCCCCGTCATCCGTCCGGAGCAACAAGTTCCCTGTGTCGTCGACGCCCTCGGCCAAGCCCGAAAGGGTCTCGGCTCTCCATGTTACGGTAACGCTCTGGCCAACGGTGTCGACCAGCCGGGCCCATTCCGGGATGGGAGAAGTACTCTGGGACCGGCCTCCCGCGGGCAGCCTGCGGTAAAGATCGTCCAGCTCGATTAGCAACTGCCGCAGCAAGGCTTCCCGGGGGACATCGCGGCCAGCCGCGGAGTTCAGACTGGTGGCGATGCTGGAGATGTCTCCGCTTTCCTCCGTGTTCAACGCCACGTTAACGCCGATTCCGAGGACAGCATAGCATACGGAATCGCCTTCTATGGTGCTTTCGGCGAGGATGCCTGCGGCCTTGCGTCCGGCCAACATCAGGTCGTTGGGCCACTTGATGCTAGGTTCAAGGCGTGCGACCTTTCGAACGGCTCGTGCCGTGGCCAATCCACCGATGATGTCGATAAACGGCAGCTGTTCCAGCCCAGGGCGGAAGACCACGGAGAACAGCAGGTTTCCTGGCTGCGATACCCAACTCCGGCCATGCCTGCCGCGCCCGGCCGACTGGCGCTCGGCTATGACGACGGTGCCTTCTTCAGCGCCCTCTTCGGCAAGCCGCCTGGCCTCGTCCATGGTTGAGGCCAGGACGGGATGGTAGAGGATGCGCCGGCCCACAACATGCGTATAGAGACCGCCGCGGACGGTCCCCGAGACCAGATCAGGAGCTGCACGAGAAGACAAAGTGAATCTACCCTTCAGGGGAGACGGCAGCCTGGCTGGCTACCATCCGTGCTCTAGCTTGTCGCGCAGGATGTTCACCAGCTCCGACAAGGGAACGCGGGCCTGGTACATGGTGTCCCGGTCCCTGACAGTAACCTGGTGGTCTTCCAGTGTATCGAAGTCGACAGTCACGCAGTAGGGAGTGCCGATCTCATCCTGCCGGCGGTAGCGGCGGCCGATGCCTTGGGCGTCGTCGTACTGGGCTGCGAAGTGCGGGCGCAGCATGTCGTGTACGCGGCGTGCCGTAGGCGTAAGTCTCTCGTTGCGGCTGAGCGGCAGCACCGCCACCGCCACCGGCGCCAGGCGACGGTGGATACGGGAGACGACCCTCACTGCGTTGCCGTCCGGTTCCTCGTCGTAGGCGTCCAGCCAGAAGGCAAGTGTGGCGCGGTCCACACCACCGGACGGTTCAATGACGTAGGGGTAGTAACGCTCGTGAACTTCGTCGTCGAAGTAGCTGAGGTCCTCGCCACTGAATTCCGCGTGCTGTTTCAGGTCGAAGTCCGTGCGGTCAGCGATACCCTCCAGTTCCGCCCAGCCCCAGGGGAAGCGGTACTCGATGTCGTAGCAGTCCTTTGCGTAGTGGGCCAACTCGTCGGGACCGTGTCTACGCAGCCGGAGATTCTCGGGGCGGATGCCGAGGTCTACGTACCACTGGAATCGGTCCTTCACCCAGCGGTCCAGCCACACCAGGTCAGTGTCGGGCTTGACGAAGAACTCAACCTCCATCTGCTCGAACTCGCGGGTGCGGAAGGTGAAGTTGCCTGGGGTGATTTCATTGCGAAACGACTTGCCGATCTGACCGATGCCGAAGGGCAGCTTCTTGCGGCTCGAGTTCACCACGTTGGGGAAGTTGACGAAGATTCCCTGCGCAGTTTCAGGACGGAGCCAGACCTCGTGAGCGGTGTCTTCGACCGGGCCCATGAAGGTGCGGAACATGAGGTTGAAGCGTCGGGGGGCGGTGAGCTCCCCTTCGCACTCCGGACAGCGGAGGCTTCTTGCCGAATCCAGGGCGCCAGGGTCCGCCGGGTCGAGACCGGCACTTTCCATCAGGTGGTCCTGGCGGAAGCGCTGGTGGCACTCGCGGCATTCGACGAGCGGGTCGCTGAAATTTTCGACGTGGCCGCTGGCCTCCCAGGCGCGGGGGTGCATCAGAATGGCGGCGTCGAGGCCGACCATGTCGTCGCGCCCGGCGATGACAGAGCGCCACCAGGCTTCCTTGACGTTTCGTTTGAGTTCGACGCCCAACGGCCCATAGTCCCAGGTAGAGCCGAGCCCGCCGTATATCTCACTGCTCTGGAACACAAATCCGCGGCGTTTGGAGAGCGAGAGAATCTTGTCCATGTCTGCGAAGGGGAGTGAGCGGGCCAAGGAAGGCCTCCTGAAGGTTTTTGATGGGTCTGCGTCAGACCGAAAGGGTCCGGTCATGCGACCCTGCAGACCAGCGGTTCATGGCTTCACGGCGATGGCCTCTCCGAAGGCAATGGCACCGGATGCACCGGGATTGTCGCGCCACTCATCGAGGAGTTGCTTCCAGAGGTCGATCCGCTCCTGGCTGGCAAGACCGAAGTGGATGAGGGCTCCGATAACCTGTGGTGAGAAAAACCAGTCGGAGATGAAGCCGTGAAGGAAATCTACTTCATCCGGGGAACTGAAGGAGTCAAAAGAAGCCGAAACCCGAACGTCGTTGAATCCAGCTCCCAGCAGGGCGACTTTCAACTGCTTGCCGAACTGCGGGTGTCCTCCATTGGCCTGCATCAGGCCTGCAAAGACACCCCAGGCCTCGGTTATTTCCTTCGGCTGAGGCTCCAAGTACGAGGACGCAATGTTTGCTTCCCGGCTTGCCATCAGGCCGCCGGGCTTGAGCACGCGCTTCACTTCGGCCAGCGCGGCCTGCGTGTCGGGAATGTGCATGAGAACGGCGTGGCAGTGAGCGACGTCGAAGGTGTCGTCGTCAAAAGGCAACCCTGTGATGTTTCCGACATGGAACACAATGTTGCCGTGGCCACCTGAAGAGGCTGCCGACCTGGCAAGCTCTATCTGGGAGGCCTCCATGTCGATACCATGCAGTTCACCGGGCGCGATTTTTTCTGCCAGTCCGACGGAGATGGTGCCCGGACCGCATCCGAAGTCGAGCAACTTCATCCCCGGACTCAGCCGAGGTAAAAGATATCCCGCGTGGGTGGAGGCGCTGCGACGGTCCAGCAGTTGGCGGAACTCGTCGCTGTATCCCATGGTGTAGCTTGAATTGCCAGCCGTCTGTTCAACCATCCCTTATATCCCCTTATATCTTTCCAGTCCGTATTGATGAAGCGAGGGCAAGGGAAGGGGCATTCGAAATGCTGCATTTAACCGCCTATCTATAATTATACATAGATAGCAATTATACATAGACAGCGGGCGAATTTGGATTATTCAAATCGGGATCGGGACTTAAAATTGTCTCGAATTATTTTCGCACTTGAGATGTCGCTTATTGACATTCGGAATTTGCCTTGCTAAATTGGATCACCCACCGAAAGCAGTGCGGGGAGTTACTTATGCCTACAGTCAACCAACTAGTCCGGAAGGGTAGAAAGCCGGTTCGAAAGCGGACCAAGGCTCCTGCTATGCACTGGGTGCAAAACTCCCTCCGGAACAGGGTGAAGTGGGGGCCTGGCTGCCCACAGCGACGTGGCGTTTGCATCCAGGTGCGGACGATGACTCCCAAGAAGCCCAACTCGGCCCTGCGCAAGATCGCGCGCGTCCGGCTGACGAACGGCGTGGAAGTTACCGCCTACATCGGCGGCGAGGGGCACAACCTGCAGGAGCACTCCGTGGTGCTGATTCGCGGAGGCAGGGTGAAAGACCTGCCTGGTGTACGCTACCACGTTGTGCGCAGTGCGCTCGACTGCGAGGGAGTGAACGACCGTCGCCAGGGACGAAGCAAATACGGTGCGAGCCGCCCCCGCCGTTAGAAGCGGAGAAAAAGCTAGGACGACGAAATCCGGCGTGCTGATCTCGAAAACGATTGGACGCCGGTTATTAAACTCTAAGGTGAAGCCCAGATGTCCAGAAGAAGGCGCGCCGAACGACGTATCATTGCGCCAGACCCGCGTTTCAACAACGTGGAACTGGCCCGGTTTATCAACCGGATGATGCTGCAGGGAAAGAAGTCTATCGCCCAGCGGTTGACCTACAACGCTTTTACAATCATTCAGAGCGAATCAAACCGAGAGCCGCTGGAGGTCTTTCAGCAGGCCCTGCGCAATGCCACTCCTGCCGTGGAAGTGCGACCCAAGCGCGTGGGCGGCGCCACGATCCAGGTGCCGACCGAGCTTCGCACGGAACGCAGTGAAGCCCTGGCCATGCGCTGGCTGATCCGGGGAGCCAGGTCGCGGAAGGGTATGCCCATGAGGCGAGGGCTGGCGCTGGAACTGATGGACGCATCGCGCGGAGAGGGCTCGGCGGTACGCAGAAGGGAGGAATTGCACCGGATGGCAGAAGCCAACCGCGCCTTTGTTCATTACCGTCGCTAATACCGGTAGGCGGTAGTGAGAAGACAGGCTACTCTTCTCCCCAGTGCCCGACATCATGGAGAAAGTTTTCCCGATTGATCAGATACGCAATATTGGATTTATCGCCCATATTGACGCCGGCAAGACTACGGTAACCGAACAGGTCCTGTACGCCACAGGCCGAATCCACAGGGTGGGTGGCGTGGACGACGGTACGACCGCAATGGACTGGATGCCGCAGGAACGCGAGCGCGGCATCACAATCACTGCGGCTGCCACCACTGCACAGTGGCACGACTGCCGTATCAATATCATCGATACCCCAGGCCACGTTGATTTCACCGCCGAGGTAGAGCGCTCGCTGCGCGTCTTGGATGGCGGTGTAGTGGTTTTGGATGCCGTTGCAGGGGTGCAGTCCCAGTCCGAGACGGTCTGGCGACAGGCAGATACCTATTCGGTCCCGAGGATCTGCTTCGTTAACAAGATGGACCGGGTTGGCGCCAGTTACGAGCGGACCCTCGACTCGATCAGGCGCCGTCTCAACGGCAATCCTGTGCCCATACAGCTGCCCATGGGCGAGGAAGACCAGTTCTGCGGAACGATCGACCTGATTGATGGACAGGCCACGGTTTATCCGATGGGCCGGGGCAGGCGAGGCAACGGGGATGACTTTGAGGAGATGCCCGTGCCGGCGGAATATGAGGAAGACTATTTTCGTTACCGCCAGGAGATGATCGAGAAGATAGTTGAAACGGATGAGCAATTGCTCATCCGTTATCTCGAGGGAGAAGAGTTGTCTCCCGAGGACTTGCGTAACGCCCTTCGTCGGGCGACTGTAGACAGGACGCTGGTGCCTGTGCTGTGCGGCAGCGCCATAGCGGGAAAGGGGATTCATACCCTCTTGGACGCGATTCTGTATTACCTCCCTTCCCCGGCGGATGTGCCACCGGTGGAGGGGGTCAATCCGAAGTCGGAAGAGACCGAATTGCGCTACCCCGACGATGATGGACCCTTGGCTGCCCTGGCCTTCAAGGTGGCCACTGACCCGTATGTGGGTCGGCTGGTCTTTTTAAGAGTGTATTCCGGAAGGGTCAAGTCCGGGGGCTTGGTGCAAAACGTTTCCAGGAAGGGACGGGAGCGCATGGGCCGGCTGCTCCTGATGCATGCGAATCACCGGGAAGAAATGGAAGACGTGACCGCGGGAAACATCTGCGCCGCCGTTGGCTTGAAGAACACCTTCACCGGCGACACTATCTGCACCGATGACAACCAGGTCATACTTGAACCCCCCAAGTTCCCCAGCCCCGTCGTATCGGTCGCCATTGAGCCGATGACCCGCGCCGACCAGGACCGGCTAAGCGACGCACTGAGAAAGCTGTCCGACGAGGACCCCACATTCGTGGTGCGCTTCAACGACGAGACCGGGCAGACGGTGATGTCGGGGATGGGGGAGCTGCACCTGGAGGTGCTGGTGGACCGCATGCGGAGGGAATTCAACGTCGAGGCCCAGGTGGGCCGCCCGCGGGTGTCGTACCGGGAGACGCTGACGCGACCCTACCGCTCCGAAGTCAGATTTGTACGCCAGACCGGTGGCCATGGCCAGTATGGTCACGTTGTCTTGGATCTTGAACCCCTGGACCGTGGAGAAGGCATCCAGTTTGTGAACGGCATCGCCGGCGGTGTGATCCCGCGGGAGTACATTCCAGCAATCGAACGAGGCGTGCGTCAGGCACTGGACAACGGGCCACTCGGGGGTTATCCTCTTGTAGATTTGAAAGCCACCCTTGTCGACGGCAGCTACCATACTGTTGACTCCTCTGAGATGGCTTTCCGAAGCGCCGGGATGATGGCGATCAGGGATGGGATCAGCAAAGCGGGCCCCGTGCTGCTGGAGCCTATCGCAGACCTTGAGGTGGTAACGCCTGGGGACTATCTGAGCGACGTAATCGGTGATCTCGGAACCCGGCGAACACAAATCAAGACAATCGAAGGACAGGAAGGGTTACAGATAGTACGGGCGCTGGTACCGCTGGGAGAAACGTTCTCCTACACAACGGCGCTACGCTCGATCACTCAGGGGCGGGCCTCATTTACCATGGAGTTCCGCTACTACGAACCGGTTCCCGAAGGGTTGCTCCGGACCCTGCTTTAGCCGGTTACAGCTAAAGCCAAGGTGAATTCGGTGCAATGCTTCGGGTTTAATATTTTTTGGGTAATCCGGGACTGTCACCAGGGTGCAGGTGCCCGCAGGACTGAAGAAAAGGCATGCAGACAAGGCAGAAAGTCAGGATCATCCTGAAGGCATTCGACCACAAGATGCTCGACCAGTCGACCAGCCAAATAGTTGAAACTGCCGAGCGTACAGGGGCCAGGGTTGCCGGTCCCGTTCCCTTACCGACACATATTCGGAGGTTCTGTGTGATTCGCGGTCCTCACGTGGACAAGGACTCCCGGGAACACTTCGAGATTCGCACTCACAAGCGTCTGATCGACATCTTGGAACCCACCTCGAAGACAATCGACTCTCTGACCCGGCTGAACCTTCCGGCCGGCGTTGACATCTCAATTAAACTCTAGGCCTGAGTTTTCAGGCCAAGGTCGGCTAACTATGCTACGGGGATTTCTTGGAAAAAAAATTGGTATGACCCAGGTGTTCCGGGAAAACGGGAATGTTGTCCCGGTGACGCTGATTGAAGCTGGGCCCTGCGTCATCACCCAGGTAAAAACCGAAGAGACCGATGGTTATTCAGCGGTGCAACTGGGCTATGGCGAGAAGAAGCGGCCAAACAAGCCCATGCAGGGCCACTTCCGGCAGAGTCGCGCCAGCCGCTATGTGAGAGAAGTAAAGGCCGACGACCCCTCGGAATTTTCCGTGGGTCAGACTTTGGGCGTCGACATCTTCTCGGAAGGCGAAAAGGTCGACATCATCGGACGGTCCAAGGGCCGCGGCTTTGCCGGCACAATGAAGCGCCACGGGTTCGGAGGAGGACCCCGGACGCACGGTCAGTCGGACCGGGCGCGGGCTCCGGGCTCCATCGGTGGTGGCACAACGCCGGGCAAGGTGTTCAAAGGCCTGAAGATGGCCGGACACATGGGTGACCGCCGCATCACGGTTAAGGGGCTGGAAATCGTAGGTGTTGATACTGATCGCAACATTCTGATGGTTAAGGGCGGCATCCCCGGGGCACCAAACAGCCTGATCCAAATCAGACGGGCCGCATAGGTCTGTCGTCGCAGTAATTGGCGAAGAAAAAGTTATGCAAGTCGCAGT
Source organism: Dehalococcoidia bacterium (assembly GCA_965216065.1). Classification (GTDB taxonomy): domain Bacteria; phylum Chloroflexota; class Dehalococcoidia; order Lucifugimonadales; family UBA3495; genus VXOI01. The sequence goes on from CBDCFB010000002.1 coordinate 1,271,712, forward strand.
GAAGAATCAGTCAGGCGAGACAGTTGAGAGCATCGACCTCAACGACGCCGTCTTCAACGTGCCGATGAACCGGTCTCTGGTTCACCAGGCGATGGTAATCTACCAGTCCAATCGCCGTCAGGGGACTCACGACACCAAGACCAGGGCAGAGGTGTCGGGAGGGGGGCGGAAGCCATGGATCCAGAAGCACACCGGCCGGGCCCGGCAGGGCAGCACAAGGTCTCCCCAGTGGCGACACGGCGGCGTGGTTTTTGGCCCACACCCGCGCAGTTACCGAAAATCGCTTCCCCGTCGAATGCGGCGCAATGCTCTTCGGTGCGTGCTTTCTGACAAGGTGCGCAATCAGCGATTGGTATGCCTGGACTCGATGGACGCCATCGACGGAAAGACCAGGTCCATGCAGGGCCTTCTTGAACGCCTGAATGTTTCGACCTCGGCTCTCATCGTTACGATGGACTCTGACCAGGACGTAGTCAGGGCGGCAAGCAACCTCAAGAAGGTCTACACCCTGCCGGTGAATCAGTTAAACGCGGAGGCGCTCCTTGCCAAGGACACGCTGATCCTGACGGTTGAAGCGGCAAGGTGGGCGGAAGAATCACTTGCGGGTGAACCTCATGGACGTCGCGGCCGCAAATTTGCATTTGGTCGCGAGGCCGAGTCGAACGGCGATGCCCAAATGGAAATAATCTCGATTGATTCGGTATCATCTGAGGATACCGATGGCGAGGACGGTGAGTAAATGGATCTTCACCGTGTGTTGATCAAGCCCACCATCACTGAGAAGAGTACCATCCTGCAGGAGACAGGGAAGTACACGTTCGAAATTGCCTCCCGTGCCAATAAGGTACAGGTCAAGGAGGCGGTCGAAAAGAACTTCAGTGTAACGGTGCTTGACGTCAATGTTTCGAAGCTGAGGGGCAAGCGAAAGCGTTACGGCCCCCGCTCCGTCAAGCAACCGGACGTCAAGAAGGCGGTCGTTACCCTGAAACAAGGTGACCGCATCAACCTGATTGAAGGGCTGTAGGTGCGGGTCATGCCATTGAAGAATTTCAGACCTATTACTCCAGGAACCCGGAATGCAGTTCGGGCCTCTTTTGAGGAACTGACCACCAGCAAGCCGGAAAAAACTCTGATTTCGCGCAAGAAGAACCACGCCGGGCGCAACAACAAAGGCCGAATCACGACGCGTGCTCGGGGCGGTGGATCTAAGCGCATGTACCGGGAAATTGATTTCAAACGGAAAAAGGACGGAGTACCTGCGCGGGTACGTTCGATCGAGTACGATCCGAATCGTACTACCCGTATAGCGTTGATTTTCTATGTCGACGGCGAAAAAAGCTACATCTTGGCTCCGCACGGGCTTGCGGTCGGCGATATGGTGCAATCCGGACCTGATGCGGAAATCAGTCTTGGAAACTCGCTGCCTCTTACGAACATTCCCACAGGGACGGTGGTACACAACCTTGAGCTGACGCCCGGCAGGGGAGGACAGCTCGTTCGAGGAGCAGGAACCGGGGCGCAAGTGCTGTCGCGGGAGGGTGAGTACGTTCTCATACGGTTGCCCTCTGGACAGATGCGCCGCGTTCTGCTGCGTTGCCGTGCCAGCGTTGGTCAGCTCTCGAACCCCGACCATAAGAATGAGAGCCTGGGGAAGGCAGGAGCGTCCCGTCACATGGGACGTCGCCCCAAGGTACGGGGCGTGGCGAAGAATCCGGTGGACCATCCGCATGGCGGTGGCGAAGGCCGCTCGCCGATCGGTATGCCCGGTCCCAAGTCACCTACCGGCAAGCCGACCCTGGGTCATAAGACGCGCCGGCGAAATAAGGCGTCGAGTAAGTTTATCGTCCGCCGGGGCAGGAGGCGCTAGGATGTCCCGTTCCATTAAGAAGGGACCATATGTCCATCCAAAGCTCGTTAAGAAAGTGGAGCAGGTGCAGCGCTCAGGCGCAAACACCGTGATTCGCACTTGGTCAAGGGCCTCGATGATCATGCCGGAGATGGTAGGGCTGACCATCGGCGTGCACGACGGGCGACGGCATGTGCCGGTATTTATTACAGAGAACATGGTGGGGCATCGTCTGGGCGAATTCTCGCCCACCCGCACCTATCGAGGCCACATAGCCCGATCGGAACGTTCCAGCAGGGTGAGGTAAGAGTCTTGCCACCAGTTCGTGCAGTAGCCAAGAAACTTGGGGCCTCGCAGAAGAGGCTCAAGCCCATTCTGGACCTGGTGCGTGGCCAGAGGGTTGATGAAGCCCTGAACACGCTCAGGCTTCTTCCTTCGCCCTGGGCAAAGCCGGTGGCGAAGGTAGTGCAGTCTGCGGCGGCAAACGCAGAGAACAACATGCTGATGGACCGCGACAATCTGAGGATTGTTCAGATTACCGCGGACAATGCAACCTCGCTGAAGAGGTTCCGGCCCAGGGCACGGGGCCGGATAGGGCGAATTACCAAGCGGTCAAGCCACGTCACCGTTGTGGTTGATGAAGGCGAAGAGTAGGAGATTGCGGTATGGGCCATAAGACCCATCCATACGGCTTCCGGCTAGGTATCATCAAGGACTGGAAGGCCCACTGGTACGCTCCAAACGCTACCGCCTATCGCGGGCTGGTTAAGGAAGATTTGGCTCTGAGAAACAGCATCCGGAATGAGTATCGCTCATTTTCGGATGCCGGCATCGCCAAGGTGGAAATCGACCGGGGCGCACAGGACAGTGTGATTAACATCCACTCGGCTCGCCCTGGTATCCTGATTGGCCGCGATGGAGAGCGCGTAAAGAACCTGCGCGCCAAGCTTGAGTCCATTACCCGCAGCAGGGTCCAGCTGAACATCCTTGAGATCGAGCAGCCGGAACTGAATGCCTACCTGGTGGGGCGAAATGTGGCAGACCAACTGGAACGTCGGGTAGCGTACCGGCGGGCGATGCGCCAAGCGGCGCAGCGGGCGATGCAGGCGGGTGCCCAAGGTATAAAGATAATCGTAAAGGGCCGCATTTCGGGCTCTGAGATTGCCCGGACGGAAAAATTGATGCTGGGCCAAGTGCCTTTGCACACGCTGAGAGCCGACATCGACTACGCTCTGGCAGAGGCACACACCATAATGGGGAGAGTCGGGGTCAAAGTCTGGGTCTATTCCGGGGAAGTCATGCCGGCCCGTGCCGAGGAAGCTCCCGAGCTGGAGAACATTGAGGTCACAGTTCAGGCCGGGGAGCCAGACGAAGCGCTCGACCAACTGCTAGAGCAGAATATTTGTTAGCAAACCGACCTGCAACGGGGTCTGTATGTAAGAAATTCCAACGATTACTCTTCTATCCTTAACGGGGGTAGTCAATGCTACAACCAAAACGCACGAAATACAGGAAACAGTTCCGCGGGCGAATGCGCGGTGCGGCGGTAACCGGCAGCAGCGTGAATGCTGGGGAAGTCGGAATGAAGGCCATGGAGCCTTGCTGGATCACTGCCCGGCAGATCGAATCAGCCCGTGTTGCCGTCACACGCCATCTGAAGCGCGGCGGACAGGTCTGGGTCCGGGTGTTCCCTGACAAGTCTGTTTCCAAGAAGCCCGCCGAGACCCGGATGGGAGGCGGAAAGGCCGCAGTGGACTACTGGGTTGCAGTGGTCAAGCCAGGGCGCATTCTCTTCGAGGTGGCGGGAGTGCCACAGGGCGAGGCCGTAGAGGCCCTCCGGTTGGCGTCCCAGAAGCTGCCGATTGCCACAAAGATCGTGTTCCGAGATCGGTTGGCGACCGCAGCAAGCAACGCGGCCGCTTAGTCGATTATGCGTATTCACGAAGTACGAGAACTCAGCGACGACCAACTCGGGGAAGAACTGGAGAAGGCAGGCCGTGAATTAATGAATCTTCGATTCAGGGCCGCGACCAACCAGTTGCCAGATTCCAACGAGCCGAAGTCCGTCAGAAAAACCATCGCCCGTCTGCGCACCGTGATCCGCGAGCGGCAGATGCTGGAGGATCGCTAGTGGTAAGCAGAGCCAGGCGCAAAGTGCGTACCGGATCCGTAGTTCGCGTGAAACAGGACAAGACTGCCGTCGTCGAGATGGTGTGGAAACAGCGGCACCGCTTGTACCGCAAGCAGGTGCGGCGGGTTGCCCGATTCTATGTGCATGACGCCGAAAACCAGTGTCGTATTGGAGATCTGGTCCGAATTGAAGAGACACGTCCGATCTCCAAGACGAAGCACTGGCGTTTGTTGCAGATCTTGGAGAGTCGGCAGGTGGCAGATGTCCGGCCGATCGAACTGGAAGATGATGCAGCCGAAGGGCTGGCCACTTCCGCGGAAGAGGATATCCTTGAGTTGGAAGGGGACATTGACCCAGATATTCTCAACCAACTCGCGACAGACCCAGACGAGTACGACGACATCGAGGAAGATTAACCAGGAGTTTGACCGGGGTCCAGGCGGGCATGGGCTGCCGGACTTCCGAGGAATTCAGGAATGATTCAGACCTATACTAGGCTTACAGTAGCGGATAACAGCGGGGCCAAGGTTATCCGCCTCATCAACATCCCCGGCAGCAGCAAGCGAAAATACGCCGGCGTTGGGGACGTGGTGGTCTGCAATGTGCGCGAAGCAGCGCCAAACTCCCCGGTACGTAAGGGCGACGTGGTCCGGGCAGTTGTAATCAGGCAAGCCCAGGCGCGGCGCCGGACGGACGGTACGTACATCAAGTTCGATGACAACGCCGCCGTCCTGATTGCCGAGAACCTCAACCCTCGCGGCACGCGAATCTTCGGTCCGGTGGCCCGTGAATTGCGGGACCGCGGCTTCATGCGAATCGTTTCCCTTGCCCCGGAGGTGGTTTAAATGCGTATTCGGGCTGGCGATACAGTGCTTGTCATCGCTGGCAGGGACAAGGGTAAAACAGGGCGTGTCGAGAGAAACCTGCCGCACAATGAACGGGTTGTCGTCGAGGGCGTCAACATAGTGACCAAGCATATGCGGGCTCGGCCCGGAGTCAGGCAGTCGGGGCGCATACAGATGGAAGCGCCGCTGCATGTGTCCAATGTTGTTCTGGTTTGCAACAAATGCAATCAGCCAACCAAGCCAAAGGTGGCGTTCCTGGAAACCGGGGCGCGGGTACGGTCTTGCACCAAGTGTCAGGAAGTGATCGACGATGCTCGATGACGAAACTCAGCAACAAGAAACCCAGGTAACTGAAGAGCCGAGAGGAGAGGGGCGCTCGGGCCGAAGGCAGCGCGGTGGAAATTCTGCCGTGGCCGAGGTCGAAGATGCAGGCCCTCCTGCTCCCAGGCTGAAAGAACAATACCGTAGCGAAATCATCCCGCAGATGATGCGGGAGTTCAGTTATTCAAACCCGATGGAGGTGCCTCGCCTTCAGAAGATTGTCCTGAACATCGGGTTGGGAGAGGCCTTGGTCAATGGCCGTGCAATGGAGGCCGCGACCCAGGACCTTACTACGATCAGTGGTCAGAAACCCATCGTTACCCGGGCCCGCAAGTCGATTGCGGGATTCAAGATACGCCAGGGCAATGCGATTGGAGCGGCGGTAACCCTGCGTGGCGACCGGATGTATCACTTCCTCGACAGGTTGGTGAACACGGCACTGCCGCGCATTCGAGATTTCCGCGGCATTCCCAGAAGGGGAATGGATGGACGAGGAAACTTCTCGATCGGCATCCGGGAGCAGATCATATTCCCTGAAATTGACTACAATTCGATTGACCGGATTCGCGGACTGCAGGTGACCATCGCGACCACGGCGCGAAATGACGCCGAAGCGATGCGCTTGCTGGAACTCTACGGCTTCCCCTTCATCCGCGAAGCGTAACGGAGACACCCAATGGCTAAGACATCACAGATTCAGAAGTGGCTGAAGAAGCCCAAATACCCGGTGCGCGGATACAATCGGTGTGGGCGTTGTGGACGTCCCCGCGCGTACATTCGCCACGCGGGACTGTGCCGGATCTGCTTCAGGGAACTGGCCCTCACCGGTGAGTTGCCCGGGGTACGCAAGGCGAGCCTTTAGCCTGGATTGATCAGGAACCCAGAATTAACTTTAATGAAGATGAGAGCAGATGCCCGTTACTGACCCCATAGCCGACATGCTGACCCGGATCCGGAACGCCATACAGGCGAGACATGATTCGGTTTTGATGCCTCAGTCCAAGATGAAACTGGCCATTGCCAGGATTCTGAAAGAAGAGGGATTCATCAGGGATTACGATGCTCCGAGAGGCCATGCCCATCCGACTCTTCGGGTTCACCTGTCATACCGTGAGGGTCGGCAGTCTGCGATTGCCGGTCTGAAGAGGGTGAGCAAACCGGGACTGCGGGTTTACGTCGGAAAAGGCGAAATTCCGAGGGTGTACGGTGGGTTGGGACTGGCAATCGTGTCAACTTCCCGCGGGCTCATGGCAGGCAGGCAGGCGTGGCGCGAGAGCGTCGGAGGAGAGTTGCTCTGTTATGTCTGGTGAAACCAACGGAAACGGCAAGACCCAGGGCCGCACGCTTTCGCGTATCGGCCGGAAGACGATTCCGGTCCCTTCCGGTGTAGATATTGAAGTGGGATACGGTGAGGTTACCGTGTCAGGGCCAAGGGGAACGATAACGCAGGCCTACCATCCGGATGTCCGTGTCATTGTGGAAGAGGATCTGGTGGTGGTACAGAGGCTGAGCGAGCGCAAGTTCCATCATGCGTTGCACGGGCTGACCCGCAGCTTGATCGCCAACGCCGTCACGGGCGTAACAGACGGCTACACCCGCACGCTGGAGCTGATGGGAGTCGGATACAGGGTGCAGGCCGCTGGAGACGGCGTGGTCTTGAGCGTCGGCTACAGCCACCCGGTGGAAATTCATCCGCCGGAAGGCGTTACCATGGAGGTGGAAGGGAACAACCGCATCCACGTCCGGGGTATAGACAAGCAGAAGGTAGGACAGGTGGCAGCGCGGGTGAGAAGGGTCCGACCCCCCAATGCCTACAAAGAAAAGGGCATTCGATACCAAGGCGAGGTCCTGCGCTTCAAGCCAGGCAAGTCTGCGGCCCGCAAAGCATAGTCCATAACATCTTTTGTTAAGAAAATTGCCGGCGCGCCGACAATCTATGGGCGCGCCGTATGAGTCGAGGCTGGTATGCCAAAGGACAAGAACGCCAGGCACCTACGACGGGTTCGCCAGGTAAGGGTAAGAAAGAAGGTTTCCGGGACGCCGGATCGGCCAAGGTTGTCGGTATTTCGAAGCTTGAAACACATTTATGCTCAGGTGATCGATGACACCACAGGCTGTACGATAGTAGCTGCGTCGAGCCAAGAGGCCGTAAAGGACAGCTCCGAGGCCGGAGCAGTGTCAAAGACGGATGTTTCGTCTGTCGTCGGCAAGACCCTGGCCGAGAGAGCTCTGGCCGCTGGAGTGAAACAGGTCGTATTCGATCGCGGAGGATGCAAGTACCACGGCCGCGTGAAGGCACTGGCCGATGGTTCCCGCGAGGGCGGACTGCAGTTCTAGGCCCGCATTCGTCAATCGAACTGGCAACAATCAGGGAGGTCCAAACCTTAGATGGTACAGACTCCGCCGGAAGGCAGGCGAGGTGGACCCGGTAGGGCCGGTGGCCCAAGCAGGGGAGGCCCGCCAGGACAGAACAGGCAGGCCCGAGACGGCGGCGGTGGTCGCGGTCCGCGGGACGGGAGACCGCCAAGGGAGCGTATTCCCAGGGAAGATGAGACCGGGGGCTTCCAGGAGCGGGTGGTGTTCACCCGCCGTATTGCCAAGGTGGTAAAGGGAGGCCGCCGTCTCCGCTTCAACGCCTTGGTAGTAGTGGGGGACGGTCAAGGGACCGTCGGTGCAGGGCTTGGCAAGGCGCTGGTCATTCCGGACGCCGTGCGGAAAGGCAATGCCGTAGCTCGACGCGATATGGTAACCGTGCCGTTGCGAGGCAGCACCATTCCTCAGCAAATTACCGTCAAGAAGGGAGCCACCATCGTCCTGATCAAGCCAGCTCGCGAGGGAACGGGAGTAATTGCTGCCGGGGCCATGCGAGCCATCTTGGAACTGGGTGGCGTCAAGGACGTCGTAGGGAAGTCGCTGGGTTCCCGGAACCCCATCAACATTGTTTACGCCACCATGGAGGCGTTGAAGCAACTGCGCGACCCGGCCACCGAACTGGCCAAGCGGGGAATTCGCCCCTCGTACGCAACGGCGAACGGGAACAGCGAAGCTGCAAGAAACAATTCGGTAGAAAGCTAAATTCTGAGGCCGCCATCACCGTGATGGCCGGCGTCACTTGGACTCTGAAATGTCGGAACTGAAAATCACCTGGACGCGGAGTTGCATCGGCCGTCCGAAAAACCAGAGAGAGGTAATTCGCTCGCTGGGCCTGCGACGTCTCCAGGACACTGTGGTGCACCACGACTCGCCGACTATTCGAGGTATGGTAAAGAAAGTCGAGCATCTGTTGCGAGTAGAGGAGGTCTAAGGCGCGGCATGATGCAGCATCAATTGGCGCCACCCAAAGGGACTAGGCGAAACCGCAAGCGGATCGGTCGCGGCGACGCTGCCGGCCAGGGAAGCACCGCCGGCCGGGGGATGAAGGGGCAGAAGTCTCGTTCAGGCCGGGGGCCGCGCGTGGGGTTTGAGGGCGGGCAACTCCCGCTCATCAAAGGTCTCCCCATGAGGCGGGGTTTCAACAATATATTCAAGACCTACTATTCGCTGATCAAGCTTGAAACGCTTGAAAAGTTCAAGCCTGGCGATGTCGTTACCCCGGAAATCCTCTTTGAAAAAGGGTACCTCAGGAACTTGAATCGTCCCGTCAAGATTGTAGGCGGAGGCGAGCTGACGAAGCCCCTCACCGTTGTTGCTGATAAGTTCACGAGTTCGGCGAGGGAGGCTATTGAAAGCGCCAGAGGTTCAGCGCAGGAAACGAACGACTGATGATGGCCTCCGAGGCCCAGGGGGGGCGGTTCCCCCGGCTGCTGCAGGCGGCCATAGATGCATTCAGCCTTCCCGACCTGCGGGCGAAGATCCTGTTCACGCTGGCTATTCTGGCGCTCTACAGATTCATTGCCCATATCCCCCTGCCCGGCATTGATCAGGTGCAGCTGGACAACCTGTTCCGCAACAACGAGCTGCTGGGTTTCTTGGACCTGTTCAGTGGCGGCGCACTCAGCCGCATGAGCATCGTGGCCCTGGGGGTGTTTCCCTACATCACCGCGTCAATCGTAATCCAGCTTCTCACTCCGGTGTTTCCGCAGTTGCAGGAAATTTCGCGGGAGGGAGAAGCCGGACGCGCGAAGATGAACCGCATTATCCACTGGTTGACTGTCCCCATTGCGCTGGCACAGGGGTACGGGCAGTTGGTATTGCTGCAGCAGAGCAACGTGCTCACAAATGTGGGCTTCACTGGCGATGCTCTCCTGCCGACAGTTGCGGCGCTTCTCTCGATAACCGCCGGCACCATGTTCCTGGTCTGGTTGGGCGAGATGATAACCGAGCGAGGCATTGGAAACGGGATCTCGCTGATAATTTTCGCTGGAATCGTGGCTGGCTTCCCCGGACTCCTGACGCAGGGATTTCTTGACCGCGACAACGTTCTTGGCATCGGTTTCTTTGCCATCATCGGAGTGCTGATTATTGCGTTGATCGTTCTGTTCAACGAGGCACACAGGCGGATTCCGGTCCAGTATGGCAGGAGCATTTTCAGGGGCGGCCGGATGTACAGACAAAGCGGAGCGACATATCTGCCGCTTCGTATCAACTCTGCGGGTATGATTCCGCTCATATTTGCGTTTTCGATCGTGATATTGCCAGGAACGATTGCCACCTACTTTGCGACCAACACCACATGGATCGGAGACGTTGCAAACTTCTTCGCAGTGCTCCTGGTGCCCACATCACCGCTCTACTGGGTAATGGTGTTCATACTGGTAGTGCTGTTCACGTTCTTCTACACGCTGGTTATCTTCAATCAGCAGAACCTGGCCGAAAATCTGCAACGCAACGGCGGATTCGTGCTGGGAATAAGACCGGGAAAGCCCACCCAGGACTACCTCAACAGGGTAATAGTTCGTATCACCTTGGGTGGTGCGCTTTTCCTGGGCTTTATTGCCATTGTGCCTTACCTTGCCTCTCTCGTTACGGACGTGCAGGCTATTTCCCTCAGCAGTACCAGCCTGCTGATCATGGTGGGTGTGGGGCTGGACACGCTGAGGCAGCTGGAAGCGCAGCTGACTATGCGAAACTACGAAGGATTCTTGAGATAACGTGGCCGGAGATCTACGACTCGTTCTTTTTGGGCCACCGGGAGCCGGCAAGGGGACCCAGGCCCAGTTGCTGGTAGACCAATACCGGCTGCCCCACGTAAGCTCGGGCGACATCTTTCGGCACAACTTGCGGAAGGGAACCCCCCTGGGGCTGCAAGCCAAAGAATTCATGGATCGGGGCGCCTTGGTCCCCGATGAAGTCGTTATTGACATCATGTTGGACAAGATTCTGTCAATCCCGGTTGACGAGGGTTTTATCCTGGACGGCTTTCCTCGCAACACCCGTCAAGCTGGAGAGTTGGAATTTGCCCTGACCTCTCAGTCCCGGAATGTCGACTGTGTACTGCACATAGATGTGCCGGTAGATGAGTTGACAAAGCGACTGGGAGGCCGCTTCGTCTGCCGGGAATGTCAAGCCCCTTACACACACTCGGGGGATGGATCTCCCCGCGATTGCGACCGTTGCGGAGGTCAACTCTACCAACGGGACGACGACGTGCCGGAAGCGGTCCAGAGGCGAATTGACGTTTACCGGGAGGAAACCACGCCGGTACTGGAATTCTACAAGCACAGGGAATTGCTGGTGGATATTCCGGGGCAGGACACTGTGGACGGCGTCTTCCAACACATAGTTGGGTCTCTGTAGCCTGAGTGTTCTCTGGCTCTGATTTTCCTTTTTCGAAGTTTAAGAGTAAAATAACGAAGTGAATCGAAACAGAAAGGAAACTGCATCCACCTCTCCTTCGACCTACTCGGGGGGGATAACCATTAAGTCTATCCGCGAGTTGGATTCCATGCGCAAGGCGGGGGAGATAGTTGGAAAGACGCTAGACCTCCTCAAGGCATCCGTCGAGCCCGGAATGACAACGCGCGACCTGGACAGGGTCGCGTTCAAGGAAATTGCAAAGAACGGCGCGACGCCCACTTTCAAGGGCTACCGCGGGTTCCCTGCCACCATCTGTGCATCCGTTAATGATGAAATCGTTCATGGGATTCCCGGGAAAAAGAAGCTCCAGGAAGGGGACATCGTAAAAGTGGATGTGGGTGCCACCATCGAGGGGTTTATCGGTGACGCCGCCGTTACCATTGCTGTCGGCGAGGTCCCCGAGGAACTTCTGAAGTTGATGGAGGCCACCCGGCTGGGGCTCGAAGCAGGAATAAAGGCTGCAGTGCCGGGCGCACGAGTGGGAGATATCGGAGCAGCTGTCCAAGCGTACGGAGAATCACGAGGCTACGGCGTGGTACGGGAGTTTGTCGGCCACGGCGTAGGGCGCTTTCTTCACGAAGACCCCCAGGTCCCGAACTACGGAGAGCCAGGGCGTGGGGCGCTGCTCCGCCCAGGCATGTGCATAGCCATCGAGCCGATGTTCAACATGGGCGACTGGAGAACCAGAGTGCTGGATGACCAGTGGACGGTTGTGACATCCGATGGTAAGCTTTCGTCTCACTTTGAACATTCCATAGCGATCACGGATAAAGGGCCTGAAATTCTGACAATTCACAGTTAGACCCGCGACCTTGATTCTGTCGGTCCGATTTACTAAGGAAGAAACAAGAGCCTATCTGAAAGGGGACTTATGGCGAAGAAGCAAGCGATTGAAGTAGAGGCCAGCGTTAAAGAGGCCCTTCCCAATGGAATGTTCCGGGTGGAACTGCCCAACGACCATGAGGTGCTGGCCCATGTGTCGGGCAAGATTCGGATGAACTTCATTCGCGTGTTGCCGGGAGACCGGGTATTGGTGGAGTTGTCCCCCTACGACCTGACCCGTGGTCGTATTACCTACAGGTTCAAGTAGCGGTCCAAATTTAGTTGCTCATACTGGACGCAGGCTAGCGGGTACGGAGCCAACTCCGCACACGCAGGGCCTCTTTATCTTTAGAAAATAATGGAATATCAGGGCTGGAAATGAAAGTTACAGCTTCGGTGAAAGCGCGGTGCGACAAGTGTCGCGTCATAAAGCGAAAGGGCGTTATCCGGATAATCTGCCAGAACGCCAGGCATTCGCAGCGCCAGGGTTAAGCCGTTTCCCATTTGTGACACTGAAGAGACACTTGTCTGAAGGAGGCAAAGTGGTACGTATAGCCGGAGTAGACGTTCCAGACCGTAAGAGAGCTCACGTCGCTTTGCGCAGCATCTATGGTATAGGTCCGAAGCTTGCCGAGGAAATCATCATCAAGGCGGCCTTGGACCCGGCCATGCCTCCACGTATGAACGAACTCTCCGAAGCCCAGGTGAACCGCATCCGCGAGCTGGTAGACCGGGAGTACATCTCCGAAGGGGACCTGCGGCGTGAGGTTAATCAGAACATCCGGCGGCTGATCGACATCGGGTCCTACAGGGGCCTGCGGCATCGCCGGAACCTGCCCGTTTCCGGTCAGCGCACCCGCACCAACGCCCGGACGCGCAAGGGGCCGCGACGGACGGTAGCTGGCCGCGGCAGGCGAACCGGCGGCAAGAAGTAGGCGGTGTAAGTTATGCCCAGACCCAGAAGCAGGCGCCGAGAAAGGCGTTCAGTCCCCCAAGGCAGGGCCTATATCTATTCGACTTTCAACAACACGCTGGTCAGCATCACGGACCCCCAGGGAAACGTGATCGCTTGCGCCAGCTCTGGACAGGTTGGCTTCAAGGGTTCCCGCAAGGGCACAGCCTTCGCAGCTCAACGGGCCGCGGAGCAGGCTGGCAGGCGTGCCGGAGAAGCCGGAATGAGGCACATTGACGTTTTCATCAAGGGCCCCGGCGCTGGCCGGGAGGCGGCCATCCGGTCCCTTCAGGGGGCCGGCCTGGTTGTCTCCAGCATCAGAGACGTAACCCCGATACCCCACAATGGATGCCGTCCACCCAAGAGAAGGAGAGTGTAGGCCAGCAAATATGGGTAGATACACAGGGCCATCGTGCCGTCTTTGTAGGCGGTCCGGTGAAAAGTTGTTTCTAAAGGGCGACCGGTGTTTCACGCCGCGCTGCGCATTCGAAAAACGCCGAAATCCTCCGGGAGATGTCTCCCGGCGCAGGCGGCGTCCTTCCGACTACGGTGTTCACCTCCTGGAAAAGCAGAAGGCCAAGTACATCTACGGTGTGCTCGAGTCGCAGTTTCGGAAGTACATGGACGACGCATTCAACACGCCAGGCGTGACCGGCACGAACCTGCTTCGGAGTCTTGAGTGCAGGTTCGACAACGTAATATACCTGCTGGGCTTTGCTGATTCCCGCAAGCAGGCGCGCCAACTGGTGCTGCACGGGCATCTCAGAGTCAACGGCCGGAAGACGGACGTGCCTTCCTATTCGGTCAAGGCAGGCGATGTTATCACCTGGAAAGAGGCAGACAAGACCACTGACTTCTTTGCCGCCCGGACGGAAGGTCTGCCGAAGCGTCCCGTACCAGCCTGGCTGGCTCTGGACGTGAGCGAGATGTCCGGCCGCGTGGTAGCGCTGCCTTCAGATGGGGAATTGCGGACAACCCTTGATTCCAGGCTGATCGTAGAGTTTTACTCGAGGTAGTAGGGGGTCAATGCTAGACACTTTTGTTGTTCCAGCCGGCTCCTTCAGCGAAGGGCCGACAATACCCACCCCGGAAATCTCGGTGCAGGTCTCCGAGGACACCTACGGACGGGTCGCGGTAGGTCCCCTGGAGAGGGGATTTGCCCAGACGATCGGGAATCCTCTCCGGCGGATCCTGCTCAGCTCGACCCCCGGAGCGGCCATAACTTGGGTGAAGATCGGGGACGTGGTTCACGAGTACATGGCTATTCCTGGTGTGAAGGAGGAGGTTATGGAAATCCTCCTAAACATCAAGGGAGTACGAATTCGCTCTGCCGCCGGGCGCGATGGCAAAATGCGCTTGGAAGTCAGTGGCGGAGGCGGGCCTGTATGCGCGGGCGATATCATGACCTCTGCCGACTTCGAGATAGTCAACCCGGAGCAGCACCTGGCCACCCTTGATGACGACGACGTCCAACTGTCCATCGAATTCAATGTGAGGCAGGGAACCGGGTACCAGACCGCGCAGCCCGGTGATGAGGGCTCGAACATCCCGGCCGGTGCATTGCCAGTGGACGCTGTGTTCAGCCCCGTCCGCAAGGTCAACTTCTCGGTGGAGCGTACCCGTGTTGGACAAGTGACGGACTACGAGCGCCTTTTGCTGGAAGTATGGACCGACGGAGCCATCAAACCCATTGAGGCAGTACAGCAAGCTGCTGAGAAGCTGGTAAAAAACTTCTTCCTGTTCAGCAAGTTAAATCGAACTGCTGAGCATGGCATCGACAGGGCCCCTCTGGTTGTCTCGCCCGAGGTTTACCAGACACCGATAGAGAAACTGGAACTTTCACCTCGCACCCTGAACTGCCTCAAGCGAGCGCAGATCAATCGCGTGGGTGAAGTACTGGAAATGTCCGATGATGACCTGCTGAAGATCAGGAACTTCGGCGAGAAATCACTGGTAGAACTGCAGGAAAAGCTGGCAGAGCACGGTATTACCGGTCAATTGAATGGCATAGAGCCAGACTCAGACCTTGCGACCGTGGGTGCGATAACTGCGGAGGACATCAGTGATCTGATGGGTGGCGGGGATGATGACGTGGTCGTACTCCCTGTAGGGATGACCTTCGAAGATGACAGCAGTGCAGCGCTTCAGGATGATACGGACGAGAATTCGGACTACGAGGAGATTGACTGACCATGGCCTCCCATCGCGTGTCCGGTCGCAAGTTGAGCCGGTATAAGGACCAGCGAAAGGCGTTAATGCGTGGACTGGTCACCGAATTGATGACGCATGAACGAATTACCACGACGCTGGCAAAAGCAAAAGAGACCAGGGTTGTGGCGGAAAAGCTGATTACCCACGGCAAGAAAGGGACTCTTCACCACCGCAGGCTCGCCTTGGCGCAGGTGCCCAACAAGCGAGTGGTGGAGAAGGTCTTTGATGACGTCGCATCGCGGTATGCTGAGAGGGCGGGTGGATATACCCGCATAGTCAAGCTCGGACCACGCCAGGGAGATGCCGCCCCGATGGCAGTCATTGAGCTGGTTTGAAGGAGCGGATCAAATAGCTGGAGATACAGAGTCTGGATCCTCCGGCAGTCAAGGCGAGGAGCAGCCATGGCGGGTTGCCCTCAGGGTTGAATACCAGGGAACGCACTACAACGGGTTCCAACTGCAGCTTAACCAACCAACAATCCAGGGCGCCCTGGAGCGGGCTCTGAGACGATTTACCGGTGAGTGCATCCGCGTTAGGGGCGCCAGCCGGACGGACTCAGGAGCTCACGCAAAGGGGCAGGTGGTGGACTTCCTAACCACCTCAAGGTACCCGGTGTCCAGATTTTCGGCGGCGTTGAATTTCTTTCTTCCCGAGGACATTCGGATCCTGGACGCAGTAGCGGTGGACGAAGGTTTCCATTCGCGGCGCTCAGCTCTCGGGCGTGTCTACAGATACCACATCCTGGCAAGGCCAGAACCCACAGCGCTCCTGCGGCACACGCACTACTGGGTGCGCGAGCCTCTGGGCGTTGGACCAATGGCCGAAGCGGCGAGTGCGCTGGTCGGAACTCACGATTTTCGGGCGATCGCGTCCGGGCATCCACTGGACCGTAGTGCGGTCCGAACGGTGAGGCGGTGGGAAGTAAGCAGAATCGGCGATGAGGTAGTGATTGAGTGTGAAGCCAATGGCTTCCTGAAGCAGCAGATCAGAAGGGCGAACGGGATTCTGCTCTACATTGGAAGAGGTAAGCAGCTAGTAGAATTAATGGGAAATACGCTGGAAGCCAAGAATAACGTAGCAAGAGTTCCAACCCTTCCCGCGCGAGGCCTGTGCCTAGTCGAGGTCAAATACCCGGAAGAAGCGATTGACTTCCCTCCGGCTCAAATTGGATAGAGCAAATGAAGAGGACCAGTACATACTTCCCGAAGCCGGGAGAGGTCACAGCTAACTGGAAAGTAGTCGATGCGACGGGGCAGACGCTGGGTCGACTGGCCCGCGACATCGCAGTGTGGCTCCAGGGCAAAGACAAACCCAGCTACACTCCGCACACCGCGACCGGGGACTTCGTGGTTGTGGTCAATGCTTCACGGGTACGTACCACGGGGCGCAAGACCACCCAGAAAATCTACTACCGGCATTCAGGATACGTGGGAAATCTGAAGTCCATCAGGTTGCGGGAAATGCTGGAGAACCGCCCCGAGCGAGTGATTGAACTTGCGGTCAAAGGGATGTTGCCGAGAAATCACCAGGGTCGGCAGATGCTACGCCGGCTGAAGGTGTACGCAGGCCCCACTCACCCGCACGACTCTCAGATCGCCCAGGTAGTCTAACCGCAATTACATATCCCGGTGCTCCAACACGGACGGAGGCAGGACTCTCTTGGTTCAATTAGACGCAGCTCAGCAGTATTACTACGGCACAGGGAAGCGCAAGACGGCGATTGCCCGAGTGCGCATATACGTGGACGATGGTGGACCGTTCATCGTGAACAGCAAACCGATGGATGAATACTTCAACTGGTCAACGTGGCAGCGCGTGGCCAACGATGCCTTCCATGTCACCAACACCATGAACCGCTTCCGGGTGGTGGCAAAGGTTGCCGGTGGAGGAGTTAACGCCCAGGCCGAGGCCATCCGCCATGGCATTACCCGTGCGCTCATCGCCTTCGATCCGGCCCTGAAACCTCCTCTCCGACGCGCCGGGTTCGTTACTCGCGACGCCAGGATCAAGGAAAGCAAGAAATACGGACTCAAACGCGCACGACGAGCCCCTCAGTACACCAAGCGGTAATCGACTGGGACACAGAAATGCGAACAGCCCGCCAGTCTCCAAGGACTGACGGGCTTTGCTATTGCTTTCGACTGGCATGACGTCTGGAACGCGGCCCTGGGGTGGCAGACGGGATCCTGTCTTAGCCTGTGATCAGGGTTTCAACGGAGGTGAGGGACTACTGAAATCACTCTTTTCTGGGATTCCGGGCGAGAAAGTCGTCGGCGATCTCGTTGAAAGTCAGGAACTGTACGCCATTGTGTGAAGCGATATATTCGGTCAGGCGTTCAAGCATGAGTATCACCTGGGGGCGGCCGCTCACGTCGGGGTGGATGGTGATAGGAAAGACCGCTTCGTCGTATTCACGGTAGACGTAGTCGAACTGGTCCCTCCACATGGATTCAATATCCCGCGGGTTCACGAATCCATGGCTGTTGGGGGACTTCTTGATGAACATCATCGGCGGCAGGTCGTCGAGATACCAGTTGGCGGGAATCTCAACGAGATCAGTCTCCTCCCCGCGTTCAAGGGCATGCATCCACGTGTCGGCGGGCTGTGAGAAATCAATCTTGGTCCAGCGGTCCCCAACCCTCACGTAGTAGCATTCGAAGTCCTTGTGCATCAGGCTGTGGTCATACTTGATGCCGTGCCTCAACAGCAGCTCGTTTGTGACATGGCTGAATTCCCACCAGGGTGCTACGTACCCGGTAGGGGGCTTGCCGGCCAGCTGGGTAAGCAGGTCGATGCAGCGTAGCAGTACCGCTTCCTCCTGCTCGGTGGACATTGAAATTGGATTCTCGTGGGAGTAACCGTGGAGCCCGATTTCGTGCCCGGCTTCCACGATCATGCGGCATTCATCCGGGAATGTTTCTGCGGAATGACCGGGGATGAACCATGACGTCCTGATCCCCAGGCGGTCGAACAGCTTTACCAGTCTCGGCGTTCCCACCTCTCCGGCAAAAATCCCGCGGGAGATGTCATCGGGAGAGTCTTCGCCGCCATAGGAGCCCAGCCAGCCGCCGACTGCGTCCAGGTCTACTCCATAGGCGCACAAAATACGCTTTTCCGCCATCTCGTGTTTCCTCCACGGTAGTGTTTGCGAGTGAGTCGGGTTCAGCCTTCTGACCTTGAGCGAGTGCAGGCCGCAGGTCAGACGCCCAGGTATTCCTGGGCGGCATCAAGTAAACTGGCGACCTTTTCCGGGGACCCGGCTTCGGCGTAAATTCGCAGCAGGGGTTCGGTGCCGGAGAATCGGACTGCCAGCCAGCCGTCGTCGAATTGCAGACGGCGGCCATCTATGCTGTCGGAGGCTACCACCAGGTAATTGCCGATGTGTTCCAGTTCGGGGTTGTTGACCAGAACGCCGATGCGATTGCGGTCGTCCGCCTCAAACTCGATGTCGCGGCGGTGGTAGAAGTGGGGGCCGACCTTGTCAAAAAGGTCCTTCAGCAACTCAGACACCGTCTTCCCGGTTTTCGCCATGTATTCCAGCACAAACAAGCCGCTCAGAATGCCATCCCGCTCGGGCACATGGCCCCGGAAGGCGAACCCGCCGCTTTCCTCGCCGGCCATCAGGGCATTCAGCTCTTCCATACGCGGGCCCATGTGCTTGAATCCTACCTGGACTTCGTGAACCGCGACGCCGTAGGCTCCGCCCATCTTGTTCAGCGCCTGAGAGGCAGTGACTCCCTTGATCAAAGAGCCACGCAAGCCCTTTTCTTCCAGGAGGTAAAGGGCGAGGAGAGAGAAGACGTCCAGCGTGGTCACGAAGTTGCCAGCCTCATCGATGACGCCGACGCGGTCTGCGTCACCGTCCAGTGCTATGCCAACCGAAGCGCCAATCCCAGGGACTCTCGCCATCAGTTCGGTAAGATTGGGAGCGATGGGTTCCGGCTGCGCCATTCCCGGGAAGGCGGGATTGCGATGTCCATGCAACTCTTCAACGGTAGTCGCGCCTCCCTCCAGTAGCCTGGGAAGATACCCGGCTCCCGCTCCATACATTGCATCAACCATCACCCGGAAGCCTGCGGAACGAATGGCGTCAAGATCGACTAGGGTGGCTACGTGGTCAAAGTATGGCCCGGAAGGCGAAAGGTCTTCCAGCAGCGTGGGGTTCCGCCCTGCGGTGGTGACGGGCAGGTCCATGTGCCCGATTTGTCGGATCGCCTCTTCCAGGTCGTCCGTAATCTCCTGGGTGGCGCTACCGGCGTATTCGGGCTTGAACTTGAAGCCGTTCCAGGTTGCCGGATTATGACTTGCGGTGATGATCGCGGCCCCGCCAGCGCCGTGATGCAGCACGTTGTAGCTCAAGACGGGTGTTGGCGCTGCTTCCACGGACAGCAAGGTGCGTATGCCCTCGCCCGCTGACACGCTGGCAACGGTGGCGGCGAACTCCGGGGACAGGAACCGCGTATCGTAACCGACGATAAGGCCGCGGTCTGCAGTCCCGCGCTTTTTCAGGTAGTCGCACAGTCCCCGAGCACACCGGGCAACATTGTCATAGGTGTAATCGCCTGCTATGAGGGCGCGCCATCCGTCGGTGCCGAATCTGATATCCGCCAGCTGCGTCATGCGTCCGCCTTCAGCTTCGAATTATGTCAGAAAGCGGCGGGCGCATCGTCCGCCGCTTTCTGTTCCTGCGCGTGAACCCTTGGTCGAGAAGCGCAGCTATACCGCGGCTTGCCTCAGTGCGTCGGCCTTGTCGGTAACCTCCCAGGACAGTCCCAGCTTCTCGGCCGTGGGCCTGCCGAAGTGGCCGTAGGCGGCAGTGGGCTGGTAGATGGGCCGGCGGAGGTTCAGGTCTTCGATGATGGCCCCGGGCCGCAGGTCGAAGTACTCGCCCACCAGTGATTCGATGCGGTCGTTGGCAATGTGGCCTGTGTCAAAGGTCTCAACCGACACGGAGATGGGCTCCGCCACGCCGATGGCGTACGACACGATTACTTCCACCCGTTGGGCCAGGCCGGCAGCGACTAGGTTCTTGGCTACGTATCGGGCGGCGTAGGCCCCGGAACGGTCGACCTTCGTCGGGTCCTTGCCTGAGAAAGCACCGCCGCCGTGCCTGGCGATACCGCCATAGGTGTCGACTAGGATCTTGCGGCCGGTCAGGCCGGTGTCCCCCTGGGGGCCGCCCACGGCAAACCAGCCGCTGGGGTTGACGAAATAGCGTGTGTTGTCGTCCAGAAGCTCGGCCGGAACGATGGGCCGGATAACGTGTTCGAGGATATCCTTGCGAATCTTGTTGGTGAAGGATTCCCGGTCGTCGCTATCCTGGTGCTGGGAGCTGATTACCACCGCATCCACCCGCTTCGGCTTCCCGTGGGCGTACTCGACAGTGACCTGGGACTTGCCATCGGGGCCCAGGTAATCAAGAATGCCGTCCTTGCGTACGGCTGCCAACTGCTCAACCAGGCGGTGGGACAGGTCGACGGTGATGGGCATGAGACCGTCGGTCTCGTCGCAGGCGAAACCAACCATCATTCCCTGGTCACCGGCGCCGGTGACCCGGCGGGCGTCGGAGGCCGCGGTGCCGCGCTCCTCGAGTGCGGTGGAGACCCCGCTGCTGATGTCGGGCGACTGCTGGCTGACGTGAGCGATCACGCCGCACGAATTGCCGTCGATGCCATAGCTGACATCGGTGTAGCCAATCCGACGCATCACGCCCCGGGCGATTTCGTCGAAGTTCAAATCGGACTTGGTGGTGATCTCGCCGGTGACCATGATGAGATTCTTGGTGGCGACTGTCTCGCAGGCCACCCGACTCATGGGGTCGCCACTCAAGGCAGCGTCCAGGACTGCGTCCGATATCTGGTCACAAAGCTTGTCGGGGTGCCCTTCGGTTACCGACTCCGATGTGAGCAGGTACTTGGGGGAAGTCATGAATTGAATGGGCATCTGGATTTTCCTCCGGTTGATTGCTCCGGGCTTTGCCGGTTGCTGACTTTTATGCCAAAGGACGGGGCTAGGTGCCCTCTTCCCAGCTTTCCGAGTATCTCTGCTGCTCGGCGCTCAGGATGTCGATCCCCACACCCATGGATTCCAGCTTCAGGCGGCCAACCTCGCGGTCGGTCTCGACAGGCACGCTGTGCACACCCGGGGTGAGCTGTCCCTGACTCTTGACGATGAATTCGGCGGAAAGCGCCTGGTTGGCGAAGCTCATATCCATGACTGCGGACGGATGACCTTCAGCCGCTGCCAGGTTGATCAAGCGGCCTTCGCCCAGTAGGTAGAGTTTCCTGTCGTCGGGCAGGACATACTCCTCGACATAGGGGCGGACCTCACGGTGAGAGACGGCCATCTCCTCGAGGGCCGGGATGTCGATCTCCACATTGAAGTGTCCACTGTTGGACAAGATGGCGCCGCTGGGCATCACTTCCAAGTGTTGCCTGCCGATGGCGTGGAAACCGCCGGTGACGGTTATGAACACCTCGCCAACCCGGGCGGCATCGATGCCCTTCATCACCGTGAAGCCGTCCATGACCGCCTCGAGGGCGCGAATGGGATTGGTCTCGGTAACAATAACGTGGCTGCCCATGCCGCGGGCGCGGGAGGCAACACCGCGTCCACACCAGCCGTAGCCCACTACGACAACCCGCCTGCCTGCCCACAGAATGTTGGTGGCGCGGGTTATGCCGTCCAACGTGCTCTGGCCGGTGCCATACCGATTGTCAAAAAAGTGCTTGGTCTCGGCGTCGTTTACCGCGATGATCGGGTATCGTAGCTTGCCGTCGTTGGCCATCGCGGTCAGTCGTATTACGCCCGTGGTCGTTTCTTCGGTGCCCCCGATGACTCCGGACACCAGCTCTGATCGCTGGGTGTGCAGGATGGTCACCAGGTCCGCCCCGTCGTCCATGGTCATGTGGGGGTTCATGTCCAGAGCTGCTGCCAGATGGCTGTAGTAGGTTTGGTCATCCTCCCCCTTGATCGCGAAGGTGGGAATGCCATATTCACTAACCAGCGCGGCTGCGACTTCGTCCTGCGTACTCAGGGGGTTGCTGGCGCACAGGTTTACCTCTGCGCCGCCGTCCCGGAGAGCGATGGCCAGATTAGCGGTCTCGGAGGTGACATGAAGGCACGCTGCCAGCCGCATCCCGGCCAGCGGCTTCTCCCGGGCGAATCGCTCGCGAATGAGATTTACAACGGGCATTTCCCGGCCGGCCCACTCGATGCGGTTTACTCCATCGCGGGCCAGCGATATGTCCTTGACGTCACCTTTTACCTGGTTTGTAGCCAAAAGATACTCCTTAGTTGCTGTATTTTGGAAAGCTGGCTGTTGTCGCTTTCCTTACTGGGATCTGTCTTGTTCTACGGATCGTTGCCGTAGGAGGTCGGGTTGCCGGCGGCAATCCAGGACGGAGTGCCATCGTCCACGTTGAAGAGATTGGCCGCCTCGAAGCCGCCAGCCATGGCAAACTCGCAGGCCAGGCCGCTCCGAACGCCGGCGGCGCAGATGAAGAGCAGCTTCTTGCCCTGAGGCAGTTCATCCAAGCGACCCATGAGGTCGTCGATCTCAATATGGATGGCTCCGGTGGCGTGCCCAGTCACCCATTCATCCGGGCGGCGGACGTCGACGACCGCTGTATTGTCCGGATCAGTATCCAGCATCTGCTTGGCTTCTAAGGAATCCACCCGGAAATATGGCTCGCCAGCTTCTTGCCTTGGCATAACTAGTTCTCCTGTACCCAGGTTGGGGCACGGCTGCGTCAGCCGGTGTATTTTCCGATGATTGGCGCCAGTTTCTTCTTCAGGTCGCCGGGAATGTTCTCAGGACTTGTGATTATCGCGTCCTTCAGGGCGGAATTGCAGGAACACCCCCTTGACCCGGACAAAGCGGGGGCGAGCCGGGTAAGCAGTTCCTTTGAGGTCTCTACATTCTTCAGAAGGTTCTGTACTACCGCCTCGACGCTGACTTCCTCGGTATTGGCCCGCCAGACATCATAGTCGGTAATCCAGGCTAGCGTGGCGTAGCACATCTCAGCTTCGCGGGCCAGCTTGGCCTCCGGCAGGGCGGTCATGCCGATTATGTCAGCGCCCCACGAGCGGTACATGAATGATTCGGCGCGGGTGGAAAAGGCGGGACCCTCCATCACAACCATGGTCCCACCGGGATGCACGTTGACGTCCATCGCCTGGGCGGCCCGGTGTATGGACTGGCTGGCATCTGCACAGAAAGGATCGGCGATGCCGACATGCACCACGATGTGCTCGTCGAAAAAGGTGTTTTCCCGCAGCCGTGTCCGGTCGATCAGCTGGCTGGGAATGACCAGGTCGAGAGGAGCGAACTCCTCTTTCAGGCTGCCCACGGCGCTGACCGAAACTATACGTTGCACGCCCAGCGTCTTGAGAGCGTATATGTTGGCGCGAACCGGGATGTGCGTCGGATTGAAGCGGTGGCCACGTCCGTGCCGGGGCAGAAAGGCTACCCGCACTCCTGCCAGGTCGCCCATTACGATGGAGTCGCTGGGCATGCCGAAAGGCGTATCTACCTCGACCCTCTCGACGTTGCCAAGGCCCTCAATGTCGTAAAGGCCGCTGCCCCCGATTACCGCTATTTCAGCCTGAGATTGAACCACAATCCGATCCAGAATCGCCCTCTAGCTGCCACCGCTGGCGGCAAGCATCAAGCTCTCAGTGTAAGGCTGAGTCGCTACTCCCGCTTCGGTGACGATGGCGCTAATGTAACGGTGAGGTGTTACGTCGAACGCGGGATTGACCGCCACAACTCCCTCTGGCGCAGTTTGAACCCCTCCGAATCTGGTAACTTCCTCCGGATTCCGTTCCTCTATTTCGATACCGTCTCCGTCGGGCAGGCTCAGGTCAATGGTGCTGGTGGGGGCCGCCACGTAAAAGGGAATCCCGTTTTCTTTCGCCAGCACGGCCAGCGCATAGGTGCCGATCTTGTTGGCCGTGTCGCCGTTGGCGGCGACCCGGTCCGCACCCGTGATCACGCAGCCGATCCTGCCCTGCCGCATCAGCATCCCGGCCGCCGAGTCGGCTAGGAGCGTTGCCGGTATACCCAGCTTCTGAAACTCCCAGGATGTGAGGCGGGCGCCCTGCAGCCACGGGCGAGTCTCTGTGTTGTAGACCTCGAAGCGCTTGCCCGACTCCCACCCGGCCCGGATCACGCCAAGGGCGGTGCCGAAGGCGGAGGTGGCCAGGGCGCCGGTGTTGCAGTGCGTCAGGACGGATCCGCCGTCGGGCATCAGTTCCTTCCCGAACTCGCCCATGCGACGATTGATTTCCTCGTCCTCCCGCTGAATTTCCATGGCTTCTTCAAGAAGTCTTGAGGAAACTTCGAGAGAGACTGGAACCCCGTTGGCGATCCGCATCATTCTATCGACTGCCCATCCCAGGTTGACCGCCGTGGGACGGGCCGCACGAATCTCGGTCGCGGCTCTCTCAAGGGACTCAAGAAATGAGGACCTGTCGGTTGCGTCGATATCCCGAGCTGCCATGTACACTGCGTATGCAGCGGTTACTCCGATAGCCGGAGCTCCACGCACTCGCATTTCGCGGATGGCGGCAACGGCGTCCGTGTAACCGGATACCGTGGCTATGGTCTCTTCAGCAGGGAGACGAGTCTGGTCCAAGAGGAACAGATTGCCGTCCGCCCATTGTATGGGACGAATTTCCGTCAAGCAGGGCACTCCCGAGACGTATTTTAGTCAACTATCCGACGAATACGCTCGTGTGCTCAGGCGCCGACAACACTCTCGGACAATAAAAAAGCTTCTCCCGCGAGAAGCCCATTCCGAACCCCTTCCTCCCGTATCCGGCTGTTCATCCGGCGCTTGGGACACATTCATACTATCTTTGAAGCCCGAAAGTGTCAAGAAATTCGGCGCCTGATTCGGCGCCTGTGCGTCCTGCGGGAAGAGCGCGTGGCGTGTCGGTTGACACCATCGTGGGCCGAAATTGATAATACGGTCAAACGTAGGAACCTGACGCTCACCGCTAGTGGCAGCTAGTGGCAGCCGAAGGCGACAAGGAAGTCCAGCCCCTCCAATGAGTAGACCAAACCTGGCACACGCGGATGGTCAACTGGGGTTGTTTACCGACCTCTACGAGTTGACCATGGCCCAGGCCTACTACCGGCAGGGAATGCACCAGCCAGCCACATTCGGCCTCACCGTTCGCAGCTATCCGCCGAACCGTGGCTACCTCGTCTCCGCCGGGCTCGACGACGTCCTGGAATTCCTGTCCAGATTGCAATTCGACGACGAGGCCATCTCGTACCTGCGGTCCCTCGGGATGTTCACCGCTGATTTCCTGGAATTTCTGCGTGAGGTGCGCTTCACGGGCACTGTTCGGGCCGTCCCGGAAGGACGGCTCTTTTTCATAGATGAGCCAGTCCTGGAGATCACTGCTCCAATTATCGAAGCGCAATTGGTCGAGACCTATGTCATCAACCAGATCAACTTGCAGTCCGCATTGGCCACCAAGGCTGCTCGATGCGTCTGGGCCGCACAGGGTAGGGGAATCGCCGACTTCGCGTCGAGGCGCACCCAGGGATCGGACGCGGCGATGAAAATGGCGCGGGCCAGCTACATCGCGGGGTTCGCTTCGACGAGCAACGTGCTCGCCGCCCGTCAGTACGACATCCCTCCCGCCGGCACCATGGCCCACTCTTTCATATCCAGCTTTCCATCCGAACTCGAGGCCTTCCGGGCATATTCAGAGAGCTTCCCGGACCGGACGGTGCTCCTCCTGGACACCTACGACACGGTTGCAGGGGCGCGGAACGCCGTAGCGATCGGGAAGGAGCTGGAAGCCGAGGGAAACCGGCTATCGGCTGTCCGGCTGGACTCTGGCGATTTCACCGAGCTGAGTCGCCAGGTGCGGCAACTACTGGACCAGGAAGGTCTGGAGTACGTCAGGATCCTGGCCAGCGGCGGTCTGGATGAGTACGGGCTGGAATCGTTGGTGCAGGGGGAAGCTCCCATAGATTTGTTCGGGGTGGGCACCAAGGCTGGAGTTTCAGCCGACGCGCCGTGGTCCGACATGGTTTACAAGGTGGTGTGCTTCGATGGCCGGCCAGTGATGAAGCTCAGCGAAGGAAAGGTGTCGCTCCCCGGCGCCAAGCAGGTCTTTCGACGACGCGACGAAGAGGGCACGCTCTCCGCAGACATCATAGGTCTGGAGGAGGAGTCCGGGCCCGTCGACGCCGAGCCGTTACTGGAGGAAGTAATGAGAGACGGGGTGCGGACCAGCCCACAGGTTTCCCTTCATGACCTCCGGGATCGTTTCCAGGCAGAGTTTGCGTCGCTGCATGCGCGATTCAAAGACCTGAGAAGGCCACCCCTGTTCCCGGTTTCCATCAGCCCCCGTCTGCAGCGCGTGACCGCCCAGGTGCGCGAAGATGCTGTGCTGACCAACGTTTCCGGCGAATCTCCCTGAAATGCCTTCGCCGGCTCCATCCCGCCGCTGCGCATCAACTGGCTTGAGCATGCATTCTCCCGTCTCGCTTCTCGCTGTTAAACCTATTGGCGACCGCTCCCATCCTCCACACTCGAGTGACCGTCCATGAAAACCGCTGTCTGCATGAAATATGTGCCCATGATCGCCCGGATGCAATTCGACTACGAAGCAAGGACGATCGTTCGCGATGGAGTCCCTTCGGAGGTCAACCCCTTCGATGTACTGGGGGTGGTTCGGGCCGTGGAGCTGAAGACCGAAGCCGATGACGAGGTGGTGGTCTTGACCATGGGGCCTCCCGGCGCGAAGGAAGGGCTGACGAGCTGCCTGGCCCTGGGTGCCGACCGTGGTGTGCTGGTAACGGACCGGGTGCTGGCTGGCAGCGATACGCTCGCGACTTCCCGTGCTCTGGCCCTTGCCCTCGGCCGTGAGCGGCCGGACCTGATCATCTGCGGCCGCAACAGCACCGACGGCGAGACCGGTCAGGTCGGCCCGGAGGTTGCGGAACTGATGGGCCTGCCACACGTGAGCCACGTTCGCCGCCTTGAGGTCAACGACGACAGGCGCAAGGCAATCGTGGAGAGAATCACCGACGAGGGGTTTCAGACCCTGGAATGCGATTTGCCGGCAGTGATATGCGTGACCGAAGGTGTGGCGCCCGAGCTGTTCCCCAACAGGGAGCAGATGGAACAGGGAGCGGCAAAGCCGGTCGATGAAGTTAGCTGTGCCCAGCTTTCGGAAGATTCCTCCCAGTTCGGTGCCCAGGGTTCGCCAACCTGGGTCAACGAGATCAGGCTGGTCGAACCCAACCGGCTGGGGGTGACCCTGCAGGAGGTAACCCCGGAGGACGCAGCACGCCAGATAGCCGAATCCGTCAAGGAGCGCCTGGCCGAGTTGGACGCCGCGGAGCCTGAGGTCTCGTCAGAACCGCCACCTAGATTCCCAGGCGCCACGGACCGCAGCATCTGGGTGGTTGCGGAAAACACACGGGAAGGTCTTGCCCATGTCACATACGAAATGCTGGGCAAGGCCCGAGACTTGACTTCCACTACCAAGAGCGAAGTGGTGGCCGTGGTCATAGCGGCAAGCGGGGAGAGCCACGCCGGATCCCTCGCCGAAGCCGGCGCCGACCGCGTGCTGGTGCTGGACAACTCAACGCTGGGGCCGGTTTGCAGCCGGGCCGTGGGCAATGTCCTGGCCCAGGTTGTGCGCGAGGCAAGGCCCTACGCAATCCTTTTCGCCTCCACCGCCGACGGCCGGGACCTCGCAGCACGGCTAGCTGCCCGGCTCAATCTCGGCCTGACCGGGGACGCGATCGACCTCGAAATCGACGACGACGGCCAACTGGTCCAGCTGAAGCCCGCCCTTGGTGGAAACGTCGTGGCGCCCATCCTGTCCAAGACGCTGCCAAACCTCGTGACCCTCCGTCCCGGGTTGCTGACCCCGGCGATTGCGGACCCGGGAGCGACGGCTGAAGTGGAGCATCTGGCGGCTGAGCCGTTTGAAGGGTCGGACGTGCGGGTTATCCGCGAGGAGTTCCAGGAAGACACGGAGGGCCTCGACTTGGCGCGGGCCCGCGTGGTGGTCGGCGTAGGTATGGGCGTTGGCGAAGAGCACGTTGCAGGTCTGCTGGAAGCCGCGCGCTCCCTGGGCGCTTCAGTCGCCACAACTCGCGATGTGGTCCATGCCGGGTGGCTGCCGCAGCAGTTGCAGGTGGGGATCAGCGGCCGCACCATCGCGCCAACCGTCTATGTCGCGGTAGGCATCCGTGGCGCGTTCAATCATACCGTCGGGCTACAGCGTGCCGGAATAATCGTGGCCATCAATCAGAACCGCCGCGCCGCTATTTTCCGTTCCGCAGATTTCGGGGTTGTTGGGACCTGGCAGGAATTCCTGGCGCCGCTGGTCGAGGCGCTGCGGCCGGTGCTGGCCGAACTGAACTGAGGTAGATTGGACTGGACATGGGTGTTACCGAAGAACTGGCCGGGCACATCTCCTCCGCAAAGTATGAAGCCATGCCACCGGAAGCGGTGGAGGCCGCGAAAATGGTCATCCTCGACGGGCTGGCCGTGACGCTGGCCGGGTCCCAGGAGGAGGCGGCGCAGATCGTCGCCGACTACGCTCGCGAAATGGGCGGTAGTCCTCGGTGCTCTGCCTTCGGGCACGGATTCAAGACCTCACCGCCCATGGCCGCTTTCGTCAACGGCGTTGCCGGTCACGTACTGGACTACGAGGTGATGTGGCATCCGGCCACTCACGCCACTTCGCCGACCCTCCCGGGAATACTTGCCTTGGCCGAGAGCATGGAAGCTACAGGGAAGGACATCGTGACTGCCCTGATAACCGGGTTCGAAGTACAGGGCCGTATTCGCGTCGCATCCGCAGACCTCGGCCTGGGAGGGTTTCACCCGCCCGGCCTGGTGGGCGTGATGGGGAGCGCCGCAGCCGGTTCCGTGATGCTGGGCCTGGATGTGCAGCAGACGCGAATGGCTCTGGGAATGGCTGCCTCCAGGGCCGGGACGGTATCGGCCAACACGGGAACGATGACCAAGTCCACTCACTGCGGCAACGCCGGGCGCATGGGTCTCGAGGCGGCGCTGCTCGCGGCCAAGGGCTTCACAGCAAACGCCAATGTGATTGAGCACGAGTCGGGCTACGCGGCCGTGTTGTTCGGTGAAGGCTTCGAGCTCGAGGCAGTTACTCGAGATTTCGGCAACCCCTACCGGCTCGTGCACCCGGGAGTCGCAATCAAGAAGCACCCCAGCCAGTACGGCACTCACAGGGGCATTGACGCTGCCCTTGACCTTCAGAATCGTCTTGGGGTCGATCCGGGCCGCATCACCGCTGTGAGAATTGAGACTCCAGTCATGCGCTACGTGGGACGACCCTTCCCCGAAACCGGCCTTGACGGCAAGTTCAGCTTTCAATACACCGTGGCTGCCGCCCTGTTGGACGGTAGTATAGGCATCGATACTTTCACTGATGAAGCGGTGCACCGTCCCGAAGTGGAAGACCTCCTGCGCAGGACGACGGTTGACATGAAGCCCGAGATTCCGGCCAACTTCGAGGATATGTGGATCGTAGTCAGCGTCGAAACATCCGACGGGCAGACCTACAGGTCCCGTTGCGACCGCCCTCGCGGTATCTGGGGCAACCCGCTGAGCCGTGATGAGCGCCTGGCAAAGGTGCGCTCATGCGCCTCCAGGGTTCTTTCTGATTCGGAAATCGAGCGCTTCATAGAAATCATCGAGGGCCTTGAATCCGCCGATACGGCCGCTGTTATCGAACTGGTGGAGATGTTGGGGCACGGACCTGTGCGTTGAACCTCTGGCATCATATTCGCATCGCTTCCCCGGCGTACCGCCTGCGGCCATTGATCCACCAAGATCCGCTCCGTACTGGTGTCGCTTGCACACTTGCCAGAAGTCCGAATGTCCCGTAACATTCACGTGAGAAATTCGAACATGCGTGTGATAAAGAAAGTGGCATGGCGACCCGTCGCAGATATGCGGACGATGATTGAAATGCTAGATAATGATAGATAATGTCAGACGCAGGAAAAAATTCGATTGGCAGTATCTCAATTGGTGGCAGAGTGGCACGGATTTGGTTGTCTTGTAGGGTTGCCATTTTCCCGTACAGGGGCACTGTCCGCTTCCTTTCCGTAACTTGACACTCCCATCGGCGCACAAGAAAATGGCACATGCACCGTCTCTGGTTAAACGCTGGGACGGCTGCAGTCATCTCTAGACCTTAAATGCGTAACTCATCCAGACCGTCTGTCGAGGAAAAAATGGACTTTGGATACACCCCCGAGCAGGAAGCCCTCCGTCGTGAAGTCCAGCAGTTTATAGCTGAGAATGTTACCGAGGATGTACTCGGCGAATTGGAGACCGCAGAGGAAGGAGGCCGGGGGGAGCACTATCGCGAGCTGGTTCAGAAAGTTGCCGAACGCGAGTGGATCGGCATCAGCTGGCCGGAGGAGTACGGCGGTCAGGGTGGCAGCCGCATCAGCCAGTACATTGTGGAAGAAGAGTTCGCCAGGGCCGGTGTCGCGGTTGGCGGCGCAGGCAGTGGGGCCCCAGCGATTTTGGCCGCCGGGACGGAGGAGCAGAAACAGCACTTCATCCCGGGCCTTATCAACGGAGAGATAATCTTCGCTCTGGGGTTCACAGAGCCGCAGGCGGGCGCCGACCTGGCAGGGCTGCAATGCCGGGCCGTGCGAGACGGGGACGAGTACGTCATCAACGGCCAGAAGATGTACACTTCCGCGGCCCACTACGCTACCCACGTTTACCTGATGGCCCGCACTGATCCCGACGCCCCCAGGCATCGCGGCATCTCCATCTTCCTGGTTCCCATGGACACCCCCGGAATCACGGTCCGGCCTCTTTGGACCATCCAGAGTGATCCGCCCGCACCCCTGGGAACCACCTACGGAATGGCGCGTACAAACGAGACATTCTTTGAGGATGTGCGTGTCCCTGCCTCGGCGCTTTTGGGCGAGGAGAACATGGGCTGGTATGTCGGTGCCATGGGCCTCAATCTGGACCGGGTCGGCGCCAGCAGGTACCTGATCTCGGTGCGACGGGATGAAGACATCGTGAACTGGGTCAAGGAGAATGACTTTGGCGGATACTCCCCGGCAGAGGATCCAGCCGTCCGGGACAAGCTGGCAGAGCTGTGGATGGAAGCACAGGTGTGCCGCCTGATGACCATGCGCAGCATGTCCCTGGTCGAGCGGGGTGGGAATTTCACCTACGAGGGTTCCGCCGAAAAGGTCTGGGCCCCGGAGCATGGCGTTCACACCACCGAGACCATTACCCAGATACTTGGGCCCTACGCCACCCTGCTGAGCACTTCTGAGGAGGCTATCGAGGACGGGGTATTCGCCCACAACGTCATGGGGGCCTTCCAGTCTGGAATCAACCATGGCAGCGTTCAGGTGATGCGTGACCAGATGGCCCGCCGCGGACTCGGAATGCCCAGGGGATAAGACCGCTCCGGTCATAGACTATTTCCAATCCAATCCCTCTCCACTGCGGAGAGGGATTTGCAAGGACGATATGGACGTACTTCCCTCCGAAGAAGAACAGCTTCTCAAGAACGCAGCCCGGGATTTTCTCGAAGCTGAGGTTTCCACAGCGCTGGTGCGCGAAATGGAGTTGGACGAAATCGGCTATCCACCGGCACTATGGAGGCAGATGGCCGATCTGGGCTGGCTGGGGATGGCCATCCCGGAAGAATATGGCGGCCAGGGTCTCCCTTTGACCTACCTCGGTCTGGTGATGGAAGAGCTCGGACGCGTGCTGGCGCCAGTACCCTTGCACAGCACCATGGTCGCTGCGTTGACTGTGGCGGAAACCGGGACGAGCGAGCAGAAGCGCGAGTTGCTGCCTGCGGTCTGCAGCGGCGACATGGTGATGACGTGGGCTGTCATAGAGCAGGACCCTCGCCTCATTCCATCAGCCATCGTGGAACAGGCCAGGCAGGACGGCGACTGGTGGGTTCTGAATGGCGTGAAGATGTTCGTCGACAACTTCAACGTCGCCCGGCGATGCCTCGTAGCGGCCCGCACGGCACCGCCGTCGGAGGCCAGCGAGGGAATCTCGCTGTTCCTGGTTGACCCCAATGGCTCGGGAGTATCTCAGACTCCTCTCGTGACCATTGCCAAGGACAAGCAGAGCCGGATCTCATTTGACAATGTCCGCGTATCGAACGCCGACCTGGTCGGTGAGTTGCACGATGGCTGGCCGATAGTTGAACGGATGCTGGAACGGGCCACTGCCCTCCTTTGCTGCCAGATGATCGGCGCAACCCGTAAGGACGCAGAGATGGCGATTGACTATGCCAAGAACCGGGTCGCCTTCGGGCGGCCCATCGCCTCCTTCCAGTCGATCCAGCACATGTGCGCCGACATGCTGCTCTTCGCTGACGGAGCGCAGTTGCTGACCTATGAGGCCCTCTGGAAGATGGACCGGGGTATGCCGGCCGGCGTCGAAGTCTCCCAGGCCAAGGCCTTCGCCAACGAAAAGTGCGAGGCCGTGGTGCGCCAGTCCCAGGTGATTCACGGTGGTATCGGTTTCATGATGGAATTCGACCTGCACCTCTGGTTGCGCCGCGTCTCCGCCTGGACAATGCGCCTCGGCACCACCTTCGACCATCGCGCAAAGATCGCCAGCGCCCTGCTGGACAAGCCGGGCAAAGTTCGACTGGGGCTTCCCCTGCCCGTCTGATCAAATCCCGCCTAGTACTGGAGAGAGAGAAATGGCCCAAGACCCCGTTTGCGGCAAGGAAATCGACGAAGCGCAGGCTCGCGCCCAGACGTCCATGACCCGGCATGGCGCTTCCGAGGTTGACCCCAGCCAGGGTACACGAATCTTTCATGATGGCAGCTGGATATATTTCTGCGGCCTTGATTGCCGGACAAAGTTCCTCGCCAGCCCGGCGACCTACACCTCTTCATAGGTATTACCCGAGGTTTCCTCTTCACCTGAAGAAGGGGAGTCGTTGAATCTGTACCAGGAGAATTCGATATGCCGGAAGCGCTGAAACTGGAGCCCAAGACTACCGCGCTGATCCTGATCGACATGATCAATGCTGTTGCCAAGGGCGGCAACGAGCCCCCCTATAACGTACCGCCCAATCGCCAGGGAGTCATCGACAACTTTGTTCGCCTGGTGGCACACTGCCGGCAAGTCGGTACGCCAATCATCTACATCACCACCTACCGGCGAGTCGACAACTCAGACGCCCCCAAGACGGCTGCCGACGTTGGTGGCGGCGGTGGAGTACCGATGCTCGAAGGAACGCGGGCAGTTGAAGTCATCGACGAGTTGGAGCCGCAGGCTGGCGACTACATCGTTGTGAAGCCCCGCTTCAGTGCCTACTACGGCACCAATCTGGACGGCATCCTGAACTCTCTGGGTAACGAGACCATCCTGGTTGGTGGCATTTCCACCCAGCGCAGTGTGGAAGGCACCGCACGTGAAGCCAAGAACCGGGACACCCAGTGCGTGGTGGTCAGCGACTGCTGCACCGCCGGCGAGGAAGACGTGCACCAGATGACTATTGACCACGTCCTGCCACTGCTGGTACGCGTGCGCAACACTGATGAGGTGATCGCCGCGCTGTCCTGAAGATAGATGACCCCAGAATCCCCCGAGGTGAGGAGAATCCCCCGGCCTACCCCTCACAGAGGCAAACATATAGCTGGAGGAGACGTCATGACCGAAGTGAAGACGATCCTAGTAGGCACCATCGGACAGGGAATCATGCGCAGCGCCGATGGAGGCGAGTCCTGGCGGCGGGTGGGTATCGACGCCGGGATGCACTCCGATGCCCTGGTGCGGGCGTTGGGTAATCACCCGGCCCGGCCCGGTGTGGTGTTTGCCGGAACGGACAAGGGACTGTACCGCAGCGAGGACGGCGGGCAGAAGTGGGGCCTGCTGGACACGGGGATGAGCGGGACCTGCGTCTGGGCCCTCGCCATTGATTCATCTGACCCCAACCTGATGTTCGCCGGTACCGGCACCCCCGACCCCGCCGGGATCTTCCGCTCAACCGACGGCGGCAAGACCTGGGAGCAGCGGCCGGTGGAAATCGCCGCCGAGTGTCCCAATGTCGGCGTGCCGCGCGTTACGGGAATCGCCATCGACCCACAGAACCACAGCGATGTATGGGTTGGGCTGGAAGTTGACGGGCTGCGCCACAGCTCCGACGCCGGAGACTCATGGGAGTCTATCAACGGGGCTATTCCGAACCCCGATGTGCACAACGTTGCCGTTGCCGCCGGGCCGCCCCACACGGTTGTCTGCGTGGTGAACAACGACGTCTATACCAGTGGGGACAACGGCGGCACCTGGGACCGGCTTGGCATCCGCGAAGTATTTCCGCTTACCTACCCGCGGGGCATCATGGTCAAGCCTGACAACCCGAACGTGATCTTCGTAACCATCGGTGATACAACACCCGGGCAGACCGGTACAATCATGCGCTCGAAGGACACGGGTAAGACCTGGGAGGACCTGACGCTGCCGGTGGAGCCCAACACGGCCATGTGGACAGTGAACATCCAGACCGCTGACCCGTCGGTAGTGCTCGCGGGGAGCCGCTACGGCTACCTCTACCGCAGCGACGACAGCGGCGACTCCTGGAGCAAGCTGCGCCGGGAGTTCAGCGAGATCTCAAGCGTGATGTGGCTGCCCGAGTAGCTGTCGTCTTATCGGCGTGGATAGTAAAAGGCCGCAGGAAAAATTCTGCGGCCTCCTCTTCTTTCATCAACCGATTCGACTAAGAAACTATCTCAATACTTACTACTGCCCCAAACCGTCATTCCCGCGAAAGCGGGAATCCAGGGTCTCTTACTAAGAGGGGCTGGATTGAAAAAAGGGAGAAAATCAAATAGGCGCACACCCTCTATGCGGAAGCAGCTTCTGACTCTCGATTTGGCGAAATAGCTTCGATTATTTCGTCATAGTTGCATCCTGCGGTTGGCGGGAGTAGCTGTTTACCGTCTTCCAAGTAGAGTTGGATTACTTCCTCCACTATATCGCATAGTTCTGCAAAGACAGCCTTTTCGTTGTCGCCGTGGCAACCACCGTACATCAAGCCGGGTGCCGATCCTATGTAGCATTGGTCTTCCTCAGACCATTCAACAATCTTGATGTATCTCTTCGCTTCGTTCATTTCTGTGAATCCTTAATGGCACGACGGACGTCTCTAACCTGACGTGGGTGCGCGTCAGCCCCCAGATTCCCTGACAATGTTACCGGCTTGTCAACGTAAGGGTGTACGAAGTTCCTGTGGCTGCCTTTGCCACCTCGATTGTGGAACCCCGCACGCTGCGAGTCAGAGATCAACTCTCGTATCTTTGGGGGTATGGCCTTTGGCTGATATTTGTTGCTCTCTCAAATGCATCATAGCAAAGCCCTCAGCGGTAGTGGCGGGCGAGTTCGGAGGAGTAGCGGCGCCCGAGGGTGTCGCGGTGGGCGTGCATCCAGTCGGTGAGGCGGGTGGCGGCCGTAGGAGGTTCGCGAGAGACGAGGTGGCCGGACATCAGGCCGTCGATTTCCTCGCGGGTGAGGACGACGTCGCGCAGGGCAATGCCGATCAGTGACGCGGAGGTGAGGACCAGCGGGGGCGGCAGGGGCACCACTAAGGCGCGGCCTCCGGTGGTCTTGCGAATCAGGCGGACCAGTTCCTTGAAGGTAAAGGTCTCTGGGCCAACGGCGTCCAGGGTCACATTGCCGACAGAGGATGTAGAGTCGACGGCGAGATGGGCCACGTCGTCGACGAAGATGGGCTGTACGGCGTAGTCGCCGCGTCCGGCGACCGGAAACACTGGGAAGCGGCGCAGGAACCAGGCGATGTTGTTGATCAGAATGTCCTCAACACCGAAGATGACGGTGGGGCGGACTATGGAGTAAGTCAGGCCCGACTGACGGATATATTCCTCTACCTGTCCCTTCCCGCGGAAGTAGGGCAGGGGTGAGTCGACGGAGGCGCCGGTGATGCTGATATGCACTATGCGGCGGACGCCTGCCTCGACGGCTGCATCGACCAGGTTGCGGGAGTTCTGGACCGCTAGGGCGTGGTTGACGGGGCCGCGAGCGAAGCGAATCCAGAAGGTGTTGTAGAGGGTGTCGGCTCCTTCGAGGCTCCTGACGAGCTGCCCAAAGTCCTCGAATTCCAGGGGGTGGCGTTCCACCTGGCCGCCAAACGGGCTGAAAGACTGGGGGTTGCGAGTAAGGGATCTGACCGAGACCCCCTCGTCCAGGAGGCGCTGCGCGATGTACTTGCCGGTGTACCCGAAGGCGCCGGTTACTACTGAGACTCCCGAATTACCCATCGGGTCAACCCCTCCCATATCACTCAGCGAAAAGCTGTTCCTTCCAGTTTAGCGGGGCAGTGCGGCGTAGTCGACGGCACACAGCTGTAGCGGAAGGGTTCGGAATCCGGTGGTCGATACAAATTGCCGAGCTGGAAACGGTGGCGCTGGATTCCTGCTTTCGCGGGTATGACGGATGTAGACAATCCAGTTTGGAGCGCTAATGTGCTGGGAACCAGCGAGTAGAGTGAACGCCCTCACCCCTTCGGCAAGCTCAGGACAGGCCTGACCCTCTCCCTGAGGGAGAGGGGATCTGGGGTGGGCGGTTACGCGACATTGCTGGAAAGAGCGGCCCCGCCTTGTGGGGGCGGGGCCGTTCGTCAGCCGCACTGGATTCCCGCTTTCGCGGGAGTGACGGTAATCGTTACGGGGCCAGGCCGGCGGTGCCGGAGCGGATGGTGTCCATGCGGGGGCGGTTGTCGTAGGGCTGGAGCTGGACTTCGTGGAGGGCGGGGATTACTTCCTTGCCCAGCAGCTCGATGGAGCGCATGGTTTCCTTGTGGCCCATCGCACCCTCGTTGCCGTAGATGTGGATGTAGCCGGGGCTGAGGCGCTCGATGACCTCGGTCAGCTTCTGGGTAACGGTGTCGGGGTTGCCGACGATGATGTTGTTGACGCCGCGAAGCTGGTCGTAGGACAGGCCCACACCTAAGCCGCCGGCGCCGGCGACATTGCCGGTGGGCCGCTGGGCCTTGATCTCGACCGATGCCCTGGACTGGTAGCCGGGCGGGTCGTTGTGCTCCATCGGCCCGCGCTGGCGATGCTCGATGGTCCACATGAACTCACGCCCGAGCTCGATGGCTTTCTCGTCGGTATCGGCGACGAAGCAGCGGAGCAGGTAGCCGAAGTGCTCGGGGCCGGCGGTCCAGCCCTCCTCCTCGGCGGTGTCGATGTAGACCTGCTTGAGCCACTCGGTGGTGTCCACGAGTGCGCCGAGGTTCATGTAGGGATGCTTGTGTTTGGCGGCCCAGACGACGCTTTCGGGGCTGCCGGTGCCTGGGAACCAGATGTCGGGGCGGGGCTTCTGCATGGGGACGACCCACGGGTTCACTGCCCGGTAGTGGTAGTACTGTCCCTCGTACCGGAAGGGGCCGGGCTCGGTCCAGCACTTGATAATCAGGTCGTGGGCTTCCTCGAAGCGGGCCCGGTTCTCGGTGGGGTTCACGCCGCCCTGCAGGGTCTCGACGGCGGTGCCGCGAACGAATCCGGAGATGATGCGGCCGCCGGAGTAGCAGTCCAGCATGGCGATCTCTTCGGCCATGCGGATGGGGTCGTTGATGGCGATGACATTGCCCAAGATGGCAATCTTGACATTCTTGGTGAGCTTGGCGATGACGGCGGCGTCGAGGTTCACCGCGGGCTTCATGCACCAATAGGAGGCGTGGTGCTCGTTGGACATGATGCCGTCGAAACCGACCTCGTCGGCGAGGACGTACTGCTCATGGTAGTTGTTGTACAGGACATGGGCCTTGTGGGGGTCGAAATGTGTGTTGGGGAACCCCAAGCGGCCGGAGTCGTACTTCTCTAGGTCCTCGTCGGTTACATGGCCGTAAGGCTGCTCGGAAAACCAGTAAATTTCCGCCTTATCTTTGGGTCGCGCTAGCTGATCGACCATTCTCCACTCCTTATGTAATGTGCGTGTTGCCGGCCGTCGGCGCGTGTCGGGTGTTGGGTAGACGGTTAGCTCTGCTGACCTCGAAAGCGGTGACGAATTCCTCTACGCCGTACGGTACTCATCCCGCCTTCTGCTGCCGCAATTATAGTCATCGCAGATTTGTTAGGCAACAGAGGGGGGTATCGGCGGGGCCTTTTAGTTTTCACCTGTCACTCCCACGAAAGCGGCAATCCAGAGGTCCAACTGCCTACAGCACGACCACAGGTTGCCGGGCACTGGATTCCCGCTTTCGCGGGAATGACGGAAACTGTGTTATTCGTACCGTAAAACTAGAAGATCCTGATAGTGCGGGCAGGGCCTTTCGATTCTCCGCATGTCTGGAGGGGTGGTGTGAAGTCTTGCGCTTAACCAGCTTGGCACCAAAAGAGGGAACGCCCTCACTCCTTCGGCAGGCTCAGGACAGGCCTAACCTTCTCCCTGAGGGTGAGGGAACTCCCTCACCCTAACCCTCTCCCTCCGGGAGAGGGTTCTATGGAATCGTTGGGATTCAGGTGGTGGGGATTCGGGAGGGAGAGCTTGGCGAGTCAGTATGAGACTGGGGCCGGCGACTTGGGGATGAAACCCATGGAGGCGGCTTTGGGCAGAAGGACGCGCATGATGTTGTCGGGATGGGGGTAATGACAATTTTCGCGGCACCTCCGGACGTGCCTCTGGAGATCCAACCAAGTGGTGAGGCGAAACCCTGCAGCGACCACGCGGTCCATGAAAGGTCTGGCCCTCCTGTCACCCGCACAAGGGGCGTCTTCCGGTGTTGCCGGCGGGGTTTCCCTCCCGTCAGCCACTGCGGAGACCCACTGGTCGCAATAGTCCTCAGCGAGGGGCCGAAGCCTGACGACGGAAAGCGGAACGGCGAGCTTGCGCTGGAGGGCGTTTATGCGGCGGCGGAAGTGGTACAGGGACATGGTTTCACCTCGGGTTGATTCAAGTCTGGTATCGGCAAATCCACTTGCCTGCGTGACAAAGCAGGTTGTCGGGGTGTCCGCTACAGGCGAGAAACAGGGTACGCCCTCACTCCTTCGGCGCGCTCAGGACAGGCCTAACCCTCTCCCGGAGGGAGATGGAATTCAGGAGGGGGTTTCCAAGAATTGTGGTCAAGCGAGGGGGTTCTTCGCTTTCAATTCTTCGAAGGCCTGCTCCAGTTCTTCGAGCTTGGCCAGGAGATTCTGGCCCTCGTTAATCCGGTAGCCGAGGGTGGAAACGGCGTTGGTGGCGCGGAGGCGGATGGAGGAATCGGGGTCCCGCATCAGCTCAACATAGGAGGGGGCGGTGCGGTCCAGCAGGCCGCGGATCTGCTGGAGGGCGAGTTCTGCGGCCAAGTTGCGTTGCCGGACGAGCTCCTCATGAAAGTCGGGTTCCTGGAGCCAGCGGTAGATGGTGCGCTCGCTGATTTCCAGCGTTTGCGCCGCCTCGCGGATGGTGGGGGAGACGACGATGAGCGGGATGGCCCGCAGCTGCCTGCCGGAGAGGCCGGCGGCGGCCCTGGTGGCAGGGACGATTTCGTTGTCGTCGTCCGGGTCGATGATGTGGGAATTTTCCTGGAGCGTGACATTATCTGTCATTATCTGACATTTCTCCTTGGCGGGGCTCCGGATTGGGTGAGGGTGCCGGCGCGATGGATGCTTATGTATAATGGTATATTTGTTCTATACTGGTTTGCAAGAGGCAAGTGTCATTGTCTGAACTGTGATTCGTGTGATTAGGGGATGGGCATGATTTTGGGGCTTGAGGGTTGTGGCGGTGGGTTTGGCGGCGGAGTTGACTGGAACTCGGGATGATTGCCAGGTCATCCTGGGCAACCACAAGGGTTGCCCCTACAGGAATCGCTCAGCCCTTTCACTTTGCGGTCGACCTGTCCGGGACGGGAGGCGGGTTGTGGAGGGTAGCGGCGGGAGGCATTTGTCTGAACTGTGATTCGTGTGATTAGGGGATGGCCATGATTCCGGGGCAATGCGGGTTGTGGTGGTGGTTTTGGCAACGGAGTTGCCCGGGACAGGAGGCGGGTTGTGGAGGGTAGCGGGGGGGGGTAACATGGGGCGCAGTTCCAGCACTCTTTAGACGAGCTCAGGACAGGCCCTTCGGCAAGCTCGGGCCCTTTGGCGGGCTCGGGACCAGCGGGAACAAACTCAAAACGTAATGTGAGAAGGAAGGCAGAAATGGCTCTATCGTTGGCGGACGCAAACAGGATTATCGGGGCTTCCATTGCAGCAGCAGACGGGATGGGAATCAAGCTGAGTGTGGCCGTGGTTGACGGGGGCGGGCAGCTGGTGGCATTCCAGCGGATGGAGGGGGCCATCGCGGTGAGCGCGACGGCGGCGCCTGGGAAGGCCGTCGGGTCGGTGTTCTTCGGGCGGGACAGCCGGGAAATCAACGCGGATTCGCCGGTGATGCAGGCGATCATCGGCAGCCAGGGCGGGCGGATCATCCCGGCGCAGGGTGCGATTCCGATCTACCAGGACGGCGCGCTGGTGGGTGCGATCGGCGGCAGCGGCGGGACTGCACAGCAGGACGAGGACTGCGTGCGGAAGGGGCTGGAGGCGCTGTAGGGGGGGCGGCCCCGGATTTTCGCTGAAGCGAACATAGCAGGTATGAGAGCGCCCCGCTGGGTTGAACCGGCGGGGCTTTTTTATGTGCCTGGTAGATCGGAGATTTATGTGACATTTAGTGGTTGACGGCTCGCCGACAAGGTGTCCTATACTTGATGTTGTATCGCAGGGGAAGGAGTGGGGCGAATGCAGTGTCCATGCTGTCAGGTCGAATTTCACGCTAGGCCAGAAGATTGGGAACAGGTAATGAAGCGAGAGCCGGTGACACCTAGGTGGCATTTAGTTTCCATTGCCTTTTGCCCAAAATGCAGCAGCCCAATAATTGAGCATGCACACCATGATCGTGAGGCAAACCTAGTAGTCCAACATCTTTGAAATGAGTACTGAGCGAGTGTATTGTACCAAGCATAGGGCGAAGAGGATTGGGACGTGTGAGGAGGGGATGGCGATGAAGAGATACCGGGTCAAGCTGAGTGCGGAGGAGCGGCAGGAACTGAAGACATTGGTGTCCCGTGGCCGGGGGGCGGCTTACAAGCGCGCGTCCTGCTGCTGAGTGATGAGGCCCAAGTGGACGGGGCCATGAAGGATGAAGACATTGCCCGGGTTCTCCAGATTGGCCGTGCGACGGTGGAACGGGTGCGCCGGCGCTGCGTAGAGGAAGGGATTGAGGCGGCGCTGGGACGAAAGCGGCAGGTTAACCGGCGTCCGAAGCGGTTGGACGGTCAAGGGGAAGCCCACCTGATTGCCTTGGCCTGCGGAGAACCGCCGGAGGGCCGGGCGAGTTGGACACTGAAACTATTGGCCGACCGGCTGGTCGAATGCGAGGTAGTGGAGAGCATCAGCACTGAAACGGTGCGCCAGACGCTCAAAAAAACGAACTCAAGCCTTGGCTGAAAGAGTGCTGGTGCATCCCGCCGCAAGGCAGCGCCGAGTTCGTCTGTGCGATGGAAGACGTGCTGGAAGTCTATCAGCGCCAGTATGGGGACAACGAAGTTCTGGTCTGTCTGGACGAGACCAGCAAGCAACAGGTGAAAGAGACGCGCCGGCCGCGTCCGGCCCGGCCTGGGGCGGCGGGCTCCTACGATTATGAATACGAGCGCAACGGGGTGAGCAACCTCTTCATGTTGTTCGCTCCGCTGGAAGGGTGGCGCCGGGTGGAAGTGACGGAACGGCGCACGAAAGCCGATTGGGCCCGGGTGCT
The DNA here is from genome assembly GCA_965216065.1 of Dehalococcoidia bacterium. Classification (GTDB taxonomy): domain Bacteria; phylum Chloroflexota; class Dehalococcoidia; order Lucifugimonadales; family UBA3495; genus VXOI01. Next base: position 1,313,407 of record CBDCFB010000002.1, read on the forward strand.
CAAGCAACTGGTGGACGAGGACTACCCGCACAAGGACCGTATTGTGCTGGTGATGGACAACTTGAACACCCACCACCCAGCCTCATTGTATGAAGCCTTTGAGCCTGCCGAAGCGCGGCGCATCGCCGAACGGTTGGAGGTCCATTACACTCCCAAGCATGGCAGTTGGCTGGATCCTGTCCTGAGCTTGCCGAAGGGATGGCGGAGATCGAAATCGGGGTGATGGCCCGGCAATGCCTGAACCGCCGTATTCCCGACCAAAGCGCTCTGCGGCGGGAGGTGGGAGCGTGGCAGCAACAGCGCAACCGGGACGCAATACGGGTGGACTGGCGCTTCACCACCGAGGATGCCCGCATCAAGCTCAAGTCCCTCTACCCACCAATACAACACTGATGGACTACTAGTTTATGACAGAAAGATTGTCTACCCTCTATCTTCAAAGCAAGTTTTCGTTGACCCTGCTGTCCCGGAAAGCCTGAAGAATGACTACGTAGAAGCAGTTTTAGTGCTGGAAATAAGCGCTAAAGCATCTGCAGCACTGTCGCGGCGAGTGTTCCAATCCATTCTGGGGGAACAAGGCTACGCGAACCGAGATTTGGCATAGCAGGTAGATGCGGTTCTGCAGGAACCGGACCCAGATAAGAGGCTTCCTCTGGCTACTCGGAAAACGATTGATGCGATCAGAAACTTTGGGAATTTCTCGGCTCACCGGCAACAGGACCCGATCACCTCGCAAGTCATCGAAGTCGAACCCGAGGAAGCTAGGTGGTGTCTTGAAATAGTGCGCACTTTATTTGAACACTATTACATAATTCCTGCAGCAGACGCGATGAAGATAGCGGAGCTTAATCGGAAGCTTCAGCAGGCAGGGAAACCGTTAGCCAAGTGAGTGACATTAATCATCGGTCTCTAAAGAATAGTGGGGACGGCTGTCAAACCCGCTCCTAATCGTGCTAATGTTTTGTGCATCTCATAAGCACAGAAGGTTGCCCGTACTGGACAGGAACCGCCGCTGGGGGTTAGTTGGGGGTTACGGCGAGGGCGCGGATTTCGCCGAACTCCTTCTGGAGCTTGTTCCGGGTATTGCCGCCGTCTTCGCTGCTAGAGGACCGGGGGTCTGGATTCCCGCTTTCGCGGGAATGACGGGTCTGAGGCGGGTTGGCGGGTCTGGGTGCGTGGGTTTGTTTGGGACTGGCGGCAAGCGGAAGGGGGCGGGTTGGGTCCCGCCCCTGTATGTGTCCTCCAATTCGCGCCACGGTTTGGCCGATGCCAAGGTTAGGTGGGGGTTACGGCGAGGGGGGCGGATTTTGCCGAACTCCTTCTGGAGCTTGCTCCGGGTGTTGCCGCCGTCTTCGCTGACGTAGGACCGGGCTCTGGATTCCCGCTTTCGCGGGAATGACGGGTCTGAGGCGGGCTGGCGGGTCTGGGTGCGTGGGTTTGGGGGTGCCGGTTTGTTTGGGACTTGCGGCAAGCGAAAGGGGCGGGTTTCGAATCCGTCCCTATGTGCGTCAGTAGTCTGTGCCCCGGACGTGCCAGGGCCACTGCTATCAGGGCTAGTTGGGTGTTACGGCGAGGGGGCGGATTTCGCCGAACTCCTTCTGGGGTTTGCTCCAGGTGTTGTCGCGGTCTTCGCTGACGTAGACGTAGGCGGGCTCTGGATTCCTGCTTTCGCAGGAATGACGCAACTCTGGCAGGCAAGCCGCTTGAATTGGAACGTTGCGTAGAAGGCGGAAAAGGCTGGAAATCCCCTCACCTGCATCTATTGTTGTCCGTGCCTTTGCCAGGCTATAGAATTGAGATTCAGGGTTAGGTCAAGCGCCACGGGGAGAAGTCATGGGACAAGTTTTCGTCAACACCGAGGTGGGACACGAGAGGGGCGGGGAAATGATCAGTGTTCCCGATGTACTGGTGGATACCGGCAGCGCCCACACCACGCTCCCCGCTACTCTAATGGAAGGACTCCACATCGAGCCTGTTGAGGCCGTCGACATCAGCCTGCCTGGTGGAAGCATCGTTACATGGAGCATCGGGCAGGCAAGAATCCGGCTGGCGGGGCAACTCCGGGAGTGGACCTGTCCCGTCTATTTCTGTCCCGAGGAAGAGTACCTGCTGGGCGCGACCACGCTGGAGATATTCGGTCTCATGGTGGATCCCCTGGAGGAAGGGTTGGTGCGAAAGCCAGTGCGGGCCAGGTCAATCTGAGAGAGCGTCAAGCGGCGCCGCGGTGGCCTGACGGGCGGGTCTGCACTGCCCGATGACTCTGGGGACGGCCAATGGACGACGAAGGGGCGGGAGTGAATCCCGCCCCCCTTGTTTGCCGTGATACAGCGTTGGGTTAGTTGGGGGTTACGGCTAGGGAGCGGATTTCGCCGAACTCCTTCTGGAGCTTGCTCCAGGAGTTGCCGCCATCTTCGCTGACGTAGAGGTAGCCGAAGAGGCTGGCGGCGGCGACTACGTTGGGCATCTCGGGGTTGTTGGCGAGCCAGTAGACGACGGAGTTGGGCTCGACGGGGAGGTCGGCCTTCTCCCAGCTCTGGCCGCCATCGTGGGTGACCTGGACGGCGCCGGTGACGCCGGGGATGAAGTCGCCGTTGCCGACGAACATGGTGTTGGGGTCGTCGGCCTTGACGATCATGCCGCGGCAGTAGGAGCGGGCGTCGGCCTCACCGAACTTGGGGAAGTAGTGGTAGTCCCAGCTCTCGCCCTCGTCGTTGCTGGTGGCGATGCCGAAGGGGCTGGTGCAGTAGAAGGCGGGGTTGTCGCCGGTGCGCAAGGCCATGCCGTGGATGTCGCCGTGGAAGGGGTCGGGGCCGAGGTCGGGCAGGTGGAGCCAGGTGTCGCCGCCGTCGAGGCTCTTGTACATGCCGTCGACCTCGATGCCGGCCCAGACGGTGCGGCTGTCGCGGGGGTCGACGATGATGTTGGTGGTGCGCGGCGTGCCGATGGGGCAATCCATGTTGACGCCCATGTCCAGCTTCTGCCAGGACTTGCCGCCGTCGCGGGAGCGGAATCCCTCGGGGCGGGTGCCGGCGAAGATGGTGTCGGGGTTACCCGGGTCGATGGCCACCGACCATATCTGGAGGTCGCCTGTGGGGCTGTCAACGCTCTCCCAGGACAGGCCGTTGTCCTCGGTGCGGAACACGCCGAGGCCGTCGGAGCCGGCGAGGATGCGGTGCGGGTCGTCGGGATAGACGCTCAGGGCGCGGACGTTGCCCTCGGTCGGGATGGGATTGCGGATCTTGGTCCAGCTGTCGCCGCTGTCGGAGCTGATGTTGAGCCCCTGTCCAACGGTGCCCACGAAGATGGAGTAGTTGCCCATTTTCATGCCTCCCAGAACGCATTTCGGTTCGAGTCGGGTCTGGGGTAATGATAGCCGCGCGTGGGCGAAAATTCCAGCGGAAGGCGACGGTGAGTGTCGGAACTGTGATCTTCTTGATTGTGGAATTTCCCGGATTCGGGCCATGCGTCTTCGCCTCAGGCTGGCGGTCCCTTGGTCATGTTGACACTCCGCGATGGCCCGTTCAAAATTGGAAATGCAGGGATCAAGGAATACAGGGAGGTTAAGGATGACGACCACTGCTTACACGGTTGATGAGTTCATCGGTGACGTTCGCGAGATTTTCGACGCGACGCAGGACCCTCTGGCGCAGGCCAAGGGCGTCTCCGAGAAGATGGAAGTGCTGCTGAAGACTCCGGGCTGGCTGGAGGAGCGGCTGGAGCTGCCGGACGAGGGCGGGTACGGGCGCTATGACCTGCACCTAGACGAGGACTACGGTCATCCGGGCGGCGGGTTCTGGCTGATGGCGTCGGTGCAGAAGCCGGACCAGGACAACCTGCCTCACGATCACGGCGCGGCGTGGGTGGTCTACGGCGTGTACGAGGGATCGATCAAGCAGACGAAGTTCCGCTGGTTCTACCCGGGCGAGGGCGTTGACTCGGTGCAGATCAAGGAGATCGGCGACTTCGAGCAGAAGGACGGGAAGGTGGCCTTCTTCCTGCCGGGCGAGATCCACAACACCCTGAACGTTACGGGCGACCGTGCGCTGGTGGTGCGCCTGGAGTCGCAGAAGCTGGACCGCGTGGTGCGGTACCAGTACAACCCGGAGGAAGGGACCGTCAAGGTGATGGAGACGTAGGGTTCCGGTCCAGTCCGCAAGCGGACGGTTTCGTGAACGTAGAAACGCCCCTCGCTGTTGCGGGGGGCTTTTTGGTTTTAGGGGGCTTTTGAAATTTAACCTCGGGATAGTTATTCGAGTTGTAATCACCTACTAGCTGGAGACGAATTCTTAAAGCATATGTCAGTTCAACTACTTGCGAGGCCTTACTCGTTCCTTCAGGGCTCTCATTTCATCCGTCATCTCCGATTCAGGCACTTTCCTCAGAGAATCGGCCATCCCAATTCCACGTTTTCCCATTTCATCCGCGTTCAAGTGTATGAGAGCGAGCGCCAAGCAATGGAAAGTCTGAAAGTCGCGAGGTGTAATCTCAAACGACTCGTTCAGTTTAGCTTTCGGGTCTAGCTGAAAATACCGAAAGTTCGAATAGGACGAGTCGTGCTTATTGAGACACGACAATAACTCTTTTTCAGAGAAAGGCGCAATGCCCTCGGGTTGGGCGAGAGCGTTCATCTTGTTGACAACGTCTTGTCTTATCCCTTCCTTTCCGCCACTTACTCTCAGTACTGTTCCATAAAGGACGCGCGGATTGTGGTTAGTGTCGTCTCGCAGCACACCAAATTGGAGAAGCAGGAGGAGGCGCAGAGATTGTTCGACCGAAAGTAAAATCAGCTCAAACGATACAACCGCGTAGTAGAAGAAATCGATATTGGGAGGCTTGGCATCAGGGTTGTCGCTACAATAGGCCGATGCACGTTGATGGGCTTGTGCGGCATACATCATTTGACGCATCGCTACGCTGGCTTCCTCGGGAGTCAACCCCACATCGTCTTCAATGGTATTGTTTCGACGTCTAGCCATTCGCGCTCGCATCTTTCTTTTAGAAGTGGTTAGAACTAGTAGTCAGTCAACCGTGAAATCGAAGTATCCTTGGAAAATTACGCCCCCAGAGTGGTTGCCCAACCGGCATTGCAGGGGACGTTGAACCCTTTGATTCCAAACATGACTGAGTACTAAACCAAAGCCAAGGTGGGATGTGCATTCGCCTGAGGCGGGGAATTTGGCGGGGAATTTGGCAGGAGTGCTTCGGCCCTTGACTGCAGGACCGTCCGGCAGCGGCGCCTCACCTCGTCTCTCCGGCTGACCAGTCCGGCCAGGAAGTTGCCGACCCTCTGCTGCACCAAGGCCTTGGTCCCCAGACACAGATTTCCAGTGGCCTCCTCTCTCGCCCAACCCCAGATGGCCTCATCGGCATTGAAGTCCGGGCTGTAGCCCGGCAGGTTCATTAACCTCAGCTCCAGCTCAGGCGTCCTGAGGTACTCCCGCACCGCCTCCCCACGATGCGCCGGCGCGTTGTCCCAGATCACATTCAGCGGTCCAGCGTGCCCCTTCCTCAACTGGTCCAAGAAGGCCGCCGAGGTCCCGGAGTTGCTGTTGCCCTCCAGTTCCATCCACTCCACCTCACCGGTCTCCAGGCACACCGCCGAGTAGTAGCTGGCCTTCTCCCCATACCGCGGGCTGGTGGAGTCCACCAGAGCCGGTTCACCCTTCAGCACCCACTTGCCCCGCAGTTCCGCGTCCGCCCGGAAGTGGGCCTCATCAGCAAAGAATATTCTGGCTTCAGTCCGTTGAGCCTCCTCCCACAGGGCGGCGTACTCCTCCACGAATGACTTCCGTTTGGCCTCGTCCGCCTTCAGCAGCCGCTTCTTGGGCCGCTTGAAGGCAAACCCCAAGCGGTGCAGCCAGTTCAGGCAACTGCTACGGCTCAAACTGGTGCCGAATCGTTCCCAGACAAACTGCCGGACTCCTTTCCAGTACCAGTTGGCCAGTTGGATACCTGCCTGCTCCGGCAACTCCTGCACCGCCGCCTTCAACTCCTCCCGCTGCCTCTCGTCAAGCGCGGGGGGGAACCCCCGGACTGCTCGAATATCAGGGCCGCAGGCCCTCCCTCGCCGAAGGCCGACGCCCACCGGCCGATGGTGTGTGGGTCCCGCTCCAGCGCCTCCGCCGTCGCCGCTGCCGTCCAGCCCTGGGCCAGCAGCCAGACGGCGTACCACCGCTCCCGCTCCCGGGGCGTGGGCGCCAGGATCATCCGCCGGCGCAAGGCCTTGGCATCCATCTCCCATTGTTCCAAATCCCGATGTATCTCTCTCGCACCCATCACCAACCCCTCTCTGACGCCTGGAAAAGCTAACTCTGCCCCTTCGCCAATTTACCCCATGTTTCTGCGCATTTCACCTTGGCTTCGGTTTAGTACTCAGACGTGCCAGGAATGACAGTTGCTGAGCAGCAAGTTTAAGTAAACTGTGCGTGGGACCGAATTTCACCCGTGAAATTCATCCTACCATTTCAAACGTGACTGAGTACTAGATAATGTTGCAATTTTCCTTTGGCTGGGTGATATAAGCTGTGCTGCAGAAACCCTTGGGGGTCAAATTTGTGCGACCAACTTTTCTCTCAACTCCCTGGGGGTGATGATTGGAATGGGGAACTCAGGCGCTAATACGAGGAGATCGGTGTCGCCGGTGACCAGCGCATCGGCGTTGCCAGCTATCGCCAGTCCCAAGAAGGGCCGGTCATTGGGGTCTCTTGGGTCAGGAACGCCAAGTCCTTCTGGCACATCTACCATCTCAGCCCATGGGAGGTAGTCTGACAGAAAAGATTCGATCTCAGCGGAGTCCAAGTTAAACTTGGAATACGAAAGGAAACCTATCAATTCAACGGTTGTCTGCAGGCTCTCAAGGGGTTTGATAAGGCCTGTCCGCCAGGACTCCTGAATCCAATTGAGGGACCCACCAAATACGAGCACTGATACCAAGACGTTGGTATCAAGGACCAGGCGCAATTGGGTCGCCGCCCCTTCGTGCCCACGCCACTGCATCAGCTATGTCTTGCTCAGTTATTCCAATTTTGGCCAGCTTTTCCCGTACGGCATCGGTTGCCGTTCGAGGCTCGGGGGTCAATATGAGGCAGCCATCCCTTAGCTCTATTTCCACGTATTCAACGCCGTGGAGGGCCAGAGCAACCTCATCGGGCAGGGTAATCTGATTCGGCCCTGTCACTTTTGCACGCATTGATCTACTGTCTCCCGGCAGATGATTCCATTTTAGCTCAGTTGGTAGCCAACTCTGTCCGCAGGGCCTTGGTGGCGGGGAGGTCGAGGTTGCCGGTGGGGTCTAGGACTACGCCGTAGTTGGCGCGGGCGTAGGCGGGGGTTAGTTTTTGTTGGTTGATGTCTTCTAGGACGGCTTGGGGGTCGCGGTTTAGGGGGTTGCCGTAGCCTCCGGCTCCGGCCTGGATTACACGGTAGAGGTCGCCTTTTTTGAGGGTCATCAGGTGCTTGCCGGGGAGGTCCTGCTCCTCGGGGGTGCCGGGGTTGAGGGTGTTCTGCGTGGGGGTGCCGTCCTTGCCGCCCTCAACGCCCCAGGGGCGGAAGTTGGTGCGGTCGGAGCGGAGCTGGAAGGTGGCTTCGTCGGCCAGCAAGCGGAACTCGCGGACGATGCCGAGTCCGCCGCGGAACTCGCCGGCGCCGCCGGTGTCGGGAACCAGGCCGTAGCGCTCGACGAGCAGGGGCTGGTCGGCCTCTATGCTCTCGATGGGGGTGTTGGCCATGTTAAGGACGGGCGAGGCCATGCCGTCGGCTCCGTCGATGCTGGGGCCACCGCCGCGGGGACCGTCGTTGTTGAACTCGAGGTAGACCCAAGCCTTGCGGTTGGGGTGGTAGCCTCCGAAGGACAGACCGATCTCGCCGCCGCCCCAGGCAGCCGGGACGCGTCCGGGGAGGGCCTGGGCCATGGCGCCGAACATGGCTTGGCAGATGCGGAAGCCGGCGAGGCCGCGGGCCGCGACAGGGGCCGGGTGCTGCGGGTTGACGAAGCAGCCCTCGGGGGCGGTGATGTTGAAGGGGCGGAAGAAGCCGCTGTTGGACTGGATGGCCGGATCGATGAGGCACTTCATTGCGGCGTAGACATTGGACTTGGTGTAGGCGAAGTTGGGGTTGATGCTGCCCTTGGCCTGGGGCGAGGTGCCGTCGAAGTCGACAAAGACCTCGTCGCCGTCGATCTTCACATTGACATGGATGTCGATGGACTGGGGGTCGATGCCGTCGTTGTCGATGTGGTCGACGAAATTCCACTCGCCCTGCGGGAGAGAGGAAATCTCGGCGCGGGTGAGGGCCTCGGTGGTGTCGAGGATGTCGGCCATGTAGCTCTTCATCTCTTCTAGGCCGTACTCGTCGACGAGGCGCAGCAGGTCGCGCTCCCCGAAGCGGACGGCGGAGAGAAGGGCCTGAACATCGCCGAGGACCTTGTCAGGGACGCGGACATTCTTCTCGAGGATGCGCCAGACGGCCTTGTTGAGCTCGCCCTTCTCGTAGAGCTTGAGGGGCGGGAGGATCAGGCCCTCCTGGTAGATCTCGGTGTTGTCGCAGGCGTTGCCGCCGGCGACGCGTCCGCCGATGTCGGTCTGGTGCCCGATGCAGCAGCTCCAGCCGATGAGGACATCGTTCACGAAGATGGGCTTGAACAGGAAGATGTCGGGCAGGTGGCTGGCGCCCTCGTAGGGGTCGTTGTTGGCAAAGATATCGCCGGGGAGGACATCGTCGCCGAATGCGTTCATCACGCCTTCGAGGGCGGGGGCCATGCTGCCGAGGTGAGGCGGAAGGGTCAGGCCCTGGGCAACCTGCAGGCCCTCGGCGTTGAAGAGGGCGGTGGAGAAGTCCATGCCGTGCTTGATGACTGCGGAGCGGGCGGTGCGGACCACGGTGAGGGCCATGGTGTCGGCGGCGCTCATCAGGGCGTTCTTGATGATCTCGCGGGTTACGGGATCGGTGGTCTGCAGCATGGGTGTCTCCTCATCGGCGGGGGTTCAAGTAGGGAGCGGGTTTGGGGCATAGTGCCACAGGGGTTGGCGGGGGTGCAAGATAAAGCCCTCGTTGGCAGAGCAAGGTCTTCTAGTTTTCCCTCCACCTTGGGGAGGAAGGGTGGGTTGGGGTGAAATTCTGCGATTCGACTGCTTGCTACCTAACGAGGGAACGCCCTCACCCTAACCCTCTCCCGAGGGGAGAGGGAACAATTAAAAGGCCCTGTTCGTTACAGGGAGGAGGGCGACTTCGACGGGTGAGCGTTTCACACTGAGGAAATTACGATTGGCCGCGCAGGCGTTCCAACTCCGCTTCGAGTCCCGCCACGCGGGCCTCGGCGGCTTCGCGGGCGGCCCGCTCGGCTGCGACAGCTGCATGTTCTTCTTCCTGGTTGAGGAGCCAGGTTTCTGTGGCTCGGTCGCAGTAGCGCAGGCGGCCGTTGACCCAACAGAGGTCGAGACTGAGGGTCGGGCTGTGGCCCCAGACAGTGCCGTCATCCTCGTGGTTCAGTTCGAAGCGGCGGTATTCGCCGTTCTCCAGGAATTCGCCGACCAGCGGTTCGCGGTAGAAGTCGCCGCCAGTGCCGTCATAGCGCCAGTACTCACCAATGCCCAGCCGGGCGTACAGGTGGCGCTTCTGGCCGAGGTCGTTCCTCGCCGTGCTGGGAGAGCCGATTTCCAGCACGAAGTCGGGGGGCTTGCCCATTTCCCAAAGGAGGTAGGTGTTGTTGCGAAAGATTCTCTCCACATCCACGCCGAAGGCAACATAGCAATCAGGCGAAATCACCCGCCGGGGGTTGCCTTCTTCGTAATAGAACATGGTGTTACCGTTTACATGGACATCCGGCCGGTCGCTGAAGTGCGTTTGCAGGGTGCCCAGAATCTCGACATACAGAGGGGCCTGATATTCTCCATCGGGCAAGGGCTTGCCGTCCGTTTCGGGATAGACCACGGCTTTCTTGCCGGCCATTCCGGTGGTCATAGACGCCTCCTGTACAGGGCGATTCTAGCACGGAGGGAACCGTGGTACCGGGACAGCATCAGCTATTGGTCCGGTAATGAAACAGTGACCTTGAGGGCAGGTCGTCGACAGTTCGCGATGTCATTGGGGTCGTGTCAGATGTCCCGGTCCCTGGTGAACGGGGCGCCGCGAGATAGTCCAGACGGGCCGGAATGCCAAGGGGCCGAGGCGACGGGCCCGGCCAGGGCTCCCCGCTCCGGAGACCGGCTGACCGGCGGTGTGGGCCGATGGGCGGGTGCCGTCCTCACCCATCCGGTACACCGCAACAAGCAGCCTTCCCCCGACCACGAAGAGCATGTACACGAAGAGGCAAATCGCGTGCCACAAGTATCCCAGGTTAAGGCGTTGCAGAGCCTCTTCCTTCGAATATCCCAGCTCATCGAAATCGATTTCCCAGGAGGCCACCAGGTTGTGATCAGGCAGGACGCTGGGCAAATCGGGGGAAGCATACACGAACAGGATGGTGAACAAACCGGCTGCGCTCGTCACGAGGGCCACGGCCACCACCGTTGGGAACAGGACCCGCTGGTCCCGCTCTCCAGGGTTCAACGAAGGGTCCCGGAGCAGCAGCAGAGAGGCGAATACAGCCGCAAAAGCCGCGAACAAAACGGCCATCTGGACCGTGACGGCCAGATTGGTTACGACCACCACCACCCCAAAGACGAAAACCACGGGCGCAAAAGCCACCCAGGCCGCACGACGGAAGGCGTCCTTCCTTTCACGCGATGTGCCGTACTGCCACTGCCACAGGAAATGGAACATCGCACCGGCAGTGCCGGCGAGGACCAGGTTCGTGAGAAGAGCCAGAATGTAGGGGGTGGAAGTTCCAGCGAAGTTGCCGATCACATAGAAGTTGTAATGATCCATCTGGATGGGAGCAAACTCGAAAAGAGGAGTACTCAGCAGGAAGAACATGGACACCCAGAAGAATTCCCGGAACGGAATTGTCTGATTTGGAAGCAGAAAGCCCTGAGCCAACACCAGCCCCATAGCCATGCCCACATAAACGACGGGCATCAGAGCGGTTTCCCAGTTCATAGTGGAAAGGGCAAAGCCAAGCCCGACGACCAAGAGTGCCAGGGGAAGAAACCTGAAGGCAAAGAAGCTTCCGATATCAACGAACAGCGCACCCCGCTGTGCAGGTGGTGCATGTTCTGCCGTATCGGGGCCCATTGGCTCCTCATTCCCATCCATATCCAAAAGGATGGTCCCACTCGGGGCGCCACCGACCTGACTGGAGGCCGACTGGAAGTCGGGCGCAAGGCCAGCCAGGAGAATGAGTCCCGCGACTTCGGTAGGGGACATGTCCAGGGCCTGGCCGAACACCCTGAGACGATGCACATCGGGACGGGTGTGACCGGACTCCCACCTGGAAACTGTGGCGTGGCTGTAACGCACCCCGTATACGTCGTTGGTTGTGGCCATCCTCTGGAGCAACTCTTCCTGGGTGAGGCCGCGCCGGCCGTCTTCACCAAGAAAGGCCTCTCGGTAAGAACGCATGAGGAATCCGACCTGGGCCGCCCTTATTCTTTGTGTATTCCGTTCTGTAAGCATATTTCACGCAAGACCTGAACCCTGTTATCGAGGGTTGCTACGGTTGTTGACCATGACCCGCCATGGCAATGGTCCGTTGCCCTTCCTGCAATGCGGGACAACCGCACTGGGAAGACCCGGAGGGCAGTGGGCACGGCGGTCGAAGCGGACAGCGCCTGTGGGAGGCTGGTACGCAAGACCAACAGTGTGAGGGTCAGAGACAGGACGGCCCGGAGCGGGGCGGGCGCCGGTCCGTCCTGAGACGCGACTGACCCCGCGTTGGAATGGGAGGACGCGCCAAGGCCGTCGCCTCCAATTCGATACAAATCTACAAGTACCCGGCTCCCCACTACGAACAGGATGTAAATAAGCAGGCACATTGCGTGAAGCACGTATCCCATATTGATCCGGTCCAACGCTTCGTTCCTGGTATACCCCAGCTCGTCAAAATTGATCTCCCAGGAACTGAGCAGGTTGTGATCGGGGAGGATGCTGGGGAGGTCTGGAGAAGCATAGATGACTATAACCGTGGCAAGGCCGATAACGGACGATACCACTGTCGCTGCGGCGACAATGGGGAAGAGGACACTCCGTTCGCGTTCACCGGGATTGAGAGTGGGGTCGCGCATAAGCAGAAGAGAACCAAAACCCGCAGCCAGGACCGGGACCAGAATGGAAAGCTGTATCGTTACGGACAAGTTGGTAATCACCACGACTATTGCGTACACAAGGAACAAGGGCGGCAGCACGACCCATGCAGCACGGCGGACGGCGTTGCTCCTGACGCCATCGGTCAGGTATTGCCGTTTCCACTGGACGTGAAAGATCATCCCTGCAAGGGAAGCGAGCACCAGATTCAGCAGAAGGGCCAGCACATAAGGCGCCGGGGTGCCCGCAAAGTCTCCCAGCCTATAGAAGCTGTAGTGATCCATCAGGATCGGAGCAAACTGGATAAGAGGTGTGGTCAGGAGCAGAAATACGGAAACCCAGAAGAACTCCCTGAGGGGGACCTTGCGGCCAGGGAAAACGAATCCCTGAAGGAGCACAAGGCCCAGAACAAGGCCTACATACACCACCGGAGTGAAGGCATCGCTCCAGTCCAAGAACGAAAGGATGAAGCCGAGTCCGGCGATCCCCAGGCCCAGGGGCACAGTCCTGAAAGCGACAAACCCGGCGAGTCCGCGAAGGGTAGACTCCCCGCGGCTCTCCCCTTGGGTGTCCCGAGCCGGGCGTTCTTCGTCGTCGACCTTTGCATATTCGATGATGGCTGCTGGGTCGTCGGTCGTGGCCAGATTGGAGGCAGTCTCGAAATCGGAGGCAAGGCCGGCAAGGAGAATGAGCCCGGCCACGTCGGTCGCAGACAGGTTCAGGGCTGCGCCAAACACCCTGATGCGATGCACATCTGGGCGGGTTTGACCTGACTCCCAGCGGGAGACGGTGGCGTGGCTGTAACGCTGGGTGTAAGCGTCATCGGTTGTGGCCATCCTCTGGAGCAACTCATCCTGGGTGAGACCGCGGCGGCCGTCCTTTCGGATGAAAGACTCCCGATAGGAACGCATGACAAATCCGACCTGGGCCGCCCTGGACCTCTGCAAATCACGTGTTGAAGTCATACTCTGCGCATCACCCTAAAACTAGTCACCAAGAACCCTCGCCGTAGTTGACTATAGACCGTCCCTGAAACAACGTCTAACTCATATATAGTGTACGAAACAATTGCAAAGGCCGGTTTTCGCAAAAGGGCTGCAAGGTGCGCAGTCCCTCAAAAGGACACCCCCTTACTCGCGGGGCTTGGTGGCGAACAGCCGCTGGGCTTGGCGGGTCAATACCTCTGTCCGCGCCGAGCGCATGGCCGGAATTTCCGGGGATAAGAAGGCGTTGCGGTGTTACAATCAGCGCCACAATCCCATCCCATAACGAGGGTTACGAATGAGCATTGATGTTGCAACAGCCATAGCCCGGATCCTGAAGCAGGAGGGCATCGAGTGGGTATCGACTTTTCCTGTGTGCCGGGTGAACAACGCGCTGGGGCGTGAAGGCGTGCCAATGATAATGATGCGGGACGACCGTTACGCGGTGGCGCTGGCCGATGCCTACTCGCGCGTAACCGCCGGGGAGCGCATCGGGGTCTGCACGGTGCAGGGGGGCGTGAACGGCGCGGGCCTGCAGTACTCGTATCCGGGGCTGGCGCAGGCGTTCGAGGACAACTCGCCCATGCTTTGCATCACCGACGGCATACCGGCGGGCAGCTCGGAGAATACGCAGTTCGATGTGACGACGAGTCTGAGGACCGTATCGAAGTGGTTCGGGTACATCGACCGTCCGGAGCGGGTGCCGGAGTTCATGCGGCGGGCGTTCTCGATGCTGCGGAGCGGGCGGCCGGGGCCGGTCGTGATTGCGGTACCGAACGCGACGGCGACATTCGACGAGACTGCTGACCCATACTTCCCGCCAAAGGGGTACAAGGCAGGGCCGAACCCCGAGGATGTGAACACTGCGGTGGACCTGCTGATGAACGCGAAGGCCCCGCTGATCTACGCCGGCGAAGGCGTGATCTATGCGGGGGCATCGGCGGAGCTGAAGTCGTTCGCGGAGGCCCTGAACGCGCCGGTGATCACCACGCTGAAGGCCAAGGGAGCGTTCCCGGAGAACCACCCGCTTTTCGTGGGAGTGCGGGGCGATCATCCCGCGGAGTTCCTAGAGAAGAGCGATGTCATCCTGGCGGTCGGGTCGAGCCTGTCGCCGGGCCGGTTCACCCACGGGATTCCCAATGCGGCCAACAAGACCATCATCCAGTGCAACCTGGACGAGTTTCACATCAACCGGATCTATCCCACTCATCACGCGGTGCTGGGGGACGCCAGGTTCACCCTGCAAGCACTGGCCGATGGGGTGTACGAGCGCACCGGCGGGGGCGGTCGCAACGGGGACGAGGTGGTGGTGGCGGTGAAGGCGTCGCGGGACGCCGGACTGGCCAAGTACCGGGAGTTCATGGCGTCGGACGACCAGCCGATCAACCCCTACCGGGTGTACGGGGACATGATGAAGGCGCTGGACCCAATGAACTCGTTCGTGACGCACGACTCAGGCAACACGCGGGACCAGCTGAGCACGGTGTACGACACGCTGATACCGCGGGGGTTCCTGGGCTGGGGCAACATCTCAACGCTGGGCTTCGGGCTGGCTGGGGCGATGGCGGCGCGGCTGGCGTTCCCGGAGAGGCAGTGCGTGGCGGTGACCGGCGACGCTGGCGTCGGCTACATGCTGGGCAACCTGGAGGTGCCTGTCCGCCAGAATATCGGCATCACGGTGGCGCATGTGAGCAACGGCGGATTCGCGGGCTACGGCCCAGGGTTCTGGGGCGAGGGCCACGACCCATTCACGCACCGGGTCATGGGACCTGAAGATGTGGACATGTCGAAGGTTGCCGCCCAGCTGGGCCTGCACGCCGAGCGAGTGTCGGACCCCGGGGAGGTCGTCGCAGCGTTCGGGCGGGCCAAGGCGGCCAACGATGCGGGGCAGCCGGCGTACATCGAGTTCATCTGCAGCCAGTGGCCGGTGTACGGAGGCTGGGTTCCGAGCTCGATCGCGCACTAGGGGGCGGGCATAAATGACTCGAGGGTTTCACCCCCACCTCGGCCCTCCCCCTCAGGGGGAGGGAGGTATGGAGTCTTTCGATTATTGGAGACAGCTTGGTTCAGGCAATTCTGCGGGGGCTATCTAGCGGCTGACGGCGTTGCCCCCTGCGAGAATTTCACCCTCACCCTAACCCTCTCCCTCAAGGGAGAGGGAATAATTGAAAAGCTCTGGAGAGAGACACGGAGGAAGTTGATATGGCGGACCTGAACCCGGAGCAGTGGAGCCATTACACGACGCGGATCAACGGAATCAACATTCACTATGTGCTGGAAGGGGAGGGCGACCCGGTGCTGTTTCTGCACGGGTGGCCAGAGTTCTGGTACTCGTGGCGGAACCAGATCAGTGCATTCTCTGGGCAGTACCAGGTGATCGTGCCTGACATGCGGGGGTTCGGGCACTCCGACAAGCCGTTCTACGGTTACGACACCAAGACGTCGGCGTCGGACATGTACGAGCTGGTGCGGTCGCTGGGACACGACAGCGTGAACATCGTGTCGCACGACATAGGCGCGAGGGTGGGCTTCCGGTTTGCGCTGGACCACGAGGAAGCGGTGCGAAAGATCGCGTTCCTGGACGCCACGCCGCCGTACGAGCAGCTGGGCCCCCAGGCTCCGGCGGTGGTGCGGGAGCGCTGGCACTCGTATTTCCACCAGCAGTTCGACCTTCCGGAAAAGCTGCTGGAAGGCCGCGAGGAGATCTATCTGCGGCACATCCTGCGCGACTGGTGCATCAACAAGTACCCGCTGACTCAGGAAGTGATCGACGAGTACGTGAAGGTGTACTCGGCTCCCGGCGGTCTAAGGGGCGGGTTCAACTACTACCGGGCGGCGGCGTACCTGGACCCGGCGGACTGGCGGGCCGATGAAGGCCGGACGCTGTCGGTGCCTGCGCTGTTCCTGTACGGAACGCGGCGGGTGCGGACCTCGGAGGAGATGGGCGCCGGGCCGCTGGATGACGCCTGGCGCGGGGTGATCCCCGGCGTGCAGTCGAAGCACCTGGGCGACTACGGCCATTTCCTGCAATGGGAATGCCCTGAGGACGTGAACCGGGAGCTGGCGGCGTTCCTGGCGGGTTAGGTAGGTGGAGGGGTACGCCCTCACCCTAACCCTCTCCCGGAGGGAGAGGGGACTATTCAAGCGGACGAGAAAGGGCGAAAAACTGGAACCCAGAGGGAGGGTCCCGAATGGCGACATCGGAGGAACTGGCCGCGCTGGTGAGCTCGGAGTCGGCGCGGCTGCTGGAGTATTTCAAGGGGCTGTCGGAGGACGACTGGGCGACGCAGAGCGCCTGCGACGCGTGGAACAACGCGGATGTGGTGGCGCACATGACGATGGCCGTCGACATGTTTTCCGGCAACATCGAGCGGGGTGCCAACGGCGACTCGTCGCCGCCGGAGGGAATGGGGCCGCCGGAGGAGACCGACCTGATGGGCCGCATGGCAGCCAACGCGGCGAGAGCGGTGGCGATGCGGGAGAGCCTCGGGGCCACGCTGGTGGAGGCTTTCGGGCAGAACTGCGAGCGGCTGGACGCGCTGCTGGCCCGGATGGGGCCGGAGGACTGGGAGAGGCAGTGCTATCATCCCGCGTCATATCTCAGCGTGAGACGGTACCTCATACTGCGGCTGGCGGAGATGTTGGTGCACGAGTGGGACATCCGGTCGGGGCTGGAGGGAGCGCCCAAGCTTCCCGACGCAGTGGCGCCCGTTCTCATGGAGCTATTGCCGGGATTCGTAGTAGGCCGGTTCTTCCAGCCTGGGGCCGATATCCCGAGTCCATCGCGCTTCCGATTCAGCCTGACGGACGGCGGGTCGTATGACATCGTCGCCGGTGGGGGCGAACTGGGCATGGAGGCGAGCACTGGCGACGCCGCGGATGTGACCTTCGCCTGCGACGGGTCGACATTTGCGCTGCTGGCGTACGGGCGATACACCGTGGAGTCGGCGGTGGCGGCGGGCAAGATGACGATCGGTGGCGATCGGGAGCTCGCGGGGCGGTTCTAAGGGAAGGGTTCACCCCCTCCCTAACCCTCCCCCCCTAAGGGGGAGGGGAGTGTGGTGTTTGCTTGGGTTTTGGGTCTCGCTCTCCTTGAAGAGCCAAAAATGAAATCCGAAATTTCGCCAGTCTGGTGCCGGAAGAGAGAACGCCCTCACCCTAACCCTCTCTCGGAGGGAGAGGGAATGGATCACTTGGGAATGAGAATTCATATACATATATAAAGGAGATGGTCAGATGAAGCTGTTGGTAATGTCCGGGGGAAGGCATCCTTACGAGGAGTCGACGCCGGTGCTGGAGGGATTCCTGAAGGGCGCCGGGCACGACGTCACGATCATGGAGGATGCTGCGATACTGGCCGACGCCGCGGGAATGGGCGGGTACGACGCGCTGGTGTTCAACACGCGACGCGAGAACGTGCCCGACTTTGGCGACTGGGAACTGCAGGCCTCGGAGAAAGAGGGGCTGAAGAGCTACATCAAGTCGGGCAAGGGGTTCGTGTGCATCCACATTTCTTGCTGCGTGCCGAAGGGGTGGTCTGAGTTTGACGAGGTCACCGGCGGAGGCTGGGTAACGGGCACCAGCTACCATCCTCCCTACGGCGAGATGAAGGTCAACATCAGCAATGCCGCGCATGTGGGTGTAGCGGGGGTGTCGGACTTCTCGACGACCGACGAGCTGTACATGAACACGACCTTCAGGGAAGGGAATGACGTGTTCCTGACAGGCGATTCGGAGGACGGGACGTGGCCGTGGGGTCCGGACCGGTCGCCGACGTTCATGCCGGGGGGCACCTACCCGCTGGGTTGGACGCGATCGTACGGGGACGGCAAGGTGTTCGTGCTGCTGCTGGGCCACGACGGGAAGAGCTTCGAGACGCCGGAGTTTCAGAAGATCGTGCTGAACGGCGTGGCGTGGGCGGGGGCGAGCTAGCGGTCAGGCTCGGCGTCTGGATTGGCCGAATCGTCCGGGCTGTTTTCGAACGGTAGCGGTTCGAAGTCCAGGAAATCTCGCTCCAAAGCAAGGATAGCGTTCATAAAGGAACGGACATCCTCCAGGTTGAGAGTATTGGGAGCGGCATCCGACAGGCTAATGTCGGCGCCGCTCCAAGTTTCTTCGCGGAAGTCCAGCCAGTCTATGACGCTGGACCAGTCGGTTTCCGGGCCGGCCATGGTCGAGCGGAGAGCCTCGATCGCAAGCAGCCTACGAGCGTGCACGACATAGGCTTCGGTCCAATATCGATCGGCGCCAAAGGATTCCTCCAGGGCGGCATGAATTTCCAGTCCTGCTTTCATGCTGGAAAAGTCCATCTCCTTGGCTTGTTCGAAGAGCAGGAGTAGATGTTCCTCTCCCTGTACGGGTAACAGGCGTCTGACAGGGGGACTCTCAATCAAGCTGCGGAAAGCAACAAGGTCTGACGCCTTGGCCAATTCGTGTAGGCGCATCATCAGCAGCAAACCACCAATGCGTTCTCGCTCCTGTCCCATCATCGCCATGACTTCGCTGTCGGGAGGCACATGGCCCCGGGAAGCCGCGGCACGGTAGAGGGCAGTATCCAGCGCCAGGGTTGCGAAAGCCGCGTTTTCCAGGCCGAATTCGGAAACCAGGCGGTACCTGTCCCTGTAAAACTCGCCCAAGGGGGATTCATCCGCGGCGCTACCCTGACCTGACGAGCCGAGGTTCAGGGAGAGATCACTGAGATAAGTATCGAATTGATACCAATAGACACAGTCGTCACTTACACGGGCTATTGCCGGACCACCGTCCCAAGGACTGTTCGGACACTGCGGGCCGGGCGGTATCGCCCATACAGCTGCGACCAGCGCGATCAGGCAGAGGGGTGGGAGCCACTGGCGAATCACTGGGATCAGGTCCGCTGCAGGATGATGTTGCTGGCGTCGTCGACGGAGGCGGTCCAGGTTGGCGGGACTACGGTGGTGGAGTCGTATTCCTCGATGACGAGTGGGCCGGGTTCGGTGCGGCCCTGGAGACTGGGACGGGTCAGGATGGGAGTGTCGGCCCAGCCGCGGTTGGGGCCGAAGTAGACGGGGCGGCTACCGGGGGTGCCGTTGTTCGACGAGCTCAGGGACAGGGGGTCCGCAAGCTCGAAGCGGTCAGGCATCCGGGGGGAGTCGGGGAGGCCGCGGGCGATGACGCGGATGTTGACGAGCTGGTAGCTTGCCCCGCCTTCTGAGGGGCTTTGGCGATAGCCGAAGGACTGTTCGTGTTCCTGGTCGAAGTTCTCGGCCACGACGGCGAGGGTGGCCTGGGTGATCGGGCCGGAGGGGACCGGGACGGTGAGGTCGGAGACCTGGCCCTCGTACTTCATGTCGGCCTGGGTGATGAACTCGTGGCGGGCGTCGTCGAAGCCTTCGAGGCGGAGCTGGCGGCGTCCTTCTTCCCACATGCCTTCGACGAGTCCGGCCAGGGTGGGCAGGTCGATTTCCTCGAAGGTCTTGAAGTGGGTCCGGACGAAGTGGTGCTCGACATCGGCGACGAGCAGGCCGAAGCTGCTGAATACGCCGGGGAAGGGCGGGACGACAACGCGAGTTATGTCGAGCATCTCGGCGAGGCCGGCCGCGTGTACCGGGCCGCCGCCGCCGAAGCAGATGAGGTCGAAGCGCCGTGGGTCGCGTCCGCGCTCGCTAGAGACGGCGCGGAGGGCACGGCCCATGTTGGAGTTGACCAGCAGGTGAATGCCATGGGCGGCATCCACCTCGGACATGTTCAGCGGCGCGGCCACATTGTCGGCGATAGCCTTGCGGGCCAGATCGGCGTCGATGGGGAAGTCGCCAGCGAGCAGGTGCCGCGGGTTGAGGTAGCCGAGCAGGACATCGGCGTCGGTGACCGTGGCGTCCTGGCCGCCCAGCCGGTAGCAGGCGGGACCGGGGAAGGCGCCGGAGCTCTGGGGGCCGACGCGGAGAGAGCCGCTGCGGTCTACGGTGGCGATGCTGCCGCCACCTGCGCCGACCTCGGCCAGGTCGATGGCGGGGACGCGGAGGATGTGGCCGCTGCCGCGGAGCAGGCGGTGGCCGACGCTGATGCCTCCACCGACCTCGTATTCGGGGGCCTGGAGCATCTCGCCGTTCTCGATTATGGAGGCCTTGGCGGTGGTACCGCCCATGTCGAGGGTCATCAGGTTGGGCATGTCGAGGCGGCGTCCGAGGTGGAAGGCGCCGACGACGCCAGCGGCCGGGCCGGACTCGATGCAGTAGACGGGCCGCTCCATGGCGATGCCGGACGTGGCGAGGCCGCCGTTGGACTGCATTACGGCCAGCGGGACGGTGATGCCCATGTCCTCGAGGCCCTCGGTCAGGAGGGTCAGGTAGCGCTCGACGACGGGCCGGACATAGCTGTTGATGACGGTGGTGCTGGTGCGCTCGTACTCCTTCATCTCGGGAAGCAGGTCGGAGGAGAGGGTCTGGATGACGCCCGGGGCGCGTTCGCTCAGGACCTGAGCTATGTATTGCTCGTGGGCGGGGTTGGCGTAGGAGTGAAGTAGACAGACGGCGACGGAGTCGGCGCCGCTGTCGACGACGGCCTGCACGGCGCGGTCGACGGAGGCGGTGTCGAGGGGGCGGAGTACCTCGCCGCGGAAGTTGAGGCGTTCGCCGACCTCGAGGCGGTACTGGCGCTTGACCAGAGTGGGCGACTTCTCATAGTAGAGGTCGTAGAGGCGGGGTGTGCGGTTGCGGCGGAACTCGAGGATGTCACGGAAACCCTCGGTGGTGATGAGCGCGGTGTGTGCGCCTTTCTCCTCGATGATGGCGTTGGTGGCGACGGTGAAGCCGTGGCCGACCTCGGAGACCGCGGCGGGCTCAATGTCGAGCTCCTCGATGCCGGCGCGGATGCCGTCGAGGACGGCGCGGCTGTAGTCGTCGGGGGTGCTGGCGACCTTGCGGGTCAGCACCTGGCCGTCGCTGCCGAGGAATACGATGTCGGTGAAGGTGCCGCCGATGTCTACGCCGATACGGAAGTCTGGCATTACTTTGCTCTCATCTTGGGATTGTGGAGAAAGGAGTCCTAAAACCAGGATTTCACCCCCACCCTAACCCTCCCCCTGAGGGGGAGGGGACTATTCTAGCCGCCGAGGCATTTGCCTAGCCAGGCGCGGCCGTCGCGGGCTAGGAAGTCGTCGGCGGAGAAGGGGCCCTCGGTGCCGGGGTCGTAGATCTCAGGCGGGCGGGCTGACGGGTCGGACAGGCCTTCGATGAGGGAGTCCATGATGCTCCAGGACTGCTCGATTTCGTCGCTGCGAATGAAGAGGGAGGCGTCGCCGTTGAGTGCGTCCAGGAGCAGCCGCTCGTAGGCGTCGGGGATTTCCTGGCCGCCGAAGGACTGGTCATAGTGGAACTCGAGGTTGACGGGGCGCAGGTCGAGGGCTGAGTCGGGGGTCTTGGCCTGGAACTCGAGGTGGACTCCCTCGTTGGGCTGCACGCAGATGGACAGGGTGTTGGACGAGATGTCGCCGCTGCTGCCCTGGGGGAAGATGAGGTGGGGCGGGCGGCGGAACTGGATGAGCACCTCGGTCTTCTTGCTGCTCAGGGCCTTGCCGGAGCGCAGGTAGAAGGGCACGCCCTGCCAGCGCCAGTTGTCGATGTCGAGGCGGAGGGCGGCGTAGGTGGCGGTGCGGGAGCCGGCGGGGACGCCGGGCTCGTCGAGGTAACCTTCGTACTGGCCATGGACGGCGCGTATCGGCGCGTCCTGGGACGGAATGCGCCTCACGGCCTCTAGTACCTTGACCTTTTCGTTCCGCAGGGCGTCGGCCTCAAACGTGGAGGGGGGTTCCATAGCAACAACGGCGAGGAGCTGGAGGATGTGGCTCTGGAACATGTCGCGAAGGACGCCGGCGCGGTCGTAGTAGGCAGCGCGTTCGGCGATGGAGACGGACTCGGCGACCGTTATCTGGATGTTGTCGATGTAGTTGCGGGACCAGATGGGTTCGAAGATTGCGTTGGCGAAACGGAAGACGAGCATATTCTGGACCGTTTCCTTACCGAGGTAGTGGTCGATACGGTAGATCTGGTGCTCGTCGAATACGGAGTGTATGGAGCGGTTGAGCTCCCGGGCGGTTTGGAGGTCGACGCCGAAGGGCTTTTCGACCACAACGCGACGCCAGCAATCGTTTTCGACCTGGTACCCGGCCCTGCCAAGGGCTTGAACGGCAGGGGCGAAGAGAAAGGGGGCGAGGGCGAGGTAGTAGAGTCGGTTGGCTGGACGGTCGGGGGACTCGATCTCGGCGAGGGCGCGCTCCAGGGACTGGAGGCCGTCGTAGGCGGAAATGTCGCCATAACAGGAGTGAACGCGGCCGGCGAAGTCGTTCCAGAATTCAGGTGAAGGGGGAAACTCGGACTCCTTGCCGAAGCCCTCGTAGAAGGCGGCGCGGAATTCGTCGGCGGTCATGTCGCTGCGGGAAACGCCAACGATCTGGACCTCAGGGCCGAGGCGCCCCTTGGAGTACAGGTCGGCGAGGGCCGGGGCGAGCTTCTTCGTGGTCAGGTCGCCCGAGGCGCCGAAGATAACGATGGTGGTGGTCTGGTCTGCCATGCCCTCACCTTAACGGGTGTGCGACATTTCTATCCGCTTCACGAGTGCCAGATTACCCGAGGACTTGTTGACCCTGTCAGAACCGGGAACGCCCTCACCCTAACCCTCTCCCAGAGGGAGAGGGAATTTTCCTCAAATTGGAAAGCCCTGTTTCGCCCTTGCCCTTTCCCGGAGGGAGAGGGAATTTTCCTCACAGGTTAATCGAGTATCTCAAGGCCGTTTGTGCACTTCGCGGATGTATTCCGCGTTGACTTTGCACTACCAATTCACCCCCACCCTAACCCTCCCCCTCAAGGGGGAGGGAATTTTCCTCAAATGCGGAAGTCTTGCCTCAGCCTTACCCGCTCCCCTGGGACAGCGGAACATTGGGGCTGATTCACTGGATTCCTGCTTTCGCAGGAATGACGGTTTTTGTCACCTATGCAACTGTCTCACACCCTCTCGGGGCGGTCTAGTCGGACGTTCGGCGAACGGCGTGACCGCCGAACTGCTGGCGGAGGGCCGCAAGCAGCTTTGCTCCGACGGGGCCGTCCTGGCGGGACCTGAATCTCTGCTGCAACGCTGCGGTGATGGCCGGGATGGGGACTGCGAGGTCTACGGACTCCTGAACGGTCCAGCGTCCCTCGCCGGAGTCCTCGACATAGGCCTGCAGGCCCTCGAGGGCGGGGTCTTCCTTCAGGGCGGCCGCGGCCAACTCCAGCAGCCAGGAGCGGACGACGCTACCGTGCAGCCAGGTCTCGGCAACCGAGGACAGGTCGAGGTCAAACTCCTCCTTGGCGGCAAGGAGCTCGAAGCCTTCGGCATAGGCCTGCATCAGGGCGTACTCCACGCCGTTGTGCACCATCTTGACGAAGTGGCCGGCTCCGTTGGGGCCGAAATGGCAATAGCCGACATCGTCCGAGGGGGCCAACGTCCGAAAGGCGGGCTCCATCCGCTTGACTGCCTCGTCGGGGCCGCCGATCATCAGGCAGTAGCCGTGGGCCAACCCCCAGATGCCGCCGCTGATGCCTGCGTCGATGAAGTCGATGCCGTGATCCGCGAGCTCGCGGCTCCGGCGAATGCTGTCCTTGTAATTGGCGTTGCCGCCGTCGATTACCAAGTCTCCCGGAGACAGCAGCGGTACGAGGCTGGCGATGGACTGCTCGGTAGGTCCACCGATGGGGAGCATCAGCCACACCGCCCGAGGGGGCGACAGTAGGTTGACCAATTCGTCCAACGACGACACGCCTTCGGCGCCGTACTGGCCGCTGGCCGTCACGGCCTCCGAGTCGAGGTCGTGGGTGACGACCCGGTGTCCGCCGAGGATCAGTCGACGGGCCATGTTTGCGCCCATGCGCCCGAGACCTACTAGTCCAAGTTCCACCAAAGGCCCACTCCTTATTTGCCTGATTGCGGAAACCTCAGAGGGTGTGCGACAAAGAAATTTCCGCCTCCGTTTCTATTGCGACTTATTTCGTTAAGGACGTGTTTGCAAACTGCATCGGCGAAGAGACTTGAAAATATCCGCGTTGCTTGATGCTGGGAGTTCACCCTCACCCTAACCATCTCCCTCAAGGAAGGGGGGAAAATCGAGAGATCCTGCTAGTAGACCAACCCTTTTGAAATGATGGGCAACGAGGGCAACCACAAGGGTTGCCCCTACCTGCCGAAGAATGTCCCGTAAGGGCGTCCCTGGTGGACGCCCATTGAGTACGAAACTAACGTAGTCATGACTACCCATCACTACAAAGACGTCGCACTGCTAGACTTGGGTTACCAAGCGCCGTAGTCCGGCCTTGATGTCGTCGCCGAGGTCGATGGTGATAGCGCGGCGGCCTAGGTTGAACAGGGCCTGGTAGTCGCCTGTGGCTTGCGCCGTGGCGAGTATATCGAAGCCGTAAAGCTGCCCGGGAATGGGCAGCACCCGGTGCTGGCCCATGGTGAGCTGGAGGTACAGCCCGGAACCCGGGCCGCCCTTGTGGAGCTGCCCGGTGGAGTGCAGGTACCGGGGGCCGTAGCTCGAGGTGGTGGCTATACCGTACTTCCGCATCACCCTGGTGCGGATTCCGCAGAGCAGGGCGTCTGTCTCTTCATCCATGGGGATGTACGGCGTGATGGCAAGGTAGTCGCCGGGGGCCGCCTGTTGCAACAGGGCAGCAATCGAGCCTGAAGACGCACGATCCGGGAGCTTTCCGTCGCGATGGAAGGCGTCAAGCAGGCCGTCGGTGTTGTCCTTGGCTCCCTGTACATCGGGCTGGTCGAATGGGTGGACGTCAAGCATGGAACCGGCGACCGCCGTTGCGTACTCCCAGCGGAAGAACTCGGCGCCGAGGCCGAGGCAATCCTCGATGTCAATCCGCATCACCGGGTGGCCCGCTTCGGCAAGGTGACCCACGACGGTGTCCGCATCGCTGTTTCCTTCGGACCGAAGGTAGACAAACAAGCGGTCGTCGCCGTAGGAGTCGGGTGAAAGGATGGGCTCTCCGGCCACGGGCACGATGCCGCGGCCCTCCTTGCCGAGGCTTTCCGCAATCATCTGCTCGACCCAGAGACCGAAGCTGTCGATGGGTTGAGGCGTCACGAGGGTGACCTTGTCCCTGCCGGAGAGGGTCATGGCTCCGAGGAGTGCGCCAAGACGCAGGCCAGGATTGCTCTCGGAGTCATCGCCAAGGCAGCGGTCGCGCATGGAAGCCGCGCTGTCCAGCAACCGGGAAACGTCGATGCCGGCGAGTGCCGCCGGCAACATTCCGAACCAGGACAGCACGGAGTAGCGCCCTCCTATGTCTTCGGGGTTGAGAAACACCCGCCGGAAGCCGCTCTCGCTGCCAAGCCGCTCAAGGGGAGTGCCGGCGTCGGTAATGGCGACGAAGTTCCGCCCCGCGGTACCGTCCACCATGGAGGCTTCCGCCTGGTTCCTGAAAAAGCGATAGAAAGAGAGAGTTTCAATGGTGCCGCCGGACTTGGATGAGACGATGAACAGAGTCCGGGCGGGGTCAATGGATGCAGCCACCGACGACACCTGCTCCGGCACGGTGGAGTCGAGGACCGTCAGGCGGGGATGGCCGGTGACCTGGCCGAAGGAGCGTCGAAGCACCTCGGGGCCGAGGCAGCTGCCGCCCATGCCGAGCAGGACGACGTCGCGGTAGCCCTCCGCGCGAATATCGCCTGAGAAGGCGTTCAGTTCTTCCATGTGCGGGCGAAGGAAATCGCCCGCGTCGAGCCAGCCGAGGCGGTTGGAGACCTCCCGGGGGTCGGGACGCCAGACAGTGTGGTCGCGTTCCCTTATGCGCTCCGGTATGCGACGTGCCACGAGGTCTTCCAGCGCATGGCGCGCCGCTTCCAAGGCCGACTGATTGCCGGATAACCATTCACCAGCTGTCGACTCGCTCACCGTCCACTCACCCGTTGACGAGCTTGCGGGCTTCCTCCGCCACGTGTGCGGCGGTAAAACCGAACTGCTCCAGCAGGACACCACCTGGGGCGGATGCGCCGAAGGTGGACATTCCGATTGAGGCGCCATCCAGGCCGACGTAGCGGGCCCACCCGTTGGTTGCGCCAGCCTCCACGGACAGCCTGGCGCGGAGGTCTGGAGGCAGCACCGATTCCCTGTATTCCCTGGGTTGAGCCTCGAACAGCTCCCAGGACGGCATTGATACCAGCCGGGCCCTGATGCCTTCCGCCTCCAGGGTCCGGGCCGCCTCGAGGGCTATGTGGACCTCAGCCCCGGTGGCGATGATAACGACCTGTGGGTCCGAGCTTCCCGACTCCCAGAGAATGTAACCGCCCCTTGCGGCGTCGTGGGCCGGGGCCAAGGTCTCCCGGTCAAGGACCGGCAGGTTCTGCCTGCTCAAGGCCAGAGCGGTGGGGCCCTCGCTCCTCTCGAGCGCGGCCTGCCAGGCCACCGCGGTCTCGGTGGCATCCGCTGGGCGGATGAGCACGAGGCCCGGCATCTCTCGCAGCGACATCAGGTGCTCAACGGGCTGGTGGGTGGGGCCGTCCTCTCCCAGGGCGATGGAGTCGTGGGTGAAGACATAGATAACCCGCTGTTCCATCAGTGCGCTGAGCCGGAGGGCGGGGCGGAGGTAGTCGGAGAATATCAGGAAGGTTGAGGCGTAGGGTATGGCTCCCCCGTGCACGGCGATGCCGTTGGCGACGGCGCCCATGGCGTGCTCGCGGACGCCGAAGTGCAGGTTGCGGCCGTCGAAGTTGCCTGGGCCTATGTGGCCCTCGCTGTTCAGGATGGTCAGGGTGGAAGGGGCCAGGTCGGCGGAACCGCCGATGAGGTTCGGCACGGCGTCGGCGATGGCATTCATCACCTTGCCGGACGCTTCCCTGGTCGAAATAGCCTTGCCGTCATCGAAGAGACCGGACAGGCCGCCGCTCCAGCCGGGAGCGAGAACGCCGCCGAGAGCATCCTGCAGCCGCAAGGCGTCAGAGGGGAAACTCTCACGATAGCTGGACAAGGAAAGTTCCCATTCCTCCTGCCGTTCCCTGCCGCGCTCCCTGGCCTTGGTCAAGTGTTCCCTGGCTTCGCCCGGCACGGTGAAGCTGTCGGGGTAAGGCCAGTTTAGCTGCTCCCTGGTGAGCCCGACCTCGTCGTCCCCCAACGGAGCGCCGTGGACGCCAGCGGTGCCTGCCTTGTTGGGGCTGCCGTAGCCGATAACAGTGCTGCATACGATGACGCTCGGCCGGTCTTCCTCGGCCCGGGCTTCGGATATGGCGGCGGTGACGGAGTCCAGGTCGTTGCCGTCCAGGCCCTCGATAACCTGCCAGCCGTAGGCCTCGAACCGGCGAGGCACGTCCTCCAGGAATGCGATGTCGGTGTCGCCCTCAATGGAGATCTGGTTGTCGTCGTAGAGGAGGATCAGCTTACCAAGGCCAAGTGTGCCGGCGAGGGAGGCCGCCTCTGATGCGACGCCTTCCTGCAGGTCGCCATCGGAGGCAATGACATAGGTGTGGTGATTGACGATCTCGTGGCCGGGGCGGTTGAAGCGGGTGGCCAGCCAGCGTTCGGCGAGGGCCATGCCGACGGCGTTGGCCATGCCCTGTCCCAGCGGGCCGGTTGTGACTTCGACGCCGGGGGTGAGTCCATATTCCGGATGGCCGGGAGTCCGGCTGCCCCACTGGCGAAACTGCTGCAGCTCCTCAATGGGCAGGTCGTAGCCGGTCAGGTGCAGCAGCGAATACAGCATTGCCGAGGCGTGGCCCGCCGATAGGACGAAGCGGTCGCGGTCGGGCCACTTGGGATCGGCGGGGTTGTGCTTCAAGAAACGGTCCCACAGCACGTAGGCCATGGGGGCGGCGCCCATGGGAGCGCCAGGGTGGCCCGACCGTGCTTTCTGCACGGTGTCGATGGCCAGGAATCGAAGGGTGTTGATGCACAGTTGGTCTAGAGCCGTATCGGTCAACACTATCCCCTGAAACAGCGTGGCCGGGGTGCGAGCCCCGAATACGCCCGAGATATTTCAATGCCCCACGAAGAGGCCGCCGGGGGTCAATCCGGCAGTTGGTATGGTATCCAAACCAGCCGGTTCTGTCATCTATCGAAACGGGGAATTAGGGACTTGGCGGGGTTGAATCCGGGAATTTCCGGAGGGAAATCCAGATTGCCCGGAAGCCGGGTTCTTTTAAAAGTTCCTTCTCCCTTTGTTGATGGTATGTGGAGCGTCTCCCGGGTGTAGTCAAAGTTGTATGCCGGCAGGATTTCACCCCCACCCTAACCCTCCCCCTGAGGGGGAGGGAACTGTTTTGCTCCTTATTTTCATAACAATGACGGTTTTTAGACCGCGGCGAGTTTTGAGATAGTTACTAAGTGGTCTGTCGGGGCGAGCTGGTCAGCGTATGGGCCGTTCGCCCAGAACGGCTTCGGTTTCGATTTGCTCATTGCCACGGTAGCCGCGTATTGAGACGCGCTCGCCAGGCAGGTTCTCCAGCAGGAACTTGGACAGGTCGCCGGTGTTGCGGATTTCCTGGCCGCCCATGGCTACGATGACGTCCTCTCCCTGCAGTCCGGCGGCGAAAGCGCCGGAGTCCTCGACCACCCGGGCGACGAAAATTCCCTCGTAGACGGGGACGCCGATCTGCATTGCGATGGCGGGTGTCAGGTTCACCGGAGAGATGCCGAGGAAGCCGCGCTCCACATAGCCCTTGTCGATGAGCTGGAGCGACACGGCCATTGCGTCGTCGATGTTGATTGCGAAGCCGATACCT
The DNA here is from genome assembly GCA_965216065.1 of Dehalococcoidia bacterium. GTDB lineage: Bacteria > Chloroflexota > Dehalococcoidia > Lucifugimonadales > UBA3495 > VXOI01. The sequence goes on from CBDCFB010000002.1 coordinate 1,342,302, forward strand.
TCGCCGCCACCCAGTGCTGCCGTGTTGACCCCGATGACTTCCCCACGGTCGTTGACCAGTGGGCCGCCACTGTTGCCCGGATTTATGGAAGCGTCGGTCTGAATCAGGTCTACGAAGGTCTCCTGGAGCCCTCCGTCAATGGAGCGGCCGAGGGCACTGATCACTCCCTTGCTGACTGTCGGCCCGCCGGCGAGGGCGAGGGCGTGTCCGATGGCGATGACATCCTCGCCGACCTGGAGTTCCGCGGAGCTGCCGGTGGCGGCAGGTTCCAGGCCAGTGGCTTCGATCTTCAAGATGGCCACGTCCGGGTTGGTGTCGCCACCTACAAGACGGCCCCGGTAGCTGTCGCCGTTATGCAGGGTGACTGTGATGAAGTCGGCACCGGCGATGACATGGTTGTTGGTAAGGATGTGGCCATCCTCGCGGAGGATGATGCCGGTGCCCACACCGGTGGTGGGGCTGAGTTGGTTGAATGATCCGGGAGAAACTGACCCTGTGAAGACGTGGACCACTGAAGGCGTCAACTGCTTCACGATCTCGACGGCGGGAAGGGCGCCTTCCGGTCCGGTCGGCCCGGGCGGGGAGGCAGAATCGCAGCCGAGCGTAAACAACGCCGCTACGGCCAGTAGTGCGCAAGTCAAATACGGCGCGGCGCAGCCTCTCAAGAGAGCGAAATTCCCCCTAAAGATCACAGCCGTTTTTGTACCTACTTTTCCGAAGAGTTGGCCACAATCCGCCAAGTGCTGCACTCATTGTTATTCTTCCGGCCAACGGAATGGTAGGTGCGAGGCGTCGGGTTTCGGGCGGTTTGCTATGCTCTCTGCCGCGCCTTGGTTGCGTAGAGTCCTGGATGCTAGGCCGCGTGGCGGGACGATGGGTAGGGTGGGGCGACTATTCGATTGGAGTCAATCGAAGCTGAAACACCGGCAGGACGATTGCAAAGTGTCTGCGAATCCGTTGGTGTTGAGCCTGTCGAACCACGAAGGGCTTCTGATCACCCGTCCTTCGACAAACTCAGGATGGGCGGTTCGTTTCAGAGGGCGACGATTGTTGTCTGGCGGGGTTTCAGAGGGCGACGATTGTTGTCTGGCGGGTCGTTTCAGAAGGCGACGGTTGTTGTCTGGCGGGTCGTTTCAGAAGGCGACGGTTGTTGTCTAAGAGGGTGTGTGACATATCAATTTGGCTGCGTGACAACGCAGGTTGCCGGGGTGTGCGTTATTGGTGAGAAACAGGGTACGCCCTCACCCTCTCCCAGAGGGAGAGGGAATTTGTCACACACCCTCTAACTGGCCAGGGGCAGGGTCTTTTAGTTTTCACCTGTTCCGGATCAAGTCCGGGATGACTTTCTTTCGCGGGAATCCAGAGGTCCAACTGCCTACAACACGACCACAGGTAGCCGGGCACTGGATTCCCGCTTTCGCGGGAATGACGGAAACTGGGTTATTCATACCGTTAAACTAAAAGACTCTGGGACCGGGGGCAGGGTCTTTTAGTTTTCTATGGCAACCTTGCGAGTCCGTTCGTGGTGAGCTTGTCGAACAATGAACGGAAGACCCTTCGACAGGCTCAGGACCAACGGGATTGTCGACAACTAAAAGACCCTGGGACCAGGGGTGTGATGGTCGAGAGCTTCTCTAGCCGCCGTTGGCGTTGAGGGTGGGGAAGATGTGGTCGCGGAAGGCCGCGAGCTCGCCGGTGGCGAACTCGTAGGTGGCGCCGGTCATCAGGTAGAGGTGGGTCAGGCCGTCCTGCTCCGCCTTTTTAACGCGCTCTGCGCAGTACTCGGGGGTGCCGATGAGGCCCATGTAGTCGCAGATGGCGGCGAGGGCGTCGTCGGGCAGGAAGGAGCAGAGCTCCTGGGCCTTCTCCCAGTCCTCGGCGTGTGGGACGTCGGGGTAGAGGTCCCAGAGTCCGGCGGGGAGCTCGAGGTCGCCCACATCGATGCCGGCGGCCTTGAGCCAGCGGTGGTAGGTCGCCTCCATCAGCCGGGATACTGCCAGGGGCCGGGCGATCTCGCGGGCCTCTTTGAGGTCGTCCCTGATGATGGTGGTGGCGGTGAAGATGGTCTCAACATCGTCGGGGTTGCGGCCCGCGGCGCGGACGCCGTCGGCGATGATCTCGCGGGCTTCGGATACGGCGCCGGGGTGTATGCCGGTCATCAGCAGTGCGCCGTCGGCGACCTCTCCAGTGACCTTCATGACGCGGGGGCCGGTGGCGGCGATGTAGACGGGCGGCGGGGGTGTCTCGCCGCCGTGGCGCATGCGGCTGCGGGCGTCGTTACCGAAGGAGACCATTTCGCCGGACATCAGCTCCTTCATCATGACGACCGCGCTGCGCATCTGGCGGACGGTGGCGGGTGGGATGCCGATGGTGGCGGTGGAGCTGTAGCCGCGGCCGATCCAGACCTGCACACGGCCGGGGGCGAGCTCGGAGACCGTCTGGGCCGCGGAGGCGACGACGGACGGGTGGCGAGTGGCGGGGTTGGTGACCGCGGAGGCTACGTTGATGTGGTCGGTGGCCTGCACCGCGGCGGCCATGCTGACGAAGCAGTCGCGCTCCAGCAGTTGGGAGTCGAGGATGCCGACGCCGTTGAACCCGGCGTCCTCGCACTGTTTCACGAAGTCAGCCACCTCGGGGCCCGGCCGGCAGGGTGGCACGCGGAGGTCAATCTTGATGGACATGGTTCGTTCTCCTGAATAGTGTCGTGATACTGGAGTTCACCCCCACCCTGACCCTCCCCCTCAGGGGGAGGGAACAAGAGGCAAGGCTAATGGGTAAGTAGGCAAGGTTAACGGGTGAGTTCTTCCCGGAGGCGGCGGATGACGATTTCGACTTCCTCTTCGGTCAGGTTGAGAGGGTCGACGGCCAGCTGGTGGGGGCCGCCGAGTTCGTGCAGGTAGATGCCGGGTTGGCCTTGCTGCATGGCGGAGGCGATGGCGTTGCGCGACGGGCCGCGCCAATCGTCGGTGAAGTGAATGACGGCGCAGGGGAGCAGGTAGTTGTACCGGTCGTGCTCCAGAGTCACTTCCAGTCCAGGGATTTCGACGAGGGCGTCGACGACCTTCTGCGTCATGCCCCGGTAGGCAGCCATTTCAGCTTCCTCGTCCTCCTCGACGAAGGCGGCGAGGGAGGCCACCAGGCCGATGATCTCCTCCTTGGCGACCTTCATGCCGCGGCCCAGGAACTGAGCGGGGCTGGCCTGGGTGGCGGCGGCCTCGATCAGGTCGGCGCGGCCGACGAGTATGCCGCTGCCCTGGGGGCCGCGGATGCCCTTGCCTCCGCTGTAGACAACCATGTCAGCACCATCCTTAAGGTACCGGTACAGGTTGGAGCGGGGCGGGAGCATGGAGGCGGCATCGACAATCACCGGGATGTCGTGGGAGTGGGCAATCTCGCAGACCTGCTCCAGCGGCATGACCTTGTTGCTGGAGAATGGGGCGGCGAGGTAGGCAACTGCGGCGGTGTTCTCGTTGAAGGCGCCCTTGAGCTGCCAGGGGTGAGCGTACAGGTAGTCGCCGAACTCCACCATCCTGGCACCGGCGGCACGGTAGGCCTGGTCGTAGGGGAAGCGGTGCATGGTGTGGATGACGATCTCGTTCTTCAGGCCGTCGGTGTTGGGCAACTGGCGCATCTTCACCGGGTCATTGCCGGCGATGCAGGCCGCAGCCTGGAGGAGCAGGCCGCCTGCGGCGCCACTGCAGACGAAGCCGGCCTGGGCCCCGATGATGCGGGCGACCTCCTTTCCCGCAGCGCGGTTGAGTTCGTCGATGTTCACCATGACGCGGGCGGCCTTTTCCATCAGCGCCAGGGTCTCGGGGCGAGTCCTGGTGCCGCCAAGGCGGGTGATGGAACCGGCGGCATTGATGATGGGAGACACGCCCACTCGCTGGTAAAGGGCGTCAACATCCCAGTTGGCGCTGTCAACCACTGTTTCCTCCTGCATTCGTGACAGTCCTGCCAGAATTTTACCCAGGCAGACATTTCGCGACATTATAGCAATGGAATCTGCGGGCGGGGCGTATGGTAACATTTCAGTGATTTCTGCCGGTAAAGGCTAATTGCCAACACAGTGAGACTATCCAGAAGCGGACAGGCGCTGATGGAATCAACCGGCCTACAGGATTGGGGCACTGGATTCCCGCTTTCGCGGGAATGACGGTTGTGGGGCGGGAATGACGGTTGTGGGGAGGGAATGATGGTCCAGTCAGCGGCGGTTTTTTAGATAGTTTTCAAGCAAGAGGTAACGGCATGACAGGACTGAACGGTACCCTGGAGGCCCTCACCACAAAGGCCAGGATAGGGCTTGTCGTGGTCAGCGCGTCTACGGTTTCGGAGTTGCGGTACCCCCAGGGCGGTCCTGGATGTCGGGTTTCTTGCCAGCAGGATGATGCTGGGCGGGGACAACGGGCTGGAAGCGCTGCTGGAGATGGAGAAAAACTCGTCGCGGGCAGTGGAGGAGTTGGCGTCCGCGGGAGTGGACTCCATCGCGTACTGCTGCACCGTGAGCGGGGCGCAGCGTGGGCTGGATAAGGACCGGGAGTTCTGCGAGGACATGGAGCGGCAGTTCGGGGCGCCGACCACTTCCACTATGCTGGCTGCCGCCGAGGCGCTGCAGCACCTGGGCATCCGCAGGGTGGTCCTGACCAGCCCGTACCCGCACAGCTACCACGAGGCGGAGAGCCGCTACCTTGCCGAGGCGGGTATCGAGACAGTGGCTGCGTCGGGCATGGGGTTCCGGGCAGCGGCCGAGTTCGCCGCCGTCGCACCGGACGAGATCTACCGTTTCTGCCTGGAAGCCTGGCAGCAGAGCGGTGGGGGTGCGGATGGGCTGTTCATCAGCTGCATGAACTTTGACGCGATGGCGGCTGCACAGGCGCTGGAGGACACCATCGGGAGGCCGGTGGTGACCTCGCACACGGCCACCCTGTGGCGGGCGCTGGCCCTGGGGGGCATAGACGAGCCTGTCCACGGCTACGGGCGGCTGCTGGCCGAGCAGCGTGAGTGCCGGGTGGCTGCCGGGGTGTAGAAGGAATGGGCGGCGCAATTTGCGGTTTCGTGCTGGCCCCGTTCGTTGGAACGAGAAGGCACTGGATTCCTGCTTTCGCAGGAATGACGGTCTAAGCAGGAATGACGGACTGGGTCTTGTAATGGCGAGTGGGGTTTCCACGTCCCCTGCATAATTGAATGTCCTTTGAATATTTGAACGAGGAGAGTTGTAGATGACCACCGCGGACCGTCTGAATGTTATTACCCTGGGCGAGGCGATGTTCACGCAGCGGGCCATCCGCCGCTTCAAGCCCGACCCGATTCCCGACGATGTGATGGAAGACATCATGCAGGCGACCATCCGGGCGCCGAACGGCGGGAACAACCAGCAGTGGCACTTCGTCGTCGTGAAAGACGCCGATATGCGCCGGAAACTGGGTGAGCTGTACCACGAGGCCTGGTGGGCCAAGCGGGCCGACGCCGGCATCATGGGACCGGAGGACATTCCGCCGGGCAAGAGCTCCATGCGCTCGGCCATGCGGATGGCCAACGAGTTCGGCGACGCCCCGGTGATGGTACTCATTTGCGCCACCGCCAAGGGGGCACAGGCAGCCGGGTCGGTGATACCGTCGGCCCAGAACATGCTGCTGGCGGCCAGGGCGTTCGGCATCGGCGGCACCATCGCCACCCTGCACCCGGTGGTCAAGGAGCGGGTCCACGAGCTGTTCGGAATACCCGACAGCGCGCAGGTTGTGTACTGCATGCCGCTGGGCTACCCGCGCGGTGTCTTCGGGTCCGTCACCCGTCTGCCCCTCACCGAGGTGTGTGGCGTGGACGGATGGAGCAACAGCTACCCCGGCTAGCAAGGCCCGAAGGTGCACCAGGGTCTTTTAGTTTTCCGGTACGGATAGCACGGTTTCCGTCATTCCCGGGAATGACGGGAGTTCAGCAAGGATTTCACCCCCACTCCTTCGACAGGCTCAGGACAGGCCTAACCCTCCCCCTCAAGGGAGAGGGAATAATCAAAAGGGCTGGGGTGCACGGTTGTGCGCACCGCCGGGTGAACGAACTCTATCGAATGGGGCGCACGATGGTGCGTTCCATTTGTCATTGGAATATCCCGGGATTGTAGGGAAGACGGAGAGGTAACAATGGCGGTACGAACCGGTGAGCAGTTCCTGGCAGGATTGCGGGACGGCCGCGAGGTCTGGCTGGAGGGAGAGCAGGTTGAGGATGTCACGACGCATCCGAAGCTGACCCGGATGGCCCATACGCTGGCAGGTGTCTATGACCTTCAGCACTCGCCGGAGCTGCACGAGCGGATGACCTTCAGGTCGCCGACGAGCGGAGAACCGGTGGCGCTGTCGTACCTGGTGCCGGAGACGCAAGAGGACCTGATGCGCCGCAGGGGCGCGCTGGAGATCGTGGCGGAGTCCTGCCACGGGATGCTGGGTCGGACGCCGGATTATGTCGACATTCAGCTGACTGCCTCGCGGCAGATGGCCGACTTTTACGGAGAGAGGGACCCTGAATTCGGCGCTCGTCTGCACGAGTACCATGAATTCGTGCGGGAGCGGGACCTCTGCCTGACCCACGCCTTCGGGCACCCGCAGGTGAACCGCTCGGTGGGGTTGTCGGAGCTGCCGGACCCGTATGTGGCAGTGGGGGTGGTGGATACCTGCGCCGAGGGGGTGGTTGTCCGGGGCGCCAAGAACCTGGCGACGCTGGCCCCGTTCTCGGACGAAATTTTCGCGCCGATGTACCGGCCGCTGCGTCCCGATGTGGAGGAGGACCGCAAGTTCTGCCTGGGATTCGCGGTCCCTTCGAACATCAAGGGGCTGAAGTACATCTGCCGTCCGTCGCATGACCTGGGACTGCCGCTGGGCGACTACCCGCTGTCGGGGCAGTTCGACGAGATGGACTCCCTGGCGGTGTTCGACGATGTAATCGTGCCGTGGGAACGGGTCTTCCAGTTCGACGACGTGGAGCTGGGTAACCGCGCCCTGGCACAGACGGCGATCTACCGCCAGTACATGCAGCAGGTGGCGGTGAAGAACATCGCCAAGCTGGAGTTCATCCTTGGGATCGTACACGGAATCACGGAGGGCATCGGGATCGGCGTCTACGGTCATGTGCAGGAGAAGGTGGCCGAGGTCATCGACACAATCGAGACCTGCCGGGCGTACATGCGGGCGGCGGAGGCGGACGCCGGGCCGGTCGGGGGCGCAGAGGGCATCTGGCCTGCGCCGGAGCCTTGGATCGCCATGCGCCACTGGTACCCGGACGCCTACGCACGGGTGGTGGCGATCGTGCAGCAACTGGCGGCCAGCGGGCTGATGCTCACGCCGACGGAGGCCGATGTGTCGGGGCCGCTGGCGGATGACATTGCGAAGTACTACCAGGGAACGAACCTGGCGGCGCCCGAGCGGGTGCGGCTGTTCAAGCTGGCCTGGGACCTGACCGGGACGCAGTTCGGGTCGAGGCAGACGCTGTACGAGCGCTTCTTCAACGGCGATGTGGTGCAGCTGCGCATGCGGCGCTACGCGCAGTACGACTACACGCGAGCGGAGGAGTCAGTGCGGCGGTTCATGGAGGGGTTGTGATGGCGGCTATTGAGGATTTTGCCGACTTGGTCCCGCCTTCGCTTCGGGACAAGCCGGGTCGAGTCTTTTATTCAGGTAGAAAGGCCTTCGAGTCGCCAAGCAAGTTGTATGTGCTCGGAGTTAATTCGGGAGGGAATCCGGAAATCTCCACGGATACCCTGGGAGATAACATTGAGAAATTGAAATGTTCACCTGAAATGGAATTGTGGTCGCGTTACGAGGAGGGTGGAGATGATTTCCACAGGAGGGTACTGTGTCATTTGTTCAATAGACTGAGACTCGACCCCCGCGTTGTCCCCGCCAGCAATCTGGTTTTCTTGAGGTCACAGAGTGAAGAGAAACTCGGCAAGGCGGAAATTAGACGACTCGCGAGAAAATGTTGGCGCTTTCACGAGGAAGTAATTCGGCGATTGGAAGTCAGAGTTGTGGTGTGCCTGGGGAAGAGAAATTGTAGCGAATTGGTGCGCGATTACTTAGACGCAGACTCTAATCCCGTAGACAGCTTCAAAGAACGCAACAAGCGTGGGTATAAGAGTTTCACGTACCGGAACAGGAGCGGTATATCTGTCGTTCAACTGACGCACCCGAGCCGGTTCTGGACGTCAAAAGCGTCTGTTCCTACTGAGCTCGTGGAGCGGGCTTTGGAGCATAGCAATCACCAACTCTAGTTAAACAGGTCGCGGATGCGGTCCATGAAGCCGCCGCGGCTGGCGCCTCGCTCCATGAAGCGGGCCCATTGCTGCTCGGCGGACTCGGAGCGGCGGAGGTCGCGGGCGCGCTCCTTCATCAGGTCGAGGATGCGGTCCTCCTCGCCTTTGTCCAGCCAGTAGCCGTGGCCGTTGGGGCAATGGTCAATGGGCAGGTTGTGAGCGCGGTAATTAAAGAGGTCCATGGCCGTGCCGCAGTGAGGGCAGGGCCGCTCGCCGGAACGCGAGGCGTACTCCCGCATCCCCTTCAGCACTTCGTCGCGGTTGGCGGTGTCCTCCAGCAGATCCATCTCGTCGAAATCGAGCCAGAGGCCCCGGCACTGGGGGCAGTGGTCGACTTCGATCCCGCGGTACTTGCTTTCATCCAGGGCCACACTGCAGTCGGGACAATTCATTGCTGGCGCTCCGATTCTGAGGGTTATTGGCGGGGCTAGCCCATTACGCGGCGGAAGAACTCCATGGCGTTGCCGCCGACGATCTTGCGAACATCATCGTCGGAATGGCCGCGTCGGATCAGGCCGCGGACGATGTTGCCGCCGTCGGCGGGGGACTCCAGGCCGTTGAGGTAGGGCGCGGGCAGCTGGTCGGGGCCGTCGCGGCCCATGACCACGCGGTGGAAGGCCACATGGTCGCCGACTGTGGTGTCGGTGCCGATGCCCACATGGTCGACGCCGACGAGGTTGACCATGTAGTCGTAGTGGTCGAGGACGCACTCGATGTCCTGCTCGGGGTCGTCGCTCAGGGAGTTGGGGACCGCGGTGATGCAGATCAGGCCGCCGTTTTCGGCGCAGGCCGTCAACTCCTCATCGCGGCGGGTGCGGCGGTTGGGGCGCAGGGTGTAGGCCGCGTTATGGCTGAAGGTCACCGGCACGCGGGAGAACTCGATGGCGTCGAGGGCGCTGGGCGTGGAGACATGCGACAGGTCGATGGCCATGCCCAGGTCGTTCATCCTGCGGACGACCTCTATGCCGAAGTCGCTGAGGCCGCCGGGGTTGCGCTCGTTCATGCCGTCGCCGATGTAATTGCGGCGGTTGTAGGTGATGCCTGCCAGGCGCACGCCCATGCTGAACAGCTGGTCGAGGCGCTCTATGCGGTTGCCGATGGGCAGGTGCTCGAGGGTGGGCATGAAGCCCAGCTGGCCCTGCTGCTTTGCGGCCTCGATGTCGGCGGCGTTGCCGACGCGGGTGATTCCATCCTGCATGGCAACGTCGGCCACCATGTTCCCGACCTCTGCGGCCACATCGTCGTATTCGACGAAGGACATGTCTGTCGTGCTCTTGAGGCCGCCAAAGACGTTGGCAGTGGTGACAGCGGTCCACCCACCGGCGCGGGCGGCGTCGTAGCCCCACTGGTAGCGGCCCACACGGACGAGATCGACGAGTTGCTCCATCACCTCGGGGAGGACGAATGGATGCTGGTGGACATCGATCGTTATCGCCTCTTCGGCGATGGTCCGGTAACGGACTTCTTCCCCAGCGTCCAGGGGGACCACGGAAGATTGGACCCGGCCCACCTGGCGGGCCAGCGGAATTCCAGCAGCCATATCACGCTCCGCGGGGTTGGATGGTGTGGGGGTACGCTATCACCCCCACCCTGGCCCTCCCCCTCAGGGGGAGGGAATTTTAGTTGACTGAAATTGGGGCGCCGGCGCCGCTTGTCTGCTCGTTGACGAGGAAGGTAGCCTGGTCGTGGCCGTAGACGGTTTCCAGTTCAGCGTCGAAGCGCTGGCCGCCGAGACTGCCCATGAGCTCGTAGCGGCCCTCGGTGATCAGCCGGCCTTCGAAATTGTCCTGCTTGACCTTGCGTTCAGATTCGCCGCCGAGGTACATCTCCACTGCCTGGACCATCAGGTCGTTGAATTCGTCGGGCTTGAGATAGCTGGATGCGCGCAGGAATACATACCCCCAGCGAATGCCGCGGTGCTCCATCATCATGGCAGGGCCTCGCTGGCGGCAGGGATCAGATTCTGCATATTCCGCTTTGGCATTTGTATCAACTGGTCCTGAGTAGACGCTGTTCTTCAGGAAACTGTATTGACAAGCCGTCGAATCGTCAAGGCTGGCATAACAGGACGGCAGGGCGATGGAGGATTCTGACATCATTTGCGGGGGGATTTATCGGTTGGACATTCGGAAATCAGCTCAAAACCAGCCGCATCTCGGAAACCGTCATTCCCGCGAAAGCGGGAATCCAGTGGCCTGATATGCGATCGAATGGCGCCGATTAGACAAGACTCGAGCTTGGAGGTCTTGAGCGCCTTAAAACCCTGGATTCCCGCTTTCGCGGGAATGACGGCACTCTGTCGGCCGAATGCAATAGCCCTACCCTGAGCCAACCTCATCGTCGACACTCAGGGCCCGCGATGTTAGGATTCCAGCGTCTTGGAACCTGGCCAAAGCCGGTACGGACCCACAGACAGGAGGAAGGCCCTATGGCAGGGAACGAACTGGATTATTCCGCGCTCTTCAACAGGGAACTGCCTCCTCCCCCGGGCCCGTGGGGTGGCCATCCGAAGTACAACTTCATCGGCGGGCACAGCGACCCCGACATGGTCCCCATGGAGGGGTTCATCGAGTCGGCCACCAGGGTGTTCCAGGGCGACCCACGCAACATCTCCATGTACAACTTTGACGGCGGCCCCCAGGGCATTGTGCCGCTGCGGCAGTTCCTGGTCGACAAGCTGGCGGAGCACCGCGGCATCAACACATCGGTAGACGAAGTGCTGATCACATCGGGATCGGGCCTGGCCATCGAGCTGATCAACGAGGTCCTGCTGGAAGAGGGGGACACCGTAATCGTCGAGGCCTTCAGCTTCTCCGGAGCGCTGGGGAACATCAGGAGGCGCAAGGTGAACATGGTCGGCATCGACGTGGACGAAGACGGGATGCGGATGGACCAGCTGGCCGGGGCGCTGGAAGAGCTGAGGGGCAGGGGTGTACGGCCGAAGTACATCTATACGATTCCCACGCTTCAGAACCCCACGGGCACCGTGATGTCGATGGAGCGCCGGCTGCGGATGCTGGAGTTGAGCGAAGAGTACGGTGTCCCTATCTTCGAGGACGAATGCTACGCCGACCTCATATTCGAAGGGGAGTACGAGAACGCGATCCGGTCGCTGGACGACACCAACCGGGTGCTGCACATCGGGTCCTTCTCGAAGACGCTGGGCCCGGGAACGCGCCTCGGGTACATCGTGGCGAAGTGGGATGTGATGAGCCGGTTGCTGTCCCGCAAGAACGACGCGGGAACCGGGGTCATGGACCAGATGATTGTCGGCGACTACTTCATCAACCACTACGAGGAGCACATCCTGGAGATGCGGGCGGCGCTGAAGCGCAAGTGCGACGTGCTGGGCAGCGCGCTCCGCGAGTCCTTCGGGCCGAGCGTCGACTTCTACATGCCCAGGGGCGGAATGTACCTGTGGGTCAAGCTGCCCGACGGAGTTGACTCCCGTGCGTTGAATGCGCCGGCGCTGAGCGAGGGCGTGGCCTTCAACCCTGGGCCGGACTGGTCGGCGGACCCGGATGCGGCAGCAAGCTACATACGGCTGTGCTTTGCCCTGCCGTCGGAGGCGGAGATCTGGGAGGGTGTCGAGAAGCTGGCGGAGGTGTTCCGGCGGGAGGGCGCAGTGCCGTGATTCGGGCTTGCTTGTTACCAAGAGGGTGTGGGACGAGTCTGCTTGGTGCAATAAAGAGCAGGCCCCTGGGCATTCGTTATTCCTGAGTAAAGAAGGGGACGCCCTCACCCTAACCCTCTCCCGGAGGGAGAGGGTTAGGCGCGCATCCACTGTGTCAAGAGGGAGCTGGTCGCGGCTCCCTCTTTTGCGCTGAAGCAGGTGGTAGTGGTCAGGCTTCGTAGACGGTGCGGCCGCCGACGATCGTGCGTTCGACGGTGATGTCCTTGATGCCGAAGGGGTCGATCTGGGTGGGGTCTTCGCCCAGCACCACGAAATCGGCCAGCTTGCCAACTTCGATGGAGCCCTTCTGGTCCTCTTCGAAGGAGGCGTAGGCGCTGTGCATGGTGTAGATGCGGAGAGCCTCTTCGACGGTAACCTTCTGGTTGGGGCCCCAGAGGTTGCCCCGGCTGTCGGTGCGAGTGACGCAACTCTGGATGCCCAGCAGCGGCTCGAAGGGGCCGGGCGGGTAGTCGGTGGCTCCGGTGCCCACCACGCCGTAGTCGAGGAAGGACCGCTGGGCGAACATCCACTGCAGCCGTTCCTCGCCGTAGAAGGGCATCTTCTCGCCGTGGTGGTAGACATAGGTGCAGAAGGGGGTGGCGATGGTGCCGAGACGGCGCATCTTGCCGAGGATGTCCGGGTTGACCAGCGTGCAGTGCTCGATGCGGTGCCGCGGGTTGGGGCGAGGGTCGGCGGCCTGCGCCTTCTCGTAGGCGTTCAGCACCATGTCGATGGTGAGGTCGCCGTTGGCGTGGATGCACACCTGGAAGCCGGCCCGGTGCATCTCCATCACATTCTCTTCGATCTCCTCGGCGCTCATGGCCAGGATGCCGTGGTCGCAGTCGCTGCCGACGTACGGCTCCGACAGGTACGCGGTGCGGGCAGCGATGGCGCCGTCTGCGACCATCTTGATGCCGCCGAGACGCAGCATGTCGTCGCCGAATCCCGTTTTCAGTCCCGCCTCCTGGAGAGACCGGAAATGCGGATGGTACATGAGCGCGTACACCCGCAACGAGAGCTCGCCGGTGTCCCGCCCTTCCTGATAGGTGACGAACTCGTCCCTGACAACCCGGGCGTCGTGCACGCTGGTGAGCCCAGCCTGGGTCAGCATCCGACAGATGGTCCGCAACCCCTCGCGGCGGATCTCCGGCGTGTCCGAGGGGATGAGCTCGAACCTGACGCGCTCGATGGCCCGCTCGTAGATTACGCCGTTCAACTCGCCGGTGTCCGGGTCGCGGCCCAGGCGGCCGCCGAAGGGGTCCGGGGTGTCCCGGTCGAACCCGGCAAGCTCCAGCGCCATGCTGTTCAGGTAATAGATGTGTCCTGCGCGGTGCGACACTATGATGGGGTGGAAGGTGCTCACCGCGTCCAGTTCATGCCGGAATATGGAGCGGTTCTCGGCGGTCTTGGTGTCGTCGTACTTGAAGCCCTGCACCCACTGGCCCGGCGGAGTGGTCTCAGCCCGGTCCCGCAGCGCGGTCTGGATGGCGGCGATGGAGGGCAGGTCGCAGTCCGCGGCCATCACGTGCCGGATGCCGCTGTTCAGCACGTGGATGTGGGCGTCGATGAACCCGGGGAGGACGGTGCTGCCTGTGAGGTCCATCACCTTGACGCCGGGGCCGATGAAGGTCTCCACATCGTCGTTGCTGCCCACGCCGATGATGCGGCCGTTGCTCATGGCCACTGCCTGAACGCGGGGCCGGCTGGCGTCCATGGTGATGACGTTGGCGTTCCTGATGACCGTGTCGGCCTTGGTTGGGCTGGTTGACATGACTTCACCTGTTACGAAGGGTCGATTGCCAAGAAACTATCTCAAAACTAGCATGCGCTGAATGAATCTCATGGCTATACGGCTTAAGCCACTGGATTCCTGCTTTCGCAGGAATGACGGATCTCAGGAATGACGGATCCAAGGTAGTTGCGGGTTTTGAAATAGCTTCCAAAAGACTTTGCTATCGCCGTTCGGCCCTCAACATCCACCAGACGTTTCCTGCCGCAATAAAAGCTGCGGCGATCCAGAGGAGAGTGCCATACGTCGGATTGAGCTGCAGCCCGATTCCAAGGCCAAAGAAGAATACAAGGGCGGCCAACAGGAACAGGGCGATGTGCGCTAAGAGGGTGTGTGACAAACCGTTTTCGAGTGCAATGAGTTGGCGTGACTTTGCCTTAGTTGCTCCTGCAGAACTTACGGTACGCCCTCACCCTAACCCTCTCCCAGAGGGAGAGGGGACTTGTCACACACCCTCTAAGAGTCTGAATGGATTCATAAGGGAAATGCCCTACGGCAGGCTCAGGAGGGGAGAGGCTGAATTCCGCGGCATCATACATGGCTGCAAGGATTTCACCCCCACCCTGTCCCCTCCCCCTCAGGGGGAGGGGACAGGTTTCAATTGAGTAAGTAACTATCTCAAAACACAACGGGTGGCCGAGAATCCGCTGGACTTCAAAGTGGGCCACTGGATTCCTGCTTTCGCAGGAATGACGGAGTGGGTGCTGGCTCCATTTTGAGATAGTTACCAAGTCCTATTGTGGCTCAAATGCTCAGTTCCAGGATGTAGAGGCCGCCGTGGAGTCGGTCGACGACGTAGACGATGCCGTTCTCGTCTACGTGAACGTCGTTGATGCCGTTGGCGGTGGCGCCTTCGGGAATCTGCGGCACGTAGTAGGCGACCTCTCTGGGCTGGAAGGGGTTGGTGGTGTCGAACACCCGGATGCCGCCGTTGAAGAAGGTGGCGTAGACCAGCGTGTCGGACTGCAGGGACAGGGCGCCGGGGCGGTTCTCGTGGATGTTGTGCGCTCCGTAACGGCCGGGGCGGTTGAAGAAATCGTCGGTGTCCTGCATGGGCAGCGTGCTGATGATCACCGGGTTGCTCTCCAGCCGGTTATCCATCATCCAGACCAGCTTGGGGTAGTCGGCGCCCCCCAGCATGGTGGCCTCCTGGGTCACCACCAGCAGGTCGCGGCTGAACAGCGGCAGCACCGTGTGCGTGAAGCCGGGGAACGGCGGCGCGAAATTCAGCTGGCCGACCGGTGAGGGCCGGGACACATCGGATATGTCCAGCGTGATGACTCCCGAGTCCTTCCAGCCGCAGTAGGCCCGGTCGGGCCGGTTGGGATAGACATTGGTGTTGTGCACGCTGTGGCCCACGTCGAACTGGGGATGTCGGGCCGGGAGGGGCGCGTCGTCTCCCTCCTGGGTGCCGGGCAGCCACCAGCGGCCAGCTTCGCGCGGATTGGCGGGGTCGCTCACGTCCATGATCACGTAGAACTGGTCGTCCTTCGGGTCGGTGGGACTCGAATCGGGCGTGCCCGTGGCCAGGTGGGCGTAGTCGCCGTCGACCCACCACAGGCAGTGGCAGCCGCGGGAGCCTGGTCCCTGGGCGTCGTAGAAGGCGATACGCTTTTGGGCGTCGGGGTCGCTGATGTCGAAGACGCCCATGCCGGTGCCCGGCTGGCCGTGCTCCCGCGACTGGTAGGCCACCAGCATCGTGTCGCCCACGATGGACAGTGAGTTGGAGCGCAGGTGGCCGTGGTCCAGGTCGGTCTGGGCAACGACCCTGGGATTGGCCAGGTCGGTGACATCGACGCTGGTGAAGTCCTTCGGCGCGCTCTCGTGGGCCAGGTACAGGATGCGCCGCCCGCTGGCCGTCTGGTGCAGGTCAATCCCCTCGCCGATGTTGTTGTGTCCACGGAGGTCGACGTGGGCTATGAGCTTCATGTTGTGGGTTTCAGCGGCTTGGGTGGCCATGACGCCTCCTCTCGCATTGGTACAACGCGAGTTGCTGGATTCTGGAACTACATTCTGTGAGACCGCCAGTTTACCACCCTGTATGGGACAAACACCGTTGGGAGATTGAGTCCGTCATTCCCGCGAAGGCAGGAATCTAGCGTAACTCCAGTGCTTGCGGTAGTGTAGGCGAACGACATCTGGATTCCCGCTTTCGCGGGAATGACGAAATGTTTCCGCCGGCGACGCTTTATCTTGGACGGGCATTTGAAGAGACTCTGCGTATTCTTCCGACGCGTCGCCACTCTTACACCGTCAGAATTCAGGAGGCAGCCATGGGCTGGTCCACTCACCACAATGCGCACGGCTTGATTCACTACGCGCCCCAGCACGCCTACCGAGGGTATACGCTGATCACCAATGTCAGCGGGCACGACGCCAGGCTCATCGATATGGAGGGCCGTGTCTGCCACGCCTGGCACTCCGACGAGGGAATGGGCTACTCCTACCTGCTGCCCAACGGGAATCTGCTACTGCGGACCGGTCCTGCGGCCGAGGAGGTGTCGTTCCTCAGCCGCCCGGAGCGGGAGCTGCTGCCACGGGATGGCAGGACGGTGGCGGGCGCAATCCTGGAGCTGGACTGGGACAGCAACGTGGTCTGGGAGTACCGGTATCCATTCCTGCACCATGACTTCGAGCGGCTGCCCAACGGCAACACCCTGGTGCTGACCTGGGAAATGCTGCCGGAGGAAGTGACGCGGCAGGTCAAGGGCGGCTTCGACTCCGGCCACGCGCAGGCCGGTATGCTCGGCGATACAGTGCGGGAGATCACGCCCTCTGGCGAGGTGGTCTACGAGTGGAACTCATGGGAGCACCTGGACTTCGAGGAGGACCGCATCTGCTTCCTGGAGGGCCGGGCGGAGTGGACCCACCAGAATACCCTGAACGTCACTCCTGAAGGCGACCTGGTGGTCAGCTTCCGCCAGACTGACACCGTGGGCATCGTCGACCGCGCCACCGGCGAATTCCGCTGGAAGTGGGGGCCGGGAAACATCTCCCACCAGCACAACCCGACCATGCTGGAAAACGGGCGGGTGCTCATCTTCGACAACGGCCCGCACAAGAGCGGCTTCACCCACTCCCGTGTCATCGAAATCGATCCCGGCACCAACAAGATTGCCTGGGAGTACCGGGGGGACCCACCCATTTCCTTCTACAGCTACCACATCAGCGGATCGGAGCGTCAGCCCAACGGCAACACCCTGATCTGCGAGGGCGCACCGGGCCGTATCTTCGAGGTAACGCCCGGGAAGGAAATCGTGTGGGAGTACGTCAACCCGTTCACGGCGCGGAGCGGCTACGGCGTCGGCGGCTCCATATCCGGCTACGCCAACTCGGTGTTCCGGGCCCACCGGTACGGCCACGACCATCCTGCGCTGGCAGGGAGAGACCTGGACCCCGATAACTTCGCCAACCTCAATCGGCTCTACACCTGACCAAGTGGGCGAGTGAAGATCCCCTCTCCCTCCGGGGGAGGGGGGGCTTTTGGTTTTCACCCGTCATTCCTGGTTTCGTGGGAATCCAGAGGTCCACCTGCCTACAAAACGACCACAGGTAGGCAGGCACTGGATTCCCGCTTTCGCGGGAATGACGGGTCGGTTTCGTTACGTCACCAGCCTTGCATCCCAGATGCGATTGCACTGGTATTTGGCTCCGGAGCCTTTTCCACCGGGACCTGTCGCTGTTCCATGGCCCTGCATCAACAGGATGTAACGGCCTTCCTCTTGACCAATCCCCGCAACTGAACCGGAAAGATCCCTACACGGCAGGGTGCCCCATCTCCGCGGGGTAGTCCCGGCCTTTCCACAAACCCTTTAGCTCGTCCTGTCCTCCGGCTCCGTCTGCTGTCCGCAACAGCGTTCTGTCTTTTGTGCCCTGGGTATGGCCGGGGTCTTTTAGTTTTCCGATACGAATTCCACAGTTTCCGTCATTCCAGCGAAAACGGGAATCCAGCGCCCGGCTACCTGCGGTCGTGTTGCAGGCTGTTGGCCCTCTGGATTCCCGTTTTCACGGGAATGACGGGTGAACACTAAAAGACCCGGTGGGCATGGCCGGACTGCGAGTAGTCCCAGCTACGAAATTCCGAGAGATCAATGGGGCGTTCGTGACGAGCGGCGACGACATTTAACGTCGTAGCAACAGAATGGCAAAGAATTTGTAACGTATCCGTAAAACTTATGACTCTCTTTCGAAATTGGCGCGAAACACCCCTCGGTTAACTTCAGTTCCAGAACCAATTGGAAGAGGAGCCGCATGAAGGAAGTGATTGCCGTTATCCGGTCCGAAAAATGGCAGGAAACGATCAATGCGGCCCAGGCAATGGGCGTGACCGAATGTTCCCACATTCGCGTCATGGGCCGCGGAAAGCAGCGCGGCCTCCGTTATATGCGTCCTGTAAATGGCAGCGACGACGGCGTGATGCAGTTCCTCCCGAAGCGCATGCTGACCTGGCTGGTCCCTGACGAGAAGGCAGGTGGGCTGGTCCGGGCGCTCATAGCGGTGAACCGGACCGAGAACTTCGGCGATGGCAAGGTGTTTGTTTGCCCAATGGAGGAAGTCATCCTCTCCCCCGAAGAATTGATGATGCCAGAATCCGCAACAGTGGAGGTGTAGAGCTATGGTCGCTCGTCCAGACGTCAAGTACCCCAAATTCAAAGACCAGTTCGCAGCTATGGACTTCGAGGCCCAGCCGCTGCCGGTGCTTTCCCTCTACCCGATGCCCGAGCCCAAGGCCCTGGAGGACTGGAGCCTGCCGGTAACCGGACTGACCGGCAATACCTCCGTGGCGACCTCGGAACACCTGAAGAAGCTGCCCAAGGTCCAGGAGGCAACGCCGCTGGTCTGCCAGATTTTCAACTGGTCCGAGACGCCTGTGGTAACGGGCGTACGGCTGCCCCAGCTCCTAGTATTACAACGACGGTTCTTCGATTTGGTCAGTTTTTGGCCGGACATCGCTTCGCGAAAGGCAAGGCCGCAAGGCTGTCACGGGCGTGGGCAGGTCGCTATGAAGAGGCGCTCAAGGTCCCTTTCTCGCGAAGCGTCGTTGTAATACTAGAGAGCCTGGGCGTGGACATGTCCGGCGCCCGGTTCCTGTCGTTCTACTCCGCCGACGGCATGTACTTCGAGACCCTCCCGAGAGCACTGGCCAAAGACCCCCGTGTTCTCCTGGTCTATGAGATCGAGGGAGAACGCCTGCCCCACGAGCTGGGCGGCCCGGTCCGCCTGTGGGTGCCCTTCCTCCAAGGCTACAAGAGCGTGAAGTGGCTGAACCAGGTCCGCGGATTCGTCCGGGACCCACACGGAATCAAGCGGCTGCTCGGCCAAAGCAAGACCTCTGTCCTCGGTGCTCCCGGGCAGGAAAAGGCCCACATCGTCGTTGCCAGGATGGGCAGCGGCGACTCATCCGTGGAGGTCTAGGCGTCAAACTGACCATCGAGACGACTTGGAAAAGAGACCCGTTGGTGACTTCTGAACGAGGACAGTCATGACCATCGGAGTGGACTCGCTAACGCGCAAGGCAACAAATATACCTCTGTTCAGCTTTGGGCACCCGCACATGCGGGTGTTCCACATGAGCTGGATGGCCTTCTTCCTGGCCTTCTTCGGCTGGTTCGGAATCGCGCCGATGATGGCCATAGTGCGCGATGACCTCCAGCTCACCAAGGCCGAAATCGGCAACACGGTTATCGCTTCGGTGGCCGTCACCATCTTGGCCCGGCTGCTCGTCGGATGGTTGTGCGACCGCATCGGGCCCCGCAAAACCTATTCGGGGCTCCTGATCATCGGGTCCATCCCCGTGATGACCATCGGCCTGGCCCACAGCTACGAGTCCTTCCTGCTCTTCCGGCTGGCCATAGGCATCGTCGGCGCATCCTTCGTCATCACGCAGTACCACACTTCGATGATGTTCGCGCCCAACGTGGTGGGTACGGCCAACGCCACCACCGCCGGGTGGGGCAACATGGGCGGCGGAGTCACGCAGATGGCAATGCCGCTGGTGCTGGGCGTCATCGTGGCCCTGGGGGCCACGGATGTGATCGGATGGCGCATCGCCATGGTAGTGCCGGGCGTGGCGCTGTTCCTGATGGGCATTGCCTACTTCAAGTTCACCCAGGACTCTCCCGACCCCGACCAAGCCAGGGAGGAACGGGCCAAGGAGCCGCCTGGCGCCGGGACCCGCGCCTTCATCGAAGCCGCCAAGGACCACCGTGTCTGGGCCCTGTTCCTGATCTACGGCGCCTGCTTCGGCGTCGAGCTGACGATGCACAACATCGCGGCCCTCTACTACCACGACCGCTTCGGTCTCGGAGTGGGTATGGCCGGGCTGATAGCGGGCCTGTTCGGATTGATGAACCTCTTTGCCCGCTCCTTGGGCGGAATCCTCGGCGACAAGGTCGGCATTCGCTACGGCCTCCGAGGCCGGACCCTGTTCCTGGGTGCCGTCCTGCTGGTCGAAGGCATAGCGCTTGCTGTCTTCTCACGGATGGACATTCTGCCGCTGGCGATCGGCGCGATGCTGCTTTTCAGCCTGTTCGTGCAGATGGCCGAGGGCGCGACATTCTCGGTGGTGCCCTTCATCAAGCAGCGGGCACTGGGCGCCGGCATCGTGGGCGCGGGCGGCAACGCCGGGGCGGTGGCCGCCGGCTTCCTGTTCCGCATGGAGTCCCTGAGCACTGAGATGGCCCTGCTCTACCTGGGCGCCGTCGTTACGGTGGCCTCCGGGTTGGTGCTGGTGGTGCGCTTCTCCCCCGAGCGCGAGACCGAGGAACGACGGGTCATGGAGCGCGTGTTGGGACGGGGCCAGCTGGCGGTCGCGCCCGCGTATGCCAAGCGAGTGCCCATGGCCCTGTACAGCGAGGCGTAGGGCAGTCCACCAGATCGCCTCTTCCCACTGGAATCGGACATGGGTGAGGATGTTCCCCACCCTTGCGGACGGGAATCACAGGAGGACGGCTTGACCACAGCAACGAAAACGGGCAACCCCGTCGAGCGCATCAAGGCAGAGAAGCCGGGTCTGGACATTCTTGATGAGATACATGATCTCGCAGCCGCGCACGGCGGCTGGGAGACCATCGAGCCCGGCGACCGCGAGCGGCTGAAGTGGATCGGCACCTTCTTTCGGAAGCCCACACCGGGGCGCTTCATGATGCGCCTCCGCATCACCAACGGGCGCCTGACCGCGTCGCAGCTTGCGACGCTGGCCGCGCTGGCCCGCCGGCTGGGCAGCGGCGTGATGGACCTCACCACCCGGCAGCAGGTCGAGTTGCGCGATATCCAGATCAGGGACGTTCCCCAGATCCTGAGCGCCCTGCGCCAGATCGATCTCTCGTCGCTACAGACCGGGATGGACAACATCAGGGGCACGAACACCTGCGCGATGTCGGGCCTGACGCCCAACGAGTTGTTCGACGCGGCCCCGGTCGGGGAAGAGTTCACCCGAATGTTCCTGGGCAACCGCGAGTACACCAACCTTCCCCGCAAGCTGAACGTGGCCTTCACCGGCTGCCTTGAAAACTGTATCCACGCCGAAACCCAGGACATCGCTATGACGCCCGCTATCGGGCCTGGCGGTGTGGCCCTGAACCAGTGGAAGGGATTCAATGTCGCTGTTGGGGGCAAGATGGGCTCGGGGGGGATGACCGTAGCCCGGCCGCTGGATGTTTTCGTGAAGCCTGGCGACGCGGCACTCATGGCGGCGACGATTACCCTGATGTTCCGCGACGAGGGTTCGCGGGAGAAGCGGACCCGGGCCCGCCTAGCTTTCCTGCTGGACGACTGGGGCATCGAAAAGTTCCGTGAACGGCTGGAGGAGCGCTGGGGCCGCACGTTGCATGGTGCAGGAGAGGACGCCCGCTACGAGAACCACTCAAACCACCTGGGCATCACCCAACAGAAGCAGAAGGGGCTGTACTCGGTCGGGTTGTGCGTTCCCACCGGCCGCACATGCGCCGACGACATGACCGAGCTGGCGCGGTTGGCCGCGGTCTATGGCTCAGGCGACATCCGGCTGACGGTGGACCAGAACGCCATCATTGCCGGTGTGCCCGAGTCCAGGCTTCCGGACCTGCTGGAGGAGCCGCTGCTGTCGAGATTGTCGCCTGACCCAGCGCCCATGATGCGGGGGCTCGTGAGCTGCACCGGCAACGACTATTGCAACCTGGCCCTGATCGAGACCAAGAGTGTCAGCCGCCAGGTCGTCCAGGCGCTGGACGACCTGTACCCCGACGCCGCTCCGTTGCGGATGTACTGGTCCGGGTGTCCGGCGGGATGCGGCAACCACCACGCCGCCGACATCGGCTTCCAAGGCGGCAAGACGCGCTTCGAAGGCAATGTGGTGGACGCGGTAACGATATTTGCAGGCGGCAGCACGGGGCCCAATGCACGGCCAGCCTGGAAGGTTGCGGAGCAGGTCCCGGTGTCGACGCTTGGAACCGTGCTGCCCGGCCTCATCGAAAAACTCAAGACCGAAGGGTACGGCGCCAACGGAGACCTGATCGGGTCCGACATCCCAGGCATAGATTTTGAAGCATAGCCGGAACACGGGAGGTTCTACGATGAAAATGGTAAGAGCGATTATCCGCCCAGAGAAGGAAGTCGCCGTCGCTGCGGCCTTGGCCAACGACGGTTTCCCGGCCATGACCAAGTGGGATGTGCTGGGCCGTGGCAAGCAGCAGGGCGTCCAGGTGGGCGACCACTTCTACGACGAACTGGCCAAGTGCATGTTCATGGTTGTGGTCCAAGACGACCAGGTGGAGTCGGTGACCAGCTCCATCCAGGCTGCGGCCTCCACCGGCTTTCCAGGCGACGGCCGCGTGTTCGTCACCGATGTCGATTCCGCCTTCACGCTGCGGACTGGAGAGTCGGGCCTGTAGCCCTTGTCCTCATTGCGGCCGGTGTTGCTGCCCCCGAGATGGCTCGCCGGGACTGGACTGAGCCGCATCGTCATCCCGGGCAATCGTGTTTTGATTGACCAATGCACGTCATTCCCGCTTTCGCGGGAATCCGGCGCTCAATGTCAGTAGTTTCTCCGCGAGAATCAACCTGGCTACGCGCTCTGGATTCCTGCTTTCGCAGGAGTGACGTGTTCGCGTATTTGTAATGCGATAGCCCTGAGTCAACATCCAGGGTCTTATAGTTCTCACCTGTCATTCCTGGGAGAGAGGGAATCCAGTGCCCGACTAACTGTAGTCGTGCTGTAGGCAGTGACCCCCTGGATTCCCGCTTTCGCGGGAATGACGGAGCCTATGTTAATCATGCCGGAAAACTAAAAGACTCTGTACAACATCCCAGGGTCTAGACACTGGACAATTATCTTCGACTTCGGCACCATACGGTACACATTTCGCTCACGGTGTCCCCAGGCAGGCCAAAGGCCTCGCTGTTTCCCGGAATCTCCTCCTCGCCATTGCCAGCTTCCAGCTAACCCACAGCTATAGGTATTCTCTGTACATTGGCCGGACCATCTTGAGGGTCGGGTACACACCTATGGATGGCGGCAGTAGTCCGATTTCAGTAGCCGTTTCTCAGCAATTACGAGCGTGTACAGGAATTATCTGCCCTCGCAGAACAATTCAGGTTCATTGTGTACATAGAAGACGGGTACCGTGGGTTAGCCTCTGGCCTGCTTCAAGCCAAGGGCTTCATCATGAAAATCACCTGATGCGGAACGCTACTGGGGAGTGGCGGCAAATCTGCAGGCCCGCAACAGGTGTGCAGTGCTCAAATTCACCTATGGAAATGTGAGTCACGGAGTAATATTCCATGTGCAATACTCACCATTCATAGCTGTATATTGCAAAATCGTGCAATATCCCGAATGCACATACCTGATACTGCCGACCGATTAATAATGGGACAGCACGCGTGGACGTGCGGAACCTGAAACAGATTCGGGTGCCCATGACGCTTCGATCATTGAATTTCCGGCCCAGCCCGGCCCGCCAAGGGCCATTGTTCCTCATCTTGGCAGGCTTCCTGACCATCTGCGCCACCCTGCTGTTCCTTCATGCCGGCGGCGTGGTGGAGGGGGAATCCAGGGTCTGCTACCCCCAGGCGACAGCGGATGACAAGATGCTCGAGGTGTGTCTGGAGAGCGTCGTAGCGGAGGACAGGTCAGGAGGCGGTATACGGGTGATTTCAAAGGTGGTGGCCAACAGGGTGATTCTTGCAGCGGACAGGCCGGATTACACGGATGGCGATAACCTCGATCAGGATAAACTGCATGAAAATATGTCATGCAGCCCAACCATCATCTCGCCACCCGACCCAGCCTGCATCGTAGGCGGTATCAGAGTATATGACTCATACTTCGATCCGTCAGATGAAAGCACTAGATTTGCCGACGAATTGATTGCTTTTGCGATTCGGGAAGGTGAAATATTCGTGCCTGAGGAAGACTTGACCTATTCCGTATGTGACGACCTCGATGACAACTCCGAGCGTAAAATTACAATACAAATAAACCCGGTGTTCGTGCCAGGGTACGGGTATAAGATCAAGAACATGGATACACTTGAAGACACTGACCACACGAGAACCGTCACAATAGGAAACAGCGACGCGGGCGGCGGAACTACATGTCCTGGCGCCACCGTCACCCCAAACCTGTCAACGGGCATATCCATCTCCCCCTCATCCCTGTCCGTTCCTGAACGACAGTCGCGGGACTACATGGTTAAGCTGGACACCGACCCCGGGGACGGAAATACGGTAAGAGTGGACATCACCGGACACAGCGGCACCGATCTCTCCCTGAGTGATGACAGCCTGGATTTCACGGGCGGTACCGGTGGGAGCTGGAACACCGACCAGATAGTAACCGTAACTGCTGCGCAGGACGACGACACCGACGATGACGTAGGGACGCTGGTCCACACGGCCTCGGGAGGCGACTACGACGGAGTCAGCAAGAATCTTGATGTGACGGTCAACGACAACTTCCCGAGCACTTCCCCGGGCGTAACCCTCTCAACAGCACGGTTGACCGTGTCCGAGGGCGGAAGTTCGCAGAACTACACGGTGGTGTTGGACACCCAACCGTCGCAGGATGTGACGATCACTCCTATGAAGCCGTTGGGATCTGACCTTATGTTCAATCCAGAAAGCGTAACTTTCACCATGAACGACTGGTCTAATCCGAAGTCGATAACTGTGACCGCAGTTTCAGACACCGACACGGCCAACGACATCGACACGGTCACCCACAGCTTAACCAGCACCGACTCCGTTTACAGCGGCATAAACGTTGACGACGTAACCGTAACCGTCAACGACGACGACGCCCCCTCCACGGAGATACAGCTGTCAGTGAGTCCTGCAACGGTGGGAGAGGGTGCCGATGCGACGAATATAACGGTAACCGGAAGACTGAACGGCGCCACTCTTAGTTCGGCTACCGTTGTGAATCTGACCGTAGGCAGCGGAACTGCTACAGCCACTAGTACTACAACGACGGGTTGTTTGATAGGATAGTTGTCAAGATGATAGTGGGTGGTTTGGGTGATGGATGGGGCGAGTTTCGAGCGGGTTTACGACAACTTTCAGGACTTTCACGCCTTCTTCGCGGCCTCCTTCGGCCGCAAGCAGTGGCGGGAGCACAGCCGGAACTATCTTCAGGGGCTGCTGGTGCAGGCTGGGGAGCGGCGCAACGCCGAGAACCTGTCGGAATCGGTGGGCATCTCGGCCCGGGCGATGCAGCGTTTTCTGACCGAGGCCCGGTGGGACGATGCCGCGGTCATCGGTCGGCTGCAGGAATACCTGGCCCCCAGGCTGGCTCACCCCGAGGCGGTGTGGGTGTTGGACGGCAGCGACTTTCCCAAGCAGGGACGGAAGTCGGTGGGGGTAGCCCGGCAGTACTGCGGCAGGCTGGGGAAGGTGGCCAACTGCCAGGCGGGGATGTTCCTGGCCTACGTCAGCCCGCTGGGACAGGCATTGGTGGACAAGGGGCTGTATCTGCCCGAGAGTTGGATCTCCGACCAGGACCGGTGTGCGGCGGCGGGTGTGCCCAAGGAGCGGCTGAGCTACCGGTCGAAGACGGAGTTGGCCTTGGAGCTGCTGGAGCGGGCCCTGGGGTTGGGCCACCTCAAGGCCGGATGGGTTGCCGGGGACGACGCCTTCGGGATGTCGCCGTCCTTTCGGGAGTCCCTGGCGGGCCTGGGGATGCGCTACGTGCTGGACGTTCCGGGCAGCACTCCGGTCTGGCCCCTGGAGTTGGCTTGGACCAGTCCGGGGTCTCAGGGGTCCGGGCGCCCCCGCAAGCCCAGGCTCAGGGACGGGCAGCGTCGTACCATGGAGCAGCGCAGTGGCGAGTTGCCGGATAAGGCTTGGCGGGAGATAACGGTGGCCCAGGGAAGCCAGGGGCCGCGGAGCTATATGTTCTGCGCCCAGCGGGTGCGGGTAACCCGGAAGGGCAAGCCGGGCCAGGAGGCATGGGCCGTCTACCGCCGAAACCTGGACGGCAGCGAGCCTCGCTACTACCTGTCCAACGCTGCCGAGGATACTCCCCTGGAGACCCTGGCCTATGTGGGCGGTTCCAGGTGGCCCATTGAAACGGAGTTCGAGACGGAAAAGGGCGACGTGGGCCTGGACGAATACGAGACCCGTAGCTGGTCCGGCTGGCATCACCACATAGCCATGTGCCTGCTGGGTGGAGCGTTCCTGCTGGGCCTGCAGCAGGACTGGGGGGGAAAAGATGCCCCGGATCACCCGTCCCCAGGTGTACCGGGTGGTGCGGGAAATGCTGCCCCGGGAACGGTTCGGACCGGAGGAGTTGCTGCTGTGGCTGGAGGATACGCAGCTACGCAACGAGCGGGCGCGCCGCTCCCACCAGAGACGCCGCTCCGCCCGCCGTGAATGCAGGATGGAGCCACCACCTTAAACGCGTCGTTGTAGTACTAGTGACTACACGGTGAACCCGGGGACGCTGACCCTGACCATACCGGCGAACGATGACAGCGAGACAGCCACGTTTAGTTTGACGCCCGTTGACGACACTGTGGATGAACCCAATGAGTCGGTAAGGATAACGGGAACGACGACGAACTCTGCCCTGACGGTGATAGGTACGTCCGTGACCATCGTGGATAACGACCCGACCGTCACCCCCATCCCCGACGACGAGGAGGAAGAAGATCCCGTCACCCGCATCCCCTGTGTTGGCTGCTGTGTTGGCAACTGCCCACCAACAGATCCGTCGACGGCGGTAAATCTGTCGGTGAGTCCCACGTCTGTGGGCGAGGCGGCAGGCGAGACCAGCCTCACCGTAACCGGGACACTGAACAAGGACCTTCGGGGTGCCCCTACCACTTTAATGCTGTCGATAATCCCAGGTTCAGGTTTACATCCAGCGTCAGCCTCGGATTTCACTTCAAGCACCGCTACGCTCACCGTTGCGCCAGGGCAGAGAAGCGGGACTGCGACCCTGAGCTTCACTCCAGAAAATGACTCGGATGACGAAGACGACGAGACGGTGATTGTTACGGGAACTGAGGTGGACCCCATTGGTTGGACAGGATTAAGCCACAATTAAGTGGGACTCCTGCACTCCTCCGTATGATACCAAGACCCGTTGGTCCGGGCACCTCCTTTCCTTCAGCTCCTCTTCTACAGGCTCGCCGTGGAAGACCTCCGCCGGCGTACGGTAGCCCAGGGCCTGATGCGGCCTCCGGTGGTTGTAGAACCGGAAGTACTCTCGCAGCCCTCGGCGGGCCTCAAGGCCGTTGGCGTAGGCCTTCAGGTAGACCTCCTCGTACTTCACTGTCCTCCATAGCCGCTCGACTAATATGTTGTCCTGGTACCTGCCCCTGCCATCCATGCTGATCTTCACCGAGTGATCCTGGAGTATCTGCGTGAACTCGCGGCTGGTGAACTGGCTTCCCTGGTCGGTGTTGAACACCTCGGGCGTTCCTTGGCCGAGGGCCTCGGTCAGGGTCTCGGCACAAAAGCCGGTCTCCAGAGTGTTGGACAACCCCCAAGCCACCACGTACCGGCTGTGCCAGTCCATGATGGCCACTAGGTACAGGAATCCCCGGGCCATGGGCAGGTAGGTGATGTCAGCCGCCCACACCTGGTTCGCCCGGGTGATCGTCAGATCCCTCAGCAGGTAGGGATAGACCCAGCGTCCCGCCGCTGGTTGGCTGGTGCGAGGCTGCCGGTAGATAGCCCGC
Source organism: Dehalococcoidia bacterium (assembly GCA_965216065.1). Lineage (GTDB taxonomy): Bacteria > Chloroflexota > Dehalococcoidia > Lucifugimonadales > UBA3495 > VXOI01. The sequence goes on from CBDCFB010000002.1 coordinate 1,370,225, forward strand.
AGTCCCATCAGTCTCATGAGCCGCTGCACCCGCTTCCGGCTTACCGGCATGCCCTGCCGCTCCAGCGAAGCCTTCATCCGCCTGGAACCGTAGAAAGGGGTTTCCAGGTACTGGCGGTCCATGGCCTGCATCAGGGACAGGTCCCCCAGGGGTGTCCCCTTGGGACGGTAGTAGAGGCTGGAGCGGCTGACACCCATCAGCTGGCACTGCCGCACTATGGACAGGTGCCGATGTTGCCGGTCGGTCAGCTCACGCCGCTGTGCTGGGGTCATGGACCGGACCTTTCCTCCAAGAAATCCCGCTCCACCTTGAGCTGGCCGATCTGCTGGTACAGGCGAGCCACCAGGGCGTCGTTGTTCTTGTTCTTCTGCTCCTTGCCCTTATTGGTCCCGTTGCCTTGGCCGAAGATAGCGGCCGCGCCATCCACTAAGGCCTTCTTCCAAGTCTGAATCTGGTTGGGGTGGACCTCGAACCGGGCAGCCAGCTCGGCCACCGTCTGCTCGCCCTTCATTGCCTCCAGTGCAACTTTCGCCTTGAAGGCCGGGCTGTGCTTTCTCCGCTCTGTGGACATTTCCCGCTCCTCATCAACAGCTGTCGCTGTCCGTAGTTTAGGAGCAGGATTCCCACTTAACTAACTGTCCAGTTTTCCGGGTCCACCTCAGAACGACCACCTCTGGCCTCACCGTGGGCCCGACGACGGTCATCATTGTGGACGACGACGAGTCGCCGGGCGTTGATGTCTCTCCCACCGTGGTCCGGCTCAACGAGGGGGATTCTGGCGACTATGAGGTCGTGCTGAAGACCGAGCCGTCGGGTAAAGTTACCATCGGCATCGCCATCACCTCCGGGGAGGGAGTGACTGTCGGTGCGGACAGCCTGACCTTTACCCCCGACGACAACAACTGGAAAACTCCGCAGGTGGTGGCGGTTACCGCGGAGCCCGACAGTGATACGCAAGACGAGCAGGTCACCATTAGCCATACCGTAAAGGAGGGAAGCGCCAGCGAGTACCTCAGCGTGACAATTCCCAGCGTGACCGTGGAGGTCACCGACGGCGACGAAGCAGGTGTAATCGTCTGGCCAACTGAGCTTGCGGTCGTGGAGGGGCTGGCGGGATTTTCGGACTTCTACGAGGTCTCACTTGCGTCGGCGCCGTTGGCAGATGTCACCATCGGGATCATGACATCGGAGGGGGAAGTTACAACCACTCCGGTCAGCCTGACCTTCACCCCTGTCAACTATGCCACGAAGCAACCGGTGGCCGTCAGGGCAGGCCGCGACGATGACTCGGAGAACGACAAGGTCGTCATCTCACACGAGTCGACCAGCACCGACGAGAAATACAACGGACTTGGCATTGACAACGTGGAGGTGACGGTTTACGACACCAACCGCCCCGGGAGCGTGGATGTCCTGCCCGAGGCGCTCTGGATTATGGAGGGAGAGGAGGGGGACACCTACACGGTGACCCTGGGGACCCGGCCCTATGCCGATGTGAACATCACCGTCACAGCAGGCGAGGAAGTGACTGCCATGCCCTCCATCCTGACCTTCACCCCCACCGACTGGGACGAGGGGCAGACGGAGCAGACAGTGATGGTGAGCGCAGACCTTGACGAGGACACCGAGGACGAATTCGTCACCATCACCCACACCGTGGACACCGACGACATCAACTACGGGAACGTGGAACCAGGCAGCGTGCACGTAACGGTCTATGACATCCACGCCGAGGTAAGTGTGGCCATATCGCCTACCTCGCTCTGGATTGAGGAAGGACAGTCGGGATTTTCGGGCGCTTACACCGTGAGGTTGAGGACTCAGCCATCCGCCAGTGTCGCAATCCACATGACAGTGGGCGGGGAGGTGACGGCCAGTCCTTCCGGCCTGACCTTTACCCCCAACACCTGGAATACACCACAGACGGTGATGGTCAGCGCGGACCACGACGAGGACACCGAGGACGACCGGGAAACCATCACCCACACGGCGGTCAGCGCCGATGTCAACTACAACGGCCTGGAGGGTATCGACAGCGTGGCCGTCACGGTCTACGACGACGATGTTCCGGCGGCTGTGGCCATCTCGCCTTCCGCCCTCTGGATCGACGAGGGCCTGCCTGGATTCTCGGACTACTACACCGTCAGGCTCAAGACCCAGCCGACGGCCAATGTGACCATCGCCATCACCGCAGGGGAGGAGGTGACCGCCAGTCCCAGCAGGCTGACCTTCACCCCCACCGACTGGGGCACCGAGCGAACGGTGGCGGTAAGCGCGGGCCACGACCAGGACTCCGAGGACGACTCGGTCACCATCACCCACGCGGCGACGAGCGCCGACGGGAACTACAACGGCCTGGAGATTGACAGCGTGGCCGTTACGGTCTACGACGACGACGCCTCGGCGAGCGTGGCCATCTCGCCGTCTGTCCTCTGGATCGACGAGGGCCGGTCCGGATTCTCGGACAACTATACGGTCCGGCTGAGGGCCCAGCCGACGTCCAATGTGACTATCGCCATGACCGCAGGGCAGGAGGTGACCGCCAATCCCAGCAGGCTGACCTTCACGCCCACCAACTGGGGCAGGGAGCAGACGGTGACGGTGAGCGCGGCCCACGACCAGGACACCGAGGACGACCAGGTCTCCATAACCCACACGGCGACCAGCGCCGACGGCGACTACAACGGCGTGGGCATCGACAGCGTGGCCGTTACGGTCTACGACGACGATGAGCCGGCGCCGGAACCGAGGGCCGTAGTCGTGCCGACAGAGTCGGTTCCTCGCCAGGAAGCTGCCAAGCCCACCGAGACGCCCGCACCTACGCCCACGGCGGTACCCGCACCCACACCCACGCCGACGCTGGCGCCAACTCCCACGGCCACAGCCACCCCGACTCCGACGCCAACCGCCACCCCAGCTGCCCTGCAGGAACTGGGGGTGCCCACACTGGATGAGGCAGAACCACGGGGACGCAACCTGCTGGAGCAGGCAGCGGCGGCCAGCCGCGACCGCCTGGCCTTGATCATCGTGCTGGTGATCGCCCTGATCCTCGCCGGCCTGACCTTCGTCTACCTGATCCTGAGGAGGCGCTGATTGGGAACCGAGGGAGGGGTCTTGAAGCGACGTGACTGCTCCTCCGGAAGAGAGATGTTTGAAGGTGCATGAGGGAGACAGGGCTTATCCGGTGCTGGGGAATTAGCTGGCGCGGATGAAGTAGGTCACGATGTGTACAGGGCGGTCTGTGTTCCCCAGACCGCCTGCGCCAAGCCAGCGAGGACCACTGGCATTGAGTCAAGGGGATACAGGACTCCCGCGGGGAGCGCGGCCAAATCGGCAGTTGTCCCAACGAAGCGGAGGGCACGACGGCATGAGGAGAACAGATCATAGTTCTTTAAGGCGACCGGGTTCAGGAGACAGTCCTGCCCGGTTGCCCGGCGTAGGCCTTCACGCTGCCATTCCCCTTGGCTCAACAAGCCAGCGGCCTGCGCATGGCAAGGTGCATAACGCATGATCCCCTCAGATCGCCCAGGCCTTCGCCGGATTGGTATCGTTCTAGCTGTAGTGACAGTTGCTCTGCTCACGGCTTTGGCGATACTCGCTGACCCACCGGCCTCGAGTGCAGGTGAGGACCCTTATGAGGGTGTCCCAAGTCAATCGATGCCCCAGACTTCTTGCAAGGGCATGTTGAATATCAAAGATGTGGCAGTTAATTCAGAAACATCCTATACGACATATGCCAGTTTTATAAAAGCACCAATCCAATTCTACGCCACGATAGAAAATATCAGCGACCAGAATTGGGAAGTCCAGGTTATATATGTGTTCAGAAAGACCAATGTCGATAGAGATTACCTTGGTGAGTTGTATTCGACTAAATTCACTGTCCCTGCAAACAGTACAGAAAGCTATGCTTTCAGCTCCTCAGTTTATTTGCGAGACCGAGGCGACGTCCCGATCACGTGGCCTAGACAAGCTGATATCGACGAGTTCCCTATTGGTAGCTACACGGTAGACGCTGCGGTTATAGATCCCGCGATTGCTGATGAGAATGAAAGAAGCTGCTCTGGTGCGAACAACCTGGAGCCGTTTAACATTGTTTCTTGCAGTGGGAGAGCCAGGATTCTAGGTACTGACGTCTCAGTTAGTCCATCCGATGTCAAACCGGGCGACACTGTCAATGTCGAAGTGAAGTTGACCACTCCTGAAACAGAATACAGACAGTTCAAAATCACGGCCGAGGTTAAGGACCAGTTAGGAAGGTATCAAGGAAATCTCGACTCAGCCGAAGAAGATTGGTTTGCGGGAGCCAGTAGAGCCCAGCCGTATACGACCGACTGGGACTGGACTGTAGCAAGAAATAGCAGGATAGGGCTTTATAAAGTTGACTTTTCTGTTCTGAATCAGTGGGATACCGACGATATATGTTATAGGGAGCCAGGGCTTGCATCATTCACGGTGCACCCTTCCTCCGCAATTGACGATATCGATTGTTCTCCTTCTAGTCCAGAAATTGCGGAGACTGTAACCTGCACGGCCGACTTCAGCGGCAGCACTCCGACAACCTACCAGTGGAGCGCAAGTAATACCACACGCACAAGCGCCAGTGAGTCTTACGAAACCAGTTGGAGTGCTGCCGGTAGTAAGACCGTCTACTTGAGTGTCAGCAATGCCTATGGAGATGACTCAGACAGTGCAAGAGTCACCGTTTCTCAAGCACCTCCGGAGATGGTGACTGTAACTATTAACTCAGATCCCACCGGCCGGGAAGTCACGGTCGGCCCTGGGCCCAACGGAATCTCCAGGAACACCCCTTACGAAACAACGATAGAGTCAGGGTCCGCTTTCAGACTGAACGTGCCGTATGAGCAGACCGCCGGGTACACAAGGTACCTTTTCGAGAGATGGAGCGACGGTGGTCTGCAAAGCAGAAATGTTCGTACCACCAGCGACGCATCCTACACTGCGGAATTCCGTACGGAGTACCGCCTGTTCACTGGCCCAGGGCAGACTGTGAACGGCGGGGGCTGGTACGCCAAAGGCTCCTCCGCGACCATAAGCCCATCGGTCAGCAGCGACATTCGATGGGAGCGGTTTTCCCACTGGGAGAAGGATGGTCAGAACATTGGCACCAGTGCCAGTGGTGTAACAGTCACCGTAGACCGCCCAGGCATCGCAGTGGTTGCAAGATTTGGCGACGCACCTCCGCCGGAACCAGTACAGACCGGCACACCTCCCACGATCACCAGCTTCCACGCCATGGTTGGCAGCACGCGCGTCAACTCAAGGACCATCAGTGCGTCTCCGGGCGACCGCATAGTGTTCAGCGCGTCGGCGAACGACCCGGATGGGAACCTCAATGCTTACAAGTGGGAAATAGGCAACCTTGTGGTTGTCGATAGAGATGCCAGCGGCGCCTCCACTACCCAGACATATGAGCACACGACAAGATCGGGCCAGGACTACACAATCACGGCGACATTCACCGACGACGACAACGATTCTGTATCCGTTGTCTGGACAATTGACGTGGCCGACCGTAACCAAGGGATAACTCTCGCCGGCGGCCTCACAATGGACGATGTCCCCGAGGGGTGGGATCCGCTCGCCAAGCTGATCTATGCGGCGCTCGAAGAGTCCTCCATTGGTGTGGGGAGCTGGGACATCCCGGATGTCAAGGTATACGTGGGCACTGAGCCGGCCGGTTCGACCGAGAGAGTACTCCGGGTCCGCCTCGAGCACGACGCAGCCGCTATAGTAAAGGAACTGACGGCGCGTTCGCAAGAGATGGTCGATCTGATTGATGACTTGCTCATGGAAATCGGCATAACAGATCCAGACAAGATTGATGAAATATTGCGCCCCATAATTCACGAATCCCTGGTGCTTGCCTTAGAGGGTGTGTGACAATTGTCGAAACTTGCATTGGAGCAGCTTGGTGTGGTTTGCGGGTAGCCTGTAACTTTGGGGTATGGATCGAAGATCGTATCCCACTGATTTGACCGATGCCCAGTGGGGCTTGCTGGAACCCCTGTTGCCCACGGTTTCACCCAGGGGACATCCCCGAACTGTGCACCTGCGGGAGGTGGTGAACGGCATCCTGTACGTGTTGCGTGGCGGTATTTCCTGGCGAATGATGCCCCACGACCTGCCTCCTTGGGGCACGGTCTGGTGGTACTTCCGAAAATGGCGCAAGGACGGCACTTGGGAGCGGGTTTTGGAGGCACTGCGTCCCGTGGTCCGGGAGAGCGAGGGACGGGATGCTACTCCCAGCGGGGCGATCATCGACAGCCAATCGGTGAAGACCACGGAAAAAGGGGGCCTCGCGGCTACGACGCCGGCAAAAAGGTGTCCGGGCGCAAGCGCCACATCGTAGTGGACACCACCGGGCTGCTCTTGGCCGTGGTGATTCACGCCGCCAACATCCAGGACCGGGACGGGGCCAGACTGGTGCTGGCCAAGCTGCTGGGCCGGTTCCCCAGGCTTCAGGTCATCTGGGCCGATGCGGCCTATGCCGGTCGGCTGGTGGCGTGGGCTTGGGAGACTGGAGGATGGTTGCTGAAGGTGGTGCGCCGGAGACCGGACAGCCACCAGTTCGAGGTGCTGCCTCGCAGATGGGTGGTTGAACGGACGCTGGCCTGGCTCAGCCGGTGCCGACGGCTTGGCAAGGACTATGAGGAACTGCCAGAAACCGGTGAGACCTGGGTTCATATAGCGATGGTCCACCTGATGCTCAAAAGGCTCAAGCCAACCTGATTGCACTTTGTCACACACCCTCTTAGAGAATATCGGTATCAAAGGTACTTTTCTCCAAGTGGAAATCACCGATTTTTGGGGCAATACGTACACGAGTCCTGGACTGGATGTCGCTGATTTCATTGCATCCAGATTAACCGATGTATTTATTTTGGGTGCGCAGGCTTCGGCGATTGTCATCGATACCGCCCTGGACGCGCTGAGGCAAGGGCTGAGTTTATTGAACTCCTCCGGCGAGTTTGTCACTCGGGTAGTGGAGGGCGTCTCTACTGTCATCACGATAGCGGCCGCCGTAGCTGGCGGTCCCGTGTCGGCGCTATCGGCTGTCTTTCTGTTGGACTTTGTCCTGGGGTTCGACAGCATCGGGCAAGTTACAGTCGTGGTGCCCAAGTATACATGGATAGATTTCGATAACGAGCGAAGGGAAATAGACCGGTTCTGGACTAGAGGATATGCCAATTACTCGAAGTTTCAGGAGGCCGACCAAGTACAGATAAGGCTCGCCGCCGAGCAGGTCATCGATGTTGCTATAGAAGTGACATTGGGATCAGCTTTGCCGATGGTCGGCTCCTGGCTAAACGCCGGACTCGGTTCAGTAGAATACCTCAGCGAGGCATTCCCTGAAGAATTCCAGGGTCCTCAGAGCGCTTGGTTCAAAGAGCAATCGTACAATTGCACCAATCGTATAACCGTGCCCTGGGATCTCGCTTTGATAAATGCTCGAGGGATTGATATCCAATTCCCGATTGATTTTGCCCACGGAGATTACATTGGCGTTTATTCGAACTTCACTACTTACTCCACGTGGAAGAGTGTCCTCAATGTTAATATTCCGTTTGTCAGGGAACACGGTGAGTTCGAAGTCACGGGAGAGTTCAGGGCAGGAGAACCGCTCAATACGGATGTAAATCCGCCCATCTGCGACCGCTCGACATTCGCGGAGGACAAGCCGACAGGGCGCCCCGCCGTCACTAGTTCTCCCTCCGTACTTACCGTAAACGAAGGCAGCAGCGCCACTTACTCTGTGCGCTTGGACACGGCACCCAGCTCAACCGTGACGGTTCGCGTAAGCGGGAATTCCGGATCAGACCTCACTGTGTCTCCGGCCAGCCTCACCTTCACACCCGGCAACTGGAACAACCCAAGGACGGTGACAGTTACCGCGCGGCAGGACGTCGACGCTGTACCCGACGACTTCATAACCCTGGTCCACACCGCCACCGGTGGCGACTACACCGGCACGGCGAGGGAGAACACAGTCGTAATAATCGGGGAGGACGAGACGACCGCCTTGGCGAACACCGGCAAGCGGTGGCAGTCGTCGGCTACCGAGATCATCCCGCGGGATGGAACCGGAGGCCGTCTGGAAGTGAGGGTGCTCAACGTGGGCGTGGGCATCAACGACACGACGGAAGTCACCATTGAAGGCCCCGAACTGGACAGGACCAGGAGTGCAAACAGATGCAGTCTGACATATCGTCCATTCGGATATGTTTCGGGAGCGAACGGCACGAAGTGCTGGGATACGTTCTTTAGCCTTCCGGTAAACGATACCGGCGGAGCGCTCACTTATAAAGTTACAGCAACGTCCGGCGAGATCGACGAGGAACTGGTGACCGAGGTCACCGTCTCGCCCACGCCGGTAGCCGATCAGGCTCCCGTTCCCACTCGAATTGCCTGGGGACCCCAGGGATTGACCGCCAGCCCCCAGGCGTTGGGTGCGGCAGGTGGGGCCGTGGTTGCCAGGGTGGTGACCAGCGGCTCGGCCGAGACGCCCTCCTTCGCCATCAGTGGCCCGATGGTTACGGGAGCGACCTCTAAGAGGGTGTGTGACAATTCTGCCTGGTGCCATAAAGAGCAGGCTGCTGGGCATTCGTTATTCGTGAGAAAGCAGGGGACGCCCTCACCCCTGCGGCATGCTCAGGACAGGCCTAACCCTCCCCCGGAGGGAGAGGGGATTTGTCACACACCCTCTAAGAGAGGCGCAACCTGCCGTTCCGGGCATAACATGCAACTGTCCCCTGGGGGAATGTGCTGGGAGGCGTCGTTTACCCTGCCCAGCAACGACACCCCCATCGAAAGGGATTACAACATTTCGGTCAGCTCCAGCCAGATGGCCTCACCCTCACCCGTTCGGGTCACTGTGGCCGCCGAGCGTCCTGGCCCGCAGAGCGGCGACCGGGGCGTGCTGATGGCGCTCTACAACGCTACGGACGATCCGAACTGGAGGGCGCAGCAGGGTTGGATGAGCTCCAACTCCATCGGAAACTGGCGAGGAGTAATCACCGATGCGAACGGCAACGTTACCCAGTTGATTTTGGACGGGTATGGTCTGAACGGGCGCATACCGCCAGAACTGGGCAACCTTTCGAGCCTGACCAGACTGATTCTGAATAACAATACGCTTACTGAATTGCCACCGGAACTAGGCAATCTCTCCAACTTGATCCAGATGGACATCATTAATTCGAAAGTGAGCGGGCCGATACCGCGGGAACTGAGTAGACTCTCCAATCTGAACAGGCTGACTCTACTCGATAATCGGTTGAGCGGAGCTATACCGCCGAAACTGGGCGACCTGACCAACCTGACATATTTGCGCCTATCCGGCAACCAGTTGACCGGGTGCGTTCCCGAAGCACTGCGAGCCGTATCCAACAACGATTTTGCATCCCTGGGGCTGCCTTCCTGCGAAGAGAGAGACATTGGGGTACCTCCCCCTCCTGAGCTGAGCGGCGACAGGGTCTACCTCACGGGCGGCACTCTGAACGGTCAGAGTATAAACACGGCCAGTCCGTCCATCACTGTTTCCGCCGGAGAGGCAATCACTGGCACGGTCAACCTGGATGTTCACAATGACCATTTCGGAGGTGCGGTGTTCCCCGTGGAGGCGACGCCGACATGGGGCGATCATGAGCGCAGCTACTGGCGTGTTCCCATCTCCGTGCCAGCTTTCGGCAGCACCAGTGGCAACGCACGAGTCAACCTGACCGCACCCACTACCCCTGGGGAATACGCCATCATATTCGTCGCTCAAGCAGAGTTGTCCCGCGGTTATGTGGCGTCGGCGACCCACTGGCCCTCCGGCAGTCCGCGGTGGGACAACGGCGACGATGTGGCGAGCTGGGACGCCGCTAAGATTGACTTCGCCATCGAGAACGGGTACGTGCTGGCTCGGCAGTACGGGTGGGACCAGGCCAATGCCCTCTTCGGCGCGGCGGCGATCAAGGTGGTCGTAACCGCTGACGACGAGCCAGTCATCGACCCAACCGACTCGCAGAGCGGCGACAGGGTCTACCTCACGGGCGGCACTCTGAACGGTCAGAGTATAAACACGGCCAGTCCGTCCATTTCGGTTTCTGCGGGAGAGGCCATCACCGGCACAGTCAGCCTGGATGTTCACAATGACCATTTCGCTGGTGCAGTGTTCCCCGTGGAGGCGACGCCGACATGGGGTGACCATGACCGCAGCTACTGGCGTGTTCCCATCTCTGTGCCAGCTTTCGGCAGCGCAAGGGGCAACGCACGAGTCAACCTGACCGCACCCACTACCCCTGGGGAGTACGCCATCATATTCGTGGCTCAAGCGGAGTTGTCCCGCGGTTATGTGGCGTCGGCGACCCACTGGCCCTCCGGCAGTCCGCAGTGGGACAACGGCGACGATGTGGCGAGCTGGGACGCCGCTACGATTGACTTCGCCATCGAGAACGGGTACGTGCTGGCTCCGCAGTACGGGTGGGACCAGGCCAATGCCCTCTTCGGCGCGGCGGCGATCAAGGTGGTCGTAACCGCTGACGAGGAGGACGAGGAAGAGGAAGAGGAAGAGGTTTCGAACTGCCTGCAGGACATCCTTCGCTACACCAGCGACAGAGTTGAGCACGCTGAAGCGGCCGCTACCATTCGCCAGGAGTTAGGAGAAAACTGGGTAATCGCCGACTGGAACGACCTGAAGAGCCTCTGGCCCCAGCATCAGGAAGAAATGAAGGAGTTTCTCCAGCGCGGCGGGCGCGTCAATGTGAACGGAGACGCGCAATGGGGTTCGACAGGGCGGTGGTACTTTATAGAGGATCATGATGGCTCCAAACCCGGCTTTTTCCTAGCACATGATGAGCTGGGAGGGCACGAGATCAGCTTGGGCTCCTGGTTCTTCGATGACGCATATTACCTGGCAATTGAATCCACTGAAGAAGAGGACGACGACGAGCAAGCCCCGGATCTGGTGGTCGAATCGCCCTCTGTCAGCGAGGGCAGTGTGGACCCCGAGGAGAGATTTACGCTTAGCGCGACTGTTCGGAACCAGGGCGACGAGGATGCGGACTCTACAACGCTGCGCTATTACCGCTCGACCGACTCAACCATCTCCACCAGCGACACCGAGTTTGACACCGATGACGTAAGCCGTCTCAGACCGGATAGGACTAGCGACGAATCGGTGCGGCTGGACGCCCCGAGTGACGCAGGGACTTACTATTTCGGGGCCTGCGTGGACTCGGTGTCCGACGAATCCAACACGCAGAACAACTGCTCGGATGGCGTGGCCGTCACCGTCTTGGGGGTAGACCTGGTGGTTCACTCAGTGTCCGCCAGCGAGACCAGGGTAGAATTGAATGGGGATTTTGACTTTAGTGCGACTGTCGAGAACCAAGGAGACGGTGAAGCGGATTCTTCGACCCTGCGCTACTACCGCTCCACCGATTCCACCATAAATACTAGCGATACCGAGTTGACCACCGACAGCGTGAGCAGCCTTGACCCCGACGAGACCAGCGATGAGTCGGAGGAGCTGTACCCGCCCACCACAGCAGGGACCTATTACTACGGAGTCTGCGTGGACACCGTGTCAGGTGAATCGGATACGCAGAACAACTGCTCAACAGGTGTGGAGATCACCGTCGTGGAGGGCGACCCCGAATTGTCGGTACGCATGTCGGGGCTCGGCGACAACATCCTTGGCACCGGCGTGAGCTTCACTCTGACCGCAACCGTCCGCAACTATGGCCAAGGCGATGCGGCCACCACCACCCTGCGCTACTACCGCTCCACCTACTCGTCCATCTCCACCAGTGACACCCTGATTGGAACGGACAGCGTGGGGAGCCTCGGCGTAGAAGAGACGGAGGACTACTCGGAGACCGTGACCACTCCGGACAGTTCCGGTACCTACTACTACGGCGCCTGCGTGGACACTGTGCCTGGCGAATCGGACATCTATAACAACTGCTCAGGGATGGCGGTCGGGGTGGGCGATGTCAATCCCGACCTCGAGGTGTACTCCCCGTCGGTCTATGACAAGAACTTCAATCCGGGCCAGAGATTCGGCATGGCCTTCTGGATACGCAACCAGGGTACCGGGCCTTCGCCCACAAGTCAGACGGCTATACGCTACTACCGTTCCGACGATGCCACCATCTCCTCCAGCGATACCGAACTCTTTGGAGACCGGAAGAGTGGCACCGGCACGATCTATCCATCGAATGACGATTTGGTCGAGTATCGAACCACCGCACAACAGAGTGGCACCTACTACTACGGCGCATGTGTCGATGTGGTGGCGCGAGAGACGAACACGCAGAACAATTGCGCCGCTGTCTTCAGGGTCATCGTCAATTGACGTCTATGCTGCCAGAGCGCCGGGCTCATATTCTGCGGCGTAGAAGGCACGACTTTGGGGGGGGTGAAGCGGCCGCTATAGTCGGCGGTTGCCCCCCGTGAATCGATTCGAAGTCATTGTTAGGATTCTGGACGGTGGTCTTGTGTAGATGTCCTGCGAAGATGTCCGCCTGATTGCTCCGCGAAAATGTCCATCCTGGCAGGTCTTACCGTGTCCGGGTGTTGTGTCCCGGTTGGGTTTCTCCCTTTCTTAGCGGGGGCTATCCGCCTGGGCGTAGTGGCGCACCGTGTTTCTGTGGATGCCCAGCTCAGGTGCCTTTGCCCTCAATTGCAGACCCCTGAGCTTGGCCTTTTGCACCTCCTCACAGAGACCCCTCACAGAGACCCCTCTGGCGCGGGGTGGGTATCAGGCGCTGTTGCCCCTTGGAGACTTTACGACAAGCAGGAATTGGCTGCAGCAGCAAAAGAAACCCTCCGGTTGGGAGCCGCCAGCTTTGACGCCGTGAAGCACCCAGTGCTGTGCCGGCTGGAGGGACGGCCGCCCAAGCTGGGTCTGGAGTTCTGTCCCTACCTGCCACGGGTCCGGGTCAGCACCACGTCCGCCGGGGCTACATGACCCTGCTGTCGGGGAGGGCGGCAGGAACGACCGGTCGACGCTGCTATTGGAGCACCATCTGAAGGAGCTGAAGCTGCCTAGCTTCCTGAGAGAGTACGGGAAGATGGCGTCCATGTACGCCGCCGAGGGTGTGGACCATCCCCAATACCTGCCGCGCCTCGCTGAGCTGGTACTCATCGACCGCCATCAGTGCATGGTGGAACGGCGGATTCGGGCGGCCCATTTCCCTGCCGCGAAAAGCCTGGACACCCTCGACTTCCCGGCCATACCGTCGCTGAACAAGGCTCTGGTGATGGAACTGGCGCGCTGTGAGTACATCGGGCGCCGGGATAACTCCCCGGGTCAAGCTCCGGAAGACTTGGACAACTCATAAGTCGCGTCAGAAGCCATCCTCACTCACCCGCCCAGCCTGCTGCCAGCCTGTCTCTGGGACACTTCTCCTGAACAATTGACGCGGACTTTTACGCTGGCCGATTACGCCCAGGTAGTACAGTTTTACTCCGCCCCGCTGGCATGTTTTGTCGACGCCCTTGACAACCTCGCACTATGGCTGGTACAGGAAATGGGGTAAGACCAGCGGCTACCGCTACTCCGTAAATCAACCATGCCAAACAGTTTTAGCTTTCTTGTTTCGCAATGCCTTCGCCAACTTACGAAACCCAGGGACTGCCCTCGCCATCTCCTCCATGGGCCGCCTCAAGAGCTCCCGCACCATCTGGCATGAAGAGCATTTGCAGTACGTATCATGAGTATCCTCTTCGAAAGGCAATTAACGGTCCTCCTCTTCAGCGGTGGAATGATCACGCAGCGATGGGCGCTTATTGGCCATCTGGAAGTTGTGGCCATTCCGACCGGATAAACCATTATCAAGTGTGGGGGTGATAGTAGCATTACATCGCATTGGAACTCCTTGCATTGGAACTCCTTGCCATGCTGGTTCGGTACGCACTTCGCCGTCCCAGTTACTGGAAGCCCGCAATCTTGTTGGACTCGACACACAGTGGTCCGTCCTCCGCTAATGACCATCACCTGCAGGATTTCGGCCATACGCCACGTCTCGGTGAAATTAATTCCCCCCCATCACTGCCGCCAGTGTGGGGGAGCCGTTGCCCTTTCTACCAGCCAGGCCCGTACCTTGGCTGCCGCTACGTGGCTGGTGTCTATGGCCCTGGCTATCTCCAGATTCACCATCCACTCGTCTCCACGCTTGTCGCTGCCCGACAAAACCATGGATCCTGCTTCAACCCGTTCCCCTTCCTCTGTGAACATCATCCCTGCAGCCACGCGTGCGTCCCTTCTTTCCTTGGTTGCCTGAGCGAGCCAGCCATTGTTGCGAGTGGCGGTAACTACGACGCTTCGCAGGCCGGTTGCCCCTGCCACCCTGAAGGGTGGCAAAAGGATGGCTTCTTGGGCCCACTCCCTATCGTCTGGGCTCTGTAGGGCCGGCTCCAGAAGCAGGCATCGTATGTCTTCGTCGTCCAGAACGGGGATAATTTTGATACTTCGCTTGGCAAGTGCTGGCTCTCAAAGGCAAACCAGACCACCTCGGGTGTGTACCGCTCCTCCTGATAACTCCGGCTCAGGAAATGCGCTATAAGGTCGCTCCAGATCTCGAGATTACCGACCGTATTGCTATTCACCGTAGTAATTCACTCACTAGACGGGACTACTCACATGACTTTATCGAGTTAGTGTGTAGGAATAGTAAAAAATCTGCCATTTATCGTGAAAAGATAATGAAAAAAAGTCACAATTATCAGGCGAGAACTTCGGTCAGGGGTTTCAACCGGTGGAGAAGAGGATAATTTGGATGCGGGAAGGCGGCGAACAGGGCCACTACCTTCCTCCTGAGCCTGCTGAAGTGACCAGTTGGCCAGGTCTATGCCCGAGGCGCCGGGCGGTTGCTGCACCGCTGCCCTCGACTCCTCCTGCTGCGCTTGGTCAAGGGCGGGGGGAACCGCCGGTATGCTCGAATATCAGGGCCGCAGGCCCTCCCTCTCGGAAGGCCGACGCCCTCCTGAGCTTGTCTAAGGGGTCCGATGGCATGAGGATAGTTTACGCCGGAACCGCCTCGTCCTCCACGATCTCAATGCCCGTTGCGAAGTTGCGGATGGGAGCCTTCCGCTCCGGGAAGGTGCCTTCCTGGAAGAACTCCAGGAAGTCGGCCACGTACCCCTTGATCTCCCTGCTGGGGCAGCTCCGCTCGCCGCTGCAGCCCAGCAGCGGGGCAAGGAACAGGAGGTGAACCGGCAGAACTAATCGACGACTTTTCGGCAAAAATAGTTGACGCTGGACAGGTGATTGGCGTCAAGTATTTTTGCCGGCAAATGCCATTTACTCTTGCCGGAGCACCTGTCGTCCTCTATCCCCATCAGATTGAAGTTCCCTGGGACGTTCCTCCTGCGTCTCCCTACCTTGGCAGTGACTGCGAAACGCGGGCCAGCACCGTCAGGGTGCCGTCCAGCCTTTGTCCTAATCTCTTGAAATCAACGATGCTGAATCTGGTAAACTCCTGGCCTTGAATCCTCAGCAACTTCGATGACGATCAGTGTGGCGCCCAAGTTAGGAGCAGTCGAACACCTGTAGCCACTCATCGCTGTGAGTCGCTTGCCCAATTGGGTGCGTGTTCCGTGGAGCGTGAGAGTGTCTGCTCCGACCAGCCTCGCAATTTCTCGTACTCTCTCTTCTGTTGTTATTTCTTCTATCCTGAAACGCTGATACCCGAACCACCGCAACAGGGTTCGTATGCCTTCGTCCTGATCCATCTTTTCCCTCCAAGGTTGGGCTGTCACCAGCGAGGACGTGGGACAATCCAGTTTGGTATAGCATCGAGGAGATATTCTAATGTGTTCAGAATCTCTGAATGAATCAACACTCTCGGAAATTGAAAATTACGACCGGAGACATGAACCCAAATCACATCCGGCTCATCGGTTCGCGCAGTTAACCGTAAGTCGTGAGACATCGTTAAAGGCACGCCCGGAACGCGGGATAGCCATAAGGCAAGACGTTCGCCATCTTGTCGAGTCAGGTGATTGACCCAAAGGGGCTCCTGTTCCGATAGAATTTCTACCTTCACAGTAATTACCGAATTCGTTTCGTCGAATTCAAACCCAGGTAACTCATGCCATTCCAGTTCTTCAATGCGTTCCACAGCGGTTACTCCCTCCCTAAACCCCAATCTCCGCCAGTCGGGCCACCAGGAATTCGTGGGGGCGGTCGCCCTTGATGCGGTTGCAGCTTGAGCAGAGCAGTTGCAGGTTCTCCTGGTGGTCGGTGCCGCCGCGGGAGCGGGGAACTCGGTGGTCGACCTCGAACAGCTTGAATGGGAAATCGCCCTTGCAGCCGTTGCACAGCCCTTCCTGTTGGCCGAACAGGACGTGCTTGTTCTGGCGGTAGGGAATGGGCGCGTCAATATCCGTGCGGCGGGGGACGTCCGTGCGGCGTCACGTAGCCGTGGTGGAACAGGCTGCCCATGGTCTGCTGGAGGCGCATGTTGACCAGCTCGACGGCCTTCGGGGAGATGTCGATGCCGACCCACTTGCGGCCCAGCTTGTCGGCGGCGATGCAGGCGGTGGCACAGCCGCAGAAGGGATCGAGGACGATGTCGCCCTCGTTGCTGCTGGCCTTGATGATGCGTTCGAGGAGGGCTAGGGGTTTCTGGGTTGGGTAGCCCACCCTTTCTTTGGCCTGAGAGTTGATTGTAGGTATGTCGGTCCACACGCCATGGATAGCTTGGCCGGGTAGCTCATCGAGGTAACGTTTGAGTTGCGCGACTTTACTCTCGGTGTAAATTCGACCATCAGATTCCAGTTCAAGCATTTTGGCTTCGGTATAACGCCACGGCTTGGTTACACCATTAAACTCATAGACCGGGCCACGTCCAGCTGGTGGATTCAGGTCACTTAAACGAAACCTTCGCCCGTCCGAATCGCGATGGGTGAATTTACTTTCAACATATTTTTCTGAATATGGCACTCTCTGAGTGTTGAAGTAACAACTATCAGACTTTGAGTAGAACAGTAGATTGTCGGCTACACGCCCGAACCGCTTCGCGTCGGCATGGAAATTGAACCGTTGCCAAGTGATGTCATTCCTGAAATTCCCTGCCCTGAAAACGGCGTCCATAAGCAGCTTCAGGTAGTGACTGGCCGTCGGGTCGCAGTGAAGGTAGATGCTCCCCGTAGGCTTCAGAACCCGGTGCATCTCCATCAGCCGCACGGCCATCATCGTCAGGTACGACTGCATCCCCTTGCCGTGGGTCAGGCCCGAGGTCTTTATCACATGGGCCAGCGCGGGCTGCTTGTCGGCAATCAGCCCCATCCAGGCCACGTCAAGGTCTGACAGCGTCCACGTGTCCTTGAACGCCGCGCCCGCCGCCGCGCTGCCCAATGGGGCCGCGTAGTCCTGGTTGGAGTTGAAAGGCGGGTCGAGGTAGATAAGGTCGACGCACTCGCTGTTCATCCCGCGCAGGATGTCGAGGTTGTCGCCGGTCCAGATAGTCTTGTCGGCAAAGTTGGCATCAGCCATG
This sequence comes from Dehalococcoidia bacterium, assembly GCA_965216065.1. Taxonomy (GTDB): domain Bacteria; phylum Chloroflexota; class Dehalococcoidia; order Lucifugimonadales; family UBA3495; genus VXOI01. Next base: position 1,387,735 of record CBDCFB010000002.1, read on the forward strand.
GCTTTTTCCAGTCTTGTGGATGAATGAACCTAGTACTCAGTCAACCGAGAAATAGTAGTTCTCACCGCTGCGGTTGAGATGTGCGCAAAATTGGGCCTCGGTAGGGGGCTTCCCAAGAGACCTTCGATTCCTAACTTGACCGAGTACTAGCCAACATTATAGGTTCCATTACATCCGGACCGCACCCTGCAACTGTCACTCGGTGCGGGCGCCAGGTACTGTAGACTGGGCGGCAGCTAACGCCTTGCGGGAAAGTGCCCGAGAACGGGCGCAGATGTGGGAGCGCGAAGACCCCTACAAGTTTATTGAGGGTTCTTCGTAGTCCTTCAGCTTGTTATAGATTTGAAGCCGGTGGTGGTAGGACTCCAAAACTATGATCCGGTCGTCGGCGTCAACGTTGACCGCCACCGGTCGGCGGAACCGCCACTCAGGCTCCAGGTCTGTCCGCCGCCTGGCTTTGACGATATCCGGGTTGGCGTCGATGTAGGTCTGGCCCCAAGACGAAGGCTCCTGGGCGTCACCGACCAGCGCCGTAATATACTGGCCGTCGGCGGCGTAAATCTGGACGCGGTGGTTCCCCCAGTCGGTTACGTAAACATCCCCATCCGAGTCCACAGCTACACCGGACGGCCCTTTTAGAGAGCCCACCCCGGTACTGGAGCCCTCGAACTTGACGAGCAACTCTCCAGTAGGGGTGAATTTCTGCACCCGGTTATTTCCCCAATCCGCGACGTAGATGTTGTCCTGGTGGTCGATGCAGATGCCCCATGGCATCTCCAGTTCTCCGTCACCGCCACCTTGCTTCCCGAACTTGGACTGAAACTCACCGATCAGGCTGAAACTCTGCACCCGGTGGTTCAGGCTGTCCACCACCCAAAGGGCTCCGTGGGAATCGAAAGCAATTCCTGAGGGTCCGTTCAGCTGCCCGTCTTCACTGCCGGGCCTGCCCCAATGATATCGATAAGCACCCTCTTGATCGTACATGGTTATTCGGTTGACATACTCGTCCGAAACGAACACTCGTCCGTGGCTGTCCAAGTCGATCGACCGGGGCCAGACAAAGCGGCCATCTTCCGCGCCGACGGAGCCGAACTGGCCCTGAAACTCGTGGTCGAAGTTGATCTTACTGATACGCTGACCCAACTGTTCGACACCGCGGCTCAACACATAAATTCGACCGTTCGATCCCAGGACGAAATCTTGAGGAGCCCAAAATCCCCGGCCGACCTGACTGTACATGCCTATGCAGTAGCTATAGTCATACACCCGGCCAGCGGCGACGGTGGTCAGCATATCCGCTCTCCCGTGAACGAGTTTGGGATTTTCAATCTACACGAAGGACATTTGCTCGAATTGTCCGCCTACGATAGGTACCGGGTCGAGTCCCAGCCATTTTTCCGCCAAAGTGGAGTAGAAGCCACGGAAATCGTAGTTGGGCGCCAGGTCTCCCTGACTGAGATCTCCCGGTTTCAACGACGGATAGGTACCGTACATTCCACCATTTACCCGGTCGCCGATGGCGAACGCTGCCCCAGCCGCTCCGTGGTCGGTGCCAGTGCCATTGTCGCGGACGCGGCGTCCGAACTCGCTGAACAGCATGACCACCACTTCTTCCGAGGCGTCGTGCTCCCGCAGGTCGGCAAGGAAGTCATGGATGCCAGCGGAAACGTCCATCCAGAGCTTGGTATGTGACCCCAACTGGTCGTAATGGGTGTCGAAGGGTCCGTAGGACGTGTAGAAGACCTGGGTACCCAGGCCAGCCAGATGCACCTGGGCGACGTCTCTGAGGCGCCTCGCGATGGGATTGTTGGCGTACTCCACGTTTGAGGAATAGTTCTGAGGAGCGACCCGGATTATGTCGGCTCCTCTCAGCGCATCCCGTCCTGCCTGTCCCAGATAGTCCATGGTCGGTCCGGTGCCGATGGCGGGAGCGTACATGCGGGCGAAGCTCTCCAATATCTGGACCCGCTCCTGCTCGGACCGAATTCCCGGATTTGATGAGAGCACGCCGTAAGTGGGAAGGTGGTTGACAGAGGTAACGGGAACCCCCCGCATGGTTAGCGCCCGGGGCAAGCCCTGGCCCAAGCTCACTCCCTTCAGCACGTTCTCGCCGCTGGGGTCCAAGTCCCGGATGACCTTGGCGAGCCAGCCGTTAATCCCGATGGAATCCGGCTCGCAGGTATGCCAGATGTCCATGGCACGAAAGTGCGAACGGGGAGAATTTTCGAATCCGATTCCGTGAACGATTGCCAAGTTGCCCTTGTCGTAGATGTCTTTCAACGGCTCCGTATCAGACCGGAAAGCCAGTTCGTCATCTATGGGCAATAATTGTTCTTCGTCGATACGGACCCTGGGCCGGTTATCCCAATACAGAGGATTGCTATAAGGAACGATCGTATTGAGGTAATCGTTGGCCCCGGTAAGCTCCAATACGACCAGCACGGGGTCTTTATGGGTTGATGCCATTTTCATATCCTTCTACATTGGTTGTAAGCACTGGCCTAGGCAAACTGATAGTCTCGCGAGGCGGCGATCAGGGTCAGAATCTTGCTCACATTCCGAAATGTAGCACTGAGTTCTTCCCTGGTGCTCCAGGCCAGATCGCCGCATCTTTCGGCATGGACCATCAATTCGGAGTGGGTCACCTCGCCGACTTCCAGCGATCCCATCGCATCAAGGCAAGCTGCCACTATCGCCTGGGGGGAGTGATCTCCTTGCACTTGCACATTCACCAACACCCGCCTGATGATAGCCTGCACACCGGGTAGCGAGGTGTCTCCAAATATCCGCGCGGCAAAATTCACCCGGCGCATCAAAACGCCGGGGTCGATCCATTCGGAGCCTGTGTGCCAACCCTCCACGCTGGGGGGATTGAGAAGCTCCTGTCCCTGCCAACCGCACTCCAAGGCCAGGTTGTTGAATCCCGGCTTGAAGCCGTTGTAGTTGCCGACCATGCGCACAGTGCCAACGATCAATTCAGCCGGGCTTTTCACCCGGGCGAAGCGGGCATTCTTGAAGAACTCTGAGTTGAACAATGCCCGCAAGATAGACCGGATGTCACCACCGGATTCATTATAGGCATCGACCAGTAATTCGATGGCTTCAAGATCAATGGGTGGTGTAACGCTCCAAGTAGAGACATGGGGCTCGTCGGCGACGAAGAATCTGTAGAGGTGGCGGGCCAGGAACCGGGCCGTAGCCGGCTGATCCACAATAATGTCCACGATGTCCTCGCCGTTGAAGTTCCCGGTATGCCCCAGGAAGGACTTCTGCCGATCGTCGTGGTCCTCAGGTTTGTACTCGAATTGCCAATGGAAACGGCCGTAAGGATTACGGGGAATCTTGGGGGCAATCGTCCATCCGGTAAAGGCCCTGGCTGCCTCCCTGATATCATCCTCTGAGTAGTTTCCGACTCCGAGGGAGAAAAGCTCCAACAGCTCCCGGCCCCAGTTTTCATTTATGGCACCGTCATGATTTCCGTGGTTGTCCAACCAGAAGATCATGGCTGGCGACTTTGCAACTTCCACCAGCAGGTCACGGTAGTTACCCAATCCATGTTCGCGGAAGATCGCAATCTGGCGAGTCAACTCCGTTGGATTGTCCACCTTGGAGTTGCCGGTGGCGAACAGCTGATGCCAGAAGAGAGCCATCTTCTCTTCCAGAGGCCGCTTGGTGTTGATCATCCGGAAAACCCAATCGGCCTGATTAATGGGAGGCGCCCCGGCCCCCTCATAACCCGGAAAGAACCGGTACAGCAGTTCGTCGTCTATGGCCGGCTGCCGCTCTGGATGCAGAAGCTCCTCGACCACGGCTTCGTAGCCTTTGGAGGCGCGCTCTTCCAGTTCCTCACGGGGATCACCGAAGCCCGCGCGTCTCATCAAGTGGGCCATCAACCGAACGTCTTCTTGGTGGGGCATTACCACCTCTCCGATTATCGAGCCCAAAGCACTAAGCCAAGCGCCCATTCACGCCATATTAGGGTTGGCCAAATAGAGTGTCAACAAAAGAGACGATGGCCCGAGGGCAATCGCGTCTTGTCTTCCGAAGCCTGCAAGACCCGTCACTCCCACGAAAGCGGGAATGACGAAGGACTGTAGGTTCGTTACAGTTAAGACGCGATTCCCCTGACGATGTCCCTTCCACGCACGACAACCTCGAACGGTTACTGCACAGATTCAGAGAACCCGACTCCCTTGCACTGACGACGATCCGCTCGATAGTCGAACGATTGAGCGCGGAGTTGGCGTTCCAGCGCGGCGACTACCCGTCGACGCTGGAGCACATCGCAAATGCTGTAGAGTCATTTTTTGATTCTGATAATATCCACAGCCGACTTTCTTCCCCGCTCTTGGCGGTTGGCGAGTGCCAGAGTGGGTGGGCCTGACTGACGGTAGGCAATACCATCTTCGAGATGTGGATGGGCCTGTGACCTTAACGAGAGAGTCAGCCTCTTCAATATGGTGCGATAGGTCTGGGCAGCGCAAGAATCGCCACCGAGTCTCTTTCCGAATCGCTCAATCCATCTGGGTCTCCTCTCTAGTCCTACGTTAATTGCGGTGCCAATCTCTTCTGTGTACGCGCCGGGTTACTGGTGGCGCCGCGAGATTAAGGCACCGGTTCTTTAGCACAGTGCGCTGTGGACGGCAGGGCGCGCCGTGGCCCAACTGCGCTACAGCAGGTGCCCATGCGCCATTTCTTCTAGACCTTGGAACGCCACTTCCTTCATAAGCTGCTATTCCAATGATGTCAGACGCAGCGAGCGCCCACCCTATTGAGGCTCCCGTGAACGTGCAGGCTGACATCGTTCAGTATCAAGATCCGACTACACAGTGTCCAGCTCCCTGTATTGATCCTTTCGACTTCCCTCGTCCGCCATTCCTGGTTCCAGACGACATACTTCTGCGACATTTCACCTCTATCGTGAGCGGCAGAACGTATACCCCACGGGGGAGGCGAAAGGATGATCCGCGGGAAACTAATTACGAAAAAGCTCTTGGCCGGGGCCCTTCTGGGGGCCATGCTCACGGCTGTGATGATCACCGGCTGCACGTCCAGCGCCGGACCGGAGGACGGCCGGGACCCCGGAGTCCCCACGGCAACCCAGGTTGCCGCCGAGCGAGAGGGCAGCGACTCCAGGGGCGAGCACGGCGGCAGTGGCCAGGGCAGTGAACCCGAAGGGGAAGGCGGCGAACACGGGCTCGGCGGGGAAGGTAGTGAAGAAAACGGCGAACATGGACCCGCCGGAGAAGGGGGCCGAGAGAGCAGGGAAGCCGAAATGTCGAGCCCTATGATCCCCCTGGGACAGCCCTGGAGCGGCGTTCTGGGCGGTCTGGCCGTCTCCATGCAGTACGATGCAGAAACCCGGACCGTCCGCGGAACGGTCCAGAACACCCTCTCTCAGAGACTCTGCTACGTGCAGGCCGAACCTCACATCAAGTCAGGAAACAGGACCGTGGGAGAACTCGGCCCCGAGAAACTGGGACACCTGAGCCCCGGAGAGGAGGTAACCTCAAGCCTGGCGGTCGCCAGTGAACCGAGACTTGCCGGAGTCTCCTACGACGGGTACGTCGTCCACATGGAAGTATTCGACTGCATTATCCCAGGCCCTTCGCCCAACTCAGCAGGAGAAGGTTCTGAAGAAAGCGGTGAACACGGCGGCGGAGAGGGTGCTGAAGGCAATGGGGAACACGACGGGGGCGCTGAGGGCGCTTCTGAATCCGGCGGAGCAGCAGAGAAAGAAGGCAGCGGCGTCAAAGCCTTGGCTTTGGATGAGACCCTTGAGATGACCCGGAACGGTGCCCGGCTGGTTCTGGGCTACGACGCTGCCAGCAACTCATTCGAAGGTACCGTGGAGAACACGACCAGCGGTGTCCTGGATCGGGTCAGGGTCGAGGTCCACCTGTCGAACGGGACAGAGCTGGGACCGACGAATCCCACCGACTTGGCCCCTGGGGAGGCGCTGACGATCAACCTGCTTGCTACGGAGGAGTCCTTCACGGGATGGACAGCACACGCCGAAATCGGCAGTGGCGGAGTGCCAGGCGGAGAACACGGCAGCGGCGAAGGGTCCGGCGGCGAGCATAGTAGTGGGAGTGAATCCGGCGGCGAACACGGCGAGGAAGAGAATGACCGGGACGGCGACTAGCCTCGCCCCCGCCGACCTCCGGAGAGTCGCCCGACCTTCAGATGAGATAATCTGCCCATGAACCGACTCCACGGATGGGCCCGGCACTGATGAGGTCACCGGGCGGGGGAAATGGCCGGTGATGAGCGGCAAGGTACTGATAATCGAAGACGACACGAGGATAGCGGGTTGGGTCAAGGTATATTTCGAACGTGCCGGGTTCTCTGCCGTCGTTGCCCACGACGGTGAGTCCGGCCTCGCCCTGGCCCGCAACCTGACTCCGGACCTGGTAGTGCTCGACCTGACGCTTCCCCGCCTAGACGGCGTGGAACTGTGCCGAATCCTCCGCCGGGAATCGGACGTTCCGCTGATCATGCTGACAGCCAGGGAGGCCTATGCTGACCGGATCACCGGGCTGGACACCGGGGCCGATGATTATATCGTGAAACCCTTCGATCCTGAGGAAGTCATTGCGCGCGCCAGGGCAGTGCTTCGCCGCGTCGGAGGCAAGGTCCAGCAGATCCTGACACAGGGCAACATCACCCTGAATGAGACCGACTGCAGCTTGACGGTCAATGATGAACCAGTCGCCTTGAGCCAGACACAGATCGCCCTGCTGGCGACGTTCATGCGGCATCCCAACCAGGTGCTCTCCCGGGAGCAGCTGATCTCCCTGAGTTTCCACCAGGAATTCCAGGGGTTCGACCGCGCCATCGACAGCCAGATCGCTCGCCTCAGGAAACAGATCGGCCGTGGCGGCAGACAGCCCATCCGGACCGTCTACGGCGCCGGGTACAGGTTCGTGGTAGAGGACGAATGATGTCGCTCAGGTGGCGAATCATGGATTCCATCGTCTTCGTCATCGTACTCACCGTACTGGCCATCATCGGTGTGGGCTACTACGCGACGCAGTACCGCCTGGACGTGTTTGTGGACGAGATAGGGAACGAACAGGCAAGCCGGCTGGCCCGGAACCTGAGCCGGGAGTACACCGGCGCCGGAGGCTGGGAAACGGTGGACAGGCCGCTGTCAGAGGCCGGGTACATCTACAATGAAATTCCCCAGAGGGAGCGGCACGAGGAGGGCGAGGGAGAATCCCGAGAGCTCTTCCACAGGGACCCGGTGCGGGTCGTCATCACCGGCGTAGATGGAGTGGTGGTGATGGACAACCTGTCCAGGCTGCAACCCGGGGTCGCCTCCCCCGACCTGGACGGGCGCCGCGAGACGGTGTTCGACCTGAACACGGACCAGCCCGTGGGCCAAGTCTATGCTGACGTGAACCATGAGTTCCTCTCAGCCGAGTCCCACGGGTTTCTGAGCGCCCTCCTGTACATCACAGTCATCGCCGGACTCCTGACGGCCGGAGTCGCCGTACTGCTCGCCGCTTGGCTGTCCAGACGCATTACTGCGCCAGTTACCGCACTGACGGAAGCGACCCAGGCAATCGCCCTGGGAGATTCGGCCCTGCTGCCGGTCACGTCGAAGGACGAGTTGGGCCAGATGAGTGAGGCCTTCAACCACATGACCTCAGCCTTGGAAACCCAACGGGAACTCCGCAGGAGGCTGATAAACGATCTCTCCCACGAGTTGAATACGCCGCTGAGTGTCATTCAGCTGGAGGCGAGGGGACTGCAGGACGGGCTTCAGACCCCTGAGAGCGCCTCCGACCACATCATCCTGGAAGTGGACAGACTGCGGGGTCTGGTGACGGACCTTAACTCGCTCGCTGAGACGGACCTTGGGGAGTTGAGACTCATTTCGGAGGGGAGTTCGATCAATGAAATGCTCACCACGGAGGTAGAGCGTTGGCGGCCTGAAAGTCAGGCTCAACAGGTCGAACTGTCCATTGAGGCGGAGCCCGAACTCCCTGACTTGGATCTGGACCGGATGCGGATGGGCCAGGCACTGGGGAACGTGTTGAGGAACTCCATTAAGCACACGCAGGCCGGCGGGCAAGTCTTGTTGCGGGCGGAATTGGTGCGGAACGAGGCGGTGGTCATTTCGGTTATAGACAATGGGACAGGCGTCGACCCCTCGGACCTTCCACGCATCAGCGAGCGGTTCTACCGTACAGACGAGTCACGCCTTCGTGGGATAGGAGGCACGGGCCTTGGACTGGCCATCACCCGAGCTATAGTTGAAGCACATGGGGGTACCTTTGCCGTAACAAGCGAAGGGCTTGGAAAGGGTGCAACCGTCACCTGCCGCCTTCCCTTGGGAAAGCAAGGTGGTGGAGCGTTCTGACGCTGGTGATGATGGCCCCCAGCATCTGCGCCGGGCCACAGGACACGACAATTCAGCGGTGGAGGCTCAAGGAAACAGAGGACGCACCCGGCGAATCGGGGAGGAGAATCTGGATTCTCGGGTATGGCGCCATCCCCCCGCTGGTGGGTTTTTGAACGCACAGTGGCCTGGCCATCGAAGTGTCTTACGATCCTGGTACGCTATGAGAAGTAAGCATCCATCTACATAGGCCTGATCCGATTGTGGTGTGCCTTGATCTGGTTCGAGCGACAGTGGCACCTGAAGTCTTGAACTGGCTTCCAGGTGGCACACTATAACCGTTTGGTTCACCAAGGCCTCTATGACTTACCTCGTACCGAAGTGTAGCTGTGGCCCTCTCGTAGCGCCTTTGTTGCCGGCTATATTCCGAAAAATAATAACTATCATAATAAGGCCAAGGTGCAGTGCTGATGAAATTAGAGGAAGCGACGATGACGATCAGTACCGACGAGATGTTGGACCTTCTAGGCTTTGCCGGAGCGGAAATGGTGAACGGCAACGCCAACCACGGCCCGATGGCCGCCGAGGCCCTGTTCGCCATGGGCAGGGAGAACGCCGTTGTTCCGTGGGTGGATGTATATATGGGTGGATGTATATAAGGGCCGACTGAAGTACCGCCCTTCGCCGTCCCTGGCCATCCCGCAGGATGAATGGCAAGAGTATCTGGGTTCGCGGGCAGGGTCTTTTAGTTTTCACTCGTCATTCCCGCGAAAGCGGGAATCCAGAGGGCCAACAGCCTACAACACGACCACAGGTAGCCGGGCACTGGATTCCCGCTTTCGCGGGAATGACGGAAACTTTGTCATTCGTACCGGAAAACTAAAAGACCCTGGGTTCGCGGGAACGGCTGAGCTACTGGGCCGCGAGATACTACACTCTCCCAGGCAGTCCTTCACCAACGAACGGTGGACACACGCCGAGATCAGCGCTCGACCACGTTGAGCTCCTGCACGACCTCTCATTCGACAGCACGGGTCTGGTCACCGAGCAGATCAAAGGGATGGAAGAGCATCCTGAGTTTTCGCCGGTCATCAACCTGGTGGACACCGGTGACGACCTGTCGCGCTTCATTTCGCATCTCACCGAGAACTTCGCCGCAATCTATCTGGCCAGCCCGAAGAACCTGATCGCATACGTTCACACGGTCACCGGCCCCAACGCACTGCGGATGCTGACCCCGCACCTGGACTGGGACGACTCTCGCCAGGCAGCCCATTATGCCTTGGCAGGCCTTCGCCGCAGTCTACTCGCGGTATTCGGGGGTGCCCGCCCAAGACACCTCAGGACTGGAGATATCAGAAGGGAAAGTGCCCCCCAACGGTCAATGTGTAAGCGCTGGAAACGCCGCTAAAGGTCATATACCACAGTAGAACGAAACCGTTTGTTTGACGTCAGCTACCTTTGCCGCCCTGTTGCCTAGCCAGAGGATGTGACCGAAATTCCAGCTCCCGATTCCTGCTGTAATCAAGGCTGGTTCCTCTCTGAAATGTTGTTCGACCGTGGGTTCATCAGGCACGGCGTAGACCAGCTTCTTGTCCACGACTCCACGCCAGCCTTTCACTCTGTGCGATTACGTTCGCAGTTGGGCGTCGCGGATGAGGTGCCCTCAGCCTGGCCAGTAAGTCCTTGGCCGGTGTGTCAGGATTCTGTTCGGGCCACAATAAAAAGTCACACCAGACAGCTTGGCACGGGTCCTTTCTAAACCAAGGCCAAGGCGGGATGTGCATTTGCCGGACGCCGTGAATCAGGCTGGGAGTATCCCGAGAGGACTTCGGCCCGTGACTGCAGGACTGTCCGGTTCCGGCGTCTGACCCCGTCCTTGCTATTGTCCTGAAAGGCTCCCCTGCAAGGGCGGAATGGGACCCGGGCGGTCCTCTTTGCTGCTGCGTGCAGGGCCCATTTGGGACCATCTGTCTACAGCACTCTGCACGAGCCTTTTCCGGGTAAACCAGGCCAATGTGAGTCGGGCTAAGAGACCGGACTATGGCCTCGTATCGTAGGCTTCCTCGCCATGTTGGGAGAGGTCCAGTCCCTCCTCTTCCTGCCGTTCGTCGACTCTCAAACCTATGGTGTACTTCAGTGCGACCAGAATTCCCAAGGTGGTGACGAACGCCCAGCCAAAGGACGCGCCTATAGCCATCAATTGCATCAAGACCTGTTTGCCCCTGCTCAGGTCGGTGAGTTCACCCAAGGTCATGAAGCCTACGCCAATGAAGAGGCCGGCAGCGAGCATGCCCCATATTCCGCCCACGCCGTGAATAGCCCAAACATCGAGAGAGTCGTCAAGCCTCACGCGGGTCTTGAGCCAAACGGCTGTGTAGCACAGGGCCCCAGCTCCCAACCCGATAATAACCGCAGGCATGGGTCCCACGAAGCCAGAGGCAGGAGTGATGGTGGCCAGGCCTGCCACGGCTCCCGTCGCGGCTCCAACGACGCTGGGTCTCCGGTTAATAATCCAGTCGAGGGAGACCCAGACCACCGCGGCAGTTGACGCCGATATGTGCGTCACTACGAAGGCGGAAGTAGCCCTTCCTAACGAGCCCAGTTCGCTGCCGGCATTGAAGCCAAACCAGCCAAACCAAAGGAGCGAGGCGCCCAGAACCACAAATGGCACGTTGTGGGGTGCCATCTCCATCTGACCGAACCCCAAACGCCTGCCGAAGATGAGGGCCGCCGCCAAGGCTGCGGCTCCGGAACTGATGTGCACCACCGCGCCCCCGGCGAAGTCCAGTGCGCCTGCCTCTCCCAGCCATCCTCCCGTCCCCCACATCCAATGGGCCAGCGGCGTGTACACGATGGTTGACCACGCCACCACGAAGATAACGAACGTGCTGAACTTGATGCGCTCGGCGAAGGCCCCAGCGATCAGCGCCGGCGTGATGATGGCAAATTTGGCCTGGAACACCATGTAGGCCTGGTGCGGAATTGTCTCGGCGTACGGGCCAGCCTCGGTGGCGGAGACACCGTGAAGTCCCGCCCAGTTCAAGTTGCCGATAAAGCCAAAGCCGCCCACGTCGGGGCCAAAGGAGAGGCTGTACCCAAACAGTATCCAAGTCAGTCCAACGATCGCAAGGGCAATGAAGGACTGCAACAGGGTGCTTAGCGCGTTCTTGCCCCGGACAAGCCCTGCGTAAAAGAACGCCAACCCCGGGACCATGATGAAGACCAAGGCAGACGAAGTGAGTACCCAGGCAGTATCGCCGCTATCTATCATTGAGCGCCTCGGTTTGGTTGAATAGCCCCTTTTGGTGCTCTGCACACTATAAAGAGAGGATATCGAATAATTCAATTCCTGAACTAAAGGAAAGGCAAGGCAGGATGTGCAATTGCTGAGGGTTGGGAACTGGGTCGAGGGTCTGGTAGTGGCATTTCGTCCGGCACCTGCAGGACGGTCCGGCAACGCCGCTTCACTTCATCTCCACGGCTGTCCAGATCGGTGAGAAAGCCACTGGCTCTTTCCCGCACCAAGGCCGGCTCTCCTTTCTGCATCCGCTTGCCCCGCGATTCCGCGTCCGCCCTGGAAGTGGGCCTCGTCGGCAAAGAATATCTTTAGCAGCCACGATGGCGTACAGTACGAGCCCGGCGGAAGTTGGCCGCTTTCGACAGATATCGTGAGACGTTCCTGACAGGAACAAACAGAAGATGTTCGAGATTATTGGCGGAATTTTGGGTGGGCTCGGCCTGTTCTTCGTGGGGACGTGGCTGCTTTCCGAGAACCTGAAGTTAGTGGCAGGCCGGCGCATCCGCGCCATCGCCGCCAACTGGGTACCCAACCGGTTCACCGCTTGCGGCTACGGCGTGCTGGCCGGGGGCGCTACCCAGAGTATGTCGTCTTTGACGTTTATCACCGTCGGTCTGCTTCGAGCCAACCTGACCACCACCGAACGGGCATTCCCTTTTATTGTTGGCGGCAACGTCGGCGTTGTCTCCATGGTGTTCTTCGTCTCTTTTGATACCGAGCTTGCCGCTCTCTACGCTCTCGGCGCTGCCAGCGTGTTTATGCTAAGCCAACGGACGGTCAGGTTCCGCCCCTTGGGCGCAGCGCTGTTCGGAGTGTCGTTGATGTTGGTCGGCTTGGCTCTGATCAAAGGTTCTGCCGGATCCTTCTCCACCCAGCCGTGGTTCGTGGAATTCCTGGAGTTGGCCGCGCGTTCGCTGTGGATTTCCTTCTTGCTGGCCGCCATATTAACCTTCATTGTCCAGTCGACTGTGGCGGTGATGGTGTTCGGAGTTGGCTTGGGTGCCGTCGGAGTGCTCTCTGCAGAACAGGTAATGATGCTCATCTACGGCTCGGGCTTTGGCTCAAGTCTGAGTGTCTTGGCGTTGTCGTTCAACCTGAGCGGTACATCGCGGCGGCTCGCGATGTTTCAGGTGATGTTCAATCTTGTGTCATGCGCAATTTTCGTCCCGATGTTGTACATCGAGATTTGGACCGGCGCCCCGTTAATGAAAGCTCTCATCCTTAGCATTCCTCTCGAATTGGCCAGCCAATTGGCGATGTTGACCATCCTGACCGATGCCTCTACCGCAATTCTGATGTTGTTAATGATGCCCCTAGTGGTGAAGGTCTATTCCCGCCTTTGGCCTGCCACGGCTATCGAGCGGCTCTCACAGACTGAATTCGTCCGGAACCGTGCCTACGGAGCCGTTGCGGTAGACCTGGAACTGGCTGCCAAGGAGCAGCGGAGGGTGCTCGTGGCGTTCGCGTCTTACCTTGACTCAGTTAGACAAGGGCAAGATATTGAATCCTTGAGAACCTCCATCAGCCCGGTGATAAGGGAAATTGACGAGTTCCTTACCGAAGTGATATTACGCTATCCATTGCAGCGGACTGATGGCGTTAACTCGATGCTGGCCCAGCAGAAATTGATAACCTGGCTGGAAGAGCAATTCGCAGAATTGTGTAATATCTTGAACCAGATGCCAATCGAAGAAGGTCCCAATCAACTGAGAAGCACTTTAGTCGAAAGTATCGATATAGTGGTGCTGGTAATACTGGATGCATTGAACTCCGGGAATGCCGAGCAATGGTCCGAGGCGAGAAAACTCACCGAAGACCGAACTGAACTGTTGCGCCGGTTTCAGAACGCTTACTTGGAGCAACATGTCAACCTTAACGAGACCGAGCGCTTAAACACCCTCAAAGCGATCAATGCAGCAGGGGAAATCTTCTATTTGTTGTCCAGAATAATCCAAGAAATGGAGGGTTTTTCAACCGTAGCTCCTCCATCACCGCGATAAACCCGCTCCGAGGAAGCTCTGACAAGGATTGGCGCTTCGGGCTGATGGTCGGCGCGCCGCGGGAGCGGAACACCTTGGACATGCTGCCGGCGCTGAAGCAACTGTCGAAGGTGCTCATACTCGATGAACCGCTGAGCGGCACCGTCCCCCGGCAGCGCCTGGAGTTTCACGCCGCAATGCCCCGCTTCGCCGAACAGGGCCGCACCGTGCTGGTGTCGTCCCACATCCTGGAGGAAGTCGAGCTGCTGGCAGACCGCATCGTGCTGATGGTGAGCGGAAAGCTCGCCGCCGCCGGCGATATAAGAGCCATCCGGGAGAAGCTGGACGAACAGGCCTACCATGCGCGGATCGTGACCGATTCTCCCCGCCCGCTGGCCGCGGCCCTGGCGAATCTGGAAGAGGTCGATTCGGTGAACCTCGGCCCGGACAGCGACCTGTTCGTCCTGAGCCGGAACGTCGGTGTGCTGCAGGAGGCAATCCCCCGCGTGGCCCAGGAGTTGGGGGCCCGACTCTTCCGGGTTGAGCCGCTGGACGAGTCGCTGGCCTGCCCGTTGCCCTTGCGGCGATACTCGCCGCGACCACCGGCGAGGAAGGAATCGGACGTGACGACTTCGTAAACGTCATGCTGAGCGGGCTGCTGGTCGCCGGAGTCCTGCCCACCGTCGTCGTCATGACCCTGGGCACCGCCACCTTCGGCAACGAGCTGGAGGACGGTACGCTGGGCAACCTGGCGCTGATGCAGTTGGCCCGTTGGCAGGCGTCCTGCCCAAGCTGCTGGCCGCCGTGGCCATCTCCGGCCCGGTAATCCTCGTCAGTGGAGTGGTGACGTCTCTCATCGGAATCGGTTTCGAAGTGCGGGCCACGCTCTCAGTGGCCGTTGCCCTGCTGCTGGGCGTTGCGGCCTACTCGGCCATCTTCACCTGGACCGGCCTGGTGACCAGCCGGGCACTGGCGGTGGCCCTGCTGTACGTCGTCCTCTGGGTTGGTGTCCGGGAATCCTTCGGCCGTTACGCCGCTGTAGTACGGCAGCGCTGGGATATTATTCTGGTTCAATCAGTCCGATACCTGATTCGCGTCCCGGCGTGTCAGGGTGTAAATGATCCCTGTTCCTGGAAGATCTTCAATGTTGTCCGCTAACCACGCCAACCGTTCTATGGACGATGGCATCCGCATAGTCTGCAGTGCCAAGGATCACCTTGTCAGGGGGCCCCGTTGAATCCCGATGTCCCCCATCTGATCGACGACATCTGCAATCACGCGATCGTTGGCAGTGGCGGTCGTCGCCAGAATGGGAAGGTTCTCAGGGACACGGCGAACTATATTCACTATTCGCCTGTAGTCAGGTCTGAAGTCGTGTCCCCAGTCGGATATGCAATGAGCCTCATCTATGACCAGCATGCCCAGACCCAAGGAGTCGATCACGGGCAGCAGTTCATTTTCAACAAAGCTCTCGTTCGCCAGTCGCTCCGGAGAAATCAACAACGCGTCAATTTGATTCGTTCGGAATCGAGACAAAATGGCGCTATGCTCAGAGGGATTGGAAGAATTGATCGTATCCGCTTCGACCCCAATCCTTCCGGCGGCGTCTCTCTGATCTCGCATCAGGGCTAAAAGAGGGGATACAATCAAAGTTGGCCCCAATCCTCGGTCACGGAGGATTCTGGTGGCAATAAAATAAACGTTACTCTTTCCCCAGCCCGTTCTTTGCACCACCAGCTGGCGCTCTTGGAGGTTGACTAGGGAGTTGATCGCCTCCCATTGGCGGCGTCCTTCAGACCTGTGGAATTCCGGAGTCAGCCAGCGGGGTGTCGCCAGGTCCTTCGGCGTATCGCCTGCGACAGTCAGGTGCGCCGTAAAGCATGAGTAGCGCCTGCGCATAATGCACCCACTAGTACTACAACGACGGGTTGTTTGATAGGATAGTTGTCAAGATGATAGTGGGTGGTTTGGGTGATGGATGGGGCGAGTTTCGAGCGGGTTTACGACAACTTTCAGGACTTTCACGCCTTCTTCGCGGCCTCCTTCGGCCGCAAGCAGTGGCGGGAGCACAGCCGGAACTATCTTCAGGGGCTGCTGGTGCAGGCTGGGGAGCGGCGCAACGCCGAGAACCTGTCGGAATCGGTGGGCATCTCGGCCCGGGCGATGCAGCGTTTTCTGACCGAGGCCCGGTGGGACGATGCCGCGGTCATCGGTCGGCTGCAGGAATACCTGGCCCCCAGGCTGGCTCACCCCGAGGCGGTGTGGGTGTTGGACGGCAGCGACTTTCCCAAGCAGGGACGGAAGTCGGTGGGGGTAGCCCGGCAGTACTGCGGCAGGCTGGGGAAGGTGGCCAACTGCCAGGCGGGGATGTTCCTGGCCTACGTCAGCCCGCTGGGACAGGCATTGGTGGACAAGGGGCTGTATCTGCCCGAGAGTTGGATCTCCGACCAGGACCGGTGTGCGGCGGCGGGTGTGCCCAAGGAGCGGCTGAGCTACCGGTCGAAGACGGAGTTGGCCTTGGAGCTGCTGGAGCGGGCCCTGGGGTTGGGCCACCTCAAGGCCGGATGGGTTGCCGGGGACGACGCCTTCGGGATGTCGCCGTCCTTTCGGGAGTCCCTGGCGGGCCTGGGGATGCGCTACGTGCTGGACGTTCCGGGCAGCACTCCGGTCTGGCCCCTGGAGTTGGCTTGGACCAGTCCGGGGTCTCAGGGGTCCGGGCGCCCCCGCAAGCCCAGGCTCAGGGACGGGCAGCGTCGTACCATGGAGCAGCGCAGTGGCGAGTTGCCGGATAAGGCTTGGCGGGAGATAACGGTGGCCCAGGGAAGCCAGGGGCCGCGGAGCTATATGTTCTGCGCCCAGCGGGTGCGGGTAACCCGGAAGGGCAAGCCGGGCCAGGAGGCATGGGCCGTCTACCGCCGAAACCTGGACGGCAGCGAGCCTCGCTACTACCTGTCCAACGCTGCCGAGGATACTCCCCTGGAGACCCTGGCCTATGTGGGCGGTTCCAGGTGGCCCATTGAAACGGAGTTCGAGACGGAAAAGGGCGACGTGGGCCTGGACGAATACGAGACCCGTAGCTGGTCCGGCTGGCATCACCACATAGCCATGTGCCTGCTGGGTGGAGCGTTCCTGCTGGGCCTGCAGCAGGACTGGGGGGGAAAAGATGCCCCGGATCACCCGTCCCCAGGTGTACCGGGTGGTGCGGGAAATGCTGCCCCGGGAACGGTTCGGACCGGAGGAGTTGCTGCTGTGGCTGGAGGATACGCAGCTACGCAACGAGCGGGCGCGCCGCTCCCACCAGAGACGCCGCTCCGCCCGCCGTGAATGCAGGATGGAGCCACCACCTTAAACGCGTCGTTGTAGTACTAAACCAAAGCCAAGGTGGGATGTGCATTCGCCTGAGGCGGGGAATTTGGCGGGGAATTGGGCAGGAGTGCTTCGGCCCTTGACTGCAGGACCGTCCGGCAGCGGCGCCTCACCTCGTCTCTCCGGCTGACCAGTCCGGCCAGGAAGTTGCCGACCCTCTGCTGCACCAAGGCCTTGGTCCCCAGACACAGATTTCCAGTGGCCTCCTCTCTCGCCCAACCCCAGATGGCCTCATCGGCATTGAAGTCCGGGCTGTAGCCCGGCAGGTTCATTAACCTCAGCTCCAGCTCAGGCGTCCTGAGGTACTCCCGCACCGCCTCCCCACGATGCGCCGGCGCGTTGTCCCAGATCACATTCAGCGGTCCAGCGTGCCCCTTCCTCAACTGGTCCAAGAAGGCCGCCGAGGTCCCGGAGTTGCTGTTGCCCTCCAGTTCCATCCACTCCACCTCACCGGTCTCCAGGCACACCGCCGAGTAGTAGCTGGCCTTCTCCCCATACCGCGGGCTGGTGGAGTCCACCAGAGCCGGTTCACCCTTCAGCACCCACTTGCCCCGCAGTTCCGCGTCCGCCCGGAAGTGGGCCTCATCAGCAAAGAATATTCTGGCTTCAGTCCGTTGAGCCTCCTCCCACAGGGCGGCGTACTCCTCCACGAATGACTTCCGTTTGGCCTCGTCCGCCTTCAGCAGCCGCTTCTTGGGCCGCTTGAAGGCAAACCCCAAGCGGTGCAGCCAGTTCAGGCAACTGCTACGGCTCAAACTGGTGCCGAATCGTTCCCAGACAAACTGCCGGACTCCTTTCCAGTACCAGTTGGCCAGTTGGATACCTGCCTGCTCCGGCAACTCCTGCACCGCCGCCTTCAACTCCTCCCGCTGCCTCTCGTCAAGCGCGGGGGGGAACCCCCGGACTGCTCGAATATCAGGGCCGCAGGCCCTCCCTCGCCGAAGGCCGACGCCCACCGGCCGATGGTGTGTGGGTCCCGCTCCAGCGCCTCCGCCGTCGCCGCTGCCGTCCAGCCCTGGGCCAGCAGCCAGACGGCGTACCACCGCTCCCGCTCCCGGGGCGTGGGCGCCAGGATCATCCGCCGGCGCAAGGCCTTGGCATCCATCTCCCATTGTTCCAAATCCCGATGTATCTCTCTCGCACCCATCACCAACCCCTCTCTGACGCCTGGAAAAGCTAACTCTGCCCCTTCGCCAATTTACCCCATGTTTCTGCGCATTTCACCTTGGCTTCGGTTTAGGTTGATGAGCAGCGTTTTTCAGGGTGCTGTTGTGTCGACCGGTGTGGACCGTGGACGTGGCGCATGGTGGCGCTGGTAGTGTTGCCGGAGTGGAGTCAGGTACTCGTACGTGGCTGACTTCCGGACGCTTGGCCAACTCCAACTTCCACTGGCTCGCCCCCTTCGACAGTTCCCCCGGGACAGGCACATCCTGCCACTCGGTCAGAGGCGTGCGGTTCTATATACTTAGTCAGGTAGCACAAATCTCGGTTACGCGAGGCATCAATGAATCCCTGGCAGTTGCTTGGCCGGGCACAAACTCCTGGCGGAGGGGCAGAACTCGTACTGTACCGACGTGGCTCTGAGTTCTCAATCAAAGCGGATAATTGGGAACTCATGAACAGCCGTACTTACGGGTCAGAAGAAGCTATGGCCAAACTGGGGTGTCAAGACCTGGCGACACATCCGAGGGCCCGCGTGCTGATTGGCGGTCTGGGCATGGGATTCTCAGTGAGAACGGCGCTGGACATCCTCGGCGAGGGTGCCCGCGTGGTAGTCGCAGAACTGGTGCCAGCCGTGGTGGAGTGGAACAGGGGAGTGCTTGCCTCTCTTGCCGGCCGTCCTCTTGACGACGGACGAGTTGAGCTCCACGAAACCGATGTTGCCCAGTTGATTCAGACCGCCAGAGGTTTCTACGATTCCATCATGCTTGATGTTGACAATGGGCCGGAGGCGATAGTCCGAGATAGCAACGATTGGCTCTACAGCAATTCGGGGCTGGCCGCCACCTACGCTGCCTTACGGAGCGGCGGTAAATTGGCGGTTTGGTCTGCCGGACCTCATCCGGCATTCGTCAGACAGATGCGCCGTGCCGGATTCGCCGTTGATGAAGTCAAGGTGCGCGCGAATGGTGGAAGCAACCGCAAAGGAGGTTCCCATCATGTCGTATGGATTGCAAAGCGCAGTTGATGGAGAACCACTTGGAGTAGGGTGGCCCAAATATCTGTACAGGACTTAACCGGAACTAAGTGAGGGGCCCGCCAATCGTGTTGGTAGCCAGCTTAAGATGATCTAATAGCTGTCTCGGTGCGCAGCGGAATTGGCATTCGGTCAGGCCTGGGCCCCCGATTCCACGAGGTCCATCGGGGACCGGCGGGCGGGCGGGCTTATGGGATAGCGGTACCGGCGCACCGTGGTCCGCCAGACCCCGAGTCCCCTGGAAATCAGGGTTCTTTTCAATGGGTTCCCACCGATACCTTGACTTAACCGTGCAGAGCCATCGTCTCCAAAGTCCCGGGCTGAAATACCTGAAGTGTGGTTGACGGCCAGAGGCATTGCCACTGGGTTGAACAGCTACCCCCAGAGCTACAAAATTGGGGGGGGGGGGGTTCCAGCCGGTGGCGGCCGGGTGAGTCCGATCTGGGCTGACTGTCCAGCAGCTCCGTGAGCAGCGCTGGTTGCGAGAGCGTCATTCAGGGCC
Organism: Dehalococcoidia bacterium; assembly: GCA_965216065.1. Lineage (GTDB taxonomy): Bacteria > Chloroflexota > Dehalococcoidia > Lucifugimonadales > UBA3495 > VXOI01. Next base: position 1,407,427 of record CBDCFB010000002.1, read on the forward strand.
TGCGCCGGTTATGGCGAGGTGGCGCCGGGAGGAATCAGGGTGTAGCCGTTGGGGGATTTCCTGCCATTCAGTATGTCTTTCATCAGGGGCGAGTTCGGTGAGAGAAATATTTCCGAATCGCTGTACGGGCTCAGGGAGATTTCCTGCAGCCCGTGCAATTGGCTGAGGGCATCCTTGGCAATGGCGACCTGGGTGTTACTGGTATCGAGGCGAATTTCCACGACTTCGAGGGCTGGGTTATTCTCGAACAGGTTGGCTTCGAGCCGGAACCATCGGGGGGAGGTCTCGGAGTAGTCTTCGCCCCGAATTACAAGCGTTTTCAGGTTGGGCTGGTCTCGCAGGTGACTGGCCTGTGGGGTGAATATCCAACCTCTGGTAGTGATGGTCAGTATTTCCAGGGTTGGGATGTGATCCAGCGGCGGGAGTGTTGGCCGTCGTCGCTGGTTCGAACTGTTGATTGGCCAGTTTATCTGGAGGGTTTCGAGGCTGGACATACCGGCGAACGCACCGGGCCCGATTGTGGAGTGGCTGTCCTCGTTACCCTGCATTGAGACAGTCAGGGTTCTCAGGTTGTCCAGACCGTGGAACGTGCCGGCTGGCAAGGTTTCTCCCTGCATCACTTGGATGCTCAGTTCCTGCAGATTGACCAGCCCGGTGAAGTCCCCCGGTTGCGGCGGGGTCTCGAAGTCTATCGACATCCTCCCCGTGATGCGAAAGAGCTCCGGCTCGGTTATCGCTTGGCAGGATGATATTTTGAGTACGCTCAACAGCATGTTCTGTACTGTCGGGCTCCGGCCGCAGATGCCGGGGCCGGCTGGCATCGGCGAAGGAACCGGCGTGGCAACTGCTGTGGCCATTGGTCTTGGCGTCCCCGTGGGTGTTCTGGTCAAAGCCGGTCTGGTCCTTGTGGGCGTCGCCGCCGGTTGCATCGTGGGTTGGGACGCGATGTTACTCGGTGTTGGTGCCGGGGTGTCGGTGGCCAGACTGTTCAGGTCCTGCTGCAGCCGGTCGGCTTTCTGGGTCAGCGCATCCAGCTTCTGGTCCAGCTTGGTGAGGGATGCCCGGTTGGCCTCGTTCTGGAGCAGGAGTGCGGTTGCTGCTCCAACCGCGAGGACTATGGTTCCCAGCATGGCGGCTGTCAGCAGAATTCGTCGCCAGGGCGGACTGGAGTTGTTTGAATGCGACATATCAGGCTCTGCTCCGATGCCCTTGGCACCCTGGTCCGGGACGCGGGTGTTGGCATGAGTGTACGGTTGCGCCTGTCTTTTCTCTTCACTCACCGGCCAGCTGGCTTAATCCATCGATCAAAAAGAAAGGGCATCGCCGGTTCAGCCAAGTAACTGGAATTGGGAAAATCCAGCGGGCGCAGCCGTTAATTTTGCACAAATTGGCGGATGGTGTCACAGCAGGTGCTACCAGTATTGCGGGTAATTCCAAGCCCATCACCAGCTTGCTCCGCCTGATTACGGCACAGGCCGGTTCCGTCCCTTGCCTTGGTGGACCCGCTGGATGCGCGCCGTAGCCTGAGGGCCTTGCTGGTCAGCCCCTTCATCTGCTTTTTGGGCCGGACGCACTCCCTGGCCAGGTGTTTCGTGGTGGCCTTCGCCAGCGGCCGCACCGCCGGGCCCGGGTGTCCGGACAGCCAATGGACCGCGGCGATCGCCGCCAGCCTGTTGCGGACGATGGCAATCGTACTGCTCACGGTCTCCACCAGGTGTTCCAAGTAGCGGGACCACATTTGCTGGTGCTGCCGGGTGATACGTAAAGGTAGAGGCCCAGGCCATCTCTGGGCCGGCCGGGTTTTGTTATGGTCTTGGCTCTTATATCCGGCAGAGAAGCCATAACACCACATTATTTTGCCCACTTCGAATGTGGTAAGACGTGGCACGAGAGTAGGTATTCCAGTCTAATTGTGGGGAACAATCAGATACAAAACAAGGATGTAAGGGGACGATAAGGAAAGGGGGGTGGTGGAGCTGGAGGGGATCGAACCCTCTACCTCTTCAATGCCATTGAAGCGCTCTCCCGAGTGAGCTACAGCCCCATTGCAGGACTTCATCATAGCAAAGGGCGCGTTCAGGCCGCAAGCCCCACGCGCCCTCTCTAGGGTCTTTTGGTTGTCGACAAACCCGTTGGTCCTGAGCCTGCCGAAAGGCCGTCCGTTCATGGTTCGACTAGCTCACCACGAACGGAAACGCAAGGTTGCAATAGAAAACTAAAAGACCCTGCGCCCTCTCAACTTCGCGGCGGTCGTCTAGCGGCGGTGGAACTTGACGACGCGGCGGCTGCGTCCCCACTCGCCGGGCATGACGAAGTAGAGGTCCTTGCTGGAGTCGGCCCACACTCCGTGGCAGGAGCGATGCAACTCGGAACCCCACTGGGTGATGATCTCACCGTCGGGCGACAGTACGCTGAACAGCCCTCCGTTGTGCTCCGGGATGTACACCACATCGTCGGAGTCGATGTAGAAGAGGGCCGGGCCGATGAGCTTGCTGGGCCAGGTGGTGATGTACTCGCCCTCCTGGGTGAACACCTGCACCCGGTCGTTCTCGCGGTCGGCCACCAGCACCTGGCCCTGGCGGTCAATCCAGATGCCGTGGGGGAGGCGGAACTGTCCGGGGCCGTCGCCGGGCTCGCCCCAGGACTTGATGAGCTGTCCATCGGGGGTGAACTTGTGAACGCGGGCGTTGGCGTAGCCGTCGGCGATGAAGATCTGACCCTCGTCGTTGAGGGCAATTCCGGCGGGCATGTTAAAAGGGGGGCCGCCGTGGGTCACCGACTGGAAGGCCGTGGAGCTGTAGTCTTCGGGGTCGACGCCGGTGTCGGAGCGCACGCCCTTCTGGCCGATGGTCATGATGTGCTGGCCGTCGCCGGTGTACTTGTGGACCTCGTGGGTGTTGCGGTCAATCAGCCAGACATTGTCGTTGCTGTCCAGCAGGATGGAGTGGGCGAAGGATATCAGGCCAGCGCCCCAGGCGGAAACGAAATTGCCGTCCTTGTCGAAGATGCAGACGGGATGTTCGGGGTCGCGGTTGAAGGCATAGACTCGGTCATTGGAGTCGCCGTACACCGCCGCGCTGGGCATCTCCCAGCCCTCGGGCAGCTTGGCCCAATCGGGGTTCATTTCATAGCTGTAGTCGCCGGAACCGACTATGTTACTGGATGTCACGATTCCTCTCCTGTTCGCTTGTTCGGACTGGAGGCAATGATACAGGGTGGCAGGGGAGTTCACCACCTGAGATTCATCCCCGGCTCGGACCAACCATTGGGATGTCACCTCTCTTGTTGGTTCATGGGCAGGAACGCCTCCGCGGACATCCCTCCACTGGGCGTAGACACGCGGACCTTGTAGTCGTAGAACCTTCTACCCTCGTTCTCGGCCTCGTATTGGTCCACGACTGACCTGATGGAAGAAACCAGACGGTCTGCCAATTGTTGGATTTCCTCCCGTTGAGAGTCCTTCCTATTCCACTTCACCGTCACGTTCCAAAGCAATTCGTGCCCGTCGTGGTAAGGTCGCCACTCAATACCGGTTAACGAGGGGAATCGCGAGATCTCGGCCCTGATCGCGCGATCTACCTGCCATCCAGTGTGGCTGCTAAGCGGTACCGGGGTATGTGCAATTGGAAGCTTAGTTGGTGGCGTGGGGTCGCTCGGGTGAAGTCCAATATAACCAAAACCGGACAGCACCAAGAAACAGGCTCCGGCAAGCAGAGCGAGCCCTAGAATCACAAGGGTGGCCCTGCCAACGCGCACGACCGCAAAAATAAGTCGCTCTTTCACATTGGGCCACTACTGGAACCCTACCTCCAATAAGCGGAAGGCAGAGTTCCGAAACACGCTCTTGACAGGTTTGGCCTAAGGCTTGATACCCGGCGTGGTCACGCGGAAGCTGTATATGGATGTTCCCGGCGTGGTGTACACGGTGCGGTAGTCGGCGCCCCCGAAGGCGATGTTGCGGGGGATTTCCGGCCCTCGGATGACGCCGATGTGCGTACCGTCGGAGTCGAACACCCAGATGCCGCCGGAGCCGGTGCAGAAGACGCGGCCCGCCGTGTCCACCTTCATGCCGTCGGGAACGCCAGGCTCGGCGGAGCTCATGTCGGCGAAAACCCGGTTGTTGCTCAGTGTGCCGTCGGCTGCGACATCGAAGGCCCGTATCTTCCGGTGGGTGCAGACCTCCCCCCGCTCCTCCTCTCCGATGCAGTCCAGGCTGACGCGGCTGATGGCCACATAGAGCACCGACTCGTCCGGCGAGAAAGCCAGGCCGTTGGGGTACTCGCAGCCGTCGGTGGCCAGGTGCACCTCGCCATCGGGGGCGAGGCGGAAGACACCGGCGAAGTCGTACTCACGCAACTCCGGCTCCTGGCGCAGGGACGGGTCGGTAAAGTAGATGCTGCCGTCGGAACGGGTGACCACGTCGTTGGGCTTGTGGAACCGCTTGCCATCCCAGCGTTCGGCAATGGGCGAGACCGTGCCGTCGAGGTCCATCCGGGTGATCCGGCGGTGGCCGGCGCCCTCGCACATGACCAGGCGCCCCTCACGGTCGAAGGTGCAGCCGTTGCCTTCGCCGGTGCCTTCGCGGACCACGCTCACGCCGTTCTGTTCGTCCCAGCGGTACAGGCGGCTTTCGGTCAGTGAAACGAATGTCAGGTAGCCGTCCGGGTGCCACAACGGGCCCTCGGTGTTGCCGCCCACATCGGCCAGGTGAGTGTGTTCGGGGGATTCCAGGATGCCGGAAAGATCGTTTGGCATGGCTTCCTCCTTGGGCTGGGTACAGTCTCAATTACGCATGGTTTTCGGGATTATAACAGCCGCCGGACGACCTGCCGCGTTTGACCGTCCCCACGGCCACAATTAGAATTTCCTATAGGGCGATCAAGCCAACTGGGTATGTGGAGGGCGGACAAATGGGCCAGTTACGAAACGAAGAATGGTTTTACGACGAGCTGCGTCGGCGCGCGGTAGCCATGTTCGGCGAGAAACGGGCCGCTGAGCTTGAGGACTACCTGCGAACGACGGCCCGGCAGATCTCGGATGTGGAGGGCGTGGGCGTGCATCCCGACCAGGAGCCGCTGCTACACGGGTAGCGACCGCTGACCGCACCCTCGGAGGGCGAACGGGCGTGATGCCATCGCCTATCCTGCTAACTTGAGGTTGAATGATGCCTGAGCCCTATGAGCTTTCGGTAGTCGAAGCCGCGGCGCAGATCCGCGATGGCAAGCTGTCTCCAGTGGCGCTGGCCGAATCGCTGCTGGACCGGATTGACGTCCTGGATGCAGACCTGCAGGCCTGGGTGACCATAGACCGGAACGCTGTGTTGGCCACCGCCCGGGAACGGGAGGCGGAAGTCGCCAGCGGCGGACCGCTGGGGCCGATCCACGGCGTGCCGGTTGGACTGAAGGATATCTTCTACACCGCCGGGATGCTGACCGCCTGCGGCTCCAAGGTGTACGCCGACTTCGTGCCGGACTTCGACGCGACCTCGGTGGCCAAGATCAAGGGCGCCGGCGGCATCATCCTCGGTAAGGCGGTCACCACCGAGTTCGCCACCTCCGACCCCTCGCCTACGCACAACCCGTGGAACCTGGAGCACACCCCTGGCGGGTCCAGCAGCGGCTCCTCCGCGGCCGTGGCGTCGCGGATGGTGCCGGCCGCCCTGGGCTCGCAGACCGGCGGCTCCACCTGCCGTCCCGCGGCCTACAACGGCATCGTCGGCCTCAAGCCCACCTACGGGCGCATCAGCCGCTACGGCGTGGTGCCAGTGAGCTGGTCGCTGGACCATGTGGGCATCCTGACCCGCACCGTGGCCGACGCCGCGCTGATGCTGGAGGTGTTGAGTGGCGAGGACGACAACGACCCGGGCTCGCTGCGCCAGCCGGTCCCGGACTTCAGCGGACAGATGGCCGCGCACGACCGGCCGCCCCGCATCGGGCTCGTCCGACAGTACTACCAGGACTACTCCACGCCCGAAATCTGGGCCCACACCGAGGCCGTGGCCAACCTGCTGGCGGAAGCGGGGGCGGAGGTGGAGGAGGTCCCACTGCCCGACAGCTTTGCCCAGGTGCACAGCTTCCAGCGCATCGTGATGAACGTGGACTGTGCGGCCTTCCACGAGGCGAACCACCGGATCCGCGCCGCCGACTACGGGCCGCGCATCCGGGCCGGGATGGAGATGGGCATGATCATCCCCGTGGCCACCTACCTGAAGGCCCAGCGGCTGCGGCGGCAGTTCCGCACCGACATGAACGAGATGGCCTCAAGGGTGGATGTTGTGATGACCCCGGCCACGCCCGCTCCGGCGCCCAAGGATCTGAACACCACCGGCGACGCCGCCTTCCAGGTACCGTGGACCGCCGCCGGGCTGCCGACGGTGGTGGTACCGACCGGCCTATCGGAGTTGGGGATGCCCATGGCCGTCCAGTTCGGAGGGCCGTGGGGCGAGGAAGGCAAAGTGCTGGGCGCTTCCCAGTGGTGCGAGCGCGTCGCCGGGCTGAACCAGGGTCCGCCCAACTATTCGTAGCGACCCAGTGAAATCCGACTACGACCTGATCATCATCGGGGCCGGATCGGCGGGCCTGACCGCAGCCCGGTTCGCTCGGGGCCTGGGACTGTCGGTTGCGCTGGTGGAGCGGTCCCGTGTCGGCGGCGACTGCACCTGGACCGGTTGCGTGCCCAGCAAGGCCCTGCTGAAGGCCGCCGGTGTCGCCCACTCGATGCGTACGGCAGACCGGTTCGGACTGCCTTCCTTCGATCCCACCGTCGACCTTCGTGCGGTGATGGAGCGCATACGCTCTGTCATCCGCGGCATCTACGATGCCGAATCGCCGGAGGTACTGGCCCGCGAAGGCATCGATGTAATCATCGGCGAGGCCACATTCACTGGGCCGGATTCCGTGAAGGTCGATGGACGTTCCCTCACAGCGAGGCGCTTCCTGGTCTGCACGGGGGCATCGCCGGTTGTCCCGGCAATTCCGGGAGTTGACCGCGTGGAGTTCCACACCTACGAAACGGTGTGGGAATTGAAAGAACTGCCCCACTCGATGGCGGTCATCGGTGCTGGGGCCGTGGGATGCGAGCTGGCTCAGGCCTTCGCCCGGCTGGGAACGCAGGTGACTCTAATCGAGGCCGCCGACCGGATTCTCCCGCAGGAAGACACCGAGGCCGCAGATGTTGTCGCCCGGCGTTTCGCTGACGAGGGCATCAGGCTGCTCACCGGTCAAGGCGCGCAGTCGGTTTCAGCCAAGGAAAACGTGACAGGAGTCTGCGTCCAACTGTCCGACGGCAACAGCGTCGAAGCCGACGCGCTGCTCGTAGCCGTTGGACGCCGCCCCAACACCGGGAGCCTTAAGTTGGAGGCGGCCGGAGTGGAGTTCACTACCTCTGGAATCGCGGTCAACCGCCACCTTCGAACCACCAACGGGCGCGTCTACGCCGCCGGCGATGTTACCGGCGGGCCGCAGTTCACCCACTACGCCGGGTGGCAGGGATTCATGGCCGTGCGCAACGCATTCCTTCCATACAACTCGGTCGCTGTGCGGGACGCAGTGCCCCGTGCGACCTTCACCGACCCGGTGGCAGCTCAGACGGGGCTTACCGAAACGGAAGCGAAGGAACGCCACGGCGGCAGGGCGCTGGTGACGAGATGGCCTCTGGACGAAGTTGACCGGGCGATGACGGACGGCGAAACGGATGGTTTCGTGAAGGCCGTTCACCTTCCCAATGGGCGAGCCCTCGGGGCGACCATCGTTGGCTCCCGGGCCGACGAAATACTCCAGGAATGGACGCTGGCCATCGACAAAGGCATCAAGCTCGGCGACCTGGCCCGGTCAATGCACGTTTACCCCACCTTTTCGATGGCCACCCAGCAACTGGCGCTCCGGGCCTATTCGCAGCGCTTGCTGGGTGGGCGCATGGGGGCGCTGGTGCGGAGGCTGGCGCGGCGCAAGTAGCGCCCCCCTTTCAGTAGGGACCGTGGGGGTTGAAGACACCCTCTGCCTAACTGCGAAGCAGGGGAGTGACCTCCTCGATAAAGCGCTCGGCGGCACGCGATTCAGGATCGGCAGGGTCCAGGGACACACCCCGGATGATGAACTTGTCGATCCCCAGTTCCATCAGCTCCGCCAGACGGTCGGCGCAGTGGGTGGGAGGCCCGAATATCCCGAAGCCCCTGGCAAAGTCCTCGGTTACGGCCTCATCCTGTGGGGAGCCCGCGAGTCCGTGGTGCTGCATGTCGTAGGCATCATGGATGTTGCGCATCACCTGCCGCTGCTCCGTCGAAGCCGGTCCAACCACACTCCCGTACATGGAGGAAAAGCGGGCAAATAAGGAGACTTGGAAGGTGCCGATCCGGGCGGCCTCCTCCGGGTTGTCGTGAACCACGAGGGGCACGTAGGCGCCGAAGGGGATGTCCGGCGAAAGGCCGGCCTCAGCGCGGGCAGACCGGGCGACTTCCATTCCCCACCGGATGCGGTCCGGGTCCGCGCCAACGTTGAGGGTAACCCTGTCGGCGTGGCGGGCGGCGGCGGAAATTACCTTGGGGCCGGTCGCTGCCACATCCACGGGCACCTTGGGCGGACGGACCTCATCTATCCAGAAAATCTGGCTGGAGTCCTTGTAGTCCGCGAGCCCTACTGAGTCGATGTCTCCGCCGGACTCGAAGGGAACTTCCTCGCCCCGAAGATAGCCCTGCAGCCTCTCGAGGTAGCTCTCAAACTTGGGTACGGAGTCGGGTGCGCGGCCCAGATGGGCCAAGGCCGAGTCCCCCCTGCCGATGCCCAGGTATGCCCTTCCTCCGCTCTCCACCTGCACTGTGGTTATGGCCGAGGCCGTGACCGCTGGATGGCGGGTGAAGGAGTTGGTGACGCCTGTGCCAAGCTTGATGGCGGAAGTGGCGTGGGCGGCCAGGGCCATCGCCACATAGGTGTCGCCGTAGCGGTTCTGGGAATCGACATAGACGATGCCGTCGTACCCGATTTCCTCGGCGCGTACCGCCTGTTGCACCGCGTTGAACTCCTGGGAATTGGGCCCGCCTGCGTGAGGACGGCCCATTGCCCAGAACTCGATAGCCATATAAACCTCCCGATTTCGCCTTTAGAAACTATCTCAAAACTTGCTGCGGCCTCCGAACCGTCATTCCCGCCTTCGCGGGCATCCAGTGTCACTGGCTGGCGACTGCTCAATGCCATCAGAGCGCAATCGCTTTGAGATAGTTTCTCAGTTTTTCCCTTGAGGGCGCGTTAGCATAGCATATCGTCTGCACTGCCCATGCCGACAATTGAGTCGGTTTGCTACCCCAGCGTGGTCGTCAGCACCCACATCGGGCGGGCGCCCACATCGTAGGTTGCCAGCGGCGTCATCTCCCCGGTAGCGCCGTTGATGCTGTGGGAGCTGAGGCGTCCGGTCGCGGAGCCTGCTCCGAACACGAACTTGCCCTGTGGGTCGAGACTGAAGGCGCTGGGCACTGCCTCAGTGGAGGCGCGGCCCGCGGCGGTCAGGGCACCCGTGTTCGCGTCTACCTTGAAGCTGGCGATGCTGTTGTGGCCCCGGTTGGGTACGAACAGCAGGCTTCCGTCGGCGTTCATCTGGATCTGGGAGCAGGTGTTCCGCTCGGTGTGTCCCTCGGGCAGCGTCGAGATGGTCTGGAAGGCGGATAGCCTGCCCTCCGAGTCCATGTTGTACGCAGTCACGCTGCTGCCCTGCTCGTCGGAGAAGTAGACCACATCCAGCGACGGGTGGTAGGTGTAGTGGCGCGGACCCAGGAAACCGTCCATCTCCAGCACCGGCGGGTCGTTGGGCGTCAGGCGGCCCGTTCCCGCGTCGAATTTGAACTGGTGGATGACATTCGGCCCTGGGATGTTTTTCGGCGGCTCCAGCACATTGTCCTGGATGTACGCGATGTGCGGCACAAAGGCGAAGCGGTTGGAGCGGTCGGTGAGGATGGAGTGGGCGCCTTCGGCGGTTGTCACCAGTTCGGTGGGCGGGCCGCCCAGCTCCCCGTCGGCGCCGATGGGATGCACCCCGGCGCGCGCTCCGCCGTAATAGGCGACCAGCAAATGGCGGCCGGTGCGATCGGTAGCGATGTAAGCCGGCCAGCTCTCAACGGCCACCGAGCCCGTCTGGGCCAGTCCGCCGGTGGCAGGGTCGATGCGGTGGCTGGAGAGCTCGAGCGATTCGCGGTGGCTCACATAGAGCGTCCCCTTGTCGGGGCTGATGGCCAGCAGCGACGGCCCTCCCGGCACGGCAACGTCGGACTGGTGGGTCAAGGCTCCGGTGTCTGAGTCCATGGTGTAGATTCCGATCTTGTTGTCGTCCTGGGCTGCGACGTAGACGTAGTGCGGCATTTTGCTGCCTCCTGTAGCTCTGGCTGTAGTTCTGGTAAGCGAAATCCCCTCTCGCGGGAGAGGGGATTAGTGGTTCGTTAGAATATCGCGATCGGGTTGACCGGGGAGCCAGTGGTGTTGTGCAGGCGCAGCGGCCCGATGGAGATCATGAACTCCCAGCGGTTGCGCTCGCGGCAGGCGACGGCCACCTCTTCGAGGTTGGCGTTGTCCAGGATCCAGATGCCCATGGCCGTGATGCCAACCTGGTGGATGGGGCTGGGGACCTTATCGTACTGCGGCGGGTTGACATCGTTGCCTGTGTCGGTGCCCAGCATGGCGATGCCCCGCTCGTAGAACAGCGGCAGACACGACGCCTGGCACGCGGCGGAGCCGGCCTCCCGGGGCCACGGTCCTTCCACATTGCGGCGGTGGAGCTGCCCCGTGCGTATCAGCAGCACATCGCCCTCCTCGACCCTGAACCCGCAGCGCTCCTCGGCGGCCAGGATGTCGTCGATCATCACCCCCTCACCGCGGTCGATCCAGTCGATGCCCTTGATCATCGGCACGTCCACCAGCACGGCGCGGCTGATGATGCCTTCCTTGGCCTCCTCCACCGAGCCGAAGGTCGCTCCCAGGCTGGTGGAGACGAGGTGGGCGGGCTTGCCGTTGTAGGTCTTTCCGTTCCAGAAGAAGTGGGCCAGGCTGTCCACATGGGTTACCGTGTAGCCGTGGAAGATCATGCCGAAGTAATCGGTGGCTGCAGGAAAGGCGCGGTTGCTGACCTTCTGGCCGCTGGCCCAGCCTTCGCCGCTCTCCACCATGAAGTGCACCGGCGGCGAAGGCGCGTCGACGGTGGCCTCGAAGCTGACGGTGCGGGACATGGAGATGCGGACGCCTTCCTGCACCGTGGCTATTGCCTGCTTCACCTTGGCGGGCGTGATCAGGTTGGGGGCGCCCAGTTCATCGTCATCGCCCCAGCGGCCCCAGTTGGAGAACTTGTCGAAATAGCTGAGGACTTCCTCTTCGGACGGAATGTTGGCTTGCGGCATAGATCAACTCCTTAAACAGTGAGTCCACTCTCCATCCCGGAGAGGGTTACGGGTAAGGGCGAGCCCGATCAAACCGGCGGTGCGAGGTGCACATCCAGCACGCGCTCGCACCAGCGGGCGGCGGACAGCAGGCGCTCCTCGCGGAAGGGCGCGGCGATGATCTGGAGGCCCATTGGCAGTCCCGATTCGGCCAGACCCGATGGAATGGTGATGGTGGGCAGGCCGCAGGATGTCCACGGTCCCTGGAACGCGGTGTTGCCGGTGTTGGTCAGGTCGGCCAGGGCGGGAGTCGGCGTTGTCGGAGTAACGAGTATGTCGGCGCTCTCGGCGAGGACCTGCATGTCGGTGATCAAGCGCAGGCGCCGCTCCAGCGCTCCGGAGTATTCGACGGCGCTGGTCTCCATCCCACGGGCCAGCAGCCGGCGCAGCAGCGGCCGGTACTCCTCGGCGCGGGTCTCGTACATGGGGCGGTGGAACGACGCAGCCTCGCTCCGCATGATGATCTGCTGGTCCTCGATGGCAGTGCCGAAGCTGTCAGGCAGCCTCACCTCGTCCACCAGGGCGCCAGCCTCCGCCAGCTTGTCCAGCATGGCGCGGGTGTGTCGCTGCGTCTCCTCGTCGGACTCCTCCATGAAGAAGGAGGTGACCAGGCTGATTCGGGGCGCTGCACCGTCCTCCAGCCCCGACAGGTAGTCCGGCGCCGGGAAGCGGGCGCAGACCGGGTCGTTGGCGTCGGGACCCGCCATCACCTGGAGCATCAGGGCAGCGTCCTCCACCGAGCGCGACATCCATCCCATGGTATCCAGCGACCAGCTCACCGGCACGACGCCGTGACGGCTGACCCGGCCATAGGTGGGCTTCAGCCCGACCACGCCGTTGTATGACGCCGGACGCAGAACCGACCCTACGGTCTGGGAGCCGAGGGCCACCGGGGCCATCCCCGTGGCCACCGACACCGCCGAGCCACTGCTGGAACCGCCGGGGGTGTGCGCCGGGTTCCAGGGATTGAGCGTCTGCGAGGGGTCGAGGCAGGCAAACTCGGTGGTCACCGTCTTGCCCATCATGATGGCGCCAGCACCCTTGAGACTGGTCAGAACTGCGGCATCGAACTCGGGCACGAAGTCGGCATAGACCCGCGAGCAGGCGGTCGTCGGAATCCCTGCGGTGTAGAAAATGTCCTTCACCCCTACAGGTACGCCATGCAGCGGACCGGGGTTCGGCAGCAAGTCCAGTTCCCGCTGGCGTTGCTCCGCGTCTGCCAGCACCGTCTCCCGGTCGATGTAGACCCATGCCTGCAGAGATTCCAGCGACGCCGTCCGGTCAAGCAGCGCCTCGGCAACATCGACAGCGCTGATCTCCCGGGCGCGTATCTGCCGGGCTAATTGGGTTGCGGTAAGTTCATGCACTTCGGGCATTTGAGCTCCTTGATTCCCTCTCTCTCTTGAGGGAGACAATTGGGGTCAGGGTTGAGTTGATAGTCTCGACACGTTAGCGAAGCCGATAAATGGTTTGGTTGCTTTCGGAAGAAAGTGTTGTTGCGCCTATCTTTTCACTGCGATTCGAAAAAGCTAAGTCGGAAATGTGCAAGTGAGAAAGACGGGCAAGTTCAATATCAGTGATTTCCCCGTTACCGATTTTTCGGGAGAGCCATAAAGCCAAGTACTGCGTCAAGCTATTCTGGTTCCCTAACCCCTCTCCCCCGACAACCCAATGCGATGGATAATCAACCCCACGCTCGAAAGCGTGTTCCAACTCGATTGCCAACTGGTAAGCGGTCAGGAATTCTCCCGGTCTGCTACGCAAGACATCAACCACTTTTCCGTGAATATCATATCGCTCCCAATATGTTTGATCTGAACTCATACCATTACCCCCTGTATCCGGTAAGCAGAGTCGTATCCTACCCTTCCGCCATACCGTACCGAGTCCGGGCATCGTTCCCGTAAGCGGCGGGACGCGGCAAGCATTTCTTCGTCGATCTCGTAGTCGCCGGTCTCGATGTCAATGACAATTAACTTGCCAGTTTCGTGCGGCTCCACCAAGGACTTGATGCGCTCCTCGTAGATCCTTTCTCCCCGGTCGCATACTTCTCCTTTGCTGTACTTGGGGTCGGCCATGGAATTCTCCTTATGGAAGCAGGACAAACTCGCTTCACAGGCCACACTTTTTGGGCAACTCCCTACACCGGCGGGCGGCGGGTGTGCCAGTCGGTGGCTTGCTCGTAGGCGTAGGCGGCGCGGAAGAGCGTCGCCTCGTCAAAGGGGCCGCCAATCATCTGCAGGCCTACGGGCAGGCCGTCCGAGGTGAAGCCGCAGTTGATGGACAGCGCCGGAACCCCTGCCATGTTGGATGGCGTGGTGTAGGTGCGCCGCCCGCCCAGCATTGCCAGGAACTCTTCCTTCCCATTCTTGGCCATCCCCGCCTCCGCAGGAATCGGCGTCGCCTGCACCGATGAAGTGGGAAGAACCAGGATGTCAACGCGCTCCAGGGCCTCGAGAATCTGGTTGCGGAGAATCTGGCGCAACCGGTTGGCCTTGTGGTGTGCCTGGGCCGGTATCACCGCCCCGGTCAGCAGCCGCACCCGGTTGTTGTGATCGTACTTCTCCGGGTACTCCTCCAGTCCCTTGCGATGGACGGCCGTGGCGTCGGTGTATATCAGCGTGGTGGATATGGCCGCAGACTGGGCGATCAGGGGGATGGAGACTTCCTCAACCTCCGCGCCCAGTTCGCCCAGGTGGGCTACCGCCGCGTTCACGCCGTCGCGAATGTCGGGCTCGACGCCGTCGGCATTGACGCGGTCGCTGAGAACGCCAACCCGCAGGCCCTGGATACCGGCATCTATGCCGTCCAGGTAGTCGGGCACCGGCGCATTGCGGGTATAGGCGTCGTTGCGGTCGTACCCGGCGATGGCGGCCAGCGTAACGGCGCAGTCCTTGACCGTCCGTGAGATTGGCCCTGCGGCATCCATCGACCAGGTGGATGCCAGCATGCCGTACCGGCTGACCAGACCCCAGGTGGGGCGAATGCCGACCAGCCCGCAGAAGGCGGCGGGACCCCGGATGGAGCCAGCGGTGTCCTCTCCCAGTGACGTCGCGCAGAGGAACGCCGCGGTAGCTGCTCCCGACCCGCTGCTGGACGTGCCGGGGTTGCGGGACAGGTCCCAAGGGTTCCGTGGGCGGCCGTAGGGATGATGAAAGGCGTCGCCCATGGCGAACTCGCTCATATTGAGCTTGCCCAGCAGCACCGCCCCCGCGTCCTTCAGCTTGCCCATAACCGTGGCGTCGTAGTCGGGCACATACTCCTCCAGGATGGAAGAGCCCCCGGTGGTGAGGACGCCATCGGTGCAGAACTGGTCTTTCACAGCCACCGGCACGCCATGAAGAGGGCCGCGATGATTGCCCGCCGAGATCTCCGCCTCGGCCTGGCGGGCCTCAGCCCGGGCCCGGTCGGCGGTAACGGTGATGTAGGAGTTCAGCGCGGAGTCGACCTGCTCTATGCGTGCCAGGTAGGCTTCCGTCGCCTCGACCGGCGAAGCCTGGCCCGACTTGAACAAATCCGCTAGTTCCAGCGCACTCAAGAACGGTAATTCGTTGCGGTCCATTTCATCCTTCCCTGGTTACGAATACCGGGAGTTGTGTATACGGGCCCTAGTTACGAATACCGGGGGTTGCGTATACGGGGCGGCCCAATTTTGACCCTGCCGCATTTCCGTGTCAACGCAGATCCAGCGAACGCTGACCGGATGTAGCTATAATCTACCTGCGGCCATCGCGGGAGCCCGGCCGCCGGAGGTTACGGCTATGGCGTTCGTTGGCATCGTAATGGCAGCTGGAGAAGGAAAGCGGATGCGGTCGCGGATTCCCAAGCCGCTCCATCGCATTTGCGGCAGGGAGATGGTCCGCTACCCGGTCGAACTCCTCAGAGTGGCTGGCGCCGAACGAGTGGTCGTGGTGGTCTCCCCGGAGAACGCCGGCGCCGTCAGGGCAGCCCTGGGTAACGAGGTGGAATACGCAGTCCAAGAGCGGCGAGACGGCACCGGCGGTGCTGTCATGGCCTGCCAGGAACTGCTGAGTTCCGGCCTTGAAAATTCCGGCCTTGAAAATTCCGGCGTTGAACAGGTTGTGGTCATCGGTGCCGATACCCCGCTTGTCACCACCGACTCGATCCATGCGCTCCTCGACGACCACTTGGCGAGCGGCGCTTCCATGACGGTCCTGACCGCCCCAAACGACGAAGCATCTGACCTGGGCAGGGTTGTCCTGGAAGACGGCAGGGTCTCCCGGATTGTTGAGGCGACAGAGGCCGCCGAGACCTCCGACGATCTGGCGCCCCTGGTCAATGCCGGCGTCTACTGCTTCGATGCTTTCTGGCTCCGAAAGGCCCTGCAGATGGTGCGTCCTCGTCCATCCGGCGAGCTTTACCTCACGGACCTGGCGGGCATCGGCGCCAGTGCCGGGACCGTCGTGGCCGCGACACTCGTAAGCGAACTGGACGAGGTCTGGGGGGTCAACAACAGGGCGCAATTGGCCTACGCGGAAAGGGTGGTCGGAGACCGTATACGGGAAGTCTGGCTTATGGAGGGCGTAACCATGACCGACCCCGATTCGGTTTACATCGACGCCGATGTCTCGATCGGAATGGACACTGTAATCCTCCCCAACACCATGTTGACCGGCCGCACCTCCATTGGTGAAAACTGCGAAATCGGGCCAAATTCCGTCATTCGAGACTCGATTATCGGGAATAACTGCAGGGTGACCTCGTCAGCCCTGGAAGAGGCCACCATGGAGGACCACACCGACATCGGACCCTTCAGCCACCTGAGGCCGGGAGCCCATCTGGAGTCGGGTGTGCACATCGGCAACTATGTGGAAGTCAAGGAGAGCCGGTTCAAGGCGGGCGCGGTAATGGGGCACTTCGGCTACGCCGGAGACGCCACGATTGGGGAGAGGGTAAATGTCGGCGCGGGAATGATCACCTGCAACTACGACGGCAAGGACAAGCACCGGACCGTTGTGGAAGATGACGCATTCATAGGCTGCGATACCATGCTCGTCGCTCCGGTCACGGTGGGTGAGGGCTCGATCACCGGGGCCGGGGCCGTCGTGACCAAAGACATTCCCCCGGCTAGACTGGCCGTGGGGGTGCCTGCTACTATAAAGCGAAACTTGAAATAGCCTGTCCTCCGAGCGCCGTTGCATGCCCTCGAGTGCCCTTGCAACGCCCTGAGCTTCGGGAGTTTGGGGTTTGGATACAGAAAACGCACCTCCTGGTTTATCCTCGGCTGGTCTGCACATCGCGCTGCCGCCATCCCGCCCGGCCGTCGCTTCATACTTGGCACCCGGCATGACGGGACGCCACTGCCCAACTCCTTTTGCCTCTGACCATTCGGCCCTGGCCGGATTTCGTCATGCCTAGTTTTGGCTGGCTGGGGCGGTTGTTCCGTTACGATTCCAAGAGCGCCAGCAGGAAGGGCCGCGGCCCCGAAGGATCTCAATCCGGAAACGGCAGCAGCGCCAACGGCGGTGAGGGCCTGGTGCACACCGACAATTACGCCGGTTTGCTGGTTCCTCCTTCGGATCCGCCCATTACCGAAGCCGAGATCAGCGGCCTGGACACCCGGGACAGGGAGATGCTCCGGTCCATCATCGAGCTGGACTACACCACGGTTCGTGAGGTCATGGTGCCTCGACTGGACATGGTTGCCATCGAGGCAAGCGTCTCACTCCAGGAGGCCGCCGCCACCATTGTTGAGTACGGCCACAGCCGGATCCCTGTTTTTGCCGAAAACATAGACGAAGTTCTCGGCATCATCTATGTCCGAGACCTCCTGGCGGCAATCGCCAACCCGGACGCCGACAGCACGGTCCGCTCCCTGACTCGCCCCGCCTTCGTCGTCCCTGAAAGCAAGAGAGTCGATGAACTGCTGGAGGAGTTCCGGGAACGTCGTACCCAGATCGCGATCGTAGTTGACGAGTACGGCGGTACTGAGGGCCTCGTCACCATGGAGGACGTACTCGAGGAAATCGTAGGCGAGATAGAGGACGAGTTTTCCCGTGCCAGGGATGCGGAAATTATCCCTGACGACAAGGGGGCCGTCGTAGTCAGTGCGGGACTCAGCACCGAAGATGTGCAGGATCTTTTCGGAGTGAGCATCGGCAGCGATGATTACGACACGGTCGGTGGCTTTGTCTACTACCAGCTCGGACGTATCCCTCACATCGGGGACGTGGTGGAAATCGGGGAGCTCTGTGTCGAAGTGGTCTCTGTCGCGGGCAGAAGGCTGCGGACCCTCAAGATCACAAAACAGGGCAGCGGCCCAACCGACAATCCCGGTTAGGCCGCCGCTGACTGGCTCGAAGCAGTTTCTGGTACTGGGAAAACTCGCTACGGCCTCAAACCGTCACTCCCGCGAAACATGTCTTCGACCCTATCGGGAGAGGAATCCAGTGGCACCTGCCCGATGCCATCAGAGCGTAATCGCTTTGAGATTGTTTTTAGGTGCTTCTTGCCCTGCTCGCGATCAGGTCCGCATCGACAATCAGCCGGTGGTCATACACGAGGCGCGGCACGCAGGACACCAAGTGAATCTGTGGACCGCCGCCGGCTTCCAGTGCCAGGTCATCTTCGTGAACGACCCTGGTCGCGGTCACCTGGTACAGGAACTCCTCTGTTCCGTTGTCGGTTATGATCTGCACATCCTGTCCTGCTCTCAGCAAGTCCGGAATCTGTTGCAGGTTCAGGAAGACCGAACCCTCGTCCAGTATCGGGCTTTCGGTGTGGCCGAAGAACCAGGCCTCCCCATTCTCGCCGGCGTCGTTGGTCTCCGGGATGTGCCCGACGCTGCGGTTGGGGGTCTGGTAGGCCAGCTGGTCTCCCAAGTCGCGGACCGACAGCTCGACGACGGTTGAGTCGATTCCAATCGCCGGAATCCGCAGCCTTGTGGCGGCCGGCTGCTCGGTCAGCAGGCTCTCCTCGGTGGCGAAGTCGATCAACGCGAAGCCCTGAGGAAGATCCGGGCCGGTATCTACCCGGATGACTCCGGCGTCTCCGGAATAGAGGGAAGCTTCCGGTATGAAATCAAGGGACGAGAGTGCGGGTTTGGCCTCCGGAACTTTGTGCTCATAAACGGGCACAAGCTCAACTGTCGAGACCTGGTACTTCTCAAGACCGGCGCGGGCGCTGTTGGCGTATCCGTAATACGCGCCGCCCAACCCGATGAGAAGTCCTCCCGCAATAACCAGCGTTGCCCCTGCGATCCTGGTTCTGGTCCAGAACCGCCGGGCTCCCCCACGCAAGATCAAGTAGTCATATCCGGCTATCATAGCGTCCCTCCTCCCGGGTATCCCGGAAGCCGCCATGGGCTGGGCGGCTAGCCGGGGCCGGGAACCTCACATCACCACCACGCTGCTAATCCCCGGAGCGTTCAGGGAGTACGGCGGAGGCGTTTCAATTTTCTCTGCCTATGCCCAGGACCGGTTCAGTTTATCCCTAGCGAGCTCTGGGAGCGTTCATCGTCCCAGGCGATATCGGCTCGTTCAGATAAATGTCGCCGTTGCGAATCTTGATGTTGAATCCGCAAGGCGGGTTTACGCACACCCAAGCTTTGAAATGCACAGCGGCACCTTGCCCGCCGTAGTCCGACAACGGTACGAGGTATCCGATGTCGCATTTCAGGCACTTGGGCACAGTCATTTCACCCACAGGAACCACCTCCCTCACTGGCGACTGCGGCGAGTATAGCGTGCTACCCACCATGTATTCAACTAAATCAGCCATTGTAATTTACTATTTTGACGAATTCAGATTACATAACGACGCATTGCTTATCGTTATGTCAATCTAATACCACTCTCTTTGCCTTCCCCTTCACCTCGCCTATACCTGCCATCACATCGTCACCGCCTCTTCACAGTGGTTCACATGACACAAAACCCGGGGTTAACCGGGTTTTGTGCTGTCCTATTCCAGGAAATCGCGAAGTTTCCTGGACCTGGTCGGGTGCCGCAATTTCCGCAACGCCTTCGCTTCTATCTGACGAATTCGTTCCCTGGTTACCCCGAACTCGCGGCCCACCTCCTCCAGCGTCCGGCTGCGGCCGTCTTCCAGCCCGAACCGGAGCACCAGCACCCGGGCTTCCCGCTCGGTCAGGGTATGCAGGACCTCGTCCACCTGCTCCTTCAGGAGCTGGAATGACGCCGCGTCGGCAGGCGCCGGTGCGTTGCGGTCCTCGATGAAATCTCCCAGGTGCGAGTCCTCTTCCTCTCCGATGGGGGTTTCCAGGGACACGGGTTCCTGGGATATCTTGAGGATTTCCTCCACCTTCTCCGGTCCGATCTCCATTGCCTGGCCGATTTCTTCCGGCGTGGGCTCGCGGCCGTATTCCTGGAGAAGCCGGCGGTGTTGCCGCATCAGCTTGTTGATCGTCTCCACCATGTGGACCGGAATCCGTATGGTCCTGGCCTGGTCGGCGATGGAACGCGTGATGGCCTGGCGGATCCACCAAGTGGCATAGGTGCTGAACTTGTACCCCTTGCGGTAGTCAAACTTCTCCACCGCCCGGATCAGGCCGATGTTGCCCTCCTGGATCATGTCCAGCAGCGCCATTCCCCGCCCGATGTACTTCTTCGCCACGCTGACCACCAGGCGGAGGTTGGCCTCCGTCAGGTGCGACTGGGCCCGCTCGCTGTCCGCCTGCACACGGCCGTAGTGCTGGCGCAGCAGCGGATCGAGACGCTGCAATTTGGCAAGATGCTCCGGATTGCCCAGCGCAGACCCCAGCGCCACAAGCTGGATGTCTTGGAGCGCATCGACGGTATTGGGGGCCATCACCCATGAGCTCAGGGAGAGGTCAATCACCCTCTTGTATACGTCCTCGGGTGGCTCTTCCAGCTCCTCGGACAGCCGGCCCAGCATCTCCTGCGACACTTCCGCGTCGATCGAACTGCGCAGCTTGGTGTTACCCACGATCTGGGACAACGACGGGTTGACCGGCAACAGGTTGCCGTTCATCTGCCCCAACTGTCCCCGGTGCTCAAGGATCTGCGACAGGTCGGGATTGAACGGCAGCACATCCTGCTTAATGGCCTGCCTGAGCTCCGGCGAGATTGCTTCCCTCAGCTCCGGCATGTCAAGGATTTCCGACAGGGTGGGATTGAAGGGCTCCGCCGTTTCCTCTTGACCCGTCCCTTGATCAGGCCCGGCAGGTTCGGACCCGGCAGGTTCGGACCCGGCAGGATCAGGCCCGGCAGGATCAGGCCCGGCATCCGGCTCCGCTACCGGCCCGTCAACGGAACCATTCCTGGCAGTGTCGGCGGGGTAGGCTTCGCGGAGGCCTGCCTTCACGGCTTCATCGACCTCAGGGTTCTCCAGAATGTCAGACAGCCTCGCGTCGGTGGGAAGCACTTCCTCTTCCCCTTCCTGCACTTCTCGAAGCCGGGCCCTGAGGTCATCTTCCAGTTCCGGATTGTCCAGGATCTCGGCCACGGTCGGGTTCGCGCCATCCTCGCCCACTTGGTCCTCTGCACCGTCGGCATCGTGCGATTCGCTCTGGGAAGCCTCGGGTGCGATAAGGGCCTTCAGCTCCGGCGTATCCAGGAGCTGGGAGAGGGCGTTGTCCACGCGCATCTGGAAGTCCCGGGCCATCGCGTTGATCAGCGGCTCGTTTCCCGCAATGCGGTCCATGAGTCGCCCGGTTATCTGCCACGGCCGCGGGTCTTCTTCGAGTTCCCCGGAGAGTTCCTTCTTGACCCCCTGCAGGTGCTTGCCACCCTCCAGCTGACGGGCCAGCTTGCGTTCGTCCGCAGAGGTCAGCAGTCGCACCCTGCCGATTTCACGCAGGTACATCCGCACCGGGTCGTCCAGGACCTCCGTGGTCTCGGCGGCTTCCGGCCCGCGCTCGGTATCTTCGGCTTCCGATTCGGTCTCTGTGGTGGTTCCGTCAGTGGTTTCCGTGGTGTTCTCTGTTTCCGTACCGTCCCACTGCTCTTCTTCCGATGCAACCGCAACGGCCGCCGGGCGGGGAACCGCCATCTCGTCGCCGTCTTCGGCTCCTTCCGAGTTGACCGCGTCAACTTTGCGGAAGATGTCGATTATCGGGTCCCGTTCTTCGGTTTCCTCTGTTGTATTCTCCAGGAAGTCCTCGGGGTTGAGTTCTCTGGATGCGTGTCGATGACTTACCATGCAATCTCCTTGGGTTGATTGGAAAAGTTATGCTCAAGAATTAACTTATTAAATTTCCCTATATGTCAGGCCCATCCGCTGCCTGACCGGTGCCGGCTACCCGGCGGAGCGGGCGTCTGCGCGCTGGTGCAGGTTCTGCCTGAGCCGTTCGTTCAGGGCTACCGCGCCCAGGTGTTCCTCTTCACCCAGTTCATCCGCAGTATCGGCAAAGCGGTCTTGCTCGTCCCTCTTCTGCTGCCTCAAGCTGCGTTCCTCCAATCGCGCAACCACATCCGCCATCGCTCGCCGCCGCTTTACAAGGTCCATGGAGTACAGCGACTTGCGTTGCAGCGCTTCGACCTGCTCTCGCACGCCCGGAGGTGCATCGTCCGGCACACCGGTCTCGCCATCAGCGCTGTCCCCGTGCCCAGAAGCGAGCACCAGGTAGTTGCTGAATATCTCCCGGTTTTCCGGCCGCTGGAAATGGTCCGGGGTCAGTGTCTCAGCATAGTCCTGGAGCTCCGGGAAGCGCATTAGCAGCGTCAGGCAATATTCCTCCACAGGGTCGTGGTCCAGCCGTGCGAACGGCGACGCGGTGGTCTGGGCAGGATCCTGCCCAGCATCCTCGCGCCTGGGCGCAGTCTGCCGGTTTCTCCGCACCGCCGCGGGACGGGTGATGCTCGCGCGCAGGGAGTCCAGCGGCACCTCAAGGCTATCGGCCAGCATCTGCAGGTAGTGGTCCTGCTGCATGGCATCCGGCAGGGCGAAGATGAGCCTCGAGACCTGCTCGGCCACCGCCGCCTTGCCTTGCGGCGCGGACGAGTCGACACTTGCCGACATCGCCGCTATAACGAAGGCCAGCAGCGGCCTGGCATTCCCCACCAGCCTTCGCCATTCTTCCGGGGAACGCCGTATGACATCGTCCGGGTCCTGCCCGGAAGGTAAGGCCGCGATGCGGATTTCGGGATTCTCCTGCCGCTGCAACAGAGTCGTTCCCCCTGATTGGCCCGCCACCCGGCTCTGGAAGATGCGCCACGACGACTCCAGGCTCCGTAGCGTGGCCTGCTGTCCCGCAGCGTCCTGGTCCAGCGCCATCGTGACGTTGCCGGTCAGCCGCCGTATTGCGCTGACCTGGGACTCCGTGAGGGCCGTTCCCATCGAGGCCACCACGTTGTGGAACCCCGCCTGGTGTGCCGCTATGGCATCCATGTAGCCCTCTACGATGACTGCGCCGCTCTTCCTTATGTCGTCCCGGGCCCGGTCCAGGGCGTACAGAATCCTGCTCTTGTCGAATACTTCGCTCTGCGGAGAGTTGATGTACTTAGGCTGCGAATCGTCCAGCGCCCGCCCGCCGAAGCCGGCCAGACGGCCATCGGCGTCGCGGATCGGCACCATCAGGCGGCCCCGAAACAGGTCCCGCTGCTCTCCGTCATCGCTTTCCCGCACCACCCCTGCGGCCGTGAGCTGGTCAGGATCGAACCCCTCCCGGAGCAGGTGGCTGCGGAGGGAATCGCCGTCCGGCGGGGCAAGGCCCAACTGGAACGCCTCGCTGGCGGCCCGGTCAAGTCCCCGCCGCTCCATGTAATCCCGCGCCTGGCCGCCCTGGCTGGACGCGAGGAAACGCTGGAAGTAGGCACACGCCGCCTCGTTGATCCGGTAGGCCGGGGAATCGGGACGGGAGTCCCGCCGGTCGGGGATCGTGATTCCCGCATTCCGGGCCATCTGCCGCATCGCCTCGCCGAACTCCAGGTTCTCGGAGCGCATCACGAAGGTGATGACATCTCCGCCCGTGGCGCAGGCCCCGAAGCAACGCCAAGACTGGCGGTCTGGGAATACATGGAAGGACGGCGTGCGTTCCTGGTGAAACGGGCAGTTGCCCTTGTAGCTGCGGCCGGACCGTTCCAGCTGGACCCTCTGGCCCACTACTTCCAGGATGTCCAAGCGGGCTTTTATGTCGTCTACAACGGTCACAAACAGCCCTCCTTAACCGCCTTCGCCCAACGCAAAGAGCCCGGCCCCGCTTGACCCAGCCCCTCCAGGCCAACCGGACCGGCAATGCTCAACGTGCCCCACGCTCACTTCATTCCCCGGAGTACCCTCTCAAAGGGCACATTACTCCAAGGATATTATATCAAGCGCTTCTCGCTGGCGCAACAGTCCGTCGAGGTCGTCGGTGACCGCCGCGTCCAGCCTCGCCCTGGCCATGAGGCCTAGGTCGCAGTCGAAATCAGCGTCCCAAGCCAAGGTGCGGACTCCCCGGTCGCGCATCTTCCGCATCAGCTTGGAGTTGTAGCTGTCATTCGCCGGATCATACCAGTGGGCCCTCACCAGCCGGCTGAAGCAGCGGGAGCGGATGGGAGGAGGGTGGCGGCGGGACCAGATGTAGCCGCGCATCAACCGCGGCTCGATCTTTCGCAGTTCCCAGAGGGATATGGGATTGAAACTGGCGATAAGGGTGCTGCCCCAACGCTGGTGCCGGCGGACAACCTCCGCGACCCTGTGAGCGATGGTCTGCATCCCGTCGATTACTGCCTTCATCTCCACGTTTATGAGAAAGTCGGCAGGCAGCGACTCGAAAACTTCGTCCAGGGTCGGGGGACGCTCGCCGCGAAACTCCGGCCCGAACCAGGCTCCGACGTCCAGCTCCCTCATATCTCCCAGCGTGGTGTTTGTGACTAGGCCACGCCTCTTGCCGATGCGATTCAGGCCGCGGTCATGGAACACCACCAGTTGTCCGTCCCGGGTGAGCCTGACATCGAGCTCGATACCGTCTGCCCCCGATTCGTAGGCGCGGCGGAAGGCGGGAAGGGTGTTTTCGGGCGCATTGGCCTGGTCGCCCCGGTGGGCGATTATGAGAGGGCAGCGGCGCATGCCCGGCGGAAAGTCCCACGAGGTCGGTCTTTCCGCTGGGGTGCCATTCACTTGGGGCGGTGTTGAAGGTACGGCGATGGCCATCCAGGTGCATACATCGGCAGGCTATGTAGAACTTAAAGCTACCGCCCTGTGCTGACTATGTCAAGACCGCGGCTCTTCGCCCCTGGAGGATTGCAAAGTCTTCTACAGCCCCGCCACGTCGAGCCTGTCGAACCATTAACGGATTCTCACAACCCGTCCTTCGACAACCTCAGGACTAACGGTTGGGCCATTGCAATCGTCCTGTCCTCGCCCCCTGGGTATTTTAGTTTTCCTGTACGAATTACACAGTTTCCGTCATTCCCGCGAAAGCGGGAATCCAGTGCCCGGCTACCTGTGGTCGTGTTGTAGGCAGTTGGACCTCTGGATTCCCGCCTACGCGGGAATGACGGCTTGCGGGGCCTCCAGCAATAAAGACGCGATTGCCCTGGGCTGTTGCCCGAAGTATCCGCAACCGGCAGTCAGGCACACGGATGCCCGCAGGGTTAGAATACGCAGATTCCCGTCCGTGCGGGCGGAGAGTCGCAGCGGAGAGCCCATGAGGCCGATCCCCGGAATTCGCGGCACCGCAATTACGCTCCTGCGAGAGCGCGATTTCCGCACCATCTGGGCCGTCGGCATCCTGGCCGAGTTCGGGCGCCGCAACGAGATCCTGGTCTGGAGCCTGCTCCTGTTCAAGGTCGTCGAGGCCCCGGCGTCATACCTGATGCTGCTCTGGGTCTTCAACAACCTCCCCCGGCCCTTCGTTTCCCCAATCGCCGGCTACATCGCCGACCGTTTCCCCCGCCAGCGGGTCATACTGCTGATGCACGCCGTGAACCTGGTCTCCGTCGCAGGTTTGCTGTCAATGATGATTTACAGCCTGGAGTCCATCCAGGCCTGGCACATCTTCTTGGTGGCTTTCATCCAGGGGACCTCCAAGGCCATCGAGGATCCGTCGCGTAGGACGGGGATATTCGACATCGCCGGACGCGACCGGATCGTCAATGCCATGTCCCTGGACGTCATCGCCCAGAACGTCGGCAAGATGATCGGACCGGTGGTGGGCGGCCTTCTCATAGAGTTCTCCGGATACCCGGCTGCCTACATCTTCTTGCTCTTCGTTCACATCGACAACCTGTGGCTCATCACACGCCTCCGCATCCCCGAAGCCGGCCTCCGGGCCACGCTGCCGCCGCTCTGGCGCGGCATGGGCAACGCCTTCGGTTTCGCCTGGAAGACCGGAATCCTCGTGGGCATGCTCTCCATCACCATAGTGATGAACGCCTGGGCCTTCCCCCTGCAGCAGTTCATACCCGCCGTAGGCACCGACCAGCTCATGAAAGGCGAGGCCCTTGTCGGCCTCCTCGTGGCGGCAGACGGCTTCGGGCACCTCGCTGGCGCGGCAATGATGGCCTCGACGCGGGCGGTCCGGTTCCACGGGCGCTACTTCGCATTCGGCTCCATCGTCGTGCTGCTGGCGTCCGCCGCCTACGTCTGGTCCTCTTGGTACGCCCTGGCCTTCGCCCTACTGGTAGTCAGCGGCCTGGGCCAGGCCGGCTTCTCCACCATGCAGAGCAGCATAATGATGCTGGTGTCCCCCCCGGCCATGCGCGGCCAGATGATGGGACTGCTCAGCTTCTGCATCGGCGTGGCCAACCTGCTGGGAGCGTTGGAAATCTTCTTCATTGTCTCTTTCTTGAGCTTGCAGCAGACCATCTCGCTGCACGCTCTGGCCGCGCTGCTCCTGCTGCTCCCCGCCATCGTGTTCACTCCCCTGGTCCGGCGGCCACTGGCGCAGACCGAAGCCGGCCCGGCGCACGTGGAATCAGCGTAGTCAGGCCCGAAGGCAGGTCCGGTTGCCCCTGGCTATCCGAGACGGTATATTCAGACAGGCCCGAGCGCGCTTGAGCGGGGCCACGCGGAGTTGTTGATGACGCAGGTTATCGACTGGCCCGGACGAATGCAGAAATTGGCCGAGTTCGTCGGCCTGGACCAGGAAGGGCTGGACCTCATCCAGTCCACTCGCGAGGTCGTCCTCGAGCATGGCGACGATCTGACTGCGTCGGTTTATGACAACTTCCTCGACTTCCCCGAGACACGCCGCTTCTTCGCCAACGAAGAGGGGGAGGTCAACGAAGAACGGCTGACCCGGCGAAAGCACAGCCTGATGCGCTGGCTGCGCGGCTCCATCGACTTCCAGATGGACCAGGACTACCCAATCCGGGTGCTGGCAATGGGCATAGTCCACAGCCATCCGCCGTTGCACCGGTCTCACCTCGGCTCGGTGCCCTCCCGGTTCATGATCGGCACCATTTCCTACATCCAGTCCGCGGTCACCGACCTTCTCCGCCGGGAACTGGACGACCCTGATCTCGCAATTCGGGCGGCGTCAGCCTGGAGCAAGATGCTGATGCTCCAGCTCGACATCATGCTGGCTGGATACATCAACGAGGTACCCAACGAACCGGTCCCCGGAGGCCCGCAGTACACCGGCCCGGGAGCCGAATAGCGCAGCCACTTAAAGGCACAGGAGGAAAAGATGAGCAAGGTTCTGGTGATCCAGGGCGCGGGCATGAACATGCGCGGCAAGTCGCAGGTCGAGATCTTCGGCCCCGCCACGCTGGAGGAAATCGACGAGCAGATCCTCGGCTACGCCGAGGGACTGGGGATAGATGTCGAACTCTTCCATTCCAACATCGAGGGAGAGGTCGTGAACGCCCTCTATGACGCCCACGACCGGGACTTCGACGCCGCCCTGATCAACCCCGCCGGCTACACCACCGTCGCCGGGCCCCTGCGCGGCGCAATTACGCAGGTCAAATTCCCGGTCTACGAGGTGCACGTCTCGAACCCCACCGCCCGGGGCACCGTGTCCCAGGTGCTGCCCGTCTGCAAGGGCGCGGTTTACGGCTGCGGCGTCTATGGCTACCGCCTGGCCCTGGAGGCCGTGCAGCAGCTGGGGTAGCCGGGTGCCTTCAGCCTACTCGCAGCGAAGGCAGCGCGGCTCCGAGAACACCGTGGCGTGAATGTCGGGGTTGGTGATCAGGTAGTCCAGCACCACTCGCATGGCCTTGTCTTCGCTGTTGATGTTGAACTTTTCCTTTGCCTGGCGGATGAAGGCCATCTGGTCCGGGTTCAGCTCTATCGAGTACGCTTCTTTCGGGCCTGCCATTTCTGCTACTCCTGGGCGTATTGCGGGCGGGACCGCCTCGCCCGCGGCGCAC
The DNA here is from genome assembly GCA_965216065.1 of Dehalococcoidia bacterium. Classification (GTDB taxonomy): domain Bacteria; phylum Chloroflexota; class Dehalococcoidia; order Lucifugimonadales; family UBA3495; genus VXOI01. Next base: position 1,435,078 of record CBDCFB010000002.1, read on the forward strand.
TCAGGATAGAGCACAGGATGGGGCAACGCAATGACCTCGCAATCAGGCCTTCCGGTGTAATGGGCGACGACGGGCAGGGGTGAAGAGTGAAGTCGAAAAGAGGACTGTTGCTCCTGGGGATAGCGACCGCGGTCGTCTTCCTCGTGGCCTGCCAGGGCGAACCGGCACCGACCCCAACCAGCATTTCGAACAGCGAGGCAGCGCAGCCTGTTCCCGCCGAGCCCACCCCGACGCCGACGATACCGCCCACCCCGGGCGCAGCGAGTCCGGCCGACTCACCCGGCACTTTCCCGCTCCCGCTGACTCCTCCCCCGCCCACACTCCCGCCAACCGCGACGCCCCCCGCGCGCCAGACGGTCTCGGCACCCACGCCCACTCAGTCACCTCAAACGAAGACCCCGGCGTCCACTCCACTACCCGACTCCCACGCAGGCCCCACGGCACACAATAATGTCGAGGCCATCCGTCGGATAGTCGATGAGTACTGGAAGGCCCTCAACGACTACGACGTCGACCACGCCATACCCAGGCTCGAGCCTGGGTACCGCACCGCCGAGGAGGAGCTCATCCGCAAGGACATCGGGCGGATGAAGCTGTTCCGGGTGAAGCTGGAGGTCTCGGAAGAAACTCCGCCCACGCTGAATGAGGACGGAGACTACGAGACCTACCTCTCGGTGGAGACGCCTATCGACTCCAGGCGTGTGCTGATGGTCTTCCGGCGGATCGATGGGGCCTGGTGGATCGTGTTCTCCGACGAGGTCGAGTAGGCGGCTACTCGCAGGCGTCGACGACGGCCTGAGAGATGGCCGCCAGACGCGGCGTGTTGGAGATCTCGGCACGGAACCCGTTGGTTATGTAGGCCACGGCCAGCCCGTTGTCCGGGTTCGCCCAGCCCACCGACGTGCCCGACCCTGCGTGGCCGAAGGTCCGCACGTCCAAGAGGTCTGCATCCCCGCTCCTTGGATCGGCCAGCGACAGACCCATCCCTCGGACGACGCGGCGATTGAGCGAGTGGTCAATCCCCTCCGACTGCGGCGCGGTAACCTCGGTCACCGTCTCCGGGCTCATGATCGTGACGCCGTCCAGAGTCCCGCCCAGCTGCATCATGGCGAAGAAGCGCGCCAGTCCCCTCGCCGTGGATATGCCGCCGCCCGACGGCTGTACCGTGCGGTGCACCTCGGGCCGGTTGTACAGATCCACCTGGCTGCGCCGGTCGCAGTCCTCCATGGCGTGCAGCTTGGAGACCCGGTCCAGCAGCCACTCCGGCAGCCCGATGTACAGGTCGTTGATACCCAGGGGCCGGGTGATCTCCTCGCGGACGAACCGGTTGATGGGACGCCCGTCGATGCGCCGCACCAGTTCGCCGATGACCCAGCCGAAGTTGCGCGGGTGGTAGGCGATTACCCTGCCGGGCGGATAGTCGGGCCTAAGTTCTTCCATAGCCTTCACCGCCGCGTCCCAGTCGCTCCAGCGGTCCCAGGTCATATGGCTCGGACTGTCGGGGAATCCGCCGCGGTGGGTCAGCACCTGGGCGATGGTGACATCTTCCTTGCCCGACTGGGCGAATTCCGGCCAGTGATCGGCCACCCGGTCTTCCCAGCCCAGCTTTCCCCTCTCCCAAAGGATGTAGAGACAGGCAGCCGTAACGGGCTTGGTGGACGAGTACAGCACGAACATCGTGTTTTCGTCCACCGGGCGGCTGGCATCCTTGTCCGCCAGCCCTCCGTACAGGTCCAGGACCAGCTCGCCGTATCGATAGACCGCCAGCGCGGCCCCAGGGTGCAGCCCGCTTTCAATCTGCTCGAAGAATAAGTCCCTGACGCGCTCCAGCCCCTCGGGGTCCATCCGCGCGTCCGTCGACGCTCCTGCGCCGCTCACCATAGCCACTCTGCGCAACCTCACCGTGAAAAGCGGGCCGCATTGGATGCTAGTCGCGGCCCGGTGCTCCGTCGCCCGGAATCAGGCGACACTCAATTCTGCCTTGCCCAGCCCTTCGATTTCGATCAGGGCCGAGTCGCCCGGCTTCAGCCACTTGGGGGATACGATGCTGCCGGTGATCACGATCATGCCGGCCTTCAACTCCCTGCCCTGCGCCGCCAGCGCGTTCGCCAGCCAGGCCAGTGGCTCCAGCGGATGGCCCATCACATCCGAGCCCACACCCTCTCCCACCATCTCGCCATTTATGTTCATGTATCCCCGGCAGCCCGCCAGGTGTATGCCCCGCCAGTCGGTGACGGGCTCACCCAGCACGACGCCGGCGTTCAGGATGTTGGAGGAGATGGTGGTCAGCAGCTGTGTCTGCGTGTCCTGCCCCTGCGTGCGCCGGTTGTCCACCACCTCGAACGCGGTCATCAGCGCCTCCACCGCTTCCGATACGCCATCGCGGTCGTAGGGCGCTCCAGAGGCCGGCAGGTCCCTGCCCAGCCGCACGCCGACCTCGCACTCGATGCCGGGCTCCAGGAAGTCGGCTGGGTTCAGCACCGCCGGTGAATGACGAACATTGTTGGACAGTATCACTCCTGCCACAGGCTCGCTGATGCCAGACGCCTGTTGCAGGGCGGTGGTGGTATAGGCGATCTTGTATCCCGCCACCTTCCCGTACTCGGCCGTCAATGCACCCTGGTAGGCCACCTGTACCTCGTAGGCCTCGCCGACGCTCTCCGGCAGCAGATCGCCTTCAAGCAGGTACTTGTCCTTGCCCCTGAACTGCTGCAGCAGCGCCTCGGCTGCCTCCGCCACTCTGCTCATGTATACCTCTGAGAAACTACCTGATGACTCCGTGCAGGCCCCGAACCGTCATTCCCGCCATTCCCGCGAAAGACCGTCATTCCTGCGAAAGCAGGAATCCAGTGCCCAGACCTTTGAATGCTGGAATTGTCTCGGCACCCCTCGCGCACAATTGCATTCCGTCTTGAATTTTTCACCCACCTTCCAGCCGACACTTCCAAACATGGCAGATTATATCAATCCGAATGCATGTAATCCTTGGTTTTGCGCGCTATTCGTACGGAGCTAGCTGGATTTCGTGCAGCGCCGGTACAACTTCCTTGCCCAGCAGCTCCACCGACCGCATGATGTCCTTGTGAGGAATGTTGCCATCGCTCCCTACGAGAATCATGTAGCCGGGGTTTAGCTGCCCGATGGTGTCGGACAGCCTCCTGATAACCGTTTCGGGGGTACCCACGATTATGGCGCCCACTTCCTGCAGGTCCTCGTATCCCATGGGCGGGCCGCCACCGCCGCCGATACGCCGCGCCGCAAGTCGGCTGGCCGTCGGCGATTGGTAGCCCGGCGGGTCGATGTGCTCCATCGGCCCGCGCATCCGGTGCTGGCCCGCCCACAGGAAGCCGCGCCCCAGCTCCTGCGCCTTCTCCTCTGTGTCCGCCACCAGCGCCCGTACCTGGTAGCCGAAGTGCTCCGGCCCGGGGGTGAAACCCACTTCCTTCGCTGTGTCGATGTAGACCTGCTTCAGTTCCTTCGTCAGGCCGATCAGCGCCCCCAGGTTCATGTAGGCGTACTCATGGCTGGCCGCCCACACCACGCTCTCAGGGCTGCTTCCTCCGGGGAACCACACCGGCGGATGGGGCTTCTGAATCGGCAGCACCCACGGGTTGACGACCCTGTGGTGGTAGTACCGCCCCTCAAACCTGAAGGGCCCCGGCTCGGTCCAGCACTTGATGATCAGGTCGTGCGCTTCCTCGAACCGGTCCCGGTTCTCCGTGGGGTCGATGCCAGCCTGCAGCGTCTCTACGGCGCCGCCCCGGACGAAACCGGAGATCAGCCGCCCGTTGGAGAAGCAGTCCAGCATCGCCAGTTCCTCGGCCATCCGGACCGGCTCGTTGATCGGGATGATGTTGCCCAGAATGGCAATCTTCACCCGGTTGGTGATCCGGCTGATCACGGCGGCGTCCAGGTTGGCCGACGGCTTCATGTTCCAGTACGACGAGTGGTGCTCGTTGGTCATGATGCCGTCGAGGCCCGCCTCGTCGGCCATGGCGTACTGCTCGTGGTACTGGTTGTACAGGTGGTGCGCCTTCTCGGGATCGAAGTAGGTGTTCGGAAAGTCCAGCCGCCCCGACTTGTATTGCGCGATATCGGCCTCGTCCAGGTGCGTGTACGGCTGCTGGGAATGGAAGAATACCTCGACGGAATCTTTCATCTGGACGCTCCTACGGTAGATTCAGCGCAGTTGACGATGACCGACAGTATAGCAAACGGCCCTGCCCGCGCTCCGGCCATCAGGAAACCTCGATACCCACCGGGCAGTGGTCCGACCCCATCACATCCGGCAGTATGAAGCCGTTGCTGAGGTTGGAGGCAAAGTCGGAGTCCGTGAAGAAGTAGTCGATGCGCCAGCCCACATTCCGGTCCCGCGCCCGGGTCATCTGGTCCCACCAGCTGTAGTTCCCCGGGTCATGGTTGAACTGCCGGAAGGTGTCCACGTACCCGTGCTCCAGGAAGGTGTCCATCCAGGACCGCTCCTCGGGCAGAAACCCCGAAATCTTCTCGTTTTCCTTGGGCCGGGCAAGGTCGATTTCCTTGTGGGCCGTATTGACATCGCCGCACACCACGACGCTGCGGCCCTTCCGGCGCAGGTTATCCACGTAGTCCAGGAAGGCGTCGTAGAACTCCATCTTGTAGCGCAGCCGTTCCGCCGACCGCTTGCCGTTGGGGAAGTAGATGCCCAGCAGCACGAAGTCGTCGAAGTCCGCGACCACCGTGCGCCCCTCGTTGTCGAACCGCTCCACGCCCAGCCCGAAGCTGACGCTGCGCGGCTCCGCCTTTGAATACAGGGCAACGCCGCTGTATCCCTTCCGCTCCGGCATCGAGAACCACGAGGAATACCCCTCGACCTTCGTCAGAGCCTCGGGCAACTGTGTCTCGTGGGCCTTCGTCTCCTGGAGGCACACCACATCCGGCTGCTCTTCCTCAATCCACTCCAGGAACATCCCCTTCTTGTGTACCGCACGAATTCCATTCACGTTCCAGGAAATTAGCCGCATAACCCCTCGCCGCATAGCCAGACTGCCGCCCGATTATAGCAAAGGGTATGCCCGCACAGGGCCCCGGATAGCCCTGTGCTATCATTGGGTTCGCCTTCAGATACCCGCGCCCGGACGGCCGCACTCCACTTGGAAAGCTGCAGGACAACGGCGGTAAGCGACGATGACGAAGACAGGACAGCAGTACCTGGACAGCCTGCATGACGGACGTCAGGTCTACCTTGACGGGGAACTCATCACCAACGTGGTCGATCACCCCGCCTACCGCAATGCGGTGCAAACCACCGCCTCCCTCTACGACTTCCAGGCCGACCCCGCCAATCTGGACCTGATGACCTTCGAGTCCCCCACCAGCGGCGGCCGTGTCAACCGCTGCTGGCAACTCCCGGAGTCCTACGGCCAGCTGGTCGCCCGCAGGAAGGCTCTCGAGGCCTGGGCCGAATGCACCTTCGGCTACCTTGGCCGCTCCCCGGACCACGTCGCGTCCTCGCTAGCCGGCATGATGATGCGCCTCGACCTGTTCGAGGCCCACGGCAAGGAGAGGGCCCGCGCCCTCGCCGACTACTACCAGTACGTCCGCGACAACGACCTGTTCGTGACCTACGTGATCACCAACCCCCAGGGCTGGACCGGCGAGCACGACGAGTTCCTCGTTGCCGGCATCTGCGACGAGGACTCCACCGGCGTGACCATCAAGGGCGCCAAGACCCTGGGCACCAGCAGCATCCTGGCCAACGAGGTGCTGATCACCACCATCCAGCCCCTGCGACCCGGCGCAGAAAAGCACGCTTTTTCCGCGGCCATTCCCATGGGAACGCCCGGAGTCAAGATTCTCTCCCGGAAGTCCTTCGAGGCCTGGGCCGTCAGCGAGTTCGACAACCCCCTGTCCCATCGCCTCGACGAAAACGACGCTGTCATCTACTTCGACGAGGTGAAGATCCCCTGGGACCGCGTGTTTGTCTACAAGGACATTGCCCTCTGCCGGGACCAGTTCCACGAGGCCCCCACCCACATCTTCCAGAACTACCAGTCCCAGGTGCGGGTGATGGTCAAGCTGCGCTTCCTCATCGGCCTCGCCCGCAAGATCGCCGACGCCAACGACCTCATCCGCATCCCCCAGGTCGTCGAGACCCTCGGCAAGCTCGCAGCGCAGGCCGGAGTGATCGAGGGCCTCGTCAACGGCATGGAGGCCACCGGGCGCTACGTCGGCCCCTACTACGTCCCCGACCGCCATCCCCTCTACACGGCTCAGGTCATGGCCCAGGAGCTCTACCCCGAGGTCATGCACACCCTGCGCGACCTCGCCGGCAGCAGCCCCATCATGCTGCCCTCCTCGGTGAAGGACTTCTCCAACCCCGAAGAGGCCGACTACATCGCCCGCAGCCAGAGCGCCGTCGGCCCGGAGACCGAGGACCGCGTGAAGCTCTTCAAGCTGGCCTGGGACGCCATCGGCTCCGAGTTCGCTTCCCGCCACATCCAGTTCGAGCTGTTCTACGCCGGCGCCGGATACGTCGTCCGCAACAACTCCTTCCGCACCTACAACTGGGACCGCGCCACCGGCCTCGTCGACACCCTGCTCGACAGCTACCGGTTCCCCGAGGGCTGACCGTCGCCTACCGGTCCGGCCCCGTGTCGAACTGCACCAGGATGCCGTCGGGATCGTAGACGAAGAAGGTCCGCATCACGCCCTGGTCGTTGGTGAAGTCGGCCATCGTCCCCGCCAGCGGGACTCCCTTGGAGACCAGTTCTTCGGCGTAAGCTCGCACATCGTCCACGCCGAAGGAAATATGGCTGATTCCGATCTGGTCCAGCTTGATGGGCTCCCCTTCAACCTCGTCTCCGGGATGCGACGTCAGTACGAGGAACGGCTCGGACGTGTCCGGGTCGTCGAAATACACGTTCGCCACCGTCCGCGACTCCCGCGGCTTCTGGTACATCTCCACCGACTCAGCCCCCGGCCTGCGCGCCATCTGCTGCGTGGTGTGCAGCCTCACCGTCAGGCCCAGCAGATCACGGTAGAAATGCAGCGACTGCTCCAGGTCGGCCACGCACACCGCTATGTGAGAAACTCCTGTGGCTTTCATCCAGTTCCCTCCTCGGCAATTGCCATTATCATTAGACCACGGAGTAACCCACAAAATCCTGCAATCGCCCAACGCGCCGGAGTAAAGCCATGACCACCCCTGCACAGTTCCCCCTCAGCATGCCCACCGGCCTGCCTCTCCCCCTCGAGGGCATCCGCGTGCTCGACGCCACCCACATCGTCGCCGGCCCCTTCTGCTCACTGATCCTTGCCGACATGGGCGCCGAGGTGATCAAGATCGAGCGCCCACGCACCGGCGACATCGCCCGCGGCCGGACGCCCTTCGTCACCGACGACGACGGCAACCGCATCAGCTCCCGGTTCCTCGGCATCAACCGCAACAAGAAGAGCGTCAGCATCGACCTCCGCAACCCCCGCTGCAAGCAGGCCTTCGAGGACCTCGTCGCCGTCTCCGATGTGCTGGTCGACAACTGGGGCTCCGGCGCATTCAGCCGCCTGGGACTGGGCTACGACCACCTCAGCGAGATCAACCCCGGCCTGGTCTACGCCAGCATCACCGGCTACGGCGACAGCGAGGGCCTGACCGGTCCGTACTCCAACTGGCCCGCCAACAACATGGCCATCCAAGCCATGGCCGGATGGATGGAGATGACCGGCGACCCCGATGGTCGGCCCCAGGCAGTCGGAGACAACATCGGCGACTCCATCCCCGGCCTGTGGGCTGCCCTCAGCATCGTCCTGGCCATCGAGACACGCCGCAGGACGGGCCGCGGCCAGCACATCGACGTCGCAATGTACGAGTGCATGGTCTCCCACATCGAGAGCAACATGAACCACTACCACGCCACGGGGGAGGCCCCCATGCGCTCCCACGACCGCATGGCCACCGCAGGCGTCACTTTCCGCGCCAAGGAAGGCTACATCGTCCTCGCCGGCGCACGCTCAGAGGAGCGCCTGCGCTCCCTCTGGCAGGCCATCGGCCGCGACGACCTAGCCGCAGACCCCCGCTTCCTGGGCGGAGAGCAGAGCGGCGAGTTCTTCGTCAACGAGTTCATCCCCGCCATCGAGCAATGGTCCGTCAACCTCACCAAGCTGGAGATCGCCCAGAAGCTGGTGCCCCTCGGCTTCTCTATGGGCATGGCCCAGACCATGGAGGAGCTGGCCCATTGCCCGCACCTGGAAAGCCGCCGCATGTATGTCGACACCGGCGATACCCTCGGCGGCACCTTCCGCTCGCCCCGCACTCCGGTGCGCCTGACCGGCTGCGTCGACTCCCCCGCAGAAACGCCGCCCACCCTCGGCCAGCACAACCGCGAAATCCTGTGCAGCATCGGCGGCATGACCCCCGAGGAACTCGATGCGCTGGAATCAGAAGGCGCATTGTAGGAGTGTGTGTCAATTCCCTTCGCCCTCCGGGTGAGAAATACGACTTGCCCCTGCGAAAGCGGGGGTGAGGCAGTTAGATTCCCTCTCCCTCCGGGAGAGGGTTAGGGTGAGGGCCTCCCCAGGTTCCCGGCAATGCCATATACGGCGGAAAGCGGGCATGCCAGGCACCCCTCCGGAGCTCGGGGAATGTAGGCCAATCACTCCTCCGCCGCGCCGATCGGGCTCCTGACCAGCGGCGTGAATAGCAGCACCGGGATCAGCAGTGCGAGCCCAAGCCCCGTGCTCAGTGCCACGGCAGCCTGTGCGCTCAGGTAGTCGGCCACCAAACCCACGATCACGCCGCCCACGGCAGCAACGCCTATGCACTGCCCCAGCACTCCCAGCGCCGCGCCCCGGATTTCGGGAGGCGACGACATCATGATGATGGTGCTCTGCATTGTGCTGAACCCCGCAGCGCCAAGGCCCGAGACCAGCAGCAGCACGAACGAGACCGGGTACCACGGCGAAAGCGCAAACAGTATGAGGCTCACAAGCTGTATCGCCATCCCGAAGCAGAAGACCCTGCCGTGATAGCGCAGGTTCGGGACCAGTCCAATGGCCAGCGCGGCCCCCAGAGTCCCGAACGACTGGGCCGAGATCAGCACGCCGGTCAGCTCCGGCCCCACCTTCAGGTGATCCTTGGCCACCACCGGGAACAGCGATTCCACGCTGAACGCCAGCGCGTTGAAGATGATGGTCCCCATCAGCACCGCGCGGACCACCGGGTTCCTGAAGGCATAGCCGAAGCCTGTCTTGACGGTTTCCCACAGCGCGAAGTTGCCGCCGCCCCGGGCCGGCAGCTTCGTCCTGACCAGCATCACGAATAAGAACGCCAGCCCGTACAGGCCGACAAGGGTGGCAAATGCCACCGTGAATCCGGCCTGGCCGACTATGAATCCTGCCGCCAGCGGCCCCAGCAGCCTGCCGATGGTGGTGGTGATCGTCTCCAGCGACATCGCTCCCACCAGTTGCCGGTTTCCCACCAGCTCGTAGATGAACGACCGCCGCGAGGGGAACTCCAGGACATACAGCCAGCCCAGGAGCAGGGAGCCGACGAACAGGTGCTCCGGCCGGGCGCTGCCGCTGGCCACCAGCACCAGGAGAATGGCAGTAACGGCCACGGCCATGCCGCGGGCCACGATCATGATTAGGCGCCGGTTGGCCCGGTCGGCCACCATTCCCGAGACCATGGCAAACATCAGCATGGGAGCCCAGCGAAAGGCGAAGAGCAGCGCAACCTGGAGGGCGGAACCGCCGATGTCCAGCATCAGCAGCGCCATGACCACCGCTTCCATCCACCGTCCCGAGTTGTCTGCCCCTCCGGCCAGCCACAGCAGCCTGAAGTCCGAATTGCCCAGTACGGCAAGAATAGAAGTGGAGCGGCCAAACGAGCGAGCGGGGGTGGTCATTTCGTAGACGGCTTTCCTGGCTGCAGCCCGGGGCACTGCCGCCAGGGCGCAAGAGGACGCATTTGGAATTGGGCGATATCGGCTACTCTATTTTAGCCATCGCAAACCCGGAGAACGGCTATACGGGCTGCGGTTCACAACGAGAAACAGGCCCCGCAATACGCGGGGCCTGCTGATAGTGCCCGAAATCGTTATGTAGCCTGCTAGCCCTTGCTCTCCAGCGCCTCCAGCACGACCGACGGCGTGATCGGAAGCTGGTTGACCCGCACGCCTATGGCGTTGGACACCGCGTTGGCAATGGCAGGCAGAGGGGGGATGAGGGGAGCCTCTCCCACTCCCCGAAGCCCGAATGGGTGCCGCGGATTCGGAATCTCCAGCATGACGGTTTCGATCATAGGCACGTCCAAGGTGGTGGGCATCCGGTAGTCGAGGAAGCTGGAGTTGAGCATCACGCCCTGGTCGTTGTAGTTGTACTCCTCGTTCAGCGCCCAGCCGATGCCCTGTACCGTCCCGCCCTGCATCTGTCCTTCCACGTAGCTTGGATGCACCGCGGTGCCCACGTCCATGAAAGCGGTGCAGCGGACGATGTCCACCTTGCCGGTATCCTGGTCGACCTCCACGTCGAAGATGTTGCCGGCGATGATCGGCCCCACTCCGGTGGACACAGCCGACACCGAGGTGGTAATCGCGCCGCCCGTCCGCATCATGCGCCCTGCCAGTTCCTTGAAGGTGAAGCGGTCTTCGGAGTTGACCTTGCAGACGAAGACGCCGTCCTCGAAGGCCACATCATCTTCCTGCACTTCCCAGATGGCCGAGGCGCGGGCGGCCATTTGCCGCTTTACGTCCTCAGCGGCCTGGATCGCAGCCAGACCGGTGTCGAAGGCCGTCCGGCTTCCGCCCGTAACCGCGGTGAACCCGATGGTGTCGGTGTCCACGACGGTCGGGATCACGTCTTCCGCCGTGATCCCCAGCACCTCGGCGGCCTGCATCGCTACGGCCGTCCGGGTCCCGCCGATGTCCACCGAGCCGGTCACCAGGTTGATTGTGCCGTTGCTGTTGACGATGATTGTCGCCGCCGACATCTGACCGGCCTGCCAGCGGTAGCCCACCGCCGCGCCGCGACCGCGAACGGCTGCGTCCGAGCTGGGTTCGCCCAGAGGTTCGTTGTAGTGCGGGTGGGCCTTCATGGCCTCTTCCATTTCCCTGACGCCGAAGCGGGGGTGGGCGACGCCGTTGGGCATCCGGTCGCCTTCCTTGGAGACGTTCTTGAGCCGGATATCCATCGGGTCCATGTTCAATTCGTGGGCCATTTCATCGATGATCGGCTCCACGGCGAAGGCGCCCTGCGGCTGGCCGGGAGCCCGGTAGGCCTGCACTTTCTGCTTGTTCACCACGACATCGTAGCCGTCGATGAGCAGGTTCTCGATGTTGTAGGGCCCCGTGGCGCAGAGGGTAGCCCCACCCACCGGCGAGCCGGGGAAGGCGCCCGCCTCGAAGGCCATCCAGATCTGGCACGCCGTGATCTTCCCGTCCTTGGTGGCCCCGATCTTGGTCCTCAGCGTTGTGGCCGAGGTGGGCCCGGTGCCCTCAAAGACGTCCTTGCGGCTCATCACCAGCTTCACCGGGCGCCCCGTCTTCTTGGACAGGATCGCAGCCAGCGGCTCCAGGTAGGTCGTGATCTTGGCGCCGAATCCGCCGCCGATCTCCGTCGGGATCACCCGCACCGTGTCCTCTGGCACCCCGCAGATGGCCGCTGTGGAACTGCGAATGGCGAACGAGCCCTGCGTGCAGGTCCAAACTGTCAGCCTTCCGTCGCCGCTCCAGGTGGCAGTGGACGCGTGTGGCTCTATGTATCCCTGGTGTACCGTTCCGGTGTGGTACTCCCGCTCGAGGACAACATCGGCGTCCCTGAACCCCTTCTCCACATCGCCCAGCTTGTGCTGGATGTGGCTGGCGATGTTGCCCCTCGCCCCAGTGTCCTCGCCCCGGGCGAAGCGCTCCTGCTTGAAGTGGGTGGACAGCGTCTCGTGGATGACCGGCGCATCGGGCCGCATCGCGTGCTCAAGGGAAAGCACCGGCTCCAGCACTTCGTAGTCGATGTCGATCAGCCCCAGCGCCTGCTCTGCGATGTGGGGGCTGGTTGCAGCGACGGCAGCCACCGCATGGCCTTGGTACAGTGCCTTCTGGTGGGCCATCACGTGCTCGGCCATCAGCCGTATGTTGCCCTGCGTCTCCGCAAGGTCGATGATCTGGTCCTGGATGATCGGAAAGTCCTTGGCCGTCAGCACTGCCATCACCCCCGGCAGGGCCTCGGCCCGGCTGGTGTCGATGGAGCGTATGCGCGCGTGCGCGTACGGGCTGCGCAGCACCTTGCCGTGAAGCATTCCGGCCAGCTGAATGTCCGCTCCGTACTTGGCGGCTCCGGTGACCTTGTCTATCCCGTCGTGGCGTATCGGCGTCGTGCCTACGACCTTGTATTTACTGATGGGACGTTGCTCGGTGGTGGTCATTCGTACCTCCGGCAGGTTGAATTTACTATTTCAGTCCGCACTCTGGAACCGACTCTCACTATAGCCGCCAGCATTGGATTGTCAAACAGAGCGAGCCGCCCGCACAGGGTTTCTCGATTATTCCTTCTCCCTCTGGGGGAGGGTTAGGGTGAGGGCGTACCTCTGGCGAGAGCAGGCCTGTCCCACGGCCAATAGGCCCCTGGCTCCAACAAACGACGCCCCTCCTGTTGGGGAGGGGCATCTGAATCGGCCGTTTCATGCAGCGCTTGTGCTTAGGTGGAACCCCGCAGCTTCGGGTCCAGCACGTCCCGCAGTGCGTCGCCCAGCAGGTTCCACGAGAACACTACCACGGCGATCGCCAAGCCTGGGAACACCGCAACCCACCACGCTGTCTCGACGAATTCGGTCGCTCCGGTCAGCATCCCGCCCCAGGTCGGCACGTTGGGCGGCACTCCGACCCCTAGGAAGCTCAGCGAAGCCTCAACGACGATAGCCCACCCCAGCGATATCGTGGCCAGCACGATGTAGGTGGCTGCCAGGTTCGGCGCCATGTGCCGCACCATGATTCGCAGGTGGGAAACGCCAATCGCCCTGGCCGCAAGTATGTAGTCCGTCTCCTTGATGCTCAGTGCCTGCGATCGGATAGTCCGCGCCGTCCCCGGCACGAACACCGCCGAAAGCGCAATGATCACATTTACGATCGAGGCCCCCATGACCGCCATGATGGACAGCGCAAGTATCAGCGCCGGGAACGCCATCACGGCGTCCATCACCCGTTGCACCACCAGGTCCACGCTTCCGCCGAAATAGCCGCTGACCAGTCCGACGGCGAGACCAATGGTCACACCGAAGAGCACGCTCAAAATACCAACCAGCAGGGAGATGCGGGTGCCATATACCAAGCGGCTGAACACGTCGCGCCCGATCTGGTCTCCGCCGAGAAGCATTTCCGAGCTGGGCTCGGCCAGCACCGCCCGGTAGTTGGTCAACTCTGGGTTGTGGGTAGCCACAAGCGGGGCCGCGAGCGCCAGAAGAATCAGGAGTATCGCGACAGTGCCGCCAAAGGCCCCCAACGGCTTGTCCTTTGAGAATTTGACCAAGTTCTGCAAGAAGTTGGGCTTGGAGCGTATGCCCGCGGGCAGGCTAAGCACATCCTCTATTCTGTCTTCAGTGCCTTCAGTGCGAAAAACGGCCACGAATCCCCCTTTCGGCCGATGGAAAATTTGGTTAGGCGTAGCGGATCCTTGGATCGATCCACCCGTACATCAAGTCAACGATCAGGTTCAGCAACAGCACCATCGTCGCCACCATCATTACTATGGCCTGGATCATGGTGAAGTCACGGGCAAAGATGCTGTCTATGAGCAGTTTGCCCATGCCCGGAACTAGGAAAATCTGCTCGATTACCACGGTTCCGGCCAGCAGGCGTCCTATTTGCCAACCGGAGATGGTCAATACCGGCAGCGAGGCATTCTTGAGGGCGTGACGCACAATCACCACCCGCTCGTTCAGGCCCTTGGACCGGGCCGTCCTGATGTAGTCCTCTCGGAATACTTCCAGCATGGAACTGCGAGTCACGCGAGCAATCAGCGCCATGTTATAGAACCCGAGCGCGATGGCAGGAAAGACTAGCTGTTGCAGGTTGTTCAGCGGGTCTTCCCATAAGTCACTGTACCCCAACGGGGCCAGCCAACCGAAAACATTCACCAGAACGATGATTATCAGGATCGCCAGCCAGAAATTCGGTATGGCGACGCCGGAGATGGCGACGATCCTCGACGCATAGTCTGCCGGCGAGTCCTGCATCACCGCCGAAATCACCCCCAGCGGAACGGCTATTACCGTCGCCAGCGCCAGGGACAGTAAGGTCAACTCTATTGTTATGGGGAGTCGGGCCTTTATGTCGTCGATGATCGGGGTGTCGTAGATCATAGACAGACCCAGGTCGCCGCGAAGCATATCCCATACCCAGAACACGTACTGCTGGACCAGCGGCTTGTCGGTGCCCAGCTGCGCCTGCAGCGCTTCCAGCTGCTCCGGGGTGAACTCCGCGTCTCCGTCCGTTCCAATGAGCCGCAGGTAGGCCGGGTCTCCGGGGATCAGGCGCATGAGGGAGAAGACGATGATGGTGACCAGCATCAACGTAGGTACAAAGAGCAACAGCCTCTTTACCACGTATAGATTCATTCCCCTCTCCGCCTACGCGATGAATTCAATATCAGTCTATTGGGTCAAGTAAGAAACTATGGGGGCGCAGTTGGCTGCGCCCCCATTTGTAAACCCTTATTCCTCGAACCAGAGGTGTTCCTTGTTGGTGTGATTGGCGAAACCCGGCGCCACGTTGTAGTTCTTGATCCGGTTGTCGACGTAGGGCACCAGCATCGCCCAGGTGGTGATCGCTACGTGGGTGTCCTCGTTGGCCAGGTAATCACCCATCTCCAGCACCAGCTGGCGCCGCTTCTCCGTGTCGGTTTCTATGATCTGGGCCTCGTACAGGTCGCGGATCTCCTGAGGCTCCCACCCGCTGTAGTTGCGGGTCGCCTTGCTCAGGTAGCTTCCAGCCACGAGCTGGTCCGGGTCCATGACCAGGATGCCGTTGCCGTGGAAGCCCAGGCTCCAGTCGCCGGCCTCGTAACGGACATACCCGGCCGCGGGCTCTTCAGGCTGCACGGTTGCCTCGATGCCCAGCCAGCGTTCCATCTGGTCGGCGGCCACCTGCGCCATGTCGGGGAAGGACAGGAAGTTGGCCGCCAGAATGGTCGTCTCGAACCCGTCAGGATAGCCCGCCTCCGCCATCAATCGCTTGGCTTCAGCTATGTCGTCCGGGTGCTTGTCCCCCTCATCGGTCTGACGCAGGCCGGGCCACTCCAGCCATTCCTCGGTGGTGCGGCCGAACCACTGGTCCGGGGGTAGCGGAGATCCGATGAGGTATTCGCCGGCGCCGAAGATTTCGTTAAACGCCTGCCGGTGCAGGATCAGGTTCAGCGCTCGCCGCACCCGAACATCGTTGAACGGCTCTTTCTCAGTGTTAATCAGCATTCCGTGCCACAGGGTCGGCCCAGCGAAGAACACCCGGCCCTTGCCTTCCCGGTGCTCTTGCAATTCCTGGCCAGCCCTGACGTTCATGTTGCTGTTCAGGTATACCGTCATCAACACCTGTTCAGCCTTATAGGCCGCCAGGATGCGGCTGGGGTCGTTGATGATGAAGTAATTCATCCCGTCGAAGTACGGGAGGCCCTCCTTGAAATAGTCCTCGTTCTTCTCCCACCGATAGACCGAGTCCTTCTCGTGTTCCACCATCTTGAAGGGGCCTGAACCGAGAATGTTCTCCTCCAATCGCATGTTCTTCTGGTTCTCCGGATCGTCGCCGACATGGTGCTTGGGCCACATCTTCATGAAATCGGTGGCCAGGAACGCCAGGAAGGCCGACGATGGGAAGTTCAACTCAATCTGGACCTGGTGGGGGCCCACTGCCTCAACGGTCTTTACGTATGGCCTGATCTGGCCTGACCGGGGCCGGGGCACATCGGTCCTCAACATCTCGTTGATGCTGAAAACCACGTCGTCCGAGGTGATGGCAACCCCGTCGTGCCAGCGGGCATTCTCCGGCAGATTGAACAGATAGGTGGTGCCCGCGTCGTCCACCGTCCAGCCGGTTGCAAGATCCCCGCGAATGTCCAGCGGCTCGGGGGTCTCACCGTTGTAATGGACCAGTCCGTTGGAGAACGGGGAGGTGGGCGACATGCAGGTACCGCCCGAACCGCACTCCATGATGTTCCAGTGGGCCACGTTTCCGGCCACGTGCATGTCGATGACGCCGCCGTATTTGCCCTCGGCCTTCGCCATCGCCTGGTTTGCCGTTATGGCCTCAGCCGC
Source organism: Dehalococcoidia bacterium (assembly GCA_965216065.1). Lineage (GTDB taxonomy): Bacteria > Chloroflexota > Dehalococcoidia > Lucifugimonadales > UBA3495 > VXOI01. The sequence goes on from CBDCFB010000002.1 coordinate 1,451,345, forward strand.
TTGCTCAGGCGCCGGTGTCGCCGTAGGGTCGGCAGCCGCCGTCGACATCGCTATTTCCGTGGATGCTGGCTGCGGCACGGGAGTCGGCGTGTTGGCTGCGCCTGTGGTCGCCGCCGGGGTAGTTGCCGCAGGTTCCTCGGGTTGGTCCGTGCCGCCGCAGGCCACCACGAATAGCAGCCCCACGACCAGCAGACTCAGCAGCAACAGTCCCGGGTTCCAGAAAAGCTTTGACATCTTGAGAAGACCTCCAGAGATAGGGCGCCGGACGCCCGTTATTCCCGAATGACCCTTCCTCAATGGGTAACCGCTCACCGACATTGAGTGTACGATTATCTACCGTGAAGTTTATAAATCATACGATTTTCGACGAATTATTTGCGGTTACACACTAATTTGCAACTATCTCGCCGCTCCATACACAAGGTTCAGCGGACTATAGGTTAGGCACGCCGGGAAAGTCAATAGCTCGCATGGACAACGCCAGGCTATTGCATTTGGGCTGCAAGGCCAGCGACCTATCGAACTCAATCGTCATTCCCGCGAAAGTACGTCACCCCAGGCGAAAGTACGTCACCCCCGGCTCGATCGGAGGCGGGAATCCAGTGTCGGTGCATTTTGTCGGACGGAAAACTACCTCGACCACCTGATTCGGAACGCCCCCCGCTGACCAGGGTCTTTTAGTTTTCACCCGTCATTCCCGCGAAAGCGGGAATCCAGAGGGCCAACTGCCTACAACACGACCACAGGTAGCCGGGCGCTGGATTCCCGCCCCCGATCGAGCCGGGGGTGACGTTCTTTCGCGGGAATGACGGAAACTGTGTTATTCGTACCGGAAAACCGGAAAACCAAAGAATCCTGCCCCGCTGACACCGGCCCCTTGACTCAGCCGTACAAGTCCCGGTAACCTTGCTGCAAGCAAATAGCACGCCCATTCTATATTAGGCCAGCCGCCCTGCCCTCCCGAATCTCGCCGGCGGCATCGGCACAAATGCCAAAATGCTCGGAAACGCTCGGAAATGAACGGGAAAACAAGTGTTTTAGGCCCCGATCTTCCCCGTCAGACTTTCTAAACAATCTCAAAACTTGCTAAGGGCCCCATCCGTCATCCCCGCGAAAGAACGTCACCCCCGGCTCGATCGGGGGCGGGAATCCAGTGGCACTTGCTGGTAACTGCTCAATGCAATCAGAGCGTAATCGCTTTTGAGATAGTTCCTTATAAACATAGTTGCTTATAAACCAGGAGAAGAACCATGACCCTCAGCCAGATCAAGAGAGAAGTGAACGCCCTCAAGCGCAAGTATGCCAAGGCCCTCGCCGTCGTACGCCTCCGCCGCCTCGCCCAGGAATTCTGCGAAGAGTTGGACGCTAACCGCGAGGAGGGCAAGCCCGCAATGAATACCGTAGAATCCGGCCAGTGGTTCATCAAGCGTGGTTACCGGCCCAGGAGCCTCAACCGCCTCTTCGACTGCATCAGGCGCTCCACCGAGCAGAAGGAGGCGCCAAAAGCCTATGACATAGTAAAGGCCCTCATCCCCTGGCCCTGGGGCAAATACCGAACCATCATCGACAACATCTTCACGAACAGGCACCTGTTCGAAGACCGGCCGCCGCGTCGGGCGCCCCAGCGCAGGTCCATCGACCCGGCCGACCTCCCGCCCGTGTTCCCCATCATGGCCCGGGAAGACTGGCCGTGGGACATTGACCTGTGGTTCCCAATCCCTTCCCAGGAACCTTCAGGCTCCCACGCCGCCGCCGCTGGGCCCAGCGGCAAGCGGCAGGACAGCACCTCGAAAGTCCTGCTCTGGACCTGAGGCTGCACACAACCGCGCGTCCCTCCGTCCATCTAGAGCCCCGGCCCGGCCACCCGACGCTGAACCCAGTCGCAGACAAAGGGCAATCGCATCTTAAATGTTGAAGGCCCCATAACCCGTCATTCCCGCATTTCCCCGTCATTGCCATGAAAATAGGGAGCAAAACAGTTCCCTCTCCCTTGAGGGGGAGGGTTAGGGTGGGGGTGAATTCCTTGCTGAACTTCCGTCGAAGTTAATTTTCATACACTTGCGTGGCCCCAAGGCCATCCGCGATTCCCGCGAAAGCGGGAATCCAGTGTCCGAAAATCAAAGCCGACGGTTGCCGGACAACGCCCAACCCGCCCTGGCGGCCAAGAGCGGTCGGAGGGGCCAAGAGCAATCGGAGGGATAGAAACCCCTGGATTTCCCCTCTCGAGGGAATGACAGGTGAAAACTAAAAGACCCAGGCTCCCATACCCTTCAAGGTTGACACGGCTGGGCACTGCCGATACATTTCAAAAGCGCGATTCTTCCCGATTCGCGGTTGTAGCTTGCCCAAATGCAGCCGGGCTGGTCCGGCATAAGGGGCTCGGGCCCCGGGAGATAAAAATGGCTAATATGCCCCTGTTCCCGGTAACTGTGGTCGGTAGCTGGCCCCGCTCCAATGAGTTGGTCCGCGCACTTCGCAGCAAGGAGGCCGGCGAGACCACCTACGCCGACTTCAGCCAGGTGGCCAACGACGAAGTCCTTGCCTGTATCCGCGCTCAGGAAGATGCCGGCGTGGACATCCTCAGCGACGGCGAACAGCGCCGCGACAACTTCTACTCTTTCGCCGTCGACAAGCTCAACGGCATGCAGCTGATGAAGGTCTCCGAGCTGCTGAACTACTCGTCCGACCGCGCCCGCATGGAGGAAGTGCTGCGCGCCCTGGACGTTCCGGCCTTCGCTATCAAGAGCCCCATCGCCATCGACAACATCACCAAGAGGCAGGGTCTGGCCCTTGATGAGCTCGCCTTCCTTAAGGAGCACACCGACCGAGCTATCAAGATCCCGATACCCGGCCCCTACATGCTCACCCGCTCGGCCTGGTTCGAGGGCCTCTCCGACAAGGCCTACCCCACCCCCGACGACCTGGCAAAAGACGTCGTGGCCCTCTTGCGTGAGGAGATCATCGCCCTGCGGGACAACGGCTGCGATTTCGTCCAGCTCGACGAGCCGACGCTCTCACAGGTCGTGTTCGGTGAGGAGACCACCGAGACCTTCATGTGCGCCGCTCTCCCCAACCGCCGCGACCCCACCGACGAGCTCGAGATGGCCGTCAGGCTGATGAACGAGACCCTCGAGGGCATCGACGGCATCAAGACCGGCGTCCATGTCTGCCGCGGCAACTGGAGCCGCAAGGAAGAGGTCTTGCTCACCGGCAACTACGGACCCATGCTTCCCTACCTCGTCCAGATGAACATCGACCAGCTGGTGCTCGAGTGCGCCACCCCCCGGGCCGGCGAGATGGAAGTATTCAAGGAATACAGCAACGAGAAGGAAATCGGGCTGGGCGTCGTCAACCCCCGAACCGACGACATCGAGTCCCCCGAGCAGATCGTGGCCCGGGTTAAGGAACTGCTGCAGTACTTCGACCCCGACAAGATCTACCTGAACCCCGACTGCGGCTTCGGCACCTTCGCCGAGCGCAATGTCAACACCCACGCCATGGCCATCGAGAAAATGAAGACCATCACCAAGGCGGCCCACATCCTCCGGGCAGAATACGCTTAACTCCCTGTCGAAAATCCCCTCCCCCTCGAGGGGGAGGGTTAGGGTGGGGGTGAAAGGGTGCTTGAAGAGGCTGCCGAGAGAGCATTCACAGGTTTTGAGTCAATTTCTTGACTCTCACCATCAAGTCCGGCGAGAACAGTTATAGGAGCACTGAAATGGCACAGGAACCGGAACGGGACCTCAATGGTCTCCCCAGGGAGAAGCTGGCGGAAGTGCTGGAGTCCTTCCGCGACCCCGAAGTCTTCAACGCGGTGACCGGCCCGTGGAAGTCCAGGGTCGCCTGGCAGGGCGGGATGAAGGCCCGCGCCTTCATGCGAAACCACACCGTCGACATGGACGAACCCGGCGACCTCACCGCCACTGACGTCGCGGCCAGCGCCCACGAGCAGCTGCTATCCGCCATCGGAAGCTGCATGACCGTCGGCTTCGTGGTCAACGCCACCAAGCAGGGCGTCCGCATCCACGACCTCGAGGTCGCCGTCGAGGGCTACTTCGACAATATCCGCAAGTGGGCCGGCGTCGAGGACGAGGGCAACCCCGGCTACGGCAACATCTCCGCCAAATGCTACGTCCGCGCCGACGCCGACGAGGCCACCCTCCGCGAGATCTGGCGCCTGGCCGTAGAGGGCTCGCCCGTCACCCAGTCGGTGGTCAACCCGACACAGGTCAACACCGACTTCGAAGCGATTGGCTGATGGCCACCTTCGTTTCCGCCGATTGTGTTGAGGAACACATTGGCCGGCCGGGGTATCTCGTCATAGATCCCCGGTCGGCCATGCGTTATCTCATGGGACACCTCCGGGGCGCGGTCAGTGTCCCTCTCAAGAAGCTCCAGGACCCCCAGGCCCACCTCCTCCCACCGGAGGATTTGGCCGCGGTCTTCGGCGCCGCCGGCCTGGGCGACGATGTCGTTCCCGTGCTCTACGACGGGCAGGACGGCCGCAACGCCGCCATGCACTCCTGGATCCTCGAGTACCTCGGCCGCGACGACATCCACATCATGGACCTCCTCTACGACAGCTGGAAGGAGCAGGGCCGCGATGTCCTCTACCGGCCGGTGCCGGCAGAGCCCCGTGCCTTCACTCACGATGTCCGGGCCGAAGTGCGCGCCTCCGTCGATGACGCCGCCAGCCCAGGCGATGCCAGGCTGCTGGACACACGCTCTGCCGAGGAGTACCGCGGCGAGGTGGAGATCGACCAGCGCCCGGGTCACATCCCCAACTCCATCCACCTGGCTTGGAGCGAACTGGCCGGTCAGGACGGCAGGCTGCTCATAGAACCGGACCGGCTCGACAGCGCCCTTTCATCAGTCGGCATCGGCAGGGACGACCAGGTCATTGCGTACTGCCGGAGCGGACTGCGCGCGGCTTTGCCCTACCTCGCCATGAAACAGGCGGGATACAACGTGCGCCTCTACGACGGCTCTTACGCCGAATGGATGGTGAGCGGCAACCCCGTCGAGCTCTGAGAACTACCCCGGCCCAAAATAGAAGCGTCGGCCCCAAAATAGAAGCGCCGAGGTCTCCAATCCGGACCTCGGCGCTCTCTGCTTACACGGAGTTGAATACTAGGCCCCCGGCAAGTCCCATCCAATCCAGCGGCACAGCGCCCGCCCCATAACCTTCTCCAGGTCCTCCCCGGTCAACCAGGGAAGTTCTTCGGTGAAGAGGGTGATGCACTCCTTCCACGAGCAGGGCATCCGGGTGATGTCTGTGCCCCAGAAGGTCCGATCGGGGCCGAAGGCGTCGAACACCCGGTGCAGGTAGTCGTGGATGTTGCCATAGGGGTAAGAATGGCTTGAGTAGCTGGGCGCCCCCGACGCCTTGCAGGCCACGTTGGGGTACTTGGCCAGCGCCAGCAGGTCTGGGAGCGTCTCGAAGGCCTCGTCGTCGGTCACCCGCTGCCCTCGGCCCATGTGGTCGACGATCAGCTTCAGGTCCGGATACCGCTCCGCCACCTGTCCCACCACCGGCATGAAGTTCCCGCATGCCAGACCCACCGGTAGCCCTGCAGCCTCTGCCGCCGGCCACAGCCAGTCCATCGTCCCGTCGGTCGGCCAGGTCTGCTGGGGCAGCTGCAGGAAGGTGAACCTCAGCCCCAGCATGCCAGGCTGTTGCTTCCATCCCTCGACCAGCCCCCGGCTGGCCGGATCATCCAGCGGAAACTTGCCGAGGATGGAGAACCTCTCCGGGTACTGCCGGGCCGCATCCACTGCCATCTCGTCCGAGTCTGGGTCCCACCCCGGAGGATGGATCACCGCCGCGTCCACGCCGGCCTCGTCCATCTCCTTCAGTACATCCTCAGCGGTGTAGGAGGTGATCTGTCGGTGCGCCGGGTTCGCCGGCAGGTTCTTGCCCCAGATGTGGATTTGGGAATCGACTATCAGCATCAGTCTGCCTCCTGTCCTGCTTGAACGGAACCCGCCACTGGCGTCTTCTCTTCCGGCTCGGGCGCTCTCTCAGCAGCCTGCTCGACTCGCGGGCGCCTACCCGGACCCTTCAGGCTGTTGTAGAGGGCCTTGAAGTAGGGCTCGGTTACCCGAAGGACCAGCTCCAGTATGATCACGAATACCCAGTAATAGAAGATGCTCACCCACTGGTCGCCAACGCGATTCAGCAACTCCGTCGAAGTGCCCAGGTCGAAGTACCTTAGATCGATGAGGAAGATGCCCAGCAGCGCAAACGGCAGCATCTTGGCAATGTCCCGGGACAGGTCTTCCGTGTAGTAGGAGGTGACCCGCACCGAGGTCAGCACAGCCATCGCAATGAGCAGCAGGTCGTCGACTTCCTTGGTCTTCGACAGCAAGGCCACTATGACGACAAGAACACCGAACCAGAAGAAGGCGAACAGCGGGAAGATCAGCAGGTACTTGGCCACATAGAAGATGAAGTGCAGTGTCTTGCTAAGTAGAGGATGCCTCGATTCCTCGTACTTGGAGAAGTCCAGGTTGAAGATATCCCTCCTCGACATGAAGCGATACAGGTTGAAGATGATCACGGCGTAGATCGCCACACCCACCGTGAAGATCATCGCCGGTCGCAGGAGGTTCAGGGCGTCGTTGATATTGAGTTGTCGCAGCAGGTCTAATTCAAGCGTCATGCTCTGTCAGCCCCGTTATTGGCTTTGCTCGGCCCAGGGATCGTAGGAGCCGAAGTTCCACAGGTACCCTTCCGGGTCTCTGGCGGTGTACAGACGGCCGCCGTATTCCTGGTCAGCTATCTCGTAAACTATCTCCGCCCCTGCCTGCACCGCACGCCGATAGTGCTCGTCGACCTCCGCAATGTAGACGTAGGGAGCTTGCGTGTTGGTTCCCACTTCACTGGGCGTCTTCACAAGGCCGTCGTATTCGTCCAGTGGCCTGACCGATCCCAGCATGACCATTCCGTTCCCCAGGACAAGCTGAGCGTGAGCGATTCCTCCCAAGTCGTCGGACACCACCAAGTGCGGTGAAAAGCCGAACGCCCCGCAGAGCCAGGCGATGGCCGCTGGAGCGTCTTGGTAACGCATTCCCGGGATTATGTTTCCTTTCGCTGGTTGGATCATCCGTCGTCGCTTGTCTCCAGAGAGTCACCCCGTGCCGCCCGGCCGCTCAATCTTAACAGCAACCGGCTGCCGAGTGAATATTATGTCACGTGGGTATTGGCATCAAACTACTCGTCACCGATGCACATACCAGGAACTCCAATATACATTTTTGCGCAATAAATCTATTGACACTGTTGATGTAGTGCATATACTTATCGGCACTGTAGTATAAATGATGTACATACTTACTGTTTAGATAATCATGCACTGCGATTATGGCTTCAGCAGATGTCCTAGTAGACGGAGGAAGTGCATCGTGCAGCAGATTTTTCGCCGGACCATACTGGTTTCGTGTCTAGTGGCGTTGCTGTTTGCAATCGGGGGTTGCGGCAGTCCCGCCACTCTTGTGCCGCCCACGCCACAACCAACCCCCACACCGTTGGACACCGACGCGCTGCGAACCATCATCCAGGAAGCGGTCTCCCAGTCCGTATCAGCGGAGGCTCCCGCGACTTCCATAACCCAGGAACAATTGCAGTCCATGATCGAAGCTGCGATTGAAGGGTCAATGGCCGATTCAGGCGGCATGGACTTGACGGCCAATGAAGTCGAAGAAATGGTGCAGGCCGCCGTTGAATCGGCGGTCGCTCCCGGAGTAACGCTGGAGGAGGTGGAGGTCGCCATTGCGGCCGCCCTGGACGCACGGTCAGCCCGGCAGGTGGCCGATTCGGAGCCGCTGGTGGTCTACTCCGGCCGCAGCGAGTCGCTGGTTGATGCTGTAATTCAGCAATTCAGCCAAGCCACGGGCATCCCGGTCGAGGTGAAGTACGCCGGTACTTCGCAATTGGCGGCGACGTTACTGGAAGAGGGCGGCAACTCTCCAGCTGATGTCTTCTTCGCCCAGGACCCGGGGGGCCTGGGAGCTGTCGAAGGGATGCTGTCTCCTCTTCCCGACCGCGTGCTGAGCCGCGTGCCTGAATGGGCGCGTTCCCCGCAGGGTCTGTGGGTCGGGCTTTCCGGTCGTGCCCGCACGGTGGTCTACAACCCGGACCGCGTGGGCGAGGAAGAGTTGCCCGACGATGTCTGGGACTTCATTGACCCGGCATGGAAGGGTCGCATCGGCTGGGCGCCAGCCAACGCTTCATTCCAAACGATGGTGACCGCAATGCGCACCATTTGGGGTGAAGAAAGGACTGCCGAATGGTTGAGAGGAGTGCAAGCTAACAGTCCGACCATATATCCTAAGAATACGCCACAGGTGGCGGCCGTAGCAGCCGGTGAGATCGATGTCGGTCTGGTCAACCACTATTACCTGTTCCGCTTCCTGGCGGAGGAAGGAGAGGACTTCCCGGCCCGAAACTACCATCCTCGTGCCGGTGGTCCAGGGGCCACGGTCATGGTGTCCGGAGCCGGAATATTGTCCACCTCGGATAACCGGGCTGCGGCCGAAAAATTCCTGGAATTCATGCTGTCTCGCGTGGGTCAGCAGTATTTCGCAGGGCAGACTTTTGAATACCCTCTGGTAGAAGGAGTAATGGTTCCTCGTGTTCTGGTGCCGCTGGAGGAAATCAACCATCCCAGCATCTCGCTGAAAGACCTCTCGGACCTTGAAGGAACTCAGAGGCTGCTCAGGGACACAGGAGTACTTCCCTAGAAGTACCGATGGCATCCGGGGAAACCGTCTCCCTATCCGGAGAAAGGTCCCCATTGGCAATTGAAGCCGCGCATGAAACCAGTATCCCGTACTTGATAATGCGAAGCGAAGACGGTTGGCGTGGCGAGATGCTGCGCCTCCGCAACGGCAAGCCTGCCTGCATCGTCCACCCTTCGCTTGAGCAGGCCCGTTGGACAGTCTGGCCCTGTCCGGCAATGATGACAAAATTCCTTGCGTGTGGGTACGAGCAACCGAATGTTGGCTCAGCCACCGATCCGTCCTGATTCTCTCTTGGCCTTTCTGGGTCTAAGCCGTACCTGCGACCAGTACTGTAATGATGTCGATGTCGTGGTACTTCCGGTGTTGTACTGACGACGCGTAATGCCTCAGCAAACGGAATGAGATTTCTTCCTCTTCCCGTATTTCCGGCTGCTCGTTCAGATAGGCCAGCCTGTCTTCCAGGTTCTCACCTTCCGAGGTCACCATGAACTCAAGCTCGATCAGCCCGTCGCTCCGGCGGACGTAGATGATCAGTTGCTTTCCACTACCCCCCTCTTGATCCGGCTCTTGGGAAAGGAGGCTGGACAGGGTTTCTTCGCCGGCCGACCGCAACCTGTTGACTGCCGCAGGGTTCCATCCCGACCTCGTCGCAAACTCGCGGAGAAATCCATCAATCCTGGGCAGAGAAGACAAGCTCATTTCCACGCTCAGGCGCCTGCGCCGCCCAGAGGTCAATTCCATTGCCAGAGCCAGCAGGATCACGCACACGGACCCGGTTGTCATTCCGCTGCTGAGGAGTGTCCCCACGGTGCCGGTGAGAAGTTCCGGCAGGATGACCTGGTTCTGAAACCCAATACCTATCCACAGGGAAACACCTACGACTGCGGCCTTTCTTCCATCTATGCCGTCTCGGAAAACAGTCCTCATTCCCTGGACAAACAGCAGCGACAGCATGAAAACGATATACGCCACCAGGACCGGGCGTGGAGTCGCCACCACCAGGGCTATGATCTTGGGAGAAAACGCAACAACTATGAGTATCAGGCCCCCGTAAACCCCCATACGGCGCGCGGCGACTCCCGTGAGAAGCACGCGAGCGGAGCTGCCGGGCCCTATCAGGTTGGGCAGAGTACCCAACAGCGCGGCAACCAGATTGGTCACCACCACCAGGTTGTGGGCGCCCTGGACCACGCGGAAATCGGTCGCGCGTGGTCTTCGCCAGGAAACCTGTTGAATCACCACGGTATCGCTGATGGAGTTTAGGGTCGCTGCCAGATAAACGATCACGAATCCTGGGAGAAGAGCCCAGAAGGTCGCTCCGAAGCTCAAATCGAACCCCGGCCATGCGAACGCGGGAATACCGACCCAGGGCGCCGCTGCCACTTTTTCAAAGTCGTATAGGCCCCAGAACGCGGCTATGATGCAGCCGATCAGAATTCCGGCGACCGGTCCCCACTGCTGCATTTTGGCTGAAGCAAACAACCTCAGCCCCATGAGAATGGTCAGGGTCGCTCCGGCCAGCACAGGAGCAGCCGCTACGGGAGCGCTTTCGGGGACATCTGAAAGCCTGCCGAGCACAGTCGCGATGATTGTAGAAGCCAGCAGCATGAGGACTGTGCCAGCGACAACGGGGGTAATAATGCGACGGAGGAGGGAAAGGTGCCAAATGAACAGGAACTGGATAAGGGCTGAGGCCACGATGAGGCTGGACAGCATCGCCGGCCCCCCATCGACCAGCGCAGAAATGCTGATTGCAATGAATGCAGTGGCCGAGACTACGCTGAGGGCATACCCCGATCCGAACCGCCAGAACTGCAGCGTTTGAAGTATGCCGCCGACCCCACACACTACCAGAGCTGCAAAGAGAATCCACGCCAGGTAGATGTCGGACTGACCTCCGGCTACGGCGACAATGGAAGCCGTGGCCGCCATCGACGCCATGCGGCCCATAACGCTCTGAAAGCCATGCAGGAACGAGGTCAGGTGGCTGGGGCGTTCATCGGGCTGGTAGAGGAGGGTTTCGTTTGTCTGCGCCAGACTCAGTCTCTCCTGTCTGGAAGCGTTTTTTCGATCTGACGCCCGTCTGATTGTCAGAGGAATTTACATCCCTCTGCATCTTAACTCCGGGAATTCCGAAAATCACAGGCCGTCGGATTTTACCGCCAGCCTGTTACGGAAAAGCGCCGGTTCGACATACGCGCTGGGCGACGACAGGGCATCGTCAATGATTTCCAGCACAGCCACTACTGCCGGGTTCCGGAGCAGGGCCTCTCGTTTCTCGGGGGTATCGGCCAGGGGCTCGTATCCGGAGGTACTGGCACTCTGGCGGTCCACCACCTCGGCGGCGCCTAAAATCGCCCTCTCCAAATCCGTCTGGTCTATAACGCCGTGGAGGCGCCAATTGGCGAGTATTGCCCCGTCGATCCGCTCGGTGGCCCTGTCCTTCATCTCTTCGATCTGGTCGAAATTCGGGACGCCACTACACCCGATGCCACGTCTCACCCACGGCTCGACGTAGGCCACCATGCTGTGGGCGTAACGAAGGGTGAGGTCGGCCTTACGGTTCGGGTCTGCCACCTTCTCTTCCTTCAGCAGGGGGAAGGACAGCATGGAAACCCGGCTGATGTTCAGGGCCTCCGAGTCCAGCATCACCCGTTGCACCTCGTCGACATCAACCATGTGGTAGTGCAGGGAATGCAGGTCGCTGGGATAAGGGGCGGGAACCCAGGCGGTGTTACCGCCGGTCCGGGGATGGTCAATCTTGCGCTCCATCATCTCTGCCATGGCCCGGTTCCGTACTTGCATGCCTTTGCCGACCTTGCCGTGGCGGTGCACACCAGCGTGCAGGCTGACATCAACGTTGTGTCGCTCGTAGCTGATATTGAAAGTTTCCTGGGTCAGGTCGTCGCGGAGGTCGACAGGTCCTGCATGCATCTGGGCGCGGATTTGTGACCCGGTGCGGTCCAGAAAGCCGGTATTGGTGAAGAACGTGCGGCTCTGGGCGGCGCGAAGAGCCTCCGACAGCTGCAGCGTCATACCCAGCTCTTCATTCATGATGCCGATCAGGATCACCCCGGGGTTCAGCCCGAGCCTGGATTCGATTGCCTCGAACAGCCTGACCTGCTCCGCAACCTCCTCGGCTGTCTGGAGCTTGGGGGTAACCTGGTAGACCAGTCCCCGGCCGCTGTTCGGTCCACGGACCGGCATAGCTCCTGCTCCATCGGCCCGCTCTTCCCCGTTGGAGCCGTGATCGTGGGTCGTGGCCATAAGGGTAGTCAGCAGTAGCCCAAGCATACGCTCCGGTATTTCCTCGCCGCCCACCCTTACGATGCCGGTGTACATGTGCAGCGACACGTTGCGAACCGACATCAGGCTGGTGGCCTTCAGGGTGCGGGGCTGGCCATCCGCGCCGGTACAGGTCCGGTCGGAATTCAGTTCCTTCCGGTTACCCCGCGAACTGTATCCCACCAGGTCGCCGCGAATCAGGCCAAGATAGTTCCGCAGCGACCCGACCAGGTCTTCCGCGTCGACAACGGCCACCGCGTCCTCGAAATCCACGATGTTGGTAACCGCTGATTCTACGAAGAGGTCCCGGAACTGCCCGTTCTCTTCGTTAACCTTTCCTCCTTCGTACAGCTGGAAGAGAATTCGAAGACCGCTGTCCTCCAGGTAGAACTCTTCGAGGTCGCCGTTATCCCGGAGGTTGAATCCGAAGAACTTGGACGGGTCGCTCAGACGGGCCTCTCCGCTTCCGGTGTGTCCCACGAGTTCGTAGCCGCCCCCTCCGGTTTCCCGGACGGAGAATGACTGCATATTGCCGATCCCGTTCGCGTTTTCCCACTGGACGATGTGCTCGTCAAAGAAGGCGTTCGTCTCTTCCACAACCATCCGAAGGCGGGCCGGACGCTGCTCTTGCCGGTCGATCTCCGGGTGAAGGTCACTCAGGAAATAGGCGTCGTAAAGGCTGCCCCAGCGGGCGTTGGCTCCCCCCACCGCCATGCTGGCGTTGGACACCGGCGTCACCAACTCGGGGCCGTTCTGGTCCATCTCGGGGTCGAGTTGCGGCGTGGTCATTTCGAAGTCGACCGGGCGGTCCTGCTGAAGGTAACTTACCCGGACCAAGAACTGCTCCAGGTCGACGGCATCCTGTTCACTGGATTCCAGCGAAGGACGCCATCCCGAAGCTCGCTTGTTCCGGTAGTACTCGTCGATCTGCTGCTGCACACTGGCACGCTTCTCCAGCAGGGCTCGGTTTGGCGGTTCGAACTCCTCAACCAGTTCGCCCAGCAGCCGGAATACCCCTTCGGCGGTCCAGTTTGTGCCCGGAACCACCTCGTCTTTCACAAAGTCGAAAAGAAGGTCGTCTACCTCCGCCTGATTGCCCGAAGGAAGTTCCAGTTGTGCCATGTCTCGCTCCACCGATAGGGGATTTCAATATTACCGGTAATACTACTAAAGCGAAGAGCCCCTGTCTCTAACGGGGGCTCTCCGCTTTATACGCTCTCTCTTCACTGAGGTAGGCCGCTACCATTGGACAAACATCGTAAAGTTTGTCCGATAGCAATTACTCGTCTCGCTCTGCCGACCTTGAGGAGGTTGTTCATTATATCGGCCGGCAGAAGGCGTGTAATTCGTGCCTTGTCAGTGGGGGAATTTTACCACTGCTCGTGGTAATTCGCTTGCAGACCTGGATGGGTGCTAGCGCTGCAGCCGTAGTATGGCGGCGCCCTTGACAGGGTGGGCAGGAGGGTCTGGATAGGGGACTTGGAGACGAGTTGGTCGATTCAGCTGTCCGTGCCTGTCATCATCGCTGTGAAACGCCGCTGCATCTCCTCAGGCGCAACATCGGCGAGAAAATGGCCGACATTCCAGCGATGGCCAGAAGGGTCACGCAGCCAGCCCGACCGCTCGCCATAGAACTGGTCCTCCGGTTCGCTTTCGATCTCGGCACCAGCCTCGGCCGCACGGCGAATCACCGCGTCAGCATCGTCGACTTGCAGGCGCATCGTAACCGAGGTGCCGCCCAAGGTCAGCGGTCCCAAGATGCCGTACTCAGGAAACTCTTCAGCAAGCATGAGCGTCGTTCCGCCGAAATCGAGCACTGCGTGCCCAATGCGCCCGTGAGGGTCAGTCAGTCGAAACTGCTCAGTCGCCCCAAAAACTGACTTATAGAACTCGATCGCCTTGGGGGCATCATTTACCTGCAGATACGCGAGCAGTTGATGGATCTTCATTCCGGAAGCACCCTATTTTCTATGAAGTTTATTTTGTGGAGGCCGTGCGGCATCCGATGACCACATTCTTGGTGGGTGGCAGGCCAGCCTAGCGACGGTGGAGGGGGGAGTCAATTGGGGTGTCGGAGGAAGCAGGTCAATCGCGTCTTGAAGGCTGGAATCTCATTTTGCTGTCATTTGCTCCTTGCCAAGCCAGGCATCTCTTCTCCAACATTAGTTCTATGTTTATAACGGATGGCAGACAGAACCCGACTGGCATCCCTGTGGGTCTCTTGAACCAGCGGTCAGCCCTAAATGTCCAGAAATGACCGGGAAAATGAAAAATCAGCCCCTGCAAACCGGCAAGGTCGGCTCATCCGACCCAACCTGCTGAGTTGCTGAATTAAAGACGCAGTTGCCCTGTCGGAGGAAGAGTGTCAATTGCACCGAGAAAATGAGCAAGTGTGGAGGACACATCCCTTCCAAACAGTGAGGCAACGGTATGAAAGTGGCAGCGGGCGTTGAAGTCGGCAGATCCATCCTCGGTGTCTCCATTGGGGAGGGTCCCATCATCCGGTTCGACAACACGGCCATAGGCATCACCGAGCTGGTAACACACGTGGCGGCCCAGGACGCCACGGTGGCAGTGTGCGAATCCACCGGCGGCTACGAGCGGCTGATGATCGGCCGGCTGCGGAAACCCGGGGTTGCGGTGCACCTGGCCAACCGAGCCGGGGGGGCGCCCGTGGCTACGAGGCCAAACTGGCGGATGGCTACCCGTCGCCTCCGGAGAAGATAGAATTTCCGACTGCCAACGAACGTACGGCACACGCTTTCTACTACCCGCCTGTCAATCAGAACTAAGTTGCTCCCAAGGAGGAAAAGCCTCCCCTCCTCGTATCCTGCCACGGAGGGCCGCACAGTTCTGCATCGGCGCACCTGAACCTGACCACGCAGTACTGGACCAGCCGGGGTATCGCGGTGCTGGACGTGAATTACGGGGGGAGCACCGGATACGGGCGGGATTACCGGGAGCGGCTCATCGGGGAGTGGGGAGTGGTGGATGTTGACGATTGCGTAAACGCGGCCCTCTACCTGGTGGAACGAGGCGACGCGGACGAAGAACGCATCGCCATCAGCGGCGGCAGTGCCGGCGGGTTCACTGCCCTAGTACTACAACGACGGGTTGTTTGATAGGATAGTTGTCAAGATGATAGTGGGTGGTTTGGGTGATGGATGGGGCGAGTTTCGAGCGGGTTTACGACAACTTTCAGGACTTTCACGCCTTCTTCGCGGCCTCCTTCGGCCGCAAGCAGTGGCGGGAGCACAGCCGGAACTATCTTCAGGGGCTGCTGGTGCAGGCTGGGGAGCGGCGCAACGCCGAGAACCTGTCGGAATCGGTGGGCATCTCGGCCCGGGCGATGCAGCGTTTTCTGACCGAGGCCCGGTGGGACGATGCCGCGGTCATCGGTCGGCTGCAGGAATACCTGGCCCCCAGGCTGGCTCACCCCGAGGCGGTGTGGGTGTTGGACGGCAGCGACTTTCCCAAGCAGGGACGGAAGTCGGTGGGGGTAGCCCGGCAGTACTGCGGCAGGCTGGGGAAGGTGGCCAACTGCCAGGCGGGGATGTTCCTGGCCTACGTCAGCCCGCTGGGACAGGCATTGGTGGACAAGGGGCTGTATCTGCCCGAGAGTTGGATCTCCGACCAGGACCGGTGTGCGGCGGCGGGTGTGCCCAAGGAGCGGCTGAGCTACCGGTCGAAGACGGAGTTGGCCTTGGAGCTGCTGGAGCGGGCCCTGGGGTTGGGCCACCTCAAGGCCGGATGGGTTGCCGGGGACGACGCCTTCGGGATGTCGCCGTCCTTTCGGGAGTCCCTGGCGGGCCTGGGGATGCGCTACGTGCTGGACGTTCCGGGCAGCACTCCGGTCTGGCCCCTGGAGTTGGCTTGGACCAGTCCGGGGTCTCAGGGGTCCGGGCGCCCCCGCAAGCCCAGGCTCAGGGACGGGCAGCGTCGTACCATGGAGCAGCGCAGTGGCGAGTTGCCGGATAAGGCTTGGCGGGAGATAACGGTGGCCCAGGGAAGCCAGGGGCCGCGGAGCTATATGTTCTGCGCCCAGCGGGTGCGGGTAACCCGGAAGGGCAAGCCGGGCCAGGAGGCATGGGCCGTCTACCGCCGAAACCTGGACGGCAGCGAGCCTCGCTACTACCTGTCCAACGCTGCCGAGGATACTCCCCTGGAGACCCTGGCCTATGTGGGCGGTTCCAGGTGGCCCATTGAAACGGAGTTCGAGACGGAAAAGGGCGACGTGGGCCTGGACGAATACGAGACCCGTAGCTGGTCCGGCTGGCATCACCACATAGCCATGTGCCTGCTGGGTGGAGCGTTCCTGCTGGGCCTGCAGCAGGACTGGGGGGGAAAAGATGCCCCGGATCACCCGTCCCCAGGTGTACCGGGTGGTGCGGGAAATGCTGCCCCGGGAACGGTTCGGACCGGAGGAGTTGCTGCTGTGGCTGGAGGATACGCAGCTACGCAACGAGCGGGCGCGCCGCTCCCACCAGAGACGCCGCTCCGCCCGCCGTGAATGCAGGATGGAGCCACCACCTTAAACGCGTCGTTGTAGTACTAGCGGCCCTGGCATTTCGAGACGTTTTCAAAGCGGGCGCCAGTTACTTCGGGGTCAGCGACCTGGAGGAATTGCTCAGAGACATTCACAAATTCGATGCCCACAGCCTGGTCGGCCTAGTCGGTCCATATCCGCTGTACCGGCGGCGGTACGTCGAACGCTCACCCATCAACTTTGCCGGGGACACCACCTGCCCGGTCATCTCCTTCCAGGGCCTGGAGGACACCATCGTACCGGCCGTTCAATCGGAGGTGATGTTCAAAACGTTGCGGGACAACGGTGTCCCCACGGCCTACCTGGCCTTTGAGGGCGAACATCATGGTTTCCGATTTTCGGAGACTATCAAGCAGTGCCTAGCCGCCGAGTTCTACTTTTACTCCAGATTATTCGGATTTGAACCCGCAGACGACCTAAAACCCATTCCAATAGAAAACCTGCCGCTGAATAGGCACGCCGCATAGTCATGCGGTCCCGGATTCAGGGGTTGAAAGCCCGGTAGTAGGGACAGCCGGAGTAGTCGGCCCGCAGGGCGCGCCCGTTAGCTATCGCCGAGAAACTCAGGGTTTCGGGCGACCGTTCATCCGGTCCGATTCGAAAATCCGCTCCCCCCAACGGTACGAGCGGCTCAGTATTGCCCCAAGGGTTAAAGAGGGTAAGCGCACCCCTGCGCACGCCGACACGAAAGTTGGACAGCTCGGGGTTCCTCGCGCGGTAGTGGCCGACGAAAGCGTCCCAGTGTGGCGGATAGTCAAAGCTCACGGGACCGGAGAAACGGTCGTTGACATACCAGTCCGGTCCGTGGCCAGCCGCGACTACCGTTCCGTCCCGTCGTTCAAATTCCAGCAGGAAAAGCGCGAAATCGGGGTGGGGAACGTAGAAGCGGTCAATCGAGCGTCCTTCCAGAAGCACGCTTCTGCCACCGCTTCGCAGCCGGAGGCCTCCCAATTCGGCGGCAATTGAAAACGTGAGGTTGTTGCAGCGATATTCCCCCGAATAGGCCTCGGCATCGGAGACTCTCGTAGGGTCGCTCTGCTCCGGCGGAGGAGGCGGATCCCCTCCATCGGTGGATTCGGGATAGAGCAAGCCAAACGACCCAGCAACGCAGCGGCTGCCGTCTGAAAAACCGGTGAGTCGGGAGCCCAAGCGGTGAGTCTAACGGCCCTGGCCGCCGAACTCCCGGGCGGTGGCGACACCATTGCCATTCCAGTCCGCCTTCAGTACCGAGTACTGGCTGCCGGTACCGAAATCCCAGAAGTCGTCGACGCCGGTGGACTGGTCTTTGTCCAGATCAACGTTGTCCAGGTCCTGGTTCCAGCCGGCATATATGCCGGTATAGTCCGTGGGGGACTGCAATTGGTCAGTGGTATTAGCTTCAATTTTTAGACCGAAGGCGGTATATCCCAATCCCGCAGTCAGGCCGGAAGTGTTGGCGTCAAAATAGCTGTCGTAGATACCAGTCGTGCGGGCGACTCCGACAAGTCCACCGGCGTAACCCTCCGAGGTGACCCTGCCTGTGGCGTAACTGGCGATGATCCCGCCGGTCCGTGGGGGGACGCTGTGATTTCCCACCAGACCCCCCGCCTCCTGCTCGGCGCTGACGTTGCCGGTGGCGTAACTGGCGACAATCACGCCCGACCGAAAGTCAAGGTATTTTCCAACCAGCCCACCGGTGACGGACGTGACGTCAAGGTGTTTTTCGGCATTAACGTCCCCGGTTGCATAGCTGGTGAATATAGAGCCATAGTTGTTAGCAACCAGCCCGCCGGCCACCCCCAAGCCATTGACATTGCCGGTGGCGTAGCTGGAGAAGATGCCTCTGAACAGGAATCTGCCATCAGAGGTGTTTTCGTCCGATCTATTCAGCACCACTAGTACTCAGTCAACTTTGGAATCAAAAGGGTAAAGGCGGTGAAGTTTGGTTCGGGCCTCCTGGGTTTTGAACCGCCAGTTGATACCAACTCGGGCGGCGTTGCGCTCCCGCACCAGTGCCTGGACTTCCCTCCCGAGAGCATCTTCGTCGGGGAGTCGCTGCTTCAGGCAGGAGCGGGACAGCACGCTGAACTCGATTTCCGCCATCCCTTCGGCAGGCTCAGGACAGGATTCAGCCAACTGCCGTGCTTGGGCGTGTAGTGGAACTCCAGCCGTTTCGCGATCCGCCGGGCCTCGGTCGCCGGGAACGTCTCGTACAGGGACGCCGCGCGGTGGGTGTTCAGGTTGTCCAGAACCACCCGCACCACCTCAACCTCTGGATAGGCTTCATCCACCAGCCAGCGCATCTGCTGGGCGAAGTCCTGCATGGTGCGCCGCTGGGTCACCGCCACCTGCCGCCAGCCAGCTAGCGGCTCGCAGGCCAAGAACAGGTTGCGGGTCCCCTCCCGCCGGTACTCGTAGTCCTGCCGCTGGGGGCGTCCCGGCCGGGGTGGCATCGGCGCCCGGGTTTCGGCCAGCAATTGGGTGGAGGTCTCGTCAAAGCAGACCACCGGCCGCTGGGGGTCATAGGGTTCGGCGTACAGGTCCAGTACTTCTTCCATGTGGGCCACGAAGTCGGCGCTCACCTTGGGGATGCACCACTCTTTCTTTTGCCAGGGCTTGAGCGCGTTTTTTTCAGCCGCCGGCGGACCCCCTCGTGGGACATGGAGGCCGCCAACCCCAACTCCACCACCTTCCCAGCCAAAAGGCGCAGGGTCCAGTGGTCATGGCCTTCCGGCGCCGGACTGCAGGCCAGAGCGATGAGGTGGGCCTCGCCCCTGTCGTCCAACTTCCGGTGCCGGTTGATCTGGCGCCGGTCCCACAGGGCCCCGTCCAACCCCGCCTCGGTAAAGCGGCGCTTGATCTGGTACACGGTGCCCAGCGCCACGTCCAGGGCTTCGGCCACCCGGGGAGCGGCCCAACCGTCGTCGCTCTTGAGCAGAATCCGCGCCCTGGCCGTGACTCGGGCCGAGCTTTTCCCAACCCGAATCAGATTCTGGAGTTCTTCCCGTTGTTCCGGCACCATCCGCACGGCGTACTTATCACGGACCATCACCGCCACCCCCACCGTCAACACTTCATCCCGACCACTATAGGGCTATTGGCCGGATTGCCAAAGGACTTTCAACATCAAAGTTGACTGAGTACTAGGCCTGCCGATGCATAGGTAAGTGGCCTGCCGGAATAGCCGACATCGCCAGTCGCGTAGCTGTTGATGATGCTGCCGCCATTGTTCTCGTAAGCCAGACTGCCGCCGCTACCGACATCACAGGTGGCGTAGCTGTTGACGATGCGGTCGAAATTTTCCCGCACCAGCCCGCCGCCATAGGAAACAAAGCCCGTTGCGTAGCTGTTCTCGATGAGGCCGCCGTTCCGATTGACCAAGCCGCCGTTTCCTGTACTCAGGCCGGTGACGTCGCCGGTGGCATAGCAGTCCCTGATTGTGCCAGAATTGTTATGGAATACGAAACCGGCGGTCTGTACAACCCGTCCGGGAACGTTGTCGGTGGCGTAGCTATCTTCGATTGTGCCCTCGGGCCCGTTCTCCCAAACGAACCCGGCAAGGCCGCCGCCTGAAGAGGGGGAATCACCCTCCCGCAGCGAAAGTTCGACCTCGGAATGACTGTCGCGGATGGTCCCGTAGTTGTTCATGGCAAACCCACTGGCATCGGCCGTACCAGTGATGCCCCGCCTTACGGCCACAACGGTGCCGGTGACATAGGTGTCGGTAATGCTGCCGTGGTTCGTCGCGGTCAGCGGGGCGCTCCTGCCAATCAGGTCCACGTCAAGCAGTCCCAGGCGGCGGACAGTTCCGTCGATGCGGAAGAACAGGCCAACGTAACCGGAGAAGCCGCCTTTCCTGGCATACAGGTTCGAGATGGTGTGGCCGTTCCCGTCGAAGGTCAGGGTGACCTCTCTCCTGCACTCGCTGGCATACGCGGTGCACTGCGCGATGGGAGTCCATCCTTCCCACTGAGTCCAGACGGCAATGACCTCACCGGAGGCGTAGCTGTCGGGACCGTCGAAATCCAGCGGGGGGGCCAGCTCATAGCCGGTGCATCCGCCTCCGCCGCAGACGGCTCCTCCGGTGGTGATGGGAAAGGCGGCGGCGTGGCGGCTGGCAGAAGTGGGATAAAAGAAATCGGACCTGCCATCGCCGTCCAGGTCTGCGGTGTCCAGCGGAACGCCGTCCCCATCGGGGTCATAGCGCATGGCATCCAGTTGCTCCAGATTGTTAATCTCGCTGAGCCCGTCGCCGTCCGTATCGTAGTCCGGCTGGGCGTTCGGGTCAGGGGTGCTGTCAGGCTGCTCCGGCGTCCGAGTGGGCGTCGGCGACGGTAAAGGGCCCTGGGTGCCGGCAATGGCACCACGGTCCTTCAGGAGACGGACTATCGACGCCACATCGTAGTTCTCCGCATAATCCAATGCGGTTCCGCCCACACTGTCCCCGGCGTTGACATCAGCCCCGAGATCAAGCAGCAGGGTCGCGACCTGCGGGTCGGGTTCCCAACCCCTGATAATCAGGGTCATCAGGGGAGTCCGGTTGTCGTCGTCCCTGGCATCTATGTCTGAGCCATGGTCCAGTAGAAGCGTGACGGCCTTCGGGAATGACATGGACGCGGCAATGTGCAGAGGGCTTTCGCCCTGCGGGTTCCTGGCATTTGGGTCCGCTCCCTGGTCGAGCAGGCTCTCGATGTCCCCGGTATCATTCAGACCGGTGGCGGACTCCAGGGCCGTGAACAGGCTGCCGGGGCCGGGTGAGCCGGTGGGTGCCGGAGTAGGTGTTGTGACGGGGGTTGCGGCCGATTGCTGGGCCGCACTCAGTATGGCGTCCACCTGCAGGCGCTCGGCGGCGGTGACTCCGCCGCGGGTGATCGTGCCGATACTAAGGACTGTCTGGCGGTCTCTCCCGGTGAAGTCGTCGGTGAACCAGGGAAGGGCCACTATCTCAAGGGTCAGGGATGGGGCGTCATCGTACATCACCAGGAAATTTCCGACGGTCCACGACTCCTCCAAGGTGATGCCGTCGGCGATCCAAGGGAGGCTCATAAAGGCGGAGAGCAGAGAGACACTCTTCTCGCCCATGGACATCAGACCGTTTACGGCCGAACTCTCCTCGGAGGTGAGTCCGTCTTCGAACCACGTGAATTCCACCAGCCGCAGGACCCTCGAGGCGATTTCGCCGGTGGTGAGCCGAAGGGAGTAGAGCCCCCGCCATTCGGCATCGTTCACGCCGTCGGCAACCCACGGATGGCCAAAAACAACCCGCGCTATGGCCGGATGTTCGCGCTGAAGGTGCTGAAGTCCCTGCAACGCAGACCTCTCGCCCTGGGACAGGCCTCCCTGCGCCCAAGGGAAGTCCAACGGGGGCAACTCAGGCGCTGGAGTTGGTGTGGGAGTTGCCCCAGGCGTCGGGACCGGTGAGGACCAGATGATCTGATTCCAGCCCGGGGCCATTCGGGAATTTTGGAAAAGGACTTCCCGGATGGTGTTGATCCAGTACAGGCGTCCCGGAAACAGCTGAGCCAGTTCGACAATATGGGAAGGACTGGGCACAGATTCCCCGGGGGAGAGAGGCAGCATGTCCGGTGTAAATGAACCGTTAGGGTCGAAAACCGCCCATCCTGTCTGCGAGTCGTAGAGAGCCGCCCAGCGGATGCTGGCGCCAAAGGCTCTCAGGGCCTCGGCTATTGGCACCCCTCCTGGGGCTGGGGTGGCTACCGGTCTGGCTTCAGGGGTTGGGGTCGGAGTCGGAGTCGGGACCACCGGTCGTGTGGCTGTGGGCAACGGGGCCGGCGCTGGGGTTGGCGTGGGTGTGGTCGCGGGCCGGGACTCTCTGCTTTCCTGCATCAGGATGACGGTTTCGCGAGACGGCGCCACCGTCAGAAGGACGGCAACCGCCCGGGAGGGTTCCCGCGTAGCCAATGCGCTAAGTTCGTTCAGGAACTGAGAGTCCAAGTCACTGATCCCATCGGCCAGCCATGAGAAATCCAATGCCGCCTGGGACAAGTCCGGGTAGTGACCTTCCAGCGTCTTCAACATTACTATGGCTTGGCGTTCAGAATCAGTGAGACCGTCCGCTTCCCAAGCAAACCCATACTCCACGGGGCCTGGTGTGGACCTCGGAGGGGCCGGGGTGGCTGACACGGGCGTGATGCCGGCCACTGGCAGGGGCGAGGCCGCAGGCGTGGGTGCGCCACCAGGCACAACCGTCGTGGACGCTGGCAGCGGTGTGCTATCGGCTGTCGGCCGAGGCGTGGGAGTCGGGTTGGGTGCCCCACCGGGCACTACCGTCGGGGACTGGGGAGTCGGGATTTCGGTCGGCATGGCCGCTGGCGTATTTGCCGGGGCTGGAGGGGTCGGGGTGATGGTTGGCTCGAAGACTGCGGCGGTGGCCGCTGGTGAGGTCGGGCTAGGGAGGGCAGGTTCTGTTTGACATGCGAGCGACGAGGCTGCCAGCAAGCTGATCAGTGCCAGGAGGAACAGCCCCGGCAAACGCCCCATGCTCACCTCTCTGGAATCGCCTGTGTAGCATAGTTGAAATGTAACAGTATAGTATTACAATACCACCAGGCAAGGCTGACCAGTAACTGGACATGTTCTTATAATTCTCCCTCTCCCTCTCCTTTGAGGGAGAGGGCTGGGGTGAGGGTGAAATTCTGCAGGCACACAACCTTGGCGGTACCCAAGAGACGCCCACACCCTTACCCTCCCCTGGAGGGAGAAGGGGCTATTAAAGACCCTGAGTAGCGGGGCCGGCCATTCCTTTTCATTGCAAGGTTATCAATGCGGCATTGATACGATAGATGCGCAGGAGATGGGAGCGAGTTTACAGGAGGCTTTCGCCGCCATTTTCTGCCCGCCTTCCTGATCCAGGCCAATTTGCCGATGTTCACCCGGCGATTGGCCGTCTGATTACCCCGGACAGGCTCTCTATGGATACTGGCCGGAGTTGCCATTGCGGCGGGGCGGATCCCCTCAACCAGGGACGACAGCCTGTCGTGGTAAATGGAAGCGGCAATTAACGCTCCGCCGATCACCATGACGGCCACAGTTGCCGGGACAAAGCCCGCCGTGGACTGACCGGCGAAGGACTCCAGCAGGTCCGCCGCCAGGTCTATCGCCGAGTCTGGCACGTCGGCGGGGAAGGACACCTGGTCCATCACCGCCTCCCTGATGCGGGACGGGACGATCGAGTTGACCACGATCCCCACCACCAAGGCAACGCCGCCGCCCGCCAGAAGCGCCGCGCCCGTCCAGCCCAGCATCGCCCGCGGCCGGCGGAAGTGGAGCGCTGCCAGCAGCAGGCAGCCCAGTATCACCAGGACCAGGGCGGCGATCCTCACCGGGCCATTGACCGCTCCCAGCACATCGCGGAGGCCCTCGGTCCCGGCTTCGATGTCCCGATCGTCCGAGCCGCCGGACTCGCCGGTCATCCATTCCAGCAGGTCGAGGCGGTCGTTGGAGTCCAGGTTCGCGCGGATGTCGGCCACGGCGTCGGCGACCAGCGGCTTCACCAGCGGGTCGGCCACGGCCTTTAGGAAGACCCTGGTATCGCCCTCGATGAAAGTTCGCCGCAACTCCTCTCGTTGGCCATCGAGGACCCTGGCCGCCTGCGGATCCATGGCAGGGTCGTCGAGGAGCAGGTCGAACCACCTATCGAATTCCTGCTCCCGGCACTCCCGGCTCAGGATCTGCAGCGAGGGGGCCGACTTCGGCAGTTCGCCCTCGGAGAATTGCGAGTAGGGTTCGGCGGAGGCTGAGGCCAGGCGCTGCAGGGTCAGCAGTGAGCAACCGGATTCGTCCGGCTCGGCGATTTCCAGGCCGTCTATGATCTCGTGAACCTTGCCGAGCACCGCCGGCTCAACTCGCTCCAACGGCCTCTTGAAATTGACATGGACCGCCAGGTCGTCGCGTTCGCGGCTCAGGTAGGCGGTGACACGGCCCACGTTGTCCTCGGTCTCGTCCTGTAGGTAGGACGACGGCAAGACCTCCCGGAGAACGTCCAGCACCTCAGCCTGGACCGCGATGTCCACACCGCCCAGCAGGTTGCCAATGTCCTCACGCAGCGACTCGTCGGCCAGCACCTCGTCGTAGACGCGGGTGTAGGCGCCGGTGTCGCTGATGGCGTCGTTGTAGACGCCGGGGTCCTCCAGGCGCTGGGTGAAGTTGACCACCACCAGCAGGAGCAGCAGGCCGACGACGACCAGCAACCCCAGCGCCAGGGCGGCCACGACTCGCGGGAACGGTGTCATGAATCCTCCGGTGTCCTCGATGTGATTGACTGTGATTGCAGTGATTGCAGTGATTGTGCGGGAGTTCCGCACATCCCGCAGAACCGCGCTGCAGGCCCCAGTTCCCCGTCGCATCCAGGGCAGCGGGACAGATGGCCTGCCGGAGTTTGCGCCGGGGACTCAGGCGGGATGGAAGAGCTGCCGGCGTCTGGGATTGCACGACTTTCCATTCCCGGCCCGGTTGGCCTGAGGCCGGGCCCGTAGCGGTTCGGGCCAGTCGTTCCCGGCTGGGAGCACAGGACCAGCAGCAGCATCGCGCATGCCAGGGTCACCAGCGCCCAGATGCCGCTGAGGAACACCGCGACCAGGAAAAAGCCCTGCGGCTGCTCCACCACGACCGAGGTGTTGAGGCTCCAGTAGATGATCAGTGCCCAAACGGCGGCCACGACCGCATAGGGCAGCAGCCACCACGCAGAGCGTCCGGTGTCGTGCAGCCGCCGGACAGTCACCGTCAGCCAGAGGGGCGCCATGGCCAGGTGGACCAGCACCCCAACGTGCAGCTCGATCAGCAACCAAGGGACGACCTCCGCAGCACCCCCACAGTCACCACGCCGTAAACGACGACTCCGGTAATGGGCAGGAAGAGCAGCGGGAACCGGGCGAAGCGCCAGTACTCCCTCTCGCCGACACGGCCGCTGAATTTGAGAAAAATCACAACCGCTCCCTTCGGACTCCACTCTACGTCGGATGGGGTAACACGGGGCATCAAGAACTGATAGCCTGCTGGACGGCTGCTCTCTTCTCCCCGTGCTGACGGCGGCCGCCCGGACGCTCTGGGCGGACTCCGCCGGCCTTGCCCCGCCACAGGCTACCACGGCGGTTTCTCTCTTACCGACGACCCGTGGCCACTCATGTCGTCAGTCATTGCCCTATACGCACCCCCGCACCACAGGTGGCCGGGGCGGTCAGTGGCAGGCAGGACCGGGAACACCCCACGTTGGAGGGCGGCGTGGCCCGGCAACTGGAATGGCTCCAGCAGGCGGCGCTGCGGCCGCCTGCTGAGTGCCGGTGCGCATTACTCAAAGTCCGCCTGCGTCACCCCCCGTGCCTGGTTACCCCAGCAGGCGACGGTGCCGTCCGCCCTCACCCCGCAGGTGTGGGCGTAGCCAGCGCTGACGGAGGCGAACTCTCCCTTCACTTCCACACCATCCCCGTCTTCAGCTCTTCCCAGTCTGTCCGCGGCATCGCTCGCATTGCCGGTGGCCTCTGGCTGGGCGATGATGTGGCTATCCCACGGCGTTCGGATGGCTGTGGTGGCCGACCCTGGGCCGGTAGCCGTCACCGTCTACCGCCAAGGTGAACCGCCCCAGGTGCTGAGTGAATTCGACACCCTCGACGGGGGCGATGTTCTGCCCGGGTTCACCGCCCCCGTCTGGAGCTTTTTCCGCCGCAGGGAGTCGTTGGGAGCGCTCGGGAAGACAGAGATGCGTGCCGCGCTCCGGCTTCGGCTTACCGCACGTAATTTCCCCAGCAGACCAGCGAACCGTCGGACCGGATGCCGCAACTGGTGTAAATTCCGGCGGCCACTGATGCGAATGGTCCATCCGGCACATCGGTTTGACCCTCGGCGTTGCTTCCCCAGCACACCGCGCGACCGCCGGTTTCCACGGCGCAGTAATGGCGTTCCCCCACACCCACGGAGATATACGGCCCTCCTGATTGCTCCCAAGTCTCCTTCTCGCTCCAGCAGGCCATGGACCCGTCGGGCCGGATCCCGCAGGTTTGGACATTCCCTGCGGAGACGGACTCAAAGGGACCTTCTGCAGGAGTTCCCATGTGTTCCTCTCTACCCCAACAGAGCACCGCCCCGTCCGTTTTGATGCCGCAGGTATGGTGCCCCCCCGCCTCGATGAAAACGAAGCTTTCGTCGGGCGGGTGGGTCGTGACGCCATGTGGGTCATATCCCCAACAGGTCACCCCGCCGTTGGTCTTCAGGCCGCAGGTGTAGTTGTGGCCTGAACTGACCAATTGGAAAGCGTCGTCCGGCGGATCGGATTGTCCGTATTCGTTGTGCCCCCAGCACTGGATGGATGATCCGCCGCTCCTAATTCCGCAGACGTGTCCATGACCAGGGCTTGCCATAGTGAAAGTAGTACCTGGCGGCGGTTGAGGTGCCCTTTCGTAATACGGGTTGTGGGTATAGTTCCAGCAGGCGGTGGTGCCGTCGCTTGTGAGAGCGCAACTGGAATCCCTGATGGCAATATCAATGGACGTGAAGGAACCTCCGGGAGAGAGGCCAACTGCGCCGCTACCCCCAACAGACGACGATCCCGTCAGTCTTAGAGCGCAAACATTGTCGCCTCCTCTTGCCTGGTCCCTCTCCGATAACGACACGCCGACCGAAAGGAATGATCCCTCAGGCACGGGAGCCGCCGTAAGGTTGTCGTGCCACCAGCAGGCAAGGGTGGCATCGGGCTGCAAGCCACAGGCCTGCCTCATCCCGACGCTGACCGAAGTGAAGCTGCCCCCGTGCGGGATAACTGCTTCGCCGTATTCCTCTCCCCAACACAGCACGGCGCCCTCGGTTGTCACTGCGCAGGATTCCCTCCAGCCGGCGCTGACGGTCGAAAAAGACACATCGGATGCCGCTTCGGGGACTGCTGCGCCATAGTCCTCTGGCGAGAGTTCGCTCGGGTCTCCCCAACAACTGAGACGGCCATCCGTGGTCACTCCGCAGGCATAGTCACCGCCTACGCTGACCATCGCGAACGATTCGTCCGGGGGGGGGTGGGGGGTTGAGCTCCATGATTTTGGTTATCCCAGAAATGCCCCCAGCAGGCTGCGGAATTGTCAGTCTTGACCCCACAGGTGGCGCTGCCTCCAGCGGACAGGGATATGAACTCGGTGAAGACCAGGTTGCCCGGGACGACACTTGGGGAGGGATATGCTGCGTTTTCCAGCCAGCCCCAGCAAGCCGCCGTTCCGTTGGACTTCAATCCGCAGGAATGGCCACCTCCCGTCGTGACCGACTCCAGGGACAGGCCCGAAGGTGTAGCGGCCCTGCCATCTTCATTGTATCCCCAGCAGTAGAGCGCACCATCGGTTTTCAACCCGCAGGCGTGCGTGGGCCCCACGCTGATGGAGGTGAACCTGGGGTCCACCCCAGCTTCGTGGCTGAGGGGCGCGGGAGGCGCAGGAGTCGGCGGTTGGGCTTCCGTTGCGGCCACGGCCATCGGGGGAGCCGCCGTTGCAGGCCCCGTGGTCGCGGTGGTGGCGCGGGCGGTTGCGGTTGGCGCGGGGGACGCCGTTGCGGGCGCGGATGCTGCGGTGGGTGGAGGTTCGTCTTCGCGAAGTGCCGCGGTGGGATCAGGCGCGGTGGTGGCGCGCTCCGGTCTGGGGGTGGGGTCGTCGCCGCCACCGCAGGCGGCGAGGGCGGCCATCAGGAGCAGGGCCGCCAGCAGCAGGGCAGGCATACTCCATGCGCGCATCGCAGAGTTGCCGTTGTGGTTTTAGTCAGTCATCCGTTTTCTCCTCGTACGGTTCAATTTCCTGCAGGAATCCATCGACGCTCATGCACCGGGGCGGGCCCGCGCGGGGCGACGAGTGGATGTGACTGGCGCCTCGTCGACCTCGCCGCCCCAGGCAGTCAGGGCGGCGGAGGCAGCGCAGGCGGAAGCGCCAGGGTCCGCCAGGCGTGCATTGGTCGCATCAAGTCAACGGGCCTCTCGCCTCGGTTCCGAAATTTCCACTCCTCTGTTGTCTTCTCCTACGTCGTGTGTGTGGGAATGGGCGGGAAAACCCCGCGGGGCCAGGGCTCCGGCCCCGCCCCCGTGAGATCCAGCAGGCACACCCAGCCTGCTATTCCTCGTGGATGGTGATTTCGTAGGTTACGAATTCGCCGTCGGCGCCGATGTCCTCGATGTCTGCGTCGACCTCGTTGGTGTCGAGGAGGGCCTCCTCGATGTCCTCGAGGCTGGACTCGGCCCGGCTCTCGCTGCTGAAGAGGAATGCGGCCCGCAGGGAGGTGGTCTCCTCCGTGCCGCCGGTGATGCTCATGCCAAAGGCGTTGCAGCTGCGCAGACTCGGGGATCCGAAGGAACCGCAACCCTCGGTGGCGCCGAAGACGACCAGCCCCGAACCGGCCTTGTCCAGCACCCGCTTCATGGCGCCGTCGCCTTCAATGAGGCCTCTGCCGGTGTCCAGTGCCTTGAGGACTTCAGACGCGAACCCGCTTCCGAGCAGGATGATGCCGTCGTCCTCCAGCAGGGCCACGTTGCGGCCATCCCACACCTCGAAATCGCGGTAGGTGTCCTCCTCCCAGTCCTCGTCCTCCATGACGTCGCGCAGGTCGTCGAAGGGGAAGTTGCCGGCGAGGACGTAGCCGGTGCCGCCGTCAACTTCCTGGATCACCACCGTGTCCAGGTCATCCAGGGCCACCTCGCTGAAGAGCCAGGACGGCACGGGCAGCGAGTAGCTCCAGTCGCGGTCGCGCCATTCATCCTTCCAGTCCTCGGCGTCGTCGAAGCTGCCGGTGCCGGGGGTGTCGAGGCGGTCGGATTCGAGGCCCGCCGGGATCTCGGCCAGTCCCAGGATGGAAGCGACGTTGACTATCTCCACCGAATTGGCATCGGAATCCTCGAGGATGTAGGCGAGGGCATCGGAGCTTCCGCCTCCGGGGCCTCCTCCTCCGCCGAAGATGCCCATGGTGTACAGCAGCACGGTGACGACCACGATGGCGACCACCGCGCCGCCGCCGCCGAGAATGATGATCTTGTTGGCGGCGAAAAACCCCGGGGACTCATCCCCTCCAGCGCCTGACCCGGCACCTGAGCCGGCACCCGACCCGGAACGCCGGGAGTCCTCTGGCGAAGGGGCAGCGGGGTCTCGCTCTGGGCCCGGGCTGGATGCCGGCGCCCCGGCGTCGGCGGGGGACTCGGGGGAGGTGTCGGCCGGTGGCGTTACGGCCGCGGGAACCTCGGGTTCCCCGGGGGGTTGCGGTGTGTTTGGGGTTGTCATGGTGTGAACCTCCTTATTACTGTGACTGGTCCCTGGCCCGGCTGACACCGGCTAGCAGAGGTCGTCTGCGGCGTCCTCCAGTCTCTCCGGGATGTCCTAGGTCCTCTCCTCGTCGCGGCAGCCGAAGCCGAGCATTCCCTCGACTTCGACCCCGTGGGCCGGAGGGCCCTGCTGCCGTTCCTCCAGGCTCACGGCTAGTCGCAATACAGCTGTACATTGCCCAATTCGGAAAAGAAGACACTCTGGTCGAAGACGAGATTCAGCGCTCCCTTTATGGCCGTTTCGGCAAATTCGCCAGCACTTCCGAAAGTCAGAAATTCAAGCAGGACAGAGGATCCCGGAATTGGGATCAGGGCTTCCACGGCCATCCAACCGATTATCAGCGTGATGTCGGTGACCAGTTCCACCATCAGGGAGGTGCCGAAGGTGTCCTGAAGGCTGGGTGGGATACACCCCGTCAGTCCGGAATTCTGGAAGTGCACGTATTGGAGATTGAGGAGATTGCCCAACTCGGGAGGCACATCTCCACTCAGATAGGCATTGTCGTCCAGCGGAAGGTGTCTCAGGTTCCTGAGGTGCCCCAGCTCCTCGGGCAGCGGCCCCCGCAGGCCACTCACCGCGCATGCGTATTGAGTGCTGTTCAATATGGGATGTTTCTCGTAGTAGTTCTGGTTCAGGGCCAACATTCTGAGGTTTTCGAGGTGGCCCAACTGGGGCGGTATCGTTCCGGTCAATTCGTTCTTGCTCAGGTTCAGGTAGGCCAGCTGTCCCAGGCCGCTCAACTCGGTGGGTATGGTTCCTCTCAGCTCCCTGCCGTCAAGATACAGACCAACGACCCGCGTTTGACCGTCAACCTCATCGAGCCTGATATCCCTGTCCCAGTCCTCCAGTGGCTCGTCCGCTGTCCAGCCGTTGAATTGGCCGGCGTGATTCCCCTCGTGGGACAGGGAGTGGTCTCGTACGGCCAGGAGACTCTCCTTGTCCGTTTTAGTCGTCTGGTTACCGGGAAGCACGCTTGGCGGGGTGTCGATCTGCGGAGCGCAGGGCGGCAGGCCCAGACCCAGAGTGGGAACAAACCAACCCTATCGCCACCTGGTGAACCACTCCGACGTCAATACGCCGATGATGTCGAATACGTGGATTCCGCCTATCGATTGGGGAGTAACGTACGTTTCCCCCTTGATCCTTATGGGCAGGTCAGGCAATGAAAGGCCGTCTATCACATCGGCCATGTGCAAGACGCGGCCGCTCGGGACGAGTTCGGGTGTCACCTGGGACAGGCGAACATTCACATTGTGATCTTTGATGATGTCCTTGGCGGCGGAGGTGGCCTCGTAGAGGGACACCGTCGCCCTTTCCTTGGTGCCGGCGCCGGCTATGGCGCTCGGGATGCCGAAGATTTCGAGGGCCTTCAGCAGGAAGCCCTGGGGCGAATTTTCGATTTCCCGCACCTGCCTGCCGACGGACTCCTCGAGCCGTGCCCGCAGCCTCTCGCCCCGCGGAATGCATCCGGAAAAGCTATTCCCGTAGAGGTCCAGCTGTGTCAGGTTTGTCAGGTTGTGCGAGTATCCCAGCGCGTGCGGCACCTGGCCGGTCAGCCGGTTCCTGGAAAGGTCCAGGCGTTCCAGGACCGCCACTTCCAACGGAACCCGGCGGGCCAGGTTGTTGCCGCCCAGGTTCAGCTCCGTGACGAAACCCTCTCCGTCGGTCTCGACGCCCACCCAGTCGTTCAGGTCCCTGCTGGTGTTCCAGTAGAGCGTATTCTTCCAGTCCGGTCCGCCCGTCGAGAGATACAGGCGCCGCAGGACCTCCCTTTCGGTTTCCTCTTCCTCGGTGAGGCAGATACCGGTCAGCCGGTTTCCTCCTGTGTCGCTCAACGCCCGGTCGATGCCCTCCACGTCCTGGAGGGCAATGGGAACGCAGCCGGTGAGGCCGTTTTCGTGGAGATAGATCGCTTCAATGCTGTACATCCTGCCCAGGTCTTCCGGTATTTCCCCCGACAGATCATTGACGTTCAGGTACAGTGTTTGCAGCTTGAACAGGTCGCCCAGTTCGGGGGGTAACGCCCCGTTCAGATTGTTGAAGGACAGGGACAGGTGCGTCAGATTGGTGAGACCGCCGAGCGAGGCGGGTACGGTGCCGTCCAGATCGTTGCTCCAGAGACTCAGCTCCTCCAGGTTTTCGAGACTGCGCAATGCCGAAGGTATTGGTCCGCTCAGGCTGTTCTGGTCCAGGTACAGGTGCGTCAGCCTGGTGAGGCCTCCCAGGCCCGCGGGTATTTCACCGGTCAG
Organism: Dehalococcoidia bacterium; assembly: GCA_965216065.1. Lineage (GTDB taxonomy): Bacteria > Chloroflexota > Dehalococcoidia > Lucifugimonadales > UBA3495 > VXOI01. Next base: position 1,483,435 of record CBDCFB010000002.1, read on the forward strand.
CTGGTTTCCGGTGAGCACCAGCCTTTTCATAGAGCCCTGCCCGCCGCCGTTGGCCCAGATCGACGGGATCTTTCCCGTCAACTGGTTGTTGTCCAGGTAGAGATTCTCCAGGCTGTTTAGAAGGGCCAACTCCGCCGGTATCGAACCGCCGAGGTCGTTGTTGCTCAGGACCAGCACCCTGAGGCTGTCGAGGTCCTCGAAGCCGCCCGTGCCACCCTCGACCGAGCCGGCAACCGGTATCCCCCCGCTCGGGTTGTTGTCGCCCAGGTACAGGTACTCCAGGGTCCTGCGGTTGCTCAGCTGCCACGGTATGTTGCCGCTCAGCAGATTGTGGCTGAGGTCCAAGTGGGTGAGGCTGGCCAGGCTGCCGAAGCCGCCCCACCGGAACGGTATCCGTCCGCTGAGCCGGTTCCCGTTGAGCACCATGGACTTCAGGCTGGTGAGCCCGCCCAGCGCCTCCGGCAGGCTTCCGCTCAACCGGTTGCCGCTGAGGTTCAGGACCGTCAGGTTGGAGAGGTTGCCCAACTCGGCCGGTATGGGACCCGTCAGCTGGTTGCCATTCAGGTAGAGCTTTCCCAGGTTCTCCAGCCGGCCCAGCCCGGCGGGGATGTTGCTGTTGAAGGCGGTCCCGCCGACGTTGGGCAACCCGTAGAGATTGCCCAGCTGGTTCCCCCGCAGGTCCAGCCATCGCAGGTTGCTGAGATTGCCCAACTGTGCCGGCATGGGCCCCCGGAGGCCGTTTTGCCTGAGGTCCAGCCTGGTCACGCGGCCGGACTCGTCGGTGTCCACACCGAACCAATCGTCTAGGGGCGCATCGGTCATCCAATTTGTGTCGTCCGCCCAATTCGGTCCGTTGGTCAGGGAATAGAGCGCCCGCAGGGCCGCGAGGTCGCCGGGGTGCGCCGGCTCGACCGGTTCTGGCTCCGGCATCGGCTCGTCCGGAGGAACCGGGACCGGTTCTGGTCCGGGGCCGGGCTCCGGATCTCCCTGTCGCTCGAAGGGCGGCATGTGGTAGGCGTAGATCATCTGGTCGGCGTTGTCCAGCACCCACATGGTCGCGCCGTCGGACCAGATGTCGCCCAGGTTGTGGTTCCCCGCGGCGGCCATGCCGTTGAAGTCCAGGTGGGGCAGCCGCTCCTTGGAGTTCAGCCCGTAGGCGTAGAGCCTGTTGTCCTGCAGGTCCGACACCCACATCACCTCGCCGTCGGACCAGATGCCCTCCACGTTCCGGTTCCCGGCGTCGCCCAGGGTGTTGAAGTCCAGGTGGGGCAGCCGCTCCTTGGAGTTCAGCCCGTAGGCGAAGATCCTGTGGGCCGACCGTTTCCGCCTGCCACAGCGTCGTCCCGTCCGACCACAGGCCGCGCGGGGCCAGGCTCTCATGACTGGGGTCTCCCAGCGTGTCGAATTCTGCGCCGGGCGTCCGGGACCGGTCGCTCAGGCGGTAGGCGAAGATCCTGCCCTTGGCGGTGTCTCCCACCCACAGCGTGGCGTCATCGCCCCAGAGGGACTCCGGGCTGTGATTCCCCGACGAGGCCAGGGCGGTGTCGAAGTCCAGGGACGCGGTCCGCCGCTTGGTCTCCATGTCATAGGCGTAGATGCGGCCCCCGTCCTCCTCGGAAGCCCCCCATGAGACCCACATGGTGTCCCCGTCGGACCAGATCCCCTCCGGCTGGATGCCCGTGCCGGTCAGTCCGGTGAAGTCCTGGGCCGGGTTGCGGGCGAAGGGCACTGCCTCCGGCTCCGGTTCAGGCATGGGCTCAGGCGTCGGAGTCGAAGTCGGAGCCGGCGCCGGGGCGTCGCAGTACGGAATGTTGAGGCTGAAAAAGTCTTGGGCGGGCACTCTCTTCAGACCGTCGGGAATGCACTCGGTATAGCTGTTGTAGCCGCCGCCCAGGTACAGCAGCTCCAGGTTGGTCAGATTCGCCAGCTCATCAGGTATCGGGCCGGACAACCGGTTGCCGGACAGGTCCAGCGTCTGCAACCCGGTGAACAGCCCCAGCTCCGCCGGTATGCTGCCGCTCAGATCGTTATCGGCGAGCTCCAGGCGCTCCAGCTGCGGGAGTATGCTCAACGAGCCGGCCACGCCGCCGAAACTGGCCGGGATGGCCTCCCGCAGACCGTTGCCGTTCAGCGTCAGCCCGGTGACGCTGCCGTCCCCGTCGGTGTCCACGCCGTGCCAATCGTTCAGGGGCGCAGTGGTGAGCCAGTTGGTGCTGTTGCTCCAGCCGGGGCCGCCGGTGGCAAAGTAGAAGGCGGTGAGGGCGATGCGGTCGCCGATCTGTTGCCGCATCACCTCGCTCTCCACTGGCGGCACGGGCTGAGTGTCGCCACTGACCCTGCTTGCCACGGTGATTGAGACGGCCATGACCGAAAGGAGCGCCAGCATCGACAGGAGCAAAATCCATGCTCCAAGAGGCGCGGTCCGGCGGGATCTTCCTTGAGTCTCGACGCTCATATTTCCGCGAACCAACCTTGTGGGAATTAAGAGTCCTCGGGCGTGGGCGGGACGGGCGGGGGGGGCCTGGCGATCGCAGACAGGCAGCGCCGGACCGGCAAGGGCGCCGCCCAGCGCGGCAGCCAGCTCATGGGGAAGGCATCCGCTGAGCTCGTTGCCGCCGAGATCGAGCCGTTGCAGGTTGGGCAGGCTGCCCCACTCCGGAGGCAGTCCTCCGGTCAGGTCGTTGCCGAAGAGGTCCAGTTGCCGCAGGCTGGCGAGTCTGCCCCATTCGGACGGCAACTCCCCGGTCAGTTCGTTGTGGAATAGGACCAGCACCTCCAGGTTCGCCAGGGTAGCCCACTGTGAGGGCAACCCCCCGGAGAACTCATTGCTGCTGATGTCCAGCAGGTTGAGCCGGGAGAGGTGGCCCAACTCGGGCGGCAACTCTCCGGTCAACCGGTTATCGCTCAGGCTCAACTGCTCCAAGCTGAACAGGTTTCCAAGCTCGGGCGGAATCCCGCCGCTCAGATCGTTCTCGGGCAGCCACAGATTCACCAGGCTGGACAGATCGCCCAGAACCGGAGGTAACTCGCCGCTCAACCCGTTGTCGCGGAGCAGCAGCTGTATGACCCGGCCATCGGCGTCGGCGATGACGCCGTACCACTCGCTGACCGGCTGGTCGCTCAGCCAGTTGTCGCTGACGACCCAGGCCTCACCGCCCGTGGCGTTGTAGAGAGCGGCCAGCGCCTCCCTTTCGTCCACCTCCGGGGCAACCGGAGCGGAGACTGTTGCGGCCGGTCCAGGTGGTGTGGTGGGCCCGGGAGTGGGATAGGGCGTTTCCTGCGGGCTGGTGATGCTGGGCGAGGGGGTGGGCGTCGGCGGAGGAGGCGTGGAGGTGGGCACGGCAGTCGGCGCCGGGGTTGCGGGCCGCTCCCCGGGTGTGGGGCTGGCGGCTTCCTGCGCCGGAGGGTCCGTGGCCTCGGGCGTGGGCCGGTCGCGGCCGGGAGTCTCCGTCGGCGAGTCCGAGCCGCAGGCCGCCAGCAGGAACAACAGTACCAGCACAGCTGCGCAGGTCGCCGCCCAATGACTACGGGCAAGGGATAATTTGGAGGTTCGGTATGGCATCATCCCCTCAGACGGTGAACGCGCCCCGGCGGCCAAGGGAGAGGGCGTAGCCGGCGCCGTTGCGGTTGGTCTCTGTAAGGCTTGGGGTCTTCGCGGAAGACAGCGTGGCGGATGGCATCCCGGCAGCGGCCGGAAGGGGCGGGCCTGCGGCGGAGGCGGGGGCTACGTGGGCAGGGGTACTGCCCCATCCGAGGGCGAGGGTGCGTCTCCCGAGCCAGCATCACGGCTCTCAGCAAGCCCGTTAGCGCCATCGAAGCGAGGTCCTTGAAACGCTGCATGTTTACCTTTCAGGGCTGATTTACCGATCCATTCGCCAGGGCTGGACCGTCCCGTCATTCCCTGGAATGGCGGGTTCCCGACGCCGGTAAATGAGGCAGGGAGCACGGTGGGATGCGGCCCCGGCCGTACTCCCGCCCTCTTGGCGCGCTACCGCTTGTAGCCTCCCCAGCAGACCAGGGTGGCGTCGGGCCGGATTCCGCAGGTGTACAACCACCCGGCGGTGACCGATAGAAACGGGCCCTCCGAGGGTAGCGTTCTTCCTGTAGCGCCATAGCCATACTCTCTGTCGTCTCCCCAACATTTGACGGAGCCGCCGGTCTCGACGGCGCACCAGTGGTTATCTCCCACGCCCACCGACTCGTAGGTGCCCCCTTCAGGTTCCCACAGGCCTTCCCTGCTCCAACAGACCATGGAGCCGTCGGGCCTGAGAGCACAGGTCCGGTCCACTCCCGCGTAAACTGCTGTGAAGGTATCCTTCGGGGGCGGAACGCCGATTTGATCCGCCCCACCCCAGCAGGCCACGGAGCCGTCGCTTTTGACCCCGCAGGTGTGAGCAGCGCCGGTTGATATTGACGCGAAGGGACCATTGGCCGGAGTGGTTGAGCCATACATGTTCCTGTCCTCGCCCCAGCAGGCCACGGAGCCATCGGTCTTCAGCCCACAGGTGTGCGCGTAGCCGGAACTGACAGAGGTGAAGGAGCCGCCGGGCGGGTTCAAGAAGCCGTAGCTCTGGGAATCAGTGCCCCAGCAAAGGACGGAGCCGTCGGGCTTCACACCGCAGGCATGGTGCGCTCCCGGGCTGACCGAGGTGAAGGTTTCGCCGGCGGGTGGCAGGTAGTCAATCTGCTCGACTCCGTTCCAGCAGACAGCCGAACCATCGGTCTTGAGCCCGCAGGTGAAATCCCGGCTGGCGATATCGACCGACTCGAATGCGCCGCCAGGAATCATGGACGCCGGGCCGCGGCCCCAGCAGACCGCCGTGCCGTCGGTTTTGAGGCCGCATCCATTGCTCTTGCCAATTTCGTAACCGTTTCCGACCGAGACCTCACTGTATGAACCGGCGGGCGGGTAGATTTCGGGAAGAATGTATTCGGGTCCCCAGCAAGCTACTGAGCCATCGGTCCCGAGTCCGCAGGTATAGCGGGAACCGGAACTGACCGAGGAAAAAGAACCGGCGGGCGGTGTGGGGAATTTTTCAGGGTCTCTTCCCCAGCAAAGGAGAGCGCCGTCGGTCTTGATTGCACAGGTTTCAAAGGAGCCGGCGTTTACGAGGGAGAAGGTTTCGCCGAAGGCCTCCTGTGGGGGCCTGGCCGCAGGGGCAATAATTCCGCTACGGTCGGCGCCGCCCCAGCAGAGCAGGTAGCCATCGGTGGTGATTCCGCAGGCATGTGTGCCGCCAGCGCTGACCGAGGTGAAGGATATTCCGTCCGGGGTGTCATGCTGGCCGTTTTCACTATTGCCCCAGCAGGCTGGGGAGTTGTCCGCCTTTATGCCGCAGGTGAAGGCGTTTCCCGCGGACAGTGATATGAACTGGGTGCCGGCCAGGTCTGCAGGGACGGCGCCGGCACCGAAAAGCCCGCCTCCCCTGGCCGCCTCTTTACTGCTCATCCGGTCGTCGGCCCAGCCGCCCCAGCAGACTGCGGTGCCGTCTGTCTTCACACCGCAGGAATGACGCGACCCCGCAGATACCGATTTGAAGGAGATGCCGCCGGGCGCATCGGCCTGACCGTTCCTGTTGCCTCCCCAACAGACCACCGAACTGTCTGTCTTGACACCGCAGACATGCTCGTAGCCCATGTTGAGAGAGGTGAATTTCGGGGACACGCCCGCCTCGGGCCGACCGGCGCTCTGGGGCGGTTGGTTGGGTTCCTCGGCAGGCTCCGTGGGAGGACCGGCGGTTGCAGTCGCCGGGGATGTTGCCGTCCCGGTTGGCGCTGCGGTCTGCGCCGTGGCGCCGGGAGCTTCCGTTGCGGCTCGGCGGTGACCTCGGGCGTGGGCGTGTCCCGGTCGAATCCCGGGCGCGGCGTGGCCTCCGTCTCGCCCCCGCAGGCCAGGAGCATCGCGGCGAGTACCAGCAGCGGCCCCACGAGAAGACGGCTCGTCCGATGGAACCGGTCCAGTCTGCCCATTATGCTCACCTCCACTGCGCCGCGCCTGCCGGACGCTTTGGTCTTGTATAACTACGGATGTTTGATATTTTTCTCTGTTGCCAGCAATAAACTTGGTGGCCTGACTCCGTGATCCTCTGCCGTACCACCGCCCTCCCGTCGACACCCGCCAAGTAAAAGCAACGGGCAGTTAACGTCGGTGCGGATCTCGGAGCCACGGCCCTTGATTACAGGCCGGGCCTGCCGTTTTGAGAGAGGGTGCGTCTTCCAGGCCGAGAGCGACAACATCATGACGATATGCAAGAGCCGAAGAATCCAGTGGCAATTACGGAGTGGATTTCATGCGGCCATATCCAAAAGTAATCAGAAACTAATTTGTTTGCGGTGGAATAACGCATTTTAATACTTCGTAATATACTCATTTAAAAGATACTTATTGACTCTGATTTCAGATGTATTAAGTAGATATAAAGCAGTTGGTCTATCACATTATACAAAATATGCAAGTACTATCCTCAGAGTCCAGACGATTGCAGGGCCGTATTGAGCTTAATTTCTATCGTGCCAGCTCCGTATCGCCATTGGCTGCGCTGCTGCCAGAGGCTGTCCTCCGCGTCCAGAGAGAATCGGTATTTCCATTGAGTCAATGCTGCGAGATTACCTTTAGACCAGCAGACAATGCCAACTTAGGCTCAAATAATTGATACATAAATCACTTATGCCAACTTCTCATAGTGGGGACGATTTAGCCCCGGATTGATCGATACCGTACGCAGTGTTAAGTTCCCCAATAAGTCCACTCCTGATCCACGCCTTGCCAGACAGCATCCTTACATCGGGCGGGTGTCCCAGGGCGGACTCCTCCAGAAGTGCTCGAGGCCGATACTTCCGGACCGCAGCAGATGACAATCTCCTGCACAGGTTTGCGGAGTTCAGGCTGCTCCGGCCAGGTCCTGCAGCGGTACCCGACGTTGCACTACGCTTAAGGGCTCGTGTGCATTTGGTCTGGGTGTTGAATTGACCCGCTCCGCTGCCCAATGGATACCCACACCATACGCATTTTTACCTGCCACTACCCGATGTGCCGAAGAGAATAAGTGGCCGTGTCAACTGGCAGCTCACTCGCCGTCGGGGCGGTTATTACGGGGGGATTGTGAGGCCAGGCAAAAAAGTCCAGGCCGGACCTGCGGTGCCCTTGCGTGAAAGTCTTGGAGAACTGCTCGGCCGAGACGGATAACTGGAGGTGGTGGGAGAGGCCGGGGACGGTGCGAAAGCCGGGCAGGCTGCGGCCGCGGTGGCCACCGGTTATCTTCAGAAATACTCGACCGGACAAAAGCTCGTCGCAGCGCTCCGGGATGTGGCCGAAGGGGAATTCCGCGTCCGGCAGAAGCGATGCGCCGGACGGCCGCGAGTGTCCCGCCAAGCCCTCTCAGGCAGAGACTGAACAAGCTGCAAGTTTCACCGCCAGGGAGAAAGAGATCCTGGGGCTCTTCTGCCAAGGGATGTCGTACACGGAGACTGCCGAAGCTGTAGGCTACCTGCCGTTGACTATTCGCAACTCCATCTACGGCATTCGGAACAAGCTCGAGGTCAAGTCGAAGCCGGAAATGGTGGTCTGGGCCGTGCGCAGTGGCCTGCTCGACACCTGACCACTCCAGCAAGCGGAGAGATCTCAGCGTTATGGAAACACGAGGATGGCATGTGGCCGGGCTTGCCTGCCAGGGGTGCCTCAGACCAAATACCGATGCGACTCCATCCCGCACCAAATGAAGGCGTGCATCTGGCTACCGCTGCGAGGCAGCCTGCGGTCGATTCGCCGACCTAGAAGTCTGGCCGGAAAGCCATTGGCCGGGTTTTGCGCTACTCGAAGCAGACGTATTCAAGATTTATATGGCATGGTGGTGCATGTAATACGTTGCAACACCCACTATACCGTCGATAATCGACGTTAAGAAAACGCCGCCCTGGTGGGAATCGAGGTTTCCGGCCAGACTTCTAGCTGCGTATCAGGAGAGTTTCCGGGCTCCCTGCAAAGGATTTTCCAGGGCGGTCTCCATCACCGTTATGTAATGTATCCCTCTGCGATTGCCCTGGGCCCGCTACTCTCAGGGCTTGTCGCTAGCGAGAGAATGCGGTATTTCGAGGTGATTGTGAGCCTCGAGGGCCCGCTCCACGCTGGGGGGTGGGCCCGCAAGCCGTGCCAGGTTAGGCGGGCCGTGGGCCCGCAAGCCGTGCCAGGTTAGGCGGGCCGGCCTCCAGAAAGGTATGTTCCTGCTGGTCAGAACCTCCACAGGTCTTCTCGAGCTGGCGGCGGCCTGGGTCCCGGAAGGACCATGACAACTCAAACGCCCACGAGCTCATCCTGACCCGTCCGAACAGGGTGCTGGGATGCGCCCCCGGGTACGGCCACCAGAACAATGGAGCAGGCATCGGCCGTGACGCTTGTATCACACGCGAAAGATTCTCTTCAGCACCCCGGCCCATGAGGCGCAGTCCCTTACCGTATTCGGCCATCCTCAGGCACTGCCCTGTCTGCTCCGCAGTCAATGCCAGTGGCCAGTCCGATGCGCTTCCCGCCGCCCCTGTCGGTGCTTGCCTGGAAGGTGTAACGCCCGGGCCGCACGTCTGGTACGACAAATTCAGCTGTCAGCGTCCCGTCCTCAGATGTGCTGGTCGGGGTTGGGCTGTGCAGGGACTCTGCCTGGGGTCCGACTGCGTACATCATCCTGAGCCGGGCATTCATAGGGAAGTTGACCCCGCCGTCTCTTACGACCTCACCTTGGACTCCCTGGGATCGAGTCAGCTCAACCACTGGTCTGGCGGGAGGCGTCGCAGCAAGCGTGGGCGTAGGCTCCGTCGTGTTTGTGGGGGCTGAGGTCGGCTCCGGTGTCGGAGTTGGAGACGGCGCGCGGCGGTGGGCGTTTTGCTGGGTGCCTGTGTTGCCAGTGGCTGCGGTGTCAGGGACGGCAAGGGTGCTGGTATGGCAGTAGGGACGGGCGTTGCCGTCCGGTCCGGAGCCGCGGCGGGCACCGGCGGTTGGGGATGTGTGGGAGCGTATCAGGACACTGAGTCGCTGCCGGTTATGACCCAGTGGCCGGCACGGACGTCACAGCCGGAGCGGCGGTGGGCGTGGGCGTGGCGGCGACAGTAGTGAACACTGCCGGTTATTAACGACAATTAGTCCTGCCGGTTACGACGACTATTTTTGCCGGTCGAGGTGGGGTAAATCATCTGGCACGGAGGTGCCAGATTGATGACAGACCGACAAGTCGCATTGTTGAGGCAGAGACGTATGGAAGGAAGGACACAGGAAACGGCGTCCGTCATGGCCGGGATGAGCGTCCGGTCGGCGCGGAAGTGGCAGAGGGGCCCCTTGCCGGCGGCGATGCAAGAGGAGCGCCAGTGGCGCACTCGGCCCGATCCCTTCGACGGGGTGTGGGAGGAGGAGATTGAGCCCCTGTTGCGGAGCGATCCGGCCGGCCGGCTGAAGGCAACGACAATTATCGAATGGCTGGCGGATCAGCATCCCGGGCGCTTCAGCGCCTCTCAGCTCCGCACCCTGCAGCGACGATTACAGGCCCTTCGACAGGCTCAGGAGGCGGGCGCTGAACGGTCCGGATCAGGAGGTCTACTTCCCCCCAGGAGCATCCGCCGGTAAGGGAAGCCCAGATAGACTTCACCCACGGAAACTCCCTGGAAGTGACCATCGCCGGACGGCCCTACCCGCACCTGCTGTTCCAGCTGATACTCAGCCACTCGGGCTGGCGCTACGCCGAGGTCGCCACCGGCGAGACTTTCCTGGCCTTGCAGCAGGGACTGCAGGCTGCCCTGTGGGCCTTGGGCCGCGTCCCCCAGGTGGTGCGCAGCGACAATACCTCGGCCGCCACTCACGAGATGCGCCGCGGCCGGGCTCTCAATGACGCCTACGAGGCCCTGTTGGACCACTACGGCCTCCGGTCCACCCGCATCAATCGCGGCCAGAGCCACGAAAACGGCGTTGCAGAGCAGGGCCACTACCGCATCAAGGACTCCATAGACCAGGCCCTCATCCTGCGGGGCAGCCGCGATTTCGACACCGCCGATGACTACGGGCACTTCGTCGGGCAGATGGTCCAAAAGCGCAATCGTCTGGTCCAAGGGAAACTGGAGCAGGAAATGGCTTGCCTACGGCCCCTGCCCCCAGCTCCCATGCCTGAATACGTCAACTACCGGGCCCGGGTGCGCAAGTGGAGCACCATCCAGGTAGCCGGCCGGACCTATACCGTCCCCTCTCGCCTCATCGGCAAGGAGGTGAGGATCCGACTGCACGCCGACTGGGTGGAAGTGTACTACAAGGACAATTTGGTGGAACGCATGGCGAGGGTGCGCGGCGATGGGGAGGTCAACGTCAATTACCGGCACGTCATCGGCTCGCTGGTGCGCAAGCCCGGGGCCTTTGCCCGCTACCGCTTCCGGGAGCAGCTGTTCCCCACGCTGCAATTCCGCCTGTCCTACGACGCGCTGCGGGAATGGCGGGGCGAACGGGCCGACGTGGAGTACGTGCGGATCCTGCACCTGGCGGCGACAACCGTGGCGACAACCATGAAAGCCACTGTGGACAGCGCCCTGTCCCTGCTGCTGGAGACGGGCCAGCCATTCGACTACGCGGAGGTGCGGAGCCTGGCGGAGCCCAAGCCGCCCGAGGCCCCGGCGCTCACCTTGTCAGGACGGCCGGACCTGAAAATCTACGACAGGCTGCTCACGGTAAGCCTGGCAGTGGCGGCGATGTGTGGATGATCAACACCGACACCAGCGTCGTGCAAGAGCGCATCGGCCAACTGTGCCACCAATTCAAACTGCCCACCATGGGCGCCCAGTCGGTGTCCCGTTTCACCGCTTCAGGCCATGGCGACGCCCTGCCCACCTTCCTGGAGGTGCTGGAGGAGGAGGCCGAAGACCGCCGCCACCGGCGCATCACCCGGCTGCGCAAGGAATCCAAGCTCCCCTCGGGCAAGACCTGGGAAACCTTCGAGCACGACCGGATGCCCCTGGCGCTCAGGCAGCAGCTGGACCAACTGGCCCAGGGTAGCTTCGTCGAGCGTGGCGTCAACGTCCTGGCCTTCGGGCTGCCCGGGACTGGCAAGACCCATGCGCTGTGCGCCGTGGGGCACCGCCTGCTGGAAGCGGGGCACTCGGTCCTCTTCGCCCCCGCCTACCGCTTGGTGCAGGAACTCCTCGCCGCCAAGCGAGACCTGGACCTGCCCCGCCGGCTCCGCAAGCTGGATAACTTCGACTTCCTGCTCCTGGACGACCTGGGCTATCTGCCCCAGGGGGCCGAGGAGTCCGAGGTGCTCTTCACCCTCATCGCCGAACGCTACGAACGGAGGTCCTTGGGCATAACGTCAAACCTGGTCTTCTCCGAGTGGGAGCGCATCTTTGCCAACCCCATGGCCACCGCCGCGGCCATCGACCGGGTGGTGCACCACTCCGTCATCCTCGAGTTTGACGTCCCCAGCTACCGAACCGACGCCGCACAGCAGCGGGGCCAGGAAAAGGAGGTGAACCGGCAAAACTAATTGACGCCAGATCGGCAAGAATGCTTGACGCGGGACAGCCGGGGACACCTGCTCCCATCCGCAGGCTGCCATGGCGACCAGGGCTGACAGGCACGTCAGCAGCGCCGCTGAGGCCATCCCTGTTCCGGTCTGCATGCCCCAGAGCCCTTTCATGGCGCCATTCTCCGCACCCGGCACGGTGAGGTCAATGACCCGGCCAGTTTTGCCCACATGACATCCTGTTCGACTCCGCTGGCGCCAGTGGCTGGCTGTGCCCCATGGAAGCGCCAATGGCAACAACACCCGCCCAGGGGAGAGGGCCTAAGTCACAGTCCAGCGGACGGGGGTAATTGCCCTTCGAAAGGCACGTTGTTGCCTTCAGTTGTCAGCAGTTAGCAGACGACGTCCGGTCAGTCCTCCAGATTACGTCCGGCAATCAGATGATCGGTTGTGCGAACCGCGTTCTCCCGTCAGGACCACCGGCGAAATCACTCCGTCCATGGCCCTGAGCGGGCCTAACTGCAGGGTTACCGGCCGGGGTGGCCATCGCGGTCGGCCCGGTAAATTTGAGTGGCCTTAAATCGCGTCCTGGAAGGGGTATTTCGTGCCTTGGAGGCGCTTTCAGGGGGATTTGGGGGTTAAGCGGGGGAATTGCGGAATGGTGCCAGGGGGAGGGATATAGTTTTGACGGATGCTTGTGGAGGGCACAGATAGATGGTTCAGATACAAGGTAGGACATTGGCGCTGAACAGTTAGCAGGTGACCGAATCGTAGAACATCAACCAATTTTCCATTTTACCGGGTCAAAAATCCTGGCAATTCACACCCAGACCCGTTGCCGGGAAAAAGAAAAGCGGGCCGGTCCCAGACCGACTCTCATGGCTTCATCCATTCCAGCCCCGGGTTTCTACCCGGCGGCCACCAGCTCATTATCGCCGGCGTCGGCGTCATGCTCATGCTCGTCGCATTCGCGGGGATCGTGGACGTGTCCCGGCTCATCGACGTGGCGCTCGTGCTCGTCGCACTCTTGGACGCCGTGAACGTATCCAGCGGTTTCCGGTTCGCTCATGCGGATTACCTCCCTTCCCAGTTTTCAGGGCCCGACCCTGCGGAGCGTTTCGAGCCTTAGTGGGTGGAGGGTGTGAGATTCGAGCATGCCGTAGCGCAAGTCACTGCGATTTTTGAGGCCGATTTCTGGTCGAGCCAGCCCGGACTCCAATTGGTCATTTTTGTCTGAGTTGTTGCGCATTCCGGCCCGGTGTCTATAAGAACGTCCCTGCGGCCCTATCAACGCGTTTTCTCTCACAGCCTCGGGTCCACCGGCTCGCTTTCCAAGGCAAGCACAGCGAAGGCGCACTCGTGTATCCGGTACAGAGGTTCTTCGTCAACAAAACGCCTGAGACCTTCAACGCCCAATGCAAACTCCCGAAGCGCCAGCGACCGCTTCGTGGAGAGGCCGCGATTCCGCAGGCGTTCTATGTTCTCCGGCAGGGTGTACTCCGGCCCGTAGGTGATGCGCAGATATTCGGGGCCCCGGCACTTCATGGCGGGCTGCACCATGCCCCGCTTTCCGGTGGCGATGAAGTCCATCGGCTTCACCACCATACCCTCCCCGCCCTTGCCCGTCAGTTCCTCCCACCAGCGTATGGCCTCAAGCTCGTCTGGAGCGTTCAGGTCTACTTCCAGGTGCCTGGTAGCCTGGAACAGCCCGGGATCGGCCTGACACAAGCGCTTGGCCATGTCCATGTGCCAGAGATGGGCCTTATCAGTATGCACCTGGCCCTCACTGGCCATCAGGTGGAACGGCGCTAGCCGGATATCCGCGAGCGACCCCACCGGCCAGCAGTACCGGGCATAGGCGTCGCTGTAGAGTCGGGCCAGGCGCAGCCGCTCCTCTACTCCGGCCAAGCTCTCGTTGGCGTCAATACTCCGTGCTGCCGCCTGCCGGAGGAGCGCTGCCGCGTCAGTGAGGCTGACCCGAGCCGCTGCGCCCACCGCCGCATACTGTTCACGGACCAGCTCCTGCGCCTTGACGGACCACGGCATCAGTTCACTGTCCAGCACCACCCAGTCGGTCTCCAGTTCCGCCCAGAGACCCGCCTCGGCGAGCGCCAAGCCGACACGCTCCAGAAACTGCGCCTCGAGGGCGCGATCCTCAAAGAACCTTCGTCCTGTCCGCGTGTAGCAGGCGCCGATACCCTCGCCGGTGATGCCGAACCGCCGCTCGATCGCTGCGGCGTCCCGCCCCACCACGACGATGGCCCGCGAACCCATGTGTTTTTCTTCGCAAATCACGCTGGACACGCCGTTATTGCGGAAGTAGGCAAATACCTCCGTTGGATGTTCCAACATACCGGGCAGCTTGGAGCTATCGCATGGGGATATGGTGGGCGGAAGGTACATCAGCCAGCGGGGATCCAGGGCAAAACGGCTCATCACCTCCAGCGCCGCCGCAGCGTTCTCTTCCCGAACCGTGATATTGCCGCGCAGCCGCGTCGCTACGATGCGTTTCCCCAGCACGTCGTCAATATCCAGGAGGTTCGCCGCGCGAGACTCGCCCGTCTCGGCGGGTTCTTCCGGCCGGGTGGTCTCAGCCAGAGGTTTGGCCGGCTCATAGTAGACCCGCGCCGCAGGAACCGATACCAGTTCTTTTTCCGGGTAACGGAGCGCGGTCAGCTTGCCACCGAAGACACAGCCAGTATCTACGTTAATGGTGCTGTTGAGCCAGGCGGGTTCCATAACCGGGGTATGGCCATAAACCACCATCGCCCGGCCACGGTAACCGGCGGCCCAGTTGGCCCGCACCGGAAGGCCGAACTCGTCGGTCTCCCCGGTGGTCTCGCCATAAAGGCAGAAATCCCGGACCCGCGCCGACGCCCGGCCCTGGTATTCCGACTTCATCCCTGCGTGGGCCACCACCAGCCCGCCATCATCAAGGACGTAGTGGCTGATCAGCCCGTCGAGGAACTCGGCAACCCGCTGCCGGAACGCCGGGGACTCCAGTTCCAGTTGCGCCAGTGATTCCGCCAGTCCGTGCGATACCTGCACATCCCGGCCCCGGAGCTTGCGGAGGAGCTTGGACTCGTGGTTGCCCGCGACACACAGCGCCGCGCCGCCGGAGACCATGCCCATCACCAGCTTCAGCACTTCGGCGACGCCCGGACCGCGGTCCACGAGGTCGCCGACGAATACGGCCTTCCGGCCCTCCGGATGGGATGCCGAAAAGCCGGTTTCCCCGTCCGCGTCGGCGCTGGTCTCCAGTCGGTAGCCGAGGCGTTCGAGGAGGATAACCAGTTCGTCGTAGCACCCATGCACGTCACCGATGATGTCGAATGGCCCGTGTTCGTGCTGTAAGTTGACCCACAGGGGTACGCGTTCAACAGTGGCCGCTTCCACTTCCTCGGGAGAGTTGAGCACGAACACGTGCCGGAAGCCCTCGCGTTTCAGCCCACGCAGCGATCGCCGGAGTTGGTCCGCCTGACGACGCACCACTTCCGGACCAAACTGCCGGTCGGGACGTTCTCTGTTGCGAGCCAGGCACAGGGACTCCGGCATATTCAGCACGATGGCCACCGGCAGGCAGTCATGCTCCCTGGCCAGCGTCACCAGGGACTTGCGGGCCTGCGGCTGTACGCTGGTGGCGTCGATGACGGTGAGGCGTCCGGCCCGCAGGCGCGTCGCCGCGATGAAGTTGAGCAGGGCAAAGGCGTCGGGTGTTGCGGCCTGGTCGGTGGCGTCATCCGCCACCATCGCCCGGCAGGCGTCCGAAGACACCACTTCCGTGGGCATGAAGTGGCTGGCGGCAAAAGAGGACTTCCCCGATCCCGTCGGGCCAATGAGCGCCACCAGGCACAGTTCGGGAATGGCAATCTTCATTGGGTAAAGACCCCCATCTGAGTCGGCGCGCCGTAAACGGGGTGCTCTGGACCGATGTCCTGAAAACGCACGTCGTACCTGCGGCGGTCCGCTGCCTGCCTCGCCCAGGCCTGGAACTCCCCCCGCGTCCACTCGAACCGGTGGTCCCTGTGCCGGAACGCTCCGGCGGGCAGCCCGTCGAAGAGGGTGTTGTACTCTGCATTGGGCGTCGTGATCAGCACAGCGTCGGGCTTCGCGGACCCGAATACGACCTCCTCAAAGGCGTCAAGCCGCGGGGCGTCTATATGCTCGATCACCTCCATTGCTACTGCGGCGTCAAAGCCGGACAGCCGCTTGTCCCGGTAGGTGAGGGAGCCGTGCAGCAGGGTGATGCGCTCCCGCTGCTGAGTGGGCAGGGTGTCGAGATGCAGGCGCAGGCGCGCTGTTTCCAACGCCCGGTGGGAGACGTCCAGTCCGGTCACCGAACGAATCGCAGGCTCCCCGAGCAACTCGCCGATCAGTCTGCCTTCTCCACAACCAAGGTCCAGCACTTTGCTTGCCCCAAGAGTACGGAGCGTGGCCAGCACTGCTTGTATGCGCTGCTCTCCCAGTCGAAGCGGGGTTTCAAGCCGCTCCTCTTCCTGTTCCTGCCGCGCTGCGGTGGCTCCTGGGTCGGCCTGTCCGGCCTCAAGCAGTTGGGTCAGCGCCTGGCGTACCAAGCCGCGCTGATGCTTCAGGTAGCGGAACGAAATGAGGTCCCGCTGCGGATGGTTGCCCAGCCACCCCTCCCCAAAGCGCATCAACTTTTCCACCTCATCGTCGCCGACCCAGTAATGCTTGTTATCGTCCAGTACCGGCAGCAACACATACAGGTGGGCCAGTAGGTCGCGGAGCCGGGATTCCGACGTGAGGTGCACGCTGAAGTACGGGCTGGCGCCCCACTCGGGAAAGCGTGTATCGAGCGGATGTCCTTGGATCTCAACGGTGTAGCCGAGCGGCTCAAACAGGCTGCGGATGAGGTCCGCTCCTTCTCTGGACGGCACCGCTGCGATCCGGGCCTCCAGTGGAATGGCCGACTCCGCCAGCTCCGGGCGCTCTTTGCTTGCGCCGGCAAGGGCGCTGCCGAATACGGAGGCAATTGCCACGCTAAGGTGGGACGACGCCACGTACGGGCGGTCGTTCACGTATTGCTCCAGCCAGCCGCCGGAACTGGGCGTCCCGGGCTTGGAGCGTACCAGGCCCACCGGATCAATGTACAGGAGCAGCGCTACGGTGCATCGGTCGTGCTCCGCCTCGGGGTAGAAAACATCAGCCCGCCCGAACGGCAGCTTGAACGACTGCAACCGCCCCGGGTTCTTATGCAGCAGGAACCCAAGGTCGGTCGCCGGCTGATGCGTCGTAGAGATGGTGAGCAGCACATCATCAATCGTAGGGCGGAAGCACCCCGTAATCAAGGTCAGCGCTTTCTGGACAGGAACGAAGAGCCGTTAAGCGCAGCCAGGGCGGGAGTCGGTCACGGGCTGAGGATCCTGCCTTCCCAAGGGGAACTACTGGCGTGCTGGGAGCGTCCTAGACTCCTTCCTTCGGCGATCTCCTACCCGATCAGCAACGACATCGAGTCAATTCGTTAGTGCATCAAATGGACACGTCGTTGAGTCTGGCAATATGCTGTGGCCTGGAAAATTTCTTGACCCTGAAGGGGGTAACCAATGGGGAACCCAGTAGTGCACTTTGAAATTGCTGGCCCGGATGGGCCCGCTTTGCGGCAGTTCTATACCGACTTGTTCGGATGGAATATTGACGTGCAGGGCGAGGAGATGGGCAACTACGGCATAGTGCCGGCAAATGAGGGCGGCATCGGTGGAGGCGTGTTACCTACAACTGAGGATATGCCGGCGCGCAGCTACGTCACCTTCTATATACAGGTTGACGACCTTCAAGCGGCGCTGGCTAAGGTGGCCAGAATGGGCGGCAACGCCATCATGCCACCGATGGAGATAGCGCCCGGCATGGGCTTCATCGCTTTATTCGGAGACCCTGCCAACAACACCATCGGGCTGTATGCACCACCGCAGGAGTGGGACGGACAGATGCCCCCCAAGGGGGACGGTCCACCGGTGGCGCACTTCGAGGTCGGAGGCAGCGACGCCGCGGTGCTCGCCGAGTTCTACGCCGGGATGTTCGGCTGGCAAATCGACCATCTCGAGGAGGCCAACTACCGCTTCATCCAACAGGAATCCGGTGGGATTGGCGGCGGTATCTTCCAGCACATGGATGGTATGCCGCCAAACCATCCTTCCGTCGCCGTTATTGTCAACGACCTCCAAGCGTATCTTGACAAGGCCGTAAGCCTGGGCGGCACCGCCCTTATGCAACCCACAGATATCCCCGGAGGATTCGGCCAGATCGCCATATTTTACGACGTCGCTGGCAATCGCATAGCACTCTTCAAGTCCTCTGAGTAGAACCGCGACGCTGGCCGCAATGGCCCGCCACACAGGGCACCAGGCCCCTCACAGGAGTGGACTGCCTGCCCTGTGAGGCCCACACCTGTAGAGCTAACCTGAGCTTCAATACGAAGGTTCTTGATTTTGTCCAGTTTGGTGGGCCGCCTTCGGAACGCAAGCGCAGATAGCGGCTAGAAATCTGGCCGGAAAGCCTTGTTGAGAGAGAAGTATTTCGAAAGTCCATCCAAGGGCTAGCGTCTAAATTCGTGAAGCGAATATCTTCCTCATGGCCTCAACTTTTGCACATTCTTGACACTGGCTGTTGACGTTCAGCGAAAAGTTGACGCTGAACACACTGCGCGCATGCCCGGAACCTCTCGTTGATCTGACGTTGTAATATTAGGGAAATGCCCAGAAAAGTCCCAGTCAAATGCGCCATTGCCGGCTGCCACCGCCGGATCAAGATGACCCTCGCCGAACGCGAGGAACTGAGGCGGGTGGGACAGGAGAACAACGCTACGGCGGGCATCGTCTGCCCCGCAGACGTGAGGGCCGCCTTCAACTTCGAATTCGACGATATCGACATCGATGTTCCGCTCGAGGAACCCCTGGTCGAGGCATCCAGGGAAACTCCCCATTGGCGCGTGATGTTGACCCCGCTGCCCGGGGTGGCAGGTGAGCCAGACAGCCAGTCCACGCCAGGACGGAGAGACAGGGTTATATAGTTCACCCACGCTGGCCTGTAGCTCCCGGAGAAATTTCGGCGTGTTCCGGAGAGGCTCGAGGGATGGCCAGCTGCCCTCTCCCGCTGCCGGGGCCGTGTTCATGCTGCTCAGGCTGGCGATGGCCACCGCTGCGGACGGCGGCTTTCATACGGCCAGGCCCACCGGGCTCCACCCGTCGCCCCGGTATCGCCAGGCGTGGCGCGGCTCCAGGCCCAGGATGAGGATGTCGCCCGTCCAAGAGGCGCTTCCAGCACCCGCTGGGCCACATCCATGGGGAACTCGCTCACGGGCTTGACCTCGGCGTAGGCCTCGACGTCGTTCAGGACCAGCCGGAAGTCGTGGGTCCAGCCGCTGAGCCGGTCCGGCTCGTACCGCCATGCAATCCCACGTTGGTCGAAGTATGCCGCCCACCGGGCCTCCAGCTGGCTGCGAAAGGTCGTGCTGGCGTACCCGGTGATGACGGGAGAGTTCTCGGGACCCAGGGGGTGGGGAGCCATTTTGGCGGCCCGCCGGTGAAGCGCTTCGGCAGTATCCTCCCGGAGCAGCCGACCCTGCTCCGAACGCTGGCCCGGCTCACCCGGAAACCAGTCTGGATCATCCTCGGACGGCATGCCAGCGGCGGTATGCTGCAGCCACCGGAGACTACCCCGGCTCTGCCTGCGACCCGGCGGCTTGCGGCAGTTGCGGAGGGCGGGCTTTCCAGAACAGGAACGCGGCCAGAAGGGTCACGGCAACCGCAATCAGAAGGGCGGTGGGGTCCTGCTGGGAGTGGTAGAAGATCTCCGTCAATGGAGCGACAATGAAGGCAATCACTCCGGAGAAGAGGCCGAACAGGCCAAGGATGGTGGCGAAGGAACTGGTGCCGAAATAGTCGGCGAGTATCGCCACCCTGAGGGGTGTGCGTCCGCCCAGACTGAGGCCCAACGTGGCGGCAGCCAGATGGAGGGCCACCAGGGTGCCGGCTAACACCAGCGCGGCCCGCGCCACCACCTGCAACGATGTGAAGCAGGCCAGCGACGAGGGCTTTGAGTACCGGTCGCCCAGCAGGCCTCCCAGTGGATAAAACACGAGCGCGGTAATGGTGGAAGTCGCTATCGCCAATGCCAATCTTTCGCCCGTGAAATTGGCGGCATCCGCAATGTTCAGAATTCCCGAAGCGGCGAGGCCATCGGCCAGAGCGATGAACCAGAAGGCGCGGGTACAAGGCAGAAAAGCTGGTCTGCCGGAGCGCCGCTGTGGCGCCGTTGGGCAGCAGGCCCATATCCTCGGGGCGGTTGCGAAGCCAGGCGAAAGCGAAAGCGGCGACTACCAGTACGAGGCCGCCCAGAAGGATGGCGGCGAGCCACCACCCCCCCAACCGAAGGTCAAGGTCGCACCGTAGACGTAAGAGACGTAAACGAGGAAGGATTCCATAAACAACGCGCCAAGGCCGCTGACCGTGTAGGCCAGGCCGATGGCGGCGGCGCGGCGTCGGACGAACCAGCGGCTGATCACGCCAGCGGCTGATCACGGTCATCAGCAGGATCCAGCCGGTCATTGTAGATCCCACCGCCATCAGCAGTAAGACGGCATAGTAGACCAAGAGGTTCGGAGTCAGGCTGAAGAGGAACAACGCCCCTGCCAGGATGATGAGCCCGGCACTCACCATACGGCGGATGCTTATGATGCGGTCGGCGAGAAAGCCCATCGCCGGCCCCAGCAACAGGCCTGCGAAGGTGAAGATGAACAGGCCGGCGCCGAAGGCGCGGCGCGGCCAGCCGAATTCCTCACCCAGCGGCAAGACCCAAATGCCAATGGAGTCAGGAACCGTCTCGGTAGCCAACATCATCACTAGCCCGGCCAGTAAAACCAGCTACTAGCCATAGAAGAGGCGGCGCTTTCGGGGTTGTTCCGGCAGCTCCAAATCAGTCATGTGGGCACGTCGCGTGTCCTGCCCAACTCGATGGGTCGTACTGACTGAAGGAAAGTCTACATCACGAAGGAATACGCAGCGGGGCTTGCACAACGAGGAGCCGCCGTATCGCGACCCTTGAAGTATTCAAGCCGCAACTGATTCCACTCACGAAGCTGCCAGCGCCTCGTCCCGGGTCACCACCGGTCGCCCAGCGCGTCAGACTCCGCGGCTATCAGCTGGTCGTGCATCTCCGGAACTTCGGGAAACCGGTCCAGCCTCTCCAGCCGTGCCCGTCCCAGATCGGACAGTTCTATGCCGCTCACCGAGTCCAGCGCATCCAGCAATGCCGACGGCTCCAGGGGACTGCCCAGTTTGGCCGACAGGTAGTAGAAGTCGGCCACCACGATGGCGGGAACCACCACCGTGGCGTTGCCGGTCTCCGCCAGTTGGAAGACGGCCCTGGCGGCGGCGCTCAGGCGTTCCGGGCACTGGAAATACCACCCAGAGGGCATGGGTGTCGGCAACGAACCGGGTCCGGCTAACCACCTGTGTCCACGGCGGGGCCCCCGGACACCCCGTCGGGCAACCTCTCCCCGGTCTCCCAGATGCCCTTGATGTCCAAGAAGTCCTGGTAGTCCGTGTCGGGCAGTTGGGAAAGGGCACCTTTCAGCGTGGACAGGGTGGGTCTGTCGTCGGCGACGGCGTCCACCGCGGTGAGCCGTCCGCAGGGACGTCCCCGTCGCGTGATGATCACCTCATCGCCGCGGTCCAGGTCCCGGAGTATCTCGCTGAGATGGGCCTTCGCTTCCCTGATGCTGTATGTGGTCATGCCGTCCACCGAGTTAGGGTCATATTGATGTGCCGGTGTGATCACATTCTTCCACGGCATGCGCAGCGGCCCGTCTCCGTCGGCCTTGACGTCAGGCCTCCCCGGCACTTCGAAGGGCCGACACGGTTGGATCGCCGGGCGGTCGTCCTTGCTCGGGTGCCTGCGCCTGCCGTACCGCCACATTGCCGGGGTTCCCCATGCGATGCGCCCTCGCTTGAACCTCAATGCAGTCTGGCAGCCACGACATGCACCTGGAGTGTCGGTGGCGATTTCGAGGGGAATATACGTTGGGCCACGGTCCATTGTTCGGCACTGGGGCAGATTTCCCAGGAGCTCATTTCGATATTTCAGGCCCTCTGCCATTCGTTTCCCTCCGTTCCAGGGTCCAATGGCGGGTCCCTCGAACCGGCTGCAGATGTGTGGGAACCAAACCTCGCCCCTTCAAATCCGGCCAGTAAGTATTTCCGTAATAGATTATATATAATAACGATACTGTATATGTCATTTCAAAATGGTCATACCGGTCCAATCTCCCTGGTTTTTCGAATGACCGGAGAGTGGCGGGCAGCCCGCACATTATCGGAATCGCCCAAAGCGACCCGGTTGGCAAGTGCACCAGTGGGCCGGGCCGGGATTGATAGCAGTCCAATCGCCAGCGACTGTGCAGTATCAGGGGGAGGAAATATAAAATGGAAAGGCACCTGCCTTCGGGGCTGAGAGGAACCTGCATAGTACTTTGCCTGTTGTCACTTGCACTGGCGGCAACCCTGGTTGCGGGAGGGACCGGAAGAGTCCTGGCCGGCAGTGCCCGCGACGGGCCGACCGGGCCGTCGGACGTGCTGCTAGCGGACTTCTACTACGGGGATGCACAAGACCCAGCGGAACGGCAACCCTCGGATACAGGGACGGCCAACGCTTCGGGTGACGCCACCCTGGTTTCCCTCACGGTGACCGGAGACGACGGGGCCATACCCCTGTCGCCCGCCTTTGATCCGGAAACCACTTTCTACACCACTACGTCGGAAGCAGATCGCGTGCTTGTAGAAGCGGAAACTGCCAAGGACACAGCCACGATTGTCGCATTTGCCGTAGATGACAAAACGGTGGTGCCTGAACTGGATGAAGACAAGCTGACGACGAGAATCCAGATATTGGAAGGCGCCGTCACCGATTTTTCGCTGACGGTGAAAGCCGAAGATGGGGCAACGTTCGAGACCTACCACGTTCTTTTGGCGAGGCCCAGCACTCAGTCCCTGCCGGAGATTACCATCGAGGCCAGCCGGAGCGAATACGTTGCGGGCATCGGTCCCTTGTCCTTCACAGTGGCCCGAACCGGCGATACCACGTCTGACTTGGACCTTACTCTCAATTTCGCGGAGGACGAACAGTGGCTCGGATTTCCCTCCCACCCCATAACCATCTTTGCAGGAAATCCCTCTGCCACGCTTACCTTCCGTCCTTGGGTTTTTCCCTCTTATGTCTATGTCACCAGGAGCGGCGTCCTGACGGCTACCGTGGCGCCCGTATCCAGCTACGACACCAGCGGCGCGACGGTGCAGGTGCGGGTGATCTCTCAGGAGGGGCCCCCGGTCACGGTTTCCTTCGAAGAGGCCCAGTATTCCGTGGGTGAGGGCGTGGGCGAATTTTCCCCCATGCTGGTGGCACGGGCGGCGTCCGGGGTGCCCTATGTCGATGAGTTCTCGGTGGCGGTCTTGACGAAGGCCAAGGAGGCAAACAGCCCAGGCGACTATCCTGCCCTCTCGCAGGAAATCAACTTCCTTCCAGGCGATTTCGCGGAGGAGGATGGTTTGTTGGTCGGGAGGGTGGAGGTATCCGTTACCGTGATTGACGATCGCGATGTTGAAGGCGACGAGCAGTTTGGACTCGAACTTTCCATAGCCTCGGCCACTCCGTGGGGAGTCAGCCTGCTGGACTCTGACGGTACCCGGTGCCTCGGAGTTTGCTTCAACGACTACCTGGTAACCATCCTGGACAACGACCAAGAACCTGATTTCAGTCTGTCGGTCAGCACCGACAGGATCGAGGAGATGGGCAACACGACAGCCACGATCACCATAGAAAACACCAACGGCGCTTTTCTCCCCCGCGACCATACCATTACGGTCAACTTCGGCGGGCCGGCCGTTTACGGCGATGACTACACCGTAATCCCGGCCGACACCGACGATGGAATCGAGGGACACCAAATGACTCTCAGCGCGGGGACTGCCGCGGGGTCCCTTACGGTGACCGCCGTCGACGATGCAGATGCCGATTCCTGCGAATGGATTGGCGTGTCCGCGACGGTGGGCGAGGACTCCACCGCCATCCAAGGAGAGGGAGAAATCGCACTCCTTGACGACGACGAGGGTTCCCTGGACACCATCGCGACGCTGACCGTGGGCCTTTCCGGGATACTCACCGGCAGCCTCACCGCGGCCGACGAGGGACGGGACTGGTACAGCTTTGAGGCGACGGGTGGCACCAGCTACATAATTGAAGTGAAACATCCAATGACATTCTCGCCCATCGATGAGAGGGGAATTGGTGGAAACCCCAGCCAGATTCCTGGATACCTCGTCGACCCCAGCATCCTCGAGGTAATTGACGACATGGACGCACAGCTGCTGGGGGAACACGGCCAGGGCGGCTTCACCCTCAATTTCGCTCGTGCCTTCTTCACTCCCGAAGACGACGGGACCTACTACATCAAGGTCGGCGCCGGGAGGCAGGACCGCTCGGGCCTTGGCTGCTACACCATCTCGGTGCGGGAAGACGATCACGCCGACGACTTCCAAACTCAGAGCGGCGTCGTCATCCGTCCCGGAGAGTCCGTCGCCGCCACCATCGACAGCGATGTCGCAACAGATGACCCGGGGCTGACCTACTGGGACTGGAAGATCCAGCCTCCCCTGCGGTCCGGCGGCGAGATCGACCACGTGGTCCGTCCCCGTCGGGGCATTGAGTCCCTGGACGACCGCGACGTTTTCCGCTACGAGATTGCCGAGGATGGGACGTACCGGCTGTCCCTTACAGGTCAGCCGACCGGAGTTGGCATCTGGTACATCTGGGACTATCAAGGCAACCTGTGGCTCGAGGCGACGGTGGCTCCCGTGGCGACCGTCCAGTGGCACCACGAACCGGGCACCTACTACGCAGAGGTGGGCACTCCGTACGAGAGCGAAGGCAATACCGGCACGTACACGCTCTTGCTGACTGCCGTTACGGACGATGACGCGGACGAAGAGGCGGTCAGGCGCTCAGCGGGTCCCGGTGCTCTCCGGCTGGCCGAGGACCTAGTTCTGGAGAGGCTGGGAGAAAACTGATCCGTAGATGGCTCAGTTGAGGAATGGAATGTACGGCCAGACCATCCGGATCAGATGATGCCCATCCGGTAGAGCTGGGCAACCTCCTCCGGTGTGTAGCCCAGCTCTCCGGCGTAGATTTCGCTGTTGTGCTGGCCCAGCGTTGGCGCGGGACTCGGCTGCGACCTGTGCGCGTCGGCCAGCTCGTAGGGCGGCCGGGCCGGGCGATCGGGCCGGTGTCGGGCCGTTCCACTTCGGTGAACAGTGTGGCGAGGCTGGGGTCGTTGCGCACCTCGTCGAACCCGCGCAGAGGGGCCAGGGGAAGGCGGTGCTCCAGGGCAATCTCCAGCAACTCGGCCTTCGTGTGCCGCAGCAGCAACTCCTCGACGTAGCCGTCCACCTCGTATTGGAGTCCAGTGCCCGCCAGCCGTTGCGGCTGGCCTCTCCTACTGTGCCTGAAGTGCCCGCGGCAGCGAGGATGTTCTCGGGATCAACGCCGACACTGAGGATCTGCAAGCGCTGTGTCGCCGGGTCTGAACCTTCCGAGCCGTCCCTCGAGGTCCGAAGGTAGCCATACAACGCCACGTCGCGCCCTTCCCAACTGATACCTTTTCGGTACACCCATTGTACCTAATGGGGCGGGGATCTCGGCATTACCCACAAACGGGCGTTTTCAGGTTTCCGATCCCACTTGGCATTGCGGACAATCCGGGTGAATGCCATATACATCTTGGCTCGCAAACCAGTCTTCTTCCCCGGTAACGCCTTCCACTTAGACCTTCCGACTACATTCTTCGCAGAGAAACACCCACCGGCAATCCGGCTCTCCGAACGGCTTGTGCGCCCACATCTGGCTAACGTCAAATCCAATCGACCCGTCATCACTTGAGCGAATGTTTATCGGCTTTCTATTGCCGGTTGGATAGCACTGCTCGCACTGTGGCAGGGCACCATCTTCATCAAGAAACCGAGAGACGCCCGGCATCCTTCACCTCTGCCCGATAGCCAACTAACGGGCGGTTTGTGCGGTTTGTACGGTCACTTGCACACCTTAGGGTTTACAGTGCCCGCAGGGTACTACCCTCCGACGCCCCAGGCTTTCTGCGATTCGGAATGCTTCATCTCTGTCAACACAGAGTTCATGCCACTGACCATATTCTTCATTCTTCAGCTTTGTCCCGAACGCCCATCTGCTGACAGGTCGATTTATGCACCCTCACCATGTTGGTCGGTATGTCCTCGTTCAACAGATACACAATGAATCCAGCACGGGAGAATTCCAGCCAACAATCGGGCGTTTGTTTCCCGGCTTGGTAGGGTCAGTTGTCATTGTCCTCCAGGTCCCAGGCCTCCGCGAGCTCGAAGAGCACGGGAGATCTTCTAGTATTACAACGACGAGTTATTTGGTAGGATTGCGTGAGCACTGGGAGGTTTCGGGAGGTGAGGCGGGGCGATGGACGCGGCAGCTTTGGAGGGAGTTTACGAGGGCTTGCAGGATTTCCATAGCTACTTTGCGCCGGTTTTCGGTCGCAAGCAGTGGCGGGAACGTGGTGGACAATACCTGCAGGGTCTGCTGGTGCAATCCCAAGAGCGGCGCAACGCGGAAAACCTCTCGGAGGCGGTGCCGGCGTCGCCACGGGCGCTGCAGCGCTTTCTCACCGAATCGCCCTGGGATGATGACCGGGTGATTGGCCGGTTGCAGGAGTATCTGGGTCCCCGGTTGGAGGACCCTGAGGCGGTGTGGGTGCTGGACGGCAGCGACTTTCCCAAGCAGGGGGTGAAGTCGGTGGGCGTGGCCCGGCAGTACTGCGGGGCGTTGGGCAAGATCGCCAGCTGCCAGGCTGGGTTGTTTCTGGCCCATGTGGGACCGAGGGGACGGGTGTTGGTGGACAAACGGCTGTACCTGCCCGAGGAATGGACTGGGGATGTGGAGCGCTGCGTGGCGGCGGGAGTGCCGGAAGATCGACGGGAGTATCGGAGCAAGACGGAGTTGGCCCTGGAGATGGTGGAGCGAGCCCAATCCAGGGGACACCTGGGGGCCCAGTGGGTGGCCGGGGATAGTGCTTTCGGGATGTCGCCCCCGTTTCGCGAAGGATTGGCGGCGGCGGGAATGCGCTACGTCCTGGACGTGCGGCCGGATATGACGGTCTGGCCGTTGGAACCGACCTGGACCGATCCGCCCTATCAGGGCAACGGTCGTCCCCGTAAGCCCAGACTGCGCGGCGGGCAACGACAGACCATGCAGGAGCGGGCCGCTGCAATCCCTGTGGACGGCTGGCGGGAGATCACGGTGCCGAGGGCAGCCAGGGACCGCGCACCTACCGTTACAGCGCCCAACGGGCCCGGATAACCCACCAGCGCAAGCCCGGCGAAATCCTCTGGGCGATCTATCGCCAAAACCTGGACGGCAGCGAGTCTCGCTACTACTTGTCCAACGCGCCCGGGGACACGCCGCTGGAAACCCTGGCCTATGTGGGCGGCTCCAGGTGGCGCATCGAAACCGAGTTCGAGACTGAGAAGAGCGATGTGGGATTGGACGAGTACGAGACCCGAACCTGGGCGGGTTGGCACCATCACGTCACCATGTGCCTGCTGGCCGGAGCGTTTTTGTTGACCCTGCAGCAGGGTTGGGGGGAAAAAGATGCCCCAGATCACTCGTCCCCAGGTGTACCGGGTGGTGCGTGAACTCTTGCCCAAAGAGCAGTTCGGACCAGAGGAACTGCTGCGGTGGCTGGCCGATGTCCAAGAGCGCAACGAAAGGGCCAGACTCTCCCACGAGAAACGCCGCGCCGCCCTCGGTCGCCACCCCTCCGGCCTCCCTCCTTAACTCGTCGTTGTAATACTAGAAATCTGGCCGGAAAGTGGCGCCGGCCGGCCAGCGGCTATACTTGGGGTTAACAAGCATAGCGAGGGCTGAGAATGCTGGGAGAGCGTTCGGACCAGAGGGGTCTCTGGGAAGCGGACCGGTTGTACCTGGACCATGTGGGGCGTGACACCTTCTACGGTCTGCTGGCCTCATTGCGAGGCCGGCTGTTCCGGGACTCTGATTTCGCCGAGTTCTACTGCGCCGACAACGGCCGGGACAGCGTGCCGCCCAGCCTGCTGGCGACGGCTCTCCTGCTCCAGTCCCACGACAAGGTGAGCGACGCCGAGGCCAAGGCCCGGGCCGACTTCGACATACGCTGGAAAGTTGCTCTGGGGATTGAGGTGGAGGATAGGCCCTTCGCCAAGAGCACATTGCAGGTGTTCCGCGCCCAGCTGATCCTGCACGACAGGGTGCGGGAGGTGTTCGAGTCCAGCCTGCGCCTCGCCCGGGAGTCGGGCTACCTGAAGAGGCGCAGCATGAAGGTGGCGCTGGACACGACCAACATCCTGGGCCGGGGCGCGGTTAGGGACACCTACAACCTGTTGGCCGACGGGATCGTCAAGCTGCTGCGGGCGCTGGCGCAGGTTGAGGGAATCAGCGTCGGGAAATGGGCCAAAGCCCAGGGATATGGGCAGTACCTTGCCTCCAGCATCAAGGGCGAGGCGGCCATCGACTGGTCGGACAAGCGGGCGCGGGCGGCCCTGCTGGCCGGGATTGTGAGAGACGCGGACCGGCTGCTGGAATTGTCGCGTCAGGCGCAGGGGGAGTTGCCCGAGGATAGCGCCGAGCGTCAGCGGATAGTGGCGGCGGCGGAGTTGCTGGGGCAGTTGCTGCTCCAGGACGTGGAGCGAACGGAAGGCGGAGTGAGCCTCAAGGACGGGGTGAGCCGGGACCGGATGATGTCGGTGCATGACCCGGAGATGCGCCATGGGCACAAGAGCAGCAGCAGACGCTTCGACGGGCACAAGGCGGCGATTGTGGTGGACACCGATTCCCAGCTGATCACCGCCGTGGAGGTACTGCCCGGCAACGCTCCGGACAACTCGGGGTCGCTGGAACTGGTGGAGGCGAGCGAGTCCAACACCGGTGTGCCGGTGGAGGAAGCCATGGGCGATGCCGCCTACGGAGACGGCTATACCAGGCAGGCCTTCGCCGACGCAGGCCGCACCCTGATTGCCAGGGTGCCGGGCCGCCCCAACCGGTCTCACTTTCCGAAAGAGGACTTCCATATCGACCTGGAGGCGGGCACCTGCACCTGTCCGGCGGGGAACGTTACCCGGAGAATCCGGCCCTTGGGTACTCGCACCACAGCAACAGGCCGGACTCACCAACTGAAGGCCTTCCAGTTCGATGGAGCGGTCTGCGGGGTGTGCCCGC
This sequence comes from Dehalococcoidia bacterium, assembly GCA_965216065.1. GTDB lineage: Bacteria > Chloroflexota > Dehalococcoidia > Lucifugimonadales > UBA3495 > VXOI01. Next base: position 1,512,216 of record CBDCFB010000002.1, read on the forward strand.
TGCGGACCCAGTGCGTGGCCGCGGCACCGGGCACAGGACGGACGGTGCAGCTGCACCCGCAGGAGGCGCTGTTGCAGCAGGCCCGGGCCCTGCAGCAGAGTGAGGCCTTTGGCGAGTACCGGCAGCGCCGGGTGGTGGTGGAGCACCGGTTGGCGCGGCTGGTCCAACTGGGAATCCGCCAGTCCCGCTACTTCGGGCGCGCCAAGACCATTCCAGCTGTACCTGGCGGCCACGGTGGCCAACCTGACCCTGGTGGCGGGGAAACTCGGACGGTCGGGCCGGGCCAGTGGCGGCCCAACAGGCCACAGCATCGTCCTGAGTATTCGCCCCTCTGTTGTCGCCAATGCTACCGCCAGTTTCTCCGCAGTCCGCCTCGGACTGCTGTGGCCCGTGATTCTGCTCACGCCGGCTTTACTGCCCAAATGCCTCTACCCAACGAGAACTTTCCGGCCACATTTCTGGCCATCAGTGTCATCACCTTCTGCAGGCAGTCCCGCTTGGCCTGGCAGGGCTGGCAGGCGCAGCCCTCGGCGTGGGGCGGGCCGGCGAAGTTGGCCAACATCTCGAAGTAGGCCTTGTCCTTGCCAACGGCGTACCCCTCGGCGCAACAGCCGCAGGGCTCGTCGCAGTCGCAGAGGGGACGTTCTATGGCGGTCACTCAGACCTCCTGAAACTTCTTCTTCAGGGCGCCCGGAGAGTCTCGTAGTATGCACGATAATCATATTTATCGTGCATACTAAAGGCAAAGCCCATGGGGTAGTTTCCGGGCATCTTTAGAGACCTCAGGGATCAGGCCACGCCAGCTGGTCGTCCGGGGTCTGCTGGAAGGAATCCGCGCACCATTGCACGCACGGGGTTACTGGAAAAGCCGGTGTTGAGTGGAGAAAGCGGAGGGCCTGGAGGCGTTGGGCGGTTCTAGCTAGGGAGCTTCTTTCGCCGGCTGCGGAAGAAAGGGTCGAGAGCCTTGGCCACGATGCCCGCGGCGCACGAGCTGCAGTAAGCGTCGGCTATCAAGGGCAGCGCCCGGGGCATGGTCAGGCTGGCCAAGGTGATACTGGCCCGATTCGCCGGGAAGGAGGACCCGATTCAAGAGGAGCAGGAGTGAGAGAAATTATCAGACCCGTGTATGTCATCTACCACGACCAGTGCCCGGACGGGTTCGGGGCCGCCTGGGCGGCGTTCCAAGCGCTGGGATACACAACTGGGAACGGCAGCCCGGTTCATTACATACCTAGCAAGCACGGCCAGCTGCCCCCGGAAATGGACCCGGAGGGAATGGTCTACATACTGGATTTCTCCTTCAACCTGGAGACCATGACCAAGCTCTGGCACCACCACGGTGGCAGGGTCACCCTGCTGGACCACCACAAGACCGCCATGGAGGAACTCCAAGGCCAACTGCCGGGCTGCTACTTCGACATGGACCGTTCAGGCGCGGCCATCGCCTGGGGCCACTTCAAACCCTTCGAGAGGATGCCGGAGCTATTGGCCTACGTTCAGGACCGGGACCTGTGGCGTTGGGAACTGCCAGGATCCCGCGCCGTGAACGCGGCCATTGAGGCCGCGCCCATGGACTTCGAGGTCTGGTCCAAGCTCGAGATCGATGAACTCAGGGTGCAGGGGCAGCTCGTGCTCGACCAGAACAACCGGAAAATAGAAGAGTTGCTGGAGAGCGCCTGCGAGGTGCAGGTAGGGGATTACACCGTCCCGGCGGTGGAGGCGGACGAGCTCGCGTCGGACATCGCCGAGCGGCTCCTGGAACTCCATCCCCAAGCGCCGTTCGTGGCGGTCTTCCACCACATCGTCGACCAAGAGGGCAACGAAATCACCAGGTACAGCCTGCGCTCAGGGGGCCGGTCGGACGTAGCCGACATAGCCCGGGAGCATGGCGGCGGCGGACACGCGGCAGCGGCGGGGTTCTCCATCTCAAGAGCGTGAGCGAGGGGGAGCCTCGGACAAGCCTCCAACGACTGAAACAGACCAGCGCAGACAAAGGGCGCTCACAGGCGCCAGAAGGAGCAGACAGTGGCCGCGAAGACCGTCATCAACACACTCGGCCCTGTGGGTGTTGGAATCAAACCGCAAGGGACAAGGTACAGGGCGAGTGGCCATGCTGCCACAGCGGGTGGGGCTGATTTTTGGCAGTTTGATGAGGCGGTCAAAGTCCACGAGCCAATTTCCTGGTAACGGGAGACTCCACCAACGCCGGTCCAGCAGTGGGGGGTACTGCCGTGCGTTGCTGCCCCGGCAGTCCGGCCAGATTTCTAGGCATGGCGGTTGCAGTGGACGTACATCTTGCCGCCGCCCTTCACAGCCGTCCTTCGGTGGGTTCGGGCTTAGGTGAATGCCTGAGTGAAGCGTTGTCTTGGGGATTGTGCGAGAGTTTTACCCCCTCGCTTGAAACCGAAAGCTAAACGCCCGGGGCGTGATTTTCCTCCGGTGGTGGTGGGCGCCTGGTTGGACGATGCCAGGGAATCCTGTTCTCAACAGCGATTGAGCTGCAGGCGCTCGCATGTATCCCCTCCCCCTATGCCTCTGGGGAATTTCGCGATAATCTCACAGAACGGGTCTTCCCTGTCGCGCACCAGCACGTTGGGAGCATTGCCGCTGCTGCGGAGCCGGTACAGGGATGCGCTCAGAAATACGTTCTCGTCTGATTCCGCCACGTTCCCCGCGCTGCCGGTGAAGTCGGCTTGGTCCAGGAGGCCGTGGCTGATCCTCGTCTCGTAGTCCTCCGAGGCTCCACTGTCGAACCAATCCTGAAATGACTGCTTGATTTCCTCCATGGGCACCGTCTCCCAGTAATGTCTCAGGTTCAGGTAGATCTGCATCTCAGTCATTTCGTCACTCTTTGATTTTTCTGCCCGCCGGCCGGGCCTGGTTCGGCCCTGACGAGCGTCTCGGCAAGTGCCTGGTCAGGGATGGTTCGCGGTTGTGGCCTGTCCTGCTCGTGGGGGTGTTCCCTGGTTCCGTCGGTGCCGGCGTACATCCCGGCCGCTTGACCGGACATTTATCCTGAACTTCGACACCCCGGTGACCCCGCCCTTGACAACCGAGGGCAGGCCACTGGACCTAGAGGACTGCCAGGTGACTAAACGGACATTTGCTCTGACCAATTGGGCGGACATTTGCGCTGGGCATGAACAATAGTCAGTCGGACGATGTGTACCAACGCAGTCCGGAGCCGTCGGACCACCGGAGGGGCCCGGCAATCCGGGCTCCCTCTGAACAACGACAACTAGTCTTGCCGGTCCTGTTGCCTCACCAGAGAATGCTACCGGCAGAAATAGTCGACGGCGAACACGCTCCCTCTAACGGGAGTCGGCGCGTGGACTGACCGCCTCTGGCCGCCGGTCAGACAAGAAGAGCGTCCCGTCCCTTTCGAATCGCCCTTCAAATCGAAGAGCCTTCTCGTTTCCGGTCCCCTTTAGGTCGTCGTATTTCAGTGTGGACGCCTCACCGGTGGAGACAAGTTCAGGATCGAAGACCCTGACCATCCTCACCTTCCGATTGGAAAATTTCCCGTTCTTCTCCAACATCCAGAATTTAGCCAGTAATTCAGACCCCAGACCAAACTGGGAGGTCAAGTGCCGGTTGATTGCCTGCGTCACCACCCGGGGCTTTGAAGCTTTCCAGAACATTACATTCATTGACTACCATCCTTATGTGAACTGCCTGAAATTTTCGAGCGTCGTGGAATTAGCTTTCTGTTCCAATCTCCATGGAACCTGCCTTGAGGATATTCAGCAAATCCCCTACGCCTATATCCTTCAATATCGGTCCATGGAGGGGACGGTCTTGGTTCACCGTATAGGTATTGGTTCGCCCTTGTCGGGACCTGGTTATATACCCCGCTTCGTCCAAGTCGGCGACGATCTTGAGCACGGTCCTTTCGGTAATCCCCAGTTGCCGCGAAATCTCTCTGGCGGTGATCCTCGGTTGCCGGAACACGGCCACCAGCACACCGCCGTGGTTGGTAATGAAGTCCCACCCCGGCATGTCAGCAAGTCCTAGCAACCGATTTTCTACAAAGCTTTTAATATGAATAGTTATTCAGGTGTTTCATTTCGTGTTTCGCAGTTCACAGTATACCACAATCCCCAACAAGCTGATGAGAAGGGACCAATGGCAATCCTGCCTTGCTCTTCCGAAGTGGATGAGTGACGCCCCCCCCCCAACTACCCCCGAACCCCTGCTGGCCGGGGTCGCCGTCAGTGGGAATCGACCACCGCATCGCTGCGGACCCGGGCAGGTTCATCGGAACTGAGGTCATCATCACCGGGAAGCTGGACGGGCCAACGTGTTGCTCCACCAGGGCGGAGTTCGCCCTGAACGTCTGCAAGAGCGTCTGGAATGGCCACGTTCAAACCGGAGAGCACTGGACCAGGAACTGTAAGCAGTTGGTCTACGCTACGGCCGATGAGTCTATGCCGGAACTACCTGCAATGCCGGAATAAGCGCCGGGTGGGTCGGGACCCCAGGTGCCAAAGTTTCGGCAACATTTCTCAATGAGGCAAAAGGAGGATCCCTTCGAAGGCGTGTGGTGCGACGTATTGTTGTGGCCTCAGAAGGACCCCTACACCAACGCCAACCCCAAGGATCTGCTGGCACGGCTTCGGTCAGCCCATCCAGGGCGGTGCAGCGACGCCCAACTGCGGACCCTGCAGCGCAGGGTGAAGGGCTGTCGCGGCGTCATGGCCAGAAGACTGGTATACGCTTCTCCCAATGAGTGTGCAGTGGAACAGCGTTACAGGGGCGAATCAGCTTTGGTCGTAACAGGAATCAGCAGCTAGAATGTCGGTAACATCATCTGGTGAGGCAACAGGACCGGCAAAACTAATTGTCGTTGATCAGCCTGCGGCTCAATAGGCTATGCAAACCACTGGTGGTTTACATTCACCATCTGAGAAAGGGCGCGAAGTTTACGGAAATCTCTTGTATGGCTTTCATCTAGTATTACAACGACGCTTCTTCGATTTGGTCAGTTCTTGGCCGGAAATCGATTCGCGAAAGGCAAGGTCACAAGGCTGTCACGGGCGTGGGCAGGTCGCCACGAAGAGGTGCTCAGGGTCCTTTTCTTGCGAACCGTCGTTGTAATACTAGTACTCGGTCAAGTTAGGAATTGAAGGCCTCTTGGGAAGCCCTCGACCGAGGCCCAATTTTACGCACATCGCAACCGCCGCGGTGAGAACTACTATTCCTGACTTGACTGAGTACTAGGGCGATTGTCTCCGCATTTGGAAAACTGACCGGAATTGAGAAGAAGCTTCAGTGCATGATGTTGGAAGAAAAGTTGACCTTTACTCATCCAACCTTTATGCGAGCCCGACTACGCCCAACAACATAAGGGGCCTTTTGCGAGGTTGATCTCATGATCCCCGCCATTGGGAGGACCATTACAACCGGATCTGAAATGGAGACTGTTCCCGGGGGAACGCCGGTGCTCCTTCCGACGTCTCCGGAGGGAGCCCCTACTTCACTGGCCGACGCCAGGGTGTAGGCCCGCAGCTGGTCTACCAACACCAGGTGGGCCTACGTCGCCGGCTGGAAGGACTTCACCAGCTGGTGTTTCGAGCACCGGTGCGCCGGCCTGCCGGCAGCTTCTCTGCCGACGTGGGCCGTTACCTGACGCACCTAGTGGATACGGAGGGCAAGACGATTGCCACCGCGCGCATGCGCCTGGCGGCAATCGCCGCGGCCCACCGCCTGGGCGGACACGAGGACCCGACCACGCGGCCGCTGGTGAAGGCCACCATGAAACGGCTGGCCAGGTAATACGGGACACCAGGAAGCAGGCCAAAGGGCTGACTAGCAAGGCTCTGACCGAGGATACGTACACGTTTATGGCGTGCACTCTGGGGGCCTCCATCCCCGGGCTGAGGAGCATGAACACGGCCCCGGCAGTGGGAGGGGAAGCTGGCCATCCCTCGAGCCTCTCCGGAACACGCCTGAATTCTCCCGGGAGCTACAGGCCGGCGCGGCCGAACTAAATAACCCTGTCTCCCCGCCCTGGCATGGACTGGCTGTCCGGTTCACCCGCCGCCCCGGGCAGCGGGGTCAACATCACGCGCCAACTGGGAGTTTCCTTGGACGCCTCGACCAGGAGTTCCCCCAGCGGGACATCGATGTCGATATCGTCGAATTCGAAGTTGAAGGCGGCCTTCTCGTCGGCGGGTCAGACGACGCCCGCTGTGGCGTTGTTCTCCCGTCCCACCCGCCTCAGTTCCTCGCGTTCGGCGAGGGTCATCTTGGTCCGGCGGTGGCAGCCGGGAATGACGCATTTGACCGGGACTCTCCTGGGCATTTCCCTAATATTACAACGGATAGCTCGAGGGGAGGATTCTGGCATGCGCGCAGGGCGAAGGCCAGACCAGCCAGTCGGCCATGGATCTGCCGGAAGGGGTCAGCGTACAATTGTACGCACAGGGTTATCGGAAGATACTGTGTTGACTGGAGGAAGCGGAGGGTCTGGACGGCTCCGGTCGGGGGAGCTTCTTTCGCCGTCCGCCAAGGAAGGGGTTGAGGGCCTTTTCCCCATAAGATCTGACTGTCAGTAATTCCACGCACAACGCCGTTTCGCACAACCGGTGTTCTGACCGCCGGACGTAAACTCCTGGGCGGTGTTTTTCTGCCTGAATGTTCACAGCGAACACTGACGGAATTACTGGATGCGCCACAGTTTGTGTTGTTGTCCAGCGATTGTGTCCCCTAAAATGAAAAGCGAATATGTCACCCGGTAAAGTCTGCGGAGGTTGGTGATCCGGCCAGGGTCTCTGCTTTGGCACGCTCCTTGGCACTGAGTTTTTTGGTAGGCGGAATCTCCGCCAAGGCGTACTTTCCGGCGGTGTTTCGGTCCATGCCCAGCTTCCGGGCGATGGCCCGGATGGAAAGCCCCTGCTCCTTGGCCTGTTGTACCGCCTCCCAGCGAGCCTGCTGAGTCTCCGTGGGCGTCCGGCGCAACTGGTGGCGAACTTGCTTTGTCTTCCCACCTCTGCGCCTGGTGGCTATGTCTTCGTCGTTGGCCTCGTCGTAATCGGACGATTCTGACGATTCAAGGGCGGCCAGACGTTCCCGTTGAGCCTCGTTCAGATGGCTGTTGAACACCACCCCATCGGCGCCCCCCTGCTGTTCCGGGCCGGTGGAGCAGGCGCTGGCTGCGCCCCATAGCGCTGAGGAGGGCGGCGGTCCCTCCTGATAATCGACGGCCTCTCCCTGGTGCCTGATCATCAGCTCCCCGTCGGCCCGTTCCAGTACGTCCACCCTGAGTCCGGCGTAGCTGGGCCGTCCGCCCCTGGCAGCAACTGCAGAACCCGCCAGTGGTACTTCACCGTGTTGTCCCGGGCCACCTTGCGGGTGTCCTTGATGCAGATGGTCTCGGTCAGAGACAGCTCGGCCGGCACCGGGCGGTAGGCCGTCTCGGGGTGCTCCGCCGCGACGGCGAACCGGGCGTTGAACCGGGGCAGAAACTCCTGCAAGACCAAGCCGGCCTCGTCGATGCTGCTGACCCTGGCCAAGCGTAGCTCGGTTACCAGCCGGTCCTGAAAGGTTTCCAACATCCGCTCCACACGCCCCATGGCCTGTGGAGAGAGGGCGAATATCTGCTGGACGCCCAGGTCACGCATCAGCCTGGCGAACTGAGTAGTCTCCACAGGCACCGGCCTCTTTCGGGCGTTGTACTTGAAGGCCGCGTGGCGGTCGCTGTAGAGGGCCAGGGGGATTCCCCACTGCCGAACCAGTCCCTCCAAGAGCACCTGGTAGCCGCGGGTGTACTCGCTGGTGCGGAAAACGGCCTGGGCCACGGTGCCGGTGGCGTCGTCCACGGCGATGAGCGGCGTCAGCTTCGGCCCCCGGTCCTCCGGCCAGGGATGGTTGCTGCCGTCGATCTGCACCAGCATGCCCTCCTGTGGCATGCGCCTGCGCCGGAACCGGTGTTGCTGGGAGCGGCGGCTGCGAGGGCTGCCGATGCCTGCCTTGGTCAGGATGCGGCGCACCGTGGGACGGCTCAGGTCGATGCCCTCGCGTTCCCGCAGCAACTCGGTGAAGTGGCTGTGGTTTACCCCGGGGTAGCCGTTGCTGGCCAGCTTCACCACGGCAGCCGCAGCGGCTTCGGGGACGGCGTTGTGGGGCCGACGGCCCCGGTTCCCGTGGGCCAACGCGGCGGGACCGCCCTTGCGGTAAGCCGCGAGGAGACGTTTGGTGTGACGCTCGCTCACTCCCATGATCTCGGCAGCCTGGGCGATGGGAAGCTGACATTCCAGAACACTGTTGAGAACCTGAATCCTTGCCTGTTCCTGCTGGTTCAACGTTACATCCCTCATGGGGATGACATTTTCGCTGACCAGTTAGCAGGAGCCCGAATCGTAGAACATCAACACGGGCACCGGAGTCTTTGAGCCGCGGTCGAGCGTGACCTCTGCCAGCATGAAAACGAGTGCAGCGACCGCGAGGACTTTGAACGCGCTTCGCTTCGAGGTTTATGAGGAAACTGGTGGGCAGTTGGTGGGCGCTTCGCTCATGTCGTCCTTGCCTATTTGGGGAAGTTACAACCGAACGAGTTTACCTGTGCATCGCGGATTGCGGGGGACGGACGTTGTACTGCGCTCAACGGGGGGGGGCAGCCATTGAGCGCCTTCATGTCCGTGGGTTCAAGGTCAAGGGATTGGGCCGCCGTGGAGTTGCTGGTAGATGTTGTGGAACTGGTCCTGCTTGCCCGGTGGGGTGTTGGAGAGGAATATCTGGTAAACGTCGGCCTCGGTCACTGGGCGACCACTTTCGTCGGCCATCAGATACAGTTCTCGCAGAAAGGCAGAGACCACCTCGAGGCCCAACACATCGGCAATTCTCAGAAAGAAGGACTCACCAAGGGGATACTGGCAAAAATACAATCCCGATTCTATGAGCTGGTCTATGGATTGTCATGACGATGATTGTATCCATTCGTGGACGTCAGCTACGCCATGCTCGGAACAACGGCGAGCAGCGCGATTTCGTGCGCTGTTGTAGCGGTTCTGAAGGCTCGTTGGCCTTTCCAGAGCGAGAGTATGACCGGCCAAGAAATCTGCTGCTCCCGCATGTAACCACGAAGGGTAGATCTTCGAGTTGAAGTAATAGTGGCCCAACTCGTGATAGACGGTACGGTCCGAATATGTTTTGGCAACCATGTGGGACCCGACATAGAAGCCTGCTGTTTTCCCCTTGTATTGCGTGTGGGCAGGCTCCAAGAGCGCAATGACGTTGAGTTGAGGCCAAGGCAGTTGTATGAAGTCTTCGATTGCTTCCATCCCGGTGCGCATTTCCGCAAGTATGCTGTTGTTCTGCCCAAGGGAGGACCGGCTGACTGCAAAGAGGTTCACTTCTCCTACTAATGGCAAAGTGAAGCCAGTAGACTGAAAACTGGCGCTGTCGGAAAGCTCCTGGAAGACCTCCTCCAAATCATCGGCACGCACCACCGTCTCAAGCGCAACTACCAGCGCCTTCTCTTCGTTCGTCAATCCGTCTTGGAACCACAGTTCGTTGCCAAGCCGTCTCACTCGATCCTGACTCCACGCCTGATTCCAAGGCGTGATAGACAACATGGAGCCGGTAAATGCCCAATTGAGGTGCAATTCGTCAAGCTCCAATGTGGGCTCCATGGACACTATTCCCCGCCTTAGGGCTAACCTGCCCAAGGTGTACCATTCGCCGCCGTAAATCTTTAAACCGGCATCGAGAGCCGCCTTGGTTCCCGCGAAACCGATAGCCGAGACCTCCTGTGCTGTAATGCCATCTGCGACCCATGGAGTGTCCAGAAGCTGTTCCACCAGCGAGAGATCCGCAGCGGCCAATCTGGAGATATGCTCGACTACCTCCATCTCATGCCTGGTAATGCCATCTGCGACCCATGGAGTGTCTAAAAGCTGTTCCACCAGCGAGAGATCCACAGCGGCCAATCTGGAGATATGCTCGACTACCTCCATCTGAAACCTGGTAATGCCATCTGCGAACCAGGGAGTCTCAATCAAACGATCCAACAGCGATGAGTCTATGCTGGCCAACTCGGCGAAAACCGGCATAGCTTCCAATTCTTCCTGAGAGAGACCGTGTTCCATGAACGGGAGTCGCAGGAGACTCTCGGGATAGGGAAGGTTTTCCAGAGCGTCAGCCGCAAAAGTTCTGGAGGCTTCCACCGCATCTTTATCGACACGCTCCAACGGTACCAAATAACTTGCGAGAATCATGCCTCCGACGGCGTCGTTAAGCCCAATTGATCGAAGAGACAAGAGTGCCGAGACTTCTTCGTCTGTAATGTCGTCGGCGAGCCAGGCAGCCCCTGAAATTTCCTGAACAATGGCAGGGTCGGACCATTCGTCAAGTTGATCGAAAACAGCAAGCGCAAATGCTTCGTAAGGCGTGAGGCCGTCCCTTTGCCACGGAAAGCCTGGCTGAGCGGATGCTTCTTCCTCAGTCGGCGCCGGCGTGATTGGAGTAGCCGGCGGCTGAGTCGGTGCGGGCGTCGGGAGAACAGACGGGACTTGCAGCTCACCCTTCAGTGCGAGTTCTACCGTAGGCGGCAGATTACGCAATTCCCGCGTGGAAACCCCGTCGGCAAGCCAAGGGACTCGGAGCAAAATCTCAGGAAGAGGGGTGTTTGCCAGGCGTATTCCACAAATTCTCCGGCCGCTCGCAGGACATCATCATTGAGTTCGTTCGAGGTTGCCAGGAAGTTTGCCATGATGAGACTTCCGACGGGGTCTGAGACGGCCACTGTGAAAAAATGAGCAACCGCGGCGGAGTCATCCTCGTCTTCGATGCCGTCATTGAGCCACTTAGCGCTTAATAGAGCATCGGCTACCGCTGGGTTAAGATAAAAGGCTGCAAAGGCCTGGATTTCCTTTCGAAGAGATTCGTCGGCAGGAGATGAGCCGGCAACGCTGGGGGAAGTGTCCGTCTGAGTGGGTGTACGTGCTGGAGTCGGCTTAGGCGTAGATGGGACTACCGGGGTGGGCACAGTCGTTGCTGCTACTACCGGCGCGTTTGGCGACACAGTGAAGTCCACGAGGGAAGTCAAGTTACCGACGGTCGCGGAGAGATGGTAGCGGCCGGCATCCAGGCCTGCCACGGAAACCGCTGCGGCGAAAGTTCCGTCCGCTGCCGTTCTGATTTGCGCATTCGGCAGGACCGACTGGCCACCCATTTCGATGCGGGATACGGGGGTAAGTGCAGGGAAATTCGCTCCTTGGACCGTGACTACGTTGCCTTGAGCTCCGTGAACTGGAGAAACACTGAGCGAGCGGCTTGTAGCAGGGGTTGGGCCTGGAGTTGCGGCTGTGACCCGTGTAGGAGCGGGTACGAATGTTGGCGCAAGGGTGGGAATGGTTGTGCGACCGGGAGTGGGAGGCGGTTCCGATATCGCAGCGGGCGCAGGAGTCGGCGCCACCTTTGGGCCGGCAGTCGGTGATGGCGTGGATGCAGGCGTGGTAGCGCTTGCAGGAACCGGAGGGGGGGTGGGTGTCTGAGTGGGGGCCAAAGTTGGTGCCTGTGGTTGTGCCGGAGCAGCCGTTTGACGAGTTGGCACAGGCGCGACAGGAGCCTTCGTTGCAGTTTCGGTTGGCTCGAGAGTCTCAGTTCCGCATGACAGGATAGCTATTGTAAGCAGACCCACGAGCGGAATTGCGGATAATCTTCGGAATAATCTCCACAATGCTGGCCCGAACAATACTGCTCCAAGTTCAACATTAAGTAGGTTTCACCCTAAATCTATCATCGTGCTGCGAAGGGCGCAAACAGCACTACGCCAGGGATCAAGCGTCTGTCCACTTAAACCCGAATCCACCGATATAGGGCGTCAGGTTGGCGCCCAGAAGCTACAAGAAGGTCCTTCTGTGTTTCTGGGATGATGGTTTTGCAATAAAAACCGACCCCGGAAAAGGAGCACCCAATTGATGCTACCACGCACACCCCCCCGACCGTATCCACATCGTCTTTGGCGACCACCGCCTGGTGGCCAATGCCGGCCTGCTCCTGCCGGGCACCCTCGCCCGACACCTGGGCCTGAGGGAACTCGTCGACCGTCACCTCGACTTCGGCGGCGCGGCGCGGCGGGCCAACACGGGGGACAAGATGCTGACGCTGGTCGCCTCCGCGCTGGCCGGCGGCGACTGCATCGATAACGCTGATGCGTTGCGCGCCGGGGGGACGGTCGGTGTTCTCGGTTGCGCGGTCAAGGCGCCCTCCACCCTCGGGGCCTTCCTGCGCAGCTTCCGCTGGGGGCACGTCCGTCAACTCGACCGCGTGAGCCGCCAGTTGCTGGCACGCGCATGGAAGGCCGGGGCAGGACCCGTCGATGCTCCTTTGACCATTGGCCTGGATTCGACTATCTGCGAGACCTATGGACTGGCCAAGGAGGGCTCACGCCACCACGGCTATACCGGCGCCCGTGGCTATCACCTGCTTCTCGCGACCGCCGCCAGCACCGGGGACGTGCTGATGTCCCGTCTGCGCGAGGGCCGGGCCAACTCCGCTCGCGGTGCCGCCCACTTCCTGCGGGAGACGGTGGGACGGGGGCGCTACGGCGGGGGCACGGGACAACTAACGCTACGGGCCGACAGCGGGTTCTACACTCATGACGTGGTATCCGTCTGCCGCAAGATGGATGTCCGCTTCTCCATCATCATCCGCCAGCACGTCCGCCTGCGGGAGTTGATCGAGGCGATACCAGAGGAGGGCTGGACTCCCATTCCCTACTGGATCGACGGCGCCGCCGATGTGGCCGAAACTACTTACAGACCAAGCCAGACGCCGCGCCGGTGCGGCTCATTGTCCGGCGGGTGAAGCCCACGCCCGGTTCCCAACTGGCCCTCTTCGCCAAGCTACAGCTACCACGGCTTCATCACCGGCCGGGACGGGGAGATGCTCAAACTGGAGGCTGACCACCGCCGCCACGCCGAGGTCGAGAATGCCATACGCGACCTCAAGTACGGCGTCGGGCTCAACCACATGCCGTCGGGCCGTTTCGCCGCCAGTCCTTGTATCTTGGATATGGACGTGGCAGACCGCGTAGTCCTGGGTCTTGAAGACCGTAGCTCAGCTGGGTCGTCGCGTCCTGCCTGCTCGGAGCCCGAACAGTTGACTGGGCCGCAAAGCCCGGATAAGGCAAGGCTGGGCCAGAGTCGGTGAACATTTGCAGGGAGGTTCTGAATGCAGGAAGTCCAGTTGTTTGTTGGCATCGATGTCTTCCAGGAGGGCCTGGATGTGGCGGTGCGTCCCACCGGTGAGGTGTGGCAGGTCTCCCATGATTCCCAGGGCATCGGCGAGGTGGTGGAACATTTGGAGAAACTGATGCCCCAACTGGTGGTGCTGGAGGCTACCGGCGGAGTGGAAATGACCCTGGCAGGGGAACTGGTTGCCTCCGGGCTGCCTGTAGCCGTGGTCAACCCCAGGCAGGTGCGGGACTTCGCCCGTGCTGCCGGGAAGCTGGCCAAAACCGATGCCCTGGACGCCCGAGTGCTGGCCCACTTCGCCGAGGCAATGCGCCCTGCCACCAGGCCACTGCCGGATGCCGGCACCCAGGAGATGGCAGCACTGGTGGCCCGGCGACGCCAACTGGTGGAAATGATCACCGCAGAGAAAAACCGGCTCCGAACCGCCGCCCGGCGTATACGCCCCAAGGTGGAGGAGCACATCCGCTGGTTGGAGGAGAACCTGGCGGACTTGGACCGGGATCTGGGAGACCTCATACGCTCCTCTCCAATCTGGAGGGACAAGGACGAACTCTTCCGGAGCACTCCGGGAGTGGGGCCTGTTCTGTCCATGACACTCTTGTCCGACCTTCCGGAACTGGGCGCCTTGAACCGCGGTGAGATCGCCGCCTTGGTCGGCGTGGCGCCCTTCAACCGCGACAGCGGCACCCTGAGGGGAAAACGCAAAGTGTGGGGTGGGCGCGCCCAGGTGCGAGCCGCCCTGTACATGGCAGCCTTGGTGGCCACCCGGTTCAACCCGGTCCTCCGGGCCTTCTACCACCGGCTGTGCGGGGCAGGCAAACCCAAGAAAGTGGCCCTCACCGCCTGTATGCGCAAGCTCCTGACCATACTCAATCTCATGGTCAGGCAAAATCGCCATTGGAACCCCGGAGCCCAAAACTCTTGACATCAAAGACAGTTGCTGAGCTTGTCGAAGGGCGATTGCCTGGCGATCCAGGTGATAGCCCATAACCTGGCCCGCTGGACGGCGCGGATTGGTCTGGGTGAGCAGATCGTGACCACCAAGACCCTCAGACGACGGGTCTTCGCCCTGGCCGGACGGATCACCCGCTCGGCACGCCGCCTTACACTGCATTTGCCACAGCGCTGGCCTTGGGAAGCCCAGTTCGATCGTGCCCTGGCCCGATTGCGCGCCTTGCCACTCCCTGCCTGACGGCAACGCCGGTGTCTGAGCCATCCAACGGACAACCGAACATCCCCGCCAACTTGCGCCCGCCGGATCAGCGAGGGTCTCTTGCCGTGTCCTATCCTGCCATCTCCCTAGCCACGGCCACTGCAGGCCGCCATCGGTACCCCCAAAGCGCCTGCAGACCGCCCGTCTACCCAAATTCGAGCCGGGATCATCGCGCCTGTAACTCCCTTACACCCTTCCGCCATCCTCGCGCCGTCCAACGGTGGATTCGGGCTTAATAAAGGCCAATTCCCGAGCTTTGGCCAAGGGGACTGCTGGATACCCGCCCAGACCCACGTTGTGGCGTCTGCCGGTGATGGTAACTCGTTGGACCCAACGTTTCCCCGACTTGTCTACCCGGAGCGTCAAACCATTGCCGTCGGAGTAGGCGCCGTGGGCACCAACGGTTCGGGAGAAAGCGGGGGACAGCGAGTTCGGTTTCTTTATCGGCTTTAGAAGTCGTTATGTACCAATGTGTATACCTATAATTACTGGACCAACCCTTACGGCTCTGTACTAAATGAGACATCAATTGAGACATATTATATCTCCCAATGCCACTTTAAAAGCTAATTTTGATGTTGTTAAAGCAATATGTTGGCGGACCCCATTCCGCCATTACTGTGTTCCACTTGGTCCTCAATAGTCCCGTATAGCCCGATTCGTAACTAAACCAAAGCCAAGGTGGGATATGCATTTGCTTGAGGCGAGGAATCGTGCTGGGAATTTGGCAGGAGTGCTTCGGCCTTTGACCGCAAGACCGTCCGGCAACGCCGTCTCACCTCGTCTTTCTGGCTGGCCAGCCCGGCCAGGAAGTTCCCGACCCTCTCCCGCACTGCCTCCCCACTCCTGAGCTTGCCGAATGGGGGCCGGGGCATTGTCCCAGATGACCTGCAGCGGCCCAGTGTGCTTTTCCCTCAGTTGTTCCAGGAAGGCAGCCGAGGTCCCGCTGTTGCTGTTGCCCTCCAGTTCCATCCATTCCACCTCGCTCGTCTCCAGGCACACCGCCGAATAGTAACTGGCCTTCTCGCCATACCGTGGACTATTGGAGTCCACCAACGCTGGCTTACCCCTCAGCACCCACGTGCTCCCCAGTTCCGCGTCCGCCCGGAAGTGGGCCTCATCGGCAAAGAATATCCTGGCTTCAGTCCATTGGGCCTCATCCCTCAGTGCAGCGTACTCCGCCACGAAAGCCTCCCGCTTGGCCGCATCAGCCTTGAGCAGACGCTTCTTGGGGCGCTTGAAGGCAATCCCCAGCCGGTGCAGCCAGTTCAGGCAACTGCTACGGCTCAACCCGATGCGGAACCGCTCCGCGACAAACTGACGCACCACCTTCCTCCTGAGCCTGCTGAAGGGACCAGTTGGCCATTACGATGCTCGAGGCGCCGGGCGGTTGCTGCACCGCTGCCCTCGACTCCTCCTGCTGCGCTTGGTCAAGGGCGGGGGGGGGGGGGGAACCGCCGGTCTGCTCGAATATCAGGGCCGCAGGTCCTCCCTCTCCGAAGGCCGACGCCCTCCTGAGCTTGTCGAAGGTGTCCGATGATGTGCGGGTCCCGTTCCAGCGCCTCCGCCGTGGCCGCTGCCGTCAAGCCCTGGCCAGGAGCAGGATGGCGTACCAGCGCTCCCGCTGCCTGGGTGTCGGTGCCAGAATCATCCGCCACCGCAAGTCCTTGACTTCCATCTGCCATTGTTCGAGAAACCACTATATCTCCCTCACGCCCATCATCGACCCCTCGCTACTCCTGACACCAGCTGCTTCGGTTCCTTCACAAATTTTCCCCATGCGTCTGCGCATTTCATCTTGGCTTTGGTTAAGTAGACCGACATATTCTACTGGGTCGTTTCAGGCGATCTGATGCTCTGGTTCGGCTTACGGACAGGGAAGTGGATACGGCGTCTTTCGATCAGCTATACAGGGCAATCCAGGGTTTCCGCGCATTCTTCGCGCCACTGTTTGGCCGGAGGGAGACGCGGGACCACAGTGCCATTGACGCGCCAAACGTGTCCCATTTTCGCTGACGGTCTACAGTGGATACTCAATTGCTCCTCGGGCGAGCGTCGAGCATCTCGACCCGCACCTCCATTTTTCTGGGATATAGCGCCGGGCCAAACTGATTGAACATCGCCACGTCGGCCGCGTCGCGCCCATAAGCGACGGCAACTCGGCCTCCACGTGGAGTGGCCTGCGTTGCATCGAAGGTGTACCAACGGCCACCTACGTACGCCTCGAACCAAGCGTGAAAATCCATCGGCTCGAGTTCGTGCATATAGCCTACAACGATACGCGCTGGGATACAGAGACTGCGGGATAGCGCGATGCCCAAATGAGTGAGCTCGCGGCATACGCCCTCGCGCTGCTGGTTGACCTCGACTGCCGACATCTGAAAATTGCTGGAATCTGGATTGAAGCGCACGGAGGTGCGGATCCACTCTACAATTCTGGCCACTTGATCGTAGCCGGGCTCGACGCCGTCTACGAGTTCCCAACCAAGGTCTGTAAACCGGTCGGACTCGCAGTAGCGGCTGGGAAGAAGATAGGTCAGGACCTCGACAGGTAGATTGTGCACCTCGTCAAATGGCGCACCAGGCGACACGTCAATGCCGTCAGCGGTTGAAACGTCCGCAGATCTGCGGATAGAAAACTCACCCGGCGGTGCTATCAATCGCTCGCACAGGTTGCCGTAACTGTCCACATGCTCTGTGACCGGTACGCTTGGCGTCAACGTGCACTCTTCATGCGCCACCCACTGAAATGCTCCGCTTCGAGGGCGCAGCATCAGGATAAAGGGCGTAGGGACGCTCACATCAAAGGTAATATCACAACTTGTACGAAGCCACATTTCGATTCCCTCTTGTCAAAACCACGTCATCAGCTGGCTATGGTCCGGTGTTGCAGGGCGCTCGGAGGCGAGATCCGAAGGTGATGCATCCATCTTGGGCTCCAGGAATCGAAGAAGTCGTGGAGCACCGGGCTGTTGAGATAATAGACTGGTCCTACTACTGGGCCAAATCAGGATTGGCTGGGTATAGGCGATGGACTTTGCGTCCGGCGTCTTGGGCAGTGAACCGCCAGTTAATGGTAACTCCTGTCGCGTTCCTCTCCGACACGCAGGCGCCGACGTCTCTTTCCAGGCTGTCCTCATCTCCGTTGCGCCCTCGCAGGCAGGCCCGGCCAGCACGCTGAACTAGATATCCGCCATACCTTCGGCAAGCTCAGCGCAGGATTCAGCCAACTCCCGTTCTTGGGAGTGTGGTGGAACTCCAACGGTTTGGTTATGCGCCGGGCCTCGGCCGCCGGAGGGGTTTCGTAAAGCGTCGCCATCCGGTGAGTGTTCACATTGTCGAGAACCAGCCAGATCACCGGAACATCGGGGTAGGCCTCACCCACCAACTATCGCATCCGGTTAGCGAAGTCCTGCATGGTGCGTTGCCGGGTTATCGCCACATTGCGCCAGCCCCGGCAGGGTTCGCAGGTGAGGACCAGGTTGCGCGTCTCTGCCCGCTGGTATTGGTAGTCCTCGCGCCTCGGCTTCCCAGGGTTGGCCGGCAGCGGTTCTCTGATGTCGGCCAGCAACTGGGTTTATGGGTTGGGCCTCCACCCCTTCGTCCACCTTTCTGGACCGGTTGACTTGGTTATGGTGCCTCAGCACCTCGTCCAGTCCTTCCTCAACGTACCCCGCTTGGTGCGGAACACGGCCCGTTCCGACACGTCCAGTGCGGTGGCGGAGCCTGGAGCCTGGGAGCAATGAGACGCCGGCGGTGAAGGCGTGGGTGAGAGCAAAGGTGGAGCATCCTTTCCAGAGGGTGATGCGGCTGTTCGGGCATGTCAAGAGCCTGCCCGAGCACCATAGGGGGTGCGCTACCGGGGCTGGCGAAGAGCGCGGAGCGGCTGGCGCGGCTGTTCGTGCTGGCCAACCTGCTCAAAGCGAAGGGTCAACTGAGGGCGTAGTGCGTCCGGCGGGAGGCCCCACCCGGCACTCTCGCCTGAGCCTGGAATCAAATGGAGCCGTCTGGGCCACATCCGTATCTTATGGATGACCCGTCCCCTGTTCGAGAAGGGATGCGCAGCGGTCGAGGCGTCGCGGACGGTGATTCCCGGCAAGATATCGTCGACCATAGGCGTCGCATTCGCGAATGTCGTAACGAAGAGCGCACGCTGGTCTTCCTTCGCGTCCGGATACTCATCGATCAGGAGCTGCTGGAGGGCATAATTGCTCCAATCACCAATCTTCGCCTCCAACTGGAGAAAGAACTTGCTCAGCTGACCGAGCAGACGGCCCTAACCGCAGGCGGCCCTAGCCGAAGTATCAGACGAGTTGGCCGATCAGTTTGGCGCCATGCTGGCCTGACACCGCGGCCGGATTGACAGCATGGAGAGTGATTAGCGGCAACAGTTGTTGACCTTGCTCGGTATCCGCCTTACCGGCAGTCCCGGCCGGTTATTGGTGAAGCGGGTCCAGGAACCCCGCGTATTCACCACTGAACAAACATCGGCATAACCACGTGCACGTAGTCGTCGCTGTCGGTCGGTTTGAAAACGCCCGGGCTCGACGAAGTCGTGGTCTCGATTGCCACGCGCCCCCGGTCCAGCACCGACAGCACATCAAGCAGATAACGGCTGTTGAAGGCGATCTTGCCTTCCTCCCCCTCAAGCTCCGCCACGTCAACTACGTCCTCGTTGTCGCCCACCTCTTCGGAACGGGCCGAGATCACCATCTTGCCGCCCGCCTCTTCTCCTTCCTCATTGGGCATGACGTGCATGCGCACGATGTTTGAGCCGTCCCGTGCAAAAATAGCCGCGGTTCGTGCAGCACGGAGGGTCTGCTGCAGGTCGAGAATGGCCCGCGTGGTGTAGTTCTGCGGAATCAGTTGGTCGTAGTTGGGAAAGGTCCCTTGCAACAGTTGGGAGACGAGCTCAACGGTGTCGCCACCCTGGAGGCGGAACATCACCTGCCCCTTCTGAGGCGTGAGCATGATGTCCACTGGCTCTGAATTGTCGCCCAGCAGCCGTTGCAATTCTGTCATCGCGCGTGCGGGGATGATGACGCTTATTTCATCGGCGACAGGCTGTGCCAGTTCGCCGCGATGGACCGCCAGCCTGAATCCGTCCGCAGCGGCCATCGTGAATGAGCTGTCCTTGAGCTTTACCTCAACACCCGTGAGGACCGGTCGGGACTCCTCCGTCGCCGCTGCGAAGGCCACTCTCGCGATCGCCGTGCGAAGGGCCGACGGCTGTGCCTGCGCCACCGTAGCGTCGTCCACGCTGGGAATGGGAGGGAACTCGGAAGCATCGGTTCCGTGAATATTGGCCTGGGAGCGGCCCGACTTGATCTGCAGCTGACGGGAGCCCTGTTCAATCTCTATGTCGATTCTGTCGCTTCCCAGTGAATTGACAAACTCGGTAAGCAGCCGCGCCGGAACGGTTACGGAACCCTCCTCTTCTACCATGGCTCCGATCCAGGTAGTCATGGCTATTTCAAGGTTGGTGGCCGAAAGCCGCAGCATGCCTCGTTCAGCACTGAGCAAAACGTTCTGGGTGACTGGCAGCGTGGCTCTGCTGGCCACCGCCCTCCCGACCACAGAAAGGCCCCTGCTCAAATTCTCCTGCAAACACGAAATCTTCATCGTCCGCCCCTGATCGATTCCCTGCGAGACCCTCGACCTCTTGTAGTCGATGGATATCCGCCAATTGGGCTGCAATTATATGACATACCCCATTATGTAGGGTAGCCCGTCCAACGCATTGTTCCGAAATACGACAAGTCAGCCCTATACGTCTGCTATAATACTGGCGTCCACGGAGCGGAATGCATGACCGAACTGCTGTTTCACGACCACAGCTACCTTCAGGAATTTGAGGCCATCGTCACCACCGTGGCCGATTCGGGCATCGAACTAGACCGCACCGCCTTTTACATCGGAGGGGGCGGTCAACCCAGCGACCTCGGAGTACTGAACGTTGACGGTCGCGATTACTCTGTTACCGGCATCAAACGGGACGGCGGGATGTTGCTGCACCTGGTTGAAGGCGACCGTCCCGGACTGGGAAGCAGGGTCTCAGGGCGCATCGATTGGGAGCGCCGCTACCGCCTGATGCGTACCCACACCGCCCTTCACATCCTCTGCGGCGTCGTGTGGAGAGACTACGGTGCACTGGTCACCGGCGGCAACATGCAGCCCGGTGAGGCCAGGATGGACTTCGAGCTGGAGCGGATGTCGGCTGACTTCGCCGAGGAAGTCGAGGCCAAGATCAATGAGGAGGTCGCCGCCTCCCGGGGCGTGCTGGCAGCCAACCTGCCACGCGACGAAGCGGAGCAGATCCCCGACCTGATCCGTACCAAGATCAATCTGCTGCCGGCCAGCATCCGCGAGGTGCGCACCATCGACATCCAGGGCTTGGACGTCCAGGCAGACGGCGGCACCCATGTGAACAACACCACCGAGGTCGGCCATATCCGCGTGGTCGGTCATGAGAGCAAGGGGCGGATCAACAAGCGCCTGCGAATTGCCCTGGACGACTAGAAGACCAGCATCCTTGAAATGACGGGTAGAACGCCGGATTGCTCGGCAATTGTCTGCATAAGCCGCGTATGACAGGGGAAATGCCCCGTAACAATCAAGCCATCGTTGCAAAGATTTCGGACTACTAGAGAGGACCCCCCAGATGCCCCGTACCGTGGTTGGGATCGACGTTGGCGGCACTTTTACCGACATAGCTGTATTGCAGGACGGCCACCTGGCGGTCCACAAGCTTCCCTCCACGCCCCGGAACCCGACTGAAGGAATCGTTCAGGGCGTCGGCGAGGCCGGTGTGGAGATCGACTCCGCCGACTTCGTCCACGGATCTACAGTTGCAACCAACGCCCTGCTGGAAGGCAAGGGTGCCCGCACCGCCCTGGTCACCACCATGGGTTTCGAGGATGTGCTGGAGATCGGGCGCCAGAGCCGCGCCGAGCTCTACAACCTTGAGCAGGACCGCACGCCCACCCTGGCGCCTTGGGAGCTCAGGTTCGGCCTGCAGGAGCGAGTGGACTTCACCGGAGCAATCCTCGATGACCTTCAGTCCGATGCCATCGAGGGTCTGATGGCCCTGATCGCCGAATCGGGAGCCGACGCGGTGGCCGTCTCGTTCCTCTTCTCCTTCCTCAACCCGGTACACGAGGAAATGGTCAACGAGGCCCTGCGCAGGATGGACCCGGCGCCGTTCATCTCCCTGTCCTCCCGGGTCCTGCCCGAGTTCCGCGAGTACGAGCGCACCAGCACGGTCGTGGTAAACGCCTATGTGGGCCAGGTGATGAGCCGCTACCTCGGTGAACTGGAAAATTCTCTAGGCGAGGGCCTGCGCGTCATGCAGTCGTCGGGAGGTAGCATCACCGCCCGGCTCGCCGCGGAGCAGCCGGTCCGCACCATCCTCAGCGGCCCCGCCGGCGGTGTGGTGGGTGCCTTTCATGTATCGGCCCAGGCGGGTTACCCGGATATCATAACGCTGGACATGGGCGGCACTTCCACCGATGTATCCCTGTGCCCGGGACGCATCAAGGAGACCGGCAGCTCGAATGTGGGCGGGCATCCCATCAGCGTCCCGATGATCGAAATTCACACCGTGGGCGCGGGTGGCGGCTCCATCGCCCGGGTCGACACCGGCGGCGCCTTGACCGTCGGCCCGCAGTCAGCCGGGGCCGACCCTGGGCCTGCCTGCTACGGGCGGGGAGAGCAGCTCACCGTTTCCGACGCCAACCTGCTGCTGGGACGCCTGCGGCCTGACCATTTCCTCGGTGGGCGGTTGATCCTCGACCTTCCCAGGGCGCAGGGCCTGATGTCTTCCTTGGCCGAAAACCTCGGCCTGGGCGCGCAGGAGGCTGCCCTCGGGATTCTGCGCGTGGTGAACGCCAACATGGAACGGGCCATCCGGGCCATCTCCCTGGAACGCGGTTACGACCCGCGCGCCTTCACTCTCGTCCCGTTCGGCGGCGCCGGCCCGGTCCACGGTTGTGATCTGGCACAGGAGCTCGGCATCCCGCGAGTACTGATACCCGCAAGGCCCGGTATCCTGTCCGCCCTCGGCGTAGCCATCGCCGATGTAGTCAAGGACTATTCGCGAACCGTCATGCTCCGCGGCGCCGACCTGGACCGCTCCCGCCTTGAAGAGGAATTCCACGGAATGGAAGGCCTGGCCCGTGCCGAGTTGTTGCATGAGGGTCTGCCCGTCGACAGGATGACGGCCCGGCGCTTCCTAGATGTACGGTATCTCGGCCAGTCCTTCGAGCTCACTGTAGACTACCCGACTTCACGTGCCTCCCGCACATCGGAAGGTCTCGCCCGCGCCATCTCCGACAGCTTCTATCGCGCCCACCTGCAGCGGTTCGGCTACGCCGACCGTGGCGAGCCGATGGAGATCGTCAACCTGCGCCTCAAGCTCGACCTGGCGGTGGACAAGCCGGAATCGCCTCCGATGCCGGCGTGCGGCGCCGATGCGACCGCCGCTCAGATAGCGGCGGTCGGCGTGGTTTTCCGGCAAGGGGAACTGGACACGCCACTCTACCAACGCGATCGGTTGGCGACGGGGAACCGAATCTCTGGTCCCTCCCTTGTCGTGCAACTCGACACCACCACCGTCGTCCCGCCCGGCTGGCAGGGCGAGGTCGACCCCTACGGCAACCTGCTCCTCACGACGGCATAGGGGGCCAAAACATGGACCTCAACTATTACGCCAAAACAGACTCCCTTTACATCAGTGTAGCGAAGGGAATCAGCGCAGATTGTGTGGAAATTTTCGACGGTGTCATGCTGG
Organism: Dehalococcoidia bacterium; assembly: GCA_965216065.1. Lineage (GTDB taxonomy): Bacteria > Chloroflexota > Dehalococcoidia > Lucifugimonadales > UBA3495 > VXOI01. The sequence continues at coordinate 1,535,416 of CBDCFB010000002.1, forward strand.
ACTTCGACGCAACCGGAAAGCTCGTAGGCATCGACATAGATCGCGTTGGCTCCCTGCCCTTGGAATTGGAGATTCCGGACCGTCTGCCCCGCAAGTATTAGAATCGAGCGAGTATTCCAAGTTGACCGACCGAAGCCCTGCGCCTTTTCCATTGCTTTCCGTCTTGGCTGTTTTCGCTCACCCCGACGATGAGGGCTTCGGCTGCGGCGGAACTCTGGCCGCCTTGGTGGCCGGAGGACATCGGGTGACCTTGGTCTGCGCCACCAACGGCGATGTGGGCGAGATCAGCGACCCCGCTCTTGCCACTCCCGAGACTCTGCCCTCAGTACGACAGGGCGAGCTCCGCGCGGCCATGGACCTGACCGGCATCCGGGACGTCCGGTTCCTCAACTACCGGGACTCCGGGATGGTGGGGTGGGAGGACAACGACCATCCCCGCAGCCTGTACCAGGCGCCCGAAGAGGCGGTCGTGGGACAGGTTGCCTCGGTTATCGTGGAGGTTCGCCCGGACATCGTCATCACCCACGACCCCACCGGCGGTTACGGGCATCCGGACCATGTGACCATCTGCCGGCATACCCGCACCGCCGTCGAACGCTGCCGCGGGGCAGGTGGACCATTGCTGTACTATGTCTGCTTCCCCCGCAGTTTCTTCCAGAGCATGTGGAAGAAGATGGTGGAGCTGGATCTCAGGCCGCTCTTCTCGGCTGATGACACGGATGCCCTTGGTACCCCCGACGACGAAGTTTCCACCATACTCAATGTGGGGAAGTTCGTAGCAATCAAGAAGAAGTCCCTGGAACGCCACCGTACCCAGATAGAACGGGATGGCCCGTTCACCAAGCTGCCCGAGGATTACATGCACGAAGTCATGTCCAGCGAGTTCTTCCAGATGGCCCCGTCGCTTGGTGGCGCCACTCGCGATATCCTTGCCGAAACGCTGGCAAGCTGAGCACGGTCAGCCCGCAGTCCGAGGTGCGAATATGCCCGTAGACCCGGTCAGCCTGGAAGTATTCAAGAACATGTTCGAGTCGGTGGCCGAGGAGATGGGCGTCGCACTTCAGCGCACCTCGTATTCTCCCAACATCAAGGAGCGCCGCGACTTCTCCTGTGCGATGTTCGATCCCGAAGGGAACATGATCGCCCAGGCGGCCCATGTGCCGGTCCACCTGGGGGCCATGCCCGCGTCGGTGCGCGCGGCCATTGAGGTGTTCCCGAACGAACTGCGCCCCGGCGACATCGTCATCCTGAACGACCCGTACCTTGGCGGGACGCACCTGCCCGACATCACGATGGTCGCCCCGGTCTACGCCGGAGAGAAGGGGAACCAGCAGCTGGCTGCCTTCGTTTCCGCCCGCGGGCATCACTCCGATGTCGGCGGCATGACCCCCGGCTCGATGCCTCTGTCAACCGAGTTGTACCAGGAGGGCACCATCATCCCTCCGATCAAGCTGGCCCGGGGCGGCAGGTTGAACCACGATGTGATCCAACTCATCTGCCGCAACTCGCGCACGCCCGACGAGCGCAAGGGAGACCTGGCGGCGCAGACAGCCTCCATCCGGGTCGGCGAGCAGCGTATGCAGGGGTTGTTCCAGCGCTACGGGATCGAGGAGACCGCCGAGCACATGGCGGCGCTGCTCGACTACTCGGAGCGAGTGACCCGCCAGACCATCCAGGGCATCCCAGACGGCACCTACAGCGCCCTAGATTACATGGACGACGACGGGCTGACCCAGGAGCCGGTACCCATTGCCGTGACCATCACCGTGTCAGGCGATGAGATGGACATCGATTTCACCGGCACCTCCCCGCAACGGCCCGGCTGCATCAACGCCCCGGAAGCAGTGACCGTCTCGGCCTGCCTGTACGTCGTGCGCTGCCTCCTCCACGAGCAGGCGCCCGCCAACCAGGGCTGCCTGCGGCCCCTTCGCATTAACGCCCCGGTTGGTACGCTGGTCAACCCCCAGCCGCAACGTGGCGTCGCCGGCGGCAATGTGGAGACCTCACAGCGCATCACCGATGTGTTGTTCGGGGCGCTGGCCCAGGCCCTGCCACATGTGGTGCCGGCTGCCAGCCAAGGCACCATGAACAACATGATAATCGGCGGCCATGACCCGGTCCGCGACAAGCCCTATGTCTACTACGAGACCATTGCCGGAGGCATGGGCGCCCGCCCAGACAAGGACGGCATCTCGGGCATCCAGACCCACATGACCAACACGATGAACACCCCCATCGAGGCCATGGAGTTCGCATTCCCGCTGCGTCTTCGCCGATACGCGCTGCGCCGCGGCTCCGGCGGTGACGGCCAGTACCGCGGCGGCGACGGCGTGGTGCGCGAGGTCGAGTTCCTGGCTCCGGCCAGGGTTACCCTCATGTCGGAGCGTAGACGGCGGCCACCTCCTGGTTACCACGGCGGCCACCACGGTGAAACGGGGGAGAACGTACTCCTTCGAGGCGGCGTAGAAGAGGTCCAGCTCGCCGGCAAGGAGCTCATCGACGTCGAAGCAGGTGATGTGCTCAGCGTGCGCACTCCCGGTGCCGGTGGCTGGGGGCCTCCCGAGCAACGGCACGGCCACCAGCATTGAACGGGTCGCCAGGAACGGCCCCGGTACTCGCGCTGTCCCTGTTTTTCACCCTGCTGGTTCTCGGATGTGGCGCCGAAATCTCGGGTGAACCCCGCGACCTCCTCCTGGGCCCCGATGACTTTCCAGAGGGTGGCGTTACCGTCATTTCCCTGTCCGAGGAGCAGTCCCTTGACGGGCCCTCCGCCCAGGTCGAGTTGCAGGGACCAGGATTTCGCATGGTGCAGAGCCTGATCCTGTACGACACCCGGGAGCTGTCCTTGGGGGCACTGGACGGCATCCGCGCCGACCTCGCCAACCAAGGCCAGGCGGGTCCGGGAGAGATCGAGGCCAGCGGCGTCCTGGAACACAGCCTGGGAGAAGAAGATGCCGTCAGCCTGTTCTTCATCGAGGGCCGAGGCCTTGTCAGGTTCACTGTAACCGGACCTGGAAAGCAAGAGCGTCTCAGCACTCTCATCGGTCTCGCCCGGAAAAAACTGGCAGGGGGATGAACAGCCCCTGCCAGTCGCCTAATTTCCTCCGTTGAACCTTCTCCACCGCCCGTACCCTCTCCCGACGTCCCAGACCCCTCTGCGGGCGGGAATTTCCGGTTCCGACTGCCCAATGTGTTATCAGGGTCGAGCCAGCCGGGTTCACCAGACCAGCTCAGGCTCTGTGCTTACCGAAGGATTGTGGGACAGTACAACCTCCAGCCCCTGTCCATCCTTCCAGGTAGGGTTCCCGTGGAGTTGCCAGGCATATTTGGCTTCTTTAGTGGAAAATTGCGCATGGGGCAACGGAAGACTCATCCCCCCAACATGCAGCACCATTCCGATAGGCAGCCCGCTGTCCAGGTCGAGGGTCAACTCGTATGAACTGTCGTCGCTATCCATGTAAGACAGGCCATCTACGATGTAGTCCCTTTTCCAGTAGGTGAAGGTAGAATCGACCATCTCTCCAATCGGCGGCGAGAGCGTGGAGTCATAGCCAACGACGGTGTCGCCGTCGATACCCTGACGCCCGACAACCATGGTCGAATTCCACACCGGGTCCTTGCATTCGCGGTACGCGTCCGCGGATAGCCCATAGTCGGGATTGACCGCATAGCCGGCCCACGGATCCACTTCTCCATATCTCGGGCAATCGGCAGCGCCTTCCTGAGTTGCCCCGTGCATTTCTTGGGACAGGTAATGCGCAGCCAAGGTCGGACTCTCGGCCATCAACAGTGCGGCCTCAACCCTCGGCGTTCCCAGGATCAGAGCCGCGGCTACCAGCCCGAATGCCAGGACAACTGGCGAAAGGACCATCAGCCACAGGACACTTTCTTTCCGCTGGGACTCAGCCTCCGTAGCGCCGTCTGCTTCTCTTGACTCTTTCATGGTCTTGCCTCCCTGAACGAAATACTGAAACGCTAATTCAACCTAGCGATCTGCCAGTTCTTGACTCGCTACGAGGAAACGGACCGATGCTTCACCCGAAGAGAGCCGCTGGGCGGTGCGCCTGCTCGACATTGCGTGCCTGGAGCTCTCGTTGAAGCCGTGCCCCCGCGTCGACCAAAACGATGTGAGGCCCGTTGACCAGAGGTGTCTGGCAACCTAGGATCGCGCCGCGAACCACACCTCGTAGGGACCAACGGGGATCACGGACCGGTTGGGCATGTAGGGACTGGGCCCAGCGACCGCGATGTAGAAAATGCCGTCCGACGCGGGCGTGAAATACAGCAGCGACCTCTGTGGCCCGTCATCTGCAGCCTGAGTGCCATCGACCAGAGCTCCCGACTCATCGTAGATGCCGACAAGTCCCGGCGTCTGGAGGTACTCGGGCCCTCCTCGCCCCTGGACCTCGATCACATACCTCACACCCACCTGCAGCTCCACGGCAAACCATTCCTCACCCCCTGGCACTTCCAGGTTGCCAGGCGCGGGAGCGTCCGTTGAAACCGTGCCAGCGTTGCTCGCGTCGGCGGAGTAGTCGTCTTCGGACACTTCGGTCAGGCTGATAACGAATGTGCCGGTGGCTGTCGGATTGGGCGCCCCGGAGACTGCGATCAAATATTCCGACGCGGGAAAGTTGACGAGAAACAGCCTGGCATTGAATCCCTCTCCACCATCGTCGTTGGCTCCCATAGGGGGCCGCAGCACGATCTCTCCGTTGTCGTTGGTGTACTCGATATACATCCGGCCGTACTGGTCAAGCTGAACAGTATCTCCCGAAGGCAAACTCGATTCGGTTTGGATCCTCCCCAATTCGTCGTACCACACCGGCTGCAACTCGACTCCCCGGGCGGTGTCAAAGGCCCCCTTGATTCCTGAGATCCACGGGTCGGACAGCGTCCCATCCCCCGTCGCGGCGCCCTTCATGTCGACGCGGTATTTTTCTCCTGGCTCGACAACCAGTTTGTAGCTCTTGAACTGAAACTCCGCCTCGATCTCTCCGGTGATTTCCTGCCCGGGCGACAGGGTGCCATCAATACCCGTGCCTTCCGGTAGCGCTGCCGGTTCTGGTCCCACCACCGGGGGCGGCTCGAATCCCTGAAAGCTGGACTCCAACAGCAGGGCGACCTCGAAGGTCTGGCCCTCGGCCCACCCCAGGCTCGAGTCCTGCCGCCAGACGTGGATGTTCCCACCCGAGCCCAGCGCATCCGAGTCCGAAATGGCAAACCTGTCGGTTCCCGCCGCGAACACCAGGCCGCCGGGTAGCGGCAGGTCCGCCTCCAGCACCAGTTGCTGAACGCTGCCGGTCTGCTGGAAAAAGAGGTTGAGCACGGTATAGGCAACTCCATCGAAGTCAAACTCCGTGTCGTCCAATTCGCCCACGTTGGGTTCCAGGCTGGGGATGTACCCCCAGTATGTGGTGTTTGAATCAGACTCGCTTCCGATGGTCAGCCACGCCGACCAGACCTCCTCGGCGTAACAAATAGCCATGTCTTCCAGGGAACCGAAACCTTCTCCTAAAGGAAGTCCGGCCGACTCGGCGTTGCCGCCGTTCAATGACGTTTCAACTACTCCTGGCCTTCCCTCGCCCGGCAGTACACGGTAGGTGTCCGCGTATCCGGAACCGATTTGCGTCGCTTCCGGTCGAAGTGCTGCGGCATCTGCATCAGCTTGTGAAGCAGCGAATAACGCCACCAGCACCAACGTGGCAACCAAGGCCAGCAGGCCGATCGTCCTGGTGGCACCACGAGACTCATCACGATGGCATTGCCGATTTCTTATGAGAATCCATGAATTCAACATCCCGCACACTCCATTCCCAAATAATTAAATCCCTTTTCTGGATACTGGCCTGAACAGCAATACTTAATATCTGATTTATAAATATAGAATATTTAATAGAACGCTCCGAATCAATTGATTTTTGTAAGAGAGTTGTAAGAGAGTTGTGAAAATCCCGCCTTTGCCGGTCCGAAAATTGGCAATCGGTGAGACCACCGGGAAAGATAGCCGAAGTTGGGCCCAGCCCCCTGGTCAAAAGAAAATCGGGGAACCCCTCCTCTCTATGAGGTTGAGTTCCCCGATTCTGTAGTCAGGTTCCTCTGGATTTCGCGGGTTTGCTAGCTTCCGTCGTCGAAGCTTACGATCACCACTGCATTGGCAATCACGAGCGCGTCATCCCCCCGTTCGTTGGGGACCTCAAGGCCTCCTGCCACGGCCTCGCAGTGGCCGGTCCCATGGGGCAACACCGACAGCACCGCTTCCTTGTCTACGGCACTTGGGTTCGGCACGCCGATGGTAACGTCCACCCGCATGTCGTCGGCAGTCTTGCCAAGCATCCTCTGGAATCCCAGGCTACTGTGATGAATCGCGTCAAAGACGGCACGCTGGGCGGCAGTGGTGTAGTCCCGTCCGTGAACGTCTACACCCATTCCCATTTCGGTAACGCAGCGCACTAGCGCCATGTCAAACCTCCGCAGGCAATTTCCTGCCGCCATTACAACCCAGCCAACCCCCGCCGTCAAGACACCGCTGCGGAGGCCTGTGCCGACCACTCAACTGTACAAACGCCCCTTTCCCGGTTAGATTGTAGCCCGTTAACCGCATCGCCCGAGTATCAGGGCACCTCTGCCCATGACTATCAGCCAATGCCCGGTCTCCTCAAGCACATTGTCCTTCAAACTCTGTCTCCTGCCATCCTGGTGGTTATGCTTTGCTTGCCCTTGGGATGCAGCAACGAAGAGGGCGGGACAGCCATCACCATATTCGCCGCTGCTTCCCTGACGGACGCATTTACGGATATTGCCAGGGACTTTGAATCTCGAAACCCCGGCGTCGCCGTGAGATTGAACTTTGCCGGCAGCCAGCGTCTGAGGTCCCAACTGGAGCTCGGAGCCGGGGCCGATGTATTTGCATCGGCCGATGAACTCCAGATGACCCTGGCTAGGAAGGCGGGGCTCATTGACGGAGAAAGTGGGACCTTTGCAACTGCCAATATGGCTGTAATTGTGGCGGGGCGATCCGGCATACGCGGCCTGGCGGAGCTGGCAAATCCTGGTGTGAAGCTGGTTCTGGCCCACGAAAACGTCCCTGCCGGACAGTATTCGAGGCAACTGCTGGCAGTGCTGTCGGCCCGCGAATCAGGACTGGGTGAGGACTTTGCGGACCTAGTGCTGGGAAATGTTGTATCAGAAGAGACCAGTGTGAAGTCCGTCGAACAGAAAGTTGCCCTGGGACAGGCCGATGCCGGGATTGTCTACCGGCCTGGAGCACTGTCCGCCTTGAGCACCGGTGAGGTATTGGAACTCCCACTCCCTCCGTCTGCCCACAAGGTCGTGGCTCTGTATCCAATCGCCGTCGTGAATGAATCCGGGAGCCTCGAACTCTCAGAAATGTTTGTCCAGTTCGTACTGTCCGACCGCGGCCAGGCAACGCTCGCAGCCTACGGGTTCGGGCCGCCGTGAATCATCCCGATAATCGGCGGGCACGGTGCTAGCATCCTGGCTGAATCGGGTTAAGCCGGGAACCCAGGGAACTCTCCTTGGGGGTGGTGCCGGCCTGCTTTACGTGCTGTTCATCGGATTGCCGGTCGTTGCTCTCCTGGTGAGGGCCGCCCAACAGGAAGACCTTTGGGGCGCAGTCACCGGCGACCTCGCCCTCACTGCCCTGCGGCTGTCCATATTCACCAGTGTCGTCAGCATAGTTGTGGTCGTTCTGGGAGGAACACCCTTCGCATACTTGCTGGCCCGAAGCAATCACTGGGCGGCACGGCTGCTCGACGGCCTGGTGGAGCTTCCGATAGTGCTGCCGCCAGTCGTGGCCGGTGTTGCTATGTTGATGGCCTTCGGACGCGGCGGCCTGATAGGCGGCTGGCTGGAGAGTTCCGGATTGGACATATCGTTCACCACGACTGCCGTGGTCTTTGCCCAGATCTTCGTGGCTGCGCCCTTCTACATACGCTCCGCCCGGCTGGGGTTCCAGTCCGTAGCCCGCGACTACGAAGACGTTTCCCAAACCCTCGGCGTGTCCCCTCTTCAAACCTTCTGGCGCATCACGGTCCCCTTGGCGGCACCCGCCATCATCACCGGGCTCGGCCTGTCATGGGCCAGGGCGCTATCAGAATTCGGCGCGACCATGATGTTCGCCGGCAACCTGACGGGCGAGACCCAGACCATGCCGCTGGCCATCATGACTGCCATGGAGTCCAGCCGCGGCCTCGACAGCGCTTTGGCCCTCTCCTCAGTGCTCTTGATCGTGTCCATCATAGCGCTGGCGGCCCTGGCTCTGGCATCAAGGCGTCGCTGGAGTGGCCGACTGTGACGCCGCAACCCGGTTCCAGCGGATGGCTCCATTGCCGCCTGGGAGAATTCGAACTGCGGCTGGAATGGGACGTGGAACCAGGCCGCACACTGGTCCTCTTCGGGCCGTCCGGCTCGGGAAAGACCACCGCCCTCAGGGCCATGGCCGGACTGCTGCGGCCCCTGGCGGGCAGAGTGGACATCGACGGCCGAACGGTTTACGACAGCGCCACTGGGGTATGGGTGCCGGCCCATCGCAGGCTCTTTGGTCACCTGACCCAGGCGTACAACTTGTTCCCCCACCTTACTCTGGCAAAGAACATAGCCTATGGTATCGACACTCGAAAGGGAGGCCCTGCGAATCAGCGGGTGGATGAACTCCTGGATGCCTTCCAGTTACGCGGTCTCGAGGCTCGATACCCCTGGGAGCTGTCAGGAGGGCAGCAGCAGCGGGTGGCCCTTGCCAGGGCGCTGGCCACCGAGCCCAGGCTGCTGTTGCTGGATGAGCCATTCGCGGCCTTGGACGCAGGCCTCCGGCGGTCCTTACGCCAGGAGTTGCGCACAACCCTCGCCCGCAACCCCAAGCCGGTCATTCTGGTGACCCACGACCGCGAAGAAGCACTGGCTCTTGGGGACGATGTGCAGGTCATTGATAACGGACGTGCAATCGCGAAGGGCGCTCCGCTCGAAGTCCTGGGTCAACCGGGACAGGCCACAGTAGCCAACTTGGTCGGCGTGGAGAACCTGTTCCGAATGAGGGTGGACTCGCGGCATCCCAGGGACGGGACCATGCGACTTTCGGGCATTGGTGACCACGCGGCCTTTTCCCTCGAAACTCCGATTGATGAAAGTCACTCATCCACAACCTGGAGTCGCCGGGTAACAGTTGGCATCCGTGCCTCCGACATCATTCTGGCCTCGGAGGAGCCGGTCGGCTCCTCCGCCCGCAATCGAATCCCCGGAATAGTGTCTCGAATCGAACCAAGGCCGCCGGGCTATACGGTGGAGTTGGACTGCGGCGTACCGCTCTTCTGCCACGTTACTGGGGCTTCCCTCGATGAAATGTCCATCAGCGAGGGGCAGCGACTGTGGGCCGTCTTCAAAGCTTCGTCATGTTTCCTCGTCGAAGACGCCGACGGGCCCGCGCCACAGGAGTCTGAGGAGCACGGGCAAGGGTTGTCGCGGCAGTAGAGCCCAATGCGGGCTTCAGTCCCATCCAGTGAGCTGGACCCTACGAGAAGCGATTTTCTATCGTATACAGGCATTTCCAGGTATTCGGCTCCAATTAGAAAATAATTTACGAAATACGGCATAATTTACCTAGATTACCAATTTTGGTTGCATATTATCTCTAGATAGCTATAATGTCGTTATAGGCACATACAAGGTTATCGGGGCAGGTATTCCAGCGTTAACCGGCCAGGTTATCCGTTCTGGCAAGAGGTGGCTTGCCTGTTGGGCCGTGGACTTCACCGGCCCTGTACCCGAACGTGCTCAAGGAGGCCATCAGTGGCATTGTCGGACAAGACCCTGATATGCGTGGAGTGTGGCGGCGAATTCATCTTCACCGTCGGGGAACAGGAATTTTTTCAGGCTCGCGGGTTTGGCAATGAACCCAAGCGCTGCCGCAGTTGCCGGGCGGTGCGCCGGACCGAACAGCGCGGTGGCGGTGGTGGTGGTGGTGGTGGTGGTGGTATGTACCAGGACGGCCCGCGTGAAATGTACCCCATCGTTTGTGCAGAATGCGGCAACGACGCCATGGTGCCCTTCCGCCCGCGCGGCGACCGGCCGGTCTACTGTAGCGACTGTTTTAGCCGGATGCGCGCTGAGTCATCCTCTGGCTTCTAGTCTTTCGTAAAGAGATCGGGGGCCCGTGTTTGCGGCCCCCGCAGTTTCCTGTTTTGCGCAGCACCCTCCCGGTGTTAGCCAAGTTTCTACGCGCCCATTTTCCGGCGTGATTCATCCCCCAGGGCCACTCCTTCCCACTTCCTAGCTCCCCCCGCAAACCCCCTTCGATTCTGCTTCAATTGAACCGCCACTCCAATCCGGCTAGAATTGCCGTGCATTCAGCCGGGTGAGGCTTATGAGCGCCCGCGTCGCGGCTGCTCCCATCGCCAAACAACCCAGAAGGGTCGGTTCATCCACTCCATGAAGTTCCGAGATCTCCGAGAATTCATCTCATTCCTGGAAGAGAGAGGCGAGTTACGTCGCATTTCGACATCGGTTGACCCTCATCTGGAAATCACCGAAATCACTGATCGTGTGATCAAGTCGGGAGGGCCGGCCTTACTGTTCGAGAACCCCCAGGGATTTGACATACCAGTCGCTATTAATCTCTTCGGGTCGACCCAGCGGATGGCATGGGCCCTGGGCGTGGAGGAACTGGATGAAGTTGTCGAGCGAGTGCAGGGCGTTCTCAACTTGGTACAGGGTCCCCCCGAAGGCATCGCCAACAAACTGAAGACCCTCGGTCAGCTGGTGAATCTAGCTTCGTACCGCCCCCGGACCGTCTCGAATCCGCCCTGCCAGGATGTGGTGCTCCAGGGCGAAGACGTTGACCTGTTCAAGTTCCCCATCCTTCACTGCTGGCCCATGGATGGAGGGCAGTACATCACCCTGCCGTTGGTGATCACCCGCGATCCCGAGACCGGTGTGCAGAACTACGGCATCTACAGGATGCAGGTCTACGACCGCCGCACCACTGGGATGCACTGGCAGACCCACAAGGTGGGTGCCCACCACGAGCGCATTGGGCGCCAGCTGGGCCTCGATCGTCTGGATGTCGCCGTTGCGCTGGGCGGCGATCCGGCTACGATATGGACCGGTTCTGCCCCCCTGCCTCCGGACATGGACGAGATGGTGGTCGCCGGGTTCCTGCGCGAGGAGGGCGTACCTCTCGCCAAGGCCCGCACCAGCGACCTGATGGTGCCGGCCGAGGCGGAGATAGTACTGGAGGGCTATGTTCTTCTGGACGAGCAGCAAATGGAAGGACCCTTCGGCGACCATACCGGGTATTACTCGATGCCCGATCCCTACCCGGTCTTTCATGTGACCTGCATCACGCACCGCAACCGGCCCATATATCCTGCAGCCATCGTCGGCCGTCCTCCTACCGAGGACTATTGGATGGGAAAGGTCACAGAACGGATGTTCCTGCCCGTGATCAGGGCCATCCTGCCTGAGGTTGTGGACATGAACATGCCTGCGGAGGGTATATTCCACAACCTGGTCATCGTGTCCATGAAGAAGGAATACCCCGGGCAGGCCCGCAAGGTAATGCATGGACTATGGGGCATGGGACTGATGAGCCTGGTCAAGGGAATCATAGTGGTCGATCATTTCGTTGATGTGCAGAACATTTCCGAGGTCGCATGGCGCGTCACTGCCAACATGGACCCGGCCCAGGACTTCGTATTCACAACTGGCCCCATAGATGACCTCGATGTGGCATCGCCCACGCCGAAATTCGGCAGCAAGGTTGGTATCGACGCCACCATAAAACTCCCGGAGGAGGGAGGCCGGACCCGGGAGTGGCCTCCCGACGTGGTGATGAGCCCTGAGATCAAGGGCCTGGTCGACCGGAAGTGGACCAGCTACGGGATCTCCTGATGGCTGCGTGGCGGACGGAATAATCATGCAGGGCGATAGCGCAATTCGCGCCCCAATAGTCAGGTTGCCATACTACCTCAGCGTTGTGCGCATTTGGGAATCCCTCTACGCACTCCCCTTCTGCTACATGGGCATGATCCTGGCCTCGGTGGACACCGGCGGCAGCGGGTGGCCCGGCTGGAGCGATTTCATCTGGATCACCGTTGCCCTCACCGGCGTCCGCACCCTTGGGATGTCGGCAAACCGGTTCATCCATCGCAGGGAAGACGCCGACAATCCGCGCACCCGGAGCCGCCACATACCACGCGGTCTGGTCAAGCCAGCCGAGGTAGTGGCGCTGGCTGTCATTGGCACGGGAGTGTTTTTCTACGCCGCGTCCCAGCTGAACACCCTGACATTGATCCTGGCTCCGGTGGCCGCGTTATACGTTATCTTCTATTCCTTCACGAAGTACTTCACCTGGGCCTGCCACTTTTTCCTGGGCGGCGCGCTGGCTATCTCCCCATCCGCCGCCTGGATCGCTGTCACGGGAAGACTCGATCCCGAGCCAATGCTGCTCACTTTTGCTGTGATCATGTGGGCCGGGGGATTCGATGTCGTGTACGGATGCGCCGACTATGACTTTGACCGGCAGTACGGCACCAATTCCCTGGCCAAGAGGTTCGGGATCGCCGCCGCCCTTTGGACGACGCGCACGATGCACTTCATGGCCGCCGTCGCCCTGCTGGCTCTGGGCATCTGGATGGATCTAGGGCTCTACTATTTCATAGGCTGGGCGATAGCGGTCGTCCTGCTCGCTCTTGAGAACAGCCTGGTCAAGGCAGACGACCTGTCGAAGCTTCGCTCGCCCCTCTTCCAGTACAACAGCGTCATTTCTGTGTCTCTCCTGGTGTTCACCATCCTGGCGGTGACGCTGTAATGCCCGGGCCGGTCATTATCGGCATAACCGGTGCCAGCGGATCGGTGATGGCCCGCGCCATGGTGGATGAGTTGCTTCGCCGAGACACGCCCACCGCTGTGGTCTGTTCCAACGCCGCCCGCATGGTGTGGCAGGAGGAGCTGGGCTACTCCTTCAACGAGACCCTCGTGGAATGGCAGGAGCACCCCGCCTTCGTCCATTATCCTGTCAACGACCTCAGGGCCCCCATCGCCAGCGGCTCCTACCCCGCTGCTGGCATGGCCCTCGTCCCGGCCAGCATGAACAGCATCGCCTCCCTCGCCAACGGCATCTCCAACAACCTGCTGCTGCGCGCCGCCGACGTCTGCCTCAAGGAACGCCGCCCGCTGGCCTTGGTTCCCCGGGAGACGCCCCTCCACAGCATTCACCTCGAAAACATGCTCACCCTCAGCCGCATGGGCGCCGTAATCCTGCCTCCCGATCCTGCCTTCTACCTGAAGCCCGAGACCGTCGAGGACGTTGTAAGATATGTGATTAGCAAGGTACTGGTGGCTCTGGGTATCGACGGGGCGCTGCCCGCCGAAATGCAGTATGGCGGTGAAAGCGTCTGATGGGGCTTACATTTATCGACGGCCGGGTAATGGGACCCCGGGGCCAAGAACAGATGGTCAATTTCCTGGTGGATAGCGGAGCAGGCTACACATTGTTGCCTTACGCTGTCTGGCAATCGCTGGGCTTGGAGCCAACCCGTGAAGAGACATTCCGCTTGGCCGATGGGACCACTGTGACTCGCAGTCTTTCCAGATGCTACGTAGTCCTGCCGCAAGGCGAGGAGTATACGCCCGTCATACTAGGCGAAGAAACTGACAATCAGGCCCTTCTGGGTGTAGTAACCCTGGAGAACATGGGCCTCATGCTGAACCCCTTCAGCCGCACCCTCCATCCCATGCGGCTCCTATGGCGAAACTGACCGGGGCAGACCGGCAGCGATACGTCGCCGAACTCTTCGCCCGCATCTCGCGCCGCTACGACCTCATGAACGATGTCATGACCTTCGGCATGCACCGGGGTTGGAAGAGTCGTACGGCTGCACTGGCTACTGCCACAATGCCCGGCCCGGCCATCGACGTCTCCACCGGGACCGGCGACCTCGCTTTCAGCCTCGCCCGTCACAGATCCGCAGAAAGCGTCATTGCTGTGGACCTGCTACCGGAAATGATCAGCATTGCCCGTAGCCGGGCAGCGAGGCAAGCCGATGGCAAAGTCTCTCTGATCGTCGGAGACGCGCTTTCACTCCCCTTCCCGGATGCGACCTTTTCCTGCGCAACCGCCGGGTTCAGCCTCCGGAACATGCCCGACGCGGCCCAGGCAATCGGCGAGATGGCGCGGGTAATTCGCCCCGGAGGCAGGGTGGCGCTCCTCGAACTCTCACCTATGAAACCAGGATTGAGGTCCGCCCTGTTCCGCCGCTACTTTCACGTCCTCGTACCCGTCATCGGGAAGCTGATCGCCCGCGACCGGGCAGCTTACGCCTACCTTCCGCAGTCAGTTGACCGGTTTTACGATGCGGAAGAACTGGCATCCATTCTGAGGGGTTCTGGCCTGGAGCGGGTATCCTATCAGCGCTACGGTTTCGGTACGGTCTGCATTCACTGGGGCGACAGGCCTGTATTCTGACCGGGTTTTCGTAGCCAAACTGTCGAATCTGCAACACTGTATATCTCAATGGGTTTGAGTTAGAATTGTGGTCAGAAATATAATCACGCTAAAAGAACTATCCATCAGGCCCCGCCTGGGGCATTGATTGAGTGTTGGGTAAGATTGGCAATGACCTCGATGCTAGAGAAACTGGAGCCTATAGTTCACCGCTTTGAAGACATCGAAACCTCCATGGCCGACCCGGATGTAGCCTCTAACTTCGACAGAATCCAGGGGCTTGCCAAAGAGCGCGCAGCGCTCGAAGATCTGGTCGCCATCGCTCGGAAGTTCCTGCAACTGACCGAGGAAATTGCGGACCTCGAGGCTCTGATCCGGGAGGGCGCTGAACCTGACCTTGAACAGATGGCCCGAGACGAATTGGAAGACAACAGGGGCCGTCTGGAAGACCTTTCGCTGTCTCTGCGTACTGCCCTTCTCCCCAAGAACCCCAACGACCAGCGCGACGTGATCATCGAGATTCGGGCGGGCACCGGCGGCGATGAGGCCGGCCTCTTTGCCCGAGACCTCTACCGGGCCTACAGCCGTTATGCCCAGAACCGGGGCTGGGAAGTTGACCTCATGGACGCCAATGCCAGCGAAGTCGGCGGCTACAACAAGATCGTTTTCGAGATTCAGGGCCAAGGGGCTTACAGTCGCTTCAAGTACGAAAGCGGAGTCCATCGCGTACAGCGGGTGCCCGAGACCGAAGCACAGGGGCGCATCCACACTTCAACCGCCACTGTTGCCGTGCTTCCGGAGGCCGACGAAGTCGAAGTCAAGATCAGCGAAAACGATCTGCGCATAGATATTTATCACGCAGGTGGCCACGGCGGGCAGAACGTCAACAAGGTTGCCACGGCCGTCAGGATCGTGCATGAACCCTCGGGCTTGACAGTTGTATGCCAAGACGAACGTTCCCAGTACAAGAACAAGCAGCGGGCCATGGCCCTGCTGCGGGCCCGGCTCTTCGAGGCCGAGCAGGAACGCCACGACGCGGAGATCAGCCAGGCGCGTCGTTCCCAGGTCGGGGGCGCAGAGCGCGCCGAGAAAATCCGCACCTACAATTACCCTCAGGACCGCGTAACCGACCATCGCGCCAACTCGACCTTCCACGGCATTCCCAAGCTGATGGATGGCTACTGGGACGAAATCATCAACCGGCTGGTGTCTTGGGAAGAAGAACGGCTCCTTGCCCAGGCCGGCGTTTAGCGTCGGGCCGCCCCGGGCCCTCCAATAGCTTCTGAATCTGGGCTTGCCTGCCCTCGATCCAGCTCTGGTGATTCAACTTCTTTGGATTGATGGTTTATCCTCCCGTTCGCGCTGAGCTTGTCGAAGGGCCGCTTGTTTATGGTTCGGCAAGCTCACCACAAATGGGCTCCGGGTCTACCCATCCAATAGAATAAAGTTGAACCACTACTCTTGACTGATACCCCGACTGATATCCCGGTCTGCCGTTCCTGCGCGTTCACCAACCTGCCCCAGGCCCTGTTCTGCGGCGGCTGCGGCCGATGGCTCAATCCCATTGATTGCCCTCATTGCGGTACCGCGAACCCCAGGCTCCACAGGGCTTGCCACCAGTGCGGCGAGCCTCTCTACCTCCCCGATACGGCCACGTCCGGATACTGCGGCCCCGCAAATCCTTCTCTGACCCTCCGAGACGATGCTGCGGCTCGAAGCCCGGCTATTGGCAAGCTCAATCGACTGTTGGCGTCCCTTTTTGCCGCCAGCCCCTTTGCAGGTGCGATCGCAAAGCTAGCGGAAAACTGCTTCGCCGTACTTGCCATCGGGGCAGCCGTGGTCATATTGGCTCAGCTCGGCCTCGTGTTCTCTCTGGAAGTCAACGTCAAGGCCTCGGCAGGGTATCTGCTCCTGCTAGCCCTCGGAGCGGGGCTCATCATACTGGGATCTATCGGACTGTCGGAAAGACAACTACTGGCCGATAGGTTCTTCTCGAGCCCGCATGAACCCGCAACCAAGGTGAATCCTTTCCCTGTCTCCTTCGTCGGGATCTTCGGCCTCATGACCGGAATCCTGGCTTTTGGCTCTCTTCTGATTCCGTTGGCAGCAGGTTCCAACTCCGGTTACCTGCTTATTCCCTGGCTGATGGGACTCGTTGCTTTCGCGGCTCTTTTCCTACCGCGCCTGGATTCGCTCGGCTTGAGGCTGAACGGCCGTGCGGGCCGTGTGATTGAGGAGCTGAAACGCCACTATCTCGACGCCTTGATTGTCCTCGGTCTGATGGCCCTCTTCCTGGGAATAGTCGCTTCAGACCTGAGAAACTGGTACTACTCTGCTATCGGCGACGAGTTCCTCTTCTACGAGCACGCCAAGCGAATCGTGGAGGAGGGAATTGCCCGCCCATTCAGCCAAGCGGGTGTCTACAACAAGTACCCCGTAATGAGTTCGGTCTTTCAGGCCCTGTCCATGCGGCTCTTCGGTGCGGACTACTTCGGCTGGACCTTCAGTGAGGCTCTGAATGCCGCCATCACGATTCCCGGAATCTACCTGCTCGGTTACATTCTTGGTGGACGCAAGGCCGCTGTTCTGTCGGCAGCCTTGTTTGCCGTAAGCCACTACATCCTTGCTCTCTCCCACGCCGGGTACAGCAATCTGTCCCCGCTGCCGGTCGCAGTATGGTCCATCGCCTTCTTCGCATGGGGATGGCGCAGCGACAACCCTTTGCACTTCTATTTGGCAGGGGTTGTTGCTGGACTTGGCTTTTACACCCACTACTCGGGAAGGGCAATCCTTCCGGTCATAATTCTCTTTGCGCTGACCGCCGGCAGCCCTCGCCGTTTCCTGGATATGTGGCCCCTCGCCTTCGGGTTTGCGCTGGCCGTGGTCCCGACCTTCCTCGTGGAAAGGGAGCAGGTACTCACTCGCATGTTCAGCGAGGTCGTTGGCGGCTATTCGGAGGTGGTGACCGGTTCACCGCTGGACCGCATCCTTGGCAACATCGAGCTGAATCTGCCGGCGTTCAACTATAGCTCGACCGTCCACACCTACGTTTATGGGGCGTTGCTCGACCCGGTTACCGCAGTGCTGGCCGTGCTTGGAATCGCCTTCGCACTTGGGCACTTCAAGCTGCAGCACTTTAGGCTGCTCCTGGTCTGGTTCGGAGTCGCGATGGTAGTGACGGGTGTCCTGTCACCATATCCTCACGTGGCCGTCACTCGGTTGACCTTCGCGATTCCGCCGCTCGTATTGCTGGCGGGCGTGTCGGCGAGCCAAATCGCCGACGCTGTACTTGCACATTTGAACCGGCTGAAGCTCCCTTCCTCGGCAGGAATAAGCGCGTCACTCCTTGCGTTGGTGCTCAGTGGGGCGCTGTTGCTGAACCTCTGGCAACTCTGGATCGTTACACCGACAGTGCACCCACACACACCGGAGGCCGTCGCCCTCGGTGCCTTCCAGTCGGCACCCTGCGACGGCAATCTCGCAGAGACGGTGTTCGTGGGCCGTGCCGTAGGTGAAGGCAGCCTGATGAATCAGGTGCTGGACTCCTTTCACCCCAACGGGCCATCCTTCAGGCTCCTCAACCACGACGAATTCCAGCCTGACACTACGCTGGCAGACCGGCCAGTTCGCTGCGTAGTCTTCCTCGAACCCGGTTCACCGGAAATCAGACCATTGCAGGAACGGCTCGCCCGCCGGTATCCTGATGGACGAATGCAGCCCTTTACCAACCCCTCGGGGACGACCACGGTCTATGTATTCGTCCCCAGGCAATAGTGGCTGCGATCCATACCCACGGTGCAACTATCAGTGGCCCGACGCGGCAAAAGGTTCAGGAGACGATGGCAGTAATTCGCGAGACCATCAGGGAGACCCACCAGACCCTTGAAACAGCAGGCATACCCGACGCCCGCCTGGAAGCCGAGGTGATGGTGATGACCGTGATGCGCATGACCCGGCAGAACATCTTCGCCGAGCAGGAGACCGAGGTCCCGCCAAATGTGGCTGAGGAATTGGCCTCGGTCGTGGGCCAACGTCTGGAGCGCATCCCCCTTGCGTACATACTCGGCTACCGTGAGTTCTACGGCATAAATGTGGTGGTGACGACGGACGTGCTGATCCCCCGTCCCGAGACCGAGGGTATGGTGGAGCACACCCTGTTCATGGCCCTGATGGGCATGGAGACCCGAGAGCTCACCATCGCAGATGTGGGCACGGGCAGCGGCGCCATTGCCGTCAACCTGGCCATCCACCTGCCCGCCGCGCGCATCTACGCCGTCGACATATCGGAGCCCGCGTTGGATGTGGCCGCCTGGAACATCCGCGCCCATTCCGTCGCTGACCGGGTGCGCTTGGGGCACGGCGACCTGCTGGAGCCGCTCCCAGAGCCAGTGGACCTCATCGTCGCCAACCTGCCCTACATCCCCTCTGACCGCATACCGACGCTCCAACCGGAGGTGCAGCGGGAGCCGGGAACGGCCTTGGACGGCGGGCCCGACGGGCTGGACCTCGTCCGGCGCCTCCTGTCGCAGGCCCCGGCCAAGCTCAACAGCCCGGGCATCATCCTGCTGGAGCTGGACCCCGAGCAGTTCCCCGCCGTAGAAGCCGAGGCCCTGCGGCACTTCCCCGACGCCGAAATCACCGCCGAACAGGACCTGGCCCACAACGACCGGATCATGGTGATCAACCGGCCGTAGAAACTACCTAAAAATTCACTGAAATTCACTGTGGCCCCAGGGCAATCGCGTCTTAATAGCTGGAAGCCCCACAGCCCGTCATTACCGGGGCAAAACAGTTCCCTCTCCCTTGAGGGGGAGGGTTAGGGTGGGGGTGAAATCCGTGCTGAACTCCCGTCGAAGTTAATTTTCATACACTTGCGTGGCCCCACAGCCCGTCATTCCCGCGAAAGCGGGAATCCAGGGGCCCTGAGGCAGGTCGCGATTCACTGGCGATTCACCTCTGGATTCCTGCTTTCGCAGGAATGACGGGGCTTTTTCTGGACATGTCGGCCCTATTGGTGTGCCGAAGATAAGACGCGATTGCCCTGACTGTGGCCATACCGTCATTCCTGCGAAAGCAGGAATCCAGAGACTACAACCCGTATCCGCGTAAAGGCACCAGACCAGGATATCTTCGAGATATTTTCTTAGCCCCAGGGGACATTCACCGCCCGGCGTCTGACCTCAAATTCAGAACGCGCCAAACCGCCCTTTCTCAGACAGACGAGAAAGGGCGGTTTCCTGTGCTTCGGAAATCTCCGGAATTGTTCGCTGGAATTATTCGCTAGTTTGGGCTGATCGGGTAGGCCCGCAGGGCATTGTCCCACAGGATCTTCCGCTTGCTCTCCATGGATACGTCTGGAAGCTCCAGCATATCCTGCTTGGCCCTGAAGTACTTCCGGCCCTCCGGGTGTCCGAAGTCCGTCGCTCCAACGATCACGTGGTCCCCGATGGCGTTGATCAGCGGCGCAATCCCCGGGTCATCCTGGTCGGCGGCCACGAAGCACTGGCGCTGGAAGTAATCGACGGGGTTGCTGTTCAGCCCCTGGATTCGCAGCCTCCGGGTGCCTCCCTGTATCCCCGCTTCAAGCCTGTCCAGCCAGAACGAAGCCCAGCCGCAGCCCGACTCCAGGAACACCAGCTTCAGCTCTGGGTGCCGCTCCAGCACTCCGCCCATGATGAACGCGGTGCAAGCCAGCATGCTGCCCACCACGAACGAGACCGTGGTCCGGCAGTTGCGCAGCCCCGGCAGGTAGTCCAGCAGCCCCTGGTCGAAGGGATGATTGGCGCTTGGGTGCAGCCCGATGGGCAGGCCCAGCTCGGCGCAGGTGGCCCACAGGAGGTCGCACTCCGGGTCGAACAGCCGCAGGTTCGGGACGGGCGCAGGGTTCAGGTGCACCGCCTTGAAATCGTACTCCTGCACGCACCGGCGAACTTCCTCGGCTGCCAGCACCGGGTCCCGGAGATCGATCGACGCCGCACCGCAGGCTCCCTGGCCAATTTCGGCGCAGTAGTCGCCCAGCCAGCGGTTGTATGCCCGCCGGATGGCCATGGCCGTCTCTCCGTCCATTTCGGCCACTCCGGTCGTCCAGAACCCGGCGGTCGGGTAGAGGATCATGTGGTCCACGCCGTGTACATCCATCACCTCCCGGTACGCGCTGGCCGGAAAGTCCTGGTCGGCCCACTTGCCGTAGGCCACATCCAGCTCGTCCAGGTCCCGGTCCTGGAAGCTGCGGGTTGCGGCGGCGGTGTCTCTCGTGCCCAGCGGGTGCGTCCCCATGACCTCCAGCTCCAACTCGAAGGCAAGGGCCGTCTCTCGGCTCGACGACTCGTCAACAGCGTTGATTCCATTGCCGGAGGGCGCGGTTACCCACCGCACATGCCCGCTGACCAGGTTCCGGTATTTCTTCTCCAGGTAGTTCTCCCAGATCGACTCCGGTTCCAGTACATGGGAATCGCCATCAATAAAGCGCAGAGACTCCATGTTCCTCCTCAAGGTTCGTACTACAGTCCGGTAAGCTCTACCGTTGCCACTTCACCGGCGTCCAAGTCGGCCACGCGAATGGCGTGGTTGTTGGTGTCGGCGATGTACATCTTGCCGTCGGCGATGCTCAGGCCGCACGGCTCCGAGAACTGAGCTTGGGCAAAGGGCCCATCCACATGGCCCGGAGATCCCGTTCCGGCTACCTTGAAGGCTGAACGGGTCTTCGGCAGCACCCTCTTGATCTTGTGATTGTAGGTGTCGGCCACATACAGCACGCCGTCGTGGTGCGTGATGCCGATGGGATGCTGCATGCGCACCCGGAAGTCATCGCCGTCAACATCGCCGAACTCGAACAGCCCCAACCCAATCAGGGTGCGGACTGACCCCTTGGGGTCAAGGTCGCAGTTGCGAATGGAGCTGGTCTCGCTGTCGGCGAAGAACAGCCGCTCGCCATCGGTGGTGATGCCGCTGGGCTGAGCCAAGGCCGAGGTCGGCAGCGGCCCGTCCGTGATAGCCTCGCGCCCGCTTCCGGCGTAGGGCCCGACAATGCCCGTTTCCAGGTCCAGCGACCAGAGCTGGTGGATGCCCGCCATGGCGATGTAGATCACGCTGTTGTGCAGCACCACGTCCCACGGCGAACTGAGGCTGGTCTGCAGGCCCTGGGTGCCCCCGGTGCGGTCGTACCCCTGCTCGCCGGTACCCGCAAGCGTACGCACCTGCCCTGAAGCCAGATCGACCCTCCGGATCGCGTGGTTCTCTGTGTCCGCAACATACAGAATGTCGCCGTCGATCGCCATTCCCTGGGGATGATTGAAGGCCGACTGTTCCAGCGGCCCGTCGACCATCGCCTCCTCTCCCGTGCCGATTACCCAGCGCACCTCGCCGTCAAATGACGAGACGACGATGCGGTTGTGATTGGTGTCGGCTATGAAAAGCCGCCCGCCCGCCTCGTCCGCCAGCACCTTTCCCGGAAAGCTGAGCGCGCTCTTTGGGCCCCTGGGCGGCGTAGTCGGCATCGGAGAACGCAGCATCAATCCCAGCTCATCGAACTCGGCCACCATCCCGCCGATCAGCGTGTCGAACTGCTCGAAGGTGAGCTCACCCTCATGCTTGCCGATCACATTTCCCCTTGGGTCGATGAACATCAGCGTCGGCCATGCGCGGCATGAGTACTGCTGCCAGACCTGGAACTCGCCGTCGTTGATCACCGGGTGCTCCAGCTCACAACGCCGCACTGCTGCCACGAGGCTGTCGGTCTCCTTTTCAGTGGGGAACTTGGCCGAGTGCACTCCAACCACCACCAGCTCGCTGGCGTACTTGCGCTCCAGTTTCCGCAACTGCGGAAAAATGTGCATGCAGTTGACTCAACAATAGGTCCAGAAGTCGAGGATGACGATCTTGCCCTTCAATTCCTCCATGGTCAGCGCCCTGTCGGTGTTGACCCACTCCAGGCCAACGGGAAACTCTGGCGCTGCCGTTGTCCCGGCGTATGAACGGCTGGTAGTCATCAGGACCTCCGGTAAATGGTTGTATCGGCTCTGCCTGCAATCTGGGACGTTCCGTCCCGACGGATGAATTCGACTCTATCTCAAAATTCGCGCCGGACCCCTAACCGTCATTCCTGCGAAAGCAGGAATCCAGTGGATCAAGCTTTCAACTGATAAATCTGACCAGGACACTATGGTCTGCAAGTCTTGAGATAGTTCCTTGGCCGCATAAGGCCCGCTCAGGCGTTACCCCACGGGCGCCGGCTGCAGCTGTTCGGCCAGGAACTCCCGCGTCCGAGCCCAGGCCAGCTCCGCCGAAGTGCGGTGATAGCGCGCGGGCATGTAGCGGTTCATGAATGCGTGGTCCGCGTTCGGGTAGGAGTAGAACCTGTGCTCCTTCCCGAGGCGTGTCAGCTCATCGTCCAGCGTCCGCATATCATCCTGGGACGGATTGGCGTCAATCTCCCCGAAATGGAACAGCATCGGGCTGTTGATCCCTTCCGCTAGGTCGAACGGTGGGACAGTTCCCGCGCCCCACGGCACCAGGATGTTGCCGCCGTAGAACGGCACCACGGCCCTGAAGTTGGGGTTCGTACATGCCGCCAGCCATACCACCCGCCCGCCCATACAGAAGCCGGTTATTCCCAGCCGTTCCCGGTCCACCGAGCCGTGCGACTGCAGGAAGTCGACCGTGGCATTCACATCCGCGACGATATCCGGGTCGCTCAGCTGGTCGCGCTTGCTTCGCCCGGTCTGCTCCACCATCTCGTCGGTGATGCGGTGGAACAGGTCTGGGGCGGCCGCAACAAAGCCCTCACGGGCCAGGTTATCGGCTATCTCGCGGACGAATTGGTCCACGCCAGGGGCATGGTGAATAACCACCATCGCCGGGAAGGGGCCATCCCCCTCCGGTCTGCTCAGGTAGGCCGACATCTCGGCGTCGCCAACCGTAAGCTTCTGAATTGATGCGGGCATCGTCCCCTCCAGCCGCTAAAAGACTATCCCATAGCTCGCAGCAGCCCCAGAACCGTCATTCCCGCGAAAGCGGGAATCCAGTGGCCAATGCAGCTTTCTGGTTCCCTCCGCAGAGACACCATCGTTTGAGAATTTCTCCGCGGGAAGTATGGATGTATCGCTTTTGGCCTTGGAGGCCGCCGGGCAGCCCCGGATGAAAGCCCGGAGCCGGTGACGCTGCAAGGCTGCGTCTACCGCCTCCGGAACTGTCGCCGTGATTCCCCAGCCTGGGCTATTCGACAGCCAGGTTCGCGTAGCGGACGAATATGGTCCCCACCGGCTCGGCCAGCGGCGCGTTGCCGACCAGGACGGCGATCACATGCTCTGTGCCTGGTACCGCGTTCTCCTCTATGAGCACGCGCTTTGGCGTGTTGTTGCCCGTGATGACCCACAGGTTCCGGTCGATGTGGCCGTCCACATAGACCTCGCCGTAGTTGTCCACATTCGTTTCGAACCACACCCGCCGGCCAGCTACCTCTTCACCCTTAACCGTCGACGGGATGGTCACCCGGAGCCGGTACCAGGCGAAGGTGAAACCGACGGAACGTCGCTCCTGGATGTCGGCGTTCTGCTCCCACCATGAATCATCGTAGTCGGGCAGCCGGGCCGGACTTTCCCGCATTTCCGCCACAAGGCCCTGGTTCGGTTCTCCGGGAACCACCCCCATCGCCACCCGCCATCCGTTCGATTTCAGCACGGCCAGATCTGACGGTTGTTCCAGGTCCAATGACACGCGAGGCATCAGCTTCTCCTTCGGTGAAAGGCCCCTTCCTCAAGGAAGGGGCCGGTTTCCGTTCTCGGTTTTAGGCGGTTACCTTGGCGGCCTTCAGGTGCTTGTCGAAGAATTCGATGGTCCGGGGCCACGCGGCCGCCGCTGCTTCCGGATGGTGCCGGTCAGGGTTGTTGAAGTCCATGAAGGCGTGATTGGCACCCTCGTAGGTGTGGAACTCGAAGGTTTTGCCCAGCCGGTTCAGCTCTGCCTCCAGCTTGTCGCGATCCTCAAGAGATGGGTTCGCATCAATGGAACCGAAGTGGAACAGCATCGGGCAGTTGATGTTGTTGGTCATGTCAAAGGGAGTCTGCGTGCCGTTCCCCCAGATTCCCATGATGTTGCCGCCGTAGAACGGCGCGGTGGCCTTGAAGATCGGGTTGGACGCCGCCATCATCCACGCGATGCGCCCACCCATGCAGAAGCCCGTGACGCCGATGCGGTCGCTGTCAACATGCGAGTCGGCCGCCAGGAAGTCCACCGCGGCGTTCATGTCGGCGATGATTTCCTGGTCGTTAAGGTAGTTCAACCGCTCCAGGCGCGGCCCGTTCAGTTGCTCCTCGGTGTAGCGGTGGAACAGGTCGGGCACCACGGCGACATAGCCCACCTCGGCCAGCCGGTCCGCCATCACCTTGTCGAACTCGTCCAGGCCGCCCACATGGAAGGCAATAACCACGGCGGGGTAGGGCGATTCGCCGCCGCTGGGCACGGCAGCGTACATATCCATCTCGGATCCATTGACCGTCAATTTGTCCGTGAATGAAGGCATATCAATGCACCTCTCAGCAATGATGCAATCAAGTATTGCAGGGTTGAGTCTTGAAGGATTCTATCAGAACAACGACAACGGCGCAGTGGAAATGTGGGAGTGTCATTTCGCTCCGCGCCATAAAGATAGATGGGCAGGCTTGAAGCCTGCCCATCGTCTGGAAAGTCGAAGCAAAGCCACTACGACATGTCCGCCTAGCTGGTTCCCCGCAGCCGGGGATCCAGAATATCGCGCAGGGAGTCGCCCAGGACGTTGAAGGCAATCACCACAATGCTGAGCGCCAGCGAGGGGAATAGCACCAGCCAAGGCGAGACCTCGATCCACTGGCGGCTGGCCACAGCCAGCATCCCTCCCCAGGATGGAACGTCGGGCGGCGTTCCCAGCCCCAGGAAACTCAGCGACGCCTCCACGATTATCGCCCAGCCCAGCGTGATGGTGGCGAACACGATGTAGGTGGCCAGTGTGTTGGGCAGGATATGGCGGAACATTATCCGCCCGCTGCCGCATCCCACGGCCTTGGCCGCCGTGATGTAGTCCATCTCCCGCAGGCTCAGCACGCGGGAGCGGATCAGACGGGCCGCGCCGGGTATCAGCACGACGCACACGGCAATGATGACGTTCTCCAGAGATTGGCCCAACACCGCCATTATAGTCAACGCCAGTATCAGGGGCGGAAAGGCCATGAACCCATCAACAATCCGTTGCACCACCAGGTCGAACTTGCCGCTGAAGTAACCGCTAACGATACCGATGACGGAGCCGATGGTCACCCCGATGGCCACGCTGACTAGCCCGACGTACAGTGAAATTCTCGAGCCGTATACCAGGCGGCTGAAGGTATCACGCCCCAGGTGGTCGCTGCCCAGAAGGAACGTCCCGCCGACTGTCGCCTCATCTCCTGGCCCGGCGTACTTATCGGTGACATGGACTCGGTACGGGTCAAAGGGCGCGATAACCGGCGCCAGTGCCGCAATCAGAACCAGCAGCACCATCACCGTCGCACCGAAGGCGCCGAAGGGCTTGCGTCGGGCTAAGCTTGCTATGGTGGCCGGCCACGTCGCCTTGGGCCGCATCGTGCTCAGCGACGCGGAAGCCGGCTGCGCGTTAGTTATGTCTCTCAAGGCTTCAACCTATCCGTAGCGAATTCTGGGGTCGATCAGGCCGTAGCCGATGTCCACCATGAGATTCACGAAGAGAATCATCGCCGCTATGACCAGCACTTCCACCTGGATCAGGGGGTAGTCCCGCTGGAAGATGCTTTCCACCAGCAGGCGGCCCATGCCCGGCACCAGGAAGATGCTTTCGATGATGACCGTCCCACCCATTAGCCGGGCAAGCTGCCACCCGGAAACTGTGATGACTGGCAGGCAGGCGTTCTTCAGCCCATGCAGGAAGATTACCACTCGTTCGGCCAGGCCCTTGGAGCGGGCGGTGCGGATGTAGTCCTCCCGCAACACCTCCAGCATGGAGGAGCGGGTCACCCGCGCCGTAAACGCCAGGTTGTAGAAGGCCAGCGCCACGGCGGGGAAGACCATCTGCTGAAGGTTCTTCCCTGGGTCGCTCCACAGGTCGGCGTAGCCCAGAGGCGGGAGCCAGCCGAAGATCGTGACCAGCAGATAGATGATGAGTACCCCAACGACGAATGTGGGGACACCAATTCCCGTAAAGGATATGAGGCCCGCGATATGGTCAATAAATGTGTCCTGCTTGAGCGCCGCCACAACTCCCAACGGCACCGCCACAAGGAAGCTGAGAAGCATCCCCAGGAATGCCAGCTCAAGGGTTACGGGAATTGCCTCGCCCAATTGGCCCACAACCGGGCGCTCGTAGAAGATGGAATCGCCCAGGTCTCCCCGCAGTATGCCCCACATCCAGACGCCGTACTGCTCGTGTACCGGGCGGTCGGTGCCCAGCCGGCGCTGCATTTCCACGAGCTGCTCTTCAGTGAAGGAGCCTTCCCCCGTGGGGCCAACCAGCACCAGAAGCGCCGGGTCGCCTGGAATCACGCGGATCAGCGCGAAGACGATGACCGTCACCAGCAAGATGGTGGGTATGAGAAGGAGCACCCGTTTGATTATGTATTGTTGCATCAGGCCTCCGGTGATCCGGGCTTATGGGCTGTACAACCGGGCTTCCTTGACCCTCCCGCCGGGGAGAGAGTCAAGGAATCGCCCCGTGGCCAGAATTTACCGGGCTGGTTTATTACCGGGCTGGTTTACTTGTACCAGAGGTGCTCCAGCTTCATGCAGCAGTTGACCAGCTCGGGGGCGGCCTCGAAACCGCCAATCTTGTTGTTGACGACCCAGGCGTGCTTCTTCCAGAAGAGTTCGATGGCGTGCTTGGGAGTCTCGTACAGGTACAACTCCATCTCCCGCAGCTTCTGGCGCCGCGTGGCCGGATCCTGCTCTTCGCTCTGGCTCTGGAACAGTTCCTTGTATTCTTCGCTGGTCCAGCGGCTCCAGTTCCAAGCTCCCTGCTCGTTGTAGACCTGCTGAAGGATGTCCTCCGGGTCGGTGTTGATCAAGCCGACGAACTGGGCTGCCATGTCCCATTCGCCCTGCCGGTAGGCCTGCAGGCCGGCGGCGCTTTCCATCAGCCTCAGATCAATGTCCTCTATTCCCAGATTGTCGCGGAGCTGCTGCTTGATGATGGCCCCCATGTCGGCGTAGACGGCTACCACGGTCCGTATGACCATGTCCATCTTGGGGAACCCTTCGCCGTTGGGGAACCCGGCCTCGGCCAGCAGCCTGCGGGCCTCCTCCAGGTCGGCCGGGTCCTTCTGCCCGTCAGCCCCCTTCCGGAAGCCGGGTATCTGGAGAATTTCCTCCTCGGTGCGGGAGAAGGCCGGCGGGAACGGGGAGCCGATGCTGTGCTCCTGTGGGCCGCCCACGGCGTCAATGATCTCCTGACGGTCTATGGCGAGGTAGATCGCGCGCCGCACGTTGGGGTCGTCCAGCGGTGGGTTGTTCACGTTCAGGTTGCCCCACCCGATGAGGGAAGGAGCTTCCCACCAGATTGTCAGGAAGTCCGCTCCGTCCGACTCCAGCTGCAGGAACTCCTCCAGTATGAAGTCGCAGTAGGGGAAGTTGCACATGTGGACCTGCTCCGCCAAGAAGGCGGCTATGGCCCTCGCGTTGTCAACTATGATGAAGCTGTCGATGCCGTCGAAGTAGGGCAACTCTCCCTTGAAGTAGTCTTCGTTCCGCTCGTAGCGGACCCTGTCCCCCTGTTTGAACTCGGTGGGCCGGAAGGGGCCGGAACCCATCACATTGTCGAAGTTGTTGATGTCCAGGCCGGCCTCGATGGAGTGCGGCGACACTATCTTCATGTAGTCCGACGCCATGTATGAGAGAAAGGCTGCGGCAGGATACTTGAGGCTCACCCTCACCGTGGACTGGTCAATCGCCTCAGCGTTTTCAACATAAGTCCTGATGATTCCCGACCGTGGCCTGGGCTCTTCGGGCTCGATCATCCGGTTAATGCTGAAAGCCACGTCCTCAGCATCCAGTGTCTCCCCATCCCACCAACGTACGCCGTCGTGAATGTGGAAGAGATAGGCGTTGCCCTCATCGAGGACTTCCCAGGTCTCTGCGAGGTCGCCGATGATCTCGCCGGCCACTATGGGGTTCCATTGCAGCACCTGGTTGTATGCCTTGGAGATGGCGGCCATGCTGGCCCCCGACGGGCTGCGGTGCGGGTCCCAGACGCCAGGATTGCCAATATGGTAGGCCGGCAGGGTTCCACCGTGTTTGCCGCCTTCTGCGACGCCAATCCACGCCGCTCCCTCCGGGACGGGCGCAGGCGTAGGCACCGGCGTGGCTGCGGCAACTGGGGCTCTCGTAGCATCAGCAGACATCGGCTCGGTTGTCTGAGCCTGTTGTGGCGGCGTGGTAGCGGCGGGAGCCGCCGCTTGCGCCGGTGGCGATGTGCTAGCCTGCTCCGGGGTGGCCGTGGCTGATGCGCCGCAGGCCAGAATGAATCCCAAGAGTAGCACTATTGACATGAGGAACAGGGAAGAATGGTTTCTTATCCACTGAAGCACCATCTGTCATCCTCCTTGGGTTCCTTTTCGTGAACCGGTAGACGAATGCAGTTATCGTCTATGCCACCAACTGCGTACCTTTTCACCTCATTTACTACGAATTTCGTATAATATGGAAGAATACTATAGAAATATTTATCAAATGGCGATGTATATGCGCTCAAACCAGTGAAATTTTAATGCAGTATATTGATCCGCTATTTCGCATGTCAATAGCAAAATGTAGACGAAAACTGAATACAACCCTTCAATCCCAGGCCATTTTTCGGTAACAACCGCTCCCCGGCCGGCCACTCCCGGCGCAAAACAATACTCCCCGGGGCGTCGCCGCACCCGGGGAGTATCTTCCTGGTCTCGCAGGTTGTCTGGACTGCCGGAGGAACAGAAGCGGCCTAGATCAGCCCCTCGGCGCGCACCGCCGCCATCGTTTCCGCGAACACATCAATGGTCTGGTCGATGTCCGCCTCATTGTGAACACCGGAAACCAGGATGGTTTCCCTGCCCATTATGTCCACCCCGCGGTTCTGGAGGCCGCGCTTCATCGCCGTCGTCGCCGGGGAGGCTGCGGCCGCCGCGATTTCCCGGTGCGACATGGTGCATATCTCACGGTCGCAGTCGCAGTCTGCCAACACTACGTGGAGCATCGAGGCAATGCCGTGCACGTGGCCAGGGATTTCCAACCGGCCCAGGACCTCGTTGATTCCGGCTTTCAGCCGCGCCGCCATGGCATCGGCGTGCTCGTTGATTGGCTGGCTCGCCAGCATTTCCAGGGCCACCGCTCCGGCGGCAGCCGATAGCGGGTTGGCGTTGAAGGTTCCAGGGTGGTAGACGCGGCGGGAGTTGTCCCACTCCGGGTCCCCCCGGTGAGCAATCATATCGACAATGTCGGCCTTGCCGCCGACCGCTCCACCGGGCAGCCCGCCGGCCACGATCTTGGCCATGGTCGTAAGGTCCGGAGAGATTCCGTAGCGCACCTGCACACCTCCCGGGGAGGCGCGAAAGCCGGTTACAACTTCGTCGAAAATCAGCACTACGTCGCGCTGGGCGGTGAGTTCCCGGAGGCCTTTCAGATAGACGGGGGTATCGAAGGTCATCTGACCCATGTGAGCGCCCGTAGGCTCCAAGATCAGGGCGGCGATATCATCGTCGCGGTTGAGAGCGTCCTCAACTGCTCTCAGGTCACCTGGTGGAACAATAACCATCGTACCCATGCTGGCATCGGGAATGCCTGGCGACGAGCGGTCGGACCCTGCCATCGCGTAGTCGTGCCACCCGTGAAAGTGGTCCTGAAGTTTGATGATCTTGTTCTTGCCCGTGTAGGCGCGCGCCAGCCGCATCGCCATCAGCGTCGCCTCGGTGCCGGAACTGTTAAAGCGCACCTTCTCGACCGCCGGCATCAGCGCTTTGATGGCCTTTGCCCAGCGCAGCTCCTCGTCTGTGGATGCGCCCAGATGAGTGCCCCGCCGTATCTGGTGAGAGACAGCCTCGACAATGGCGGGATGCGAGTGTCCCAGCAGCAGCGCTCCGTGGCCCGAAACATAGTCCACGTACTCGTTGCCGTCCACGTCCCATTTCCGTGGTCCTTCGCCGTGAGTCATGAACAGGGGGAAGGGCGTGGCGTATCGCGAATCGTGGGTTACCCCGCCGGGGAAGATGGTGACGCTCTCTTCGTATCGTCGAGCTGAGCCCGGGTGCTTGGCGATGTACTCTTCGAGAATGGTCGGCATGCTGCCTCCTGCGGCGCTGACGTAAACGGCCTTCGGGCCCGCCCAAATTTGCCGCCATTGTATCGCGGGAGGCCCACCTTCGCCACGCCGTAAGTCAGCCCCCCAGGGTCTTTTAGTTTTCACCCGTCATTCCCGCAAAAGCGGGAATCCAGAGGGCCAAAAGCCTACAACACGACCACAGGTAGCCGGGCGATGGATTCCCGCCTTCGCGGGAAGGACGAATTCCATGGCGGCAAGACCACCTGGATCGGAACGCGATACGTCACCGCCCTGCCCCCCTAAAGTCAGTTCCGGCTGACCGCATTGCGCCATGAAGGTAAAATAGAAACCGGGGCTTCAGTATTTCCTCGAAAACCATCGATCCCTAAGCGCAACGGCAGCCGAAGGAAGAATGGCTCACATCATCCACGCCGATCTTGACGCCTTCTACGCCACCGTCGAGCAGCTGGACAACCCTGAGCTCCGCGGCAAGCCGGTGCTGGTCGGCGGGCGGCCCGAAAGCCGCGGCGTGGTTGCCACGGCCTCCTACGAGGCCCGGCCCTTCGGCGTGCACTCCGCCATGCCCATGCGCACCGCCGTACGCCTCTGTCCCCAGGGCATCATCGTACGGCCCCGCTTCAACCGCTACCGCGAGATGTCCCGCCTGGTTATGGATGTCTTTCGCGATTTCACCGAAATCGTGGAGCCGCTTTCGCTGGACGAGGCCTACCTCGACATCAGCGAAGCAGTAAACGAGGCGGAGGGCAGGTGGCCGCTGGGGGTGGCCCTGGAGCTGAAGCGACGCGTGAAGGAAGAGACGGGCCTTACGGTCTCCGTGGGCGTAAGCGCCAGCAAGTACGTGTCGAAGATCGCATCCGACCTGCAGAAGCCCGACGGGTTGGTGGTCGTGCCGTCCGGCGATGAGACAGGGTTCCTGGCGCCGCTGGCTGTCGGCAAGCTCTGGGGCATCGGCCCCAAGACGGCAGAGCGCCTGAACGCCGAAGGTGTCGAAACCATAGGAGACCTGGCCTCCAAGCCGACCGACTGGTTTGCCAGGGTCTTCGGACAGCGCGCCGAGAGCGTCAGGCTGAGGGCCGCCGGCCAGGACAACGAACCGGTACACACTGAGCGCGTCACCAAGTCCGTCTCTTCGGAGACCACGTTCCCCGACGACATCGGAGACACCGAAGAGCTGCATCGCGTACTGGACGAACTCGCGAGCGGCGTATCCGGCAGTCTGGAGGGCAAGGGCCTTCAGGGCCGTACCGTTACCGTGAAGATGCGCCTCGCCGACTTCACCACCTTCAGCCGCCAGTCGACCCTTCCGCGGCCTTCCAACGACGTGGACCCGATACGGGAACTTGCCTGGCGGCTACTTTCCGCCGAACTTACCGCCGGTCGCACGTTCCGTCTTCTGGGAGTCGGCGTAAGCAACTTCTCCGACGGAGAGGAAGAGCGCCAGCTTCCCCTGACCCTGGAGGGCGACTTCAGCGCCGTCAGACGCGAATGGTGGCTGCCGGAGACTACCCCGCTGCCCTGAACCCCCTCTATAGCCCTTGAGAGCGTGTGTGGCAAATCCCCTCTCTCTCTGGGAGAGGGTTAGGGTGAGGGCATCCCCAGCATTCGCACGAATACCGAATGCCCAGCAACCTGCTCGTTATTGAGCAGAACAGACCTGTCACCCTCGGCCTTAAGCCTTCCTTTGGCTTCTGGCCGACTAGTCGCACGGCCAGTTCAGAACTTGCCGGAACTCATCACTTCTTAGCGGAAGAGGTCCCTCTCGCCCGTCCGTAGCAGGCGCTGAATGCTGGCGTCCTCCACGGTTTCGAACGGGTAGTTGCGAATGATGGTCACCGGAATGCCCAAGGCCTTGCCGGTCACCAACTCCGCCGCGGCGGCCAACTCGTCCGCCGCCGCGATCTGCGTCGTGTGCAGCACGTTTCCATGGGCGTCCAGCGCGCCAACGTAGTCCAGCAGCGGGTCCAGACCCGCCACACCTATCGCCACGTTCGCCGCGCCGTTCCGCCATGGCCGGCCGAAGGTGTCCGACACTATGACCGCCACGTTCACCCCGAGCCTGTCCTTCACCGCCGCGCGGATCCTCTGTGAAGACGCATCGGAATCGTCGGGCAGCAGGGCTATGGTGTTGTTGCCCGGTATGTTGGAGGCGTCGATACCCGCGTTGGCGCAGTAGAAGCCGTGCTTCGTCTCGGCGATGATCACACCCCGGTCCATCCGCACGATCCGAACGGACTCCCTGAGGATCATCTCGGTGTGGCGAGGATCGCGGCGGTGCCCCTCGGTGATGGTGATGGCAAGCTGCGAGGCTTCCACGCCCTCGTAGCTCATCACCTTGCCCTCGACCTTCGATACGACCTTCTGGGTCACCACGAGGATGTCTCCTTCCTCGATTGGAGTGCCCTGGGCCGAAGCGGCATCGATCATCAGGCCCGCCAGGTCATCTCCGGGGCCCAGCTCCGGCATACCTTCAACGCCGATTACGCGTACTTCGGGCGGCATAACAAATCACCTCCGCGTCGACGGAGCCGATCAGGGCTCTGTCGAAATCTACGATGTTGGGCCGCAAGTTTAGTGGCAATTCCACGATAACACAATCGATGAACTCACTATCCCCAGGACCCATCAATTCCCCCTCTCCCTTGAGGGAGAGGATTGGGGTGAGGGTGAAATCCTGCGGGCTCACAACTTTGGCTACACCCGAGAGACGCCCCCAACCTTACCCTCCTCCGGAGGGAGAAGTAACTATTAAAAGACCCTGCTCGCTACCCCCAGGGCCTTTTAATTCCCCCTCTCCCTTGAGGGAGAGGGTTGGGGTGAGGGTGAAATCCTGCGGGTACACAACTTTGGGTACACCAGGGAGACGCCCCCACCCTTACCCTTCCCCAGAGAGAGAGAGAAGGAACTATCTAACAGACCCTGCTCACTATCCCCAGGACCCATCAATTCCCCCTCTCCCTTGAGGGAGAGGATTGGGGTGAGGGTGAAATCCTGCGGGCTCACAACTTTGGTTACACCCGAGAGACGCCCCCAACCTTACCCTCCTCCGGAGGGAGAAGTAACTATTAAAAGACCCTGCTCGCTACCCCCAGGACTATCGCATTTGGTTTGCAGAGCACCCCGTCATTCCCGCGAAACACGTCCTCGGCTCGATCGAGGAGCGGGAATCCAGGGCTCCCGTCCTTCGGACTGCCCTTGGCCGCCAAGGCGAGTAGACCTAAACCGGCAACCGTCAGGATCATTTTTTGGCCACTGGATTCCCGCTTTCGCGGGAATGACGGGTTGATTTCGCTACGGCACTGGCCTTGCGGTCCACATGCGATTGCCCTGTCGCTATCCCCAAGCTCGGCTCCGCAGCCGTTCCGATGCAGGGCATGGGGCCGACCCTGTGCTAAAATCTCATGGTGCCCGAAGGGCGCCTCGACTCTGCCAGAAAGGGTGACGCCAGTGTCAACTTCTACTTCCGGGGATTACCGAAAGAGGGTCTACACCAAGTTCGGAGACAAGGGAGAGACCAGCCTGCTCTACGGCGGCCGCATCTCCAAGAACAACCCCCATACCGAGGCCTACGGCATCACCGACGAGGCAGTCTCCGCCATGGGCTTGGCCCGCGCCATGTCCAGCGACGACAGGGTGAAGGAACTCGTGCGGAACCTGCAGAGCGAGCTCTTCACGGTCGCTGCCGAGCTGGCCACCGACCCCGACAAATACGATCTTTTCCAGCAGCACTTCTCCCCCGTCACCCCTGAAATGGTGGAGAACCTGGAGAATGCCATCGACTCCCTCGAGCAGGACATGACCATGCCCACCGTGTTCATCCTGCCCGGCGGCTCCCCCGCATCGGCGGCCATGGACCTGGCCCGTTGCATCATCCGCACGGCCGAGCGCCGCGTGGTCGCCATGGGTGAGGCCGGTCTGCTCACCAACGAGTTGCTCGTGTCCTATCTCAACCGCCTCGGCGACCTGCTATTCGTCATCGCCCGCTACGAAGACCGCGACCTGCCCATCGAGCGCGCCACCGGGCAGCGGACGTAGGGGCCTCCCGCCGTGAAGCTGGTAGTTGTCGACTACGAGTCAGGAAACCTTCGCAGCGTATCCCGGGCTCTGGAAACATGCGGCGTCTCGCCCCTGGTGTCCGGAGACCCCGCCGACCTGCGTGACGCCGACGCTGTCGTCCTGCCCGGGGTCGGCGCCGGCCCGGCCGCCATGTCCGCCCTCAACCAGCGCGGTCTCTCCGGCCCCCTGCGCGAATTCGCGGAGAGCGGACGTCCCTTTTTCGGCATCTGCCTGGGCCTCCAGTTGCTGCTCGATTGGACTGACGAGGAACCCGGAGCTCCATGCCTGGGCATAGTGCCTGGAAGCGTAAGGCGCCTGCCCGACAGGGAAAACGGCACCGCGCTTAAAATCCCCCACATGGGTTGGAACAGCGTGGCCCTGACCGACGACCATCCGGCCCTCCACGGCATTGACCCGGGCAGCTACTTCTACTTCGTCCACAGCTTTTACGCTGAGCCGACCCGTCCCGAGGGCGTGCTTGGGACCACCGAGTACGGCCTTCACTTCTGCAGCGTCTACGCAAAGGACAACGTGGTCGCCACCCAGTTCCACCCGGAGAAGAGCGGCCCCGTCGGGCTGCGCATCTACCACAACTTCGTCGCCATGGCAGCCCGGGGCGCCAGGGCCAGCTGAGGGACACCGTTCGTGGAAGTCATCCCCGCCATCGACCTGCGCGGAGGGCGTTGCGTCAGACTCCACCAAGGTGACTTCGCCCAGGAGACGATATTCTCCGACGACCCTGTTGCCATGGCCCGCCAGTGGCAGGAGCAGGGAGGTCCCCGGCTGCACCTCGTCGACCTTGACGGCGCAGCTACCGGAGAACCCGCCCATCTCGAGATCATCTCCGCAATTGTCGCCGCTCTCGACACCCCTGTGCAGGTCGGCGGAGGAATTCGCACCGCCGACACCGCCCGTGCCTGGCTGGAGGCTGGAGTCGATCGAGTGGTCATCGGCACCGCCGCTGTCCGGAACCCCGGCATGGTCCAGGAAGTCTGTAGTAGCCACGGCAGCGGCCGGGTGGTGGTGGCCGTGGATGCCCGCGAGGGCATGGTGGCCGTTCAGGGATGGCAGGAAGCCAGCGAGGTCAGCGCTCTCGAACTCGCCCACAACATGGCCGCCCTCGGCGTCGTAAGGCTGCTCTACACCGACATCTCTCGAGACGGGACCCTTTCCGGTCCCGACCTGGACACCAATACCCAACTGGTGAGGGAGACCGGTATGGCGGTGCTGGCGTCCGGAGGGGTATCGTCCGTTGAGGACATCCGGCAACTGGTCCCGACGAGGGTCGAGGGGGTCATTGTCGGCCGCGCCCTTTACACCGGCGCAGTCGCACTTCCTGAGGCAATTGAGGCAGCGACCGGGGGCTAGTCCCGTCCCGACTGGGGAAAAACGGAGCGCCGACGCGGCGGGGGTTCCTGCTCTACGTCCGCGGGCGCTTCAGGCTCGCCACCCTGTGGAGCGCTGGGGCCGTTCTCTTCTGCGACCCTTTCCGTTCCACTGAACCGGGCAGCCAGCCGTTCCTCCCCGGTCTCCAACCAGTCCTCCCGCCGTACTTCCATCAGAATGAAATCCTGCGACATCCGCCGGACATTCCGCACCGGCCTGAAACCCGACTTCTGGAAGCACCGCTGGGCCCGTTCGTTCCAGTCCAGGGTATGCAGGTAGACCCGCTTCAGCTGCAATTCCGTGAACATGTGGTTCAGCAGCGTGGTCACCGCGTCATACCCGTAGGAATTGCTCCAGTAGTCCCGGTCTCCGATTACGATGCCCAGTTCAGCCTCGAGGTTGATGCTGTCCAGGTCATAGTACATGCAGTTGCCGATGTAGGTGCCGTCAATGGCGTCGGTGCCGAAGTGATGGGAACCGGGGGTGGGGTAGCGCAATTGGTCTTCGAAGAGCCGGAGATAGCGCTCGTAGGACATGCTCAGCGGGAAGGCCGCGTCAAGACGGGCAATTTCCGGGTCGCTCCTCCAGCGATAGTCCTTCTCCGCGTCCTCGATCCGCTTTTCGCGAAGAATGATCTTCGCTCCTTGGAGTTCAACCATCTAGGCCTTTACCTTGTCTTGACTTCATGAGGTCAACGGCCCGGCGCATTACGCTGGCTTCATTGCCGTAGGCCATCGAACTCAGGGCCTCGTCCACATCGAACCACTGCACGACATCAAACTCGGGGTCGTGCTGGTCGATGTGCCCTCCCACCGGTGACATCAGGTAGAAGTGGACGGTCTTGTGGTATCTGACATCGTTTTCCCGGTCGGCAAACCAGTAGTCGATGCTGCCCAACGGCGTATCCAGTTCCACTTCCAGGCCAGTTTCCTCCCTCACCTCGCGCAGCGCAGTCTCCTCAGGAGTTTCGCCGGGATCGGGTGTCCCTTTCGCAAGGCTCCACCGCACCGGGTCGGAACGCCCGCAGAGGACCGTCTCAAGGCGCCCCTCGTTCCGGCGGAACACCACGCCGCCACATGAAACCAGTGTTTCTACTCGGGAAGAATGTCTATCTGCCATCACCGCCCATGCGTCACTCTAGGGATGAATGCGCCCGGCGAATTCGCGGGCGCATTCCGTACTGTCTATTACACTGACGTTATTTTAAGCGGCCCAGTTTGGGCCAGTCAAACGGGCGTTATGACAATTTGGGCCTGCACTGAGGGTACGGAAATCGGAGAAACCCACCACTCGCCGGTCAGCTTTCGGTCCAGGCGATCAGCATCAGCCTCCGCCGATAGCCGGCACGAAGTGCACTTCGCTGGTCTCGCTCACTCTCTCCAGCATGCCCATACGGGCCACGTCCCCGTCGATGGCCACCGCCAGGTTGGAGCGGATCTCTCCTTCCTCAACCAGCCGGTCCTTGATGCCAGGATACATTGCCTCCAGGCCGTCGACTATCTGTCTCACGTTGCGGCCCTGGCAATCAACCTGCTTAACTCCGCCGGTCATTTTCTGCAGCATGGTCGGTATGAAAACAGTTGCCACGGCCACCCTCCTGTTACGGGGAATCAAATTCGCTGTCGTTGCGGACTGGATCCAGGAAACAATCTCGAGGGTGGCGGCTCGCCGGACCCGTCATTCCCGCCTTCGCGGGAATCCAGAATTTCTCCAGCCAGTCGGTGGGCATTCGTAGGACCTGGCGGGCTTCTAAGCAGTTAACTGAGGCCTGAAACTCTCCGGCAGCCGCTGCCAGTTTCAGATTACCTTTACCCGCCTGGCGATTCAACCCTGGCGGCCACAATGCCATCAAACGCAACTGCCTCCCCGACGTGGGGAGGCAGCATCGATTCACCGGTACCGGAGGACGGTCCGCGGCCCCGACTAGCCCCCGTTCTGTTCCCATTGTTCTTCGAGGATCTTCCCAGGAGACATCGGCAGACTGCTCATCCGCAGGCCCGTGGCCCCGTGGATGCCGTTGGCGATCGCAGCCATGGGAGGCACGATGGGTACCTCGCCAACACCACGCACACCGTAGGGATGCCCGGGGTTGGACACCTCCACGATCACCGTGTCGATCATCGGCAGGTCCAGCGAGGTGGGCATCCGGTAGTCCAGGAAGGTCGGGTTCGACATCCGGCCGCTGTCGTCGAAGAAATACTCCTCGTTCAGCGCCCAGCCTATTCCCTGCACCACGCCGCCCTGTATCTGGCCCTCGACATAGCTGGGGTGAACGGCCTTTCCGGCATCCTGGATGGCGGTGTAGCGGGTCACCTCGGTCTTGCCGGTCTCCGGGTCGACCTCTACATCGGCAATATGGACGGCGTAGGAGTTGCCCTCGCCCGGCGGGTCCACGTTCGACTGCCCCGCGACGGTGCCACCGGTAGAGGCCAGCTGCCGCGCCAGGTCCTTGAACCCTAGCCGCAGCTCCGGGTCGGACTTGTGCCGCACCTCGCCGTCAACGTACTCCACGTCATCCTCGGCGGTGTCCCAGATCTTGGCGGCGCGGGCCACCAGCTGCGCCTTAACCGACTCGGACGCCTCGATGGCAGCGATGCCCGTGGCGAAGGAGGTCCGGCTGCCGCCCGTCACCATCGTGAAGCCGATGGAGTCGGTGTCCACCACCGTAGGCTTCACATCCTCGTAGGCGATTCCCAGGGTCTCGGCAGTCTGCTGGGCGATCGAGGCACGGGTGCCGCCGATGTCCACCGACCCCATGATCAGGCTGACGGTACCGTCGAAATTGACGGTAATGACACAACTTGACTGGAACCCCCGGTTCATCCAGAAGCCCGCGGCGATGCCCCGTCCCCGGTTCTCGCCGTCCACTGGCGCCTTATAATGCTCGTGGTTCCGGGCCGCCTCCAGGCACTCCACCAGGCCGATCTTGCGGGCCACCGGCCCCTCGATGCGCCTCGTGCCCTCCTTGGCAGCGTTGAGCAGCCTGAAATCGATGGGGTCGATACCCAGCTGCTGGCAGAGCTCGTCCATTACCGTCTCAACGCCGAAGGCGGCCTGCGGCGAGCCGGGCGCACGGTACGCGGCGGTCTTGGGCTTGTTCACCACCACGTCGTAGCCGTCCACCTTGCCGTTTTCCAAGTCGTAGCAGGCGAAGGCGCAGGAGATCGCCTGCATCACAGGCGAGCCAGGGTACGCGCCGGCGTCCATCGCCACCTCGAGCTCAACCGCGGTCAGGCGGCCGTCGTTCTTCGCCCCCACCTTGGCCCTCATCCAGGAGCCGGGCGCGGGACCCGACGCTTCGAACACTTCGGATCGCGTCATCCACTGCTTCACCGGCGCTCCCGCCTTCTGCGACAGCAGCGCGGTGATGGAATCCAGGTAGGCCGTGATCTTGCCGCCGAAGCCGCCGCCGATCTCCATCGGCGTTACCTTCACTTTCGACACCGGCATCCGCAGCACATCCGCCACCGCAGCGCGCACCGCGAAGGCACCCTGGGTGCTGGTCCACACATTCAGCAACCCGTCGGTATTCCAGAAGGCTGTGGAGTTATGCGGCTCGATGTAGCCCTGGTGCACCGAGGCGGTGGTAAGTTCCCGTTCGACGATCACATCGGCCTCGCCGAAGCCCTTCTCCACATCGCCCTTCTCATAGCTGAGATGGGCCGCGATGTTGCTGGGCTTGTCCGCAATCTCGCCCATCGACGAAGTCCGCAGGTCCTCGTGGACCAGCGGCGCACCCTCCGCCATCGCCTGGCGCACATCAACCACCGCGTCCAGCACCTCGTAGTCCACCTCGATCAGCGCCATGGCGGACTCCGCTACATGCCCGTTGACCGCGGCCACGGCCGCCACCGGATGCCCCTTGAACAGCGCCTTATCGCTGGCCATCATGTGGTCCGACGCAAACTTGAGCCGGCCGTAATCGCCGCCCAGTTCCTCCCTGCTCAGGGAGGCGAAGGGCAGGTCCTTCGCCGTGATGACCGCCCTCACACCGGGCAGGGCATCTGCCTTGCTGGTATCGATCGACCGGATTCGCGCGTGCGGGTGAGGGCTGCGCAGCACCTTCCCGTACAGCAACCCGGTAAGCTTCACATCGGCCCCGTACTGGGCTCTACCGGTGACCTTGTCCACCCCGTCGGGTCGTATCGGGCGTTTCCCCACGATGTTGTATTCGACTTCCGATAGCACCTGGTTCGAAGAAGTCACTCTCATCCACCTCCGTATTCGTCATATTCGTAGGGGCGGGTTTTAAACCCGCCCCTATTTATTGCCATTGCCCAGTGAAACCAGTCTACTTGTCGGAAGTGGTGCTCACCTGCAGGACTGCCCTGACGATCTTGTCGTACCCGGTGCAGCGGCACAGGTTCCCGGCCAGCCAGTGGCGGATCCGGCCCTCGTCTGCGTCCGGCTCGGCATCAAGCAGCGAGCGCGAAGCTATCAGGAAGCCGGGGGTGCAGATGCCGCACTGCAGCGCGGCATTTTCTAGGAACGACTGCTGCAGCGGATGGAGCCCGCCCGGCGAAGCCATCCCCTCAATGGTCTGCACTTCCCGCCCTGCGACCTCTACGCCCAGGACGAGACAGGAGTCGACAATGCGTCCGTCCAGCATCACCGTGCAGGCGCCGCAGTTGCCGTCGTTGCATCCTTCCTTTGTGCCGGTCATGCCGAGAACGTCCCTCAGCACTTCCAGCAGGCTCTGGCGAGGCTCACACAGGAAGTTGGTGTCCTCGCCGTTAATCTTTGCCTGAATATGTACAACTCCGGGCATGTTCTAGCCTCCCCTGGCCCGCTCTACGGCGATATTGAGAGTGCGGCGCGTCAGCACGCCGATCAGGTGAATCCTCTGGCGGATGGTGCCGCGCATGTCGGTGATGGGCTTGGCGTCGGCCATGGCCAGTTCCGAAGCCGCCCGGATCGTTTCGTCGTTGACCGCTTTGCCGGCCAGGCTGTCTCCCGCGGCCTTTGAGAACACTGGCGTGGGAGCGACCGAAGCCAAGGCCACCCGCCCCGACACGAAGTTCTGGCCCGAACCATCCAGGACCACGGAGCTTCCGACACCAGCTACCGCGATGTCCATCTCGTTGCGTGGGATGAACCGCTGGTAGTTCGCTCCGAAATTCGCCGCGGGCGCCGGGAAGTCGACGGAAACAAGCATCTCGCCCTTTTGCAGGGCGTTCTGGCCCGGAGCCGTGCAGAAGTCCTCAGCCGCCATCTGACGCGTGCCGCCAGGTCCGGCGATGTTGAGGACGCCGCCCAGAGCGATGACTGCGGGAATGGAGTCTCCACTGGGCGCAGCGTTGCAAAGGTTCCCGCCGATGGTGGCCCTTCCCTGGATCTGGATGCCACCTATCAGCGTAGCCGAGTCAATCAGGCCCGGATACGCGCCCGATATGGCTGCATCCTGGTAGATGCGGTAGCAGGGCACCGCGGCGCCAAGATTCAGGCCGCCTCCGGCCGAATAGCTCATGTTGCTGAGTTCCGGGATATCCTTGACGTCTATGACCACATCGGCCAAGCGTCGTCCGGCGCGCATCATTACCAGAATGTCCGTGCCGCCGGCAATAATTCTTGCCCTGTCGCCATGCTCATTCAGTATCGAAACGGCTTCGTCGATACTCTTCGCAGCTACGAAATCAAATGCTTCCAAATTGCCCACCTCCTGCGGCCTGAATTATAGCATTACTCGACATTGGGTCAAGCTGTGAGTTACAGTCCCGGCCAATAGCGGACAACCTCTCTGCGGAGCCATTTTTGACATGGCAGGCCAACCTCAGACCGCTGCCCAAGCGACCCCGTCGGCCCTCGAGCAGGTCCTCAAGAGAGACCGGCTGTTAGTAATCGCTGCCATCCTCGTCATCGCCGCCATTTCCTGGGCCTACACCGTTTACCTGTCTGGGTCCGGCATGGGCATGGGAAGCATGCAGATGGACTCGGATTCGGGCATGGGAATGGCCATGGCCGATATGCGCTCGTGGAGCGCCGCCGACTTCGGCCTGATGTATTTGATGTGGGCCGTGATGATGGTCGCCATGATGGCCCCCTCCGCGACTCCAATGCTGCTCATGTTCGCCGCCCTCAACCGCAAACGCCGCGAGCGGGAGGCGCCCTATGTGCCGACGGGCGTATTCCTGGCCGGCTATGTCATCGTCTGGGCGGCCTTCTCGCTGACGGCCACCGCGGGCAACTGGGGCCTGCACCAAGCCTCGCTGCTCACTTCGATGATGGGTGCCTCGACCAGCGGCTACCTTGGCGGTGCACTCCTTCTCGTGGCAGGCGCCTTTCAGTGGAGCCCACTCAAGTACGCCTGCCTGAAACAGTGCCGCACGCCCATGGGCTTCCTGATGACCTCGTGGCGGGACGGCCACGGAGGCGCCCTCCGCATGGGCCTGGAGCACGGCGCCTACTGCCTCGGCTGCTGCTGGGCCCTCATGCTACTGCTGTTCGTGCTGGGTATCATGAACCTGGTCTGGATTGCTGCCCTCGCCGCCTTCGTACTCGCCGAGAAGATCGCCCCCTGGCCCGAGTGGGTCAGCCGAGGCACTGGCGTCCTCATGGCCGGCTGGGGCGTCTGGGCCATCGCCACCGCCGCAACGTGAATGAAGTCTGACTGCTCCTTCACCCCAGGCACTTGGAAACCATCCCAGGCC
This sequence comes from Dehalococcoidia bacterium, assembly GCA_965216065.1. GTDB lineage: Bacteria > Chloroflexota > Dehalococcoidia > Lucifugimonadales > UBA3495 > VXOI01. Next base: position 1,578,248 of record CBDCFB010000002.1, read on the forward strand.
TTACCTCGTGCCCCTATCCTTCCGCGTATCCCAAACGCATGCACACCCCGTCCGTCATTGACCTTCCTGCATACCCCCACCGTCATTGCCATGAAAATAGGGAGCAAAACAGTTCCCTCTCCCTTGAGGGGGGGTTAGGGTGGGGGTGAAATCCTTGCTGAACTCCCGTCGAAGTTAATTTTCATACACTTGCGTGGCCCCAAGGCCATAGGTAATTCCTGCGAAAGAACGTCATCCCGGACTTGATCCGGGACAGGAATCCAGGGGCTTTGACCGGTTAGCATTAGATGGCACCAGACAGGAATGTTTTAAGAAGGTGTGTAACAAATCCCCTCTCCCTCCGGGAGAGGGTTAGGGCGAGGGCGTCCCCTTCTTTCTCAGAGGGTGTGTGACAATTGTCGAAACTTGCATTGGAGCAGCTTGGTGTGGTTTGCGGGTAGCCTGTAACTTTGGGGTATGGATCGAAGATCGTATCCCACTGATTTGACCGATGCCCAGTGGGGCTTGCTGGAACCCCTGTTGCCCACGGTTTCACCCAGGGGACATCCCCGAACTGTGCACCTGCGGGAGGTGGTGAACGGCATCCTGTACGTGTTGCGTGGCGGTATTTCCTGGCGAATGATGCCCCACGACCTGCCTCCTTGGGGCACGGTCTGGTGGTACTTCCGAAAATGGCGCAAGGACGGCACTTGGGAGCGGGTTTTGGAGGCACTGCGTCCCGTGGTCCGGGAGAGCGAGGGACGGGATGCTACTCCCAGCGGGGCGATCATCGACAGCCAATCGGTGAAGACCACGGAAAAAGGGGGCCTCGCGGCTACGACGCCGGCAAAAAGGTGTCCGGGCGCAAGCGCCACATCGTAGTGGACACCACCGGGCTGCTCTTGGCCGTGGTGATTCACGCCGCCAACATCCAGGACCGGGACGGGGCCAGACTGGTGCTGGCCAAGCTGCTGGGCCGGTTCCCCAGGCTTCAGGTCATCTGGGCCGATGCGGCCTATGCCGGTCGGCTGGTGGCGTGGGCTTGGGAGACTGGAGGATGGTTGCTGAAGGTGGTGCGCCGGAGACCGGACAGCCACCAGTTCGAGGTGCTGCCTCGCAGATGGGTGGTTGAACGGACGCTGGCCTGGCTCAGCCGGTGCCGACGGCTCAGCAAGGACTATGAGGAACTGCCAGAAACCGGTGAGACCTGGGTTCATATAGCGATGGTCCACCTGATGCTCAAAAGGCTCAAGCCAACCTGATTGCACTTTGTCACACACCCTCTCAGAAATAACAGATGCCCCGCAACCTGCTCTTTATGGCACCAAAGAGACTTGTCACACACCCTCTAGGCAGCCCCGAACTGTAAGGGCACACAGCTGCGCGTCCCTTTACCTTCAACCCGACTCCCCCATCACCGCGTCCACCGTATCGCCCAGCGCTCCACTGCGAAAGCCGCGGCTCACCACCCCTTCCAGCGATTCGAGGGACGGCTGCGCCTGTCCTGCCGAGGCGCTTTTCAGCGTCTTCAGCGCATCGCCCCAGGTCTGCTCGTCGTCCAGCTCTCCTTCGTAGTCTCCCTTCGGCAAATCGATGCAGTGGACCGTATCTGCACCCGAAACAGTCGCGATCGCCAGCACGGGGACGCTGCCTTGCTCCAGGCCCAGCTCCTTCAGGAACGCTTCCTGCGTCGTGGAGACCCCATGCTGTCCGAAGATCACCAGGTTGTGAAACCCGCCCCCCAGTTCCTCGAACGCCGACCGGTAGCGCCGGAAAATGTCGTGGGAGGCCCGGTGCTCCGGCCCGACCAGGAAGATGGCGCAATAAGGCAGCCCTTCGCCGACCGTCCCACTCGAACCCTCCAGGTCCGCCTTCCAGCGCACCAGCTTATCCAGGTCATGCCGGTCGGCGTGGCTCATCTCCTGTCCGCTGGTTTCGGGCATCGGCGCCCCTCCTCGTCCTTGCGATGGACCGGCATGGAATTGACCGTCCTGTAATGGACCGGGACTCGCCGGCCACCTATCCGTGGTCGTCGAACTGTACCAGTATCCCGTCTGGGTCGTAGACGAAGATGCTGCTGACCCGTCCATCCGGCGCGGTGAAAGCCTCCATCGGAGCCGCCAGCTCCACGCCCTTGCTCACCAGTTCGTCGGCCAGAGCCTTCACATCCGGCACCGTGAACGAGATGTGGCTGATCCCCACCTGGTCCAGCTTGATCGGCTCCCCGTCCGGGTCCTCCCCGGGATGGCAGGTCAGCACCAGCGACGGCGCCGTCTTTCCCGACCCGTACCGCACATGCGTGGTTCGGCGGGTATTCCGGGAATGCTTGTAGATGCTGGGCAGCCCGCCCGTCGTCGTGTCCTGGACCTGGTCGAAGTCCACCGTCATCCCGAGAATGTCCCGGTAGAACCCCAGCGACTTCTCCACATCCCGAACGCAGACCGCGATGTGCGACACCATGCTCGCTTCCATATCTTGTTACCTCCGTGAGAATTCCATCTCCCTCTGGGAGAGGGTTTTTGTGAGGGCGTAATTCTTCACTCACCTTGCCGAGTCATGCTAAGCGCGCTGCTGGGCGGTGTCAAAAAGACCCGGTCCCTGGACAGGGCCCTTTAATTGTTCCCTCTCCCCCGGGAGAGGGTGAGGGTGAGGGCGTTCCCTCGCCATTAGGTCGCGAGCAGTCGAGCCGCAGAATCTCACCCCAGCCCAACCTTCCTCCCCAGGGTGGAGGGAGAAGTAAAAGACCCTGGGTCCCTGATACAACAGGCCTTTCTCGCGGCCTTTCTCGCCGGGAAGTGCGCAAGACCATGCGCCCGGAGCGCCCGCCCGCTATTCGCCCACGCCATTCACCAGCGGCATCAGCATTGCGTAGATCACATCGTTTATCGGAGTCGACACTCCCGCGGCCCGGCCCGCCCGCACCACGGCGCCCGTGAACGTCTCCAGTTCCAGCGGACGCCCCGCCATCACATCCGTGTGCATCGACGCCTGCAGGTCCTCCAGGTTCTCCTCGATGTACGCCAGCGTCGTCTCGTGAATGTCTAAAGGGAAGTTCACCCCGTTGGCCCTTCCCGCGGCCTCGATCTCCTTCAGGCATCCCACCACCACCTGCCGCCACTCGGGACGCGGCATCAGCTCGGCCAGCCTCTCCCGCGCTATCGCCGTCGTCCCAGCCATCGTCGTGATAAACAGGAATTTAGACCACAGCCCGGTGCGGACATCCTTGGTGAACTCCGCCGGTATCCCGCTCTCCCGGAACGTCTCCTCAATCGCAGCCCCCCTGTCCGGCCGCTGCCCGAATGGTTCGCCGAACACCACCCGCACCACATCCCCCGCCTGCCTGACAATGCCCGGACCTTCCCTTCCGGCCTCGATGTACACCGCCCCTGCCATGACCCTGTCCTGTCCGAAGGCATCCGCAGCCGCCAGGTAGCTGTCGATGCCGTTCTGCAGGCACAGCACCGTCGTGTCCGGACCGACCATCGGAGCCATCGCCGGCACTGCCGTCCCGTTCTGGTAAGTCTTGGTGGTCAGCAGCGCCAGTTCCACCGGGCCCACATCCGCCGGATCATCCGCTGCGGCACAGGACACGGTGAACTCCTCGTGGTCCCGCACTACCCTCAGCCCCCGCTCCCGGATGGCCGCCAGTTGCTCCCCCCTGACGATCAGCGACACCTCGTGCCCGCCCCGTGCCAGCATCCCGGCCAGGTACCCGCCAACGCTCCCCGCGCCCATCACCGCGATTCGCATGGCCGCCCTCCCGTAATTCGCAGGTTTTCGCGAACATACCGCAACCTCATTCCCCTCGCAATCATATTCAATTGCGTGGAGAGCGTATAGTTGCCGCACCCCAGCGAATTTATCCCAGGGTCTTTTAGTTGTCGACAAACCCTTTGGTCCTGAGCCAGTCGAAGGGCCGTCCCTTCATGGTTCGACTAGCTCACCACAAACGGACTCGCAAGGTTGCCATGGAAAACTAAAAGTCCCAGGTTTATCCCCGGCTTGGAAGAGCCCATGCGCTATCTGTTCGCAATAATCATGGTCTCGGCCCTGTTCGCAACCCTTGCCTGTAGCGGGACAATGTCCGTCGAAGAGTATGCCGCAACCTGCGGAGAGTACACCGGACAGCTCGCTTCCAGCCAGGGGACGGCCAGGGCCCACAACGACTGGTCCGCCGCGATGGAAACGCTGGCCCCTCCCGAGGAACTGGACCCCCTGCACCAGTTGATGGTCAGTCCCGGGATGAGCACCGTGGAGGCCGAAAGAGAGGTCATCAACGCCTTCGAGGATGCGGTCGGAGTCGAAGTCTATTCGGAAAATATCCCATTCGGGGAAATGCTTGTTGCCTTGGAAGAGCAGGCGAAAAGGCAGTGGGGAGAAGAGGCGGGCGCGATGCTTGAGGAACGCCTTGACCTCGAAGCGATTCTCCAGGGGACCCTTGAATCCCAGCAAAGAATGGAGGAGGATGCAGCCGAAATTTTCCGGACCCTGGAGAACCTCTCCCCGGAGACTCGCGGCACCCTGGTGACTGAGGGGTGTATACCCGAAGCTGTCGAAGATGCGCTGCAACAGTGACGCCTCCCGGACGCCCTTGTAGCTGACCTAACAATCGCCCTAAATAACAACATAACAACAAGGCCGACCGACAGTGCCGCAGGGCATTCGGCAGGGTCTTTTAGTTTTCGACAAACCCGTTGGTCCTGAGCCTGTCGAAGGGCCGTCCCTTCATGGTTCGACAAGCTCACCACGAACGGACTTGAAAGGCTGCAATAGAAAACAAATAGACCTTGGGCCATTCGATAATCTTCCTTGACGCACGCCGCCCCTTCTGATGTATTCTTTGGCAGTCAATCGACGGCCTTTCCAGTGGAGAATGGCCGCACGGAAAGCTTGGAGAATCGCAATGACGCAGCAGCAGTCCCCACCCCCAATTCCGGCGCCCACTCCCCAGCCCGAATCCGACTTCTACTTCGAGAAGTGCAAAGAAGGCGAGCTGTGGCTGCGGCACTGCAACGCCTGCGACACCGCCTACTTCTACCCCCGTGACATCTGCCCCGGCTGCTTCTCCCGCGACACCAACTGGGTCCAGAGCAGCGGGCGCGGCACGGTCCACACCTTCGCCATCGTCCACCGCGGACCTACACCGCCCTTCCGTGACCGCTCGCCGTATGTTCCGGTCATCGTCGAGCTCGAGGAGGGTCCGCGAATGCCTTCCAATCTCGTCGAGTGCGAACCCGACCCCGAAAACATCAAGGTCGGCATGGCCGTGGAGGTTGTCTTCCAGGCCCTCAGCGACGACATCACCATCCCCTACTTCCGCCCGGCAGCCTGATGTCCCGCTTGATGGCCCTGGAAGGCAAGGTCGCCATCGTAACCGGCGGCAGCCGTGGCATCGGACGCCAGATATGCCTGGCCTATGGTGAGGCCGGCGCACAGGTCGTGGTCGCCTCCCGCACTACCTCCGATGTCTCCGCCGAGTCGCAGTGGCCGAGGTACGCCGCCGGCGACATTCGCGATACGGCGCAGGCCATCGCCGAAACCGGCGGAGAGTCCCTGCCGGTGCAGTGCGATGTTACCTCAGCGGAAGACCTGCGGAACCTCGTCTCCGAGACCCTGAAGCACTTCGGCCGCATCGACATCGTGGTGTCCAACGCGGGCATCGACTGCGAGTCGCCGGTCACCGAGCTGGATGAAGATCTGCTCGACCGCGCCATTGCCACCAACATCCGCGGCCCCATCCTCCTCTGCAAATACGTTCTCCCCGCCATGATCGCCCAGAGGAGCGGCGGCTCCATCTACTGCATCACCTCCGGAGCCTCCACCGGTTACCGCCCCGGCCGCGTCGGTTACTCCATGACCAAGGCCGCCCTCGACCGTGCCTACACCAGCCTGGCCGAGGAGGTCCGCGAACACAACATCGCCGTCAATGTACTCAGCCCCGGCAAGGTGGACACCTGGATGAACCGCCGCGGCCACTGGCCCGGCACCGAACACATCCCCATGGACCAGCCCGAGACCATCCGCGACGCCGCCCTCTGGCTCGCCGGAATCAAGGCCGCCGATTTCACCGGCCACCGCGTCGAGCGCGCCGAGTTCGGCAGAACCTGGGGCCCAGGCATTCCCGCCTGAGTCCCTGCGAATCTGTCTCAAAACTTGCTGCTGCGACTTGCTTCGGCGTCATGACCGTCATTGCCACGAAAATAGGGAGCAAAACGGTTCCCTCTCCCTTGAGGGGGAGGGTTAGGGTGGGGGTGAAATCCTTGCTAAACTCCCGTCGAAATTAATTTTCATACACTTGCGTGGCCTCAAGACCGTCATTGCCATGAAAATAGGGAGCAAAACAGTTCCCTCTCCCTTGAGGGGGAGGGTTAGGCCTGTCCTGAGCCTGTCGAAGGGGTGGGGGTGAAATCCTTGCTGACCTCCCGTCGAAGTTAATTTTCATACACTTGCTACGGCCCCCCATGACCGTCATTCCCGCGAAAGCGGGAATCCAGTGGCCCGTGCTGGTAGCTGGTAAATGCCGGCTGAGCGCGGCAATTTTGAGATAGTATCTATGTACCAGGCCCGGTACAGGAGGCACACCGGTTTTCCTTCCCTGTCCTATAGGCTCAAATCATTCACATTTAGGGAGAAGCACTATGACCACCGCACGCAGCATCATCGCCGAAGTCTCCCCCAAGCTGGCCGAACTGAGCGCCGACGTCCTGTTCGGCGATGTTTGGGAACGCCCCGGCCTTTCCAAGCGCGACCGCAGCATGATCACCGTCGCCAGCCTCATCGCCCTTTACCGCACCGACCAGCTCCGTGGCCACATCGGCCGCGCCCTAGACAACGGCGTCACCAGGGACGAGATCTCCGAGATCATCTGCCACATGGCCTTCTACGGCGGCTGGCCCGTATCCGCCAACGCAGCCCGCGTCGCCAAGGAGGTCTTCGACGAGCGCGGCATCTAGCATCACGGCCATTCAATTGTTCCCTTCCCCCTCAGGGGGAGGGCTAGGGTGGGGGTGTACTCTCCAACTCTGGAGATCCTCCCAACGATCGGTAAGCCCACACGAATCAACAAGACTGCAGGAGAAAAGCAATGACCACAGCCAGAAGCGTTACCGCGGAAATCTCCCCCAAGCTGGGCGAACTGAGCGCCGACGTCCTGTTCGGCGATGTCTGGGAGCGCCCCGGCCTCTCCAAGCGAGACCGCAGCATGATCACCGTCGCCAGCCTGATCGTCCTCTACCGCACCGACCAGCTCCGTGGCCATCTTGGCCGCGCCCTCGACAACGGCGTCACGAAGGACGAGATCTCCGAGATCATCTGCCACATGGCCTTCTACGGCGGCTGGCCCACCGCCGCAAACGCCGCCCGCGTCGCCAAGGAGGTCTTCGACGAGCGCGGCATCTGACCTCCGTCCTGCTGGTAAACTGGGAAATAGGCGGCTGGTTCATACCTTCCAGCCGCATCAAGGCATACTTTGAGCATTGCGAGTGTCATTATGGGAACCGTACACATCGCTATCGGTGTAGGTCATCTTGGCGGCGGTGATCTGGAAACGATACCCAGGGCCTTGGTCGACACCGGAGCCACTCATACCATGCTGCCTGACTCGCTGCTGCGCTACCTCCATATCGAGCCTCGCGAGTACGATCAGTGGGAATTCGCCGACGGGAGCACCGTGGAAATGGGTTTTGGAGTGGCCCGCATCTCCATTGACGGGCGCGACTGGCCCTGCCCTGTTATATTCGGACCTGAGGACCAATACTTGGTTGGAGCGACTACGTTGCAGATTTTCAGCCTCATGGTTGACCCTGAAGGCGAAGAACTCATTCGGCGGACCTATCGGGCGCGATACATCTAGCCCAACCTATCAACTCTTGAAATTTGACCCGGCCCGCAAACGGCCGGGTCTTTTTGTGTGCCGCCGTACGCTTGGGTATAATCCCGGCACAATTTCCTCTCTATCGAGGTAGAGGGGCCAGTTTGGGAGAAAAATCTATGGCCCGAATGACCGGCGCAAAGTTTATGGCCGACACCCTCAAGGCCTATGGCGTGACCCACGTCTTCCTGGTACCAGCCATCCTCCGCCGCGCCTTAGCCGAGATGGACCTGATCGGCATCAAGCGCGTGATCACCCACGGCGAGAAGGCCGCCGCCTACATGGCCGACGGCTACGCCCGCGCCTCTGGCAAGCCCGGAATCTGCATGGCCCAGTCCGTCGGCGCCGCCAACCTCGCCGCCGGCCTGCAGGACGCCTACCTCGGCCTGTCGCCGGTCATCGCCCTCACCGGCCACAAGCGCACCGACGAGCAGTACAGGAACGCCTACCAAGAGATCGAGCACTCCAAGCCCTTCGCCTCCGTAACCAAGTTCAGCGCCGTCGTCGACAACGCCGAGCAGCTCCCCCACCTGCTGAGACAGGCCTTCCGCGAGGCCACCACCGGCGCCCCGGCTCCGGTCCACCTCGACATCCAGGGCATGTCCGGCGACTTCGCAACCGAGGCCGAGGCCGACCTCGAGGTGATGTTCGAGGCCACCTTTGCCCAGCGCCCAGCCTTCCGCCCCGAGGCCGATCCCGAGAGCGTTCGCGCCGCTGCCCGCGCCCTGGCCTCGGCCCAGCGCCCTGTCATCGTCGCCGGCGGCGGCGTCACTTCCTCCGGCGCCCAGCAGGAGGTCGTCGAGCTCGCCGAGATGCTCCAGATTCCAGTGGCCACCTCCCTCAACGCAAAGGGCGCCATCACCGACAACCACCCGCTGTCCGTCGGCGTGGTAGGATCCTACTCCCGCTGGTGCGCCAACCGCGTTGTCAGCGAGGCCGACTTGGTCTTCTACATCGGCAGTCACACCGGGAGCCAGGTCACCAACGAGTGGCGCGTTCCCTCACCAGGCACCCCGGTCATCCAGCTCGACATCGACCCGAGAGAACTCGGCCGGACCTACCCGGCCGAGGTCGCCATGAACGGCGACGCCAAGGCCACCCTGCGGCGCATGATAGAGGCCCTCGAGCCCATCGGAGGCCGCGCCGACTGGACCGGACGGGCCCAGCAGCTCGTCCAGGAATGGCACGATGACGTGGCCCCCCGCGTCAACTCCGAGGCCATCCCGATCATCCCCGAGCGTCTCTGCAACGAGATCACCCAGTTCCTGCCCTCAGACGCCATGCTGGTCGCCGACACCGGCCACGCCGGCATCTGGACCGGCAGCATGATCGACTTCAACCACCCGACCCAGGAGTACATCCGCTGCGCCGGGTCACTGGGCTGGGGCCTGTCGGCAGCTATGGGCGCCAAGTGTGCGATCCCCGACCGCCCGGTGATCTGCTTCAGCGGCGACGGCGGCTTCTGGTACCACATAGCCGAGCTGGAAACGGCTGTGCGCAACAACATCAACGTCGTCTTCGTCATCAACAACAACAGCGCCCTAAGCCAAGACCAGCGCGGCGACGAGCGGGCCTACGCCGGCATGGAGGGCGGACACCCTGAGGACCTGTGGCAGTTCACGGACACCAATTTCGCGGCGGTCGCCGAGTCCATTGGCTGCTTCGGCATCCGCGTCGAGCGCCCCGGCGACATCCAGAGCGCCCTCGAACAGGCCCTCGCCTCCAACCGCCCCGCCGTAGTCGACGTAGTCACCGACCCCCACGACAGCCTGGCCCCCGTCCCCTGGAGCCCCTAACTCCCTGAAATTCGACGCTGAATCCGCCGGATTCTCCACTGCCGTAGTTCCTGATAGGCTAAACCGTCATTCTCTTTAATGGGAATGACAGTTTGGCTTCCGCGTGTTTCCACTGGCCTTGCAGAAAGGACTAACCGGGGCCTGCCAGTTCTCGGAGAGGAAAGCGGGAAAGATTGATGTCTGCCAATAGGCGATTAGCGGTCGGGGCAGTGGTCGGCTGCATTGCGGTGGTCGCGGCGATTTTCGCCGGGATCGTGGCTCCATACGATCCTCGAATGGTCAGTATAACTAACATCTTTAGCCCGCCCCTCTTCCTGCAAGGTGGGACCTCCTCTCACCCTCTGGGCGCCGACCAATTTGGGCGGGACGTACTGTCCCGGCTCCTCTACGGCACCAGGACATCTCTGTCGGTAGCCTCAGGTGTACTGGCAGCAGGCGGCGTAGTGGGCATCATCGTCGGCATTGTATTCGGAGTCCGACGAGGCTTGTGGAACGAGGTGTTCAACCTCAACGTCCGGTATCCTCTGAGCCTGGCAATTCAGGCCGCGTGGCTGGCGGGCTGCGTATGGTTTACCATGATTTTGGTTGTCGTCTTCGGACCTGGCCTTCCCAGCTTGATAATTGCGATGAGCCTAGTCACGTGGCCACGCTACATCAAGAGAATCAGGGCAAGAGTAAGCAGTCTTATTGCTTCGGACAAAGTCCGTTTGCCCGGGAGTACGAGTGTCTCCGACTGGATAATTTGTGGCAGCCGCCTGTTGTCTGATGTAGCTCCCGTCCTTCCCTCACTCCTCCTTGCTGAAATGGCCTTCCTGATTGCCGTGGAATTCCTCGTGAGCTATACGGAACTCGGGATTCGCCCTCCCCATGTGTCTTTGGGAATGATGGCAAATCATGGAGGAAGTCCGGATGTTGCGAGAGTAGCGCCGTGGTGGGTAGCCGCAATACCCGCGACCGCAGCGGTTGTCTTGGTCGCGGGCTTCTACCTGCTCTCCAGCGGCCTGCGCGAGCGAATTAACCCAGTACCGGAAAAGACTGCCTGAAGATTCAAGGTCCTTCAGACCCGCCCCAGGAACTCCCGCGCCGCGTCGTAGTTCCGTGCGCCGCCCCGCCGGATCGGCGGCACCAGGTACACGTCCCGCAGGCCTGCCTCCCAGAACCTCCCGTACAACTCAACCGCGATGTCCACCCCGGACCGACCCGCATCCAGCTCCGCCCTCACGCCCTCAGGTACGCTGCTGAACAGCACGCCGCCCGGCTCCAGGATCTGCAGCCCGTGAAACACCGGCACCGTCAGCTCCTCTCCGCTCTGCCGCTCATAGCTCTCCCTGAACCGGTGGGCGTCGTCGGGATCGAAGATCGGCTGCGACATCAGGAAGTCCGCGCCTGCTTCAACCTTCCTCGCCGCCAGTGCAGCCTCCTCTTCCAAATCGCGGCCCAGGTCGAATGTAGCCCCGGCGCAGAAATTGGTGGGCTCCCTCAGGTTGGAGCCGCGAAAGTCCACACCATCGTTCATGGATCGTATGGCTGCGATGAGTTCGGTGGAGCGGTAGCCGTTCACCGCCAGCAGGGCCCGGTCCCTGTCATTGAACTGGTCCCCCTGCACCACCACCAGGTTCTCCAGACCCAGCATCTGGGCGCCCAGCAGCAACGATTGCATTGCCAGCCGGTTCATGTCCCGGGTGGCGATGGTGAAGACGGTCTCCTTCCCCGTTTCCCGGCGGATGGCGGCGGCCAGCATGGCGGAGTTGGCCCGCACAGTTCGCCCGGGGTTGTAGGCGACGGAGATGAAGTCGGCGGGGATATCCGCCCTGCGCGCCTCGCTGAGGCTTCCGGAGCGCGGAGGAGAGAAGTCGCAAATGAAACCGGGACTGCCCGTGGCTTCGTATGTGCAATCAACGATCCTGGCCACGCTTCAGCCTCCGATGAGGGTGCGTCGGGGTCGCGGCTAGGAGGCAACCACCTGGTCGCGATAGCTGCGGAAGAGGTCGATGGACTTCTGCTCGGACAGGCCTACGAAGTACCGGTACCCGATGATGTATTCCATCACGTCCCGGGCCAGCATCAGCAGGTTCTCCCGGGGTTCCGAGAGATGGAACAGGCTGTCCACGCCCTCCTCCAGGCCCACATACAGCGTGTCCTCCAGCACCATCGCGTCCCGGTGCCCCATGTCGTTGCGCCGCATCCAGCGCGCAAACACGAAAGGAAGGTCCGTGAACCGGCTCCACTCCTCCCCGAGGTCGTACCTGTGCCCGTAGCCGCGCATCCCGCGGCGACGTCGGAGCGCGGCGTCCCCCGAGATGACCAGCGCGTCGTGCTCGTCTGCAGTCTGCACCAGTTCCGGGGCGCCCAGCTTGTACTTCTCCGCCAAGAGTACCTGCAGCAATTGCACCGTGGTGGGGTCTACCTCGGAGAGAGCAATACGCCCCTCGCCCAGCTCTTCTATCGGAACACGGGAGTAGCACAGGTTGCTTCCCGAGCGGGCTGCGGCGGACAGGCAGAATCCAGCGACCGGCGAAGCATGGTCGTCCATGCCGAAGCTGTCGGTAAGGGGCACCGGTCCGCCGTCAATCTCTCCTTCCCTTATCGCTTCGGCCACCTGGTTCAGGCGGACATCTACCAGTTCCAATCCCCGCCGCTCCATGTCGATGTAGAAAGGCTCGAAACTGAGTTGCGATACCCGGCCTACTCTTACTGCCATCTGCCCGCACCAACTTGATTTTTGAGAAGAGTGGAGGCGAATCCCGACCCTTTCACAGCCGCCCTACGCACTCCAATTCAGCTACGATTTCCAACAATCGATTGTAGGCAACGCCCTAATGCCAGTCAAGTTGAACAATCGGCCCGCCAAGGACGATTGCAGAGTCGCTCAACCCCTCGGACTGCTGGTCCTGAGCCTGTCGAAGGACAGCTTGTGAGAATCCGTCAATGGTTCGACAGGCTCACCACCAACGGATTCACAGCGACTTTGCAGTAGGCCTGTCGGCCCGCCAAGGCAACTCCATGACGAATACGCCAACTCGTCACTCCTGCGAAGGCAGGAGTCCAGAGCACGTAGCCAGATGGATTCTCGCGACGAACCCGCTGCAATTGGCCACTGGATTCCCGCTCCCGCGGGAGTGACGGGTTTGGGTCAATCAAAAATGCCATTGCCCTGGTGGTTCCGCCTGCATGAAGGATTCGGACGGAGAGGGATTGTAGTAAACTCGCATGGAGGAACACGCATGCCAAGTAGACTGCGCTTCATCGCAATTACGCTGGTTCTGGCCTTGTTGGCCTTGACCGCCTCTTCAATCGCCTTTGCCGACGAGGGGGATATCGAGGTCGTGGAGGCCACCGCCGTCAGCCAGTTTCCTGACGGCATCCTGTTCACCGTGCAGGCTGAGAGCGAGGGCGTAATAGATGAGGTGCGCGTCTTCATCAAGAAGGCCGACCAGTCCGGCCGGAGTTCCTACCGCAGCATCGAGGTTGAGCCGGGCGAAGTCGTGAGCGGGGAGACCCTGCTCCCCGTAACCGGCGGTGGCGGCGACTATTTCCCTCCGGGCACCAAGATCTCCTACCACTTCGAGATTCGCGACAAGGCCGGTGGCGTAGTCCGTACCGAAAGGACCGACTTCGTTTACGAAGACAGCCGCTTCGAGTGGCTGACCGTCTCCGACGACCTGATCACCGTCTACTATTACGGTGAATTCGTCAAGGAACGCGCCCGGATCATCCTCGAAGCGGCGCGGGAGACCATGGACAACATGGTGAAGGTGCTGGGCATCGCACCCACCGACCCCCTGCGCATCGTCGCCTACAACAACTACCGCCACATGGTGGTCGCCCTCCCATTCCGTTCATCCGCCGTGTCCCAGGACCTTCAGGCCCAGGGCATGGCCTTCAGCGACGAAAGGGTCCTGCTGATTCACGCCTTCGACCCCACCGTCACCGGCACCGTGTCCCACGAGTTTACCCACCTCCTGGTGTCCGAAGCCGCGGGCGGCTCCTCCGCTCTCGTACCCTCTTGGCTGAACGAGGGCCTGGCCGAATACGGAAATATCGACAAGACCGACGAGTACGACGCGGCTCTGCGCTATGGAATCTACACCCGCCGCATCCGGCCCCTCTGGTACCAACAGACCTTCAGCGGTGAACCGGAAGACATCCTCATCGCCTACGGGCAGGGCAAGTCCGTCGTCGAGTACATGGTCCAGCGCTGGGGCGAAGATAAGATCAAGGCCCTTTTTGAGGCCCTTCGGCAGAGCAGGGACATCGACACCGCCCTCCTTCAGGTCTACGGTGTCGACCAGCACGGTATTGACAGCGGCTGGCGTCGCTCCCTTGGCCTCGATCCCCTTCCTCCCCCGGAAGAACTGCGAAACCGGGAAGAGGCTACGGAGAGCGAGGCTGTCCCCGTCGAAGAGGAAACCATCAACCAGGATGAGGAAACCATCGACCAGGATGAAGCTCCTGCCGGGTCCGAACAGGAGCAGCCCGAACCTGCTCCTACCGAGGCAGCGGCCGTTGCGGAATCCGAGCCGGACGAAACAGAAGCTCAACCTGAATCAACGGTCGCGCCTCCGGCCGAGGACCCCAGCGGCTCCTCGTCCCCCTGCTCCGCGCCTCCCCCGGGTGCCTCATCGGTTGGCCTCGGGATGCTGGGCCTGCTGGCCGCCCCCCTCACCCTCGCCGAAAATCACAGGCTGTAAAAACGTAAAAACCGCACCCTGCACCCAACCCGTCATTCCCGCTTTCGCGGGAATCCAGCGCCTCTAAATGAGTGGGCCGGGTATAAACCTTCTCAATTGTCACACACCCTCTACGATTGTCGCACACCATCTAAGAGGGTGTGTGACAAAGTGTAATCAGGTTGGTTTGAGCCTTTTGAGCATCAGGTGAACCATCGCTATATGAACCCAGGTCTCTCCGGTTTCTGGCAGTTCCTCGTAGTCCTTGCCAAGCCGTCGGCACCGGCTGAGCCAGGCCAGCGTGCGTTCAACCACCCATCTGCGAGGCAGCACCTCGAACTGGTGGCTGCGGTCTCCGGGACCTTCAGACTCCCAAGCCCACGCCACCAGCCGACCGGCATAGGCCGCATCGGCCCCTGAAGCCTGGGGAACCGGCCCAGCAGCTTGGCCAGCACCAGCCTGGCCCCGTCCCGGTCCTGGATGTTGGCGGCGTGAATGACCACGGCCAAGAGCAGCCCGGTGGTGTCCACTACAATGTGGCGTTTGCGCCCGGATACCTTTTTGCCGGCGTCGTAGCCGCGAACCGATTGGCTGTCGATGATGGCCCCGCTGGGAGTGGCATCCCGTCCCTCGCTCTCCCGGACCATGGGACGCAGTGCCTCCAAAACCCGCTCCCAAGTGCCGTCCTTGCGCCATTTCGGAAGTACCACCAGACCGTGCCCCAAGGAGGCAGGTCGTGGGGCATCATTCGCCAGGGTATGCCTCCCCGCAACACGTACAGGATGCCATTCACCACCTCCCGCAGGTGCACGGTTCGGGGATGTCCCCTGAGCGAAACCGTGGGCAAGAGGGGTTCCAACAAGCCCCACTGGGCATCGGTCAAAGCAGTGGGATACGTTCTTCGA
Source organism: Dehalococcoidia bacterium (assembly GCA_965216065.1). Classification (GTDB taxonomy): domain Bacteria; phylum Chloroflexota; class Dehalococcoidia; order Lucifugimonadales; family UBA3495; genus VXOI01. The sequence goes on from CBDCFB010000002.1 coordinate 1,593,468, forward strand.
TCCATATCCCAAAGTTACAGACTACCCGCAAACCATACCAAGCTGTTCCAATGCTAGTTTCAACAATTGTCACACACCCTCTAAGAGAAGAGTGGGACAAATCCCCTCTCCCTCCGGGAGAGGGTTAGGGTGAGGGCGTCCCTTTGCTGTTCGCAAACGCAACGGAACGGACGGAAGCGACCGATGCCATGTTCCCTTGTAGCCTGTTGGATTGGCCGACGGTCACACGCTCTCCAAGTGACCGGTATCAAAACAGCACCCTGCACCCAATCCCGCAACCCGCACCCAATCCGTCATTCCCGCGAAAGCGGGAATCCAGTGGCCCCATCTGCGGAACTGCAAATACTCTGAGAGGGTGTGCGACAAATCCCCTCTCCCTCCGGGACAGAGTTAGGCCCGTCCTGAGCTTGCCGAAGGGGTGAGGGCGTACTCCTGTTGATCTCGGGACCAACGGAACGGGAAGACTAGCCGGGCGAGCGACTAATCCCCTCCCCCTCAAGGGGGAGGGTTAGGGTGGGGGTGAAATCGCTATTGAGAGAGGCGGCAGGGAGATCGATCCCCGGTTTCGAGACGGTTCGCTGATCTACCGCGTTCGTGGATTGAACGCGTCGTTTACCGCGTCGCCCAGCAGGCTGAAGGTGAACAGCAGGATGGACAGCGTGGCTATCGGGAACATCAGCAGGTGCGGCGTCGTTCTGAGCACCGAGAGACTGCCGTTCGCGTAGATCATAAGGCCCAGGCTGGGCACCGGTGGCTGGATCCCGATGCCCAGGAAGCTGAGAAATACCTCGGCCCCGGCCACCGCACCCAAGCCAGCAGAGACCAGCACGATGATCGGCCCCGACACGTTCGGCAGCACATGCCGGAATAGCAGTCTGGGCGTGCGGCAACCGATGGCCCGGGCGGCGTCCACGTACTGCTCCTCCCTCGCCTGCAGCACCTGGCCTCGCACCAGTCGGGCCATCCCGAACCAGGAGAACAGCGCCAGCCCCAGCGACAGCGCGAAATAGTCGGCGATTCCCAGGTGTATGAAGTCCACCCCCAGCGTGTTCTCCACGCCCCGCATCCATTCCACCATGGGCGGACGCACCGTAAGAACGATGATGAGCACCAGGAAGATATCTGGGAACGAGGTGGTGATCTCTCCGACGCGCATGATTATCGTGTCGGTCATCCTGCCGAAGTAGCCCGCAACCAGCCCCAGCGTGACCCCCAGCGCCAGTGTCCCGGTCGTCAGGGTAACGATGGTGAGGATGACCGTCGTCCGCAGCCCGTAGATGACCCGCGTCAGGATGTCCCGTCCCAAACGGTCGGTGCCGAAGGGATGAGCGATGCTGGGCGTCTGCTTGGCTATTTCCAGGTTCTGCTCGTTGTAGCCGTACGGCGTTACCACCGGCGCGAGAAGACCGCCTCCGTACATGAGCAGGATTACCGTGAGGCAGACGACACCGATCCGATTGGACATCAGGCGTCGCAGGGAGATGGTCAGGTAGTTGTGCCCCGGCCGCCGCTGGAGTTCGTCCAGCCCGGCGCCGGCCTCGCTACGCAACATTGCCCTGCCCCAGCCTGATCCGGGGATCCAGCACCGGATATACCAGGTCTATCGCCAGGTTTACCATCACGAACATGGTGGTCCCGATCAGCAGCACCCCGTCGATAATGGGGTAGTCCCTGGCGAATATCGACTCGATCAGCAGGTTGCCCACACCCGGTATCCCGAAGAAACGTTCCACGATGAACGAGGTGAATGCGATCCCGGCCAGCGACAGCCCCAGGGATGTGACCACCGGGATCATTGCGTTCCGCAGGATGTGCCGCCGCCTCACCATCATCTCCGGCAGGCCCTTCGCCCGAGCTGTCCGCACGTAGTCGAGACTTATCACCTCCAGCGTGCTGGCACGAGTCAGCCGGGTGAGTATTGCCACCCCCGGTACCCCCATGGCCACCGCGGGCAGGATGATGCTGGTCGAGAAGAACCCGTCCCACCCGTGCGTCGGCAGCATGTCCAGCTTCCACGCGAACACCCATAGCAGTCCGGGCGCCGTCAGGAAAACCGGCACCGACTGCCACGAAAGCGTCATCATCACCGCCGCCGTGTCCCACAGCGACCCCTGTCGCAGCGCCGCAAACAGGCCGATGGGGATCCCCAGCCCGACGGAGAGGATCATTGCTGCGATGTTGAGCTGTGCCGACACCCACATCTTGGCCTTGAGCAGTTCAGTGACGGTCCGGCCCCGGTACTTGAAGCTCTCCCCGAAGTCCCCCCGGGCCACGTTGCCGATGTACCGCCCGTACTGGACGAATATGTTGTCGTTCAGCCCCCGCTGCTCCCGGATGCGCTGCACGACCTCAGGGTTGGAGTGCTGCCCCATCAGCACCTGCACCGGGTCGCCCGGCCCGTACCTTCCCAGTACGAAAGTCACGAACGACACCGCGAACAGGATCACTGGAAGCCAAAGCAGTCGGCGTAGCAGGTATCCGGTCAATAGTCCCTCGTCACTTCAATGACTCACTCAAAGTGTGCGTAATTATTCCCCTCTCCCTCCGGGCGAGGGTCAGGCCTGTCCTGAGCCTGCCGAAAGGGCCAGGGCATCCCCTCGGCAATCGGAGACTATCCCCCAAAACCCGCCTCAGCCCAAGTCCGGTCATTGTCATGAAAATAGCCCATCGAAGACCAGTTCCCTCTCCCTCCGGTAGAGGGTTAGTCCTGTCCTGAGCCTGTCGAAGGGGTGAGGGCGTCCCCTTGGTACTTCGAAACAATCTCAGAACCCACCCGGGCCAAAACGCGCCACAGGCCAAAACGCGCCACAGGCCAAAACGCGCCACAGGCCAGGACCCGTCATTCCCGCGAAAGCGGGAATCCAGTACCCCTAAAGAAATACTTCGCAATGGAAACGCAGGATGGAATTCATTTCTCACACCCTCTCAGAAGCGGCTATTCCTCGGTCAGGTATATGAACCGGTAGCGCGGAATGATCAGTGGCGGCAGCAGGTAGTCGTGCACATTCGGCTTTACCAGCAGCTTGCTCTCGCCGTCGAACCACAGCGGCACCCAAGGGGCGTCGTCTATTATCTTCTGTTCAGCCTCGCTGTAGAGCGCGAACCTCGCCTGGGAGTCCGTCTCGACTCGCGCCTTCATCAGCAGCTCGTCGACTTCCGGGTTGCTGTAGTGGGTATGGTTGTTCGTGCTCTCGCTGTGGAACAGGATGTCGAGGAAGTTCTCGGGATCCGGATAGTCCGCAATCCACCCGATGTCGAACATCTGGAACCGGCCCTTGTGCAGGTCTTTCAGGAAGGTGGCGAACTCCGTTTGCTGGAACTCCGCCGTTATCCCAAGGTTTCGCTCCCACATCTGCAGGATTACTTCCATGTCCAGGCTGACGTTGGCCCCGAAGCTCCCCGGCGTCGTGATCGTGATTGGCGGAATGTTCTCCAGATCGCCTCCGTACTTGGACTCTCCCAGCAGCTGCCGGGCCTTCACTGGATCGTATTCGTACCCCTGCACCGCCTCGTCGTACCCGGGGAAGTTGGGCGGCAGGATGCCATCGGCCGGCCTTACCAAGTCCCCCAGCACGATGCTCGCGATCTCCTGCTTGTCGATGGCGAAGTTCAGCGCCTGCCTGACCTTCACATCGTCCAGTGGCGGCTCGTTGACGTTGAGCCCGATGTAGTTGACGCTGAACGACGCCGGGGCCGTCTTCAGTTGCGGGTACAGATCGTTGTTGGGGTCGTCCAGCCGGTCCAGGTCGGCCAGTCCCACCCCAGCGACGTGGATCTCGTCGTTCTCGTACATCAGCATCGAGGTGCCGCCGCTGAGGATGAACTCCACCTCTTCCAGCTTCGGCGGCCCCAGGTGGTAGTCTTCGTTGCGCCCCAGCACCAGGGTCTCGCCCACTCGGTATTCCTGCAGCCGGAACGGCCCCGTGCCGTTGGGCTCCCGGAACCAGTTGCGAGGGTTCGCCTCCACGTTCTCCTGGTCCAGCACGAACCCCGTCGGGTAGGTCAGCTTGGCCAGGAAGTACGACTTCGCTTGGTCGATCGTGATCTCGATTGTGTGCTCGTCGATCACTCTCACGCCAGAGATCGTGGTGGCATCCCCCGCCACCTTTTCCTTCACGCCCACGATGTCCCCGAGGTACTGGTCCACCACCGGCGACTCCGTCAGAGGGTTCGTCGCCCGCTCCAGCGACCACTGCACGTCCCGCGCCGTCACGGGCTTGCCGTCGTGGAACTTCGCGTCCGGCCGCAGGTGGAAGGTGTACACCGTACCGTCGCCGCTCACATCCCAGGTCTCCGCCAGGTCGGGGACGATGTCCAGGCTGGGATCGATCGTCACCAGCCCGCCGAACACCTCCACGATGATCCGGGCCGAGGTCGCGTCCGTCGTCACATGTGGGTCGATGGTGGGCGGATCGACGAACAGCTGCACCAGCCTGGTGGTGTTGTTCACCCCAGGTTCACTGTCGCCCGACTGTTGCGGCTCCTCCTGCTGCGAGGCCGCCGGCGCCATCGTCTCCGTTGGAGCCGCCGTCGACTCCGGCGCGCTGGTCGCGGCACCCGAGTCTCCGCCGCACGCCACCAGCACCAGCAGCGCGGCCATTGCAGCGAGTATGCCAATCCACCTGTTGGCTACGATTTCCTTCATCCCGTACGTCCTCCGGCGCCCATCGTGACGAGCGCGGTGCTCTCTTCACGGCAATTTGATGACATTTTAGAGGCCCGCTTCACTCGGTTTCAATGCGCCCCACCCGCGCCGCGAGGCCTTTCAATTGTTCCCTCCCCGGGGGAGAGGGTTAGGGTGAGGGCGTTCCCTCGTTATTTTACAAGCCGTTGACACGAAGAACTTGACCCCCACATCAGCGCTCCCCTCAGGAGAGAGGGAAAATTAGAAGACCCTGTCCCTCCCCTTCGACTGCTTGTATCCCAACCTGCCATTTGATAGCATGGAATTACGTGGCGAGCGTAGCCGAGTGGTCAAGGCGCCTGTCTGTGGCACAGGAGATCACGGGTTCGAACCCCGTCGCTCGCCCCAACCGTTCCGAACATTCCTCACGCTTTAAGCGCCTGTAGCTCAATGGATAGAGCACTGGGCTTCGGACCCAGGGGTTGCGGGTTCGAATCCTGCCGGGCGCGCCACCCCCTTCACTTTCTGCCATCGGCTCATTTCCATACCTTCGGCCATGCCCCTAATACGGCGCCGCACTCGGCCCGGATTCGTGCCGCCGCCCACAGATTCACTCCCTGCGGCGACAGTACACCTCCAATTGCAAATGCCTCTATAATGTCTGCCACGTACCCTTCCCGAGCCACGCAGGAGGCAGCCATGGCGACCCGGATGCACATTGACGCGGATGCCCGAGACTACGTTCTCCAAACGGCGGAAGACGCCGATGTAAAGTTCGTTCGCCTCTGGTTTCCCGACATCCTGGGCAACCTGAAGGGATTTGCCATCAATGTCGCCGACCTCCGCGACGCCATCGAGGAGGGCGTCGGCTTCGACGGCTCCGCCATCGAGAGCTACGCCCGCTCCGACGAAAGCGACATGCGCGCCTTCCCCGACCCCAACACCTTCGCCGTCCTGCCCTGGCGCCCCCAGCAGAACGCCGTCGCCCGCATGTTCTGCGACATCCAGCGCCCCGGCGGCGACGCCTTCGACGGCGATTCCCGGGCCATCCTGAAGCGCAACCTCGAGCGCCTCGCCCGCATGGGCTACACCTACTATGTCGGCACCGAGCTCGAGTACTTTTACCTCAAAGCCCCCGACGATCCGGCGCCCCTGGACCACGGCGGTTACTTCGACCAGCTGTCCAGCCAGCCCTCCAGCGACCTCCGCCGCGACACGGTCCTCAACCTCGCCGCGATGGACGTACCGGTCAAGTACTCCCACCACGAGGCCGCGCCCAGCCAGCACGAGATCGACCTCCAGTACACCGACGCCCTCTCCATGGCCGACAGCGTCATGACCGCCCGCCTCGTGATCAAGGAGCTGGCCCAGCTTCGCGGCGCCTACGCCACCTTCATGCCCAAGCCCATCCCCGGCGTCAACGGCTCCGGGCTGCACATCCACCAGTCCCTCTTCCGGGGAGAACACAACGCCTTCTTCGACGAAGACGACGAGCATTACCTCTCGGAAGTCGGCCAGAAGTTCATCGCCGGCCTGCTTCGCCACGCCGCGGAGATCACCCTCGTCACCAACCAGTGGGTGAACTCCTACAAGCGCCTCGTCCCCGGCTACGAGGCCCCGGTCTACGTCTCGTGGTCCCACATCAACCGCGCCGACCTCGTCCGCGTGCCCGCCTACAAGCCCGGCTACGAAAACTCCATGCGGATCGAGTACCGGGCACCCGACCCGGCCTGCAACCCCTACCTCGCCTTCAGCGTAATGCTGGCCGCCGGCATGAAGGGCATCGAGGAGGACTACCCCGCGCCCCCTCCGATGTCCGCCAACGCCTCCGCCATGAGCGAAGAACAGCGCCAGGCCCTTGGCGTCCGCTCCCTGCCCAGCAGCCTCGGCCATGCCATCGCCCTCGCCGAGGACAGCGACGTGCTCCGCGAGGCCCTTGGCCCCCACATCTTCCCCAGCTTCATCCAGAACAAGCGGAAAGAGTGGGATGAATACTGCTCTCAGGTGACCAACTACGAAATCGGCCGTTACCTGCCCCAGCTCTAGCTTTCCCGGGTTCAGGACAGGACCCAAAAAGACGAGGCCTCCCGATGCGGGAGGCCTTCCGATTGTTCCGTGTCGCAGGATGAAGTCGCCGGGCTACAGGGAGCTACTGAAATCGCACCCCACGCCGTCGTGCTTCGGCGCAGCATTGCCACCATCGGCGGCAACCGGAATAACGGCCGCAATGGTCAGCAGCGCAACGAAAACCAGGGGAATAATAATTCGGCGCATTTCTCCGTCCTCCCGGTGTACTTCTCAATGACTGCCGCAACTCTACCAGCCCCCCACCCTAAAATCAACATTCCAGTCCAGCCCGCCAGGGTCTTTTAGTTTTTCGTTACGAATGACACAGTTACCGTCATTCCCGCGAAAGCGGGAATCCAGAGGGCCAACAGCATACAACACGACCACAGGTAGCCGGGCACTGGATTCCTGCTTTCGCGGAAATGACGGGTGAAAACTAAAAGACCCAGTCCAGCCCGCTCCAGATTACCCCCTCTCCCTGAGGGGGAGGGCTGGGGTGGGGGCGAGTGCTTTCCACCCGCTTCCCGCCACTCCCGCAATCCCTCATTCCTGCGAAAGAACGTCATCCCGGACTTGATCCGGGACAGGAATCCAGGGGCGCCTCCCCCCTCCACGACACCCAACCCCGCTCGAACGCCCTGCCACCGCTCGCCCTGAGCCTCTCACCGCAAGTCCTGAGTCTGTCGAAGGGCGGATCAAAATATGCCCCTGCCTCAACCGCGGGCGGCCTCGCACTCACCGCCTTGAGCCCCGGCGCTCCATCCTGTACCATCCCGTCCGGCCACCCACACTCCCCACGCGCCAGGAGCCGCCATGCCCGAAGTCCATCCCATCCCCGACGGCTACACTGCCATCACGCCCTACCTGATCGTCGAAAACGCCGCCGGATTCATCGACTTCCTCGTCAACGCCTTCGGAGCCGTCGAGCGCATCCGCGTCCCCATGCCCGAAGGAGGCATCGGCCACGCCGAGGTCGAAATCGACGGCGCCGCCCTGATGCTCGCCGACGCCATGCCGCCCGCATTCCCGGTCAGCAGCAGCCTGATCCACCTCTATGTGGCCGACATCGACAGCGTCTACGCCCAGGCCCTGAAGGCCGGCGCCACCTCCGACGACGAGCCCTCCGACATGTTCTACGGCGACCGCCTCGCCCGCATCACCGACCCCTTCGGCAACCACTGGTCCATCGCCACCCACATCGAAGACGTCACCCCCGACGAGCTCGCCCAGCGCCTGGCCGCGATGGGGGAGAGTTAGGCAAACAAAAGAAAAACGGCAGCGAACTCGCTACCGCCTCCAAAGTTCGTATCCACCACTACCCGAACGTCACTGATCACGCAGGAGTGACTCCAGTATCTCCGGCGTCAACCCGCGAGCTTCGGCCTCCCTGCCGATCTCATCCATGATTGTCTGCAGCGACTTGGGTGACCCATCGGTTAGCTCCTGCAGCCGAAGGCTGAGAAGCAGTTGGAGCTTCTGCCGCTCGTTGGGAGAAGCCTCGCTATAAGCCCTGGCTGCCCCCTCATCGACCTCGATGGTAATGTTTGCCGTGCCCATAATGCCCCCCTGTGCTGTCCATCGGCTCGTCAGTTGATTATCCCAAACCAGTCCGCGTAAAGCCATTCATAGCTCCGCTTCGGGCCAATGTTCCAGAACGAGGCGACCCTCCGACATGTCCTACGGCGACCGCCTCGCCCGCATCACCGACCCCTACGGCAACCACTGGTCCATCGCCACCCACATCGAAGACGTCACCCCCGACGAACTCGCGCAGCGCCTCGCGGCACTGGGGGAGGGTTAGGCGCTCATTCACACTAGCAACCCTATCTTTCACCTGATCGACGCAACCACAGATCGCGACCTGTCACTATCACAGTTCCTGACTATTCAATCGCCAATTTGCTGCCCCAAACAATAGCTGATCCCGAGATGGGTTGGAGCCAGTGTCTTACTAGGCCCTACGAATTTGGCCCGCTGTGCTTGTCGGGGACCCTAAATGTCGATCTTACCCCTACCTCGAAGTTGCCCCTCAGATTCCTATCGTGGTCTAAAACAGCTATCGGGTGGCTAAAGAACTCTATGTCTCCTTCCTTGGTAGAAAGACTTCGCGGAGACCGGGATATGGCTTCGCACATAAAGGTCACCGACTCAGTACCTTTAGGAAACGGCAGGTTTTCCAGCATCGGTCTAGTGTTATTTACGATGTATAGGCCGGTATATATAGAGAATATCTGTAGGTAAGTTAGCCCACCAAATCTCACACCATTAACAAGCCTATGTAGAGTGTTCTTGTCCCGATCGAAGGTCAGATCTTCCGGAGTTATGAGTGAGAAATTCTCCTCAATGTGTGCACCCTCTTTGTTGGCCATATCACGGAGAAGCTGCTCGGCATTAAACTGGATTCCATCAATCTCAATGACCTGAGATGACATCCATTTTTGAAATTTAATCGGTTCTGCTCCGTGATCGAAGGGGTTATACATGCAGAACTTCGTGCCTGCGATATGCCTTAGGCCAAGAAGTGGAGCTATCGTCGTTGTATGTTCAAATGACGGTACAGTAATTTCTCGCGATATGCCGTCAGCCCAGCCCAGCGTCATTCGCTGCTCCTCGAAACGCCTAAGGAAGTTCATGGTAGGGACGACATGCGGCGCCTTGAAGGGGTGAATGTCAGGTTTAACAACACAGCGTTTCAACAGGGAACCATTCCCATCCAGCATGATTTTTCTAACGGATGTTGAAATCCTCCTGGCAGCCGAAACCATTAAAGGGCCTTGAACAAAGACAACTGCCGTCGTACCAGGCTCCCAATCGCTGACTAGTCCTTGAAATGCATGAGCAATTTCCATCACACATTCAAGAAAGTTATATAGAGACTGATGACTTACATTTTCCGGAATCTCCCACCCAGGCAAATCTCGATCAATTATGTCTATCAAATCTTCGCTCCTAACTAGTCACCGGCTTTGCCTCAATCCCCGGTACCCCACCACAGCGCTCAGCCATTCCCCAACCGCTCCTCCGCCACCTCCAGGTCGTACTGGCTCTGCAGCCCCATCCAGAAGCCGGCGGAATTCCCGAAGAACCGCGAGAACAGCAGCGCCGTCTCCGCCGATATACCCCTCTCCCCGTTGACGATCGCGTGGACTCGTCGCGCGTCCACCCCGATGGACTTGGCCAGACGGTACTGCGTGATATTCATGGGACGCAGGAACTCTCCCTCCAGTATCTCTCCCGGATGGATGGGAGGCAGCCTTCCGGTGTCTCCCGTAGTCTCAGAAGTCATCGTTTCCTCCGTCAACTCAACCGCACGGTTAGCGGTCGTCCACATTCCCCTTTGGGAGGCAGGACGATCGCAAAGCTGTTGCCTGAACTGCGATCCGTTTGATTTCGGGATGTCTCAGACTGGACCCCAATCCTGCGCATCCTTTAATCCTGTGAATCCTGATTCAGACAGAAATAATAGTGAACTGAACTACCACCCGCAGCAACATCGATCCCTTGACAACCACCCAGCCACGGACTAATCTGGACCTAGTGTTCCGCACATACATTCTAGCCATTAATAAGATCTTAGACAACCCGACACCAGATCTTAATCGCAGCTTATGCCACACCAAATCCATCCGTTTTGCTCGGAAATGATCGGAAACGCTCGGAAAATCCAAATTTCTTCGGGAATTTCGGGCGTGCCCGGCCACAACAGCCATTCCAACCACCATGCACCCGACACCTCAGCTACGAAACTACCTGGAATTCCCCCAAATGACCGGGTTTTCGAAATTCTCCCGACTCTCTCAGACACCTTGCCGCCTACCCCGCTCGACTACCCTCACAACCCCAAAACCCAGCGCTCACAGCAGCCCTCGCCTTCCCTGGGCCCAGACCAACACCACCTCCAATGTCAGATAAGGTCACGTAATGTCATGCCCAGGGGAAAAATCCGGGCCGTCAACCTCGGGCGCCTGGACACCGACTGCACTCCGGGTCCAACTCCAGGGCAACCCCACCTCTGACGGCAACGGCCTGTATAATCGCCTCCATCCCGCTGTAGCCGCTCCGCCGGCGCAGCCCTGACTCGGAGGCATACCATGGCCGACAAGATCCGTCTCGGCATCATCGGCGCCAGCCCCACCGTGGGTTGGGCCCACCGCTCCCACCTCCCCGCCATCGCCGCCAGCCCGGAGTACGAGCTCACCGGCGTCTGCACCACCCGCATGGAGACCGCCGAGGAGTCCCAGCGCCAGTACGGCGCCGTGATGGCCTTCGACGACTACCACGAAATGCTGGCCCACCCGGACATCGACGCCGTCGCCGTCGTGCTGCGTGTCCCGGCCCACTACGAGATCACCAAGGACGCCCTCAACGCCGGCAAGCACGTCTTCACCGAGTGGCCCCTTGGCCGCACCACTGGCGAGGCCGAGGAGCTGGCCGACCTGGCCCGCGCCAAGGGCGTCAAGGCCGTCGTCGGACTCCAGGCCCGCGCCGCACCCGCCGTCCTGCAGATGAAGCAGCTGGTCGAGCAGGGCTATGTCGGCGAGATCATGGCCTGCTCCATGACCCTCGTCCGCGGCGGCGTGCTGGCCCGCCCCTCCGGCCGCACCTGGCAGCGCGACGTGGAGCTGGGCGCCAACACCCTGACCATCGCCACCGGCCATTCCGTCGACGCCATGCGATTCGTCGTCGGCGACTTCGCCGAGGTCTCCGCCATCGTCTCCACCCAGGCCGAACAGTGGTACGAGACCGACACCGACCAGTACCTCGATGTCACCTCGCCCGACAACATCCTCATCAACGGCCGCCTCGCCGACGGCGCCGTCGTCTCCGCCCATGTGGCCAGCATCCCCTGGGCCGGCAGCGGCTATCGCCTCGAGGTCTACGGCCGCGAAGGCACCCTCATCGCCGACTCCGAGGACTCCCCACAGCTCGGCCCGGTTCGTCTCCAGGGCGCCCGCGGCAGCGACGAGCTCGACGAGTTGGACGTCTCCGGCCAGCATCACTTCGTCCTCGAGGGTATGCCCCAGGGCGCGGCCTACAACGTCGGCCAGCTCTACTACCTGTTCGGCGAGTCCATCCGCGCCCAAGGCGAGCGCATGCCCGACTTCGACACCGCCGTCGAGCTCCACCACCTGGTAGACGCCATCAGCCGCGCCTCCGAAACAAAGCAGACCGTAACCCTGTAAGGAGCAGCGACAAATCCCCTCCCCCTGAGGGGGAGGGCCAGTAGTGCGACATCTTTGTAATGATGGGTAGCCATGACTACGTTAGTTTCGTACTCATTGGGCGTCCACCAGGGACGCCCCTACGGGACATCCTTCGGCAGTAGGGGCAACCCTTGTGGTTGCCCTCGTTGCCCATCATTTCAAAGGGGTTCGTCTTCTAGGGGGGGTGAAGCAGAGAGAGAAATCCCCTCTCCCTCCGGGAGAGGGTTAGGGTGAGGGCGTCCCCTTTTGACTGCGCGTTGCAACCAGGGGGCGACACAAGACGTCCGAGCAGGGACAGATCCTAAGCAGACGACACCTGTCCCCTCCCCCTGAGGGGGAGGGTTAGGGAGGGGGTGATCCCCTGGCTGCCAGACTCGAAGCTGTCTCAAACAAGGTCACTGCTTCCGTGCCACCAGCAGCACCTGCACACTCACCTCGTCCGCCAGGTAGACCACCGCCCGCGCCGTCGGCTTGGCCAGCCCCAGTTGCTCCCAGGTGAAGGTCGTCGTCCCGAGGATGTTGATCACATCCGCATCCTTCCGGGCCGTGACATCGAACACCAGCGGCGTGACGGTCTCGCCGATCTGCAGCGACCCGTTCAGCTGCCCCGTGGTCTCCTCGCCGTCCAGGAAGCCCTGCGGCAGGTCAGGAAGCTGCTCAACCGTGACCACCGCCTCGGGGGTATCCGCGAACAACCTCGTCTGGATGTACTGGTCCCGGAACTGCTGGTCGCTCATCAGCGAGTGCAGGTCGAGCGTTACCACCGAAGGCTCTCCGTCCAGGTTGGCCACCCCAGTCAGCCCGGTGCTGGAGACGACCGCGTCGAACCGCACCGGCGCCCGCCCCAGTTCCTCCTCGATGGTGAAGGTGATCTCGGACCCCTCTCCGATGATGAACTGGTCGCCAGCCGCTCCGGTTCCGGAGTCGCCAGCTGTGGGTGTGGGCTGGGATGCGGCCTCGGTGGGAGCAGGAGCCAGTGTTGGCGTCGGGGCCGCCGTCGCAGCCGCGGCCGTCGGCGGCGGGGGCAGCGCCAACTCGCCGCTCTCGGCATCCCCCTGGGTAACCAGCGCGAACCCCAGCACCAGCGCCACGACTACCGGCACCAGCGGCGTCCAGCCCTTCCAGCCCAGGTCGGGGCGGCTGAAGTACGAAGCCATCAGCGGCGTCAGCGCTATGCATACCACGAAGGCGATCGCCGCCAGCGGCAGCACGAACGAGGCAAACCTGTCCAGGAAGCCGTTGCCGACGAATGCGACGACAAGAACTACAACGAACAGAACTACCAGTACCCCGTTGACCAGCAGGGGCTTCTCTCCTAGCCGGTTCCAGAGGACCCCGGCGATCGCACCCAGCACCAGGCACGCCACCGCCACGGTGGCGCTGTTGAACGCGCTGTCCACCGGCGAATGCAACGGCAGCGATACCAGCACTGCGATGATCGCAGCTATCGATCCGGCGGCTAGTCCTGCACGCATCTACCCTTCCCTCCCTGTATCTGGAACATCCTACTGTCAAGGGCCTCGCGGATCTCTCCGGCCCAGGGTCCCCCTACGATTATAGTAAAGATCTTGAAAATATTATGACTGTAGCCGACCCGGCATTTGCCGGAAAGTGATAAAGAAAATGGGCGGGTTTGCAGACCCGCCCAGGTTACTCCATACCGCCAGTCGTATCCTCCGCCGATGGACTGAGAACCAGCAGCCTAGAGACCCATCGCGTAGCAAGCCCTGCGCGGGTCGGCGCCGGTACTCATGTAGCCCGTCTCAGCGTCGCGCACCGATACCGTGGCTCCCATCCCGCAGTCCACAGCCCGGACGACCTTGTGCCCGCGAGCCCTGAGTTCCTCCGCCGCCGTCTCCGGGATGCCGTGCTCCAGGTCCAGCCTCCCCGGATGGTACACGTGCGGGTAGAAGGAGTTGACGTTGCTTTGCGTGGAGAAGCGAGGCGATTCCACTGCCTGCTGCGGGTCCATCCCGAACAGAATCACGTTCAGCATCAGCTGCACGTTAGCCTGCGCCTGGTTGTCTCCACCCGGGCACCCGACGGTCATCACCGGCTGACCGTCCTTGCAGATGATGTAGTTCACTAGCGTGGTGCGCGGGCGCTTGCCCGGCTCAACCACATTCGGGTGACCGTCCTCGCAGTTGAACATCTCGATCCGGGTGCTCAACGCGCAGCCCAGTTCCGGGAAGAACACCGACTTGGCGAATGCGCCTCCGCTGATGGTGCCGCAGACCATGTTGCCGTACTGGTCCATCGCCGACACATGCGTGGTGCCATCCCGCGCCGAGGCGTCCGCCGTCTCGGGGTCGGACGGCTCCGGCAAGCCGTTGCTGCCAGCGCCGTTACCGCCCCGCGACTTGCTGGAGTACTTCCATGGGTCGCCGGCTTCCGGCTGAGCCGGGTAGGAGGTCTCAAGGTCGATCAGCCTGGCGCGCTCCGCCGCGTATTCCTTCGACAGCAGCCCATCTATGGGGATAGTCGAGAAGTCCGGATCGCCGTAGTGCGCCTCCCGGTCGCCGAATGAAAGCTTTATCGCCTCCGTAACGGTGTGGATGTATGCCGGACTGTTGTGGCCCATCGACTTCAGGTCGAAGTTCTCCAGCATGTTCAGAGTCTGCATAAGGACGGGACCCTGCGTCCAGGTGTTCTGGCCGTAGATTTCATAGCCGTGGAACGATGTCTTGACCGGCGCATCGAACTGCGACTTGTACGCGGCCAGGTCGTCCGTCGACATGATGCCGCCGACGCGCGTCACCGAATCGGCAATCTGCTGGGCGACCGGGCCCCGATAGAAGACATCCCGGGCCTTCTGCAGGCCTTCAACCCGCGAAACAGCGTGCCCATTCCCCGACCCAGGCAGCATGGCCCGCAGGGTGTTCGCCAATTCGGGCTGTCGCAGGAGCGTTCCGGCAGCAGGAACCTGCCGGTCATGATAGAAGACATCCCATCCACCAGGGCCGTACAGGTCAAACTGCTGTGCAGTGGCCTCAGAATCCAGCCGGTCCAACATGTACTCGTAGTTGGGGATGCCGTCAGAAGCGTAGGCGATGGCCGGAGCCAGGATCTCGTTGATGCTCTTGGTCCCGTATCGCTCGGCCAGCGAGATGAACGCATCCACCACCCCGGGCAGCGTGAACGACAGGTGAGACTGCTGGTGCCCCGGACCGGTGGGGATGCGCTCCAGCCCCTGGGATTTGTAGAACTCGGCAGTCGCTTTCCCCGGCGCCGTTCCTTGCCCGCTGAGCGACAGCAGTTCCTCGCTTCCTGCATCGTAGAGCATGAACACGCCTTCCGCGGCGAGGGAATACGATGCAATCGGTTCCACTACTGCGGCAGCGAACCCCGCCGCAACAAGCGCGTCGAAGGCATTGCCGCCAGTCATCAGCATCCGCATTCCGGCCATGGAGGTCAGGTAGTGGCCGCTGGAGATTACTCCCTGCGTCGACCGGATTACGGGCCGCCCCGTGGACTGCTGCGTGACATTCCCCTGTTCCGTGTTGACCGCACTCTGCTGGTTGACCATCTCGGCTCCTGCAACTGTCGATGATTTTCGTAGATGAAACCCACTCGGGTGAGGAGGGCGTACCTGTAGTTGCCCGCTATCGTATGTCCACCACTGCGTCCCTTCCCGGGTATTGCCAGACGCCGTCGCCGTCCACAAGGTGGGCCGGCATGAAATACTCGCGGGTGTCGGGCCCGCCGAATCCGGGGATGAACGACTGCACCACCCCCTCGAATTCCAGGGCAGCCCTGACAATCTGCTTGTTGAAGTTGCTGATATCTTCCCGCTCCAGGAATTCGTCCACCGGCAGCCATAGGCATTCCTGGATCTCGTCGGCCTGCATTGTGATATCACGACTCAATGGACGCAGGCGGCCCACGAAATAGATGTCGGACTTGCCGTAGCGGTACCCATGCCAGTGGCGGAAACAGGCGATTGTCTGGAACTCCGCCCGCACGCCCGTCTCCTCCAGCACCTCCCGCTCAACTGCCTCGGCCAGATTCTCTCCAGGGTGCAGCGCCCCACCGGGCAGTTTCAGCGTGGGAGGGCGGCCGGCAACTCCATAGAGCTCCCTTACCACCAGCAGTTCCCGCTCCGGTGTCAGCACCACCCCGCCGATTCCAATGTAGTGGGTGGCGAAGTGAGGCACCCACGCGCCGTCCTGCAATATGGCAGTCAGCATCAGGTATTCTTCGCTGCTGTGGTGGAAGGTGAATCCCCGGTTGACCGCCTCCGGAATCAGCGCGGACATCCCAATGGGCACTTCAAGCCACGCCGCCTTGATGCCGTCCGTGGTCCACTGTTTCAGCGATACTTCTAGCCTCTGCGCGAATTCACCCGCGTCGGAAGGCAACTCGCCAGGCACGATAACCATTCCTCCGAAGGGATTTGCCCTGGCCTCCAGCAACTGTTCACTGGACAACTGAGTCATTGGGGCCTCGCATTGTAAGAGGATTGACGGTCGCCTGAAGGCCGCCGTCGCCAATGCTACGGCGCAACTCCAATGGCGTCAAATCTGGTGACACTTCCGCCTTGCGCGCAGCTCTTTCACCGGGGACAATACTGGCAATCCCTATCTACGGTGCAAGACTGACCCGTGTCCACTGCACACTTTCATCCCGTTGTCCGCGAATGGTTCCAGGATAGCTTTCAGCAGCCCACCAGGGCGCAGGCCGACGGCTGGGCTGCCATTGGCGAAGGTCGTCACACGCTTATCGCCGCTCCCACGGGCTCCGGAAAAACCCTCGCCGCCTTCCTAACCTGCATCGACGGGCTGGTGCGGCAGGGCCTCGAGGGAGAACTACCCGACACCACCCAGGTTGTGTACGTCTCCCCCCTGAAGGCCCTTTCGAACGACATCCAGAAAAACCTGGCCAGGCCGTTGCAGGAGATCGCGTCGCTGGGCCGGACCCACGCTTCCTTTGACGGTCACCGCGCTGACGGAACTGAATGGCCTGAAATCCGTATCGGTGTCCGTACCGGTGATACTCCCCAGTCAGAACGCCAGAAGATGGCGAAGACCCCCCCGCACATCCTCATCACCACTCCTGAGTCGCTGTACATACTGCTCACCTCAGCCAGTGGCAGGCGAGGGCTGAAGGGCGTCAAGACTCTCATCCTGGACGAGATTCACGCAGTAGCTGACGACAAGCGCGGGTCCCATCTCTCGCTTTCCGTGGAGCGCCTCTGCGCCCTGTCGGAACATCCGGTGGTGCGCATCGGCCTGTCAGCCACCCAGCGGCCCATAGAAGAGGTGGCCCGGTATCTCGTGGGGAATGACTCTATCGATCCGGATGGGGTTCCCGAATGCACCATCGTGGACACCGGCCACGCCCGCAAGATCGACCTGGCCCTCCGTTTGCCCGAGCAGGAGTTGGGCCCCATAGCGTCCCACGAGCTTTGGGGCGAGACTCTGGACGCCATCTCTGAACTGGCAAAGGCGCACGACACCACCCTGGTATTCGTCAACACCCGCCGCCTCGTTGAACGGGTAGCCCATCAGTTGAGCGCCCTCCTGGGAGAGGATGCGGTCGTCGCACACCATGGCAGCCTGTCCCGGGAAATCAGGCTGGATGCCGAGCTGAAGCTGAAAACCGGCCAGGTCAAGGTGTGCGTTGCCACGGCATCGCTGGAACTCGGAATCGACATTGGCGACGTTGACCTCGCCTGCCAGATCGGTTCGCCCCGCTCCATCAGCATCCTGCTGCAACGCATAGGACGCTCGGGCCACTCGGTGGACGGCATCCCCAAGGGCCGGCTTTTCCCCTTGACCCGCGATGAGCTGGCCGAATGCGTGGCGTTGGCCCGGGCAATTCGTCGCGGAAATCTGGACACCCTCTCCATTCCCGCATGGCCGGTGGATGTCCTGGCCCAGCAGATCGTCGCCGCGTGCGCTCAGGAGGAGTGGGCTGAGGACGACCTTTACCGCCTCGTCCGCCGCGCCTACCCGTACAGGGAGTTGCCTCGAGACAAGTTCGACCAGGCCGTCGAAATGCTTTCTGAGGGTTTCGCTAGCCGGCTTGGTAGAAGAGCTGCGTACCTTCACCGAGACAGGGTCAACGGCACGGTGAAAGGGCGGCGGGGAGCTCCTCTTGCTGCCATGACCAGCGGAGGAGCCATTCCTGAGAATGCCGACTACGATGTCATCGCAGAGCCGGAGGATACCTTCGTAGGCACTGTTAACGAGGACTTCGCCATTGAGAGCATGAAGGGTGATGTCTTCCTTCTAGGTAATACCGCCTGGAAAATTCGCCGCGTCGAACGCGGCCGGGTGAGGGTGGAAGACGCCCATGGCCAGCTCCCCACGATCCCTTTCTGGCTGGGGGAGGCCCCGGGCCGCACTACCGAGCTGTCCGACGAAGTGACGGAAATCAGGGAGGGCATAGACAGGCTCATTCCTGACTCCGTTGCCGCACGAGAGTGGGTTATTTCCCAGTCGGGCGTTGACCCCGAGGCTGGTCGACAGCTGGTCGCCTATATCGAGGAGGGCAAGCGGGTCCTGGGGTTGACTCCGTCTAAGAACCGGGTAGTTGCCGAGCGCTTCTTTGACGAGAGCGGAGGCATGCAACTGGTGATCCACGCGCCCTTCGGCGCCCGGATCAACCGGGCCTGGGGAATGGCACTGAGAAAGAAGATCTGCCGATCCTTCGATTTCGAGCTGCAGGCAGTGGCAACCGACGATGGGCTCAATTTCTCCCTGGGGCCTGGCCTTTCCATGCCGGTCGATGAGGTGTTCACCTACCTGAAGTCCGGCACCATAGAGGAGGTCCTCACTCAAGCCATACTGCAGGCGCCCATATTCGGCACCCGATGGCGCTGGAACTCCACTCGCGCCCTCGCCATTCTGCGGCACACCGGCGGCAAGAAAGTACCACCGCCCCTGCAGCGCATGCGCTCCGACGACCTGCTGGCCGCCGTTTTCCCAGCCCAGGTCGCCTGCCAGGACAACGCCCCTCCCGGGGACATCGAAATTCCCGACCATCCATTGGTGTTCGAGACTATGCGGGACTGCCTCACCGAGGGCTCCGATCTTGAGGGGTGTCGCTCTCTCCTGGCTGGTATCGAGTCAGGGGAGATAGAGGTCTACGGCCGCGACACCGTACAACCCTCGGTGTTTTCGCACCAGATACTCAACGCCATGCCCTATGCCTTCCTGGACGACGCCCCTCTCGAGGAGCGCCGAGCCCGGGCAGTCTCCTTGAGGCGCGCCCTCCCCGAAGATTCCCGCGACCTGGCCAGCCTTGATCCCGAAGCCATTCGCCTGGAGTCGCACAACGCCTGGCCGCGTATTAGGGACAAAGACGAACTCCATGACGCGCTCCTAACGCTCGGCATTTTCCCCGAAGGCCCCGAAGGTGTTGGCCGACCCTCAATGGAAAACCTGCCCGTCAGAAGCTGGCTCGCGGAATTGGGCAGCGCAGGAAGGGTCTACCGGATCAGGGCGAGCTCTGCTGAAGAACCTGCGTCCATGCTCGATGCCTGGGTGGCCGCCGAGCGCCTTGAACTCGTTCGCACCGCCTACGACAATATTTCGGCCACCCCGGAGCCCGGGTCTTCGCTGCCCCTTTTCGCCAGCGGCGGCTTCGAAGGCAGCAGGGAAGAGGCCATCCTTTCCCTTGTCCGTGGCTGGGTAGACTCGATCGGCCCTTTTACAGTCGCCGAGCTGTCGTCGACGCTCGCCCTGTCCGCAAACGATGTGCTCTATGCGCTGGGGCAGCTGGAAAACGAAGGGATCGTGCTGCGCGGCACCTACCGACGTGACTGTGAAGTCGACGAATTCTGCGACAGGCGCATACTGGCCCGCATCCATCGCTCGACCATAGATTCGCTGCGCAGCCAGGTGGAGCCCGTTTCGCCCGCCACATTCATTCGCTTTCTGTTGGACTGGCAGCACGTAATGCCGGAAGCGAAAGTTCACGGGGAAGGCGGTCTGCTTGCCGTCATCGAAAAACTTCAGGGCTTCGAAACAGCCGCAGGGGTCGTCGAAGAGGAAGTCCTGGGAAACCGGGTCTCAGAATATAGCGGACTGATGATGGACCGGCTGTGCATGAGCGGCGAGGTCGTGTGGGGTCGCTTCTCCCCTCGACTCCCCTCCCAGCAGGCGTTTGTCCACAACGGGACTTCCAGTGGCCGGTCGGCTTTTTCGCGCTCCACGCCCCTGGCCCTGGGCTTGCGGGAATCTCTGGACTGGCTTCTGCCCGGAGAATCAGGGGCCGCAGACGGACTGACCGGCGCAGCGCAGGAGACCCTGGAGTACCTTCGCAACCGGGGAGCATCCTTCCTCTCCGACATCACAGCGGCCACAAGGCGCCTCCCCAGCGACGTTGAAGAAGCCCTCTGGACCTTGGCCGCCTCCGGCATCGCCACCTCCGACGGTCTGGAGGCCCTGCGCCAAAGGCTCAGGGGCACCAGGCGCCCTCGTCGGTCCGGTGCGTCCAAAGCCGTGAGGCCGCGCCGCAGCTTCAGCCGCTGGTCATTACTTGAAGCGCCGGACCCCGTAGAAGACCGCACCGAAGCCGTCGCACGACAGCTGCTCCTTCGCTACGGGATTCTCTTCCCAGAATTGCTGGCGCGCGACTCCCTCGCAGTCCGGTGGCGAGACATGGTCCGGGTCCTGAGGCGTCTTGAGGCCCGCGGGGAAATACGCGGCGGCAGGTTCGTAACCGGATTCATCGGCGAGCAATTCGCCCTGCCCGAAGCCGCGGACGCCCTTCGACGTTGGCGTAACCGGGAACCCGACGACCGCCTGGTCGTTGTTTCGGCCTGTGATCCCCTGAACCTGGCTGGCGTCCTCACACCTGGCCCACGAGTGCCCTCCGTACCGGGGAATCGCATCGCCTACCGGAATGGCGTCCCGGTCGCCGCCATGGAAGGCGGCGAGTTCGTGGTTCTCACTCCGGCCTCAAAGGACATCCCGTCATCTGGCGTCCTTGAAAAAGCGAAAACTCTCCTCTCTCTCCCAATACCGCACGCCAACTTCCAACTCCAGAACGAGGCGGCCGCAACGGCATAGACCCTTCCACTCGTATCTTCCGGGTATCGCTATAGCGTTCCAATTTAGGTGGTCTTGCCGCCAAGGAAATCGTCATTCCCGCAAAAGCGGGAATCCAGTGGTCAAAAATTAAGCCTGACGGTTGCCCGATGAGGCCCACTCCACCCTGGCGGCCGGGGGCGGTCAGAAAGACGGAAGCCCTGAATTCCCGCTTTCTCGGGCATGACGGCGCTCCGCCAGCCAAATGCGATAGCCCTGCCCGGGTATCGCGCCCAGATTGAAAGTCATCAACCTCTATGCTAACTTGATACTCCCAACCACACTTCAAATAGAGTTGATGACCACCCGCAGGTGGCCCCTTCGGCAGGCTCAGGACGGGCGGATTGAGCAGCATAGGTTTCTCTACGGATCTCAATCAGGCGCATCGCATCGAATGGCTGCCCTGGGCCCGTTCCACCTTTGACCGGGCACAGTCTGAAGACAAGCCGGTTCTTCTATCCATCACTGCGTCCTGGTGCTACTGGTGTCACGTGATGGACGAGACCACGTACTCCGACCCGGATGTCCAGTCCCTCTTGGCCAGCAATTTCATTCCAGTCCGCATCGACAACGACCATCGGCCGGACATCAACGCCCGCTACAACGTCGGCGGCTGGCCCACCACCGCATTCCTGACCCCACACGGCGGGCTGATCGGAGGTGCCACATACCTGCCTCCCGACCAGTTCCTCGCCATGATGATGGAGTTGCAGGACGCCTATCGCGCAGACAAGCCCCGGCTCTACGAACAGTCTCGCGACCTCCTGAACCAGAGGCGCGAGCATGCGCGGCGAGTGGCGGCCGGCCCGGAAGTGGAAAAGTCCATTACCGACCGGGTGTCCCGCATAGTTGCGGGTGCCTACGACGCTACCCACGGCGGCTTCGGAAGCGATCCCAAATTCACCAACCCGCCCATACTCCGTTTACTCCTGCATCTCTTCCGCACCACCGGCGAAGATTTCTACGCTTCGATGCTCCGCAAGTCACTCGATGCTATGGTCGGCTCCCCAATGTTTGATGACATTGACGGAGGATTCTTCCGGTACAGCGCGACTGGCGACTGGTCTGAGCCTCAGCGGGAGAAGTTGCTGGAGGACAACATCCAGCTGGCCAGGGCATATCTGGACGCATCCATACTCCTGGGTACTGGTCACAGCGAAGAACGCTCAAGGTATCGAGAAGTCGCCGAATCAACCTTTTCCTTTGTGCTGGACCACCTGTACGATCCTGACCTGCGCGGCTTTCACGGAAGCCAGGGCGCCCACTCGGAATTCTTTACCCTGGGTCGGGAGCAACGCGCTTCCGCACCGCCACCCATTCGCGACCCTTACTGCTATGCGAGCCTCGACTGCCTGGCGGCGGCAATAGCCCTAGACGCCTCCTGGAAACTCGGCGGCAGTCTGGGCGATCGATTGGGCAGGATCGGTCGCGATGTTCTGGACAGCTTTGACTCCCTGTCGGCCGGGGGTTCCTTATCCAGGGTCAGGTCCAATGGGGAAGCAACGAGAGTTCCCGCCCTCATGACGGACTGGGCCAACCTTCTGGCAGCCCTGATGCAGGCCCACGCCACCACTTCTGAGGGGCACTACCTCGACCAGGCAGTTGGTGTAGCCGCGATGCTGGTGGATCGTTTCTTTGACGAAGCTGGAGGCGGCTTCTTCGACATCGAAGCCGATGAAGGCGCCGTGGGCCACATGCAGGCCCGGGAAAAGCAATTGCCGGAAAACATGACGGCGGTGCAGGGGATGTTGCGTCTATACCAAGCCACTCGCAATGACGACTTCCGTCAGATTTGCGAGGCAACCCTCAGTGCCTTTGCCGGGGTATTCCGTGAGTATGGAGAGTACTCCGCCGAATTGGGGCTTGCCGTCGACCTTTTCTGCAACCCGATGGTGGAAGTGACCGTAGAGGGAAGTCCTGAAGATGCTGGATGTCGGGACCTTATCGCCGCCGCCGCCAGGCTCGAGAGTCCCAACCTGGAAATCAAGACAGTGCCTGCTGGCGGCCCAGCGCTGGCCCACGTGTGTCTGGACACATTGTGCCTGCCGCCCGTCAGCACCCCCGAAGCCCTGCGGGAAGTAGTGGCCGGCGTCGATGATCAGCCTTCCAGCCCCTTCCAGGACATCCTGCGGATTTTCCCCGGCGACTAGACCTTCTCGTATTGGCCAAGAAACTGAATTTGGAGGCCCTGCGTGCTCCGTAGCGCCAACTGCGGCGACCTGCGTCTGACCGACGCCGATTCCGAAGTAACCCTGGCCGGCTGGGTCGGCCGGCGCCGCGACCATGGCGGCATTATCTTTCTCGACCTGCGCGACCGCTCAGGCGTGGTCCAGGTCGTATTCAATCCCGAGTTGTCCCCGGAAGCCACCCACACGGCGGAGGAACTCCGCCAGGAGTGGGTGGTGCAGGTCAAAGGGAACGTCCGGCAGCGACCGGAAGGCAGTGAGAATCCGGCAATGGAAACGGGAAACATTGAAGTGATGGCTTCGTGCGTTACCGTGCTGAACCGCTCCCTCACTCCCCCTTTCTACATAGCCGACGACGCCGGTGCCGACGAAAGCCTGCGACTGCGCTACCGCTACCTTGACCTGCGGCGTCCCGCCATGCAACAGAACCTCGTCCTTCGCCACCGCGTGGTGAAGTACATACGCGATTTTCTGGATGCCCAGGGCTTTCTGGAAATCGAGACTCCAATCCTGATCAAGAGCACGCCCGAAGGCGCCCGGGATTTCCTCGTCCCCAGCCGCCTGCAGCCTGGCAGTTTCTACGCCTTGCCCCAGTCCCCACAGCAGTTGAAGCAGCTGCTGATGGTTTCCGGCGTCGAGCGCTACTTCCAGATCGCCCGTTGCTTCCGCGACGAGGACATGCGCGCCGACAGGCAACCCGAGTTCACCCAACTGGACCTCGAAATGAGCTTCGTCGACCAGGAAGACATCCTGTCCCTGACCGAAGCCCTTTACACCGGCATGATAGAAACAGTGACCCCCCACAAGAAACTACCCAAGCCGTTCCCTCGCCTCACTCACGCTGAAGCAATGGAGCGATTTGCCTCGGACAAGCCCGACTTGAGATTCGGCCTGGAAATGCATGAAGCATCCGATCTGGCAGCAGAGACCGCATTTCGCGTATTTCTCTCGACCGTCGAGTCCGGGGGCATGATCAAGGGATTCGCGGCACCTGGTCTGGCAAAATACACCACCTCCCAGGTGCGCGAACTTGAGGCCGTGGCCAAGGAAGCTGGCGCTGCTGGGTTGGCTCACATCCGGTACCGCGGCGAAGGCCCTGTCTCTGCCCAGGGTGAAGAGGAGATCCTGCAGTCCGCCGGATTGCGCATGCCCGCCGAATGGCACGGCAGGCTGGCCGCCCGCATGGGAGCAGGCCCCGGCGACATGGTATTGCTTATGGCCGGCCCTCCTGCCCGCGTTAACGTCTGGCTGAATGCCATGCGAAATCACGTCGCCGAATTGCTCCAGCTCGCCGACCCCGATGAGTTGGCCTTCGCTTTCGTGACCGACTTTCCTCTCTTCGAGTGGAATGAGGATGCAGCCCGCTGGGACTCGTCGCACCACCCATTCACATCTCCGGCGGACGGTGAAGAGGCGCTGCTGGACGGCGACGACCTGGGCTCTATTCGGTCCAAGGCGTATGATCTCGTCTGCAACGGCTCGGAATTGGCCAGCGGCAGCATCAGGATCCACCGCCGTGAACTACAGGAGAAAATCTTTGGCATCTTGGGTTACGGCAAGGAGGACGTGCGCGTGCGCTTCCGTCAGATACTGGAGGCTTTCGATTACGGTGCCCCCCCGCACGGGGGCATCGCCCCGGGCATTGACCGCCTGTGTGCGATCCTCGCTGGGACCAATTCCATCCGCGACGTCATAGCCTTTCCCAAGACCCAGAGTGGTACGGACCTGCTCTTCGATTCACCAGCTCCGGTCGCACTCTCCCAGTTGCAGGAACTCTCAATCAGGGTCGTTGAATAGAACTGCCCGTAACCGGGTCGAAACACGAACCGGGACAAAAAACGGAGTAGAAACACGGAAGCGCCGGAACCTTCGCAGGGTTCCGGCGCTCTGTTTGTCCTTCGACTGCGCGAGGACTCTAGTCCACGAGGATTCTAGTCGTCGTCCGCGGCTCCGGCTTTCTCCGGGATGGCGCTTGATTCCTTGCCGTTCCGGTAGCCAAAGCGGTCCACCAGGTTGCCGATGCTGGTCCGGAAGCCGGAGTACTCCAGCTCGCCGTACGGCAGCATGGCCGCGCCCGACCATCCCTGCGCACGCATCGCGATTCCCTTTTCCTGTGCCAGGTTGCGGACATAGTCCCAGGCGGGGTTGTCGAAGAAGTCGGCAACCGAGTCCGAAAACATGCCATCCTTGTTCAGCGAGAAGCCGATGCACGAGACCAGCGGCAGACAGTACATTCCCGTGACCGCCGTGTTGATCGCTACCGGCATCAGCGGCATGACGTGCGACCCACGGGCATCGCCGCCGATGTAGTGCGCCTTGGCGTAGGGAGAAATAAGCTCCTCCGGCGCCGGGAAAACCCCCTGATTGCGCACCAGGGCCACCGGGTCATCCTTCCCTGTGTAGGTTCCAGCGATATTGTGCATCCTGGTAGCCGAGATCGCCGCGGCAACCTCACCGGTATATCGCGACACGATGCTCTCAATCGCGAAACGCTCGTTGTCCCGCAGCAGCACTGTGATCTTGTAATAGTCTTCCGGCGCGTTCAGGGAAATGATGCTGTCGCCGCCGGTGTTGTCCATGTCTATGATATTGAAAGTGAAGCCTTCGCCTATGCGCGGAAGCATCAGTCCGGCACAGTACATTGGATCGGCGAAGCCCAGGAACATGGGCAGGTTGTATGCGCCGGGGCCGCACTTGTCCGCGGCCAGTACCATGAAGGACTCAGCGGGCCGGACCGGGTTGGTCTTCACGGGATCATGGTCGAACTCGATCTCCGCCACCGCCGGCCCGGCTCCCCGGATGTTCCCTGACGGCGCATCCACCAGCAGGTCCTGTCCTGCGCCGTACAAGCCGTATTCCGAGGCGATCGCGGTCGCCTTCAGAAAAGAGCTCCAAGCGAACTGGTGCACATCGGTATCGTTCTCCCCTCGAATATGGGACGCCACGATACAGATGTCATCGCCGGTATGGCCCACGAAGGCATCGATAAGCAGACCGCTTTCAATTGCGGCGGCCACGTCGGAGCGCACAGAGTCCATCATGCGATCAGAAGGCTTGGTGTGGCCTCCGATCGACCCTACATCGGCCTTGAGAATAGAAAGAGTAATTTTCATAGTCCTCCTCTGCGGCAGCGCCGATGGCCGACCCACACGCTGCGCGTCTTACCGTTTTGGTTCCCGCCATTATATCGGATTTGGTTGGCCCGGCAATGCTTGGTCAACTACTGCGTATTGTGCTTGCCCACCTCCAATTTGTCTTTCACCCGCGGATCGCGGACTTCCCAGCCATCACAAGCTCGCTCCGACGTTGCCCCTGCTGTAGATTTTTAGTATATTCAAAGGTGACTAGTTGTCGCGAATGTGCAACGGTCTCGCCCCATTTTCCCAACCCGATAATTGCCCAACCCGAGCCAATCCTGAGATTTTCGGTTAATACAACGCGGCTTTAGGGAGGAACGGCTTATCTTCGGACTAGAAACAACCGAGCTTCTTCTCGTCTTTCTGGTTCCTTTTGTTGCTTTCTGGACTGCCCGCCTTGCAGCTGCACGGGGTCGCAACCCATGGATTTGGGGTGGTGCCGCTCTCGTTTTGGGGATCCCGTGGCCCAACGTGGGGCTGCCTATTCTGGGAGTAGTGCCTGTCCTCTTCTTGATGTTTTTCGTTAAGCCCACTATCCAGAACACCCGTCCGAGACACAATAGTTGCTCACGTTGCGCCAGCGCCCATTCTCCAGGCCAGAATTTCTGCACGAAGTGCGGGTGGGACCTTTCCAGGGAATATTCTCCGGAAAACGGCGACACAGTCCTGGCATCTGAAATGCATCAGGGGCAGGGACAGCCGACCGCCACCGCGGAACGGCCTGCTGAGAACACGCAGCATGATGCCCCGGCCCAGTCGCCGCCCCCGGTGTCCGAACCGCAGGAGTCGTTGTCTTTCGACGAAGGCACCGTGGCTGCCGACCCGGAAGCTGCACCACTATCCGAACAACCTGCTGTTGAACCGGCGTCTGTCCAGGAGGACAACTGGCCTGAACCCACGCCCGAACCCGTTGAAGAACCACCGGAAAGGCCATGGGGATTCCCGCAGCCTGGCCCAACTCCCACTGCCGAGGGCATGACCGCCAGGGGGGCCGCTCTGCTCAGCGAAGGTAAGCTGCAGGAAGCCATAGACCAGTTCACCAAGGCCATTGCGCTGGACCCCAAGCACAAGGAAGCCTTCGAGCGCCGCGCTGAAGCCTACACCAGGCAGGGAAGGGGCGAGCGCGCTGAAGATGACTACCGCACCATCCAGGCGCTGAACACCAGTTCCTGATTCGTCAGCGTCCCGCAGCGAAAGTTCAGTAAACACAAAAAGGGCAGGAACTGGTCCTGCCCTTTTTGATCGCGCAAAGCTCTGTCCCTGGTATCTCCGTTAGCTTATACCGCCATGATGTGATAACCGGCATCAACCGGGATCACGGCACCCGTGATGCCGCTCGCCAGTCCGCTGCACAGGAACAGGGCCGTCTGTGCCACTTCTTCGACCGTGATGTTCCGTTTTAGCGGGGCCTTTTCCGCGTGCGCATGTCGCATATCCCGAAATCCGTTGATCCCACGCGCCGCCAGGGTCTCCAGAGGACCCGCCGATATGGCATTGACGCGAATATTTGACGGGCCCATTTCCGCCGCCAACTGCCTGACAGCGTGTTCCAGTGCAGCCTTTGCCGATCCCATCACGTTGTACCCGGGATAGACCCGCTGTGAAGCGTCGAAGGTCATCGCAACCACGCTCCCTCCGCCGGTCATCAGCGGGGCCGCATGTCGGACCAGCGGGAGCAGCGAGTAGGCGCTCACTTCCATGGCGATCCGAAATCCATCCCGTCCCGTATCCACAAACCGCCCACTAAGGTCCTCACGGTTCGCGAAAGCGATGCTGTGAATCAGGAAGGAAATATCGCCAAACTCTTCCCCCAGGACCTCAAAGACCTGTTCAATCTGATCGTCATCCGTGGCATCGCAGGGCAGCAGAACGGAATTGTCCAGTGAAGTGGCCAGCCGTTCTACCCGGTCCTTCAGGCGGTCCCCCTGGTATGTCAATGCCAACCGCGCGCCGGCATCCGACAGCGCCTGCGTAATGGCCCACGCTATGCTGCGTTCGTTGGCGACGCCCAGGACTATTCCGTTCTTCCCTGACAGGTCGATTGGGACCAATGCTAACTTCCTTTCCCGCGATTTATCCCGTTGCCCTCGGGCCAGGTCAGCCTTCCTCTGGAACGATCGAGGATCTAAACCTCAGAGAGCCTGGCCACTAGGCAAACTGGGGAGCTATCCGTTCGAGGAAAGTGTCGAGCTGCCTCTCGGGGTCGAAGGACGCCAGTCGAACTACGACCGTGTCCGCTCCGGCTTCCACGTACTCTGCCATGCGGTCGGCTACATTATGGACTCCGCCGAATGGCCCCCACCTGGTTCCCCAGATGTTTGCCCCGTAGTACCGCATTAGCCAGTCTTCGGCGTCTTCCTTCGCCGCCGGTTCATCCTCGTTCAGGTTCACGGTTAGGTAGAACACGTTCTCACGGTTCGTGGTGTCCCGCCCGTACTCTTCCGCCTTTGCGTCAACCTGGGCGATGACTTCAGCAAACTCCGCCGGGGTGTCCGATATCGCGATGATGCCGTCCCCAACGCGGGCGGCCCGGTCTATCTGCGCCTGCTGCCTCGCGCGATGATGCGTTGCCAGCAACCAGGGAATACCCTCGGCCTGAGTTGCCGCCGGGATCATGGTCACCGAATCCAGCGAGAAATGCCGTCCTTCGTAGCTGTGCGGTTTCCCGCTCCCCAGACCCTTGGCGACTTCCACGATTTCCTCGAACCGGCGCGCTCGCCGCTTCGGGTCTACCCCAGCGGCAGCCCACTCTCCTCGCTGTTCGTCGTTGAACGCGCCGCCCACACCGGCCCCTATGACCAGGCGACCACCGGAAATCAGGTCGACCGTGGCCATGGTCTGGGCCATAAGCACCGGGTGTCGCAGTGCCGGCAGGAGGACCGCCGTGCCGAGGCGGACTCTGCTGGTTCGCGCTGCCAGAGCCCCCAGGGTAGCCAGCGGTTCCAGCCGCGGCTTGGCCACAAGACTGTCACCTACCCACACCGAGTCCATACCGGCTTCTTCCGCCTTATGCGCCATCCTGAACACCCGGTCGGCGTGTGGCGGCTGCTCGCCTCTTAGAAGAATCCCCCTGGTGGGCAGAAGTATCCCGAGTTTGGGGCTGTTTTCGCTCATTTCTACACCGTTACGACTGCTGTGGACGAGGAAAGGATTGGCCGCTGGCCTGCATCAGGCGATCAATCAGGCCCGGCTCCATGTGCTGGTAAGAATCGAGATCGTCGTCTATGTCCAGGTCGAAACCCAACCCGGGGCTGTAAGCGATCGCCACCGATGTTTCCAACCGCGCAGCCTGCGACAAGTGCTTGCTGAAGCTGCGTCTTCCCAACTCCGGCTTGAACAAGACGCCATGGGGAATCAACATGGCATTTGTACCGTTGTCGCGGCGGGCTGGAGCAAGGGTCACGTTGCCCGCGCCTCGGGACGCCTGGATGAAAGAGTGAATATCCGAGGGCTTAACGAAGGGGAGGTCTCCGGCAATGTACAGCGCTGACTTACCTCGGCGGAACACCTGCTCAATGGCCTTGTCCAGTGTATCGTTCAGATTGCGTCCCATTTCCTCGTGCCAAGTCCCCCCGTTATTGCGGGCCAGGTTTTTCACCCGTTCGTCCCCTCCCACTACCCAGATCGGGTCAAGGGAAGCTCCTCGCAAGGCAGTCAGCACCCGACGAAGCATACCGATACTGATATTGGCTCGTTCTTCCGGGGAAAGCGCTTTTGCCAGCCGGCTTTTCCCCTCCACCAATGGTTTCATCGGCACAATGGCAATGATCTCGTATTCCTGATTGGACATCACGATTCAGCGAGAGATTCTTGCCCGTCTACCTGGAACCCTGCGGAGATTCCTCTCCATCCAGAGACAGAACCACCCGCGCCAGGTCGATTCGGTCCTCGAGCGACTCCATTATCGTATTCGCGACCACTGGACGCATCCCAGCCGCCTCAATGGCCGAAGCAAGGTCCTCGTCCTGTCTGTCGATCACCAGCACATCGCAGAACTCTGCGTAGGACCTTGCGATTCCCACGACCGACACCTCTTGGCCGAGGCTGGCCATGATCCGCCCCGCGGGGCCGCGAACGGAGTCGTTGCCAACGATGGGGCTGACTGCGACCCGCAATCCCTGGAACCTCTCCAGTTGTTCCTTCATGCCCGATACCTGCACGATGGGCTGGACGCTGAGAGCCGGGTTCGAAGGGCAAATGACGAGCATCTCGGCATTCGATAGTGCCGCTCCCAGGGGAGCGGATGGTGTCGCCTCATCAGACCCGATGTAGCTGACGGAGGCGACCTCCGGCTGAGCGCGCTCCCGCACAAAGTACTCCTGCATTGACAGGCGACCTTCACTGGTCTCCAGCACGGTGCGCACCGGTTGGTCGCTCATGGGAACAATAGAATGCTCGATCTTCAGGGCTGAGCAGAGCCGCTTGGTCACTTCTGACAGTGTGAGTCCCTGGGACAGAAGCTGGGTCCGGCGGACATGCGTTGCCAGGTCCTGGTCTCCCAGGTTGAACCATGTATCGACGCCATACCGCTGCAGCATTTCCAACGCTGCAAAGGTGTCCCCATTCAACCCCCAACCGGTCTCCGGGTTCGAAAGGCCGGCAAGGGTGTACATCATCGTGTCGAGGTCAGGGGATACGTGCAGCCCATGGAAATCCTCGTCGTCTCCGGTGTTCACCGCGATAACAAGACCGCCAGGAGGCAGGCAGTGGGCCAACCCCAGCGCCAACTTGGCCCCGCCAACGCCGCCCGCCAACGCCAGGACGCGCGTGGCCGTCACGAGGTAGTCCACGACGTCAGGAACACACAACTATGGGGGGAACGAGAGAGGCTCAACTGCTGCAACCGTTTCTGGAGTCTTCGGGGAAGACTGGCTCAGGCACCGACCCTTTGAGCGTGCCGGGGATGTTCGAAACGGTAGGTGTCCAGCTTGACCAGCTTGTTGTAAGAACCGAAGATTTCTTCGACGTTTTCCCCAACCAGGTCAAGCGGGTCCATCTCCTCGTCGGCTTCGCTGAATACGCGGCGCAGACCGTAGGTCGTCGACCTCTCCGCTGGCACCCGCCCCGCGGTTCGTATCATGCCGCGGAACTCAGACGGGCGCATTAGCTGCCCGTGCTGTGCGCCCGCAGCGGTCGAGATACTTTCGTTGATCAGTGTGCCGCCCAGGTCGTTCACGCCGGCCGTCAGCAGCAACTGGGACATCCGTGAGCCTTCCTTCACCCACGACGCCTGCACATTTGGAATCCAGTTGTTCAGCATGATCCGGGCAATGGCGTGCATCTTGACCACGTCCATGCCCGTTGGCCCGGGGCGCACATCCTGGACCAGGTTTTTCAGGAACATTGGAGCTTCGGTGTGCACGAAGCTCAGCGGGACGAATTCGGTAATCCCGCCCGTCTCCTGCTGAAGACTGCGCAACAGGGCCATGTGATTAGAAAGCTGCGCCGGCGTCTCTCTGTGCCCGAACATTACCGTCGAGGTAGTGGGTATTCCCAGTTCGTGAGCTGTGGTTATTACCTCGACCCACTGGTCCACGGTGATCCGACCTGGGGAAATTCGGTCCCTGAGCTCCTGGTCAAGCACTTCTGCTGACGTGCCCGGCAGGCTCCCGACGCCTGCGTCCTTCAGGCCTTCCAGGTACTCCCGGATGGAACAGCGGGACCGGACAGAGCCGTACAACACTTCTTCCGGGGAAAACCCGTGAATATGCATGTCCGGCAGTGCTTCCTTGATCGCAGCGCAGAGCCTGATGTACAGGTCCCCTTCCATCTGCGGAGGCAATCCGGCCTGGATGCAGACCTCGGTCGCCCCGTAGTCCCACGCTTCTTTTGCCCGGCGCACTATCTCTTCAATCGGAAGGTAGTAACCCTCTTCCTCACGGAAGTCTCTGCTGAATGCGCAGAAACCGCACCGCTTTATGCAGACGTTGGTGAAGTTGATGTTTCGGTTCACCACGTAGGTGACCACATCGCCAACCGTACGCCGGCGCAATTCATCGGCCACCAGGACTGTGGCGTTGTATTCGGGGCCTGTCGTCCCAAAGAGGAGCGTCCCCTCCTCGGACGTTATGTCCTCGCCAGCCAGCGCTCGGTCCAGTACCGACGTTACTTTCGGCTCCAGTGTTCCCGCCAACTCGTTAAGGCTGGCGGCAACAGGCTGTTCAGTCATTCCCGACATATCGTTGGATTCCCCCTCGTACATATCCTTCATCGTCGGCCAGGGCGAAAACCCTTTCTCTAAGCCCTTCTGACAAGTAGTCGCCGGTGTTCAGGAAATATTCGGGATATACCGGCAGCCTGGGTCTCAACTGAAAGCCTGCGGCCTCGGTCTGCGCCTTGAGTTGAGTCAGCGCAGGCCAGGGGGCTTCCGGATTTACGAAGTCTATGGTCAGGGGCGAGACTCCACCCCAGTCGTTGATCCCAGCGTCAAGATAGATGCGATAGTTGTCTGCACTCAGGTTGGGTGGGACCTGGATATTGGCATCTGGCCCCAGGATCAACCTCGCGGCCGCCACCGACCACATGAACTCCAGCGTGTCGGCGTCCAGTTCCTCTGCCATAGCCGTGCCGGGTTTCGCCCGGAAGTTCTGGACGATCACTTCCTGTACGTGACCGAATCGGCGATGCAAGTCGCGAATCGCCAGCAGCGACTCGATGCGATCCTCTCTGGTGTCGCCAATTCCAACGAGAATACCAGTAGTAAATGGCAGGCGCAACTCACCTGCTAGCTCTATGGTACGCAGCCTAACACGCGGTCTCTTGCTTGGTGCGAACTCGTGGGCGCCACCGGGTGCGTGGAGCGCGGGAGAGGTGCTTTCCAGCATCAGGCCCATCGAGGGGTTGTAGGGAAGGAGGCCGGCCATCTCCCGCCGGCTCATGGTGCCCGGATTGTCGTGGGGAAGCAGCGCGGTCTCTTCCAGTACCAACCGGTTCACGTGGCCCAGGTACTCCAGCGTGGTTCCGAATCCCCGGGCAGCCAGCCACTCCTTCGCCTCCGGGTACCGCAACTCGGGCCTTTCGCCCAGCGTGAAGAGCGCCTCGGTACATCCCAGCCTCTGACCCGCCTTGGCGACTTCGAGCACCTGTTCCGGCGTCATGTAGAGGGTGTCGCCAGCCTGCTCGGGTGTCTTGCGGAAAATGCAGTAACCGCAGAAGTCCCTGCACATGTGGGTCAGCGGTATAAACACCTTGGGAGAGAACGACACCGTGCGTCCCTTTCCCAGGTCCCGCATGCTCCCTGCCGCCTCCCGCATTGAGGCAAGGGCGCTTTCGTCTGCGTCGACGAGTGCCCAGGCCTCCCCGTCGTCCAGCGGACGACCCAACGCGGCCCCTGAGAGACCTCTGGAAATCCTGGAAATTGACGCCGCGGGAACGGTCAAACCAACTCCGGAACTGGGGGGGTAATTCGGAATCATCCCTGTGTGACCATTGTAGACTCTGGCCATGCCCCTATCAACAAAGCAGCCAGACTCCCCAGAGTCTATTAGTTTTCTAAGGCAACTTTGCAAGTCCGTTCATGGTGAGCGTGTTGAACCATGAAGGGACGGCCCTTCGACAGGCTCAGGACCAACGGGCTTGTCGACAACTAAAAGACCGTGCCGGCCCCGTTCCCCTTTATGTTCGGAACTATCTCAAATCGATCCTGGTCTGGTGCCATTGAACGGTTACCACGTATACCCTCTGGATTCCTGCTTTCGCAGGAATGACGGTGGGGGCCAAAGGGAGCTTTCAGATAGTTTCTTCGACGCGTCAGAGGAGATCGCTAGAAACCGTCCAGCTTGGGCTGATCTGTGAAGCCGGGCGAAGAGTATGGGCGGCCCAGGTGCTCGTGGGCCAGCCGCGTCGCTACCCTGCCCCTTGGAGTCCGGTCAAGAAAGCCGAGTTGCAGCAGGTAAGGCTCCCACACGTCCATGATGGTGTCGGAGTCTTCGTTCATGGCAGCCGCCAGTGTCTCCAAGCCCACCGGTCCACCGTCAAACTTGTCGATGATGCTGCTGAGGAGCCGGTGGTCAGACTGGTCCAGACCCAATGGGTCCACATTCAGCTGCTCCAGTGCTGCGCGGGCCACCGGTCCGGTGATCCTGTTGTCAGCCTTGACCAGCGCGTAGTCCCGCGTTCGCCTCAGCAACCTGTTCGCCACACGAGGTGTTCCCCGCGAGCGCCGGGCGATTTCCGACACGCCGTACGAGTCGTGTTCGGTCTCCAGAATCCGGGCAGATCTCTCTACGATGATGTTCATTTCGTCGACATCGTAGTATTCCAGCCTCCACACCGAACCAAAGCGGTCTCTAAGAGGCGCGCTGACCATGGAGAAACGGGTGGTGGCGCCCACCAGGGTGAATGGATTGATGCGGAGGTTGACGTTGCGGGCCGCCAGCCCCTTCCCGACCATCCATGACAGGAAAAAATCCTCCATGGCCGAGTAGAGAACCTCTTCCACCACCCGGTTCAGCCGGTGGACTTCATCGATGAAAAGCACCTCCTGGGGCTGGAGGCTGGTGAGAATCGCCGCCATGTCCCCTGCCCTCTCAATGGCCGGCCCGGAGGTCACCCTGATCGGTGCACCCATCTCCTGGGCGATGATGTGGGACAGTGTGGTCTTCCCCAAGCCGGGAGGACCATAGATTATCGCGTGGTCCAGGGGCTCTTCGCGGATTTTGGCGGCGTCGATTGCTATCTGCAGGGTCTCCTTGGTTGCGGACTGACCGACAAATTCATCAATGCGCCTAGGGCGCAGGGTTACATCCGCATCTTCCTGGAGTTCTGCGCCCGTCACCAGCCGCTCGGTCATTTCTTACCCCTGCAACCCTTCCCGGCCGAAGGCAACCAATTGGTCCTCTTAATCCTCGAACTTCCGAAACACCAGGCAGGCATTCTGTCCGCCGAAACCGAAGGCATTGGAGAGTACGACCCTGGCATCAAGCTTGCGCGAGTTGTTGGGAATGTAGTCCAGGTCGCAACTGGGGTCCGGAGTGGTGTAGTTGATCGTGGGATGGACCCTCGCTTCGGTGATCGTCTTAATGCACGCTGCGGCCTCCAATGCCCCTGCCGCACCCAGGGAATGGCCGATCATCGACTTTGTTGAGCTGATCGGAATGTTGTAGGCTCGGTCCCCAAAGAGCCGCTTGATGGCCACGGTCTCCAGCGTATCGTTGAGCGGTGTTGATGTGCCGTGGGCGTTTATGTAATCCACTGACTCGACGGTCTCCCCCGCGTCCGCAATCGCGTTACTCATCGCCTGGGCCGCGCTCGCTCCAGATTCTTCCGGTTGCACCGGGTGGCCCGCGTCGCTGGTGCTCCCGAAGCCCGCGATCTCCGCGAGGATGTTTGCCTCCCGGTCCAGCGCGTGTTCCAGGCTCTCCATCACCAGGATGACCGCCCCTTCCGAAGGGACAAATCCGTCCCGGTCGGCATCGAACGGCCGGCTGGCCTGTTCCGGGACATCGTTCCGAGTCGTCAGTGCCCGCATCACGGCGAACCCCGACAGCCCCAGCAGGCTGATCCCTGCCTCCGCTCCACCGGCGAACACCACGTCGGCCGTTCCCTGGCGGATTACATTCATCGCCTCTCCCATCGCCTGGTTCGACGCGGCGCAGGCTGTGGTGGCGGTTGAGTTGTAGCCCTGGGCCCCCAGGTAGCGGCTCACAGCCGCGGCCGCCATGTTGGGCAGGATCATCGGGAAGAAGAACGGCGACATTCGCATCCCGCCCCTTTCAGCCAGGATACGACAGTTCTCCTCGAGCGTGGGAAAGCCTCCGTTCCCATTGCCCAGGATCACTCCGACCCGGTAGGGGTCTTCCTTGGACACATCCAGGCCCGCTGCCTCCACTGCCTGCAGGCCAGCCGCCACCGCCAGCTGTGTAAAGCGGGCCATCCTGCGGGCTTCGCGCCCCGGAATGTACTGCTGGGGGTCGAAGCCTGTCACCTCCCCCGAAATGCGGCACGGGTACCCCTCCGGATCGCAGAGGGTCATTGGACCCACGCCCGACTTGCCATCCGCGAGGTTCTTCCAGAACTCACCCGGCGATTCACCCAGCGGAGTCATGGCGCCCATTCCAGTAACCACCACCCTGACCGTCCGCCCGTTTCCTGTACCGTTTTGCGCCATATCTACGACCCGTTCTCCCGCCGTCCCTCTGGTACTATTTGCGAATCAGGTTTGGATAGATTTCCGGTTCGATCCCCAGCGCCGCCTCTCGCACTTCGGCCGCCAGGAACAGCGACCCGGTGGCCAGAACGATACCCAGGCTTCCCGCAGCGTCCCTGCCCTGTTCCAGGGCCTCGCCCGGTGTTGGCGACGAGATGGTCTGCGCTCCCCGCTCCCGCAACATCTCTGCCAGCTCCTCCACCTGGAGCGCTCGCGGATGGCGGGCCTGCGTGGCAATCACAAGGTCGGCCGCCGGCGCCAGGGAGTTGACCATCGCCTCAACATTCTTGTCGCGGGAGAATCCGGCGATCACGATCAGCTTGTCGTAGTCGAAATAGTGCGGCAGCGACTCCAGCAGCCGGTCCACCGAATAGTCGTTGTGGGCCCCGTCCGCAACCACCAGCGGTCCCCGGTCCAGCAACTCCATGCGGCAGGGCCACGAGACGCTTCGGAAGCCTGCCGAAATGGCCTCTGGGGAGATCGCGAACCCCTGGGCTTTGGACATAGCCTCGATCGCAGCAACTGCCGTCGCGGCGTTTTCCATCTGGTAGTCACCCGGGAGCGGGATATCCAGGTCGTAGCTGCCCAGCAGTCCGTAAACGGTCAGCGTCTGACCGCCCAGGTACGAGCCCTTCGGTTCCCAGGCAACGTCCCGGCCTATCAGGACAGGTGTCACTCCCTGCCGGTTGCAGGCCTCCAGTATCGAAGACAGCGCCTCCGCCCGTTGCGGGGCTATCACCGGCG
The DNA here is from genome assembly GCA_965216065.1 of Dehalococcoidia bacterium. Taxonomy (GTDB): domain Bacteria; phylum Chloroflexota; class Dehalococcoidia; order Lucifugimonadales; family UBA3495; genus VXOI01. The sequence goes on from CBDCFB010000002.1 coordinate 1,630,612, forward strand.
TGCAGCCCGGCTTGATGATGCCTGCTTTTTCCGCCGCAATCTCGCCGATGGTGTCCCCGAGGATCTTGGCGTGGTCCATGCTAACCGAGGTGATAACAGCCACCTGGGCGTCCACCACGTTGGTTGCATCCAGTCGGCCTCCCAGGCCGACTTCGATGGTCTGCACATCTGTCCCGGCCTGGTCGTAGCAGTGAAAAGCCATTCCTGTCAGGAATTCGAACAGGGTGACGGCGTCATTATCGTCGTCAGCTCTTACAGGCCAGAGATCTTCGACCAGTCCCGCGAATTCTTCCTCGGAAACCGGCTCACAGTCCCGCCTCACGCGTTCACGAAAGGTGTGCAGGTGCGGCGAAGAATAGAATCCGGTCCTAAAGCCGGCAGCATGGAACGCAGCGTCGCAGAGGGCGGCTGTGCTTCCCTTGCCCTTGGTCCCGGCAATATGCACCGTGGGAACTCGCCGGTGGGGGTTACCCAGCCGCTCCAGGAAGCCTTGCATGCGGCGAAGATCATAGATGGCCTTCTGTCGCGGACCATCGACCCGGGTCCGTTCCGAGTCGAACAGTGAGAACAATTTGGCGATCGCTTCAACGTACTGCAACGCGCACCCGGCGGCGTCTCCGCCGCACCCCCATGTGCCAGCTAATGGTTCTGATTCGACCGTCTACTGGCGGCGCGGCATGGACAATCCAAGAGACATCCTCAAGGCGTCGCCGAAACTGACCGAGTTAACATAGGCAATGTTACCCCGCAACGCCTTGGGGGTAAACCCGAATGCCTGCTCCATATCGCGACCTTCAGCCACATTGCGGATTCCGAGCATCCTCAACTGTCCTGTGGTCACGGGCGGACGAGGCGTCATGAACTGCATCGTCGAGATCGCTGGCCACGCCACCGGGACGGGTATATGGACTCGCCGCAGCTTCCTTCCCATGGCCAAGGCCACCTCGCCCAGCAGGTCGTTATAGCTGAGGCGGTCGGGTCCTCCCAGGCTTATCGTCTTTCCCTTCACCAGTGAGTTGCCAACGGAAGCCGCCACGCACCTCGCCACGTCCTCGACCGACACCGGCTGCATCCGGTTCCTGCCGCTGCCGATCACCGGGACAACCGGCCCCAGGCGGACCAGGCCAGCCAGCGCTGTCAGAAACTCATCGCCCCTTCCGAAAATGACTGAGGGGCGGAGTATGGTGTAGGGCAGGCCGGAGCTGACAACCCGCAACTCCCCCTGGTACTTCGAGTACAGGTAAGGGTATACAGGATCGCCGGTAGCGCCCAATGCGCTCACGTGAATGACCTCACGAACCCCGCTTTCCCTGGCGGCCTCCACGACGTTTGCCGTGCCCTGCCGGTGCACCAAGTCGAACGTTGCGCCCCGTCCCGGCCGGATGATGCCTACCAGGTGCACGACCGACTGGACGCCATGCATTGCCTGGCTCAGCGAGTCAGGGTCGAGGATGCTTCCGTAGTGCACATCCAATTCCAACTGGTCGAACACCCGCTCCCTTCCGGGAGAGTGGACCAGGCAGCGCACCTCGTGCCTGCGGGCGAGCAATTCCGGTACGACGTGCCTACCCAGAAATCCCGTCGCCCCTGTAACCAGAACCAGCAAGGCCTCAATCCTCCCTGTCCTTTTTGCCTTTTGCTTATGCGAGGGAATCGCAATATCGTTAATCTCAGATTCCGATATCACCTGGCAATTGTCAAGGCGCAACCGTCATCTGAACCCCATCACCGGGACCCCTGTCATTCGCCAGACCTCATCGCGTTGTCAAACCGTCTCCGTCATTGGAACACCTGCCATTCTGGGTTAAGATGACAATGCCCTATCTGGGGACCACAGTGAAGGACGGAATTGATAGTGACTGAAGAGCTTCACTTCGGTGCGAACCTGACCCTGGAGGTCGAGGAAACAGCGAAGCAGGCACGCTGGATGGAAGACCTGGGGTTCGAGTACTTCTCGGCTGGTGAGCACTTCATGCGCGGGGACCCTCCCGGCCCGTCCCACGCCTCTCTGCCGGTCCTGGGGGTGGCGGCAGGGGCTACCAGGAAAATCCGGCTCTTGTCCTCCATCGTGCTGGCTCCCTTCTATCATCCGTTGTTCCTCGCCCGCTCTGCAGCAACCCTCGATGCCGCCTCCAACGGCAGGCTGACGCTTGGCGTCGGGATCGGCGGCGAGTATCCCGCCGAGTTCGAAGCGGCGGGCCTCAAGGTTACCCAGCGGGGCCGCAGGACCGACGAATGCCTGGAGATTGTCCGCCGCCTGTGGAGCGGTGAACGAGTGACTTTCTCTGGGCGACATTTCAGGCTGAACGAAGCCATGCTGAACCCTGCGCCGAGAGAGCGACCCAGTCCGCCGATATGGGTCTCTGGACGGAGAGACGCCGCGATGCGCCGCGCCGCCCGCTTCGGCGACGGCTGGGTCCCATACTTCTTCGACCCTCCGCGATACCGGGACAGCGTGGAAAAGATTTACGGATTCGCCAGCGAGGAAGGCCGCAGCCTGGAAGACTTCCAGTGGGGGTACTTCCCCTACATTTCCATATATCCCACCGAGCAGGAAGCCGCCGAGATCGCGGCTCGCCAACTGGGCAGCCAGTACCTCTACGGTGGGGAATTCCTAAACATTGTCCGGCGCTACTGTTTGTTGGGCACACCGGAGCAGTGCGCCGAACGTCTGGGTGAGTATGTGGAAGCTGGCGCCCGCCACATCGTCTTCAGCATTGCCTGCCCTCCCGAAGACCGGGAGAGACACCTCGAAGAAATCGCTTCGAAGTTGATTCCCATGATGCGCTGAAATCCCTGACTACTGTTTATGACATCCTGCTATAATCTATTGTAGGATGTATGCTAGTAGACCAACATGCTTGAAATGACGGGTGGAAAGCCGGCTTGTCCGGCGATAGTCTCCACTTGCCTGGTATGGCGGAGGAAAGCCCCCGTACCAGAAAACCCATCATTACAAAGATTTCGGACCACTAGGCTGTGGCGTTACTGCGCCTTGGCGGCGAAGTTGCGAGTATTGCCAATTGCCGCTCCTGGCAAATAAGTTTGGATACAGAGCGTTCGACTAGCCTGAGTGCGGGGTAGCGAACGTTATAGGGAGGCAAACATGTCTCGAAGCAAGCGCGTAATGCTCCTACAGCCGGCCTCGGCCGGTGGCAACTTTGAATACGTTGCCATTCCCCGGCAGGGAATGCTGTACCTTTCCGCTGCCCTTGCCCAGTGGGAAAGCCCGTTCGTTTATGACCGGGAAATCTGGTTCGAAGACCGCTCGGGACTGATGGATCCTGAGAAGGACCTGGAAGGCATCGACATCCTGATGGTGACCGCCCTCATTAACGAGACCCCCAGGGCCTACCAGATCGCCCGCCAGGCTAAGGAATTCCATCCCGAACTCATAACTATCGGCGGTGGCCCCCAGATGAGCCCGCTGCCCGAGGAAGCCTTCGACTACGGCCACTTTGACGTGATCGTTCAGCGCGAAGGCGAGGACATCATCGGTCAACTCTGCGACGTCCTTCTCGAACATCGAGGCCCTGGCCGCAACCAATACCTGTCCAAGGTGCCCGGTATCAGCTACCAGGAAGAGGGCAACGTGGTCTACACCAAGCGGGTGGGACTGGTGAAGCCCGATTTTGTGGAGTTGCCCGACTTCAGGTCCATCCGCGACCTGACTCCTACGAACCCCATGGCCGGCGCCGTCATGGAGACAATCCGTGGCTGCACCGAAAAGTGCACCTACTGCCAGGTTATCCAGCAATTCCTTGGCTACCGTCTGGTGTCCCGCGAGGTCGAGTTCAAGCGGCTGGAACAACTTCACCAGTTGGCCGAGGACGGGCTTATCCATACGTCCCGCAACGGCTCCTTCCAGGTGTTCGTGTCCGACGACCTTCACACCCCGCCGCTGCGCGCTGTGAAGTTCCGCAACGAGCGCCTCGAGCGCCTCAAGGGTTGGAAGGGCCATACCGACAACATGAACCTGATCATCCAGGCCCGGGCCGAGATCGGCCAGGACCCGGAACTGGCCGAGGCCCTTCAGGAAGCCAATGTCAAGATGCTCTACCTTGGTGTGGAGTCCGATAATGCGGAAAATCTGAAGGCCGTCAACAAGCGCCAGGAACCGGGGCAGATGCACCGCGACCTGCGCTACATCAACGAACTCGGCTTCACCGTTGTGGCCATGACCATCATCGGCCTGCCGTACGACACCGAAGAAAGCATCATGTCGTTGGCCGATTGGGTTACGACCGTGAGCCGCTATCAAACTGCCAACTTCCTCACGCCGTTGCCCGCTACATCCAACTGGACCGACCTCAAGCCTCTCAACGAGCACGGTGAACTGCTGCAGGAAGGCGAGATGCGGCCATACCAGCTCTACACCGGGCGGCAGTTCGTCCACCACGACGAGCGCTGGTCGATGCAGGAAAGCCGCGAGATCTTCGACAAGTACACCTCCCGCCTGCAAGAAGTGGACGATGTGTACCGGCGGGTGTTTCGGATCCTGCGCACCTACAAATTGCGGTTGGCGGCAACCAGCAAGGGCCTGAGCGACTCCATCTCGGCACGCATTGGTGAGGCGACCGACAACCTCCGCGACTTGTCGGACGCGGACTCTCTGTCGGGGCGCGACTTCGGCGAAAACATCTCCGGCAGGGTCGGCGAACTGGTGGAGACCCTGAGGGCCGTTTCCCAGCCGCTGTCCAACGTCCGGCGGGAGGCTGCCGACGGCATCGGATCGAAGCTGACCGAGCTGACTGAATCGCTGAAGACCCTGGCCGACCCAAGCGTCACCAGCGGAAGGGAAATGGCGACCAATGTCTCCCGGCGCATCACCGAAATAACTGACGCGATAGACGCGGCCCTCTCAGACCAGAGCGACAGCAGGAAGAAAGCAACTGGACAGGGCTGATTCGTTCGATTCGCTTGGGACATCTCTGATACTATGACTGGCCGCCAGACTCCGGCGGCCAGTTCACTGAAACGGATTGACACTCTCTACAAGTGTGGGACCAGCCCATACAGCAGGGATTGGGGATGGGATGACAGGCCTTCACCGAGTCTTTATCACCGGCATCGGAGTAATCAGCCCCCTCGGGCTCGACCTGGAAACCACTTGGGAAGGAATCTCCAGGGGGCAATCTGGAGTCGATTACCTCACCTCATTCGACACTGAGGGGTTCGACACCCGGTTCGGCGCTGAGGTCAAAGGTTTCGACCCCGAAAACTACTTGGACCGCAAGGATGCCCGCCGGATGGACCGGTTCGCCCAGTTCGCCGCGGTGGCCGCGCAGCAGGCCTGCCACCAAGCGGGCCTGGAACCACACCGAGAAGACCCCTATCGCGTAGCCGTGGTCATCGGCAGCGGCATCGGCGGTATTTCGACACTTTCCCAGCAGTTCGGGGTGCTGAGCGAACGGGGCCCGAGGCGGGTCAGTCCCTTCCTAATCCCCATGATGCTCGGGGACATGGCCTCGGCCCAGGTCTCGATGGTCACGGGCGCCATGGGAGCAAACTACTGCCTGGTGTCTTCCTGTTCCAGCGGGGCCGACGCAATGGGTCAGGCTTGGCAGATGGTGCGGCTGGGCCGCGAGGATATTGTGCTCGCCGGAGGCACCGAGGCACCCTTGGTCCCGGTGTCCGTGGCCGGTTTCAACGCGTTGCGAGCCCTGTCCAGGCGCAACGACAGCCCGTCCCAGGCCAGCAGGCCTTTCGACATTTCCAGAGACGGATTCGTCATGGGCGAAGGGGCCGCCGTCTTCGTAATGGAAAGCGAATCAAGCGCCGCCCGCAGGGGCGTCCAACCCCTCGCCGAACTCCGCGGGTATGCCGCCACATCCGACGCCCATCACCTCACCGAGCCCTCCATTACCGGCGAGAGCGCCGCCAATGCCATGAGCATGGCGCTGTATGAAGCCGGCATCGACGCCGCCGAGGTCGGCTACATCAACGCTCACGGCACCTCAACGCCACTGAACGACAAGCATGAGACCAAGGCAATAAAGATGGCCCTGGGGGAAGACGCATTCGGCGTTCCCATCAGCTCCAGCAAGTCCATGACCGGTCATCTCCTGGGTGCCGGTGGCGCCCTGGAGGCTGGGATCTGCATTATGGCCATGCGCGACGGCCTCGTTCCCCCGACCATCAACCTGGACGAAGCAGACCCGGAATGCGACTTGGACTACACGCCCAACGTGGCCCTCAAACGGCAGGTTGATGTCGCCATGAGCAATTCCTTCGGGTTTGGCGGTCACAACTCCGTCCTGGTATTCGGCAAGCCCGGCTCCGCTTCTTAGTCGTGGCTGTAACAGGCCCAGCGGTCCGCTGGCTCTTCCCTCCCAATCCGGACGTGTCCGGCCTGCCCCGCGACATTCCTGCCCCCGCCGCCCGCGTGCTTGCCTCCCGCGGAATTGCTACGGCAGCAGGGCTCAGCCGCTTCCTCAACCCCTCTCACCTTCCTTACGACCCTCGCCTTATGCCCGGTATGGAAGCGGCGGTGGACAGGCTCCGTCGCTCGGTCATTGACAACGAGCGGGTGGGCGTGTTCGGCGACTTTGACGTCGACGGAATTAGCGGCACGGCCATCATGACGGAAGGGCTGGGGGCACTCGGAGCCCACCCAGTTCCCTACCTGCCCCTCCGGGGGGCCGAGGGCCATGGCCTGTCTAGGGGCGCCATTGACTACCTCGTCGATAGCGGAGTCACCCTTATTGTCACCGTCGACTGCGGCATTACCGACGCCGAAGAGGTCGCCTACGCCGTCGCCAGGGGGGCGGAGGTCATCGTCACCGACCACCACCTGCCGCCCGACGGCCTTCCCCCGGCGGTGGCCTGCGTCAACGCCAGGCTGCCGGAAAGCGAATACCCTTTCCCCGAACTGTGTGGCGCAGGCATTGCCTTGAAGGTAATGGACGGCCTGCATCGGTCCTGGGGCGTGCCGTACGATCCTTCTCTCCTCGAGCTGGCGGCCTTGGGCAGCATAGCCGACCTTGTGCCCCTTGTCGACGAGAACCGTTACCTCGTAACGGAAGGCGTCGAGCTGCTAAGGAACACCCGGCGGCCTGGACTGCTCGCCCTTTTCGATATTGCTCGCCTCTCCCCCGACGACATCGACTCGGAAAAGGTTGCCTTCCAGATCGCCCCGCGCCTGAACGCCGCCGGCCGCATGGGCGATGCAGCGGACAGCTTTCGCCTGCTCACATCCCGCTCCGCCGAAGAGTCTTTGGTCTTGGCGGAAAAGCTGGATGAAATGAATCGACAGCGCCGTGTCGCCACCGAAGAGGCCACCGCCCTTGTCATCCAACGCGTGGAAGCAATGTCCAGCCTTCCGGCAATGCTCGTCGTCGCCGACGAATCGATCCAGCAGGGCGTTGCTGGCCTCGCGGCTTCCCGGCTGGCAGAGCGTTATCGTCGGCCTTCTGCAGTCCTTTCCGTCGATGGAGACCAGGCGGTCGCTTCTGCTCGCAGCATCCCGGAGTTCAACATCGTCGACGCGATCGCCTCATCGTCGCCTCTGCTCGTGCGATTCGGAGGGCACGCCCAGGCTGCAGGATTCACCGTGTCCACCCGCCTCATAGGCGAGGTCGCCAGGCAGCTGGAGGAATACGCTGCAGAGCGGTTGGGCTCGCTGGATCTTTCCCCCAGCCTGGAGATCGATGCCGTTGCGTCGCTGGACGAGCTGTCCTTTGATGTGTATGACTGGCTCTCTTCATTGGAGCCATACGGCAAGGGCAACCGGCGTCCAATGTTCGCTTCCTTGAACATCCAAGTCCTGGAAGCACGCATCATTGGCCACTCCCAACAGCACCTCCGGCTGCGGGTGAAACAGAACGGCCGGGAATTCACCGCACTGGCCTTCAACCAGGCACAAAAGTGGACTGCCCTCGGAAGTTCGCCGGGAGATACTCGCCTGGACGTGGCCTACACCCTGATGCTGGACAACTGGCAGGACCAGTCGAACCTTGTCTTGCGCGTGTCCGACTTCCGTCTTTCCGAAGTGAGCAACCGGCCGTTCTAGCTCCTCTTCACGCCCTCTGGGTGCTTCGCCGCCTGTTGGCGCGGGTCCCGCCGGTCGGATTCACCAGTTGCGCCTTCCAGATCAGGAGGGGCACGGTGATCAATATCACGATCAGCGCCACCACCTGCGCTTCGTTCAGCCCGCCGAAGTAGGTGTTGTATTCCTCTCTCAGGAAGCTGATGAAGAACCTCCCGATCGAGTAGGTCGCCGCATAGAGCGCGAAGAACATCCCGTTCGGGCGCAGCCGCTTGCGCAGGGGCCAGAGGGCCGCCAGGAGCACCAGGTCGAAGAGCAGCTCATACCCAACAGCGGGATGCGTCGCCGGCCGGCCAAACCCGGGGCTGTCGGGATGGGTGTACACGAATCCCCACGGCAGATCGGTTATCTTGGCAAAGTGCTCGCCGTTGATTATGTCGCCGATTCGCCCTATGGCCATCGCCACCAGTAAGGCCGGGGCAGTGACATCAGCCAGCCTTCCAATGCTGGGCAGGTCCGCCTTGTTCGGCTGCCCGAATATCGGGGAAAAGGGCCGCCACAGCGCGAGGAACCAGTTGGAGTTGCGAATGAGCAGGTAAAGGGACCCCCCAACGAACCCGCCCGAAATTGCACCGAAAATGGCGATGCCGCCCTGCCAGACCTGGAATATGCTGACGAAATCGTGCTGGTACACCTCATCCCAGAAGTCGATTACGTGCAGGACCCTGGCACCGATCACTCCGCCGATGATGGCCCACATGGAGGCGGAATACAGCACGTCGGCCACCATCCCCTCCCGGGTGCCCCACCGCACCACGAGGTACACCGCAACCGCCACGGCGATGAAGGTGAACACTCCATGCCACGAGAGGATGAAGGCCCCGGTGTTTACGAGGTTTGGGTTTATTCCGATTCCGATGCTGGCCAGCCACTCAACGCCCATCAACTTGTCCTGGTCCGGTATGACTACTGCGGGAGGTCGGTTCTTCCGACCGTCGTAACAAGGTATACCCCGGCGCCCATGGGCTGCAAGGCATCTGAGACAGCGCGGTGCTCGGTTTCGCTAGAAGGGATGGCGAACATGGCGGGCCCCGCCCCGCACAGGAACAGCTGCGGGCCGCCGTGTTCCTGGACCTCCCTTTGCATCTCAGACAGCACTGGGAACTCCCATTCGGCTATATCCTGGAATACGTTGTAGACGCAGCCACGGATCGATTCGGCTACAAGGTGGCCCCCCATGAGCAGCTGGACCAGCAGCCTTGTAACGCCTCCGTCGCTGTAGTTGGCCGGTGTCAACCTCGAGTACATGCGTCGAGTCTTGTCGCTTATTGCAAGGTCAGGGAAGACCAGAGTCAGGTTAAAGGGAGGCAGGGGAGGCAAGGAGGACACGACCTCTCCTCTTCCCTCTGCCAACGCAGTACCTCCCCATAGGAAGAACGAAACGTCGGAACCTATCTGTGCCGCAATTTCCGCCAGATCCTGGGTCGACGCCGATAGTCCCCATAATTCATTCAGGGCGCGCAGCGCGGAGGCGGCGTCGCTGCTCCCTCCTCCCAGGCCCATGGCTATGGGGATTCGCTTCTGGATGCTGATTCGCGCCCGGGGCTGGATCCCACGGCTGCGCGCCAGTTCGGTCGCGGCTTTCCAGACCAGGTTCGATTCCCCTGTCAGCTCGGGGCTGTCGCAGTCCACCCGCAGCGACGGCCAGTGCTCCACCGTGAGCAGGTCGGATAGCCCAACGGTCTGCATCACCGTCTTCACTTCGTGGTAGCCGTCGGCCCGCTTGCCCAGCACCTCGAAAGCCAGGTTCAGCTTTGCATGGGCTTCAACTTGCACGGGGCTCTCTCTCAGATTGAAGCTCCTGCCAGGCAACGCACAGTCCGGCCCACTCCTCCAGGCTGACGGTAGCAGGTCGCCGCCGGACGTCGATCCCTGCCATCTCCAGCGCCGCCCGGCATACTCCCGGTTCAGCAGACAGGCCATGGCTGAGGGAGTTGTGAATCTGTTTCCGGGGGGCTGAGAACCCGGCCCTGACTACCTCGAAGAACGACTGGCGGTTGTCGGCATTCACCACTGGCGATTCCAGCAGGTCCAGCCGTACCACAGCCGAGCGCACTTTCGGTGGCGGGCGAAACGCCTTGGGAGGCACAAGGCACACTTGCCGCGCTGACGCGTAGCACTGGGTCGCTACCGACAGCAGGCCCATCTTCCCCGGCTTGGCCGTCATGCTGTCGGCCACTTCTTTTTGCACCATGAACAGCGCAAGGGAAGGAGGGGAGTCCGACTCCAGGACGCGACGCACGATCGGGTTTGCCGCATAGTAGGGCAGATTCCCGATGACCTTGTAGCCCCCAGCCGGTTCGGACGAGGCACTCCGAGCCAGTGCCGCAATGTCGGCCTCGCGGGCATCGGCGTGGGCACACTCCAGATTTGCGGGGAACCCAAGACGCTCGGGAAGTTCCTCACATAGCTGCTCGTCCAGTTCGACAGCGACGACGGTGCCCGCCAGTTGAACCAGCCTCCTGGTAAGCACGCCGCGCCCGGGTCCAATTTCCACTACGGTATCGTCCATAGTCAAATGGGCGGCACCGACAATCCGGCTGACGATGCGCTGGTCAACCAGGAAGTGCTGTCCCAGGGATTTGCGCGCACCTCGCCTGCGGACGGAAGAAGTCACTTGTTTCGGGCAATCCGGCGGGAAGGAGAAAGAGTGGGCATTGAAAGAGACCGCGCACCTCCGGTCGACGCTGACAACCGAGCATGTCGCGGCGGCTGACTCAGACCAGGCACTCCCACGGCGCACACAGGATCCTGTTTACCGTTGCTTCCTTTCGGACCTGGCGGGGTTCACAAGTCTGCGTCGCGTGGGACCCGGTCCTCAACGACCTCCGATCGCGATATAGGCCCAACGGGCAGGCCTCTGGGAGGAATTCAATCCCGCTGTAGCGGATTGCGGGTGCAGGGCACCGCTAGCTCCCCATCTAGTGCGGCCTCTACTTCATAGTAGGTTCGCCCGTTCCCGGTGTCAATTGAGTATTGCGATACCGGTAGGCTGCCCCCACAGGTGCTACGCCCTTCACAATGGCACACAGCCTTGCGCCTTCTTCTCGTTCTGGAAAAGGATTAGTGTCAGAACGTTGCACTCGGGCAATTAATCCTTCGACAGCCCCGGTACTAGCGGTCTGAGACGCTGAGCAACTTTGCCAGCATCCTGGTCTGGCAGGCAGGGCAATCGCGTCTTGAAGGCTGGAATTTCATTTTGGTGTCATTTGCTCCTTGCCAAGGGTGGCGTCCCTTATTTAACATTAGTTCTATGTTTATGACGGATGGCAGACAGAACCCGACTGACATCCCTGTGGGTCTCTTGAACCAGCGGTCAGCCCGGAATGTCCAGAAATGACCGGGAAAACGAAAAATCAGCCCCTGCAAACCGGCAATGTCGGCTCATCCGACCCAACCTGCTGAGTTGCTGAATTCAAGACGCGATTGCACTGGTCTGGCAAGTTCTTCTCGTTGTTGGCTGTGACGCGCGGTGCTAGACTAATCGGGTTGATTTTCTTGGTGGTTGTTTATGCCCGTTAGAAAAGCCGTTATTCCCGCAGCCGGCCTTGGGACTCGTTTCCTCCCGGTAACCAAGTCCGTACCCAAGGAACTCCTGCCCATCCTCGACCGCCCCATGCTCCAGTATGTGATAGAAGAGGCCGCCGAAGGAGGGGTCGAGGAAGTGATAGTAGTCACTGCCCCCGGCAAGGAAGGCATCGCTTCCTACTTCCAGCCTTCCCCTGCCCTCGAGCGGCGACTGTCTGAAAGCGGGGCGCAGGACCTCTTGGACAAAGTACTGCACGTCTCTCGCCTGGCCAGCGTTTCCTTCGTAATACAGGAGGAGGCCCTGGGACTGGGACACGCCGTCCTGACGGCAAGGGACGCTGTGGGTGATGAGCCATTCGTCGTCATACTTCCCGACGACATCGTGCACCATTCCCCTGGCGTGGTGGCCCAGATGGCCGCCATCTACGACCGCACGCAGTGCGGCGTTGTGGCGGTGGAGCCGATGCCGTGGGAGACGGTGCACAACTACGGAATCGTCGACGCCGTCCCAGTCGACCACCCTGAGCTTTCCAAAGGAGACGGCTTGCACCATGTGCGAGGCCTGGTGGAAAAGCCGCCGCGGGAAGAGGCCCCCTCAAACCTGTCCATCGTGGGACGCTACATCCTGCCGCCTGAGATTTTCGACTGCCTGGAACGCACCCCGCCGGGTGCCAAGGGCGAGATTCAGTTGACCGACGGGATGCTCCTGTTGCTGGAAAGCGCCGAGCTGTACGCGTACGAGTTCAAGGGCACCCGCTACGACGGAGGCACTCCCCTGGGCCTGCTGAGAGCCTCACTGGAATATGCCCTGCGCCGCGACGACACCCGAGATGCCGTACGCGGGCTGCTGCAGAACATCGACTTGGGCTGAGACAACGCGTCTCCGGCCGATAAACTTTTGTAACCAGAAAGACTCATGGGGAATCTGCCTTGACCACCATCCAGAGCCAACGCGACAACCTGGACTCCCTGCGCACTTCGCTGCTGGAACTCCTGGACGGCATGAACTACTGCCTGGACTGGAAGCCCAGCGAGTCGGACTGGTCCGCCAGGGAGATCGTGTACCACATCATCGACACGCCGCCCGGCGGTATGGCGGCCGTGGCAAAGGGCATCGTCTCACAGGAAATCACCGAATACGAAATCTGGTCGGACCGCACCAATGTCACCGAAGCCCGCACGACGCTCGACATGGACGAACTGGCCAGGGATATTGCCGCGTTCTTCAGCGTCTTCGACAGCGCACTGTCATCCGCCACCGACGGCGACCTGCACGGCCGCGTCGTGATGATGCATCAGCGGACCCGCGGCGAGGACGTGGAGCGCACGCTGGCAGAGGCGCTGGCCGGCTTCGATCGCCATTGGCGAGGCCACCTGGAGCAACTGGCGGAGCTGCGCGCGGCGCTGGGGTTGTAGTGTCTCACCCACCGGGACCCAGCAGGCTCGAAGCCCGAGGCCGACAAGGGAAGGTCAGTCGTCAGGTCTCCCCGCCCACTTCCAGCAGGGTGAGGAAGGCCTCCTGGGGGATCTCCACCTGGCCGACCATCTTAAGGCGTTTCTTGCCTTCCTTCTGGCGTTCCAGGAGCTTGCGCTTGCGGGTAATGTCGCCGCCGTAACACTTGGCGAGGACGTCCTTGCGCATGGCCCGCACCGTCTCCCGGGCGATTATCCGGCTGCCTATGGCAGCCTGGATCGGCACCTCGAACAGCTGGCGGGGTATGGTGGTACGGAGTTTCTCAACCACCCGCCGGCCCTGGCCCACCGCTTGGTCCCGGTGCAGGATCATCGACAGCGCCTCCACCGGCATGTGGTTGACCAGCACATCCACCTTGACCAGGGGCGCCTTGCGGTAGCCAGCGAAAGTGTAGTCAAGGGACGCGTAACCCTGGGTGCGTGATTTCAGTTGGTTGTAGAAGTCTGCCAGCAACTCCACCAAGGGCATGGAGTATTCCATCATCACGCGGGCGTTGTCCTCGGAAGAACCTCCCTCGCTCTGGATGTACTCCATCCGCTTGAATTCAGACCGGCGCGAGTGCATCAGCTCCATCAGGCTGCCAACGAACCGGCTGGGGGCAACGATGGTAAGGTCCAGCACCGGCTCTTCAATGTCGGTGTACTCGTTCGGCGACGGCAGCTTTGCCGGGCTGTCAATTTTGATGACTTCGCCGGTGTTCAGCATGACCTGGTACGCCACGCTGGGAGCGGTCACTATCAGGTCGAGATCGTACTCGCGCTCCAGCCGCTCCTGGACAATCTCCAGGTGCATGAGGCCGAGGAACCCGCACCGGAAGCCGAATCCGAGAGCTGCACTGCTCTCAGGCTCGATGGTCAACGACGCGTCGTTGAGTTGCAGCTTCTCTAAGGCCGTGCGGAGGTTCCCGTACTGTTCTCCGTCGGAAGGATACAGGCCGGCAAACACCATCGACTTCAGCGGTACGTATCCGCGGAGGGGCTCGGTAGCGGGCGCCCGGTCGATGGTCAGCGTGTCGCCCACGGTGCATTCCCGTACGTCTTTGAAGCCCGTTGCTACGTATCCCACCTGCCCGGTGTCCAGCCGGTCGGTGGGGGTGGGAGCGGGCGAAAAAACACCGACTTCGACAATCTCTGCAGTCCGTCCCGACGACATCACCCGGATGCGGTCAAGCCGGGAAATGGCTCCGTCCTCCATGCGGATATGGGCGATGATTCCCTTGTACTGGTTGTAGACGGAGTCGAATACCAGCGCCCGAGTCGGGTCGTCGGGCTTTCCCTTTGGAGGCGGAATGCGCTCCACGACTGCGTCAAGTATATCGGAGGCGCCGGTACCCTCCTTGGCGGAGACGAACAGGACTTCGTCGCGTCTGAACCCAAAGACCTGCTCCATCTCCCCTACCACGCGGTCCGGCTCGGCCTGGGGCAGGTCGACCTTGTTCAGCACGGGGATCAGGTCCAAATCGTACTGCATGGCAAGGAGCGTATTAGCTATGGTCTGGGCCTCGATTCCCTGGCTGGCGTCCACCACCAGCAGGGCGCCTTCACAGGCGGCAAGTGCCCTCGACACCTCGTAGCTGAAGTCCACGTGGCCGGGGGTATCTATGAGGTTGAGCTGGTAAGTCTCGCCATCAGGAGTCTGGTGGTACATCGTCACGGCTTTGCCCTTGATAGTGATGCCGCGCTCCCGTTCCAAGTCCATCTGGTCTAGGAACTGGGCCTTCATCTCCTGGGGCCGGACAGTACCGGTGATCTCAAGGAAGCGGTCAGCCAGCGTCGACTTGCCGTGGTCGATGTGGGCGATGATGCAGAAGTTTCTGATGTGTGATGGGTCCATAAGAACCAATGGTATCACGCCGGTAACTGAATTAGTAATGCGGAACCTGCTCTACTCGGCTTTGTCACAGTGGCAGCCGTAGACCAGCCTCCCCCAGGCGTTTCCGTCGCTCCTTCGCGTCCGGCATCGCTTTTTGGACCACATCCCAGAATGCCCTTGAGTGATTCATCACATCCAGGTGGGCCAGTTCGTGCACTACCACGGACTCGATCAGATCCGGTTCGAGCATTCCCAATCTCCAGCTGAAACGAAGGGTGCCGTCCGAGCTGCAGCTTCCCCACCTGGACCGCTGTTCCCGCACCAGCACCCTGGGTATCTCGGAACGTCCCATGACGGGCAACCAGCGGGTAACCGCGTCTTCCAAGAACTCCGCGGCATGTGCCTTGTAGAGGGCAACAAGGGCCGCATGAGTCGCCTCCCTCCTTTCGTCCTCAGGCAGTAGCCGACCGACGGTAACCGTAATGTGGTCACCAGACAAGCGGACATTCGGCTTTCGCACGTCCTCTTCTTCGACCACCAGCGTAATTTGCTTGCCGAAGTAGGGAAGGGATTCGCCGGTAACCAGTTGCAGTGGCCTGGGTTCACTGGCGCTGACCTCCAGCTTGCCAAGAATCCAGCCAGACCTGCTCCTGACTATGGCCTGAATCTCGCGGTTGGGAGTGCGCATCGGCGCCGCGACAACCACCCTTCCGTACTGGATGCTTACTTGCACCGTCTTTTTACGGCGGCGACTTCGCTTGACCGTATATTCGATGTCTCCTTCCGCAACATGGACTCTGTGCTTCGTGGTCATGGCGAAAGAACCGTATCAATTATGCAATGTGAATAACCCTACAAATATTACCTCTTTCCCCTTCGAACAAAAAGGTCATTCCCCGCAATATGCTCCGTCATCCACGGGCTCCCAATCCGGGGAGGCGTCTGTGCCAGAGCTTGCCGCAGTCAGGTTTGTGTTTTCGCTTCCATCGAAATACATGGTAGCGACGTCGAAGTTGCCGTCCCGGTTGGAGTGGATGACCATGTATTCTCCCAGCGGGTCCCAACTGGGTTCAGCATCGGTCAGGCCTCCCAAGTTACCTGTCGACTGCGCTTGTTCTGTTCCGTCATCGTACATAGTGAAAACTTCCCAATCGTCATCCCTGTCCGAACTGAATGCGACTATCTCGTCGGGATCATAGTAGATCAGGTCCGGCCACCGGTCGTCGTGCCCTTCCCTGTCGTCCGCTGCGCTGTCCGTGAGGTTGGCGAAGTTCGATCCATCAGCATCCCCCAGGTAGATGTCCCAGTCTCCATCGCGGTCGCTGGCGAAAGCCAGGCGGGTGCCGTCGGATGACCATGCCGGGTCCATGTCGTTCGAATCGTCGTTGGTGATCCTGGTAAGGGAGTTGCTGGAAATCAGCAGAACATATATCTCCGGATTCCCGTCCCTGTGGGATACGAAGGCCACCTTGGAACCATCAGGAGACAATGCCGGCATTTCGTCCCTGCCGGCATTGGTAGTCAACCGAGAGATGCCCCAAGGATCAAGTGTAAGCAGATATATATCGAATCCTCCATCTGAATTTCGGTCGGAACTGAAGACAAGTGTTCCATTACCTGCCCAGGATGGGTCCCTGTCATCGCTGGAATGGTTGGTCAAATTGACCGGGTCCGAACCGTCGCAACCCATCACGAATATCTCACTGTTGCCGTTCCGATTGCTCTTGAAAGCAATCCTTCCTCCACCGGGATAGTCCGGTAGTTCCACGGGCTCCGGTTCCAGCTCGGGCGTCGGAGTCGGCGTGGGTGTGGGTGTGGGCGTTGCCGTCGCTGTGGGTGTCGGCGTCGGCGTGGCCGTGGGTGTTGGCGTCGGCGTCGCCGTGGGCGTCGGGGTCGGCGTGGCCGTCGCCGTGGGCGTCGGGGTCGGCGTGGGCGTGGCCGTCGCCGTGGGAGTTGGCGTGGGTGTGGGCGTGGCGTCGCCGTGGGAGTTGGCGTGGGTGTCGGCGTGGGCCGTGGGCGTCGTGGGTGTCGGCGTGGGCGTGGGTGTCGGCGTGGGTGTCGGCGTCGGCGTCGGCGTCGCCGTGGGTGTGGGTGTGGGCCTCGTAAGGTGCAGTGGATGGCACTCTGTTGAGGGCGGCAAGGGTTCCCAATCAGGAAAAGTGTCATTACTTGCTCTGCCCAGACTGATGTTTGTCTGCAAATCGGCGAACGGACTATCCGCCACAAAGATCTCGGAGACACCGTCCCGGTTTGAGTGAAATACAAACATACCTTCGGACTGTCCCCAACTTGGAGAGGAATCTTCGACAAAATTGTTGGTTGCGGGCAGCAAATCCGAGCCGTCGGTGTTCATAGAATAGATTTCCCAATTGCCCTCCCGATTCGACGCGAAGACGACTCTCTCCTTGCCCTCATAAATGGCCAGGTCAGGCCCACGTTCGTTGTGGCCATTCGTGTCGTCGGACTCACCGTCAGTGAGATTGACCACATTGGAGCCGTCCGGGTCGCCCATATAGATGTCCCAGTCTCCGTCTCTATCACTGGCAAAAACGAAGCGGCATCCGTCCTCTGACCAAGCCGGGTCGAGATCGCCGGCAGAATTTTGAGAAATATTGACTTCGGTACCGCTTGGCATCCCGCTGTTCGTAAGGTTCAAGGTGTAAATCTCGGGGTTACCATCTCGATACGATACGAAAACTAACTTGTCCCCTCCGGGGACCAGGGCCGGAAAGTTGTCTTCTGCTATGTGCGTTGTCAATCTGACAACCCGGGAGTCAGTCCTGCGCGAATATATGTCGAAGCTAGCAGCTTCGTTCCCGTCAGTTGCGTCCCGGTTTGAAGAAAAGGCAACGCGGCCATCGCTTGCCATCGAAGGATGCTTGTCTTGCACCGTGCTTTGCGTAAGGTTCACCTGAGCGGACCCGTCGACGTGCATCGAGTAGATCTCCCAATTACCATCCCGGTCACTCTGAAAAACAATTCGCCCTCCAGACGGTGTGGGAGTCGGCGTGGGTGTAGGTGTGGGAGTAGGAGTAAATGTTGGAGTTGGGGTCCTTGTGGGCGTGGGTGTAGGTGTAGGGGATGGCAAGAGGGCCGGGATAGGAGTCGGCGTCGAAGTTGGTGTGGCTGTTGGGGTGGAAGTACTGGTGGCAGTGGCTGTTGGGGTGGGCGTAGGGGTTATATGGGATACGGAACCGGACTGGCCATTTCCGTTTTGACCGCCGCCTGAGCGGTCTCCGCCGGAATCCGGGTAAATGTAGACCCAAACGTGGCGGTCCCCATCCATCAGGACGCGGCCTCCCAAATTTGTCGCATCGTCGGTGCCTGTGATCCGGAGAGTTCCTGCCAGCGGAGACAACTCCACGAGAAAGCTGACCCATACTCCATTTTCATACAGGCCATCTTCACCCGGAAGACTGTGGATGGTCACTATTCCTAAAGGAACGAGGAACTTGGCGTCGGTCGAGAGGACCTGCCTGCCATTCATAAACAGCAAATACCCTCGACCACGTCGCTCGTTGGAAGCAGTTGTAGGGAATGGTGACGAAGTCTGCGAAGGAGTAGGCGTCGGTGTAGGGGTCGCGGTGGCAGTTGGCGTACGGGAAGGCGTCTGTTGTGGCCTTGCGGGAAGCATCTGGGATTCAGCGACCGAGGGAGTTTTATCGGGTTCCAGCCTGCTCCCCTCTGGGGATGGCGGGGTTGGAGTCGGTGTGGGGGTGGGTGTAGGAGCCGGCGTGACCGGAGGAGGGGGTACGGGCGACGGCGACGGTCTGGGCAATTGGTTCGGAAAGGACACGGAGATGATCGACTCAGGCGGCAGAAGGCTTTGTACCTGTCCAGGCGTAAATTCCTCTCCTGGTGCATTTGGGCCCGTTGCAGGCGTCAGGGTTGGGTTGTAGGGGACGCCGCTTCTAGGAATCTCGTCCAATGCTACAGCAAAGATGCCCAATGTATTTGAACTAGCCTCAACCCTGAGCCAGGGATGGTCCAGTGAAAACGGCGCGATTACCCATGCCGATAGAGACTCGTCATAGCGTAGCGGGACAAGGTCTTGCAGGTCGAGGTCTCCACCTAGATGGTTGTCTTTGTTTATCCTGACTGCCAAGGTAACGAGATATGCCGTTCCGAGCTCCGTTTCCAGGCCTTCGGAACCCTTAATCTCAACTTCGAACATGCGAACCGGAGCAGAGAACCCATGAGGCAAGCGCGGGACGGTCGCCGGGTCAAGCTCGCGAAAGTCCACCCCGACGGCTTTCGACTCAATTCCTCCTCCCATTGTCAAAAGCACGTTTCCATCTGCAAATTGCCAAATTGCCTCATTGCTAGTGCCAAGAAGACGCAAAGGAGTGGGGAGCAAGAGTGAATCGCCGGATGTATTCACCGTCGGGGGGAGGTTGGAGTTTGAGTCCTTTTCGGAACTGCAAGCTGTACCGCTCAGGGCAAACGCAACAAAGTAAACCAAGATAGCGCAAATCAGGAACAGACCTCGACACAAGAGACTCGACTGTCTGCCGTTTCGGCCCATACGAGAACACCCAGGAAACTTGCGTTACCCCAAACCGAACGCTCACAACAGCTAGGTTCGCCCTCTTGCACACCATGCAGAGATCTGATTGAGACAGGGGGCCTGAGAGATTCGTATGTAAGCGTCTCAGGAAAGTTAACCCAAAACGAAGCCAAATCCTGTGCGCCAACCGTTTTACACAGATGCCATTCGTTGTGTGCATCACACAGTTGTGCTGGGTACTCGACGAAAATGTGTGCATCGGATATACAGATGAATTCCGCCAAGCTTCAGATGCCGTAACCAATTTAGGAGACGGATGTTTCCGCGGCAGTAGCCTCTATGAGGACGAGAAAGCGCATCAGTGGTACACTCGCCAATCTTCTGGCGAGAGATGGCGACATGGATGCTGGGTGGCCTCACCAAACGGACCATGGTTGATGAACTCCGACTTAGCGACTTCTGATTGCTCTCGCGACCGGAGGAAAATCTGTCGGAAGGCGAAAACTATCAACAGGCCCGAAGTTGCCGCAGGGCTATCGCATTTGGATTCTCAGCATTGCGTCATTCCCGCGAAAGCGGGATCCAGGGCCTACGGGTTTCCAACTGCCTCAGACCTCCAAGCTCGTATTGTGTCCAACTGGCTCCATTCGCTTGCATTTCTGGTCGCCGGATTCCTGCCTTCGCCGGAATTGCGGTTTGTACGATTCCCAATGCGATAGCCTTGGAGGTTGTCCGCCTCTGCATTGCAAACGGCAGTCTTTTAATTCATAATCCAGTAACTTTTAGACTAGGGGCGTTGGATACGGTAACCGCGCGCCGGTAAACGGTTACAAGCGGGTTCCGTTTGTGGCCGAGAGGAGGTCTTTTGGCCACTCTGCTTGAAGTCAAGGACTTGCAGACGCATTTCTTCACGATGGACGGCGTAGTGAGGGCCGTCGACGGTGTGTCTTATGACCTCGAAGAGGGCGAAACACTGGGGTTGGTTGGAGAAAGCGGTTGCGGAAAGAGCGTCAGCGCCCTTTCGCTGATGCGCCTGATCCCTGACCCGCCGGGAAAAATCGTAAACGGCGAAGTGTACCTCGACGGGGAAGACATCCTGAAAATCGACATGGACGACATGCGCAATATACGAGGCGCGAAGATGTCGATGGTCTTTCAGGAGCCGATGACGTCGTTGAACCCGGTGCTTACCGTTGAACGACAGTTGACTGAGACCCTTCAACTGCACAAGGGTATGGGCAAAGGGGAGTCCCGCCGGGAAGGCATCAACCTGCTGGCTCGCGTGGGAATTCCCGATCCAGAGCAGCGCATCAAGCAGTACCCACACCAGTTCAGCGGCGGAATGCGCCAGCGCGTGATGATTGCCATGGCCCTGAGCTGCAGCCCGCGCCTCATCATCGCGGACGAACCCACGACGGCTCTGGACGTTACCATTCAGGCCCAGATTCTGGAGCTGATGAAGTCACTGACCACTGAATTCGGAGTGGCCCTGATTGTCATCACCCATAACCTGGGAGTGGTGGCCAGGTACGCAGACCGGGTAAACATCATGTACGCCGGCCGCATTATCGAGCGGGGCACAGCCCTCGAGATCTATTCCAATCCCCGGCATCCATATACCGTTGGGCTCCTGCGTTCGGTACCGCGACTGGATTTGCCAAGGCGGGCAAAGCTTGACCCCATCGAGGGGCAACCTCCTGACCTGGTGCGACTCCCGCAAGGCTGCGCCTTCAGAGCGCGCTGCCGTTGGGCCATCGACAAATGTGCGACTGACACACCGGTCCTAGAAGAAACGAGCCCGAACCACTGGTCGGCCTGCTGGCGGTCCGAGGATCTGGGCTCCACTGCCGTAGACCTTCTGGGCGGGTCCGAGTACGCCGAAGCCGAAACTCCTGCTGGAGACTAACAATAATGACGACGACGATGCAGGATACCGTCCCGCAGACGGGGGCACAGACCCAGGATGATGACGTCCTGTTGGAAATCAACAATCTCAAAATGTATTTCCCCGTTACTTCTGGAATGCTTTTCCAGAGAACCGTGGCCCATGTAAAGGCAGTGGACGATGTGTCTTTCTCCGTTCGCCGCGGGGAAACACTTGGTTTGGTTGGTGAGAGCGGTTGCGGGAAGACCACCACTGGCCGTTGCATACTTCAGCTTTACAAGCCCACTGCCGGCCAGGTGATCTTCGATGGTCAGGACCTGACGAAACTGGGCACGAAGCAAATGCGGGCCATGCGTCGTGAAATGCAGGTTATCTTCCAGGACCCCTACAGTTCGCTTAATCCTCGCATGACTGCCGGCAACATCATAGGTGAGCCTCTCATAGTGCATGGACTGGTGAACGGCAGGGCGGAATACCGGGAGCGGGTGGCAGACCTTCTTCAGAATGTGGGCCTGAATCCCTACATGGCTGATCGTTTCCCCCATGAGTTCAGTGGCGGACAGCGCCAGCGCATCGGCGTGGCCCGGGCGTTGTCTGTCAGCCCCAAGTTCATCGTCGCCGATGAGCCGGTTTCAGCGCTTGATGTTTCTATTCAGGCCCAGATAATCAACCTCCTGGAAGAGCTCCAGGAGCAATTCAACCTGACCTATCTCTTCATTGCCCACGACCTGTCTGTGGTTCGCCACATCAGCGACCGTGTTGGTGTGATGTACCTTGGGCACATGGTGGAGATCGCAGAGCGCAACGAGATATATCGCAACCCGGCACACCCGTACACTCGGGCGCTGCTCTCTGCTGTGCCGATTCCTGACCCGGTGCTGGACGCCCAGCGAGAACGGGTGCTACTCACCGGCGAAGTGCCGAGCCCTCTGAACCCGCCGTCGGGATGCGTGTTCCACCCCCGCTGCCCGATAGCGGACGATACCTGCTCGCGGGTGATTCCAGAACTCAGGGAGATCAGCTCGGATCACTGGGCGTCCTGCCTGAAAGTAGACGGCTACGGCCCAGCATAAGCCGACAGCCCGTGACCATAGACTCAAGTCAAGAGCCCCTGCGAATTCGCAGGGGCTCTTCCAATTTTATCTATCCTGCCCGCGTCAGCTAATTAGTCGGCCATCTCGGCAGTCATTCGTCGCGCTTCCTCACGGATCTCGTCCATCAGCGCTACCAGTTCGAGAATCTCGTGGCTATCAACCATGCCAAGGAACTCTCCGGTGTTTCTATCCATTACGGGGATGATGGTCAATGAGCTGGCCGCCATTTGCTCCAGGGCGTCTTCTATCGGCTCGTCGGGATTTGAGTGGGGCGGACTCCTCCTCATCAAGTCTCTAAGCGGGGTGTCTCCAAACGATCCCCTGCGCCAGAAAAAAATTCTGCGCCTGGAATTGAGGCGGGTGAGCGACACGGTACCCACCGGAATTCCTCTTTCGATGATCAGATAATCCGTCTGGTTGGGGACCAGCCAATCGCTCAGGAATGCGCTGACGGCAACATCCGGGTCCGGATAAGACCTTGTGCGGTCCATGACGGAACTCACCATCACCCCCGCCAGTGCATGGCGGGCAAACGAGGGCACCATGGTCCGCGGCTGAGACGGCGCTACTGGCATCTTGGCCCTGCTGACTGCGATGGAAATGACCGGCGGCATCAACACAATGTACCCAAACATGATTATTACAAGCAGGGAAAAAATGTCTTGCTCGATTACTCCAGTCTCCAAGAGCACCAGCAACAGGGCTATCTCGGCAACCCCTTTTCCCATGAGGCCGGCTGACAGGACAATTGGCGTGTCCAGCCTGGCAATATATGTCCCAACGAAAGACGCGATGATCTTTCCTATCATCGGGATAAACAACAGGGCGAGAATGGTCTCTGGCGGCAACTGGAGGAAAGAAAAGTCCAGGCGCAAACCCGCAGATGCGAAGAATAGAGGGACGAACAGCCCCTCCGCAGTGCTTCGCATGCCGGGCATGATGTCCTCGCGCATTCTATGAGGCAACCCGGAAAGCGCTGCACCAAACAGCAGGGCCCCAAGGGACCCGTGCAGCCCGATTAATTCGGCACCCACTACGACGAGGAAGAGGCCGCCAATTAAAAGGCCGTAGGAAAGCTCAGGCACGTTGAGGAACCGCTGGAGCAATGCCATCACTCGCGGCAGCGCCTTTGCGGACACAATCCATATTACGATTGTGAATCCAGCTATCTGCCCCAGCAACTTCAGAATGCCCAGAACGCTGACCGACTCGGATTCTCCACCTATAGTCAGGCCAACGATCAGAAGGGCTATTACCTCGGCGATGATCACCGCGGTGAAGATTCTCAGGCCAATCAGTTCCTTGAGCAATCCCTTGTCCGCCAGGACTTTGGCCACCAGGCCCAAGCTGGATAAGGACAGGATTCCGGCAAGAGACAGCGCGTGATTGAATTCCAGGCCCAGCGCGAATTCCAGGCCCAGTATGTCTGATGTAACTACGAGGGACGCGATGATCGAGATCACCACGGACATCGTTGCCGCCAGAAAGTAACGACCTCGAATCGTTGACATGAAACCGGGAATGTCTATCTCGTCCAAGCCAATCAGGAAGAAAAAGATAAACACGCCAATGTCCAGGAACAGCTTGATGTGGTCGGTAATCTCAACGATGCCGGTGACTGGACCCAGGAGGACACCGGCCGCCGTGAAGGCTACGATCGAGTTGAGGCCGACGCGGCTCATAACGCCCTCGGCGAGTTTGGCCACAACGATCAATAAGCCAATGAAGAGGAGAGCGTCGATATGTACGTGAGCAGCGGCCTCATCCCCGGCAAAAGGCAGGCCTATCGGCAGACTGATCAAGACCAAGGCTTCAGGAAGCAATCGAGTTGGTCTCCAACTTAGATTGACCGGCGCCTATTTTAGTTCATAGGGGCAGTGTTGTGGTAATAGATTCACGGAACGAGTCTAAGCCTCATTCCCGATTTCGGGCTGCCTGGTCAAAGGTTGTCACACTGAGAAGCTACGGTGTGTCTACAGGTAGTTGAAATCGCACAAATCTACGAGTTAGGGAAGAGCAGTGGTTTCTGCTCGAAGCCTATTCATTTCAAGATGGTGAATATTGTGTGAAGAACTCGCGGTTTCTGAGAATTTCCTATAACCACAGTACTTGAACGCGCTTCTGAGTTCGGGGCGGTTTTTGCAGGTTCACGTCATACTGAAATGGGCAGTACCAGGTTCGGAAGTCCTCACCGGGGCCACGTACACCCAATCGCCGGAGAGTTTGTCTTATGCCGAAGTCCATCTACCTAGCAAATCCCTATGGCTTTTCCGCTCAGCAAAGGGAACTGCTCCTTCCTCCGATAGTAGAGGCCCTGGAATCACTTGGCCTGGAAGTGTGGGAGCCCTTTTCCAGGAACAACCAGCAGGACTTTTCTGCGGCTGGCTGGGCGTACCGAATAGGTCAAAAGGACTACAGCGATGTGAGAGAGTCGGATGCAACCTTCGCTGTGGTCAACGGCGTCCCGCCGGACGAGGGGGTCATGGTGGAGCTGGGAATGGCCATTGCCCTGAATAAGCCCACCTTTCTGTTCAGGGACGATTTTCGTCGCGCCACCGACAGCGAGGAATACCCACTGAACCTGATGCTCTTCACGGGAATGCCGGAGACCGGCTGGGAGGCGTACTACTACACGGCGGTGGAAGAGATAGGCGCTCCGTATAAGGCGCTGGCCAAGTGGGCCAGGGAGGTCTAGCCACCTGCCTGCTGTGCAGCCCACCAAGGAAGAACAGGGAACCATGACTGCTTAGCCAAGAACCAGAGCTAAGAAACTATGTCAAATGTATCATGCCTTGAGAGCATCCAGCGGATTCACGGCTTAAACCACTGGATTACCGCTTTCGCGGGAATGACGATTATTGGCCTTTAGCGAGATTTGAGATAGTTTCTAACTTCGTGTCGAGAGATTCCCCACGGCCTTGACTCGCACCAGCGTCGCGCTGCTGGGAACGTAAGCCAAGGGGACTTCGTCCACCTCGACGATCTCAATCGTAGCCGGGTCCGCTCCTGCCGCAATCGCTCTCTCCGCGGCAGCGGAAGAACAGTCCTGAATCGCCTGCTCGCGTCCCGTCTGCTCCAGGGAGTAGACTCTTTCGACCTGGCCGCCCACCTGGGCTATGGCGGCCCCTATGGCGTTGGCCACTCCGGCATGCTCAGGTCGCAGCACCCGGGAGGCTCCACCCAACTCATTCTCCAACAAGACACTTCCTCCCCCCACGAGCACAACGGGGACATCCTCGTGCCTCAGTTTAACCCGATCGATAGCCGTCTCAACGCGCCGTTGTATTTCAGACATTGCTTCCGCCACGAAGGACCTGTCGAGGCTCTCTACAAGTCGAGGATTGCCCACCTCGGCCCGGCCATCCGCCACTGCCAGATCGGTTGCGGTCAGGGTGCGGCCCCCGAAAACCAGGCCTTCTTCAGGAAGCCTGTAACCGACACTCTCCGGCCCAATGCGCATCGATTCAGGGTCCACTATGGTGCCCCCTCCAAGGGGAATGGACACCATGTCGGGCATGCGGAAGTTTGTCCGCACGCCAGACAGCTGCACTCCGACAGCCGCCTCCCTGGGGAACCCATTGACCAGCGCTCCAACGTCGGTTGAAGTACCACCCATATCCACAACTATGCCGTCAGTAACCCCCGAGAGCCAGGCTGCGCCCCGCATGCTGTTCGTGGGTCCCGAAGAAATGGTCAAAACGGGAAACCGGCCCGCGAACTCTGCATCCATCAGTGTGCCGTCGTTCTGGCTCAGATAGAGTGGCGCTTCAATCCCCAACGATGCCAGCGCCTCTTCTATTGAGCGCAGGGTGCGAGCTGCCATTTCCCCCATGCATGCATTTAGGGTGGCCGCGTTCTCTCGCTCCAGCAGTCCTATCCTGCCGTTTTCGTGAGACAGGCAGACGCGAATTTCCGGAGCCTCCTCCTGGACGATAGCGGCTGCTTCCAGTTCGTGCGAATTGTTTACCGGGGAAAATACTCCCGAAAGGGCGAGAGCACGAATCCCCTGTTGGCGCATGTCCCTGACAATATCCCTGATGGCGTTCCGATCGAGGGCGGAAATCTCGCGGCCATCAAACTCGTGACCTCCTCGCACCATTCGTGCCTCTCCGCCAATGGACTGCCTCAATTCTTCCGGCCAGTCGACCAGGGGAGGCAAAAGGTGGGTGGCAGGAAGGGCCAGACGTATGATTGCCGTCGGGGCCAGATTGCGTCGCTCGAGGAGGGCATTGGTAAAGTGCGTTGTCCCCACCATCACAGCGTTGACCTGCCCACGACTGGGGAGATGCTTGAGCAGTTCGGCCAGGGAGGCGATGATGCCTGAAGTTACGTCAGCCGTTGTGGGTAGCTTGACAGCGGCGACCAACTCGCTCCCGTCCATCAGGACGGCGTCCGTGTTCGTTCCTCCGACATCTACACCGACAAACACGGGCGCCGCCGTCAGACCACCAGCGGGGTGTATTCGGTTTCATATCCAAACGCCTTCGGACCGGCTACAGCAAGGCCCTCAGGAGTGGTCCAAAGTTTCGGAGCCGGGAAGCCCAGGATGGTCACCCTGAGGCCGTAGCGCATCAATTCCGTCGTCACCGGCTCGCCCAAGTCCGTTGCGACGGCACAGATAAGGTCCGGCACTATGCACACAATGACGCCGTCCCGGCGGGCGATGAGGTTTTCGTTCTGGAACTCGATCACCATTCTCTCGCCGGCGTAGGACTCCAGACCTTCGATGGTCAGGGTTCCCCGGGCGAAACCAGCAGTGGTCCGACGTTCTAGGTCAACGACCTTCCCACCGAACAGCACCTTGCCAGGACAGGTGGCCAGTATGGCCGCGAGCGGATCTTTGCCTTCTGAGCCGGCCTGCTTGACGGCGTCGCCCAGGTCCCGGGCCAGGGAGAGGGTGTTGGGCACGGCCGTGTCGCGAACCTGTGCCGCACTCATCGGCGCGACGGCGTAGCAGGCCACGCATCCCATCTCGACGGTCAACGACCGGGCGAGGCGTTCGGCCCAGCGGGAGTCGATAGTCTCCCTAATGACAACCGAGTTCCCTTTCTCGTCCGCGATAGCCATGGGGCAGCAGGGGACACCATAAACGAAGAAGGTCTTCATCTGTAATTCGGGGAAGGCCCGGCCCATGCCGTCCGCGTCGACCACCGGCAGCCCGGTCATGGCCGCGGGGATAAGGGGCTCAACGGAGTTGCTGCCACCGATCTCATTGGAGATCAGCGCGGTGGCTTTCTCCCCAGTAAAGTCCTCGATGGCCCGGAGAGCGTGGTAGGACTGGAGATCGCGGACCTTCTCGATGCCCACGGTCGGGGCCCCGATTCCTCCAACGCATACGACCCTGGCGTCTTCCGGCAACTCGTCAGGGCTGAGGACCTTGACCGGCCCCCACTGCCTGATAGCCTGTTTCGCCCTCAATTGCCCGATGTAGGGATTGCCCCCTCCACCGGTGCCCAATATGCCGGCTCCGATGGCTATTGATTCTAGGACGTCTTCGGTTGCTTCCCACAAAACGTTTTCAGCTGAGCCAGGGATCGGCCTGAACTGGATGCTGCGGAGCAGAAGGTGGATCGGGTGTCCCGAGGGGCATTGAATGGGTGGTGGGGAAGGGGAGACTCGAACTCCCACGCTTTGCAGCACATGATCCTAAGTCATGCTCGTCTACCAATTTCGACACTTCCCCACAAAGCGAAAGAGATAGAGTCCCTGAGGCAACAGAAGCGGCCAGCCCCATACCTTTCAGATCATAACATGGGACTGGCCGCCGCGAGTATTGTGAAGACGCTGTCAGAAAGCCCGTTTCCCGGGTTCGTTACAGGACCTGACTGACTGGAACGGATCTAGCCGGTCTGTAGTTCCCAGATCCATCTGCCGATGGCCACGAGCAAGGCCAGCAAAGCGATCACCAAGGCGATAATAGCAATCATGAAGTTACCGGAACTGCCGGGCGGGCCCGACGGGCCCTGGACACCGGTGGCTCCGGGCGGGCCTGCGACGCCCTGCGACCCTGTCTGTCCCACATGACCCTGGGCACCGGTTTCACCTCGAGGACCCTCAGGTCCCTGTGCACCCATTCCTCCTGGTGGGCCAACTGGGCCTTGATCGCCCTTTGGCCCCTGTGGGCCCGCGGCACCGTCGGAGCCTGCCTGGCCTGCTTCACCCGCGGCACCTGGATCGCCCTGTGAACCGGCCGGGCCTCGGGGCCCTGCGGGTCCAGCGGGGCCTGCCGGGCCCCGAGGTCCAGCAGTAGTCGTCGTTGTACGTGGTCGCACGGTAGGACGCGGTGTCGGGGTGTTTGTGGCCCTACTAGAACCCGGGCCTGCCGTGTTCAGATCTATTACTGTGTCCGGTCCTGAAATCCAAGTGGCCGTTTCCTGGGCGGGTGCTCCGTTGATCGTGAAGGTTATGGGCTTATTTGCGAAGGAACTGCCATCAGTTGGAGGTGGAATTACCAGTACAAAACTACCGCCGGCAATCGTGTTTACTTCCTCTACTCTCTCATCGTCGATCAAGGCTGCGATAGGAATATTTGCCGGAACCGGCTGGCTATTGACCTTGGCCACTCCCCTGACTATGTGCGGACGCTCTGTTTGGGCAGAAACGATGGCCGGAATGCTCACAAGCAGGGCGGTAACTGCGATGAAGAGGAGTATCTTAGTGCGCGTCAGCTTCATGGGCAAAACTCTCCACTACCTTGATGTGGCTCTCGCCGTTTCAACCGGTCCAACGGCTGGCATGAATACGGCTGAGGGCCCCGGTTGGGTTTGTGGAAGAGTCCGCACTGCCGCCGGGGCGCATTGCCGCTTCTCACATCCCACACTCTTGACAAAACAGTGTAATGGCGTCGCCGTGAATGTTCCAGCGTTCACCTGCCGAAAATGACCAAATCCGTTACTCGCACCGAAATTGAATTCACAGCGCCCGCGGTGGCAGGTATGCTTTATTCCACATCAATTCACAGGGAGACCGCCAACGACCCGCCGGCAGCATGCCGGCCACCAAGGGAGTCGAGCATGAACCAGGCTGACACTCCGGCCACTCCGGAGGAATACATCGCATCCCTGCCAGAGGACCGAGCGAAGCAGATCGCCCAGATGCGCGAGCTGATCCTGCGGCACCTGCCCGATGGCTACAAGGAGCAGATGGACTTTGGCATGATCTCTTATGTCATTTCGCTAGAGACATACCCCGAGACTTACAACGGCCATCCACTGATGTATGCCGCGCTGGCATCCCAGAAGAGGCACATGTCGCTGTATCTCATGAACTTGTACTCAAGCGAAGAATCCCAGCGCTGGTTCGAGGAGGGGTTCGCCGCGGCGGGAAAGAAGCTGGACATGGGGAAGGCCTGCGTGCGCTTCAAGAGCGTGGTCGACCTTCCGCTGGACCTGATCGGCGAGGCGGTTGCCCGTACGCCGGCCAGCGACTACATCGCATTCTACGAGGCATCGAGAGCCGAGATGACCTCGAGGCGCAAGGGAAAGCGCAGCGGGCGGGAGAAGAAATAACGCCGGAAGTTGTTTGCCCACTCCCGGCGCGCCTCATGCTTTAGTAGAAACCAGTTCAAAACGGTCGAGTGCCGATGCCGTAGATGAGGCTATTGATTGGGCCTCTGGTTTCCCGCTTTCGCGGGAATGACGGCAAGGAGGCGGCATGCTAAGAACTGCTCGGCCTTTGTCAACGATAGCGCCTAGCGATGCCAGCCCATTCCCTCGAAGTAGCCCCGGAGGTATGCGACCTGGCCCCCGTGGACGATATTGTCCCAGACCAGGATGCCGAGGGCGTCGCCAACCGACATGGTCGCGCCGCCGGGCGCGGGGACCTGCCGCTCCAGGCCGGAGGCGTCCAGCCCGCTGATGTAGCCCTTGGCGGCATCGTTGACGGCGTCGTAGTAGCCCATCAGCACCTCACGGGACGGCGCGGGCCAGTCGGCCACCTGCTGGACGCTCCATCCCATGCCGAACTCCTCAGCGTCGGCGTCCATGCCGAACTTCTCGTGCCATCCTCCTGCGGTCCAGACCTGCCCCGTGTCCTGGAAGCGGCTGTGGATGAACCGGTCTGCGACGCGGGTCATGTGCCAGACCAACCAGTTCATCGGGTTGGACTGGCTGTTGGGCATCATGGCCAGCGTGGCGTCGTCTACTCCGTCGACGGCACTGGAGACCATGTCCCAGTTGCGTTGAAGCGCCAAAATGGTCGTATCCGTAGCGGCCATTGCGTAACTCCCTTCTTGTCAAATTGAATTGGCCCGCTGGGGCCTGGCAGCGCGGGTGTACAGGCTAATTTAGACCCGCGCACAAGCCTTCACAAGTCCCACCGCCGTAAAATCAATAAGCCCTGCCATTTAAAAAGCCCTTCCGGAATGGAAGGGCTTGAAGTTGGGTCTTTTTGGTGACCCGCCTCGGGGTCGAACCGAGAACCTACGGATTAAGAGTCCGTTGCTCTGCCAGTTGAGCTAGCGGGCCAGTGTAAACAAATCTATCAACTGTCGTGCGGCGATGTCAAATACACCGGCCAGCAGGGCAATCGCGTCTTTAAGGCTGGAATCTCTTTTTGCTGTCATTTGCTCCTTGCCAAGCCCGGCGCCTCTTGTCTAACATTAGTTCTATGTTTATAACGGATGGCAGACGGAACCCGACTGACATCCCTGTGGTCTCTTGAACCAGCTGCCGACCCGAAATGTCCAGAAATGACCGGGAAAATGAAAAAATCAGCCCCTGCAAACCGGCAATGTCGGCTCATCCGGCCCAACCTGCTGAGTTGCTGAATTCAAGACGCGATTGTCCTGCACCGGCCAGCAGGGCAATTGCGTCGAGACTACAAAGGGAGTGCCGCAGCAAACTAAACCCGTCATTCCCGTTTTCGTGGGAATGACGGGTTCGCTATCAGCAAGACCACCTAATTCGGGACCCTGTCGGCCAGCCTAGACGCCGTGGTCCAATCGATCGATCAGGTACTCGGGCAGGCCGGCGCGGCGCATCTTTCCTTGGGTGGCAGGGATGTCGTATTCGACCCTGTAGTGTTCCACCGTTCCTGCGCCGCTGTCGAAGATTGCGTAGCTGGCGCGGGGATTCCGGTCCCTGGGCTGCCCGACGCTTCCGGGGTTGACGATGCATCTCCCGGCGCCAAGCGGGGCCGAGCCGTCCTCCGGTAAGGGAAGGAACAGGGGCAACCGGCCATTCTCGTGGCAGATGAACGGGTAATGGGAGTGTCCGACGGCGCAAAACTCGGTCGTCAGCAGGTCGAAAGTGGCGGCGGCCTGGGTAGGGTGAAGCAGGTACTCGACGATGGGGGCGCGCAGGCTGCCGTGGACCAGGGTGAAGGGCTGCTCGACGTGAATGGTCGGCAGACCGGACAGGAACTGCTTATCTTCCGAGGTCAGTCGTTCAGCGGTCCACCGGATGGCGGTAAAGGCTGCGCCGTTGAAATCGGAGGCGTCGATCAGTCCCGACGCGGCGTAGTCGTGGTTGCCGGCGACGGCAGCGAGTTCAAACTCACGCAGGCGGCTGATACACGCTGACGGGTCGGGGCCATAGCCCACCATATCCCCGAGGCACCAGATACTGTCGAACCCGCCCCGGCGGCCGGCATCTGCCAGTACCGCTTCCAGGGCTTCCAGGTTGGAGTGAATGTCGGACACCAGAAGGGACCGCAACGATTTCTCTTTCCAGCCTCAAGATTGACGACCTGCATGGCCAGGGTATCCGGGGTATTATATCAACCGATCCGCGGCTCCCACTCCGCGGAAAGCGACAAGAGCCTATGCGCAGGAGGTGGCTACCCATGACCACAGCCAAGCCCCAGGTACATGTGATCGGCACCGGCGGCAGTATCGCCGGAATCGGCCCGGACCGGTTGGACTACATCCTGTATCCGGAGATAGGCGACCACCTCACAATCGCGCAGTCGCTGGAGCGCGTCCCCGAGATAAATGCCCTGGCGTCGATAACCTCGGAAGACCTGGTCAGCGTCGGAAGCACGGCCATCGGACCTGCGGACTGGATCGCGCTGACCACCAGGATCAACAGCATGCTCCAGGACAACCCGGCGCTTACGGGGATAGCCGTTACTCACGGTACGGCCACCCTGGAGGAAACGGCCTATTTCCTGCACCTTGCCGTGAAGACGGACAAGCCGGTGGTGATTACCGGTGCGATGCGCCCGCCGACCTCTATCGGCACGGACGCCGACGCCAACCTGATGGACGCAGTGCGTATCGCAGCGACGGCCCACGCCGGAGGCATGGGCGTACTGACCGTGCTGAACAACGAGATCCACTCTGGGCGCGACGTCTCGAAATCCAACACCTTCCGGGTCGAGACATTCAGGCCCAACGAGCTGGGCTTCCTTGGATACTCGGATTCCGATGGGCAGGTGGTCTTCTACCGGGCTCCGGTGCGCAAGCACACCACGGCCACGCCGTTCAACGTGGAAGGCCGGGACAGCATGCCGAGGGTGGAGATCGTCTACTCGTACGCCGGCGCGGACGGTGCGATCGTCGACGCGGTGCGACAGATGCGGCCCGACGGCCTGGTGATCGCGGGCTTCGGCGGAGGGACATTCCCGCCGGCCTTCATCGAGGCTGCAGCCCAGGCGGTGGAGGACGGTATTCCGGTGGTGCTGGCCTCGCGGTCCACCGCAGGACGGGTGGTCATGACGCCGCGCAAAGAAGAGCAGGGCTTCATTGTCTCCGACAACCTGCTACCACAGAAGGCCCGTATCCTGCTGATGATGGCCCTGACGGTCAGCAGCGAGCGAGACTGGCTGCAGCAGGCATTCTACGAATACTGATTGCGTGTATAATTCGCGAATTCGAATACAGCAGGTTCTTTCTGGTCAGCCATGTTGGCTGCACAGGAACTTACACGAGGGAATGGCCCTTGGCACAAGTAGCAGCAGGTCAGCAATCCCCGGCCGAGTACGGGCCCCGCCGCACCAAGGACCCCATCATGGCGACGACCGTCATCGGTGCCCACACTCTGGAGCACATGTATGGGCGCGGCTTCTTGGTGCTGATCACGGCAATTTATGTGAGCCTGGGGCTGAACCCGATCCAGGCAGGGCTGCTGGATGGAGTCAGGCAACTCTCCGGTGGAGCCACCAGCATGACGGGCGGCTTCTTCGTGGACGTGTTCCAGCACCGGCGGGCACAGGTCCTCACCGCCAGCCTGGCGCTAATCGGGATCGGGTACTTCCTGGTCTCCATATCACCGGCGTACTGGCAGGTGCTCGTGGCGCTGGGCATTGCGTCGGCGGGGACGGCGATGTGGCATCCGCCGGCGCTGGGGCTGCTTGCACAGCGATTCCCCCGGCGGCGGGGCCTGTTCATCTCAATGCACCGCTCCACGGGGAACGTGGGCGACTGGATCGGGCCGCTGATCGTAAGCGGGCTTCTGGCCGTCATCGGATGGCGCTGGATTGTGGGAGGCGGTGCTCCCGTCATGCTGATCCTGGCGACGGCGATCTTCTTTCTGCTGCGCAACGTGGATGGGCCCGCAATCCCGGGAGTCGACTACAGGGAGAAGATCAAGACACAGCTGCGGGACATGGTCGACTCCTTCCACGGCACCGGCATGTGGAGCATCTTCACGGTGTCGGCGGTCCGGGGGATGGGAGACCGGTCGCTGCTGTGGGTGATCCCGCTCTACCTGTCGAACGACCTGGGATTCAGCAACTTCTGGGTTGGGTTCCACGTAGCCTTGTTCGCCGTTCCGGGCATCGTCACCGGGCCCCTGTTCGGGGCGCTTTCGGACCGGATCGGGCGAAAGTCGATCACGATGCTGGTGATGGTGTGCACGGGCGTGATCACCCTGGCGATCGTGATGCTGGGCGACAGTTGGGCCATGACGGTCATGGTGTTCCTGTTCGGAGTGTTCATCTTCACGGTGAACTCCCTGACGCAGGCGGCTGCCATCGACGTAGCGGAAGGCAAGGGGCTGGAAGGCTCGTTCATCGGGCTGATGTGGGGGAGCAACGCCTTCTTCGGCGCAATGGCCTCAATCGCGGCCGGATTCCTGGCGGACTATTACGGCTGGTCCTCGGCGTTCTACCTAGCATCGGGACTGTACTTTGCCGGGTTCCTGGTGTCGATGCTGATGCCGGGAAACAAGCGGGTCGTCTAAAGCTGCTCGTCCCGCCTGGAGCTACTCCTCTGCAATCGACCCCAGGGCAGCCCGGTACTGCTCGGGTGTGTTGAGGTCGAGCAGAATCTCTGGGTTGTCCAGTGGAAATCGCCGGACTGCGTCGGGCCTGCGTCGGACGACGGCCTTAATGCCCTGAGTCTCCTCGTTGATCTGAAGCAGTTCTGGGAGGAGCGAGGCGGAGAGGGCGATGGGATGGCCGCCCTTGCCCATGTATTCCGGTACGGTTACGACGCTGCCCAGAGCGCGGTGCGTGTCCAGGACGGCTGAAACGTCGGCAGGGGAGCGAGGCTGGTCGACGTTGAGCAGCAGGATGTCATCGACCTCAGCTTCGTCCAGTGCGGCAAGACCGGCCCTGATCGAGGTGGTCTTGCCCTGGAGATAGTCGGGGTTCAGGGCCCAGGTCACGCCCTGCTTGTCTTCCAGCAATGGGCGCAACTCATTCGCACGGTGGCCGAGCACCACGACCACCCTCTCCGCGCCCCCCTCGAGCAGGGCGTCGACCTGGTTCTCGAGCAGGGTCTTACCACGCCAGGGCAGGAGGGCCTTCAACCGGCCCATGCGGCTGGACTCGCCGGCGGCCAGCAGGATGGCCCAGGCGCCGGGCATGGCGGGGCCGCTAGACCTCGACCGAGCGCTCGACGATGCTGGCGGCCCGGTCGATGTACCAGTCGCCCATGTTCATCTGGCCACCGTCGCCGCCCCGCCGGGCCATTATGATCTCGGACATGATGCTGACGGCTATTTCCTCAGGAGTGAGGGCGCCGATGTTCAGACCCACAGGCGCGAAGACTTCCTTGATACGGTCCTTGGTGATGCCGTGCTCCATCAGGCGACGGTAGATCATCAGCGTCTTGCGGCGGCTGCCAAGGAGGCCAATGTAGCGGGCGCGAGTCTTCAGCGCCGACTCGAGGGCCATGTCGTCGTAGCGATGGCCGCGGGTGGCGACGACGACATAGCTGTTGACGTTGATGTTGAGGTGATCAGACCACTGGTCGTAAGGAGTTACGACGGTCTGCTCGGCGTACGGGAAACGCTCCTCGTTGCAGAACTCGGGGCGGTCGTCGACCAAGTAGACGCGATAGCCGAGGTTATTGCCCAGGTCGGCGGTGGCCTTACCCACGTGGCCGCCTCCAACCATCACCAGCGTCGGGGGGGTCGTGAACCCCTCTACGAAGATCTCGGTGCCGTCTTCGGTGGAGATGGACTCGTTGTTGCCGATCTGGGCGATGCGATGGGCAGCTTCCAACGCGGGCTCGTCCAGTTCCGCCGACCCCAAGGTGCCCGACACCGTACCATCGGCACGGAGAAGCAGCTTGGCGCCGAGAAGTTCAGGACGGCGGGGGCTGTTGACCACGGTAGCCAAGCCCACCGGTTCGCCTCCATCGTAGGCTTCGAGAATCTCGTCGCCGAGGGGAAGGAAGTCATCCAGCTGACGCAGAGGCTCGAGGTAGAAGTACATTGTGCCGCCGCAGACCAGACCATCCCGGGCGGCAATGTCTTCGTTAAGGTAGTAGTCCTTGAATTCAGGACCTCCACCCTCGCGAAGCATCTCTTTCGCCGCGAACCAGATGTCTCCTTCTACGCAGCCACCACCCAACGTCCCCAAACCGCTTCCGTCGTCTCGGACCAGAAGCATGGCGCCGGCCTTCTGCGGCGTAGATCCCTTGGTCCGCACAACGGTAGCCAGCACGCAAGGCCGACCCTCTCGAAGCGCTTCGACTGCTCCCTGGATGACTTCTTTCATGGCTATTCCGGCCCTGCAGATTCCATAGTGATTGACAGGCCTAGCTTAACAAACCAGCGGGCACCCCCGCAAACGACATTGGTGGCGGTCATTATGACACCTCCTCGAGGCGATCGGGGCTGAAGAATCGTGATTTACCGTTCATATCCGCTCATTTCCGAGCGTTCGGGCCCACCTGAGTAGGCGGTGGAGCGGAAGACGGGGCGTTAACCCAGACAACTACGCAGCGAGAGGGATGGGGCAAAATTTCCAATTCTCCGTTCATTTCCACTCATTTCCGAGCATATGCGACTACTGAAAAAGGCGATGTAAAGGGGGCGACCAACTGGGCGATCTCGCGGCGCATGGTGAGTTCCGAAAAACCCTGATTGTCCGATCAATTCCGCGCATTTTCGCTCATTTCATCGCGATGCGTCTATGCCAGTAGTGTGATTTGCTTGGGGAGCAGCCTCTCAGGTTGGATAGAATATGTGTACTATAGTGAATTAGGTTAACCGGATGCATGCGGCGAAGTCAACGGACCGGTGTGAATGGGCCGGGGGGTTACCTAGCTCTAACCGCCCAGCCCCAAGGACTAATTCGGGCGGCGGATTTGCCGAAACCGCGAGAGGAGGGACAGCAGTTGAAGCTGGTGGTGAGATCCCTCGCCTCGATAAGCATGACCGGAGAAGATTAGGGACGGCAGAAAAGGGTCCGCACGACTCGTATCCAGTGCAGGTTAAACGGTCTACCTGCAACTGAAAAGCACGGAATCGCTATGCCAAGTGCTCCCAAAATTTTTCTAAATCAATTATAATGTTATGTAGTATGGCAATAGTCGCAATTACGTCCGTCAGCGAACGAAATTCGCGCCGTTACGTTGACGCGATGCAGACTGCGGGTTCGGAAACGCGCGTCCTGCTTCCGAAATCGCACAACGGTCTTTCCGCGGCCAGAATGTTGCAGGGAGTGGGTGGATTGTTACTCTCGGGCGGCCCTGATGTCCATCCCGGCAGGTACGGGCAGGAGCCTGACCCAAACGCCGGGCTCAGGCTGAGACCGGACCTGGACGACCTGGAATTCAGGGTACTGGAATTCGCCCTTTCCGTCGATATGCCCGTGCTGGCCATCTGCCGCGGGATGCAAGTGTTGAACGTAGCCTTTGGAGGCAGGTTGATCCAAGACCTGCCCGGCCACCGCAACGACGACTCGGACGACAGCGCTCACCTATCCCACCAGATCTATGTGGCCCCCGGGGCGAAGACTGCTGCCATCGTAGGCTCTGCGGGATTCTTCAGAGTTAACAGCTACCACCATCAAGGGCTGATGGAAGCTCACAGAGCTCCTCGCCTGATGAGTACAGCATACAACGTGGAAGACGGGCTAGTGGAAGGGTTGGAAAGCCCTGAACACAGCTGGGTAGTAGGCCTGCAATGCCATCCGGAGAGGAAGGATGAAGTGCCTGGCCTCTTCGCCAACCTTTTTGCCGGGTTGCACGATCGAGCAGAGAGCTTTGCCGAAACGCAAGTAGCGTAGAGGCAGGTGCGGCCTTCGGCCGAGGGAAGGCTGGACGCGAACGAGCCCAGGTGCGGCGGAACGGCGTCGCGTCCTGCCGGAAGGCCCCCGGATGCAAAATGATTGCGACCCTTGAT
Organism: Dehalococcoidia bacterium; assembly: GCA_965216065.1. GTDB lineage: Bacteria > Chloroflexota > Dehalococcoidia > Lucifugimonadales > UBA3495 > VXOI01. The sequence goes on from CBDCFB010000002.1 coordinate 1,668,477, forward strand.
CCGAGGAGAGGTGACCTATGGTAACTACCGCCCCGGTACCACCTGGAGAGCAGCCGATTCGCATCGCCGATGAGATGCGGACGTCATACCTGACTTACGCCATGAGTGTGATCGTGGCGCGTGCGCTCCCCGATGTCCGGGACGGACTGAAACCGGTGCAGCGGCGGATCCTCTACGCCATGCACGACATGGGCATCAGGCCCGGGTCGCAGTTCCGAAAGAGCGCACGCATCGCCGGGGAGGTGCTGGGAAAGTTCCACCCTCACGGCGAGGGATCGGTCTACGATGCGCTGGTGAGGATGGCGCAGGACTTCTCCATGCGCTACCCGCTCATCGCCGGGCAGGGCAATTTCGGGAGCATCGACGGCGACCCACCGGCAGCCATGCGCTACACCGAGGCGAGGCTGGCGGCGATTTCAGAGGAACTGCTGGCGGACATCGACCAGAACACCGTTGACTTCGCGCCCAACTTCGACGACTCACTGACCGAGCCCACGGTGCTGCCGGCCCGCCTGCCGAACATGCTGGTAAACGGAGCAACGGGCATCGCGGTGGGCATGGCAACCAACATCCCTCCCCACAACCTGGGAGAGGTGTGCGACGCACTGATCCATCTGATCGACAATCCGGAAGCCACGACGGAGCGTTTGATGCGCCACGTGACTGGTCCGGACTTCCCGACAGGCGCCAGGATTCGCGGCCGGAAGGGGATTGTCGACACCTACACCACGGGACGCGGCCGTATCGTGATGGAGGCAGAGACAGAGTTCGAGGAGACGCGCAACAACAGGGAGCAGATCATCGTAACCTCTCTCCCTTACCAGGTGAACAAGGCCACGCTGATCGAGCGTATCGCAGCGCTGGCCCGGGAGCGGAAAATCGACGGCATATCCGACATTCGTGACGAGTCCGACCGACGGGGAATGCGCATCGTCATCGAGCTGCGCCGGGACTCCCAGCCGAGGGTCGTGCTGAACAATCTGCTCCGTCAGACGGCGCTGCGGTCGTCGTTCAACTCGATCATGCTGGCACTGGTTGACGGGCAACCACAGGTGCTGCCCCTCCGGAGATGCCTGGAACTGTTTATCAGGCACCGGGAGGAGGTCATCCGCCGACGCTCGGAGTACCAGCTGCAGCGGGCGAGGGACCGGGACCACATTGTACAGGGGCTGCTGCTGGCGCTGGACCGCATTGACGAGGTGATCGAAATCATCCGCAACTCGGCGGATGTTGAGGAATCCCGCAACAACCTGATGCAGGAGCTCGACCTTTCGGAAGCGCAGGCACAGGCGATCCTGGACATGCAGCTGAGGCGCCTGGCCGCGCTTGAGCGGGAACGGCTTCAGAACGAGCACGAGGAACTGTTGCAGAAGATCGCCGAGCTCGAGGCCCTGCTTGCCGATCCGACGAAGATTCTGGCCGAGATCAAGCAGGAAACCCGGGAGCTCAGGTCGACGTTCACCCGGAACAACCCGCGCCGAACCACCATCGAGGTGGAGGAAGTAGGCGAAGAAACTCCGGAGTCGCTGATTCCTCAGGAAGACGTGATCATCACGCTCAGCCAGCGCGGGTACATCAAGCGCGTTCCGCCGAACACCTTCCGCCAGCAGAACCGCGGCGGGAAGGGAGTGCGGGGCATGACCACCCGCGAGGGAGACGCCATACTCGACCTGCTGGTGGTTGATACCCACAGCACGGTGTTCTTCTTCACCAATCGTGGGCGAGTGTATCCGCTTCGCGCATTCCAGATGCCCGGGGATGCCTCACGGACTTCGAGGGGAGTACTGCTGTCGAATCTCCTGCCCCTGCAGCGGAATGAGCAGGTCCAGGCAATGCTGCTTATCGACAACCCCAAGGACAATTACCCACTGCTGCTGGCCACAAGGCAGGGACAGATCAAGTCCCTCAAGACGGGCGAATTGACCAACATTCGTCCTTCGGGCCTCATCGTCATGAATCTGACCCAGGACGACGAACTGGTCTCCGTGGCCCAGATAGGCGACGCCAAAGACGCGATGATGGTTACCCAGAACGGCCAGGCCATCCGGTTCGCCATCGACGATCTGACCCCACGCAGCAGGACCGCGGGCGGCGTAAGAGGGATCAGGCTGGTAGGCGACGACCATGTGGTCGCAATGGGAGTGGTCACGCCGAACAGCCATCTGCTGGTGGTCAGCCAAGGCGGCTACGGGAAGATGACGTCCACGTCGAGCTACTCCCGGAAAGGGCGGGGCGGCCAGGGGGTGCGCACATTCCAGCAAACCGACAAGGCCGGTCCGCTGGCGGCGGCGAGGATCGTCACCGACCCTGAGAACCAGGAAATGCTGATCATTTCGTCCAAAGCCCAGGTGGTGCGCATCAGCACTGAGGATGTCCGTGAAACCGGTCGAATAGCCCAAGGAGTCATCCTCTGGAAGGAGCGGGAGGAAGACGATTTTGTCGCCTCCATAGCCGTGTTCCAGGAGACCGACCGGAACGGCATCGGCACGAACACCAACGGACATAGAAGTACCAACGGCCGCAGCCGCAACGGCCAGTCGAACGGACATAGCCCAGAAATCGACGATACCGAAAATGAAGAGGGCGGAGAAGCCGAGTAGAACAGACAATTGCCCATAAAGTGTAGACAAACCTGAGGGCGGGCCGAAACCCGCCCTTATTCTTTTTGCGGTTACGAATATGCAAAATTATGGGCGACAATGATTCGTTTTCGAAATCCAGCTAATAGAATGACGCATCGCGTAGACATGCTTGAAAATCATTGTCGCCTTGTGTAGAATACTGGCGGCATTGATACTGTTGGCAACTTACTATCATCAAATTACATTGGGAGAGACAGCGATTTGGCGATGAAACTAGTCTTCCTGCACGGTGCAGGTTGCTCGAGCCTATCCTTCTACTACCAGCTACGGCACTTCCGGAGCGCAAAGGCGATCGACCTGCCGGGGCATCCTGACGGCAAGCCTTGCGAAAGTGTTGATGGGTATGTGGAATGGGTACGCGGGTTTATCCGGGCGCGCCGCTATAAGAACGTTATCCTCTGCGGGCACTCCATGGGCGGAGCTATCGCGATGAGTTACGGCCTGAAGTATCCGGAAGAACTGCAGGGGCTCATCCTGATTGGGACTGGCGCCCGGTTGCGAGTGCACCCCCACTATCTCGAGCGTTGTCGTGAGCCTGGCGAGGGTAACCTGCCGTGGCTGGAGGGGCATCTCGAATACTACAGCGATGTGAATTCTGAGGTTTTCCCGGTAGTCAAGCAGCGGGCTCTGGAAGTCGGGCCAGAGGTGGAACTCAACGACCTCACCGCTTGCAACAAGTTCGACATTATGGACCGGGTCGGCGAGATAGAGCTTCCCACACATGTAATCTGCGGCAGAGACGACGTGATGACTCCGGTGAAGTATTCCGATTTCCTGACCAGCAGCATCGAAGGCGCCAGCGAGGCGATCATCCCGGGAGGGAGCCACTTCGTCCAAATGGAAAAATATCAGAAAGTCAATGAAGAAATTGAAGGATTCCTGACCACGTTCAAATCAAGCAGCAAGCGATCAGGCTAGACGGGGCACCAAAGGGAGAAAGAGAAACAGCGCAGGCATTCGTGCCTGCGCTGCTGCTTTTCGTCAACGGCCAGCTGATGCGGGATCAGCTCCGGTTGGGATGATACCAGCGGCTCCTGTAGAACATGAGAGGATTTTCGTACTCGTTGCGCCTGATCTCCTTAACTTCGCCCATGTACACAGTGTGATCGCCATATACATGCGCGCCGATCACATCGCAGTCCAAGAAAATTGCCGATCCGTCGAGCACCGGAACTCCGTTCTCCGATTCCGAGAAGCTGTAATCGACACCCCCAGTCCGATCCTGGGGCTTCTTGGCGAAATAAGCGCCCACCTCTTCCTGGTTTTCGCAGAGGAAGTTAACGCCGAAACGCTGTCTTTCTTCCAGGAATCCGTAGGTGTGAGTCCCGTGGGCGACGCAAACCAGAACGATGGGAGGCTCAAGGCACACCGAGGTGAAGGAGTTGGCGGTCATCGTGTGGGGGTTGCCTTCCTCGTCCAGCGTGGTGATCACTGTAACGCCAGTGGCGAATTCGGAGAGCGCCGAACGGAATTCGTTTTTGTCGAACGAAGCCATATACACCCCAAGTTCGTACAATCGGGGAAGCAACTGCACCCGTGAAGCAGCCTTCCGCCAGAAGCCGATAATGACGCCGGTCTACCGACCGTCAATTCGCGGTCATTATAATACGCAATCAATCGGTTGCGCTACTATCCCAATTGCTTGGGTTTGGCGCCTTAATTCCGGGGAAAGGGGCGAAAGCACTCGGCGATTCCCTCAGCTGGAGTGTTGCAGGCAGATGCCGCATCCAGCTTGACTACCGTTCCAGGCGGAATCTTGCCATCAAAGTACTCCGGATGAGTCAATTGCGCCAATATCTCTAGCCCATCGACTACCCTGGGGCCAGGACAACTGAAATAGGTGTGGTCTATCAGGTAGACCTCGCCTGAAATCACCGCAGGAAGGTCCCGCCAGCCCTCCTGCGAAGCTAGCCACGGCACCTCGCGCAAATGGCGCCCTACATCCGACGAGCAGAGGTCGACGAAGAGTTTTTCGGGGGCAGCCTGCACGACTTCCTGCCATTCGAGGCGGCGTGCGTTGCAACCAGGCTCCAGACCCGGAACGGTACCGCCCGCCATCTGCAAAAGGTCAGGAATCCAGTGGCCGCCCACCACCAGGGGGTTGACCCCTTCCAAGGAGAAAACGGAGGGACGAAGAGCGGCTGATTCGACTGTCGCAACGACCGAATCGGCGCGCTTTCGAAGGGATTCCACGAGCTCCCTTGCCCTGCCCGGAACTCCGCATACATCACCTACCTCGACTATTGAATCCATGATGTCGTAGAAAGTGCGGGGCTGAAGTACGACGACCCTTGGCTGAACCGACATTCCTCTAACAGCGAGGTTCACCTCACCGGCATCGATTTCACAGACGTGGCAGAGATCCTGGGTGAATATGATGTCCGGCAGTTCGCTCGCCAGCCACTCATAGTCCAGCTCGTAGGGGCTTTCGCCGCGGCTGAGCAGATCGTGGAGGGCTGATTCCACCTCTTCGCTGGTCATGACCGACGGGTCCACCTTGCTTCGGCTTACCACGGGTTTCGAGTCCACAATTTCCGGGGGATAGTCGCAAAGGTCGCTCACGCCGACGACGTTTTCCGCCAGGCCCAGAGCCCAGAGAATTTCGGCGCCGCTGGGCAGGAGGCAACAAATCTTCAATCAATCATCTCGCGCAGGGAAGGCTGGAATAGCAGAGTACGCCATTGTTGTATCATAGTGTTGCAGCAACCAACATAATCACGATGTTCTTGCACCAATTTTCGGCCTCGGTATTTGCTTCCACACCCACTCCCAGCTTTTGCGTTCCTATGTATCGTAGTCCATTTCGGCCCACGCCATAAATGTCCGACTCTCCGGCCAATACCAGTTGGAGCAGCCTAGCGCTGATCCGCCTGAACGCCTTCAGCTTCGGCCTGACCGGCTTCGTCCTGGCGATGGATACGGCCGTCTTGCCGGTCATCGTCCTGTCGCTGGCGCCAGAGGGCCTGAAAAACTCCTACCTGGCAGCGCTGGGCATGGGCGGTCTACTGGTTGCGGCGCTGGTACAGCCGCTTATCGGAAGGCTGAGCGACCGAACCCGTTCTCCATTAGGACGAAGGGTCCCCTACATCGTGGGAGGGACGGTGGTGGTATGCGTCAGCCTGGTACTGACACTGCTCGCTCCCAACTTTGTGGCGCTCTTCGCCACCTGGATGTTCATCCAGGCCAGCCTGAACATCGCCTACGGGCCTGGCATGGCACTGATCCGGGACCTCGTGCCGCGAACGCAGATCGGGGTGGCCTCGTCTCTCAAGATACTCCTGGACGCGGTCGGAGGGTTGGCGCTTATCACGGCCAGCGCGGCGCTGATTGGCCAGGCGGCTGAAGCCGACATTGAGCTGGTAAATGTCTATGTCAACTGGGAATGGGCAATCCTGGCTCTGCTGATAACGGCGCTGCTGGTGACGGTGGGCATTACCTGCTCAACAGTGCTGGCACGAGACCCGCGCCGACGGGCAAGACTGACTCGGAGGACCGAAAGCGCGTACACAAGGATCCTAAACCCGCAGATGGGTCTTTTTCTCGCCTCCAGATTGCTCATGATGACGGCAATATACTCGTTCCCTACCTACGGCCTGTTCTTCCTTCGAGATGTGTTTGAGGCCGAAAATCCGGCCCAGACCCTGAGTCAGATGATCCCGACGATAGGTAGCTCGTTGGCGGTTGCTGTCTTTGTTGCAGGGAGAGTCTCCGATCGGGTCGGCCGCAAGCCTGTGGTGATTGCCGGCGCCGTGGCGGGAGCGGTCAGCACCGCCTGGCTGTTGACGACGGACACCACCGGCGGCCTGCTCATAACCGCCAGCATCGTCGGTGCATCGGCAGGTACCATGTTGAGTGCCAGCTGGGCTCTGGCCAACGAAATGGGTGATGAACAGCACGCCGGGACTCACATAGGGATTGTGAACCTGTCGACCATCGGCGGGGCGGCGATTCCCAGGCTGTTCGGCCCGGGAATCGACCTGCTGAACCATACGGCGGAAGACCTTGGCTACAAGGCCCTGATAGGAGGGTGCGCCGCCCTGTTCGTAGCGGGGGCAATCGCCTTGCTGCCAGTACGACCTACCCACGACACTGAAGTTTCCGGCCTCGATGAACCTCACGAACCCGCCGCCATCCCCCCCGCGGAGTCCTGACGCAAAGGGCGTCATAGGTGCCGCAGCCATTGCGGCCAGGCTGTTCTAGGCCGATGCCTTCTGGAGAAACTCGCTGGCGCCACGCGCTACCCAGGCGTTCCAGGAGGTCATCATGAACTTCACGCCCATCGCCTTGAATCTTTCGATATTGGCATCGTTGGCCAGGGTCCCGGGGATGCGGCCAGCGTCGGCTATCTTGCCGATGGCTGTCTCGATGGCGGACTGCACCTCAGGGTGCTCAACATTTCCAATGTGCCCCATGGTCTGGGCCAGATCGGAGGGTGCCACGAAAAACACGTCGATGTTGTCGACCTTCAGGATCTCGTCGATGTTGGCCAGGGCCTCCTCCTCTTCCAATAGCACTACGACCATGGTCTGGTCGTTGGCGGTGTGGAAGTAGTTGGAGACGCCAAATGACTGACGCCCACCGAACATCCCGCGGTAGCCGATGGGAGCGTACTTGGCCGACAGTGCGGCCTGCTCCGCAGATTTGGCAGTGCTGACATGGGGCACCACGATCCCCATGCTTCCCCGGTCGAGGGTCCGGGTGATCAGTCCTGCATCGTTGGCGTTTACCCGGGTGATGGAGGTCATTCCCCACAGGTCGCAGGCACGGGTCATATCGCCCAGAGCATCCCAGTCGACGGGTCCATGCTCGCACTCGATCCACGCGGCGTCGAATCCCAAGGGACCGAGAAAGTCGATGATGTCGCTGTCTTGCAGTCCGGAAATGGTGGTCACCACCTCACCCCGCTGCAGCTTTTCCTTTGCCCGGTTAACACGAATTGGCGGCATGATTCGCTCCTGTTCTTCTTAGATTGAAGGCTTCAGTTCCGCCAGGGAACTGGCCGACATTTTGCCATCAGGGTACTCCAATGACAAACCCATGGCCATTTCACGAGCGGCTCATGCCATTGCAGGACGACAACACTATTCGGGTTGACAATACTGTCAGGCACTTGGACAATCAAACTGGCCCCGCACCCTTCACCGAATGCGAGGCCCAATGAAGGAGAGACCAGATGACGACCACGGCAACCTGGACAGAAGAAAAAGTAGCGGTGGCAGGCGCGGAAATGCAGATTCTGAAGGGCGGGAGCGGCGACCCGCTGCTGATCCTTCATGACGAAATGGGACAACCGGGATGGAGACAGGTCCACGAGGAACTGGCCAAGAACTATACGGTCTATGCTCCATCGCTTCCCGGGTTTGGCGCGACAGACCGGTTGGACTGGGTAATGAACGTACGGGACATCGCGACCTGGACCCTCTGGGCGCTGGAGGACATGGGACTGTCCAACCTGAATGTGGTCGGTTTCTCGCTGGGAGGCTGGATCGTTGCCGAAATGGCTACACAAAGCCCACAGATGTTCAGGAAGATGGCCCTAGCCGCACCTGCCGGCATACTACCGCCCACCGGCGAGATACTGGACATGTTCCTGATCGTGTCCAAGGAATTCATCACGGCCGGAGTGCTCGATACTTCGGTGGCTGAATTCCAGGCGATTTGCCCCGATGAGCCCGCGCCGGAGCAGGCGGAAGCGTGGGAGACAGCCAAGGAGGAGGCGTGCCGCCTGACCTGGCGCCCGTATATGCACGACCGCAGCCTGCCGCACAGGCTGGGGCGACTGAGGAACCTGCCGTCGATGATCGTGTGGGGACGCAACGACGAGGTCATCCCTGCCAGTGCCGGCGAGGTCTACAACGCCTCCATCGACGGATCGCGCCTCGTCACGATCGAGAACTGCGGGCATCGCTCCGATGTGGACAGGCCAACTGAACTGGTAGGCCACCTGCGGGAGTTCTTCGGCTAACCGGCAGCAACCCGTCTCGACCCGTCCGACCGGGCCCGCGCGAAAGACGTGCGGGCCTATTCTTTCAGGCTGGGCATCACCTGGCAGGCGAAGGTCTCCATGGCGCGGCGCTGGGCATTCGTGTCGGCGCTGCGGAAGTTGCAGACCACCGCGGCAATGCCCATGTACGCATATGCCGCCAGGTCTTCGGCCACCTGTCCCGGCGAGCCTCGGCCGATACGGCGCTCGCCCGAGGTGCCGGTGTCCGGTTCGAAGGCTACGGACTGGTGGATCGTGGTAACGGGCGGGCAGTCGCGGCCCCGCTCAAGGGAAAGCGCGGCCAGGCGCGACATTCGCTCGGCCAGGGCATCGAGGGGCATATGGGTCGGGTGCCAGGCTTGACCCATACGTGCGGCCCGCCGCAATGCGGCGTCGCTGCGGCCGCCGACCCAGATGGGGGGATGAGGGTCCTGGACCGGCTTGGGGGCGAAGCGAACACCCTCAAACCTGGCATATCGACCCTTGTATGTGCTCGGGTCGTTTGTCCAGAGTTCGACCATCGCCGCCAGGTATTCGTCGGTGCGGGCGCCGCGCTGGGACTCAGGGATCCCCAGGGCCTCGAATTCGTCAGGGGAGCCACCGGTTCCGACACCGAGGACCACCCTTCCGCCTGAAAGCGTATCGAGCGTGGAGATGATTTTGGCGGCAACCAGCGGGTTCCGGTAGGGCGTCACCATGACGGTTGTTCCCAGCCTGACCCGCTGCGTTACGGCCGATACATGACTGAGCACGACGAAGGGGTCGAGGAAGACCGGGCCAATGCTGGCCTGCAGGTGCTCAGGGGTTACTATGTGGTCGCTGACCCAGACCGAGTCGAAGCCGAGGGCTTCCGCGTCCTCAGCGACGGCCCGAAGTTCGCCGAAGGTTACCTGACGGCCGTATTGGGGCAGGCAGACGCCAAACTCCATGTCGCTGTACGCCTCTTTTTCGACGAAATTCGCGCTAGTCTTGCAACATTTCCGGGGACTTACCAGGCTTCGCGGAGGACGGCCATGACAGGACCTGCATCCGAGACGGGTCTGGGGTTGGTGGCGAGGGCGCGGTCGTGGAGGGTGGCGGATGCGATCAACTCGAGGCCTTCCTCTGGGACGCCAACATCGCGGAGGCGGCCGGGGAGTCCGAGGGAACGCCTGAGGTTCTCGACGGCGTCGGCAGCGGCGAAGGCGGCCTCGTCATCGGTCATGGATGAGATGTTGATGCCCATGGCGTCAGCGACGAGCGCGAGCCGGTCGGGGCAGGCTTCCGCGTTGTAACGCATGGTGTGAGGGAGCAGGATCGCGTTGGCCTCGCCGTGGGGCACGTCGAAGATGCCACCGACGTGGTGGGCCGTGGCCGTGTTCAGTCCCAGTCCGCCAACACCCGCCAATGAGGCCATGCAGGCAGCGGTCTTGATAAGCAGCAGCCGCTCAACTTCCAGTTCGTGGCAGTGAGGCAGGTTTTCCGCAAGCAGGCCAATGTTGTGCAGGGCCATGCCGTCGGATATGGGATTGTGCTTGGTGGAGTAGACCGTCTCGATGGCAATACGCAACTGTCCCATGGCAGTAGAGGTCAGGATGTTCACAGGTGTGGTTGCCAGGGCCCTGCCGTCGATGACAATGTAGCCGGGTATGGTGTTGGGGTCGGCAACCAGTATTTTGCGGCCGAGGTCGCGGTCGGCGAACCCGGCTCCCCGGCTGAGTTCCGCAGCGCCCATGGTGGTAGTGACTGTGATGATAGGCAGGCGGTCCGGGGACAGTTCCGGGTAAGTGATCCTGTCGGGTGGTTCGAATTGGGCCTCATAGTCGTGAATCCTGCCGCCCTCGGCCAGCAGCGTGGCGACTCCCTTGGTCGTGTCGTGGGTGCTGCCGCCACCCACGCTAACCAATGCGTCGACGCCAGTCTCACGGGCCTGGGCGACAGCGGCGTCCAGGGTGGCGACTGGCGAGTGGGGCGCAACGCCTGAGTACAGGGCGACACACTGTTCACCCAACGATCCCTGTACCCTTGACACCACGTCGCTGTGCGACAGGATGGACGGCCCGCACAGCACCATGGCGCGGGAGGCTCCGGCGCGGTTCAGGACTGCGGGCAAACCGGAGATGGCGTCGACATCGCAGACGATCTCGTGCCGCACGCTGTTGAATACATAGCTGAAAGGGCTATTCGCTTCCATTGCATTTTGCTCCTACGCCGCACAGTCTGGTTCAGTCGCTCTCGGTCAAACGGGTCAGGATTTCCTTGGGAAGCTCCGCTTCCTCGAGGGGCATCAGGCGCACGGGCATCCCCTTCGTCTGGGCACCGGCTATTTCGACCATGACACCCCTGCTGTCCTCCCAGCCGGGGAGCTGGAGGACGAGGAGTTCGTCGCAGCGGGCGAGGAGCTGCAGGTCGAATGCGTACCAGCCCTGGGGCGGGTGGACTCCCCTGTACGCCAGTTCCCCCAGATATACGAGAGGAGGCATTACGATCTTTCCCTTGTTGACCATTGTCCCGCAGACATGGCGCACTGCTTCCAGCCGGGCTTCCCGGACTTTTTGGGAAGGATGGGCATACGGCGATGCGATATAGACCAATGCAGGGTCCATATTTTCCAGATATTCCAATGCCAGGAATTCCGGAACATCCCGTGAGACCATTCGATGCCTCTCTGGGATAAAAGTCGGTCCCGCGTGAAGGGGCGCACGTCCTTCGACAAACTCAGGAGTGCGCCCCCATACAACACCTCAATTCCCGGAGGAGGAATCGGCTAGTCGCCGTTCTTCTCCCACAGCGCTTCCAGGATGGCGCCGGGAGACATGGGCAGCCGGTCCATCCGGACGCCGATGGCGTCGTGGATGGCGTTTGCTATGGCGGCCATGGGAGGCACGATCGGGACCTCACCCACCCCGCGTACGCCGTAGGGATGGCCGGGGTTGGCCACCTCGACGACCACCGTGTCGATCATGGGCAGGTCGAGGCTGGTGGGCATGCGGTAGTCCAGGAAGGTCGGGTTGAGCATGCCGCCATGGTCGTCAAAGACATACTCCTCGTTCAGCGCCCAGCCGATACCCTGGACGGCGCCGCCCTGGATCTGGCCTTCGACATAGCTGGGGTGGATGGCCTTGCCGGCGTCCTGCAGCGCGGTAAAGCGGACTACGTCCACCTTGCCAGTGTCGGGGTCGACCTCCACATCGGCGATGTGGACGGCGAAGGCTCCCCCAACGCCGGTGGGCGCCACATTGCCGCGCCCGACCACCGGTCCGCCGGTGGCGTTCTGGCGGGCCGCAAGCTCCTGGAAGGACAGGCGCAGCTCGGGATCGGAGGTGTGAGAAGCGCCGCCGTCCTTGTACTCGACCAGGCTTGGGTCGACGTCCCAGATGCGTGCGGCGCGCTGGATCAACTGGTTGCGGATGTCCAGCGCGGCCTCGTAACAGGCCCAGCCGGTCTTGAAGGCGACGCCGCTGCCACCGGTCATGGACGTGTAGCCAATCGAGTCGGTGTCGCCCACTGCCGGGCGAACATCCTCGGCACCGATGCCCAGGACTTCGGCCAGTTGCATCGACACAGCGGCGCGCGAGCCGCCGATGTCGGGCGAGCCCTCGACCAGGCTGACAGTGCCGTCCGGGTTGACACTGGCAATGGCGCTGGATGGACCACTGGCGTTGAACCAGTAACCGGCAGCGACTCCGCGGCCGCGGAAGGTGCCCCTGCCGGTGTCCTTCTCCAGCGGTGCGCTCCAGTGCTCGTGGTCCTTGGAGGCCTGCAGGGTCTCGATGTTGCCGATCTTGCCGAATACCGGACCGGTGACACGGCGCGTGCCCTCCTTGGACCCGTTGAGCAGGCGGAACTCCAGTGCATCCATGCCGATCTTCTCGCAGATCTCGTCAAGCACGGTCTCTATGGCGAAGGCGGCGGCCGGTGCGCCGGGAGCGCGGTAGGCGGCGGTCTTGGGCTTGTTGTTCACCACATCGAAGCCTTCCAGCCGGCCGTTGGCGATGTCGTAGGGGCCGGTCATGCACTGCACGCCGGGGTTGATGGGCGAGCCGGGATAGGCGCCGGCCTCGTAGGCCATGGAGGCGTCGACCGCGGTGATGCGGCCATCGTTGGTGGCGCCCACTTTGCAACGCATCCACGATCCGGCGGTGGGGCCGGAGCCCTGGAAAACCTCGGAGCGGCTCATGCTCAGCTTGACCGGGTGCCCGGTCTTGCGGGACAGCATGGCCGCCACAGGCTCCAGATACACCAGCGTCTTGCCGCCGAAGCCGCCGCCGATTTCCATGGGGATGGCCTTGATTCGGGAGATGGGCACGCCGCAGACGAGGGCGAGCTGGTCGCGGACGTTGAAGTGACCCTGGCTGCTGCTCCAGACGGTGATGTCGCCGTCGGGGCCCCAGTTCACCGTGGCGGTGTGGGGCTCGATGTAGCCCTGGTGGACCGACTGGGTGCGGAACTCGCGCTCGACGACTACATCGGCATCTTTGAAGCCCTTCTCGATGTCGCCCATCTCGAAGAGAAAGTGGTTGGCGATGTTGGTGCTGGCCTTGGAGTCCTCGTCATCGCGGAGACCGCCGGTCCGCATAGCCGGATTGGACATGGTGGCGAGACGTTCGTGAAGTACCGGGGCGTCGGGCTTCATCGCATTGAGAACGTCAGTCACGGAGTCCAAGACCTCGTAATCGACCTCAATGAGATCGAGAGCCTTTTCGGCGATATGGGCACTGGTTGCGGCAACAGCGGCGACCGCGTGTCCCTTATACAACACTTTATCCGCGGCCAGGCAGTTGTTGCTGAGGAACTTGGGGTTGACCATGGATGCTTCGGTCTGGTCGCTGATGCGTCCCCGAGGCTGGGGTAGGTCGGCGGAGGTTACCACGCCGCGCACTCCCTCCATCGCCTCAGCCCTGCTGGTGTCGATGGACTTGATGCGGGCGTGGGCGTGGGGGCTCCGGAGCACCCGGGCATGGAGAAGGCCCGGCAGGTTGATGTCGGCGCCATAACGGGCCCGGCCGGTGACCTTCTCCGGGCCGTCCTGCCGGATAGGCCTGGTACCGACAACATTAAATTCCTCGTTGGATAGCACGACGTTTGAGCCGGTGATGGTAGCCATATTCAATCCCTCCTCAAAGTCCGGGGTGGGGGTGGGGGGCAGCGGCCAGCCTACCCGCTGGCGGAGACGGTGAGTGGTTCGAGGGCGTCCAGTAGTTCAGATGTATTGTCGAGACTTAGGCCTATAGCACGATCGCTCAAAAAGCGCTTACGCGTATAGAAATTTTGATGCAATTCGTAAGCTACGGCGCGAAGAACCCTGATGCGATCATCTCCTGCCGCATCGCTCGCGTTTTGCAGGACTACGCCAAACTGCGCATGTTGGTTGTAGTCCCACCCGTGAGTTACGGCGACTGCCTTAGCCATCCAAGCGGCTGCTCCCCAGCCCTTCTCGGAGGCCTGGTGCAGGTCGTCTGCTGCCAGATATTCACGGGCCTTTATGAGAAATGCATAGGCCTGCTGGCGATAGTCTTCGACGGCTTGGGGATCGTATTCCTCGGAAAGATTGATCTGAGTCATGGGAATTTGGTCCTTGGTACATTTGCCATCCGGTTCACCGCTCGATTCTAGCCCAGTTGGAGGACGATTCGCCAACCTTTGGTGCCCGAAGTTCAGATTCCTCGGGTCAGGCGCTCCATCTCGACGGCGAACCAGAGGGCCATGCCGCCGCTTCGATCGTCGAAGCCGTAGATGGCGGGGCGGTCGAGGTAATCGCGCACATTCTGCTGCACGCCGGTACTGGCGCAGGCATCCACGACATTCCCAACGTCGTCGATGCGCTCGGCCACACCCTGCCATGCCAGCTCCAAGGCCGGGCGATACTCATCGTCGAGCCATCCCCGCCGGAGTCCGCGGGCGATGGAGTAGCCCATCATGCAGGTTGCGGTGAATTCGTCGTAGGAGCCAGGGAAATCGAGCACCTGGGGCAGCATGCCGGAGTGGCGCTGGAGTTCAACCAGTGCATCCAACAGGTCCAGGTACATGTCCATTATTTCGGGACGGCCCGCGTGATCATCCTGGATATAAGTGAGCGTCTCGGTGAGGCCCAGAGCTGCGAAGCCGTTGCCCCTGCCCCAGTAGAATGGCGCCGGGCGGCAGTGCCAGAACAAGCCGTTATCCTGCTGAATGTTGCCGTCCAGCAGGAGCCGGGTGAGCAGGTCAACATACCGGCTCTCACCGGTCTGGCTGTAGGCCCGTCCCAAGAGGGCGCCGGCCATGAACATGTCTTCGGTGCGAAAGTCGGGATCGCACGGGGATGGGGCTTCCCCTTCGGGACCGGGCCGGAACCGGTCGGCGGCTTCAACGATCAGTCCGGAGTAGCGGGGATCGCCGGTTGCCTCGCTGAGCTCGTGGCCCCAGACCACGGAGGCCAGGGCGGACGGAGCGAGACCCTCGGCCAGGCCTCCTTCGACGAAGGCACTTAGCAGTTCAACGATTCCTGGCGCCGGGTTCCCTCCGTCCGGGTCGAGTTCGGCAAGCCGAAGGCGACCGCTGATGGGGACGCCCTGGGTGTAGACGACGGGATCAAAGGAATGCCCGTAGGCGGCTGCCAGGGTCCGGGCGATCTCCAAGGTGCTGCGCTGGCGGCGGCGGTCAAGTGCCTGCCGGGCGGCGGACTTGCCGGACATTCCCGTTTGTTGCAGTACCCCGAACAGGCGGCTGATCTCGCGAGGAAGTTGCTCCTCAGAGGCAGTCAGGCGGAGGGCAGGAACAACGCCCAGCCCCTCCGGATAGCCATCGCCAAGGGCACCCAGCAGCGTACCGTCCTCGATGTCGCGAGCAGCAAGGGCGGGGGCGAACCGCCGGGCGGCAGAGTTGCCCTCCCATTGGACGGAGCCGGTGCCCGACCGCACTGCAAGCACCAGGTCTGGGGCCTGGAAGCAGATCCAGCGCCAGAGGTAACGCTTTTCCGGGTTCTGATCGTCATTGTAGAAGTGGCCTACGGGCGGATAGCCCTGCGAGGGATTTCCACCCGCTCCGTTTTCCGGCCCGCGGCCCAAGCGGAGCCCATCCGGGTTGCCGCAGGGGACGGCGCTGAGGCCAACGCGGAGGGCGAGTCCATCGCCGCCGCCCGCGTACAGTTCGAGAGCATGGAGGGCCATGTCAACATCAGCGGCGCGGCCCGACAGCCCCCCCACCAGGAGAACCCGGATACGGCCGGTATCGGCGGAGTAAGCGTTTCGGTCCAGCAGAGCCGGGATAGGCGTCAGGGAACGAGTTACGCCGCAGGCCGTACGGGTCCAGAATCCGGGGCGGGCTTGAGCCAGGACTTCCAGCGCTTCCCGTATGTCACGCTCGCTGCTGCCGTTGACCATATTGGCTAGGACTCCCGCGGCTTCTGTACCAAGTCGACGTTGACTGTGCGGGCAGCACTGACGGTGAAGGTCAGAGAAGTTGTTCCGCCGCCCTCGGTGCTGTTCATCACCTCGATGTTGGCAGGACCGTGCAGGTAGGCGATCTCGTCGCCCTCGACGCGGAAGGGGCGGTCGTGGCCGGGGTAGAAAACGTTGGACGACGCCACCATCTTCTCGACGCTGGCATGTGCATCTTCGGTGTCCCAGAAGATGTTGTAGGGGATGCCTCGCGCCACCGTGCCGCTCTCGGGCAGGGCGTCGCCGGCGATCAGCACCTTCTCGCCATCGATCTCGGCCAGCACGCTCATGTGGCCCTTGGTGTGGCCCGGCGTCTCCATGACAGTTACGCCGTCGACGATGGTGTCGCCCTCTGAAACGACATCCACTTTCATGTTACGCATCATATCGGCCATTCCGGCGGCCACAGCCAGATCCCAGCTGTTGGGATTGCGGGCGTAGTCGATCTCCACAGGGTTGACCAGCACCCTGGCTTTGCGGAACAGGTCGGTATTCTGGCAGTGGTCCCAGTGCATGTGAGTCAGGATTACGATGTCGATGTCGTCGGTGGTCAGCCCAATATTGGTGAGCGCCCGGTACAGGAACGGGCGTCGGGACGAGGGGCCGGTGTCGATCAGGATGTTGTGGCCGCCGGTCCGCAGCAGCGAGTTGGTCGAATAGCCGAAGGACCCCTGGTCGGTGTTCAGGGCGAAACCGTAGGTGAGAACATCCAGAGTCGCCATTGATAGAGCTCCTTACCGGAAGTTGGGCATCACTTTTTCCGAGAAAAGTCGGAGGGAACTGGACACCTCGTCGTAGGACAAGCCGCCGGCGTCCAGGTAGCTGATGAAGTGCGTGACATGGTTCTGCTCAAGCTCCTTGATGGCGGCGGTGACCTTCTCGGGACTGCCGATGGCGGCCATGCCTTCCTTGCCACGCTCCGCCACCAGGTCCGGCTCAATGAACGGGTCTTCTACGTAATGCTCGTAGCCGCGGACACCGGAGGCACGCACTATGTCGGACAACGGACGCCGGAGGTAGTCGCTCATGTCGCCGGCCCACTGCAGGCGAGGTGTCAGGAGGTCGATGGCCTCTTCGTCGGTCGGGGACACGTACACATTGCGCACGGCGGCGACCTCGATGTCGTCGGGGGCGACCCCCTCCTCCAGCATCCGGCGGCAGTACAAGTTGATCAGGTTCTGGTCGGAATCGGGCGACGCCGGGAAGAAGCTGCTGCCCACCGTGAACAGTCCCCAGCGGTTCTGCACGGCGATCTCCACCGACTCGGGACTGTGGGTGACCGCCATGTAAATTGGCGGGTAAGGCTGCTGCACGGGCTTGGGAATTACCCGCACCTCGGGGAACTGGAAGTACTCACCGTCGTATGTGAAAGTGTCCTCTGTCCAGGACCGTACGGCGATCTCCATGCCTTCGACAAAGCGGCCACGGGACTCGGCGATGTCGAGGCCGTAGATATCGAACTCACGCTTCTGGTAGCCGCGTCCCGCCCCGACAATGAGGCGGCCCTGGCTGATTATGTCCAGCGTCGCCAGGTCCTGGGCCAGCCGCAGCGGGGGATGCCAGGGCACGATAGTGCAGGCGACGCCCACCTTGACGCGCTTGGTCTTTGCGGCGATGGCGGCCAGCAGGCTGTGCGGCGAGCTGATGATGCTGTGCTCGCTGAAGGCATGCTCGGCAATCCAGACTGAGTCGAAGCCAAGCTCCTCGGCCAACTCTGCGCCACGCAGGATGTCTTCGTAGACCTGTACATCAGTGCGGCTGACCGGGTTGGGATTGACCTTGCTCTCGTCGGCATACTGCTCGTGGAGCAGCGGTCGCTGCCCCACGAAAAAGGCTCCGAACTGCATGGCGGTTAGCTCCCCGCTTCGATCTCGGCGTAGACCACCCTCATGGAAGCGCCGGAGTCGTCCTCCACCTCGGTGAACCACTTGATCAGCGAGCGGGTCAACTGATCGACGGACTCGTCCTGTGCCGCTTCTTCATAGCGCATACGCACGGTGGGGAGGGTCATTCGGGTCTGGAACTCCCGCATCTGCACGATCTTCTCAGCGTCGGTCATGTCGGACTCAGCCACGTGCAGCCGCTCGTGGAACATGGCGTCGTCCCTGTCTTCGGGGGTGCCGCCCAGCTCGCGGATGCGGCGGTCGAAGATATCCCCGTGGCTGGTCTCACGCTCGGCAACCAGGGAGAGGCAGCCCTTCAGTCCCGGGTGGTCGGTCTTGTCGGCCCAGGCCTTCAGGAAGATTCCGGCACGGTACTCCTGCAGGCGGATGTCGTTGAGAAGGTCGATGTATTCTGTTTTGTCCGGCATTGCGGTACCTCACGAAATTAGACGATTTGGAGGCCATATCGGACGCGGCCGTTCTCCGGACGAAATTACTCCGTCGAAACCTGCCGCACCACGAGATTAGAGGCGAGTTTAGTGCGCTCCAGATAGGGTGTCAAACCTGACTGAAACCGGCGCGTGCTAGAATTGCCGCACCTTTCCGGCACGCAGCGAGGAGCGATTTTGCCACAGCTGACTGAAGCGCAACGGGCCATGGTGTCCACCATCCGGGAGTTCGTCCGGCGTGAAGTGCAGCCCGTAGCGCAGGACATGGAGCACGCCGACGAGTACCCGGTCGAGTTAGTGGAACGGATGAAGGAGATGGGCCTGTTCGGGGCCGTCATTCCTGAGGAATACGGAGGCCTCGAGCTGGACGTTTCATCCTATGCGCTGGTCATCGAGGAGATCTGCCGAGGCTGGATGAGCCTGAGCGGGATCTTGAACTCACACCTGATCATGGCCTACATGGTGGCAACCCACGGCACGCCCGAGCAGAAGGAGCACTTTCTGCCGCTGATGGCCACCGGCGAGAAACGGGGCGGCATCTGCATCACAGAGCCGAACGCGGGCAGCGACGTGCAGGCCATCGAGACGAGGGCCGTGAGAGACGGCGACGAATACGTGGTCAACGGCTCCAAAAGCCTGATCACCAACGGGCGCCACGGCAACACCTTCGCCCTCGTTACCAAGACCGACCCTGCGGCCGACCCTCCTCGCCGCGGCATCAGCATCTTCATCGCCGAGAAGGGGCCGGGCTTCAACGTGGTGCGGGACATTCCCAAGCTCGGCTACAAGGGTGTGGACACCTGCGAACTGTCCTTCGACGACTACCGCGTCTCCGGCGGGAACCTGGTGGGCGGCGAGGAAGGCAAGGGCTTCTACCAGATCATGAGCGGGCTGGAACTGGGCCGGATAAACGTCGCAGCCCGTTGCCTGGGCGTGGCTCGGGCGGCGCTTGAAGAGTCCACCCGCTACGCCAAGCAGCGCGAGACCTTCGGGAAGCCCATCGGCGAGCACCAGAGTGTTCAGATCATGCTGGCCAACATGGCGACCAACATCCAGGCTGCCCACCTGATGGTGCTGCACGCCGCGGAGAAAAAGGACCGTGGTGAGCGCGCCGACATGGAGGCCGGAATGGCCAAGCTCTTCGCCAGCGAGATGTGCATGCAGGTGGCGACCGACGCCATGCGCATCCACGGCGGCTACGGCTACACCCAGGACCTTACGGTGGAGCGCCACTTCCGGGATGCGCCGCTGATGATGATCGGCGAGGGCACCAACGAGATCCAGCGGCTGGTCATCGCGCGCCACCTGCTCAACAACTACCCGACGGGGGACTTTCTTTACGAGTCGGGGT
Organism: Dehalococcoidia bacterium; assembly: GCA_965216065.1. Lineage (GTDB taxonomy): Bacteria > Chloroflexota > Dehalococcoidia > Lucifugimonadales > UBA3495 > VXOI01. The sequence goes on from CBDCFB010000002.1 coordinate 1,688,182, forward strand.
TGTAGTGAGGTCTGCGGTATAATCTCGATTGATCCTCCATTCCCAATCGAAGTGAATTAACGAAGACCGCTAGTCAGTCTTGAATCCAGGATCAGGAGGCCAGAAACGATGGTCCAGACCAACAATGAGACCGGCATCACGCGGGCGCTGGGCAACTTTGCCCGCGAGCTCGAGTATGAAGACCTGTCGCCCGAGGTGATCGACTGGGCAAAGTACCTGTGCCTGGACTTCGCTGCCGTAACGCTGAACGGGTCGACCACAGACTCGGCGCGCGCCGTGGTGGACGCGCTGCAGAGGCTGGAGCGTCCGGGCCCTTCGGCCATCGTGGGCACGCCACACCGGGTGCTGCCGGAGTATGCCTCCATGGCCAACGGCGTCGCCTTCCACAGCATCGAGTTGGACGACGTCAACAACGAGGCGTCGCTGCATCCCGGCGTGGTGGCCTTCCCAACGGCACTGTCAATGGCCGACCTGGCGCATGTCTCGGGAAAGGACTTCATCGCCGCCGTCGTGGCGGGTTACGAGGTAATCGTGCGCCTGGGCCGTGCCTTGCAGCCTGCAGAGCACTACGGCCGCGGCTTCCACCCCACCGGCACCTGCGGAGCGTTCGGCGCGGCCGTGGTGGCCGGGCGGCTGCTGGGCCTTCAGGGTGACGACTTCATCCACGCCCTGGGGATCGCGGGCAGCCAGACGGCGGGAAGCATGGAATACCTGGCCCAAGGGGCGTGGACCAAGCGCCTCCACCCGGGCTGGGCGTCCCACAGCGGCTCATGGGCGGCGCTCCTGGCCCGCTCCGGCTATACCGGACCGACCACCATCCTGGAGGGCCGGGACGGCTTCCTGCAGGCCTATTCGGGCAATCCCGAGCCGTCGCTGGTGCTGCAGGATCTGGGCGGCGAGTACCTGATCACCCAGACCGGCATAAAGCCCCACGCCTGCTGCCGCTACAAGCAGGGGCCGATCGACTGCCTCATCGACATCAAGAACACCCACGGCCTGGAAGCAGCCGATGTCGAGGAGGTGACCATCGGCGTGCTCAGCGGCGGGTTCAAGCTGGTCGCATCTCCAGAGGAAGACAAGGCCAACCCGAAGACGGTGGTGGACATGCAGTTTTCGATGCCCTTCGGCGCCGCCGTGGCGCTGGCCTACGGGCGGGCGTCGCTGCAGGAGTATGCGGACGGCGTTCCCGGCCGGCCGGAGATCAGCCGCATCATGCAGCAGGTCAAGTGCGTGACTGACCCCGCCCTGGACGCCCACTTCCCGAAGGAATTCCGGGCCTGGGCTGAAGTCGCAACTACCGACGGCCGCCAACTGCGCAGCGACATCCGCTACCCCAAGGGCGACCCGGAAAACGCTCTGTCATGGGACGAGATGAAGGAGAAGTTCTTCGTCCTGACCAGCCCGGTCGTCAGCCCAGAGCGGCAGCAGGAAATCATCGCCGCCATCGAGTCCCTCGACGAGATGGAAGATGTGCGGCAGCTCGCGGCGCTGCTCTCAGCGGAGTAGGTGCGGGAAGGAACAAGGGACGAGAGACTGGTGACCACTCCGCCGCTCCAGGGCGTCCGCATTCTCGAGATGTCGCAGGCCATCGCGGGGCCGGTGGCGGCGCGGACGCTGGGGGACCTGGGCGCTGAGATCATCAAGATCGAGCAGCCCGGCGTGGGCGATATGTCGCGGCGCATCGGCCCGCACTTCCTGGCCGGTGAAAGCGCCTATTACCTGAACTTCAACCGCAACAAGAAGAGCGTCACCATTGACCTGCGGGCGCCGCAGGGCCGGGAGGTGCTGCACCGGCTCGTTGCGGTGTCCGATGTGGTTTTCGACGCCTTCCGTCCCTCAGTGCTGGACCGCCTGGGGCTCGACTACGAGACCCTGAAGGCAATCAACCCGTCTGTCATCGCCTGCTCGCTGTCGGCCTTCGGGCAGGAGGGGCCGTACCGGGAGCGGCCGGGCTTCGACGGCATTGTGCAGGCCATGGGCGGCGGCATGAGCGTCACCGGAAATCCGGGACAGCCACCGGTGTTCATGGGCTTTCCAGTTGGAGATATGGTCGGCGGCTACATGGCGGCTCTCAGCATCGCGTCCGCGCTGTACGGACGCCGGGTGACCGGCGAGGGCCGGCGCCTGGACATCTCACTACTGGATGTACAGATCGCCCTGCAGGCGCACCTGGGGCAGTTCTACCTCGTGTCCGGCGAGGTGCCCCAGCCCATCGGCTCCGGGCATCCCTCCAACCTCCCGGTTGGGGCCTATCAGTGCGCTGACGGGAAATACCTGCAGGTGCACTGCGCCAGCCAGGAGTTCGCCATGAAGACTCTGAGGATGATGTCGAGCGAGGTCGAGGCGCTGCGGGGCATGGACGAGGACCCGCGATTCACCACAGCCCCAGCCCGAATCGAGAACCGGGAGGCTCTGGAGGAAGCGTTGATCATCGGCTTCGGGACAATGCGCCGCGACCAGTGGGAGGAGCGGCTGCTGAAGTGGGATGTTCCAGGTGGCCCGGTGAACGACATAGCCGAAGCGTTGGCCGACCCGCAAGTGAGCCTTCGAGACATGGTGGTGGAGATCGATCACCCCGTCGCCGGAACCTACCGTACCGCCGGCAATCCTATCAAGCACGGCGGCCCCGACGAGTTTGCGCCGCCGCCGACCCTGGGCCAGGACACCGACGCGGTACTGACCGGGCTGCTGGGGTATACGGAGGAAGCGGTGGCGTCCCTGCGGCAAACCGGTGCGGTCTAACCGGCTTTCGGCATCATGGCCTCACAACCCGTCAAGCAAATCATCATCATTGCCGGTCCCAACGGGGCGGGCAAGACCACTTTCGCAACCGAGTACCTGCCCAATGAGGCCCAGACTCCCACATTCATCAACGCCGACCTGATTGCAACTGGCCTGAACCCTTTTCAGCCCGAGAAAGCCGCGTTCCAAGCCGGTCGCATGATGCTGGATATGATCAACGGCTGTGTGAAAAGAGGCCAGAATTTCGCCTTCGAGACCACGCTTAGCGGGCGCGGCTATGCGCGGATGATTCCCATTTGGCAGGAACAAGGGTATCGGGTAAAGCTGTTTTTCCTTCGAGTCGACTTCCCGGAGACCGCTATAGCGAGAGTGCGTCAGAGAGTCCAGGAGGGCGGGCATGATGTACCTGACGATGTAATTCGGCGTCGCTTTCACGCAGGGTGGTACAATTTCCAGCACATTTACCAAGGCCTGGTCGATGAGTGGGAAATCCATAATGTGTCTGGCGGGTCTCCATGACTGGAAAAGAGACTGGACCCAATTCCGAAAATAAAAATGCCAAGCCCTTGCTCTGGCAGACCAGCACCGGCGAACCGGACCCCGGAGCCGAGGCTGCCATGCGCCGGGCAACCATCAAAGCACGCAAACGGGCAATCGCGCTCACCGGCCGAGTCGTAACCATCCGCAACGGCAAAGTGGATTACGACACCGAACCTTAGTCCGCAGGGGGTACCTACATGGCAACCAACGCGAAACTGGGAATCCTGGTCCCCGGCGGATTCGGCGGCACTCCGCCCACGCTGCCGGAGTTCTCTGCGTTCTTCCGCAGGGCGGAGGAGCTTGGCTACGACTCCCTGTGGGTGATCGACCGGATTTTCCATCCCAACAACATCATCGACCCAATGGCCCTGCTGACCGTCGCGGCGACTGTGACCGAACGGGTGCGCCTGGGTACGGCGGTGCTGCTGTTCGTTCTCCGCAACCCGATTCTTGCTGCAAAGACCACCTCTACGCTGGACTACCTCTCAGGAGGGCGGCTGACCCTGGGCATCTCCCTGGGCGGCCGCGACAACGAGTTCGGCCCCTTGGGCGTGGATGTGCGCCGCCGGGTTGGCCGTTTCAACGAAGGTCTGGAAGTCATGCGCCGCCTGTGGACCGAGCGGGATGTAACGCACCACGGCCGCTACTTCTCAATGGACAACGTGAACATCGACCCCAAGCCGGTGCAGAAACCCTCCATCCCCATCATCATCGGCGGCTCCGCCGACACCGCTCTGCAACGGGCCGCGGAGCAGACCGACGGCTGGGTGGCCGGAGGCGCGGCCAGTCCCGAGGTCTTCGCCACGGCATGGGGCAAGGTGCGGGACTACGCGGCCGCTGCCGGAAAGGACCCTGACTCACTTCAGTCAGCCAAGCTGATCTACACCTATGTGGACAGTGACCGGGAGCGGGCCAAGCGCGCCCTCGAGGAGTTCACTCACGCCTACTACGGCCCCCAGTACGACGTGGAGAACGCCTGCGCCTTCGGGCGCCCCGAGGACTGCGCCGCCAAGCTCCAAGCCTACATAGACGCCGGCGCACAGACGGTCATGGTCGGCCCAACCTGGCCCGACCCGGCGCAGATCGAGCGCATCAGCGCGGAGGTGGCGCCGCTATTGCGGTAGATAGTGTTCGGTCGGGCTGATCAGCGCAGTATATAGATGTAGTGGGGCGCATTTCCAGTTGGCCCACCGCCGCGAGCATTGATACAGCGATCCTGGAAGTAGTCAGTGAGTTCTATCTCCATAATCATCACGTTGGAGACTGAGGTGGTTTGATAAAGCACCACCATCTCACTGAATCTCTTTGAATCACGCCCCCTTGCTCTCGCCTCAGGGTTACTGGTCCTGCCGATGTAGAATTCTTCGCGGCCCCTCGTTAGGGCCGCAATTCTCCTTTTGAGCGCAGTCATTTGGTCCGCATAGCGTCCTGTTTGGAACTCCCAGCGTACTTCCATTTCCTTCGCTCGTCCCCATATCCAAATTGCTTATGAATCAGAACGCGCGGTGTGCGGGTGGCGCGCGCGATGCAGCCCTATTTGCGACATCCGCAACTCGCCCTACACCGAAGTCTGCGTAATCACCCGCGGCGCGACCCTCCGTGACAGCCAGCGGCCGTCGCTACTGTCACCGAGGAGCTGGCCGTCGCGGATAATGACCTTGCCGCGCAACATGGTCATTATTGGATAGCCCTCGCACTCGAAGCCGTCCCAGATGGAGTAGTCGGACTGGGCGTGCAGCTCATCGACCGTGATCGTCTTCTTCAGGTTGGGGTCGAAGATCACGATGTCGGCATCGCTGCCCACGGCGATGGCGCCCTTCTGGGGGTACATGCCCAGGATCTTGGCGGCGTTGGTGGAGGTGATGGCGGCGAAGCGCTCGAGGCCGATGCGGCCGGGAGCCACCAGCTTGGTGTAGGTCACCGGCATCCGGGTCTCGATGCCGTTGTGGCCACCGCAGAGGGTGCGGATGGTATCGCCGGCCAGCTTCACGTTCTTGTAGGTGGTCCACTCGTCGGTAGCCGTGGTGCAGATGGGGCCGTCGACCAGGCCCTGCTGCAGGGCGTCACGGTCGTCGGAGAACTTGATGGCCGGGTAGGTGTGGATTGCCAGGCCGTCGGGCTTCAGATAGTCGTCGCAGGTGAATTCCAGGTAGTTGTGCAGCGCTTCGCCGTAGACCGGAAGTTGCGCTGCTCGGGCCTCAGCGATGGCGTTGACGCCTTCCTTTGCCGTGGTGTGGACGAAGTAGATGCCGGTCTCCGTGCTCTGGGCCAGCCTGGTTACCTTGCGGAAGGAGATGTCCTCTGAGATGTTGTTGTGGGCCAGGTGAAGGTTGGAGCCGTGGTCCCGGCCCTCGCGCTCCAGCTTGTCCTCCATGTAGGTAACGATGTCGTCCTCTTCGGCGTGGACGGCCATGATCCCGCCGTGCTTCCCGACCTCCTGGAAGATCTCCCACAGGTGGCCCGTGGGGACGCGGGCGTGGAAGGTGGTGAAGATCTTGAAGCTGGCAACGCCTGACTGGATCGCCTCGCCTATTTCGCCAAGGGTTACCGGCGGGATGGCTCCCGCGAGGATGTAGTGGAAGGTGTAGTCGATGAAGGAGTGGCCGCGGAAAAGGTCCCGGCGCACCTCGACCTGCCCCATTATCGGGTCGGAGGGTGGTTCGGCTCCCGGGGTCAGCGGCAGGGCGCCAGCGAAGTCGACGTAGGTGGTGACCCCTCCGAACGCAGCGGCGCGGCTGGCGGCCTCGGGAGGCTGGGTGAAGATGCCGGTATCTCCGCCGGCCCAGTAGTCCGGCACAGGCACATTGATGTGGGCGTGGGGCTCGATGCCGCCGGGCAGCACGATCATACCGGTGGCATCGATGGTCTCTCCGGCGCCTATGTCGTCCAATGCGCCCGGAGAGGCGACCGCTGCGATCTGCTCTCCCTGGATTCCCACATCCATCAGGCCTGCGCCCCCCGGCGCAACCACGGTCCCGCCTTTAATGATCAAGTCCAGCATGATCGCCTCCTGACCCAGGTTAAGAGCAGATTATGTCGCGCGTCAGCTTGTTGGCCGCCTCTCCAGATTTCCAGGTGGAATGATTACAGGACGACCGGGATTTCTATTTCCTCTTCTAGGGTGGCCGGAATCCAAGCAGAGAGGAGGGTTTCCAGCTCTTCCCGGCACTCCTCCAGGCGGTGTTCGGCGCCCTCGAAAAGCACCACTTCCTTCGGCTCCTTGGCCCACTCGTAAATCTGAAGGGCGCAGGAGAATGGGAGGCGAGTGTCGGCCTTCCCGTGGGCCACCAGCAGCTTGCGAGGGGCGAGTTGGCCAGCCATTCCGGCCCCGTAGGTCTGCGGGGACAGCGACACAACGCCCTTGATGTGGTCGCTGGTAGCTCCAGCGGCGATGACCACAGCCCCGCCGAAGGAATGGCCCACCACCACCACAGGCCCGAAGCCGTTTTCCTTGAGATACCCCGCGCCGACCAGCAGGTCGAGGACGCATTCCATAAGGTCATTGGGAAAGCGATAGTCCAGGCGCAGGGAGGTGATGCCCTGCCCGGTCAGGTGTTCTGACAAGCGGACGTAGGTACCGGGGCCAGGACCGCCAAAGCCGCCCCGGGCGCCGCACACCCAGATCACCGCCTGGTTGCTGTTTTCGGCCCTGTGGATTATGCCCTTGAGCTCGCCGCGGTTGGTGAGGAACTTGATGCCCTCACCCGTGTCGCCATCCGGCCTGGGAATATCGCTTATCCTCAGTACCTTTATCAGGTCGGTAATCGACTCGGGCCTCTGTCCAGTGGCCATGCTTCCCCTCTAACCCAGGAATCTAAACCAGGAAGTCTGCGAGGGCCGCATTGAAACCCTCGGGATTGTCTTCGAACACCATGTGAGCGGCATTGTCGACGTGGACCAGGCGTCCGTCCGGCAGCGCGTCAACCATCCTATTTGCGACATCGAGGCTGACCGTGTCGGTCTCGGTGCCGCGCAATAGAAGAGTTGGGCAGGTGATGTTGGCCAGGGGCGCCCACAGGTCGGGCGGGGAAGCGCCGGTGCCGTCTCGCCGCTGCGCCCGGATTTCCGGGTCATAGCGCCAGACTATCTTTCCGTTGGGGAGCTCCCTGGAGGCATGCCTGAGCCTGCGCCGCAACACGGGTTCGGAGGCGAACCGATTCTGCTGGTTCATGTACTCGAACTGTGCGTCGAAGGAATCGAACTCCTGCGGCACTTCAACCAGTTCGCGGGTGATGCGGGCAGAACCTTCGGGCTGGATGTCAGGGCCGATGTCGACGATGACGAGCTTCTCCAGCATTCCCGGGTTTCGCCCGGCGAAGGCCATGCTGTTCCGTCCACCCATGGAATGACCGACGAGTGTGAATTGCTCGATTCCCAGGGTGTAGCAGAACTCTTCAATATCGGCCACGAAGGCGTCGGTGGAGTAGTCGCCGCGGGGAGCCCAGTCGGTCTCGCCGCGACCCCTCTGGTCCAGGGCCAGGACACGGTAGTCGCCACAGAACCGGGCGGACACATCGTCCCAGGAGTGGCAGTGGCCTCGAAGCCCGTGGAGCAGCAGCACCACCGGCGCTCCCTCGTTGCCCCAGTCAAGGTAGTGGAAATTCATGCCGTTGCAGGTGACCATCACATCGGTGGGTTGAACCGTAGTGGTCATCAGGCAGCCTCCCGTTGAAGTGTAGCGGTCGAAATCTCGGAATTTGCGCAAGTTTAGCACAGGGATGACTGGAAAATGAAAGGCCGTCCAAACGGACGGCCTCGCTCCTCCGCCTATTGGCTTTCAGCGCTTGATGATGAGCAGAGAGAAATAGTCCAGGTCTTCGGGAGTGAGTTTGCTGATGTCGTGAATCACCCGTTCGCTGGCGGTGCTGGCCTGCCGGACGTAGATGGCGTGACCAGCGAGGCCCAGGCTCTCCAGGTTGGCGAGGGCCTGGATCAGGTTGCGATCGATCTCCATCAGCACGATTGTGTCGTAGTTGGTTATTGCCTCCCGGAGGTCGTCAATGCCGTACACGGCGGGCAGTATGGCGAGGCGCTGGCCTTGGCTGACCAGCGGCACTCCGGAGCTGGCGGCGGCCGCTGTCACCGACGGCACTCCGGGAACCACCTCTACGGCCAGTCCTTCCGGCTGTTCTGCCTGCACATGCTCAATGAGATGGGGAAATTCGCTGTACAGCATAGGGTCGCCCTCGGTAATGAAGACAACGTCCAGACCTTCCCGCAACCTGGCGCCAATGCGCTCAGCCGCTTCATGCCATGTCTCTTGGCTGACCGGGGAATCATCGGATGGAATGGTAATGGGCAGCATTTCGGCATTGGCCGACACCAGTCCCTTCACCACACCCAAAGCGTAGCTTGGAGCGCCGTTGTCCAACTGAGTGAAGCAGATGACCCTAACCTCTCCCAACAGCCGTTGAGCCTTGACCGTCAGGAGTTCCGGGTCGCCCGGACCCACACCCACCCCGTAGAATCGTCCGACTTGCGACACTTTCCTACCTACTGCACCACTACGTTCACCAGACGGCCGGGGACATAGACCGTCTTGTTCACCGACTTCCCGTCAAGGAAGCCCTGCACCCGGGGACTGGCCAGCGCCAACTCCTGGGCCTCCGCTTCGGGTATGCCCACCGGCACCTCCAGCTTGTCCCTCACCTTGCCGTTGACCTGTACGACCAGGGTGAATACCTCGTCGGCCGCCAGTTCCTCGTCCCAGCCCGGGAAGTTCTGCTGGTGGATACTGTATTCGTGGCCTGAGTGCTCCCACAGTTCCTCGGTCATGTGGGGGGCCATGGGGGCGAGCATCAGCAGCAGTTTCTCCACGCACTCACGCCAGGTGTCCGGGTCCACGCTGCTCTCAGCCCACACCCGATTGAGATGATTGGTAAGCTCCATCATTGAAGCGATGGCGGTATTGAACTTGAAGCGGTCGAGATCGCCGTAGCACTTGCGGACGGTCTGGTGGAGCAGCCGGCGCGTGTCCCGGGATGCCGACTCGTCAGAATCATCCAGAGCCCCGGGGTCCCGGCTGGCGATGTCCCAGACGCGGTTGAGCCAGCGGGCGATGCCGTTGATCCCCTCGGCGCTCCAGGGGCCGCCGTGGTCCCAAGGCCCGATGAACATGAGGAAGCAGCGCACCGCGTCCGCGCCCAGCACGCCAACCACATCGTCCGGGTTGACGACGTTGCCCCGGCTCTTGCTCATTTTCTCGTGGTCCTGGCCCAGGATCACGCCCTGGTTGAACAGGCGGCGGAAGGGTTCCTCGAAGTCGACCATGCCCATGTCGTGGAGGGCCTTGATGAAGAAGCGGGAGTACAGCAGGTGCATCACGGCATGCTCGGCCCCGCCGGTGTACTGGTCGACAGGCAGCCATGACCTGGCCAGGTCCGGGTCCACCGGCCCGCCGGAGTAGTGGGGGCTGAGGTAGCGCATCATGTACCAGGACGAATCCATGAAGGTGTCCATGGTATCCGTCTCCCGCCTGGCAGGGCCTCCGCACTGGTGGCAGGTGGTGTTGACGAACTCGGCGCTGGCGGCCAGTGGCGACTCGCCGCTGGGCTTGAATTCCGCGTCCTGGGGCAGAAGCACTGGCAGGTCTTCCTCCCGCACCGGCAGGACGCCGCAACTATCGCAATAGATCATGGGTATGGGGGTGCCCCAGTACCGCTGCCGGGAAATGAGCCAGTCGCGTATGCGGAAGGACACGGCGCGCTTACCCCAACCGCTCTTTTCCACATCGTCGGAGATGGCCTCAACTCCCTCCTCATTGGTCATACCGTCATAAGCGCCTGAGGAAGTCATGAAGCCGTCGCCGAGATAGGCCTCCCTGAGTTCGCTGCCGTCCCAGCTGATGGGAGCGATCACCTGGCGGATGGGCAGGCGGTACTTGCGGGCGAACTCGAAGTCGCGGGCATCGTGGGCGGGAACGCCCATCACGGCTCCGGTGCCATAGGTCATCAGAGCATAGTCGCTGATGTATATGGGTATGCGCTCCCAGTTAAGGCGGTTGAAGGCGTAGGCGCCGGTGAATACACCCGTCTTCTCCTTGTCGGCAGAGAGGCGGTCGATTTCAGAAGTGCTTCGGGCCTGGGAGACATACTCTTCGACTTCCTGACGATGCTGCTGAGTTGTTATCTTCTCTACCAGCGGATGCTCAGGCGCCAGCACGAGGAAGGTGACACCGAAAATGGTGTCGATGCGAGTGGTGAAGGTGCGAATTTCCCGCTCCTCGATCCCCAGGGAGCCGATGTCGAAACTGATCTCAACCCCGGTGCTCTTGCCGATCCAGTTGTTCTGCATCGTAAGGATCTTGTCGGGCCACTCCTCCAGTCCGTTAAAGTCCAGCAGTCGGTCGGCGTAGTCGGTGATGCGGAAGAACCACTGCTCCAGATCGCGACGGGTTACCGTCGTGTCGCATCGCTCGCAGGCGCCGTTCAACACCTGCTCGTTAGCGAGCACGGTTACGCAGGAAGGGCACCAGACTACGGGTGCCTTGGCCCGGTAGGCCAGTCCCTTTTCATAAAGCTTGATGAAGAACCACTGGTTCCACCTGTAGTATTCGGGGTCGCAACAGACGATTTCGCGGTCCCAGTCGTAGATGGCGCCGATGGACCGGAGCTGCCGCCGCATATTCTCGATGTTGTCCATGGTCCATTCGTAGGGGTGAATGCCCCTGCTGATGGCGGCGTTTTCGGCCGGCAGCCCGAAGGCATCAAACCCAATGGGATGCAGAACGTTGTAGCCCTGCATACGGCGAAAGCGGGCATGAGCGTCGGAGGGGGCCATGGCATACCAGTGGCCGATGTGCAGGTCGCCCGAGGGATACGGGTACATGGTCATCTCGAACCACTTGGGCCTGGAGTCGTAATCCGGCACCCTGTGGAGTTCGTCCCGTTCCCAGCGTTCCTGCCATTTCCTGTCTATCTCGACCGGGTCAAAACCCAATTCCACCTGTCTGGGACTGGTCGTCATTGAACTGTCACCTCGAAACGGCTGCGCCCGTAGATTATATCAGCAAGCCACTATCCCAAACCCGGAAGAAAGGGCAAAATGGTGGCGTTACAGCGTGAACGGAGACCTCTGGCAATTGACACTGTCGGTGGCCAATCCTAGAATTTTTTAAACCCATTTCAAATTGCTTCAGCTACCGTCACTCTTGAATCCAGGATCGAAATGCGTGAGCCCCGATTCTCGACTTGCCTCCGCAAGCCTGCGCGCCACAGGCAGTCTATTCAGCACCGATAGCCACCGGTCAGTACGTTTCACAGCCTAATAGCGGAGCGCAATGAATTGACACCCAACCGGAGGCTGCGGCCGATAGACGCGATCATCCGGCTTCCCCGCCGAAGGGATGTACCGTCGACGGTCAGGCTCATAGAGACGCTGCGCCGCCCTCGGCGGTTGGTTGGCGTTACGAGTCTGCTGGTCGCTGCTTTTGTTCTGTTGATGTCTGCCGGTGCGGGCCTCCTAATGCTTCCGTTTGCCGCCAACTCCGGTGAATCCACCCCCCTTGAAGTAGCCTACTTCACCGCAATCTCGGCCGTCACGGTAACGGGCCACACGGTAGTGAGCACGCCGGACTACTGGGCGCCGTTCGGCCATGTGGTGATATTCCTGTTGATGCTGGTGGGTGGACTCGGGTTCATGGTCATCAGCACCTTCCTTCTCCTGATATTGGGCGATCGGACTACCATTCAGCAGAGGGCGCTGACCCGCGGACTGATGAGCGACGCAGCGGGCGTCAAGCAGATGCGCGCCATCCGCTCCTTCGGCAACCGGGTGATAGTCATCGTTCTTCTGATCTATCTGTTGGGCTCACTGATCTACTTCACCCAGATCAACGGGCTCGACGGCATCGGTCAGGGGAAGGCCTACTGGTATTCGCTGTTCCTCTCGGTGTCCTCGTTCAACAACGCGGGGTTCAACATCATCCCCGAGGCCGTTCAGGGCAACGCTGCCAGGTTCGTATCAAACCCTGCTGTTTTGATCACCATGACGATCATGATCGCACTGGGCGGCGTCGGCTGGGTGACCATGGTGGATGTCTGGCGACAGCGCCGGTTTTCCCGCTTTTCCCTCGACACCAAGCTGGTGGTGGTCACCAGTGTGGGCCTCTGGGCCCTGGGTATTGGAATACTGGGTATGACCGAGTTCGTGAATCCCGACACCATGGGGAACCTGAGCTGGCTGGACAAAGGGGTCAACGCCGTCTTCCTCTCGGTCAGCGGAAGGACCGCGGGATTCAGCACGATCGACTTCAGCCAGGTGGCGGACGTCACAAAGATGACCTATACGTCATTCATGTTCATCGGTGGGGCCCCGGGATCTGTGGCAGGAGGGATCAAGGTGGTGACCTTCGCCCTGATCGTTGCTGCCGTAATTTCCTCTCTGCGGAGCCGGTCGCACGCAGAGGCCTTCGGACGCGAGATTCCTGCGCCCCAGCTTCACCGGGCACTGGCAGTAGCCGTCCTGGGGCTTGCGCTGATCTTCGTAATAATCATGGCGCTAATCGAGATTGAGAGCGAGGCGCCATTCCTGCACCTGTTCTTCGACGTGGTCGCCGCGCTGGGCACGGTGGGGGCTACCACCGGAATCGTCCCCTCTCTCGGACTTGCGGCCCAGTCGATATTCATGGCGGCCATGTTCGTAGGCAGGCTGGGACCTCTGGTGCTGGCGCTGGCGCTGGCACCCCGTGAAGACGAAGTGGAAGTGTATCGGTTCGCCCAGGAACCCGTTAGAATAGGTTAAGACGCCAGTGGAGGCGGCAGGTGAAGAAGCAGGTATGCGTCGTCGGGATGGGTCGCTTCGGTTCGATCGTGGCGAACGAGCTGTACCAGAGCGGGCACGACGTCCTGGTGATTGACATCGACGAGGCCAGAATCCAGCAGCAACTCGGCCGCGTGACCTACGCGGTCCGCGCCGATGCCACCAACGAGACGGTTCTGAGAGAGCTCGATGTTCCGGACTACGACGTGGTTATAGTTGCCCTGGGCAGCGACAACATCCAGGCAAGCGTCGGCATGACGGTGCTGCTGAAGAGCATGGGTGTGCCGATGATCATGGCGCGCGCCGCCAATGACCTCCACGGCGAGACCCTCGAACGAATCGGCGCTGATCGAATTCTCTTCCCCGAAGCGGAAAACGCCCGCCGGATTGCACGACTCGAGTTTACGCGAGAACTCCTTGACTATATGCCAATCCTTGCCGACTACGGGGTCAGCAAGATCAGGCCACCCGAAGGCATGTTGAACCACACCCTCGAAGAGGCAGAGCTATCCGGCGCTGGGGACCGGCATGGCATAGCCGTGCTGGCGATACGGCGTGGCAGAACCTCCCTACTGCACCCGGCGAGAGACGAGGTGATGCAGCCAGGGGATGTTCTGATCCTCGCAGCGAGCAGCGAGCAGATCAGCCGGCTCCCGGACATCGCCCGGCGCCTGGCCGATGCTGACGATGCGGCCCGGAGACAACGTGGTGCAGCCTCCCCGGGCAGTCTCCAGGGCAGCAGGGCTTCGTAGCTGGCTTTCCTCGGGGACACCCATGGCTCCGCTAATGCCTTTGTCAGTACCTGTCTCATTTCTCTGATTTCCGCTATCCGCAACCGCTATTGCGGGCAGCCGTAACAATACGGTAATAGCCAGTATAGAAAATAGGCTTGCCCAGTCTGGTTCTGGCAATCTCCAGCCCGTATAATGACGCCCGACAAGCGGATTCTGATCGGTGCCCGATTTTTGGAATACGCCGGAGACAGCCTGTAATGTCCCTCGATGCGAAGCGGATCCTCATCCCGATCAATGGCTCGACCCACAGCCAGCGTGCTTTCAGGTGGGCTTGCCACATGGCCCAGGACGCCAAGGCGACTCTACATGCTGTCCATGTGATCGAAGTACCTCTCTCGCTGTCACTGGAAGATGAAGTCGCAGAGGACATTGACAGGGCAGAGAAACTTCTCGAACAGTACGAGGCAGTCGCCAGGGAAGAGGGGTTTCGCGACCTCCAGGCCCGCTGTCTCCGCTCCAGGCAGGCGGGGGCTGCGGTAGTCAGAGAGTCTGAGATCGAACAATCGGACTTGATAATCGTCGGTATCTCGTACCATCGTAGTCTGGGCCAGTCTGATCTGGGGAATACCGGCTCGTATATATTCCAGCATGCCTCTTGCCAGGTGCTGCTGTGGCGGGAACCTGTACCAGTATCCAGCCCTATGGGCACCTGATAGAGTATGCGCGTCCTGGTCTACGGCTGCGGCGAACTTGCTTCGGGGGCTGTCCGGGAACTGGCCGGGGATGGCAGGTCTCAGGTTACCGTACTGGGCAATGAACGAAGCCAGCTGGAGAGGTTGAGCAACATTGAGGGCGTGAATGCAGTGCTCCTCGAGGAGCCAGTTATGCACGACTACTTAATGGAGGCAGGAATAAGCCAGACGGAAGCCTTTCTAGCCCTGTCCACCGACGACCACGAAAATCTTCTTGCGGCCCAGATTGCGGACAAGATGTTCCGCGTTCCGAGGGTCGTCTGCCACGTCGAGAATCCCCAGTTGCAGGTTCTTTACGCGTCCCAGGGAATGAACGTGTTAAGCTACGCAGTGGGAATCCTCCAGGATATTCGATTCGCGATGGAGTCACAATAGCTGCTGTCCGGCCATGACACCGGCGGTCCGGGCCAGCACACGAGGTTATGTACTTCGTAATCGTCGGATGCAGCGAAGTAGGCTACTATCTCTCCAGAGCTCTGTCGGCCAGTGGCCACGAAGTGGCCGTAATCGAACGGGAGCCTGAGCGGTACCAAGTGCTCACCGAGCACTTGGGCATAATCGCTCTGCTGGGAGACGGATCGGACGTCGAAGTGTTGCGCCGGGCCGGAGTGGCCCGGGCCGACGCCGTTGTCGCCCTCACGGGCGTTGACGCTACCAATCTGGTCATCTGCCAGATCGTTCAGTACTCCTTCAAGACGCCCAGAACGGTGACGATAGTAAAGGACCCCAAGAACGAGCCCATCTTCGAGGAATTGGGCGTCGATGTGGTCGTCAACTGGATTCATCTGGCGTTGAGCGCGTTGGAGGCCGGCGTGCCCGGCCAGCCCCTCCGGCACCTGATGACTCTTCGTCAGCCGGGCCGGGAACTGGTGTGCGTGTCAGTTCCCACCGGGGCGGACATAGTGGGAAAGCGAATCGATGAAGTACAGTTGCCTCCCGACAGCTTCATCTCGCTGATAGTCAAGAGGGGGCACGCCAGTCTCCCCGCGGGGCAGGCCCTGGTAGAAGCCGAAGACGAGTTGATAGCCGTCACCTCGGCGGGCGACGAACAGCTACTTTACGATATCCTGACGGGGGTCTGAAGTTGGCCCGTACGCTGGCGTTCCTGGGGCCGTCGGGCACCTATACCGAGGAGGCCGCACTTCTTTACGATCCGGACGCGGAGTTGCGGCCCTATCCCAATATCACTGCCGTGGGCATGGCGGTGGCCTCGGGACAGACCGGTCAGGGAGTCGCCCCAATAGAGAACAGCATCGAGGGTTCAGTCAACTTTACCCTTGACCTGCTGGTAAGCGAAGCCTCGATCTACATCCGCAACGAGATCGTGATTCCCATCGAGCACTACCTGATGGGCAAGCCTGGCACGAGGATGGATGAGGTCCAAGTCATTTATTCCCACCCGCAGGCGCTCGCGCAGTGCCGCGAATACTTGGAGCGGAATTTCTGGGTGGCCGCCCGCTCCGCTTCGCTGAGCACTGCCCAGGCTGTTGAGGAGGCCATGGCCAGTGCCACGCCCTCAGCGGCCATCGCGCCAAGGCGTTCCGCGGAACTGTACGGGGCAGAAATTCTGGCTTCCGGGATTCAGGATGTGGTGGCCAACGCCACTCGCTTTGTGGTGCTGGCGAAGTCGGACCATCCGGCGACCGGAAACGACAGGACCTCGCTGTTTTTCACATTCGACCAGGACGCCCCCGGCCAGCTTTACGCGGTCATGGGGGAGTTTGCGCGCCGCAACATCAATCTCGGCAAGATCGAGTCGCGCCCGACCAAACGGTCCCTTGGGCAGTACGTATTCTTTGTCGACTGCGACGGACACAGGGAGGACGAGCTCCTGGGCCAAGCGATCGAGGCCATCAGTGCTCGGGTGAGTCAATTGCGTGTGATGGGTTCCTACCCCAAGTGGACGGAGCAGGGTTAGACCGAGAGCTAGAGCCGGTTCGGGAACCCTCGTCCGGCCTCTCGTAATCTCCCGGTAAGGGTAGAAAAAATCGGCCCTCCCCTTGCAGTTCCCGCGCGCCCGAAACGCCACACAACCCCAAAGGCCGGAACACTCAAGGAGGGCCGATAGGCCGGATTCCGTGTCCAGCCGCCGATGGAACGCTCCCACCGGCGGAAGCAGATGCCCTGGGCACTGAAACCCCCGACCGTCGTGCATAAACTGCCCCGTTGTGCGAGACAGCAAGACTGTTAATCTTCGTTCAAAATTTTAGAATAGTATAAGATTTATGTCAATACCTTTCATTATGGAAATTCGACGCGAAAATTACAGTTTTTTCGTTGGCATATACCCTGCTGAGTAGGCCAGCCTCGACCATCTCGTCGAACTTCGCCAGCCCTCTCTCGCTGTAGTTCAGGCGTTCAAGGTCCCCCACCACCACGTAACTGACATCATAACGCTCCATAAGGTCCATCGCCAGATTGACATCGGCAGTCTCATAGGCCTGGCGAATGTGGTCGGCACGGACCCCAATCTGGTCCCGATAGCCGTGCCGTTGTTGTATCTGGTGCCAGGGCCATCCCAGCACTGTCGGCAGTCCCGTGTAGTTGGCGATCCTTCCTCCCCACCGGTACTGCTCCATGTGAGCCTCCAGCACCACGGGGGAGCCCTCCGCATTGTCCTGCAGCCACTGTATGGCCTGGTGGTCCCACATGAGCGGGAAGTATTCACCTCGCTCCCAATGTTGGGCACCGGACATGTAGGCAGTACCGTCCAGCGATGCCGGGAGATCGAGGAAACGGTCGCCAACCCGGTCCCGCGTCCCCAGGAAGGTATAAATGAGCGAGGATCCCACCAGCAGTATCAATACGGCCAGCCAGGCTGTTGCTATCCCCGGCCGCTTCAGAGCTTCCAGGGCGAGACCAATCGGCAACAGCCGCCACAGCGCGTAGGCCGCGCCAATTGCCAGGAACACCCACACCTCGAGGTAATACTTGAACAGGGTGTTCATCCGTCCGATGTCTCCTTCGACCGTCACGAAGTCGACGCCGATCACTATGAACCCCGCCATTACCAGCATCGCCATAACCAGGGCTTCGTACGGCCGCGAAGGTTCCGGCACCTGCAGGACCCGCCATCCCGCCACGACAACCAGCACCAGGAACGCCATTACCAGCACCGTGTTCCAGTACCCGGCGGCCGCCATGAACAACCCAACCAGGACCAGGATTGCCACGACCAGCCTGAGCCATCCCATGCTGGCCGGCAGTTCCTCGCTGGCCCAGGAAGTCCGTACCAGCGCCTTCAGGTCGCTCCAGGTTCTCGCGACGAGATAAGTCACGATTATAAAAAGAAACAGCCCGTGTATCCCCAGGAAGCGGTCGACGGGAGTGCGCCACCTGGACGGGTCCAGCCCATTGTTGAACGTCTCGTAGTATTGATGGAACGGCCAGAACAGCAGAACGCTCAGGACCAGGATGCCAGCCCCCATCCCCGCGAAAGTCCAGAACTTGCGGCCTGGGGACGCGCGCATGAAGATCGCGGCCACACCAGCCAGCCCCAGCGTGAGAATGACGTAGGAGGGATAGTCCCAGCTGTTGATGGCCCAAAGCGCGCCCAGCGCAAGCGCCAGGGCCGCTCCTGTCGCTGCCGTCCACGACCAGCTTCCGTTACGCAGGCCCGCCACCAGGGCCAATCCAAGGCTCAGTGCCAGCAAGGTGAACGGGATCACCATCATGTGGGCATGGAGGTCGGCGAAAAGAAAGGTGAAGAAAGGAAACTCCGTAATGTGCCAGGACGACCCGGCGTCTCCGGCGATGAGGTCCGGCATCCAGAAGGCCAGGGGAGAAGGATCGAAGCTGTCCAGCGGCGGGATCATCCGGCTGCTGCGCCAGAAATCAAAACCGGGCCATGGCCCGTCCTGTGCAAGGACGGTCCAGGTACCCTGGAGAATCTGCACGATCCCATCGAGGTTTCCAACAACCGCGGTGAATGCGGCGGCGGCCATTCCACAGGCAATCGGAGGCGCCAGCCTGCCTCGGTTTGATGAAAGGAACACCGCGGCGACTTCGGCGCCCTGACGTCGACGCCTCCCCGAGTGCTTCACCCCGGCCGCCAGGTTGTATCCCAGCGAGAAGGCGGCTGTGATAGTCAAGGCAAAGAAGAGAGGCACTGCCAGGTTGAAGGCTGTGCTCGGAAGCAGCGCAGCCACCCTGTTTACGCAGGCGATGATGAAATAGCCCCAGTAGTAGTAGTTCAGGTAGCCGCCGGCGAACCAGGGGTCGAAGGGTGGCAGCGCCGTCGACCTGAATACCGCCGTAAAGTAGGCGAGTTCCATCGGCTTCTCGCCGCCGCGGTACGGGTGCCACAGGTCCGGGTTTAGGTACCGGACGGCGACGAAGGCCAGAAACGCCACCAGGAACAGTCCCTCGCAGAAAATCAGGAACCGCCATCGCTGGCGGATAAAGTCCCATATTTCCCTGTATTTGAACCAAAGCACCGCCCCGGACAGGACTGTGACGGCCCCCATCCCGAGGTAGACTGCTCCGCGGGAGAAGTCGAGCCAGCCCAGAGAGACGGCTATCCAGGCCACCCAGCAAACGGCGAGCAGTCCCAGGACCCGCGCCAGCAGGAATCCCCTGTCGGAAAGCGGGCGGAATACAAAGAAAGCCAGTGGCAGGGATAGCAGGTAGACAAGTTCCACGACCAGAAGCCAGGACAATACTGGTACTGCGTTAGTCCAGCCCTCGCGGTCGATGATGTCAGAGAACGTGCCTCCTGAACGCTGTTTGCCCAGCGCCTCAGGTGAAAGCATCAGGGCTTTTGCGTCGTCCGCCGCGCTGGGCCTGACCGCGGGCGCCAGCTTTGATCGCAATGTCTGTTCGCTGAGACGCTGGGCATTGCGAAACACGAGGACTCGAGGATGGTCGTAGCCCGAGACGTTGTCGTCCGCATACCCGAAATTGAGCGTGAAATTGGCGTCCCGCGAACTCACTTCAGGTGTTGGGCTGTGAAGCCCCGATTGCCGCAAGGCTTCATCCCGAAAGACCACGCCACCCAGCGAGGGGTAGTTGGTGAACTCACGATGAAGCCTGTAACCGAGCTCGCCGGCGAACAGCAGGCGGTAGTAGTTGTTGCTGTACGGGAATCTCTCGGGGTCCCTGGCTGCGCTGGCGTAGGGCCGGGCGCTGTAGAAAACCAGGTAGTCTGAGCGCGCGAGGTTTCTCGCCAGCTCCCCCATTTTGCCTGAAGAGTCCCGCTCGTACAGGGGGAACTGCCAGGAGTCGTACCCGTAAAGGCCGGGGAGAAATTCGTCCCAATGGTTGTCAAACACCAGACTGGAAGTCTTCGGCACCTCCTGGAGTATCCAGCGAGATGCCTGGGTGGCAGGATGTTCGCTGGCGTAGACCCGCTGGAAGGCCAGCGAGTAGAAAGCTGTGCTTACAACTACAATTACCGGCAGGCCGATTATCAGCGACAGGACAATCACAGTATTTGCCGCAGGCAGGTGCAACCGGCGATGCCTGATCCTCGCAAAGGTCTCCCTGCAAGCCTCCTTGAGGCGCCGCACGGGGTCGCCGGAGCGCTCAAGGTTCCACAGCATCATCCTCGACGCCAGCAGGATCATCACCGGCATCAGTGGGAAGAGATAGCGCAGGAACCGAACCTCGAAGCTCTCGAGGAATAGCAAGCTCGGTACCACCCAGATGAGCAGGATCAGGTCGGCACGGAGGTGCCGTCTGTCGATCGCGGCGACAATCACAGTGAAGGGAATGGCCAGCCACGCGACCACGCCCAGGGGCACCCCCAGCCCCCACACGATGGTCTGCCGCATCTGGTACAGGAACGCAGGGGTGTCCACGTACTGCACGGTGAACGGGAAGAGGCCGGCGTTGCGGGCCATCCTGGTCTGCAGCATCACATCGCTGGCGAAGGCCCCGATGTCGATGAAGGCGTAAGGCGTTGTGACAAAAAACACCGCGATGGCCACGACCCCCGCCAGAACGGCGTGCCCCGCGACCTTTTGCAGCATCTCGGGCGTAATTTCGTCCCAGCGTCCCTCGGCCTCATCCAGGATGCGATACCCGTAGCCCAGTGCCAGCGGTGCGAGCAGCGGCAGTACGTTCACCTTGGGAGCAAGGGCCAGGCCCAGGATCACACCCAGCAGTACCGAGTCTCGAAGCCTCCGCTTCTCCACCATGCGCAGGGTGGCCCAGATGCTGGCAAGGGTCAGAAGGACGGTGAAAGTTTCGGGACGGTAGAAGTGGCTGTGCTGTACGTGCACCACCGCCAGCGCGGTGAGACCCGCTGCCAGCAGGCCCACGTTTCGGCCATACATCCTGCGGCCCAGCAGGAAGACCATCAGCACCGACCCGACGTCCGCAAGGGCGGAGAGGGTGCGGCCAGCGAAACGCATATCCAGCCCGCCCACGTCGGTGAACAGCTCCACAACCGAACGGATTAACACCATCAGGTAGATCAGGATGCTGCCCAGCGGAAACCAGTGGGGGTTCACTGGGCTGCGTTCGGCATCGAAGAAGAAACGCAGGCCGCCCAGGCCCGGCTCCGCCTCGGGGTGGTCGGCTACGTAGCCGCAGGTGGAAGCGTGGGGCGCGTCGGTGAGCAGCGCGTACATGCAGTCGGACCGCATGTAGATGTCGCGCTCGTCGGGGTGGTAGGCAAAACCCCCGTCCCAGTCAATGCCGTGGACCCGCAGAGCCAAGGCGACGGCCAGTATCGCCACCAACACGAAGAACGGCCAGGAAACCCGGCCGTTCAAAGTGAGGTAGCTGCGAAGGTCTGCCAGGGGACGCATAGAGGTCATTCGGAAAGTCTCTGCTTTACCTCCAGGCTCCTTGACTTACGCCTACTGCGGCTGGCCTAGATGCCTTTTTCGCTGATCATGGCAGCGAGATCGGCTGTGCGACAGGAGTAGCCCCACTCGTTGTCGTACCAGCCCATGATCTTCACCATCCGGTCCTGCATGACGATGGTGGACAGGGCATCGAATATGCAGCTATGCGGATTGCCACGGAAGTCGGAGCTGACCAGCGGCTCGTCGCAGTACTCTAGGATTCCCTGGAGTTCGTTCTCCGCAGCCTTCTGGAAAGCGGCGTTTACATCCGCGACCGACACATCGTGCCCAACCTGGGCTGTGAAGTCGGTGATGGAACCGGTGGCCGTGGGCACCCGGAAGGCCATTCCGTGGAGCTTGCCGTTAAGTTCCGGCAGCACCAGTCCCACGGCGCGGGCGGCGCCGGTGCTGGTGGGGATGATATTCATGGCAGCAGTGCGGGCCCGGCGCAGGTCGCTGTGACGCTGGTCCAGGATGGCCTGGTCGTTGGTGTACGAGTGGATTGTTGACATCAGTCCGTGCTCCACAACGAACTGGTCGTGTAGCACCTTGACCATCGGCGCGAAGCAGTTGGTGGTACAGGATGCGTTGGAAACGATGTTGTGTTTTTCGGCGTCGTACAAGTGATCGTTGACTCCCATAACCAGGGTCAGGTCTTCGCCTCGGGCCGGGGCGGAAATGATCACCTTCTTGGCTCCGCCCGTCAGGTGCCCTGCGGCCTTCTCTGCATCGGTGAAGATCCCGGTGGATTCGACGACCAGGTCGACGCCCATCTCACCCCACGGTATCGCCGACGGGTCGCGCTCAGAGAACACCTTGATGGCGCGGCCGTCGACCACGAGGTCTCCGTTGCTTGCCTCGACCTTGCCGGGGTAGCCGCCGTAGCTGGTATCCCACTTGAGCAGGTGGGCGTTGGTCTCGGCGTCGGTCAGATCATTGACCGCGGCGACCTCCACCTTTCCTTCATTGCGTTCCTGGTTGGCCCGGAGCACCAGCCTTCCGATCCGCCCAAAGCCGTTGATTCCAATCCGCGTTACCATACTCAACCTCGTGCGTTCCAAACTTAGAGCATTTTACACTATGCAATACGCGCCAATTTCGGGGGCGCTTCCTTCAGAGAAGACATGGCCAGAGAAGACATGACAATTTGTCAACCCCGCTAGCTGGTCACAGATCGCGCCCCAAGTATTCGAAAGCCGACGCCCCGGCGTAGGCCGCGTCCTCCCCCAGCTCTGCCTCGATGCGCAACAGGCGGTTGTACTTGGCAACCCGCTCGGAGCGCGCCGGAGCGCCGGTCTTGATCTGACGTACGTCCCAACCCACTGCCAGGTCGGCGATGGTGGTGTCTTCGGTCTCGCCGGAGCGGTGGCTCATCACCGCACCCCAGCCGGCCCCGCGCGCCGTGTCGAGGGCCTGCCGGGTTTCGGTCAGCGTGCCGATCTGGTTGAGCTTGAGCAGCACGGAGTTGCTGGCCTCCTCCTCTATGGCGCGATTGATGCGGGCAATATTGGTCACCAGCAGGTCGTCGCCCACCAACTGCACGGTCGAGCCCAGCCGCTCCTGCATTGCGCTCCAGCCCTTCCAGTCATCCTCGGACAGCCCGTCCTCGATGCTGAGGATCGGATATTGCGATACCCAGCCCTCGTAAAGCTCGATCAACTCGCGGGAGTCCCGCGTTACTCCCTCGCGGGTCAGCACATACTTGTCAACGGACGGGTCATACAGCTCGGTCGCCGCCACATCCAGGCCGAGGAACACCTCGCGCCCCGGAGAGTATCCGGCTTTCTCAACAGCCATCAACACGAGTTCAAGCGCATCCTTGTTGGATGAAAGGGACGGTGCGAATCCGCCCTCGTCGCCAACATTCAGGCTGTGGCCTCCAGCCCGCAACAGGAACCTCAGAGACTGGTAAATTTCGGCGCCGGCGCGGAGGGCGTCGGAGAAGGTCTCGACACCCACAGGCAGGACCATGAATTCCTGGATGTCTGCGGAATCGGAGGCATGGCGCCCACCGTTCAGGATGTTGAACATCGGGACTGGCAGGGTAACGGGGCCGCCGTCAGCTACATGGCGCCAGAGGCTTACCTCCCTGGCGGCCGCCGCCGCGTGCGCCACTGCGAGCGATACCGCAAGGATAGCGTTGGCGCCCAGCTCACCCTTGTTGTCGGTGTGGTCCAGCCCAACCATGAACTGGTCTAGGGACTCCTGGAAAAACGGCGAACGCCGGGTAAGATAGCCGCCCAGCACGGTGTTGATGTTGGAGACCGCCTGCAGTACCCCGTTGCCGTTGTAACGGGACGCGTCCCTATCCCGCAGTTCAACCGCTTCGTGGCTGCCGGTGCTGGCCCCGGACGGTACCAGTGCCCGCCCGATCATGCCGTTCGAGAGGCGCACCTCGGCCTCCACCGTGGGGTTGCCACGGGAGTCAAGCACCTCTCTTCCCAGGACGGACTCGATGACAATCCCGCTGGTATCGCTGCTCATGCCGTTGCCCTTATCTCGAATTCCAGGAACTCGGGAAGCAAAACTGGGGATGAGTTGGGTGGGTTCTGTCAGCCGCGAGACTGTGCTGCGGCTATAGCCTTTTCCACTGCGTCGACGGGGTTCCCGGCGGGGATGATCCGGTCATGGATCGGGGTGCCTTCGCCGGTTGAGGTCAGGGGCCAGGTGTTCAGCCCCACCACCGGGATACGGGCGTCCAGCGCGTATGCGATCTCGCACAGGGTGCCGAAGGCTCCACCCACGGCAATGCAGGCGGCACCTGTATGCACCACAATGATGTTCCTGGAATAGCCCATCGTGGTGACAATGGGGATGTCCACATAGTCGTTGGCGTCCGTGGGCACCCGGCCCGGCAGTATTCCGATGGTCTGGCCGCCCTCGGACTTGGCGCCGCGGCAGACGGCTTCCATCACACCGCTCAGCCCGCCGCAGACAACCGTCATCCCCCGCTTGGCCAGTTCCTTACCCACCCCTTCGCCCAGCTCGATCAGTTCCTGGTTCGGGGGATTGCTGCTACCGATAACGGCAATGATCATGGCAACCCTTCGACTATCTCAGGATGGCTCTGCTTGCTGCATCTATGGTATCCAGCAGTGGAGAAGGATAGATCCCGATCCAGAACACGGCCACCAAGCCCGCCCCAAGCACCGCAAGTATGGTAATCGACGGGCGGCGGCCCAGCGCAGGGTAGGTCTCGAACATCGCAGCCCCGTACCGGTGGGCTGGCTGCCCGTGCTCTTCCTCGTCATGCTCCTCATCGTCGTGGGCGGCGTCGACGTGCTCGTAGCCGTATCCATGCCCGTAGGCCGGCTCACCCTCGGCCGGTTCTATGTACATCTGCCGGATGACCTGCAGGTAGTAGTACAGCGATACCAGGCTGAAGAAAACCGCCAGGCCGGCAAGCCAGAGGAATCCCTCGTCGGCGACCGCCGTAAACAGGTAGAACTTTATGGCAAACCCGGCGAAGATCGGCAGACCTGCCAGCGAAAACATTCCAATGGCGATGGACGCCGCCAGGAACGGCTGGGTACCGCCGAGACCGGCCAGGTCGCTCATCATCTCCTTGCCGGTCATGTTGAAGAAGGCAATCAGTCCGCCGAACACGACGAAGTTGGTGACGGAATACCCGACAAGGTACAGCATTACGCCATTGGAAGGAAGGTTTGAGTCCAGGGACAGTGCGGCCACTCCTGCCAGGATGAACCCGCTGTGCCCGATGCTGGAATAGGCCATGAGCCTCTTCAGGTTACGCTGGGCCAGCGCCACCAGGTTGCCGACCATCATCGTTAACGCTGCCAGCACCGCCAGGATCAGCTGCCACTGCTCCCACCGGTCGCCAACGGGTACGAATCCTTCAGCCACCAGGCGCAGCACCAGCGCGAAGGCCGCAGCCTTGGAGCCGATGGACAGGTAGGCGGTGATGGGATAGGGCGCCCCTTCGTAGACGTCCGGCGCCCACATGTGGAATGGCACGGCCGCCACTTTGAAGCCCAGTCCCACCAGGATTAGCGCGACGCCCACCCACAGCGATGGGCTGACCTCCGACGCCGCTGCAAGCCCCGCAGCTATGGCCTCGAACTTGGTCACTCCCAGCACTGCGTACACCATACTCACGCCATAGAGCAGCACGGCCGAACTGAATGCGCCGATGATGATGTACTTCAGCCCGCCCTCGTTGGACTTTGCGCTGTTCCGTGCATACGCGGCCAGCACATAGAGGCTGAAGCTGAGCAACTCCAGGGCAATGTACGCGGTCAACAGCTCCCGGGACTGGGCCATCAAGTTCATGCCCAGGATCGAGAACAGCACGAGCCCGTAGAACTCTCCCTTGTGCTCAAGGTGGTCGTTCACGAAGTCCATGGAGCTCAGGATGATGAACACCCCGATGCCCATGAACAGCACCTTGAACCACAGGGAGAAAGCGTCGACTGCCAGCAGCCCGTTGTACAGGGTCTCTTCCACGCCCCAGAGCATGATCACCGAAACGGCGATCACCGCCAGCAAACCGGCGATGGAAAGCCAGCCCAGCAGGTTCTTCCTGCCTTCCGGCAGCACCAGGTCGGCCGCAAAGACCAAGAAGGCCAAGCCCGCCAAGGCGAACTCCGGCGTCAGCAGGTCAAGGTTTGAGGTTAATGACACGGCTGCCTAGACTCCCGGGATGGTCGGGACGCTGACATTGATAACCCGCAACACGGGCTCGGGCCAGATCCCCACGAAGATGATTACCAGTACGAACGCCCCAGCAACCGATTTTTCCAACACCCCTGCGTCCGACAGCCCGGACCAGCGGACATCCGGCTCGCCGAAGAAGGTGCGCGCCAGCAGGCGCAGTATATACACCGCGGTTAGAGCGGCGCCGATTACTGCGAGGACCGCCGCCCACAGGTGGGTGCGGAATGCGCCGGTGAAGACCATGAACTCGGCGATGAACCCGCTCATCCCCGGCAGGCCCAGCGAGCAGAGCCCGGCGATGGCGAAGAAGAAGCAGGTGACTCCCATCTTCCCAAACAGCCCGTTCAGCACCGTGATGTCACGGGTGTGAGTCCGGTCATAAATTGCGCCGACAAGTGTAAACATGAGGGCCGTCATGATGCCGTGGGAGAACATCTGCAAGACGGCGCCGCCCATGCCGATCCGGTCGAGAGTGGCGATGCCCATCAGCACATAGCCCATGTGGCTGACGCTGGAGTAGCCGATGATGTACTTGAGGTCCTGCTGCGACATCGCCGACATCGCGCCGTACAGGACGTTGACCGTACCCAGCGCGATCAGCACCGGCATCCACCATTCTGCGCCTTCGGGAAGCAGGAAGATACCGACACGGATGATGCCGTAGGCCCCCAGTTTCATCAGCACCCCAGCGTGAAGCATGGACACGGCCGTGGGTGCGGCAACATGACCGTCGGGCGACCAGGTGTGGAACGGCCAGAGGCCCGCCAGGGAGCCGAAGCCGATCATGAACAGCGGGAACACCAGCTTCTGGAAATTGCTGCTGAACTGGCCTGAAGCCGCCATATCTGACAGCCGCTGCAACGAGAATGTCCCGTCCCCCTGCCCTGACGCTTCCACATAGACTGCCAGTATCCCGACCCAGATCAGGATGCTCCCGGCCACCAGGAACAGGATCAGCTTCATCGCTCCGTATTCCTTGGTACGGAGGAAGTCCGTGAACCTGCTACTGCTGCCCCACACGCCAATGAGCAGGTACATGGGCAGCACGGCCAGTTCGTAGAAGAAGAACAGGAAGAACAGGTCCCGCACGATAAACACGCCGTACACGCCCGCGGCCAGCGCGAGGAGTAGGACAAAGAACTCGCGGGTCCGGTAGGTGATGTTATGAGAGATCATCACCCCGCCCATCAGCACGATACCGTTCAGAACGATCAGCGGAGCGGAGATGCCGTCAATACCCAACGACAGGCTAATGTCCATCGGGCCGGGAAGCCACTCGTAGACTCGCGTGAACTGGAATCCGCCGCCGTCGTAGTCGTAGCGGGCAAAAATGACCAGCGATAAGGCCAGCGAGATCGCCCCGACGAACAGCGCAAAGTACCAGCTGTCCTTGGGCCGGTCTCCGGGCATGAACATGGTCAGCCCGGCCCCCGCAAGGGGGACCAGTATCAGAAGAAGCAGCGCAACCTGATCGAAGTTAGCCATCAGCCTTGCACCACGGCACTGCCAGTCATTGCGTCAGTGAGGAGATATGCATTCACGAGGTATACAGCCACCAGAAGATTCCCAGCCCGATAGTGCCCAGTACCATGGCCAGGGCATAGCTATACAGGTGCCCGGTCACGTGCAGCCGCAGCTTGAATCCCGCCCAGCGCACCACATCCGCCGGCCCATTGATGCCCACGTCGTTGACGATTGCCCGGTCGAAGAACCCAATGAAGTTGGCGACTACGAGGACTATCCGGTCGATGGTCCATTGGTATATCTCGTCGAAGTAGTACTTATTCTCGACAACTCGCAGAATCGCGGCAAATCGTTGCCGGGTCGAATGCAGCGATATACTGCCTTTTTCGTAAATCAGGTAGGTCAGCAAGAACGCGCCCACAGCCATCACCGCCGACAGAATTCCGATCCACCAGGTGAATTCGAACCCGTGCGGCTTGTGATTGAAAACGAAATATCCGAACCCCCCGAACGAGCCGGGCCAGTTGAAACTGATGAACCCGAATCCGATGGCCAGGACCGCCAGCAGGATCAGCGGCACGGTCATCACCGGAGGAGACTCGTGGGTATGCTCAAGCTCGTGCGGCAGTCGGCCAAAGAAGGTGGCGAAAAGCGCCCGCCCCATGTACAGAGCGCTCAGCAGCGCCGTTATCAGGGCGAACACGATAAAGGCGGGATTGCGCCCGTGGCTGACCGCCTGCAGTATCTCATCCTTGCTCCAGAAGCCAGCCAAGATCGGGATTCCTCCCAGGGATGCCGCTCCTATGGCAAATACAATCGTGGTGATTGGCATGACCCGGCGCAGTCCACCCAGCTCTGAGATCTCCTGCTTCTCCGTGCTATGAATCACGCCGCCCGATCCCAGGAACAACAGCGCCTTGGCGAAGCCGTGGGCCAGCAGATGGAATATTGCGGCGGTATAGCCAAACGCCCCCAAGGACAGCATCATCAGCCCCAAGTGGCTCACCGTGGAGTAAGCCAGAATGCGCTTGATGTCGGTAGCCACCAGCGCAATGGTAGCCGTTACCAGTGCAGTCACCAGCCCAACGATCGCCACCACCAGCAGCGGCACTGCGTTATAGGCCTCGAACAGCGGGTACATCCGGGCCACCAGGAAAACGCCTGCCACCACCATCGTTGCCGCGTGAATCAGCGCGCTGACCGGGGTCGGACCCTCCATCGCGTCGGGCAGCCAGACGTGGAAGGGAATCTGCGCCGACTTTCCCATGGCCCCGAGGAACAGCAGCAGAGAGGCAGCGATGGTCATGCCTTCGCTCAGGGTACCATCCTGCACGGCCTGGAACGCGTCGGTAATACCGAAGCTACCGACCTCGTGCCACAGCAGCAGAATTCCGATCAGCAGCCCTACATCGCCGATGCGGGTGACTATGAAGGCCTTCTTGGCCGCCTCGCGCGCCGCGGGCCGCTCGTGCCAGAACCCGATGAGCAGGTAGGAGCAGACTCCCACCAACTCCCAGGCAACATACAGCAAAAGGAAGCTGTCCGACAGGATGATGGTCAGCATCGAGGCAGCGAACAGCGCATGGACCGCGAAGTACCAGTTGATGCGCGGGTCGCCGTGCATGTAACCCAGGGAATAGATCTGCACCATCAGCGCCACGAAGGTAACCAGACCCAGCATGGCGATGGTAACCGGGTCAACGAAGAAGCCCCAGGTCAACTGCACGCTGCCGGGAAGGCCGGGAAGCCCAGCGTTGAACCAGACCCGGTCGTAGTTGCAGGTCAGAGCCTCGGTTCCGATGGCGATATAACAGTGCTCGGTCCCGTCCGAGGCTCCCATCCACCCAAACAGGGCGATCCAGAAGAAGACGAAACCGGCGGCAATGGCTGCAATGGAAAGCACCGCACCCTTACCGGGCAGCCGGTCGCCGATCAGGACAATGATCGGAGCCGCCGCGAAGCTGAAAACGGGGATGAGCCAAGCCCACTGCATCAGTCGGCAGCTCCCGTTGCCTCAGCCCTCGAACCTGGGAATCGAATCTGCAAGGGTGTCTCTACCATTTCATCAGGTTTATTTCGTCCACGTTTACCGTGGAGCGGTTGCGGTACATCCGAAGCACTATCGCCAAGGCCAGGCCCACCTCGGCGGCGGCTACGGTGATTATGAAGATTGCGATCAACTGCCCGTCGAAGTTGGCGAACGGGTTCGTCCCCTCCATGTGGGACGCCGCCGCTATCAGGTTGATATTGACGGCGTTCAGCATCAGTTCGATGGACATGAGGATTAGCACGGCGCTCCGGCGGGCCAGCACGCCGTACAGTCCGATAACGAACAGGCCGGCGCTCAGGAGCTGGAACCAGACGAGGTCTACCACTGTCTAGTTCTCTCCCGGCCCGGAGCGGGCGATGATGATGGCCCCGATCAGGGCCACCAGCAGCACCAGCGAGGCAACTTCAAAGGGGACCGCCCAGGTGGTGAAAAGGGACTTGCCGATATCGGTGAATGCGGCGTTGCTCGGCGTGGTGCCGCGAACGGCGTTGATTAGAAATGCCGGGACAAGCACTCCCAGCAGGCCCAGCGCAGCCAGCGCAGCCAGGGGCCACTGGCGGTTGTCGGAGGTCCGCGGGTATTCGGCGGTGCGGGTCAGCATGATGGCGAATATCAGGACGATCACGATGGCCCCTCCGTAGATCAGCACCTGCACCAGCGCCAGAAACTCGGCGTAGAGGACCAAGTATATTCCCGCTACGGCAACCAGGGACACCAGCAGCGCCAGCGCCGCCTGCACCACGTTGCGTGAGGCCACCACGGCGAGACCCCCGCCGAGGATAAAAACGGACAGCACAATAAAGAGTGCCCAGGACATCTAGCGGACCATTGTCCCGTTGAGAAAAGAGATATACATATAGTCGGCCCGCGACGCGCCGGGTCCTGGTTGAAGAGGGAATGCCGGGGGGGCGATCAAGGTCGGCTAGCTCCCGCCCGCCGTCGAGGCGGCTTCTGGCTTGGCCCGTTTCGTGGGAGGAATCCAGTCGGTCTCCTGCTGGTGCTTTTGACCAATCTCCAGCAGAGCCGGGAGATCGACGCGGTCCCCGTTCCTTACGTAGGTGCTCATCTCGTGCTCGTGGGACATCACGATGGCGTCGAAGTTGCACCACTCGACGCAGATCCCGCAGAGTATACATCGGTTGAGGTTGATCTCGAAGCTCTCGACGATCTTGCGGCGGGAACTCTTGCCTTCGGCATGCAGCGGGTTGTCCTGCATCGTTGCGGACATGCACTGGGTGGGACAATGCCGGATGCACACCATGCAGCTTGTGCAGTAAGGCTCGTCCACCTCTTCGTCCCAAGTGAGCGCGGGGAACCCCATGAAACGGTCCTGCACTGGCGTCGGCGTGTCTTCTCGTTTCAGCAGGTTTCCTGTGGCAGGGTACTGCCGCGTCACTGGGTCCTTCAACCCCTTGGCCGAAGAAATCAGGGTCAGGAACATGCCCTTTATGCTGTTCAGCATGGCCTCTAGCTCCTCCTCCCTTGGACTGTCCTTTCCTGGGCCGACGCTGAGGCGCGCCTCCGGGAAGCCATCAAAGCCTCCTGGCGCGCCCGTACTTGCGCCACGCGGCTGGCCGGGCCGGCCATCCGCCGGTATATGGCGTAGCCCACACAGATCAGCCCGGCCAGCGACATAAGCGTGAGCGACCACGCCGGCCAGCCGTAGAACTGGTAGATGGCTGTCATCACCACGGTCAGGAACGACAGCGGCACCACCACCTTCCAGGCAAACGCCATCAGCTGATCTATGCGCAACCGTGGGAAGGTACCGCGTATCCAGAATATCACCAAGATGACCAAGTACACCTTGAACAGGAACCAGATGACCGACCAGTATCCCGACAACCCCGGGCCAAGCCAGCCACCGAAGAACAGGATCACGGTCAACGCAGCGATCGCGAAGGTATTGATGTACTCGGCAAGAAAGAACAACGACCAGTGGGCGCCGCTGTATTCAACGAACGGGCCGCCCACGATCTCGGATTCGGCGAAATAGATATCGAAGGGAGTCCTGCCCACCTCGGCCAGTCCGGCGATGAAGAACACCACCAGACCCAGCGGCTGCACCAGCACGAACGGGTAGCTGCTCTGCTGTTGGACGATTACTCGCAGATCCAGCGACTGCGCCAGCATGGCCACGGAGACGGCCACCATGATGATTGGGATTTCGTAGCTGACCAGTTGCGCCGCCGCGCGCAGACCTCCCAGGGTGCCATACTTGTTGGCCGAGCCCCAGCCTGCCAGGACCAACCCGAGGATGCCGACGACTGAAAAGGCGATTATGTAGAAAAGGCCGAGTTCCAGGTTCTTGATAACTGCGTCATGGGCGCCGGGTATGGTCACCCAGATCATGAACGCCGAGAGCGTCACAATGATCGGGGCACCCCAGAAGATGGCCTTCTCCGAAGAAGACGGGACGATGTCTTCCTTGATCACGAGCTTGATGGCGTCGGCAATCGGCTGCATAAGCCCCATCGGCCCACTGCGGGTGGGTCCCAGGCGCCGTTGCAGCCGCCCCAGGGTCTTGCGCTCCAGCCAGGTCAGTGACAGCACGATGATGGATAGCGCGTTGAAGAGCAGGAACAGCCCCAGCGCTATCCAGCCGAAGTCGGCCCAAGAGATGAACAGCAGGCCCGGCCCATCGATTCCAGCCAGAACGGGCATCAGCGGTCAACCTCGCCCATCACGATGTCCAGCGACCCCAGGATCACCACGGAGTCGGCCACCCAGGTATTGATGAGCATTTGCCTGATGGCTGAAAGGTTGCAGAAAGACGGTGGCCGCACCTTGAGCCTGTAGGGACGGTCGCTGCCATCGCTGACGAGGTAGACGCCAATTTCACCCCTGGGGTTCTCAGCCCGCACATACACTTCGCCCGCGGGAGGGCGCAGCAGCCTGCGGCTGCCCCCCGGCGCGGAGTTTATGGCAGTCAAGGGCTGGACACTATTATCCGGCCACCTTTCTCTCCACTGGTCGATCGCCTGCTCGACAATTGCCAGCGATTCGTAGCACTCCTGTACCCGCAGGTAGTAACGATCCCAGCAGTCCCCGTCCAGGCCTACCGGAACTTCGAAGTCGAAGCGGTCGTAGATCGAGTAAGTTGCGGCCCTTCGCACATCGTAGTCCACTCCCGACGCCCGCAGACACGGACCGGTAAAGCCGAAGTCAACGGCGTCTTCCGCGGTTACCGGCGAAATGTCTTTCAGGCGAGCGAGGAAAATCTCGTTGAAGCTCAACAGCCCGTCCGACTCTTTCAGGTCTTCCCGTATCAGCGGGAGGAGCCCCTGGAGTCGCGGCAGAAAGTCCTCAGGCACGTCTTCCTTGAGGCCTCCTACGCGGAGGTAGTTGTGCATCATCCGTGCCCCGGATACATGCTCGAACAGCGCCTGGATTCGTTCCCTTCCACGGAAACAGAACATGGAAGGGGTCATGGCGCCGGCATCCAGGCCCATGGTTGCGATGAACAGCATGTGGCTGGCTATTCGATTCAACTCGCAGAGGATGATCCGGGTGTATTCCGCCCGTTCCGGGACCTCCAGTCCCATCAGCTTCTCGACCGCACGGACATAAATATGCTCGTTGTTGAAGTTGGCGATGTAGTCCAGCCGGTCGAACAGCGTGATTACCTGGTGGTACTGTTCGCCCTCGCTCAGCTTTTCCGAGCCGCGGTGCAGGTAGCCGATATGCGGAACTACGTCCACTATCTTCTCTCCGTCGACCCACAGGACCATGCGGAACACGCCGTGAGTCGACGGATGCTGCGGTCCCATGTTCAGCAGCATCTCCAGCTGTTCCACCCCGACCCGGTTGGGTGCCGGCGAATTGGTTGCTATGTTGCTGGCAGCTTCTACCATTCTTCAATCTTCGATGAGCGTGGGCAGGCAGTGTTTGGGAAACCCGTTCTGACCTGCAGCCTCACAGGATTACTATGTCCGGCCCTTCAACGGGCTTGACCGCGCTGCTGATCCAGACTTCGGTTTCCGGTTCGTAGTAGAACCCCGCCTCGATCAGGGCCTCGTCCAGGGCGCCCAGATTATCGCAGTCTTCGAGATATTCGGCTACCTGTTGCCGCAGCGCATCTCTAGCTTCCTCGGGGGTGTCGCCGAAAGCCGTAATCAGCAGTTCCGGGCAGAGCGCCTGGTATGCGCTTTCTGCCCTCGATTCCTCAATCTGGTAGACGACCCTGTCAATGGAGGGCCCTTCCGGTTCTCCGTCTTGAATTTCACCTTCGGGATTGTCAGGCATTCTCACCATTTTCATCAGCGGAATAGTCGGCCTGAAACTCGGCAAACTCCAGTTCCAGTTCCGTATCGTCGTCTATCCCCGTAAAGCCGGCTTCCGTAAGCGCGTCAGCCATACTGTCATTGCAGTCCCGGCTGGAGATCCAGGACAGCATCGCCTGTACCAGGTCCTCCCTTGCCACTTCCGGTGAATCCCCTTCGCCGACGACGTCTATGCCCTCGACTCGGGCTACAAATCGGGCGTTCTCCCATTCCACCCGCGCAGTTAGAGTAAGCCGCTCCACTTGGTCCATGGTCTAAAGTTTGATTTCCAGCTAGAACTCGCGATATTCGTTGAAAGGAAAGTCCTTGCGCCCCGGAAAACCCTCAAAGTCGTCGTAGAGCAGAAGGGGCGACAGGTCCGGATGGCCGTCGAAGGACACGCCGTATATGTCGTGGGCCTCTCGCTCGTACCAGTCCGCCGCCCTCCAGACCGAAGTGACCGACGGCACCACCGGGTCATCGTATGGCGCCTCGGTCTTGAGGACCAGGGTGCGTTCCGGTTCCAGGGACTGGAGAAAGTAGACCACCTGCAACCTGCCGACAGGTTCAGGTCCTTCCTCGGCATCATCTTCTGCGTCAGCGGCCTGGCGGCGGCCGTGGGCCGTGGAGCCTGACGAAGGGGGATAATCCACGGCTGCCAGGCAAAGGAGCATCTTCGCCCCTATGCGCTCGTCGTCCTTCATTACCTGGCACACTTCGAGCAGGTGCCGACGCTCTACCGTGATCTGCGGGAGGTCGCTCAGGGTTCCGGGCTGCGGTTCAAAACGCCCGAGTACCACCAGGGCTGAGTACAGTAGCTCGCGGGCCTCTGCCCTGAGTGAACTGAGGTCTGGTCCTTCTGGTTCATGCTCCTCAGCAAGTTCCTCGGCCCCAACCTCGCCCTGGACTTCGGGTTTCAAACCGGGGGATTCCGCCACTATCTCTTGGCATCCAGCATGATTTTCTCCTGCAGCTTCAGGATGCCGTACAGGAGCGCCTCCGGCCGCGGCGGGCATCCCGGCACGTAGACGTCAACCGGGATGATGTGGTCGACGCCCATCACCACCGAGTAGGAACGGTAGTACGGCCCCCCGTTGGTGGCGCAACTGCCCATGGCGATAACCCACTTGGGCTCCGGCATCTGCTCGTACAGCAGGCGGATGGGCTCCGCCATCTTCTTGACCACGGTGCCGGCCACGATCATCACGTCCGACTGCCTGGGAGACGGCCAGGTGACCACCCCGAACCGGTCGAAATCGTGGTGGGCCATGTAGGTGGAAATCATCTCGATGGCGCAGCAGGCCAGCCCAAAGCTCAGCGTCCACAGGGAGGACTTGCGGGCCATCGCGAACAGCTGCTCCGTAGTCGTGGTGATGACGCTGGGTGTCACTCCTCCCAACTTTTCGCTGAGAAGGTTGGGACCTGGCCGGTTGCCTGCGCCCAACTCAATCTGGACCGGGACTATTTCTGCCATTCGAGGACTCCCTTACGCCACGCATAAACGATGGCGAATCCCAACACCGCAAGGAACAGCAT
The DNA here is from genome assembly GCA_965216065.1 of Dehalococcoidia bacterium. Lineage (GTDB taxonomy): Bacteria > Chloroflexota > Dehalococcoidia > Lucifugimonadales > UBA3495 > VXOI01. The sequence goes on from CBDCFB010000002.1 coordinate 1,723,486, forward strand.
CATGGCGTAGAAGGGCAGCGAAGTCACCTGGTCCTGCAGGAAGATCACAGCCCAGGGAAAGAGGAAGACCGCTTCAACATCGAATATCAGGAACAGGATGGCAAAGATATAAAAGCGGACGTTAATGTTGGACCAGATGTAGGGGGTGGCCGGTATCCCGCACTCGTAGGTGGTCAGTTTTGTTTCGGAGGACCGCCGTGCAGACAACAACTGCGAGGCGCTGAACATACCGACAATGGCGACGCCGACGATCAATGCCGATACGGCCACCGCAGTCCAGTTCTCGGTGAAAATCTCTGGGTTAAATACCTGAAGCAGCATAGCGGTAAAGGCTTCTAAGTCCTCGAACCGCGCCCGAATGTAGGGCGCGCTCCCACCCAATCCACAGATTACCGGCAAACGGGACTATAGCACCAGCCCAATTGTAGTGTCAATTTGAGACGGCACCATTTGCGGCCCACTTGTCGCCAACGTCACAGTAGCGGATAGGGTTGGCGGCTCCCCTAGTACTACAACGACGCGTTTAAGGTGGTGGCTCCATCCTGCATTCACGGCGGGCGGAGCGGCGTCTCTGGTGGGAGCGGCGCGCCCGCTCGTTGCGTAGCTGCGTATCCTCCAGCCACAGCAGCAACTCCTCCGGTCCGAACCGTTCCCGGGGCAGCATTTCCCGCACCACCCGGTACACCTGGGGACGGGTGATCCGGGGCATCTTTTCCCCCCCAGTCCTGCTGCAGGCCCAGCAGGAACGCTCCACCCAGCAGGCACATGGCTATGTGGTGATGCCAGCCGGACCAGCTACGGGTCTCGTATTCGTCCAGGCCCACGTCGCCCTTTTCCGTCTCGAACTCCGTTTCAATGGGCCACCTGGAACCGCCCACATAGGCCAGGGTCTCCAGGGGAGTATCCTCGGCAGCGTTGGACAGGTAGTAGCGAGGCTCGCTGCCGTCCAGGTTTCGGCGGTAGACGGCCCATGCCTCCTGGCCCGGCTTGCCCTTCCGGGTTACCCGCACCCGCTGGGCGCAGAACATATAGCTCCGCGGCCCCTGGCTTCCCTGGGCCACCGTTATCTCCCGCCAAGCCTTATCCGGCAACTCGCCACTGCGCTGCTCCATGGTACGACGCTGCCCGTCCCTGAGCCTGGGCTTGCGGGGGCGCCCGGACCCCTGAGACCCCGGACTGGTCCAAGCCAACTCCAGGGGCCAGACCGGAGTGCTGCCCGGAACGTCCAGCACGTAGCGCATCCCCAGGCCCGCCAGGGACTCCCGAAAGGACGGCGACATCCCGAAGGCGTCGTCCCCGGCAACCCATCCGGCCTTGAGGTGGCCCAACCCCAGGGCCCGCTCCAGCAGCTCCAAGGCCAACTCCGTCTTCGACCGGTAGCTCAGCCGCTCCTTGGGCACACCCGCCGCCGCACACCGGTCCTGGTCGGAGATCCAACTCTCGGGCAGATACAGCCCCTTGTCCACCAATGCCTGTCCCAGCGGGCTGACGTAGGCCAGGAACATCCCCGCCTGGCAGTTGGCCACCTTCCCCAGCCTGCCGCAGTACTGCCGGGCTACCCCCACCGACTTCCGTCCCTGCTTGGGAAAGTCGCTGCCGTCCAACACCCACACCGCCTCGGGGTGAGCCAGCCTGGGGGCCAGGTATTCCTGCAGCCGACCGATGACCGCGGCATCGTCCCACCGGGCCTCGGTCAGAAAACGCTGCATCGCCCGGGCCGAGATGCCCACCGATTCCGACAGGTTCTCGGCGTTGCGCCGCTCCCCAGCCTGCACCAGCAGCCCCTGAAGATAGTTCCGGCTGTGCTCCCGCCACTGCTTGCGGCCGAAGGAGGCCGCGAAGAAGGCGTGAAAGTCCTGAAAGTTGTCGTAAACCCGCTCGAAACTCGCCCCATCCATCACCCAAACCACCCACTATCATCTTGACAACTATCCTATCAAACAACCCGTCGTTGTAGTACTAGGACGATAGCGATCAGGCACCCGTTTCCCGACGTAGTAGTTCCAGTCCGCTGTTTCTGCCGGTTCGCCGACGAATCCATAACGTTCAGGTGCCTCGGAATAGAAATCGGGATAACCATTAAGCAGGTCGGGGAAATTGTCCTTTGTCGCAGGAAGCCATTCCGTAGGACGGTACGCCCCGACAATCATTCCCTTCAAACTCGCCAGCACCAGTTTGTACCGCTCAACTCGACCTCGATTGATCTTCCAAGCATATCGCACTGCATCATAGGGGCTGTTCATTCGATAGAACGACACACCTATTGAAATCAACATCAGCCGTTCTTTGACCTCAAACTCTTCGCCAGAATACTCGCCCATAATCTCCTCAGCGTGGCGACTCTCGTAATCCCTCGACCTCTGGCCTCTGATTTAACTCCCCCGCAGCTCGGTCGACGAGATGTCGCGCCTGAACTCACCCTCGGTCAGGCCGGAGAACATTGGCGCGAAGCCTTCGGGGACAGCAACGTCCGCCAGGGTTCGGAAGGCGTCTCCGTCCGCCCTTCCCGCCACGAGGAAACGGGTGCCTCCGGCCATCATTTCGGCTAGGGCCAGCATCATCCCTGCTTCGCCGCCGTAGTATCGCGGGGCCACCAGCCTGATCGCAGTGTCCCACCCCAGCACGAATGTCCTGCCGCTAAACAGCTTTGCTTTCTTGTAAAACGTCTCTGCTCGAGTCAGCACCACTGTGTCTTCCGATCCGAATTGCGAAAGGCGTCCGAGTATCTCCCCCCTTTCCAGCGACGGCTTATCAACGTTGGTGACCGAGAGCTCGAAGGCGCCGTGCCAGTCTTTCGGCCGCGTGGCGGCCGCCATCATCTCCCTGTGCCCTTGGTGGAACGGGTTGAATGAGCCTGGCAGTATCACAGGAGGCACCTCGCCCTCAACCTCCATACCGCCGCCCGGCCGGCAGACGACCCAGCCAGCCTCCCCGGCCAGCAATTGCTCCAGGGCGTCCGGCCTCGGAGTCCGTACCACCGCAAGCGAATCGCCTGCAGTAAGTCCCAGCTCGATTTCAGGGTTCAGGCCGGAGAACTCCGACAGCGCCTGCACGATGAGCCGGCTGACCACGTCCTCCTCGCCGGCCCTGTCACGCAGCCCCTTGTGGAATGTCAGCGACCAAGTGGTCGAACAGGAGTCGTCCCAGGCTGATACGAAAGCGCGATGGTCGCCGCGCTTCGGGCGATCGGTCGCGATAGTGGCAGCACATGCCAGTCCAACGGCGGGCGATTCGTCTTCCAATTGCCTCTTCGCCTTCTGCCATGCTCGCTTGGCCATCTGCTGCGCCGTTTCCGCCGCCGCCGACTGGGTCGGTTCAAACCCAAGGAACTCCTGCATCGACAGCCGCCCATAGGGCACCACCACCTCCAGGATTGTCCGTGACGCCCCGCTCACACCCAACAGCCAGGCCACCGCCTGCGTTCCGGCGCCGGAAACCGCCAACACCGTCTTGTGCGGCGTCCCGTGGAGCTGCTCTATCTGTGGTCTGATGGTCTCCAGCATTTTCGTGGTGCCCCTCCCTAGAATCGGCTACCGGACGGGCTGCCCCTTGGGGCCGGTCCAAGGCGCTAGTTCTATTTCGTCCATGTGGGCCCGGGAATAAGCGACCTCGCCTGTTTGTTTTTCGCTGTATTCCCTCAACCACTCCTCCGGGATGCGCTGCCGGGCGTCGCGCCACCAGAGCGGCTGACCGGGGCCGACAGTGCGTCCGTCCACGACCTCGGCAAGGAAACAGGTCATGTCGCCGCCGTCCATGGCGTTGACCACGCGGCAGTCCAGCCACCCCCAGCAATCTGCGAACAGCGGACTACCCGTCTTACCGCGGGAAAATTGGAGGCTTTCGAGCTTGTCGCGGTCCCGCCTTGAGAACAACCCGAAGTCGCGGACCCAATCCAGCTGACCGGCGCGTGGAAAGTTCAGAGCGAAGGCGCCGCTGTCAGAAATCATGCCGTGGCTGTGGTTGGTCTTGTAGATCTGCACCACCACGCGGGGCTTTTCGGCCACAATGGAGGCCCCGCCTATCGAGACGCAGATCTGGGCATTGTCCTGCCCGTCCCAGTGACTGGAAACGGCTGCGATGGGAGACCAGAGTTGCCCGAGCATCGGGGCTATTTCGCTGTATTCCATTGCGTTATCCGGTCCTATGTTAGCTTCTACCAGCGTTTGCCGATCATCTGGGCCGACTGGCCATTCATCGGCAGTCTAGCATCGGCTGCTCGGGAGTGGCTACCAGTCTGGGGAGTAGTCCCTCACGTCGTTGTGAGTGAGACGCTGCTGGTTGCTACCATCATCATCCATGACCAGGATCTCGGTCTCCCCGAAGAGGTCGCTCACGAACGCGATCCGGTCGCCGTCGGGGGACCAAACCGGCTCCGTATCCGACGCCTCGTTGATGGTGAGGCGTTTCGGAGGCTCATCATCATCGAGCTCGGCCGTGTAGATCTCTGCGTTGCCGTCCCTCGTGGTCACGAACGCCAGGGTGTCGCCGTCGGAAGACCAGGATGGTGAGTGTTCCTCCGCCGTCGAGTTGAGCCAGCGCTGCACCACCATCTTTCCGCGCCAGTCTTCCCCATCTTCGGGTGCCACTGCATAGATGTCGTAATTGCCCAGATCGTCGCGCACGAATGCGATGACGTCTCCGTCCGGCGACCAGACAGGGTCGGTATCCGCTCCCTCAGTGAGCCGCAGCAGGTTAACTCCGGCGGGGTTGCGGAGCCATAGGCCCTGCACATCGTCAGACCCCTGCCTCGAAAACACCATCCACTGTCCGTCCGGCGACCAGTCTCCCAGCAACTCGCTGCCCTCGCCCGAGGTTATGCGCGTCTGCACTTCCCCATCCTGCGTGGAAACATAGACATCGGTCTCACCGTTCTGCTCGGAGACGTAGGCCACCATGTCGCCCGCGCTGTTCCACCGGGGAGAACCCTCGTTGGATTCCCGGCCGTCGACTTCGGGTGACAGGGAGAGGACCCCTCCCTGGCCATCGGAGTCCACAACAACCACGTCTCGGCCGTTGCCGTCATCCAACACAAGCGCGATGCGCTCCCCGTCCGGAGCCCACGTAGGGCTCGTCTCCACCGAGGGTCCGCGCTTTACCACCGAGGACTCACCGGACTCCGGGTCGACAGTGAGTACATCAGGATTGCCCTCTGCTTCAGAAACATAGACTATCGACTGCGAGGAACCTCCCAGGCTGGTGCAGGACACAAGGGCCAATCCCAGGGCCAGCACAAGCACCATCGTCACTGCCATCCCCGATATTCTGCCCGCCATCTTCCCCTCCAGCCTACTTTTCACGTTGCTGAAATTATAGCCACGGCAATCGCGAGATGCAGTTACCTTGAGCGTCTCCAACGGCGCATTCGAATTGCCTTGACAGCCCGCTTCACCCCTGCCTAGCATTGAGCCGACAGCATCAGTATGCACATCCCGGTTCTCGGTGGCGGAGGCACGGCCATGAAAGCGTTAGTTGGCGCGACCCTGATAGACGGTACCGGTGGTCCGGTCCAGCAGGATTCCGTGGTGCTGGTTGAGGCCGATCGCGTACGGGCCGTTGGGGCCCGGGGCGCCGTCGACATCCCTCCCAACGCCGAAGTAGTGGACCTGTCCGGCCTGGCTCTGCTGCCCGGCCTGATTGACACCCACGATCACCTGGCCGATAAGAACTACAGCCTGCTCTCCCGCTGGGAGATCGAGGAACCCGCTTCCCTCGCACACCTAAAAACAGCCAGGGCCATTGAGGACTCGCTTGCCGCCGGCTACACCACCATCCGCGACGCCGGAGGTCTCGACGCGGGGTTCAAGCAGGCCGTTTCCGAGGGACTGATCACAGGCCCCCGACTGGTCTGCGCCGTTTCCATCATCTCGCCCACCGGGGGCATCGGCGACCGCGTCGCTCCCTCGGGACACCGCACCGCCTACGCCACCGACCCCATGCGGCCCGTCGGCGTGGCCAACGGCCCCGAGGCGGTCCGCTCCATGGTCCGCGAGATGGTACGGGTGGGCGCCGACGTCATCAAGTTCGCCACCACCGGCGGCGCCAGCTCCCGCCAAGGCCACGGCCCCAGGGACATCGCCTTCGGCCCGGACGAGGTGAAGGCGCTGGTCGATGAAGCCAGCGCCCTCGGCAAACTGACCATGTGTCACGCTCTCGGCGGCCCCGGTTTGCGCATGTGCATCGAGGCGGGCGTTGGGTCCGTGGAACACGGCTGCTACCTGTCCGAAGAACCCGACCTGTTGAAGATGATGGCCGACAACAACACTTTCTTCACCCCCACCTTCGAGGTCTACGAGTTCCACTCCACCATCAGCGCTCCCCACATCAAGGCCCGGGCCGAGTCGCTGATGCACATCCACCAGGAAAGCCTGCACCGAGCCGTTGAGGCCGGGGCGAAGATCACCGCGGGCACCGACGCCGGTGGCTTTGTCCACGGCGACAACGCTCGAGAGATCGAGTTGATGGTCGAGCGCGGCCTGACTCCCATGCAGGCCATCCAGACCGCCACGGGCTGGGCAGCGGAGTGCATCGGCCTCGGCAACGAGATCGGCACCATCGGGAAGGGCAAGCAGGCCGACCTCCTGGCCGTCAACGGCGACCCCCTCAGGAGTATCAGTGTGCTCCGCGACCGGGAAGCCATCAAGATGGTCATGCGTGCCGGAGTCGCTTACGTCGACAAAGTGCCGGCTGCGGTGGCCGTGGCTGCCGACTAGCTCCGGCGTCGCGCAAGCTTGATGAGATTTCATGTCCTGACCCTGTTTCCGGAGGCTTTCGCCCAGCCCCTGCAGTTCAGCATTGTCGCCAGGGCAGTGGAGCGGGGTCAGGTCTCGATCGAGGCCACGGACATCCGCGACCATACCCACGACACCCACAGCACAGCCGACGACTACCAGTTCGGCGGCGGTCACGGGATGGTGATGAAGCCGGAACCGGTCTTTGAGGCCGCTGAGGGTGCCCTGTCCGGATATCTCGATGAGGAACGGACGCAGATACCGGTTATCCTGACCACTCCCCAGGGAGAACTCCTCACGCAACAGCTGGTCGAGGAAATCGCTCAGGCACCGGCCGTCGCAATAGTCTGCGGCCACTACGCCGGCGTCGACGAGCGCATCGCCGAGGGTCTGGCCACCCGTCAAATCAGCGTTGGGGACTACGTCCTAACCGGTGGTGAGCTTCCCGCAATGATCATCATCGACGCTGTCACCAGGCTGCTCCCCGGCGTGGTCGGATCACCTGGGAGCGTCGCCGGCGACTCCATCACCACCGGCCTGCTGCAGCACCCCCTCTACACCCGCCCCGCCGAGTTCCGCGGCATGGCGGCCCCGGAGGTTTTGCTGTCCGGGCACCACGCCGAGATCGACCGCTGGCGCCGCCGAAAGTCACTGGAACGCACTCTTGCCCGTCGTCCGGACCTCCTCCTGTCAGCGCAGCTCACTGACGACGACCGCCGGTATCTGGCGACCCTGGGTTACGAGGCACAAGAATAACCAATATGCCCAAGTCCGACTTCAGGTTTCGCACTGATTTTCGAGTCCGCTGGATGGAGTGCGACGCCCAGGGAATCGTGTTCAACGGTGCCTATCTGGGGTACCTCGAGATCGCTCAGGCTGAGTACTTCCGAAACCTGGGCATCGGTATCTACCACATTCCCAGGTCGGGCTACATAGACTTCGCAGTGGTCAAGACCACCATCGAGTTCCGCGCTCCTGCCCTCGTCGACGAGATGGTCGAGGCCTGGGTGCGCGTCTCTCGCTTCGGCAACACCAGCATGGACCTGCAGATGCAGCTCTGGCGCCCCGACCCCGAGCTGCTCCTGACGACCATTGACGCGGTCTACGTCGGCTATGACGCCGCCACGGGTGGCACCCGTCGCGTTCCCGACACCTTCCGCGAGTTGATAGGCCACTACGAAGAGACCGGCGAGACCCTGCCCCTCTCCCGCTTCCCTGAGTTGGAAGAAGCGATGAGGAACGCGACTTTTTCCTGACGATCAATAACGACAGCCCGCTCAGCAAGTTGACGGAAAACGTCGCACACCATAGACTTGAGGCAACTAACGGACGAGGTGCAATCGGTTCATGGCCCGTCTTTTCGACCTGCACATACACACCACCAAGGGCAGCAGCGACAGCAGCCTGACTCCCGAAGACATGGTGCTTGAAGCCGACCGGCTGGGGCTGCGCGGCCTATGCATCACCGAGCACGCCGGGCCATGGGACCGCCACGAATTTCAGAAGTTCGCCGCCCTCCACAGCGTGGTCCTCATTCGCGCCATGGAGGTCGAGACGGACATGGGCCACATGCTGGCCTTCGGCCTCGACAAGTACCAGTCCGGCTTCAACAAGGCCGCCGAGTTGCGCAAGGCCGCCACTGCTGTCGGCGGCTTTGTCATCACCGCCCATCCTTTCCGAGGGGTGTTGAGCAGCAGCGGAAACCGCTCCCGGGCCCTGATCTACCAGTCGGTGCCCGACGAGTTGCCGGAAACGCCCGAGGATGCCCTGGACCACCCGGTATTCAAGCTCGCTGATGCCGTCGAGGTCGCCAACGGCGGCACCGTCGACCGCGAGAACGACTTCGCCGTCAAAGTGGCTGAGTTGCTCCACATGCCCGTCACCGGGGGTAGCGACGCCCACTCCCTCCACGGACTCGGCAAGTTCGTTACCGAGTTTCACGACGAAATCACCACAGAAGCCGAGTTCCTAAAGGCGCTGCATTCCGGCCAGTACCACCCCGTAGTCGGCCTGCGCAACGGTGCAATCAGGCGCTACTCAGCCTGAGCCCACCCAGCCTACCCTCGGATTGCTGACACTTTCCCCTCGTGCAGGGCTGTTGCCCGTGCTAAACTCCTTGTGATTCCCGCTCCCCGCTTCCACGGAGGCTAGCTACAGGGCAGGGCGGAACCGGGAGTGTGATGGCCTCGATTCACCAGCTGATTGCACCTCTAGAACAAGTTTATGTCTCCCTGGACTTGGAGACGACCGGCCTTGATGCCGAACGCGACACAATCCTAGAGATTGGCGCAGTCCGATTCCGAGGCGACGAGGTACTTGACACCTTCGAGACTTTCGTCAATCCCGGCCGCCCCATCCCGGACCACATTCAGCGGCTGACCGGGATTCATCCCCGGCAGGTGGAGCGGGCCCCCTCCTTCCCAAGCGTCTCCGGCGATCTGGCCGACTTCCTCGGCCATCACCCTGTGGTGGGGCACAACGTCCAGTTCGACCTGCGTTTCCTGTCCACCCACGGCCTGTCCCTGTCCAGCCCTGCCTACGACACCATGGACCTGGCCACCGTGTTCCTGCCCCGTTCCCGACGCTACTCCCTGAAGCACCTGGCTGATCACTTCGGCGTGGAGCTACGGAACCACCGCGCTCTGGACGACGCAGTCGGCGGCAAGGAGCTGTTCATTCGCCTGTTGCGCCTCGCCTCAGAACAGGACGGCGGACTGCTGGCCTACATGTCCGACCTCGCCCGGCGCAGCAACTGGGCGCTGTACCCGGCCCTCTCCGGGCTGGCCGCCGCCCGATCGACCGGGCCGTCCTCGGTTGGTCCCTCCGGGCTGGACCTCCAGCTCCTGTCCCAGAGGATCGAACCACCCGAAAAGCGCCGGCCTTCCGAGGAACTGGAACACGTCGGCCCCGAGCAGATTCACGGAATGCTGGGACCGGATGGCCCATTCGCCAAGGCCTTTGGCGGGTTCGAGCACCGTCCCCAGCAGGAAGAGATGCTGGACGAGGTTGCTGCTGCGATCTACAACCAGCGCCACCTCGTCATCGAAGGCGGTACCGGAGTCGGCAAGTCGCTGGCCTACCTGCTGCCAGCCGCCCTGTTTGCAGTGTCCCAGGGTCAGCGGGTGGTCGTCTCAACCAATACCATCAACCTCCAGGAACAGATCATCGGCAAGGACATTCCGGCCCTGCAGGGTGTTCTCGAAGCCGCTGGAATGCTTGAAGCCGGAGACCTCAGGGTCGCCCTCCTCAAGGGTCGGGCCAACTACCTCTGCCTGCGCCGCTGGCAGCAGCTCTCCCGCAGCGATTCGCTGAGCGTTGACGACGCAAAGCTTCTGGCCAAAACCTCCCTCTGGCTGCAGGATACGCCGTCAGGGGACCGGGGCGAGATCAATCTGCTGGGCCGCGACGCGGTAACCTGGAACCACATATCGGCAGGGGAGAGGGGCTTCTGCCTGGACATGCGCGACGGCTCTGCCTGCTTCCTGCGGGCGGCGCGTCAGCGGGCCGAGCAGGCCCACATCGTCGTCGTCAACCACGCCCTGCTCATGACTGACCTGGCGATCGGCGGTGGTCTCATACCCGACTACCAGCACGTCATCATCGACGAGGCCCATCACCTGGAGGAGGCCGCCACCAACCACTTCGGCTTTGAGCTGTCCCACTCGGACCTAGATCGGGCCATGGAACCCGCCGGACGCTTGGCGGGCGCCGTGAGGCAGGCCCTCGCGGCGGATGTCCCAGACACCGCGGCTCTCGACACCGGCCTGGCGGTTGTAGCCACGCTGGAGATCGAGGCGCCAAGGCTCAGGGAAGGCTGGGACCGGTTGTTCGCAGGGGTCGAGCTGCTTCATTCAGGGCAGCGCAGGGGCCGCAACCAGCAACAGGGCGATCAGAACCAGCTGCTGATCACACCGGTAGTCCGGAGCACGTCGCCCTGGGGTGAACTCCACCTCGCCTGGGAAAACCTGAACACCCGGTTCGACCAGGCCGGCCTCGCGCTAAAAAACCTGCGCAGCTTCCTGGATGCAACACCCTTGCCCGCAGCGCCGGACCAGCAGGCCCTGGTAGTGGAGACCGCTTCGCTGGCAGACAGCCTCTCCGAACTCGCCGGGAAGCTGGAGTCCATCCTGGACAGGGATGACGAGGACGTCATCAACTGGGTGAACATCAACCCGCAGCAGGCCAGCATCTCACTTCACTCCGCCCCTCTCGACGTCAGCTCCATCCTCGCTGAGAAGCTGTTTGAGCAAAAGGACTGCGTGGTGCTTACCAGCGCGACACTCAGCACCAGCGGCAGCTTCGAGTATCTGCGGCGCCGGGTCGGTGTGGGAGAGGAGGCCGAAGAGCTCCTGGTGGGCTCGCCTTTCAACTACCAGAGGGCCGCACAGGCCCTGATCCCCGAAGACATGCCTCCGCCCAATGCCAACGGCTACGTGCCAGCCACCGCGGAGGTACTGGCCCAGCTCGGCCAGCGGTTGCAGGGAAGGACGATGGCCCTGTTCACCTCCCATTCGTCCCTGCGCGCCGTCGCTCAGCGCCTGCGGCCCATGCTGGAGCCCCATGGCATCCCGGTGCTGGCCCAGGGCGTCGACGGGTCGGCTCCGTACCTGATGTCTGCATACGCCGAGGAGCCCAACAGCGTGCTCCTGGGAACGGCCAGCTTCTGGGAAGGCGTCGACATGCCTTCGGGGCTGCTGAAAGCCCTGGTCATCACCCGACTGCCCTTCCAGGTACCCAGTGATCCTATCGTGCAGTCGCGCTCCGGACTCTACGACGATCCGTTCAACCAGTATCAGATACCGAACGCCGTTTTGCGCTTCAGGCAGGGAATTGGGCGCCTGATTCGGAACAAGGAAGACATGGGCACCATCGTCGTGCTGGATTCCAGGATTGCGACCCACGGCTACGGGCAGGCATTCCGCAACTCCATGCCGCCCTGCACCATGACACCCTGCCTGACCGCCAACGTGGGGATGCTGGCCGAAAGCTGGCTGGAAAGAGGACGCCGTGGAACTCGTCGTTAGCGAGCCCCTGGACCTCGAGGCCAGCCTGCTGGGAGGCCAGGCCCACCGCTGGAAACGCGAGGGCGAGTGGTTCAGCGGCGTTCTCCGCGGCAACCTGTTCCTGCTGCGCCAGCAAGGCCCCGAAATCGTCCTGAAGAGCGCCCCGGAGTCTCCGCAAGAGCTGGAGCCCGCCATCCGCAGCTATTTGCGGCTGGATGACCGCCTGGAAGACATCTACGCCGCTATCACCGGCGATTCCAATATAGCTGCCCAGGTCGAGCGATACCCGGGACTCCGCGTGCTGCGACAGGAACCCTGGGAGTGCCTTGTCGCCTATATATGCTCCGCCAACTCCAACATAGAGACGATACACCTCAACATGGAGCGGCTCTCGGACAGTTTCGGCCGTTCACTGTCCCTGAACGGCCACCGCCGATGCACCTTCCCCACTCCCATCGACCTGGCTGAAGCCGGCGAGATGGAATTGCGCAAGCTCAAGCTGGGATTCCGGGCACCCTATGTCCATCGGGCGGCAATCGCAGTTGCAGAAGGCAGTCTCGACCTTGACCGTCTTGTCGAGGCACCCTACGACGAGGCCAAGGCCGAGCTCATGGAACTCCGCGGCATTGGCGACAAGATCGCCGACTGCATCGCACTGATGTCCCTCGAAAAGATGCAGGCTTTCCCCATAGACGTCTGGGTGCGCCGCGCCCTCGCCGACTGGTATTTCCCAGGCCAGAAGACGCCCACCAATCGAGTGCTGCTGCAATGGGCCCAGGAATACTTCGGGCGATACGCCGGATACGCCAACCAGTACCTGTTCCATGGCCGCCGCCTGCGTGACCGGAAGTCCAGCCAAACCGAGGAAAGCTAGGAAAGCTAGGAAAGCTAGGCGAACTCCCCACACATCGCTATGGCCAGAACGGCTGCGCCCATCACTGCAGCCAAGGCCACCCATTTCAGGCAGCCGCTCCCTTTAGCCCGTTCCCTCTGCGCCCGCCGGTGCTCCCACGGCGCAATCGGCCTGGCCGAAGCCCACAGCCCGCGCCGCCTGCGACGTGCCTCCCGTTCTGCCTGCTCCAGCCCGAGACCATGCCCACCGAACTGCCGGTACCACCACGCCAGCCCCTGCCCCACCATCAGACGGTTGATTGAACTACGGCGACCGACGGCCCGGTAATACAGAACACCGACCAGTCTTCCGTACTGATCGGTGTCCACAGGCTCAAGGAGCAGGTCTTCCCGGTTCCACACCAGGCGCCGGAGATAGTCCCCTGCCTCCCGCCCGAATTGCTGGTCCCGCTCAGGGGCGTCTATCGCGTACAGCCTGACCCTTGTTTCCTCAGCATCCCTTGACCTGCCCAGCCTGACGATGAGCGAGTCCCCGTCCTGTACCGAGACCACCCTGATTTCCAACGGACGTCCGGGGCGCAGCCCTCGCGGCAGACGCCTGCCCTCCGAGCGGCGGGGTCCAATGAGCCGACGAGGGAACCACCCGAGCAACCCTTGTGCCTCTCCGCCTGAAGTTCAGGACTGGGTCAACAGGAGCTTGCCGAAGAAGCTCGTGGCCTCCATCGCTTCGTGCGCCGCGGCCACATCCGAGAGCGGAAATGCGCGGTCGACCACCGGGCGGACAGCGCCTCGATTGAGCATCTCCACGATCTGCCTCATGTCCTCCTTGGTGCCCATGTACACGCCGTACACCTCTTTCTGCTGGCTGAACAGCAGGCCCAGGTGCAGCTCCGCCCGCAGGCCCGTGGTTGCGCCGCAGATTCCGTACCGGCCTCCCGGTCGAAGCGATGCGAATGCCGGCCCGAAGAAGTCGGCCCCCACATGGTCAACCACGCAGTCGACTCCGGCCCCGCCGGTGATTTCCCGCACGCGCTGACGGATGTCCTCCTCCGTGTAGTTGATCACTTCGTCGGCGCCCAGTTCCCTGGCTTTCGCCGCCTTTTCTGCGGTACTGGTGGTTGCGATTACCCGCGCGCCGATCACGTCCTTCGCCATCTGTATGGCCGCGGTCCCAACCCCCGCGGATGCCGACAGCACTAGCACAGTCTGCCAGGGCTTCAACTGGAGCCGGCGCACCAGCATGTTCCAAACCGGCAGGTAGGTGGTGGGAATTGCCGCTCCCTGCTCGAAGCTGACCCCATCCGCCATGACATGGGCGTTGGCCGCAGGCACGCTGAGATACTCCGCATAGCTGCCGTCCAGCGCGCTGCCAAGAAACTGGGACCGGCGGCAAAGGTCGTCTTGGCCGGAAAGACAGGCGGAGCACTGCTGACACGAGAGCCGGGGATTGATCACCACCCGGTCGCCCTCCTTGAGCCCGGAAACTCCGGCTCCCACTGCTGCAATCTCTCCGGCGCAATCCCCGCCGAGAATCAGGGGAGGAGGAAACTGCCGCTCGAGGCCGCGGTCTCCTGCCCTGGTGTAGAGGTCCAGGCGGTTCAGGGCGGTGGCCCGCACCCGCACCTTCACGTGCCCGGCCCCGGCCTCCGGCTCCGGCCGTTCGCCGAGAGTCAGGACCTCCGTCCCTCCATGGGCCTCAATGTACACCGCTTGCATCAGTGGTATCCTCCTAATCACATCCAACGATTGGTCGCGAATATCAACCGGCCTTCCGGTCTGTCAGGGTCTTCGCCCGTAAAAACAGTCGTCGCAGAGAAACACAATGGCCAGCGCATCTTCGTGACTTCCGATACGACCGCACTGTGGTGTCGCGGAGTCCTGGGTCCACGGCTGGTGAAATTTGCCGCCGCACATCTGGCAGGAAGTCTCATTGAATCCGTCCAGAGCCTCACCGCAGATTACACAGGATTCCAGTTCGCCCTCTTCAATAGGTGATTCGGCCATCATCCCTGCCTCGCAACGTCAACCCGGCATTCGCCCAGCAGCGACATCGCCAGGGCCCGTTCCTCTTCCTCGCCGTTTACCAGACCGTCCAGCTTGGCCTCACGGAGCCGCCCAAGGATTTCCCCAACGACCGGCCCTTGCGGTACTCCCATATCCAGCAATTCCTGTCCGGAAAGCGAGGTTCTTGCACCACGCAGTTCGCAAAGGAATCGTTCCAGAGTAGCAGCAACCTGAGGGTTCTCGGTCAGCCTGGTCCATGCAGAAACCGCTTCAGGACTAATCCCGCTGAGAATCCGAGCGAGCAGGGATGCTTTCCCTGCTCCCAGAATGGCGGCCTCAGAGCCCCTTATCGAAATAGTATCACGGGCAACGATGGCCCAACTCCCTGCAAGGCGAAGTCTTTCTATTGCCCCTTCACCCTCTGCTTCGCTGAGAGAAGCGAATAGGCTGGCCAGCCAATCGTCGCTTCTCACGGATTCCGCAGGTTGGGAAGCCAGCCGCCTCAGTCCATCATCCCTTGTCAGGGCCGGATGAATGCCCTCCAGCAGGCCGAGTTCCATGGCGCGCAAGAGGGGGGGTCCTGGGCGTTCTTCTTCCAGGATCCGCTCGAGCTCATGACGCCACCGGTCTCCGCTCACGGCCTCCATTAGCCCGGAGTCCCGGGCAGCCGCAAGAGAATCCAGGGTGCCGGACTCTATGCGAAAGCCGAATCGCTGCTCATATCGGACGGCGCGCAACATTCGCGTGGGATCATCCACGAAGCTGCGGCTGTGAAGGATCTTGATGGCCCTTCGTTCGAGGTCGTCCAGCCCTCCGGTCGGGTCAACCACGAAGGTGCTATCTGCCGAGACGGGAAGAGCCATCGCATTGATGGTAAAGTCCCGCCGGGCTAGGTCATCGTCAATGCTGCCTGGTTGCACAAGAGGCAGGGCACCAGGGCTCTCGTAGGTCTCGCTGCGAGCCGTAACGAGGTCGATTCGCACCTCTTCGGCATTTACCGTGGCTGTACCGAACCGTTGGTGTACCGTGAGGTTTCCATCCAGACGATTCGCCAGGCTACTTGCAAGTACTGTCGCATCCCCCACGACCGACAAGTCCAAGTCCAGGACGGGCATTCCCAGCAGCGCGTCTCGCACCGGTCCGCCTACGAGAAAGACCCGCAGTTCCGCCTCTTCCGCCAACTGCCGTACCACCTTCAGCGCGGTTCGCCGCCCGGGTTCCAGGCCGGCGGCAAGGGAGTCGAGCGAAATGTTGCTGCGAACGTTCAATTGAGTGGAATTTCCCCGCAAAGGGGTGGAGTGACAACTCGAGGACCAAGTCAGGTAGGGCACAAATAGGGCACGAAATTATAGCACGCAGACAACATGCGCCTTCTGCCCAACGACTGCTCACGGCAGGGCAATCGCGTCTTGAATTCAGCAACTCAGCAGGTTGGGTCGGATGAGCCGACATTGCCGGTTTGCAGGGGCTGATTTTTTCGTTTTCCCGGTCATTTCTGGGCATTTCGGGTCGGCAGCTGGTTCAAGAGACCATAAGGATGTCAGTCGGGTTCTGTTTGCAATCCGTTATAAACATAGAACTAATGTTAGAGAAGGAGCGCCAGGCTTGGCAAGGAGCAAATGACAGCAAAATGAGATTCCAGCCTTCAAGACGCGATTGCCCTGCTGCTCACGGAGCAACCTACGTCGGGGCCGGCTTTTGACAATCTGTGGGGGCGTGGCTACAATTCTACACAGGATTATCGGCCGGAGACATTTCGGTCAGAGAACACCAAAACCAGCGGGAGGCATGAGATGGCCGAGGCTGAGTTCACATCTTATTACGATTTTCGTTGACCCTTCGTCTACAATGCCAACATGTGGTTGGCAAAGGTTCGGGAACAGACCGGGCAACCCATCGAGGTTGACTGGCAACCGTTCTCCCTATCACAGGTCAACAACAAGGACGGCGACAACGTCTGGGACAGGCCCGACGTCGTCAGCGGTCAGGATCCTGTTCTCTTGGCCCACAGGGCCGGACTAGCCGTAAAGCGGCAGGGCAAGGAGGCTTTCGAGGCCTATTTCATGGCCCTGCTCAAGGCGCGACACGAGGATAAGGCAGACCTCAACGACCAGGCCGTCATTGACGCTGCCGGCGACGCTGCTGGCGTTGACATGGCCCGCTTCCGCGAGGACATTGTCGACCCTGACCTGCTCGGCGAGTTGGCGGAAAGCCACACCAAGGCCGTAGACGAGTACGGTGCCTTTGGCGTACCGACCTTTGTCTTCGACAACGGAAACTTCGCCTTCCTCAAAATGTTCATCCCGCCGGATGAGCAATCAGTCGAGATCTACGACAACCTGATGAAGTCGATGAGCGAATTCGTTCACGTCGGTGAATTCAAGCGCCCGCAGCCCCCGTGGCCGCACGGAGTCATCTAGGCCACGGCTGGGCCGGTCGATGGGCGACCGTAGCAACAGTACCGATTCGCTACTGGGGTCCCAATTCAGGGACCCCAGTCTTTTTCAGTTGGCCCTGACCCACCGCTCATTCTGTAATGAGCATGGTCTTGACGCCAACCAGTCCTACGAGCGCCTGGAGTTCCTTGGCGACGCCGTCCTAGAGTTGACCATATCCGACCAGCTGTACCGCCAGTTCCCAGACGCAGACGAAGGTCAGCTCACCAAGGGCCGCACATCCCTGGTGCGGGGGGAGGTGCTGGCACAGGTGGCGAGAAGGCTGGGATTGGGCGACCGGCTTCTGGTCGGCCGGGGCGTTGAAGCTTCGGGCGGCCGCAACCAGGATTCTGTTCTGGCAGCAGTCCTGGAGGCTATTGTCGCCGCCATCTACCTTGACCAGGGCATGGAAGCTGCCCGCGAATTTATCGCCAAGCACATGGCTCCCGAACTTTCCGAAATCGCCCAGGGCGGCCCTCCCCCTGAAAACCCCAAGTCCCGGCTCCAGGAGTTTCTTCAGGGACAGGGACACTCAACCCCCCAATACCGCCATATCCATCGCGAGGGGCCAGATCACAACCCCGTATTCACCGTAGAAGCCATCGTCGACGATGAGGTCATAGGGACCGGCCGGGGCGGCAAAAAGTCTGAGGCCGAGCAAGCGGCAGCAGCCGCAGCCCTGCAATCACTGCAAAGGGTCTGATTCCACACTTCCGGAGGACCATGCTTCGACTGTTTCGACGAAATCGCCAGGATGACATCAGGGCTACCGAAAAGGCGGTCAAACCCAGCCGGGAACGCTGGTTTGGCCGGATCGTAGGGCTCCTGCGTTCTCCGAAACTGGACGATTCCGTCTGGGAAGAGATTGAGGAGATCCTGATCTCCTCAGACATTGGAGTGGAGACCTCTCTCCGAATCATTGACTCACTCAAAGAGCAGGTGCGGTCGGGGGCGTTGGACTCACCGGACGCGGTAACGTCCGCTCTAAAACAGGCCCTCACCGAAGATCTTGCCTCTGACCGGAATGATTTGATTGCCGATGAGGAGATCGAATCCTCATCCCCATACGTAATACTCATGGTTGGCGTGAACGGGGTGGGGAAGACCACCAGCATCGGCAAGCTGGCTCACCACTTCACACAGTCCGGACGCAAGGTGATGCTCGGCGCCGCCGACACATTCCGGGCCGCCGCGGCGGAACAGTTGGAAATTTTGGGCGAACGGGTCGGAGTGGACGTCATCCGCCACACCTCCGGCGCGGACCCGGGAGCCGTCGCCTTTGATGCCTTCCAGGCCAGCAGAGCCCGTGGCGCAGACGTCCTGATCATCGACACCGCCGGTCGGCTGCACACCAAGTCCAACCTCATGGAGGAGCTCCGCAAGATTCATAGGGTAATCAAGCGCCTGGACCCGTCCGCCCCTCACGAGGTGATACTTACGCTCGACGCCACCACCGGCCACAACGGGCTGGCACAGGCCAGGTCTTTCCGGGAGGCGGTAGACTGTACCGGCATATTTCTGGCCAAGCTGGACGGCACAGCCCGTGGTGGAATCGTCCTAGCCATCAAGCAGGAACTCGAGGTGCCCATCCTGTTCATCGGCACAGGTGAGGGACTGGCCGATATGGCCCCTTTCGATGCTGACGACTTCGTTGACGCTCTGCTTGCTCCTGTGCCCTAGTACCTCTGTGGGCATCGTCTAGACTGCGCCCTATGGCAGACGCCGTAGTCTGGTTCCTCGCCATTGAAGTGCTGGGTGCGGCGGCGCTGCCCTGGGCTTACCACATTTTCAGGTACCTGCCCGACAGGGGAATCACGCTGGCAAAGCCCGCGATCCTCCTGTCTGTCTGCTACTTGTTGTGGGTTTTGGGCCTTGTCCGCCTTCTCCCCAACACGCCATTGACCCTGTGGGCAATTGCCCTTTGCATCGGTGCCGGGTCGGTGTGGTTGGTATCGCAGAAGTGGCACGAGTTGGGGGAATTCCTGCAAGACAACTGGCGCGTGCTCCTGGCCTCCGAGCTTGTCTTCCTTTTGATGTTCGCGGCTTGGGCGCTTGTGGTCTCCGGTTCGCCTGGAATTGCCCACACAGAGAAGCCGATGGACTTCATGCTGCTCAACGCGGCACACCAGGCCCGATTCTTCCCAGCAGAAGACGCCTGGCTCTCCGGCCATTCCATTAGCTACTACTACTTCGGCCATATCATCATGGCCTCACTGTCCAAGATGAGCGGCGTGGCCACATCCGTCGGCTACAACCTGGCCGTCGCCACGCTTCCCGCACTGGCCGGCGCTGTTTGCTTCGGGCTGGTATACAACCTTGTCAGGCTTTCCAACGGCGGAGTCCGGTGGGCCCTTGGCGTGGGCGCGGCGGCCCCGGCGCTGGTACTCCTGGCAGGCAATCTGGTCGGGGGACTCGAGTTCGTCCGACTGCGGGGCTGGGGTGGTGCTGGCTTCTGGGACTGGGTGTCCATCGACGGACTGGGCGCGGCAGCAGGCGCGGCAGGCGCGTTTCCCGAAGACTTCTGGTGGTGGTTCCGCAGCACCCGGGTCATCGGCACTGTACGAGATGGATCAACCCTCGACTACACCATCACGGAATTCCCGGCCTTCAGTTTCCTGCTGGGAGACCTTCATGCCCACGTACTGGCAATTCCCTTCTTGCTACTCGGAATTGGTGCAATTCTGAACTTTTACAATTCACCCCATCGCCTGCAACTTTCGTGTGTTATACGCAACCCATTTCCAGCAGCGGCGATCGCGTTGTCCGGAGGGGCGCTGGCCTTCATCAACTTCTGGGACTTCCCGACCTTCCTGGCGCTCCTCGCCGCAGCCCTGATTCTCAAGGGTTGCAGGGACTATCCGGGTTCACTGCTGCAGGCTACCAGCGCGGCTGCGGCTGTGTTCCTGGCACTCTTCGTTCTGTCTGTCGCGCTCTTCGCTCCAGTCTACGGGACTTTCAGCGGCCAGACGTCAGGAGCGCTGCCGCTGCGGGATATCGCAACAAGTCCCTTCCACCTGTTCCTTGTCCTCGGCTTGTTCCTGCTGCTCTCTCTCTCACTGATGGTAAAGTTGCTTTCCAGGATCCGGATGCCGAGACCTGAAGACAGCCCCGTGGCAGTGGTGGCCCTGCTGCTGGGACTCGTCCCACTGGGCGTATGGATGGCGACAGCGTTCCTGCTCACCATTGTCACCGACGGCGCGGGTCCCGCCCTGGCCGACCTGGGACGGCGCCTGACTCTGGCCGCGCCAGCCAGCATCGTCGTGTCTGCAGCCGCATACGGTGCCGCGTATCTGGCGCGGCGTGGCGACATTGCTTCTCCCTTCCTGCTGCTGATCATGGCAATGGGTTTCTTTCTCGTAATGACCTCCGAGCTATTCCATATAGTTGACTCCTTCGGCGGGGCCTGGAGGAGGATGAACACCGTCTTCAAGACCTACTATCAGGCCTGGCTCCTGCTCGGAATCGCGGCCTCCTACGCACTGTATGCCCTGTGGTCTGCCCTGCCCCGCCTCAAGGAAACTTCCCCAGCCTCAGCAGCTCTTCGCATTGCCGTAACCTACGGGGGGGCAGCGTGTGTGGTCCTTCTTCTTGCTGCTTCCATTTACTACACCCTCGGCGCGACGCTGGAGAGGGGCGGGGCCTACGGGGCGGCTCCAGAGGGGCGTACTCTGGACGGGATTGCCTTTCTCGAGTCGCAGGAACCAGGCGAGTACGAGGCCATAGTGTGGCTGAGGGACGAAGCCCAGCCCGGGCGTATCGTGGAAGCGGTGGGCGACGACTACTCCCGTTTCGGCTATGTCTCGGCCAGTACCGGCCTGCCCACGATATTGGGCTGGAAGGGACACGAGATTCAGTGGCGCGGTTCATCCGAGCCATTCGCCGGGCGCGAAGAGGACGTTGGTGCCATCTACTCAGGAGGAGACCCAGGCGAGGCTCTTCGATTGCTGAACCAGTACGGAGTGCGTTACGTTTACCTGGGCAGCCGTGAACGGGAGCGCTATGGAGTCTCGGCCCTGCCGGAATACAACGATTTCCTGAGAACCGTTTTTCAACTGGATAACGTAGTGGTCTACGAAGTTTGGGATGACCCCGGTATATGACCATATCTACATCAGAACACTCAGAAATCCCGGAAGGGACCGAAGAGATCGCTGAATCTCAGCCAAGCGGCTCTCCCGACTATCCCTCGACCCACCCTCAATCCGAATCGAGGAGATGGGGATGGCTGGAGGGCGCGTTCATCATTGTGATGTTGGTCGCCCTTGGGCTTCGGCTGTTCGAGCTCAGCGGGCGCCCCATGCACTACGACGAGGCCATTCACCTGCACTACGGGTGGAAGCTGGCCAACAGCGCGGGCTCGCTGCTGGGCTGGCCCTGGATATTCGGCACCGACTACGTCCACTCCGCCTGGATGCACGGTCCGTTCCAGATTGAGATGACTGCCGTAATTTTCACCATCTTCGGCGATACGGACTTCACCTCACGTCTCGGCTATGCCCTGTTCGGAACCGCCCTGGTTGGGCTGCCATATTTCCTGCGGCATCAAATCGGGGGCCGCGGGGCCCTGATCGCCGCTGCAATGCTGGCACTGTCCCCGGCCCTGCTGTATTTCAGTCGGTTCGGGCGTAACGACATCATCATGATGTTCTGGGCCGTCTCCCTCTTCACGCTGATGTGGAGGTACCTGGACGGGGGGCGCCAGATCAACCTGTACCTGGCCTCTGCCGTGCTGGCCCTGATGTTCACCACAAAGGAGACGGCCTACCTGCTGGTGGGAATCTTCGGCCTTATCGTCTTCCTCGCGGCGCTGCCCGAGCTGCTGGCCTGGGCCCGCGGGCAGCAGGAGTTGAAGCGTGAGGGGAGTCCCACGGCGCTCTTCCTGTTGCTGGTTACGATGTCCTTGCCCCAGTGGTCGGCGATCATAGGTCTGTTTCAGGGACTGCTGGGCCTCACATTGGCCAATCCGGACGCTCTTACCGGCAACAACGTCGCCAACGCCGACGGCTCCTCGGGGATGACGGGAGCCCCCGCGTGGGAGGGCAGCACACTTCTGCTTCCGGTTTTCGAAGCACCGTGGGTCTTCCATGCAGCCGCCGTTGTACTTGCCGCTTCGGTCCTGCTCTGGATGCTCAGCCGAGGGCCACTGAACACGGAGCGAGTAGCCGGTTTGATTGCCGCGCCGCTGATGTTCGCATTCGCGTGCGTCTGGGTCCTCTTTCGCCCGTACTCCGGAGTTGATCCATCGAGCAGTATTCTCCGGGCTGCCGACTGGACCATCTTCCTCGGAGCGCTTGCCATTGCCGTCGGCATCCTCTTCTGGAGCCGTTTCTCCGTGGGAAGGGCTTCCCTCCTTGCCTTGGTTCCGGCTTCCGTTACTGCGATTTACTGTCTGCTGTTCACTTCCGTGCTGAATATCCAGGGCGTCGTGGACACCGTTCTTCCAGGCGGAATGTCCATCGGGAGTATCGGAGAAGGAATACCCGTCAACTACGTCGTTGCCGGTGCGATGCTGTTGGGCACCCTCGTCATTTCTGCAGCCCTGGGCATCTGGTGGCTGGGGCGCGCCTGGCTGGTCTGCGCTGCGGTCTTCTACCTGATTTGGTCCGCCCTTTATACCACACTGTTCACCAACCTGGCCGGCATCTTCACCGGCTCCTGGCAGGGAATGGGTTACTGGATCGCCCAGCAGGACGTGGCACGGGGCAACCAGCCCTGGTATTACTACTTCGTCGGCCTGTCGGTATACGAACTCCTGCCCCTTGTGTTTGGAATCGCCGGGATCATTTATTTTTACAGGCGACGGGACGTCCTCGGCCTAGCGTTGGCGCTGTGGGCCGTTCTCTCCCTCGCCGCATACACGGTTGCCACGGAAAAGATGCCCTGGCTGCTGGTAAACATCACAACGCCCTTCATACTCGTCGCCGCAAAATACCTCGGAGAATTGTCTAGCAGGATCGACTGGAAGGACATCTGGGAGCGCGGCGGCGGAATCATGGCAGTTTCCCTGCTGGGGCTGGCCCCCCTCATCGCAGTTGCCGCAGTGTACCTGTTCCTGCAATTCATCGACCCCAGCCGACACTTCGCCCTGGAACACTGGCTGCTGTTGGCTTCCACAGTTGCCGCCGCCCTTGTCGCCGCCTTCATCTTCCGGCTGTCCGGGGCACACCGCGCCGCACCGGTCGCCGGGCTGGGTCTTGCCGTCCTGTTGCTCGCCTTTGGCACCTGGGGAGCGTTTCGGGCGGCCTACACCTATGACGACTCGAACGTGGAAGTGATGGTCTACGCCCAGGGTTCGGCGGACATCCCGGACACCTACCGGACCCTTGAGGAGGGCGTCTTCCCGATCTCGGAGGGGCGGGGGCCTGTCAAGGTGGACTATGACGTCTGGTATCCCCTTCAGTGGTATGTCCGCAACGACGTGGGTGAGGGACTACTCAACTTCCACTGCTTCGAGGCTTCCGAAGAGGAGGACTCCGCCTGCATCGTCCTGGAGAACAGCCTGAAGGAGGACGGCACCTACAGCTTCGGCAACGTAGGCGGCCTGCTCGTCAAGGACTCCCACGTGGGCAACGATAGTGAAGTGCGCGAGTCCTATCGCAAGGAGGGGCCCTTCAAAGAGCTGCTGTGGTTCCCGGAGTCCTACCGCCGGCCCCACGAAAACAGGGAGGAAGAATCCATGCACACGCAGCTCGCAAAGGACTTCGGATTCTTCCGTGATTCGATCTCCAGCCGACATTCGTGGGGCGAGGTGCTGGACTACCTGATCTATCGCGAGCTGGACGACCCGTGGTACCGGTCGGAATACTACGCCTATCTGCCTTGAGGCCCCTCTGACCAGAGACTATACTTGAGGCCCGTCGAATCGAGTCTCTCCATTAACGAATCTCGGAAAAAAGGACACGGAGGAAGCACGAGCGTTGTTGGCCGGCAGGTGGCATCTGTGGATAGGAATAGCGGTGAGCGTGGTGCTGCTGCTATTTCTCGTTTGGCAGGTGTACCGCATCGATGACCCTTCAGGCCTGATCGACGAGTTGGCCGAGGCCAACTACCTGTACCTGATACCGGCGGTGGCGGTCTATTTCGTAGGGGTCTGGTTTCGCGCCATGCGCTGGCAATTCCTCCTGAACCCCCTGCGTGACTTTCCCGTCAGACGGCTGTACCCGGTGATTGTCATCGGATACGCGGCAAACAACCTGCTCCCCATGCGCCTGGGGGAACTGGTCCGCTCGTATTACCTCGCCCGCAAGGAGAACTTCAGCGCCAGCTCGGCTCTCGGTAGCGTGGCCGTCGAGCGAGTGTTCGATGGCCTGACGCTCATCGCGCTCGTCGCCCTGGCGGTCCCGTGGTTGCTGCTCCTGGGACAGTTCGACTGGACGGCCGGGGTGTCGCAGGAGACGGCCACCATCCTGGCGGCTGCGGTGCTGCTGGTGTTCGGCGGGTTCCTGTTCCTGTTCACGCTGTTGGCCGCGTGGCAGGGCTTCTCCGACCTCGTCCAGCGGTTATTGTCGCTGTTGCCCGGGAAGCTGGCGATTCTGGCCCTCCGGTTCTACATCTCCTTCGCTGCGGCGTTGAGCATCCTGGATTCCCCGCGCAAGCACCTCGCGCTGATCGCCCTGTCCATACCCGTCTGGTTCTGCGAGTTCTTGGTCTACTTCCTGGTATCCTACTGCTTCGACCTCGGCTCACATTTCGATTCGTTCGGAGTGTATGTCCTGGCGATCGCGCTCCTCACCGCCACATCCAACCTGGCTACCGGCATACCAAGTGCCATCGGCGGCATCGGCCCCTTCGAGGTCGTCGCCCAGCAGACCCTGGTTGCACTCGGCCTGGGTGTCGGCATAGCAGTCGATTACGCCCTGGTGGTACATCTCGTGGCCCTCTGGCTGCCGGTCAACGTGGTCGGCTTGACCATACTCTGGAAGCAGAACCTCAACCTCCGTCAGCTGGTCCGCAACCCCGACGAGTCTCTGGACACCGCTGCCGCCAAAACCACTCCAGCCGGGGGCACGCCTTGAGGGTCGGGATCATCGGTGGAGGAGTCGCGGGCCTCGCCGCAGCCTACGATCTGACCGCCCAGGGACACCACGCCGAGGTGTTTGAGGTCGCCCCCTTCCTCGGCGGCCAGGCCTCGACATTCCCCGTCGGCGGGGGCCAACTTGAGCGCGGCTACCACCACCTTTTCGTCAGCGATACCGCCATCACCGAACTCATCCACGAGCTCGGTCTCGGTGACAAGCTGGCTTGGCTTGAATCCAAGGTCGGCCTGTTCCACGACGGTAGAATCTGGGACTTCTCCACCCCGATGGACCTGCTACGGTTCACGCCCCTGTCCCTGTGGGACCGCTTCCGCGTGGGCCTGTGGACCCTTCGCCTGCAACGTACCGCCGACTACAGCCGTTTCGAGGACATCACCGCCAAGGACTGGCTGTCGCAGCACATGGGACGCAAGGCCTACGAGGTACTGTTCGAGCCGCTGCTGCGCGGCAAGTTCGGCGACCACTACGATCAGGTCAGCATGACCTGGCTCTGGGGCAAGGTCCGCCTCCGCGTCGCATCTCGCGGTAAGACGCTCCAGAAGGAGCGGCTGGGCTACCCGATGGGCAGCTTCGGCGAAGTCATCGACGCCCTCGCTGGCCGCATCCGCGATCAGGGCGGCGACGTCCACACGTCTGCGTTCGTCAGCCAGGTTCTGATCGAGAACAACCGCGCCACCGGTCTCAGTGTGCAATTCAGCCGCGACGGCGAGGCGGAGCAGCGCGACTACGACGCCGTCATTGCAACCACTCCGTCCTACGTCTTCACCCGCCTCGTGCCTCCCATGTCCGATGACTACCAGGAGATGCTGACAGGCGTCAGATACCTGTCCGCAGTCCTTCTGATCCTCGAACTTGACCGGCCCCTCACGGCCAAGTACTGGATCAACATAGCTCCCGACCCCGACAGCGACGGCGAGATGCCGTTCGTCGGCATCATCGAGCACACCAACATGATCGACAAGTCGCTATACGGGGGGAAGCACATCGTCTACATCAGCAACTACCCCGACAGGGAGAGCGAGCTGTACAAGATGGAGCCGGCAGAGCTGCTCAACCTGTTCGTTCCACACCTGCGCAAGCTCAACCCCGACTTCGACCGCTCCTGGGTGCAGGACTACCACCACCACCGCGTCGACGGCGCCCAGCCCATAATCGGCCGCAACTACAGCCGGCGCATCCCGCCTCACCGCACGCCCGTCGACGGTCTCTACCTGGCCAACACCACCCAGATCTTCCCCGAGGATCGCGGCACCAACTACTCGATCCGGATGGGCCGACAGGTAGCGCGCATGTTGATGGACGACCTGGAATCAAGCACAACTTAGCCGTGTTGCAATTGTCGGCTCGTCGGGTACAATCTACGGTAGTCTGAATCCAAGGCCCCGACGAGGGCGGGAGCGAAGTGTGGCGTCCGAACTGAATCCATCGGAACAGAACAACAAGAAGCAGCGCGAGTCCCGCCGCAGCTTCCTGGCAAAACTTGGCATCGGAGCGGCGGCGCTGGCCGTTGTAGCCGGCTCGCTTTCGGCGGTAAGGGGAGGAAGCTCGAACAGCAGCACTTCCGCCAAGGACATTGAGTTTCCGGGCGAAGACTCCATTTTCCATCCGGCAGTGGATCCCCGGCAGGACCCCCGGCGCACCAATACCAGCTGAACAGTCTCATGCCAGCGACCCGTACCAATGGCCCAGCCTGATGGCGGGCCATTGTCTTTAGCAGTCAGTTTCAGGAGGACCAGCCATGCCCGAAGCCAGGCTAACCGTCGGCAATGTGGAAATCCTCTCCCTGAACGACAACGAGGCGACACTGCCTCTCAGCGACGTCTTCCCCGAAGTGCCCGCTGACGCCTGGGCACCGTACCAAGAGCGTTATCCCGCCGGGTTCAGCGGCGACGATTTACTGGCCCACTTCGAGTGCTACCTGATCCGTTCCGAGGGCCAGACCATCTTGGTGGACACCGGGCTGGGGGGCGCAGCCACGAACCCCAACTCCGTCGAAGCCATGGCCGGCGGCGCCGAGGGCAGGCTTCTCCAGGAACTCGAGTCCGCGGGCGTCAGCCCAGGCGGCATCGACACGGTATTCTTCAGCCACCTTCACTTCGACCACGTTGGCTGGAACATCACCCACGAACCCGGGGCAGCTCCCCGGGCCACCTTCCCCAACGCCCGTTATGTCGCCCACCGTGCCGACTGGGAGGTGTTCCAGCAGCCCGAGGTCATGGAATTGTTCCCGCCTCACTGGGACCTTGCCCTCGGCCCGTTGCAGGACCTGGGGGTTCTGGACCTGCTGGACGGCGAGCGCGCCCTCACCAGCGAGATCACCGCCATCTCCACGCCAGGCCACACGCCCGGATCGATGAGCCTTGCCGTCGTGTCGGGCGGACAGCGCGCCTACATCATGGGGGATGTCTTCCACGGCCCCACCCAGGTGACCGAGACGGACTGGAAGTTCAGCTTCGACATGGATGGCGACCAAGGCATTGCCACCCGCGCCGCCATGATCGAGCGGGCCGAGTCGGAGGACGCCGTCATCGCCATCTGCCACCATGGCGGCTTCGGCCGCATCGTGCGAGCCGAGGGCCGACGCTACTGGCAGCTTTTGTCCTAGCGCCTGCCGAACTCTCGCTCCACGTGGTAGGAGCTGAAGTGCACCATGGTGGGACGTCCGTGAGGACAGGTGTGGGGGTTGGGCGTGGCTTCCAGTTGCTCCAGCAGCGCCCGCATCTCGTCGCCGGTCATGGACCGGCCTGCGCGGATGGCGGCGTGGCAGGCAATCGAGGCGGCCATAATGTCCTCTTTATGTCGGGTGAGCCCCTCCAGCGTGGCAAGGTCAAGAATGTCTATCAGCGCCTTGCCGGGTTCCTCCGCGGTCAGGACCGAGGGCAACGCCCGCATCAGCCAGGTGCGCTCACCGAATGGCTCCAGTTGGAAACCGTAGGCGGTGATGGCCGCGAGGTTGTCCTCTATAGTCGTGGCGTGTGACGGTGTGAGTTCAACGCTGACCGGCACCAAGAGAGGCTGAGATACGGTTCCCTGCGAGCCACGACCCTCGCAGATCCGGTCGAAAAGGACCCGCTCATGTGCCGCGTGCTGGTCGACCAGGTACATACCCTCCGGTCCCTCGGCCACGACATAGGTCTGCTGCAGCTGACCAACCACTTTCAGCGGAATTGCTGGCCGACCCAGGAGTGACAACGCCTCCCCGGTGCCATACTCGGCCGATTGCTGAGGTTGAGGTGCCGCCCCGTCGCTGTACCCCGACCCCGCAGTCCCTGAGTATCGCCCGCCAGCGGGACGGCTGCGACCGAAAGCAGTGAAGCCCGTCTGTCCACCGGAGGTCTGGTCAAACACCGGGACGGGTGCCTCGGCCACCAAGGCACTCCTCACCGCCCTCTGGACCAGCGAGAAGATTCGGTTCTCTTGGTGAAAACGCACCTCGCGCTTGGCGGGGTGGGAGTTCACATCGACATCCCCGTAGGGCAAAACGACATTGATCGCAGCAACCGGGTACCGTTTGACCTGGAGCAACCCGGCGTAGGCCTCTTCCACAGCGAAGGACAGCATGCGGCTCTGGATCATGCGCCGGTTCACGAAGAAAGTGAGGTAGGTGCGGTTGGCGCGGCTGACGCTGGGGGCGGCGGAGAAGCCCTCGACTGCGTACCCTGTCTCCGGGTCTTCGGCGTGCACCTCGAGCATGTTCGCAGCCACCTGGGAGCCGTAGACGGCCAGGAGAGCCTCCCGCGGCTGCCCGTTCCCGGGGGTGTTAAGGGAAACCCGGCCATCGTTGACCAAGCGGAACCGAATCTCGGGGAAGGCGAGGGCGTAGCGGCTGACCAGTTCCTGGATTCGGGCCGTCTCGGCCTGCGGAGAGCGCAGGAACTTGCGGCGGGCCGGCTGGTTGCCGAAGAGTTCGGACACCTCGATCAGGGTGCCTGGAGCGCATCCCTGGCTTCCAGAGTCCACTGGCTCGCCCCAATGGAGTGTCAGGCGATGGCCGGCGGCCTCGTCGTGGGTGCGGCTTTGCACGGCAACGCGGGAAACGGCAGCGATGCTGGGCAGCGCCTCGCCCCGGAAGCCCATGGTCGCAATGGAGTCCAGCTGCTCGGGAGAGACGAGCTTGCTGGTCGCGTGCCGGTAAAACGCCATCGGCAGATCGTCAGCGGGTATGCCTCCGCCGTCGTCGATGGCCCGGATAAGCTGGACGCCGCCACCCTGGATCTCAACAGTTATCTGTGATGCGCCGGCGTCAATGGAGTTCTCCACCAACTCCTTGACGACTGAAACGGGACGTTCCACCACTTCGCCGGCCGCGATGAGCGCGGCCAACCCTGGCGGTAGCACCTTAATCGGCATCAGCAACCGCTAAAAGAGTGGGACTATCGTGCCCTTGGCGCGATATTGCTTGTCCTCCGACGTACCAGTGGCCGCGAAGTCCTGCGCTATCCGGTAGACGCGCTCCATTTCCCGGTCGGGAGAGCGCTTGAAGAAGTAGGGAGGCACCCACACGCCGCCAAACGCCGCCACCACCTCGGGATAATCGTCGATCACGAACTCCGGCTCGAAGGGAACGCCCAATTCCTCCAGCCTCTCGTGAAAGTGATGCGTGGGCTTCTCGTAGACCCCGCTCACATAGGGCTCCAGTTGATGCTTCTCGATGACCTCCCACCTTTCTCCCATCCCTGACCAGATGTAGATTTGATGGTTCTCGTCCAGTAAAGCCTGGAATGTCTCCTTGGTCTGTGGGCGCAGGCTGTTGTCCAGCCCCAGAATTGTGTAGTCAACGTCGAAAAAGATCTTCATCGGCAGTCTTCGGCCCTTCCACTTACTGCTCTCCCCGACTCGCGACGAAAAAAAAGACCGCCGAGTAGGGGGCCTGTGCAAGTATATAACATTAGCGCAACAGCGTTGTCCAAGGAGTCGCCGCCCCAGGGCAATCGCGCCTTGGTTATTCGCAGCCGTTCACACCGTCATTCCCGCAAAACATGTCCTCGACTCGATCGGGGAGCGGGAATCCAGTGGCTGGAAATTCCAGTGTTCTGCGCTCATCGGAGAACCGCCAGCCTAGCCCACCGGAGACAGCCAACAATACGAAAACCATGGATTCCCGCTTTCGCGGGAATGACGGTGGAGGGGCGGGAATGACGGGACGGCGGCAAAGCTGATTCGTTTAAAACACGATTGCCGTGGTCGCCGCCCCGGAGAGCTAGACTGGGTGGCCTGGCGATTTCCGTCCTAGACGGCAGCCGCGACCACGGAGTCGAGAACGGCAGCCCCTCCGCCGAAAAAAATCTGGTCTCC
The DNA here is from genome assembly GCA_965216065.1 of Dehalococcoidia bacterium. Classification (GTDB taxonomy): domain Bacteria; phylum Chloroflexota; class Dehalococcoidia; order Lucifugimonadales; family UBA3495; genus VXOI01. The sequence goes on from CBDCFB010000002.1 coordinate 1,753,839, forward strand.
AACTCGCATCATCGGCCTTCTGACCAGCTTGGGTTCCTGGAGCATCAGGCGGACCATCTCATCCTCGGAGAGATCCTGACCTGCTAGGCCCATCTGCTTGAGGCTGGGACTGCGGCGGGCGAAGATCTGGTCTATGCCTGCCAGGGTGGCCATTTCGCGAACCTCTTCCTCGCTGAGCGGTTCCTTGAAATAGTCCCTTTCCTGGATGACCAGTTCATTCTGCAAGAGCAACTCTCTCGCCTTGCGACACGTGGATCAACGGGGCCACCAATAAAAATGCACCGGCTGGCTCATGACGACCTCAACGGGAATTAGAGTATGGGGTGCAAGACGCGGGAAACCGTTCACATTCTATTACCAAGCGGCTGCAACGCAAAGTTGGTTCGAAATCGAAATAAGTAACTATCTCAAAGCGATCCTGGTCAGGTGCCATTGCACGGCCACCGGCTGGAGCCTTTGGATTCCTGCTTTCGCAGGAATGACGATGGGGGAGACCGCAGGACTTGAGACACTCTTAAATGCAGGTCAAGGCAGGGAGTTGGCCTGTTCCTGCAACTCGTACAGCTTGTTCAGCGCCTCCAGGGGGGTCATGTTCGGGACGTCAAGGGCGCGCACCGCGTCGGCGAGGTCGGAGCCGGGGGAGAACAGTGCCAGTTGCCGGGATGGCGCTGCCCGGCTCTGCCGCCTCCCGCTCTGATTGCTCTGGGTTTCCAGGTCCGTCAACACTTCCCAAGCCCGGTTGATAACGCCCGGGGGCAATCCAGCCAGCCTGGCGACATGAACTCCGTAGCTCTTGTCGGCCCCTCCCGGCACGATGCGGTGCAGGAACACCACGTCATTGCCTTCCTCGGTCACCGCCACGCTGAAGTTCCGGACGCCCGGCAAGGAGGCGGCCAGTTGCGTGAGCTCGTGGTAGTGGGTGGCGAACAGGGTCTTGCATCCCAGCCTGGGGTCGTTGTGCAAGTGCTCAATCACGGACCGGGCGATGGAGAGCCCATCGTAGGTGCTGGTGCCGCGACCGATTTCGTCCAGAATCACCAGCGACCGGGGCGTTGCCTGGTTGAGGATCGCCGCAGTTTCCACCATCTCGACCATGAAGGTGGACTGACCGGTGGCGAGGTCGTCCTGCAGGCCGACCCGGGTGAAGATGCGGTCAACCAGGCCGATGAGGGCCTCGGTGGCCGGGACGAAGCTGCCCACCTGGGCCAGCAGGGTTATAAGGGCCACCTGCCGTATGTAGGTTGACTTGCCAGCCATGTTGGGACCGGTCAGCACCAGCACACTGGCTTCCCTGGACAGCTCCACATCATTGGGGACATACTCGCCGTAATTCAGTACCCGCTCGACGACGGGGTGCCTCCCTTCCCGGATCCGTAGAACCGGGCCATCGTCGACCGTTGGCCTCACGTATCGGTTATCAACCGCGGCCTGCGCAAGGCCGCAGAAGACGTCCACCTGGGCGACGGCGGAGCCGGCGCGGCCAATATGCCCAGCCGATTCGGCAATCTGGGAGCAGACCCGCCGGTATACAGCCTCTTCCTCGCTGGCCATCTGATCGCGGGCATTCAGCACCCTGGACTCGTACTCCTTAAGCTCGGGCACTATGTAGCGCTCGGCGTTGGTGAGGGTCTGGCGCCGAATATAGTCATCCGGCAGCCCTTCCGCCTGGGACTTGGACACCTCGATGTAGTAGCCGAAAACCTGGTTGTACCCCACTTTCAGCGAGCGAACCCCGGTCCGCTCACGCTCCTTCTGCTCCAGCCCGGCGATGTACTGGCGTGCATCGACGCTTGCATCCTTGAGCTTATCAATCGTTGCGGAGAAGCCACGGCGAATGACGTTTCCCTCGCCAACACTGCCAGAGGGCTCAGGATCAATTGCTGCCTCTATAAGGGCCACCACTTCCGGAGCCGGGACAAGTTCGCGGTGCAGCCAGTGCATGGCCGATCCCAGGTCCGAGACCCGGTCCCTCAGTTCCGGCAGGGCTTCCAGGCCGGCCTTCAAGGCCAGCAGTTCCCTGGGCGAGACCGACCCGGCCACCACGCGCCCCATGATGCGCTCCAGGTCGGGGACTCCAGCGAGGGCCGAGGCCACTGCTCCCCGTGTCAGCCCGTCGCCGTGGAAGCAGTCTACGGCGTCCAGACGTTGTTGCAGGGGTGCCAGGTCCAACAGCGGCTGCCCAAGCCAGCGTCGCAGCAGCCTCGAACCCATCACAGTCCGTGTGCGGTCGATTGCCGCTAGCACCGACAGCTCACGCTGTTCCCCTCGCCCGCCTTCGAACAGCTCCAGGTTGCGCCGCGTCCGCGCGTCCAGCGCCATGTACTGCTGGGCGGAATAGACCGCCAGGTTGTTCAACTGCACCCTGCCAGTCTTCCTGGTCCGTTCAAGGTAGCCGACGATGGCGCCCGCCGCGGCGACGGCAAGGGGCAGCCCCTCGCATCCGAAAGACTCGAGGGTATGGATGCCGAACCACGACAGAAGCGCGGATTCAGCTCGCCTGTGATCGAAGGAAGCGTCTTCCAGGGGAGTTGCCGTCCATGGTGAATCTGCGGTGTTGACGATGTCCGCGGAGTCACTGGCAACCAGCACCTCAGCCGGACTCACACGTCCCAACTCCAGTGGGAGCTGCGACAGCGGCAGCTGTGTGGCGGCGAATTCACCGGTGGTGATGTCGGCATAGGCGAGGCCCGCATCATCTCCGTCCACCGCCACCGCGGCCAGGTAGTTGTTGGAGCGTTGGTCGAGAAGAGAGTCCTCGAATACGGTGCCGGGAGTGACCACGCGCACCACGTCGCGGTCCACCAGTCCCTTTGAAGTGGCAGGGTCGCTCAACTGCTCGCATACGGCGACCTGGTGGCCTTTCTTCACGAGCCGGGCCAGGTAGGAGTCGACGGAATGGGCCGGAACCCCGGCCATTGGCACCCGCAGGTTCTTGCCGAGGTTGCGGCTGGTCAGCGTGATTTCAAGCTCACGGGCGACAAGGTGAGCGTCGTCGTCGAATGTCTCATAGAAGTCGCCCATGCGAAAAAGGACGATAGAATCGCGATATGCTTCCTTGATCTTGAGGTATTGGCGGCGGACCGGTGTCACTGGCTTTCCTCTCGCCCAAGTGGGTGAGACCATTCTATAACAGGTCTCTATAACAAGTCGGCTGGTGAATTGGGGGTGGAAAGCAAAACCCCCTCCAACTGGGGGAGAGGGTGTGCGGGACCGAGATGCATAAAGCGACTACTCTTTCCAGAAGCGCTCTTCCTTGAAGCGCCAGCCCTGTGGGGGCAGCTTGGCCTTCATATCCTCGATCATGCCAGGATGGCCACAGGTATATACCATGCTGTCGTCCTTGGGAAGATTGAACTTCTCAAGGTACTCCTCAGCGATGGCGTTGACTCTACCGGCGGCGCCTTTCCATTCCCTGTTCCGGTCGTCATCGGGGCGGCTCACTGTTGGCACGAACTTCACCACGTCGGGATGCCTCGCAGCCAACTCCCTGAATTCCTCCTCGTAGGTGAGTTCATCCTGGTAGCTGGCTCCCAGCAGGATGTAGAAGACGTGCCCTTCGCCGCTATTGTGGAGGTAGTCCCGCACCATGCTCACCGAGGGCGACACGCCGGTGACGGTGGAAAGCATGAAGTGGTGGTGGGCCTTCTGGTCCATGGTGAATATGCCCTTGGCTCGAGGCCGTACCGACATGCAGTCGCCCGGCTGGAGCTTCCACATCAGCGGGGTCAGTCCACCGTCAGGGACCAGTTCCACGAATACTTCGATCGTCTTCTCGTAGGGAGCCGAAGCGATGGAATAGGCGCGTTCAATTGGGCCAAGACCCAGCGTACAGTATTGGCCGGGCTTGAAGTTGAAGGCTCCCCCCTCTTCCGGTTCCAGCCTCATGACCATCAGGTCATCAGTGACATCAATGCGCTCCACCAAGTGCGCCTTGGGGAAGGCAGGATTCGGAGTCAGGTCAACTTCCTGTGCTCTGTCCGTGGCTGCTGACTCTACCATAACCTCTCCTCCCTCCTTCCAGCATTTGATTCCACAAACTTTCAGATTTACCGGGGCCACCAAGGGGGCCCGAGCTGGAGCTATTCCTGCTGGGGCTTAACCAACCGGGCCGGACGGACATCCAGGCCATTGAGCATCGACGCCGGGTCAAATTCTTCGCTTGCCTGCATGTCGATGGCCAGTTGCCCAAACAGTCCGGTCGCCCCGACCAGGCCCCTGGGGATACGAGGATCAATGCGGGCTACTCCAGGCACCCACACTGCTCCTGTCTCGATCATTACCTTGTCGCCTTCCGCCAATCCCAGCTTGGCGGCGTCTTCCGGATTGACCTCGACCCATTCCTCACGATTGATTCGGTTGCGCTTGCCTCGGACGACTTCCATTTCGCGGTGCTGCTGCAGGAGCACCCGCCCCGGGGCATACCACAGCGGGAACTCCTGGGGGGGCTCTTGCGCCGTGGCATAGAACGGGGGTGAAAAGGGAATGGCCTTTCTATCACCGAATCCTTCCGAATACAAGGTCGGGGTGCCACGGTGGTCGGCGGCAGGGCATGGCCACTGCAGCCCCCGGTGCTGCCTGCTGGAATACAGGACCTGCGTTGGCTGCGGGCTTTCAAGCTGGGTCCGCAGCACCAGCGATCCTTCGCTCTCCAGACGGCGATGGGAAATACCACTATATATCGGGGCGACCAGCGCTATCTCGTCCATCACCTCGGATGGGGTCATCGCCGGGAAGGCGTCGGGTTTCAGGCGAAGTCCCAGCTGGCCTAAAACCCAGCTCTCGGGCCGGGCACCGTCGTTCCGGTCCAATGCAGGCTTCACCCGTTGCACACGCCGCTCTAGGTTTGTGTATGTGCCGTTCTTCTCGGCGAAGGTCACCCGCGGCAACACCACGTCTGCCCGCTGGGCCAGTGTGGTCAGAAAGGTATCCTGCACCACCAGCATGTCCAGGCCCGCCAGGGCTTCGACTGCCTCGCCGAGCCTGCCGTTGGTGAAGTTGGGGCTGTTCCCGATCACGATGGCCGACTTGAGAGTCCCATCCCGTGCAGCCTCGACCATCCGGGCCAAGCCAAGCCCAGGCTCCTCGGGAACTTCGACACCCCAGACGCCTCCAACGCTCTCCCTGTCCGCTGCATCGTCAACCCGCCCGTAGCCCGGAAGACGGTCAGGCAGGCAACCGACGTCCCAGGCCCCCTGCTCGTTCGCTCCACGTCGCATGGGGTACAGCCCGGTCCCCGGTCTGCCGAGGTTGCCGGTGAGCAGCACAAGGTTGGCCAGCGACAACACGCAGTCCCTCTCCAAGGCTGCAGGAATGTTGTCCAGGCCGTAAACGACTGCGCCTTCTGATGCCTGGGCAAAGAGGCGTGCCGCTTCGGCGATGTCCTCGGCGGAGACCTGGGTTATATCGGAAATCTCTTGCATTTCGCGGGAGCGAAGGGAGTAGCGCAGCGTGGCGGGGCTTTCGCAGTTCTCCTCCAGCCATTCCTCGCGCTCCAGTCCCTGGTCGACGACGCTTCGCAGCACCCCAGCCAACAGCGTCAGCTCGGTGCCGGGCAGCGGCCGCAGCCACAGGTGAGCATAGCGGGTGAGTTCGACTTCCCGAGAATCGATGACAACCAGCTTTGTATTCTTCCGGGCCGCCCTCTTGACGGGAACCGCGACGACGTTGTGCTCTTCTGTGGCGTTGGTGTTGAAGGCCAGGATACATCCCGCCTGTTCCAGGTCCCAGATCGAGTTGGTGGCGGCTGCAATGCCCAAGGAAGACTCCAGCCCCAGGACCAGTTCGGGGCTGGTGTTGGAAGACTGGTCAACGTTGTTCGAACCCATCACCACACGGGCGAACTTCTGGGCGAGATAGTGTTCCTCGTTGGTGCTGGTGGGAGAAGTAAGGAGGCCGAACTCTGCCCCTCTCACCTTACCCAGCCGTTCGGCGATATAGTCCAAGACCTCGTCCCAGGTCGCCTCTTGCAGCATCCCGTCCCGCCGGATGAGGGGCGCTGTCAGCCTGCTGGAGTCGTTAACGAACTCGAGACCAAACTTGCCCCTGAAGCATGCCTGCCCCTGGTTCGCCGGTGAATTGAGTTCCGGCACGGCACGTATGAGTTCGTCCTTTCCATTGAACTCGAGGTTCAGCTGGCAGCCGACTGGACAGTGGGGACAGATGGAACGCTCGACGCGCCTGGCCTTTTCCCACTTGTGGTCACGTTCAACAAGAGCGCCCACCGGGCACACATCAATACAGGCGCCGCAGAACTCGCAACCTGACTCCAGAAGCGAGGTCCCGAACGACGTCCCCACCAGGGCCAGTCCACCGCGCTCTGTAAAACCGATGGCGTCGTCGCCACGGAGCTCATCGCAGGCCCGGACGCACCGTCCACACACGATGCACAGGTTGTAGTCCCGGTCGTAGAACGGATCGGACACTTCAAGGGGTATGTTGCGGTACTTGTAGCCCAGCGGTGACTCCAGGTTCATGCCCAGGTAGCGCACTGTATCCTTCAGCTCGCAGCGCTCGTTTTTCGGGCAGGTGACGCACCGGTCGTTGACCGACACGTGCCTGAGGCACACGTCGTTGGGCCCGCAGATGTCGATGCGGTGGCAGGTCAGGCAGCCTTCGGGATGTTCGGCGATCAGCATCTCCATCACCGACCGCCTCAGCTGGTCAACCGCCGGAATCTGGTTGTGCACCACCATGCCGTCGGCCACGGGCAAGGTGCAGGCAGCAGGGTAACCGCGCTGTCCCTCGACCTCGATGACGCACATCCGGCAGGCGGCGAAGGGCTTCATGCCGGGGTGGTAGCAGAGGTACGGAACATAGATACCGGCATCGATGGCCGCCTCCAGCACCATCTTTCCCGGCTGGGTCGTAACTTCCACTCCGTCTATGTTGATCGTTATGTCGTCGGGCATTTCCCCAGACTGCTCCCGATGTTTGCCGTTAACATTATCGACGAGACCGTACGGGCGAAAACCGCGGACGGTAGCACACTCCGGTTGGGCATGTGTGTTCCAGAATGTGCGCTTCGAATTCCCCCGGGAAGTACCTGAGGGCCGATGAGACGGGGTTGAAGCCCAGCTGCCCGTGTCCGCACAGCGATCCGGCCTGCATGTTCTCTCCGGTGCTGCGCATCAGGTCCAGGTCTTCCGGCTCTCCCTTGAGATCGCAGATTCGCTCCAGGACTTCCAGCAGATGGCTCATTCCCATCCGGCAGGGGAAGCACTTTCCGCACGACTCGTACTGGCAGAAGGCAATCAGCGACCGGGTCAGGTCCACGACGCAGGTGTCCTCGTCGGCGGCGATAATGCCTCCGGAACCCAGGATGGCTCCGGCATTCCGGAGCACCTCGAAGTCCAGCAGGATATCGACGTTATCGGCGCCGAGCACGCCGCCCAGCGGCCCGCCGGTCTGGAGGAGCTTGAGCCTCTTTCCGTCCCTGATGCCGCCGGCAGCTTCGTACAGCACGTCCTTCAGATTTATCCCAAGCGGGACTTCCATCATTCCGGTGTAATTGAGAGGCCCCGAGAGGCAGAGGATGGCCGTGCCGGTGCTGCGCTCGTGCCCAATGCTGGCGAACCATTCGCCGCCCTTGGACATGATCTCCGGCACATACGAAAGTGTCTTAACATTGTTGATGTTGGTGGGCCTGCCGAAGAGGCCGAATTGCGCGGGGAACGGAGGGCGAAAACGGGGCATTGCCCTCTTGCCCTCAATGGCCTCCATCAGCGCGCTTTCTTCTCCGGCCACATACGAGTCCCCGGTCAGGGCGATTTCGATATCGAAACTGAAGTCGGAGCCGAGGATGTTCTCTCCAATCAGCCGCAGTTCCTGCGCCTGTTGCACCGCGGCGCGGCACCGGTCGATGGGCCCGTCGTGTCCATGGCGAATGAAGATATAGCCCTTCCTGGCCCCAGTCGCATAGCCGCACAGAATGACGCCTTCGACCAGGGTGTGAGGGTCGCTCTCGAGGATGGCCTTGTCGTTGAAGGCACCCGGGTCGCCCTCCTCGCAGTTGCAGAGAACGTACTTGTCCCGCGAAGGATTTCCTGCCAGGAAACGCCACTTGGTCGCCGTGGGGAAAGCGGCTCCGCCCCTTCCCCGCAGCCCCGAATCGTTGACCTGCTGCAGGGCGTCTTCGGGGGTCATCTCCAAAAGGGCACGGCTTAGTGCCCGGTATCCGCCATTCGCTATGTACTGGTAGATGTCAAACGGATCGATGTTTCCCGCATTTCGAAGGGCGATCCGGTATTCCCAGACACGCATGGGGTGCAGGGCAAGGTCTCTGAGGCCGGGAGGGGATTCGAAATCATCCCCCGCTTCATCGGGTGCGAGGTACCCGAGAACCAACTCCTCAACCGGCTGCCCGCCCGCCACGTGCGACCTGACGACCTCGGCCGCGCGGCCGGGGTCGAAATTTCCGTAGAAAATGCGCGGACCCCCAGGCAACTGAACATCGAGCAGAGGCTCGGCGTAACAGAGCCCAAAACACCCCACCTCGGAAACGCGGGCGTCAATTCCCTGGTCCAGCAGAACTTCCCGCAGCGAAGCGACAACCGCATCCGCCCCGGCAGCCTGGCCGCACAGGGCCGTCCCCACCCGAAGCCACGGGCGCCCGGCGTCCGCATCCCAGCGGCTGAGGGCTTCCGCTTCCAATTGCTCGTAGTTAGCGGGCATGTACCTCGGCGGCTTCCTGCTGCAGAAGTTTGGTTACACGCAGGGCAGCGGACTCGGGGCTTACGCGGCCCTCAAGGTGGTGGTCAATGGACATTACGGGGGCCTGAGAGCAAGCGCCCAGGCAGGTATTCAGTCGTACGGACAGCCAGTGGTCGGCGCGTTCTCCCTCTTCTTCCAGACCTGCCGCTTCGAGGACCGACTCGACGACAGCCATGGCCCCCATCAGGTGGCAGGAAGCGCCCCAGCAGACCTCCACCTGGCGGATCGCTGGTGGCTGGAATCGGAAGTTGGGGTAAAACGATGCGACGGCCCAAACATCATTGACCGTCGCACCATTAAATTCCGCGACCCTCTCGACCGCCTCTCGGGGTATATAGTGAAGCTCATCCTCCACCGCAAGGAGTGAAGAGAGAACGGTGACTGTTGGTTGAGTCTGACTACGGACGGCCCGGTCAATCCGCTGTTCCAGACCATCCATCAAACGGACTCCTGGGCAGAGAGTATGGCGGGCAATACCCGGCTAACCTGGCAGCCTGCCATCTACGCCGACGTGTTCGTGAAAGAATTAACAATCACCCCGATACTAGCATATACGCCGGTTCAGATTCAATCGTTCTACGAAGACGCATCCGACGAACGGGCTTGCCCCGGCGACCTGCTAAAAGGGAAAGAGGCAGGCGAATGCCCGCCTCCTGGAAACCGGTTTCGATCACTGATTCGCCCCGATTACTCGACCCGGGCCACACTGCCCACCAGGATGCGTTCCACGTCGGGGAACAGCGCTTCGGCCCGCTCTCGGCATTCGTCGTCCGTCAGACTGGACAGCGGATGCGGCGCGACGGCGTACTCGTATTCCGGCACGCCCATCATCCGGGTCATGGCCTTGGCCGTGTTGTTGAACACATGGGTGATGATGGAGGCGGTGGGGAGGCCCAGGCGCTCCATTTCAATTCCGTCGTGCACACTGCACGAACTGCAGGACCCTCAATCCCCCACCCCGGTGATCAGCACATCCACGCCGTTCAGCATATCCTCGATGACTTCCGGCTTGGTGGGCAGGGAAGCGGAATGCTTGTTGAACATCCGGACTTCCTTGAGCCCGTATTTCTCCTGCAGCATTCGGCCCAGCTCAGCGAGCACCTTGTCGGAGTTGGCCTTGGAGTTCTCGAGCAGCCCCAGGGTCTTTCCTTCGAGCGTGTTGGGCCTCTCGTTCAGGCGGAAGTCCCCGACCGGCAATTCCAGTCCTGCGGGGTTCACCAACCTGACGTTTCTGACCGTCACTGTGTCTGCCATAACGTCCTCCTCTCGGGAATATCTTTCCTGACAGGCAGTGAACAACAACCTGCCTGATTTTTCAAGTCCCGTGTCTAGTGACCCGCAACTTCAATTTTCCGCGTACGGATCTGATAGTTCGTTGTGTCGATGATGGCGCTATTGCGTCCACCGGTGCCACCGCCCATCACGATGATGATGTCGTCGGGCTCCCGGGAGCAGCGGCGGAGAATCTGGTCATCGCCTTCCCGCTCGGGGCCCTGGGCAACGCCCAGCCGGATGAGCTCCGACTGCGGTCGCGCCGCATGCTCCATCAGATATTCCTGGATACCCCGGCGCGTCCATCCGTCGTTGCCCAGCGTGATGGCGTGCTCCGGCCCGAACACCAGCACCCATTGTGCGGGGAACCGCCAAGCGAGGGCTGCGCTCCGCAGCGTGTCCGCGACCGACGCCAGGATGGTCTCGCCGGTATGCCCGTAGGCGTTGTTGACGGTGATGGGGTTGTAGGCCACGGCGATGGTGACCGTGCTGTCCTCCGCCCGGAAGCCGCGACTGACATGCAGCGGCTCCCAGGGCGAGTCTTCCTCGTTTTCGGCGAAGGTCAGAGTGTACTTGCTGGGATTGCCAAGCGTCCCCCTGTCCAGGATTCCGGGGCGGGCCTCGAATCCGTTCATGAAGCAGAGCCTCACGGCACGGCCCAGGCAAGAGTTAGCCCGGTTCCCCGGCCCGAAGATGCCGTCCCGCGAGTTCATCTCCAGCGTGTGCCGGATGGGGCCGTTTACGAGCATCAGCACTGCTGGCGAACTGGTGGAGGAGGCCGCCATGTTGACGTAGTTCTTTTCCTCGTCAAGCGTGCGCAGGGCCGTCGTCAGCACCGGGAAGTACTCGGGCAGGCAGCCCGCCATCACCGCGTTCGCTGCGGCGTTCTCGGCAGTGAGCACCCGTCGACGCATTTCGAAGGTGATGATCTCCTCTTCCCCCGTCATGCCGGACAGCTCGAGCATCTCCCGCACCTTGTATTCCACCGGCGGCACCACCGGCAGACCGTCGCTCCAGCCCAGGCGGTAGCATTCCTCGATGATCTCCACGGTATCGCTGAATTCCAACATATCGGAACTGGTCATTACGCCTTCCACTCAAGTTCGCGCCCCGAATTGGCGGGGCGAGATTTCGGGGTGATGTTAAACGTTCAGGCGCAGTTGCACGCCTGCCTTCTCTTCCTGGATCTTGGCCACGGCGTCGGAGTCCTCGGGACCAAAGCCTCGGAACATCGCCTCCACATGGCGCTGATCGACGAGGTTGGAGAGGTCCATGGGGATACCGTACTCGCGGCCGAGGTCGGTGGCCAGCCGCACGTCCTTGGCGGCAAGAGCGGTGGCGAATCCGGGCTCGAAGTTGCCCTGGAACAGGAACCTGGCGAACTTCTCAGTCAGCCTCCGGGAACTGCCGGAGCTGTGGGCGATCACGTCGGCGAGGATCGCCAGGTCCACACCTGCCTTGACGCCCAGGGTCAGGGCCTCGGACAAGAGAACGCCGATGCCCATGCTCATCAGGTTGTTGCAGATCTTGCAGACCGAACCTGCCCCAATGTCTCCGCAGTAGACCACGTGGGTGCCTATGGCTACCAGGGTGGACTCGAACCGGTCGAAAGTGGCCCTGTCGCCGCCGACCATAACCGCCAGCGTCCCAGCAGCCGCACCGTAGGTGCCTCCGCTGACGGGCGAGTCCAGGAACGTGACGCCACTTGCGGCGCAGACCTGATGCAGGTTTCGAACTACCGTGGGCGAGTTGGTCGAGAGATCGAAGATGACTGTGCCGCTACCGGCGCCCTCCAGGACTCCGTCCTCGCCCGCTATTACCGCCTCGACGTCCCTGGGGACCGGCAGACTGGTTAGGACCGCGTCGTTGCCCGGGACGGCCTTTTTGGGGCTGTCCGCCCACTCGGCGCCCATCTCCAGAAGGTTGGTTGCTGCCTCGCGTCGCAGGTCGTGCACGGTTAGCTGATGGCCTGCCTTGATCAGATTGGCGGCCATCGGATTGCCCATGTTGCCGGTTCCGATGAACCCTAGTTTCATCCCCTTCTCTCCTGTCTCGTTGTGGCCGGTCGCCGGGTCCAGGGCCTCGTTGTGGCCGGTCGCCGGGTCCAGGGCCTCGTTGTGGCCGGTCGCCGGGTCCAGGGCCCCGTTGTGGCCGGTCGCCGGGTCCAGGGCCCCGTTGTGGCCGGTCGCCGGGTCCAGGGCCCCGTTGTGGCCGGTCGCCGGGTCCAGGGCTCCGGTCATCCTGCTCTTGCTGTTCTCTTAGGCGGACCCTGGGCTGCTCTTCCTCTGACAGGTCGCCAGGAGCGTAGCCTCCAACATTTTCCCTGCGGTAGGGCGGCGCATACCCGCTGGGTGTATCGCGGGGAGCCCGCTCCGGCCTTGCTTCCGCGTCCTGCCTTTTCGCCTGCTCGTCGAAGGTCTCCTTGGCAATCCGGAACGCGTTCACCGCAGCGGGCATACCACCGTAGAACACCATCTGGGCGATGATCTCGGAGATTTCTTCTTCCGTAACCCCGATGTGCAGCGCGCCGGTTATGTGGCGCTTGATCATCTGCGGGCTGTGCCCCAGAACTACCAGCGCGGCGATGGTACAGAGGCTGCGAGTTCTGAGGTCGACGGCGGGGCGGTTGTATATCTCGCCGTAGACCACGGCGTCAACCAGCCGCATCACTTCCGGGGCCAGTTCCGCCATTGCCGCCGGCGGTTGCGGGTTGTTTCCCGGCCCGTAGTAGCGCATGCGGAAGTCCGCCGCGGCCTCGTCCAGGTCGGCTACAAGGTCTTCGTCTTCGTCATCCTCCTCCAACTCGTCCTCAAGATCGGGTTGGTAGGGACGGAGGTACTGGTCGTCTTCTTCGAAGTTTTCAGTGGACACGGTACTTACCCTCGCGTTATTTCAGAAGCGAAGGGCTACAGGATTTGCCAATACCTGCGGCCTTCCTTCCTGATCACCCGGCCGATGTGGTCGTCCGGGTGGAAGTGGCCCGCGGCGATGACGATGTTCTCGTTCTCTGCACGGTCGAGGACGCGTTCGCGGTTGCGATGGCTCGCTTCCTTGTCAGTGTCAACGCCGGCGGTCCAGTCGGGACGTTCCACCTGCACCTTGCTGTGCAGCAGGTCGCCGACGACCATTGCCCGCTCGCCCTGGGAGGTGATGTCTATGACCATGTGCCCCGGAGTGTGGCCCGACGCGGTCAGCATCTTGACCTCACCTGTGATGGTGTGCTCATCGTCGACCAGGTCCATCGCCCCCATGCCCTCCAGCGGCACCACGCTGTTAGTAACCTGCGGAGCGCTGCCAATGACTTCCGGCTTGGTGAAGTGCTCCCAGTCCAGACGGGGTACCAGGTACCGGGCCTTGGGGAAGGTGGCAGCCGGCTTCTCACCCGTGTAGTCCACGTTCCAGCCCACGTGGTCGCCGTGAAGGTGGGTGTGGGCTACAACGTCGATGTCCTCCGGGTTGACGCCCTTCAGGCGCAGCTGGTTCACCAGATCGCCGGTGCGGTTGCCCCGGTCCGGGTGCGGGCCGGGCCCCATGCCCGTGTCGACCATGATGGTCTTGCCCTCGGACCTGAGGAAGAAATGCAGGTAATACAACTGGAGCTGTCCGCACTCCAAGGCGTGCTGTTGGTCCGCCCAGTCAGGCTCTGCGGTGGTGGGAAACATCATCCACGGATCCCTAGGCGGCGGTACCATGTCAAGCACGGCTACGATTTCAACATTGCCAATCGTGATCTGCCCTGCCATTTCGATCCTCCTGAAATCTGCCTGAAATCTGCGAATCGGACTAGGTGGCTGTAAGCTGGATGTTGAGGCAGCCCGCCCAAAGGCCCCGGTCGACGGCTTCAGTGCGACGGCTTTCCGTACCCGTCCATCAGGGGAGGGCCCAACTCAGTACTGGACGAGGGAAAAAACGTCTCGCCCCTCCAGCCGACTGCGCCCGTTAAGGAATTCAAGTTCTATAACCACCGCAATCCGGGCAACCACTCCTCCGCAGGACTCGACGAGGTGCGAAGCTGCGGAAAGGGTCCCGCCAATAGCCAGCAGATCGTCGATTATCAGGGCGCGCTGGCCTGATTTTAAGGCGTCTGCATGAATTTCGAGCACATTGGACCCGTATTCCAAGTCGTATTCGACGGAGTGAGTATCGGCCGGCAGCTTGCCAGCCTTTCGCACCGGGACCAGTGGCTTTCCCATCTCACGGGCCATTGGGGCTCCGAAGATGAACCCCCGGGACTCAACCGCGACCACGGTATCGAAGTCTGTGTTACCGCACTCTTCAACCAGTTGCTGGATGGTGTGATTGAAAGCCTTGGGAGACGCCAGCAATGGAGTGATGTCTCGGAACAGGATCCCAGGCTCAGGGAAATCTGGAATGTCTCGGATGTAGTCCTTGAGGTTCATCAGGGCTTTCACACCTGGTCTGGCCGTTCATCCCCTGTCCAGACAGTACAAGAACGCTCCTGCATGTATGCTAAATACGGCGCGGGCAGTGTATGTTACGCCCCTCTGGCAGTCAACCCGAGCGCTGTCTCGCAGGAACTCCGGGCCATGGTTTTTCACGAATTGCGACGATGCTTGTTTGACTTGGCTCCAAATAGCAAATATAATAATCAACGTTTTCCGGCTGGGCCTTTCAGAGTTGCCGGCAAGCGAATAGCCCCGCTGACGTGGGGCTATTTTGTAGTGTCTTGCCGGGGCTATTCGCTCCCGCCGGTTACGGGGGTCGGTTCCAAACGGGTTCGCTAAAGCCCCTGTGGCGCAATGGAAGCGCAGTCGATTTGTAATCGACAGGTTAGGGGTTCGAATCCCCTCTGGGGCTCCAATTGCTCATCATACACCTGAGGGCTCCGATGCGCGGCGGATTGCGCCGCTACCGGCTGATGTGCGAATATGGATAGACCCTCACTGCATGGAGGGGTGGGTGAGTGGTTAAAGCCACCAGACTGTAAATCTGGCGTCCGGAAGGGCTTCGCAGGTTCGAATCCTGCCCCCTCCACCATTCAGTCCGGAATCGTGAGCAGGGAGCGCATGAGATACAGGGGTCCCTCTCACATCTCGGGATTTACAATCTTAAGAACAGGCCCAGATAGCTCAGCGGTAGAGCACGTTCTTGGTAAGAACGGGGTCGGCGGTTCAATCCCGCCTCTGGGCTCCAGATTATCGCCCGCACTTGTTGTAGGTAATTAAGGAGGACACGGCACAAAATGGCCAGACAGCAGTTCGACCGGTCGAAGGATCACGTGAACGTCGGAACCATCGGGCACGTGGACCACGGGAAGACCACCCTGACTTCCGCTATTACCAAGGTGCTGGCAGCTCGGGGCCAGGCCCGGTACCTCGACATGGATTCCATCGACAACGCCCCGGAAGAAAAGGCCCGCGGCGTGACCATCGCTATCGCCCACGTGGAATACGAGACGGGAGAACGCCACTACGCCCACGTGGACTGCCCCGGACACGCCGACTACATCAAGAACATGATCACCGGCGCCGCCCAGATGGACGGAGCGGTGTTGGTGGTGAGCGCTCCTGACGGCCCGATGCCCCAGACCCGTGAGCACATCCTCCTAGCCCGTCAGGTAGAAGTCCCCCGCATCCTGGTTGCCCTGAACAAGGTCGACATGATGGATGACGAGGAGCTCCTGGAGCTTGTGGAGCTCGAGATTCGCGACCTGCTCAACCGCTACGATTTCCCGGGCGATGACACGCCCATCGTTCGTGTCAGCGGCCTGAAGGCCCTCGAGGGAGACCCCGAGTACGAGCAGAGTATAATCAACCTCGTCGATGCGATGGACGACTGGATTCCGGTGCCCCCGCGGGCTACCGACCTCCCCTTCCTGATGCCCATCGAAGACGTCTTCGGCATCAAGGGACGCGGGACCGTCGTAACAGGCCGCGTCGAGCGCGGGACCATCAAAGTCGGCGAACCTGTGGAGATCATCCGTTTCGGCGACACTCGGGCCACCGTGGCCACCGGCCTTGAGATGTTCCACAAGTCCCTTGACGTAAGCCAGGCCGGCGATGCCGTGGGCGTGCTTCTACGGGGTGTTGACCGCGACGAAGTGGAACGCGGACAGGTACTGGTCAAGCCCGGCTCCATGAGGCCACACACCAAGGCCAAGGCCGAAGTGTATATACTTAGCCGCGAGGAGGGCGGGCGGCATACCCCGTTCTTCACCGGTTACAAGCCACAGTTCTACATCCGCACCAGCGACATCACCGGTTCCATCGGCCTTCCGGAAGGCGTGGAGATGGTGATGCCCGGGGACAACGTACAGATGGACATCGAATTGATCTCCCCGGTGCCCTTGGAGAGTGGTATGCGCTTCGCCATCCGCGAAGGCGGCCGCACCGTGGGCTCAGGCGTGATAACCGAGGTGATGGACTAAAATGGCTCGTAAGACCGCAGACATCCGGCAGATAATCACGCTGCAGTGCGGCGATTGCCGGGAGCGCAACTACACTTCGATGAAGAACCGGCGCAACGACCCCCAGAGGCTGGAGTTGCGGAAGTACTGCTCCCGCTGCCGCAACCACCGCGTTCACCGCGAGGTGAGGTAGTTCAATGGCAAGGGCCGGCTCGCGCGCCCAGCGAATTCTCGCCCCCACCGGGGGCGGGCGTGTCACTCCCGTACAATTCTTGCGGGAAACGTACGAGGAACTGCGCAAGTGTTTCTGGCCCAGCAGGGAAGAGACCGCCCGGCTGACCATGGTGGTCATCGTCTTGGCAGTGGCAGCGGGTTTCTTTCTGGGAGGCCTGGACCGGATATTTGCCGAGTTGTTCGACCGGGTGATATTCGGACTGTAGGATCCCGGGCGCCTTTTCCAAATCGGCCAAGCCTACCCGCCCCCGGCCTGCGAATAGGGCTGGGGGCGTGATTCATCAGTCGCGAAGGTTCGGATGACGAACGCCAACGACATAACTGAAACCGAAGCGCAGGCCGAAGACCTGCGCTGGTACATCGTACACACCTATTCCGGCCAGGAAGACCTGGTGGAGAAGAACCTCAACCTGCGGATCAACAGCCTCGACATGGAAGACCGCATCAAGCAGGTGCTGGTCCCGACCGAGGAAGAGGTAGTCTTCAAGGATGGCAAGCGCCGCTCGGAGCGCAAGAAGCTGTTTCCTGGGTACATTCTCGTCCGAATGGCAATGGACGACGAGAGTTGGTACGCTGTCCGCAACACGCCGGGAGTCACCGGCTTCGTCTCCACCGAGGACGAACGGGACAGCCGGCCGAAGCCGGTGCCCTTGGAAGACAAACAGATCGAAGACATTCTGCGCCAGGTGGAATCAGACTCGGCACGGGTCAAGATCGCCCTGGAGCGAGGGGAAACAGTCAGGATTACCGAGGGCCCGTTCGTTGACTTTATCGGCGCCATAAGTGACGTCGATGAGGGCAAGGGTAAGGTACGGGTGCTGGTATCCTTTTTCGGACGGGAAACGCCCGTGGAGCTGGATTTCCTACAGGTAGAAAGGATCTAACCGATAGCCTAGCCCAAACCCGCCGACTCTTCCCGGGTGCGGCGGTTGACACCTTCAGGAGTCCCAAGTGGCGAAGAAAATCCGCGCAATCATCAAGCTGCAACTCGAGGCCGGAAAGGCAACACCTGCCCCTCCCGTGGGACCGGCCCTCGGTCAGCACGGCGTCAATATCATGGGCTTCGTCAAGGAATACAACGCCCGAACCGCGAACGAAGCAGGCACCATCGTACCCGTGCACCTGACGGTCTTCGAGGACCGGTCGTTCACCTTCGTAACCAGGACACCGCCAGCCTCTGAACTGCTTCGAAAGGCCGCGGGCGTGGATAGGGGAGCGTCGGACGTCAGGCTGGGTCAGATCGGCAGCATCAACAGGGATGCGCTAAGGGCAATTGCCCAGACCAAGCTCGTGGACCTGAACGCCGGCAGCGTCGAAGAAGCAATGCTAATCATTGAAGGCACCGCCCGCAGCATGGGCATCCAGGTGTCGGGAGAGTAGACAATGGCCAGTCGCAGTCGCCGGTACAGCACAGTGGCGGAGCGCGTCGAGCCGGACAGGCTCTACAGCCCCGAGGATGCCATATACCTGCTAAAGGACATCTCCACCGCCAAGTTCGACGAGACGGTGGAGCTTCACCTCAGAACCAACGTTGACCCACGTCACGCCGACCAGATGGTCCGTGGGGTCGTTGGGCTGCCCCATGGAATCGGCAAGACCGTCCGGGTGCTGGTGTTCACCGGGCCCGACGGGAGCGAGGTCGCCCGCCAGGCCGGCGCCGACTATGTGGGAGAGGACGACCTCATCGAGCGCATCGAGGGCGGGTGGGTCGATTTTGACATCGGACTGGCAACCCCGCAGGTCATGCCCAAGATCGGCAAACTGGGCCGCATTCTGGGACGGCGCGGACTGATGCCCAACCCACGCTCGGGGACCATGGTACAGCCCCAGGACCTGCCGCGCGCGATCCAGGAAGCCAAGGGTGGACGCACTGAGTATCGCACTGACCGCACCGCGATCATCCATTGCGCCATCGGCAAGATCAGCTTCGAGACCGATATGCTTGTGGGCAATCTCGCCGCTCTGACCGATGCCATTGGCCGGGACCGGCCTGCGGCGCTGAAGGGCCCATACTATCGATCCGCGTATCTCACGTCCAGCATGGGCCCCAGCGTATCTCTCGACCTTGTCGCCCTGCAGGCGTTGCGTCCTGAGGACTAGACTGGTAATCTGAACGAACAACTGAATAACCACGCCCGAGAAAGTGGGTCCCGAAAGGGATAATGGTCCGACCACCCGCCGAGGCGCGACGACAACGAACCGGGGTTACTTGCCTTGCGCCGCGCGTTTCTCGACGGCGCAGGGCTTTTACTTGTACAAGGCCTATCACGGAGGTGAATTTTGCCCACACCGGAAAAAATCGACCGAGTCAGGGAACTGAAGGAGCAGCTGGAACGCTGCACCATAACCTTTGGCGCCGATTACACCCGGACTTCGGTGAACCAGATGACCGAGTTGCGGCGAGCCATGCGGGCCGGCGGCATCGACTTCATCGTGGTGAAGAACACGCTGATGTACCTGGCTGCGGAGGAGGCTGGTAAGCCACAGGTCAAGGAGATCGTGCAGGGTCCCACCGCCGTCGCATTCGGGTACGACGACCCGACCGCCGCCGCCAAGACCCTGGCAGACTACGCCCGCGCCAACGCAAATACCTTCTCCATCCGCGGCGCCGTTATGGGGGACAGCCCACCCTTGGGGCCAGACGGCGTTACGCGACTGGCGACCCTGCCGCCCAAGCCACAGATGCTGGCCATCCTGCTGGCCCAGATGCAGGCCCCCATGGTTCGCCTTGTCGGTGCCCTGAACGGGCCGGTCCAGAACTTGGACAACGTGCTGCGAGCCCGAATGCGCCAGCTGGAAGAAGATTAGATACATCGCCCGGAAAATTCTGAACGAGAGGAAAGATAATGGCACTCACGAAGGAAGAACTCATCAGCGCCATCAAGGAAATGAACGTGGTCGACCTAGCTGACTTGGTCAAGTCGCTGGAAGACGAGTTCGGAGTGACGGCCGCCCCGCAGGTGGCCGTGGCTGCCGCTCCCGCAGGCGGCGATGCGCCTGCCGCCGCCGAGGAAGAAAAGACCGAGTTCGAAGTCCACATCCGCGAGATCGGCCCCAACAAGATCAACGTGATTAAGGCCGTCCGCGAGGTTACTTCTCTTGGCCTGCGTGAGGCCAAGGAACTGGTGGAATCCGCCCCGGCCGCCGTCAAGGACGCAGTGCCGCGTGACGAAGCTGACTCGGTCAAGGCCAAGCTGGAAGAAGCAGGGGCCGTCGTAGAGATCAAATAACCCTACCCGTCCCGCTTGGAGGCATGTCATGGGCCGGAAAGACCGGGAACGATTCTTGAGGCTAAAGGAAACAAACCCGGACTACGAGGGTTTCCGAGGCACGGCGACCGTCGAAGCCGCCGCCCCTCCGCCACCCCCGGTGACAGAGTCAGTGACCTGCTCCGTGTGCAACCGGCGGCGGAATGTAAGCGTCGACAGCATTCCTGAGGACCGAAGCTCGTTCGTTTGCCTGCGCTGTCAGGAGGAAGCCACAGCGGCCTGATCCCAAGGCGCCCCCCGCCGACAACTCCGAGAAGACTCTGGTGCAAAGATGGCCCGGCCGCCGATTCCGGCAGTCCGGGCCATCTTTCTTGCCGGTGAAAGGACCGTAGACAGATCCTGCCCGGACCGGTCATTGGCCGCAGAGGCATTTCTCCCGCTTGGCCTTTACGGGTTGCCCAGCCGCACGGCGCACGGCGCACGGCGCACGGACTATCGGAACAGGGGAAGCTGGCTATCTAGGAACTCAGAGGCGGCATTGAACTGTCGTTCCCCTCCCACTCCTGCGGGTACCTCTTCATATTCAACCGGGATGTCCGGTTGGATCGACTTCTCTGCCAGCCACGCTCCACCGGCTGTGTACCACCGGGAGGTGGGTATGTACAGTGCAGACCCGTCGCTGAGTTCGATAAAGCTGTAGTCCGAACCCTCTCCGAAGGTGGGAACTCCCACAATGGTGGCCCGGCCCGCCTCCTGGAGGGCGGCTGCAACCGCCTCCGCCTCGCCGACGGTATGGCCATCCACCATCACCGCTATCAGTAACTCGTCGATTGAGAGGCGGGCATCGTCTTCAGGAAAACGGTGTTCCGTGCGCTCCCCGAGCCGGGTCTCAACGCTGCGGAAGAGCTCTCCCGGAGGCAGGAAGTGACCGGCTACCTCGGCCGCCGCCTCCGCGGATCCGCCGGAGTTTCGACGAAGGTCTAGGATCAAAGCCAGCATGTCAACATGGTTCAGGCGCTCCAGGGCGTCAAACACCTGCTGGCCCGTGTTGTCCCGGAACCGGTAAACACGGAGGTATCCAATGCCGCCCTGCAACAGTTGGGTGGCAATCGTCGGCAATTCCACATTGCCGCGAAATACCTCCAGCTCCACAGATTCCGCCTCAGTTACCCTCCCCAGCTCCAGCAGGACCTTGGTGCCCTTTTCTCCCCTGATCCGATCACCGACCTCCGATGGGGTTGCATCTCCAACGGGCACTCCCTCCACGGCCAGCAGTGCATCGCCGGGTCGGATACCCGCCTTCTGAGCGGGAGAGTCATCGAACGGAAATAGAAGGATCCGGTTGTTCTCGGCCACCACCCTGGCTCCGATTCCCAGGTAAGACCCCTCGATGCTTCGCTCCAGCGTTTCGCGGGCCTCGGGCAACTGCTCTGCCGTCAGGTATGACGCGCCGGCTTCCGGCAGGCCGTTCATCATTCCCCGCAAGAGCACCTGGGAGAGTTCATCCGATTCGACTTCCGGATTGTCCTGCCTGTAAAGCTGCGTTGCCCTCCACAAGTCGACCAGGGCGGGTGGAACCGTTTCCGGCACCTGCCCTCTCATTCGACCCAGGTCCGTAAGGAATGGATAGGGGTCCAAGTCGCCCAGATCCATCAGCCGCTCGATGGCGCCCCCGGCCACCCTGGCTTCGTCGAACTCCTGCGGGGCAACATAGCCTTCTTGGAGGGCGTCCCATGCCTCCCAGACCAAGGAGAGTTCATCAGCGCTGATGGTTGGCTCTGACCGATCGATCTCGCTGCACGCAATTGCGAGTGCCGAAATTAGAATTAGCAAGGCCCCCAGCAGGAGCCGGTTCATCAACCGGGAAAGACGTTCGGAAAGCAAATTGAAGTCCTTCATCAACGAAGTCCCAAGCACGTGTCATTGTAGCAAACAGCCGGAGGAGGCTTGACCCGGCAGTGTTGAAAAATTCAGAACCCTTGGCGCACGAGCCCGACGGCCACTTCCTCGAATTCCGGATCGCCGTCAGACCAAGAACTTAGAACCGTCGGCGGGCCGTACGCCTTCAGGGGAACGACACCGGCATTGCGGGAAGGTGCGACAATGGAATCGGCTTCGCACGTTCTGCTTCCTCGCGGGGAGCGCGACCTATTGCCCGGTACGCGTTGCCACAGGGAAAGTGGGCCATGTACACTGGCGTCGCGAGGGAATTCGCCGATCGAGCCAGAGATTGGGCCCGTTGGCAGCCCTGCCGGACTTACCAACTGGCAAGGAGAGAAACTAACAATGATCAAAGTAACCGTTCTTTACCCCAACGAAGAGGGCAAGCAATTCGATTTCGACTACTGGTCCGGAACCCACATGGAAATTGTGCATCGTCTACTCGATCCGATGGGCCTGAGCCGCAGCGAATTGGAGAAGGGCGTGTCGGCGGCCGACCCCAATGCTCCGGCTCCCTTTGTTGCCATGGCCAACCTGTACTTCAACACTGCCGACGAGGTGCACGAGGGGTTCAAGACCCATGGCCGGGAAATCCTGGGCGACATCAAGAACTACACCGACGTCTCACCGCAGTTCCAGATCAGTGAAGTACTCTAGCCAACCCCCTGCCGATGTTCTCTGATTATTGGTAGCCCAGGGCGGCCTGAACCCGGGCCGCCCTTACCCGTTTTCAGCCGGTTGGCAGACTCCACAGCTCGACACGAATATGAACCTACCAAAGCATCCGGATTCCAGGAAGGGCATCAGATGACGCAGCAGGACGCAGGACACGGTTCAACCAATTCTTCACTCTTGGAGACGCTTTCGGAGCGGCTGATCAAGGAACACTGGGATTTCTACCCTACGGCAGGTTCTCGCATCGGCCGCCACGAATACGACGGCAGGCTTCCCGATCTTTCGCCCTCCATGTTGAGCAGGCGCACACAGGAAATTCGCCGGGGCTTGTCAGACCTGGCAACGGTAGATGTCGTATCACTCGACGCCGATGAACGGCTGTCCTTCCGGATGCTGGAACTGTTCCTGCAGCGGGAGCTGTTCACCTTCGAAGAAATGCGCCCTCTGGAAAACAACCCGATGCGCCAAGCCGGCTTTCTGAACATGGGAGGATACGTACGCCGGGACTACGCCCCCCTCGAAGACAGGCTTCGGTCTGCCACTGCTGCCCTTCACAAGGTGCCCGAATTCCTGCAGTCGCTGGACGCTGCTCTTCGGGATGACCTGTCGCCTCACATTGTGGACATGAGCGTAGAGAGCTACAGCGGCATGGCCCACTTCTACCGCACCGACCTGGCCGGATTCGCCACTGCGGTCGGCGATGCAGCAGTTGCAAGGGAATTTAATTCCGCCATTGACGCTGCCGCGGTCGCCATTGACGCCTTCGTCGGTAAGCTGAAGGGCCGAGCGCGCGCCAACGACGAGGCCTTCGCTATCGGCAGCCGCCTGTATTCCCGTATGCTGGAAACCGGCGAATCCCTCGACCTGCCAATGGACCGGATCACGGCGGTGGGCCAAGCCAACCTCGAGGAAAACCTGGAGCGGCTGAACGAAGTCGCCGCCAGGATAGCGCCAAACAGGTCGGTACAGTCCATCGTCGCGGACATCAGTCGTGATCACCCGACCGCCGACCGCCTGATCCCTGACACTCGCGAGTTGCTGGAGGACATCCGGCAGTCGCTGCTTGACCACGGCATCATCACCCTGCCATCCGAGGACCGGTGCCAGGTTACAGAAACGCCCGCCTACATGCGCTACGCCTTTGCAGCCATGGACAGCGCGGGCGCCCTGGAGTCCAGGGCCACCGAGTCCTTCTACTATGTGACACCCGTGGAGGAGCATTGGACGCCGGAGCAGGCCGAGGAGTGGCTGTCCAAGTTTGACTACAACACCCTGAGAATCATTTCGATACACGAGGTGTACCCGGGCCACTTCGTCCACAACCTCCACAACCGGTACGGCAGGCAATTGCCCCTGGTGAACCGGGCGGCCACTTCCTATGCTTTCAGCGAAGGGTGGGCTCACTACACCGAGCAGATGATGCTGGAGACGGAATACGGGGAAGACAAGCCCGAGTTGCTCCTGACGCAGCTACTTGAGGCGCTGGTCAGGAATTGCCGCTACATGTGCTCAATCGCAATGCACACCGGGAAAATGACGGTCGAAGAGGCCACCCGATTCTTCATGGACAAGTCCTTCATGGCGGAACTCCCGTCGAGAAGGGAAGCCCTCAGAGGCACCTTCGACCCCGGCTATCTCAACTACACCCTCGGCAAGCTCATGATCCTGAAGCTGAGGGAAGACTACCGGCAGGAACAGAACGGCGACTATTCGCTAAGGAACTTCCACGACAGGTTGCTATCCTTCGGGGCGCCTCAGCTTCCGCTCTTGCGAGAGGTTATGCTCACGGCCGGAGGCTCGCCCCTCTAGGGACCAGCCGAAGCCCAGCCTGTGGCTCGCCTCGAGGACCGGCCAGGGCAATCGCATTTGGCTGGCAAAGCGCCGTCATTCCCGCGAAAGCGGGAATCCAGTGGCCAAAAATTAAGCCTGCCGGTTGCCGAATGTGGCCCGATCCGCTCTGGCGTCCGAAGGCGTTCGGAAGAACGGAAGCCTTGGATTCCCGCTTTCGCGGGAATGACGGATGGCCTTGGGGCCACGCAAGTGTATGGAAATTAGCTTCGGCGGGAGTTCAGCAA
This sequence comes from Dehalococcoidia bacterium, assembly GCA_965216065.1. Classification (GTDB taxonomy): domain Bacteria; phylum Chloroflexota; class Dehalococcoidia; order Lucifugimonadales; family UBA3495; genus VXOI01. Next base: position 1,778,321 of record CBDCFB010000002.1, read on the forward strand.
GGATCTCACCCCCACCCTAACCCTCCCCCTCAAGGGAGAGGGAACTGTTGTGCTCCCTATTTTCATGGGAATGACGTTTTGGGGACCGAAGCAAGTCTTGAGATAGTTTCTAGGTCCGGAAATTGATCCTGCGGAACGCCTCTCCGTAGTCTGCACCGCTTCCGCCGGCGCCCTCTTGCCCCTGTTGCCGGACGAAGGAGACCACTTCTTCTTCCGACCGGCCGGATAGCCGGGTCTTGCCTGCCCTCACTGCCCGGATTTTCGATTCGACGGAATCGGATATCCTTACGAAGGTATTGGGGGTCTCGGTTCCCCAGAACAGCACGGTTCCGGTCTTGTGCGGCTCCAGGCCCTCGTCCCTCCACAGCTCTTCGAAATGAAGGTGGTCCCGAGCACACGGAAACACCGCGTCCAGGGTGACCTGCCCGGCAATGCGGCTATCCCGGTGCCACGCCAGGTTCTTACGGTAGGGTTCCGGGCAGACGACCACATCTGGACGCGCCTGGCGAATCTGCCGCACCAGCTCACGGCGGAAGTCGTCCGTGTCTTCCAGTCCGCCATCAGTGCGGCCCAGCGACACCAGTTCCTGCACTCCCAACTCCCGGGCCGCCTCCGCCTGCTCGCCTTTCCGGATCTCTACAAGGTCGGCGGCAGCGACATCGGGATCGACAGTTCCCTTGTCTCCGTCGGTACAGACCACATAGCGCACCGCGGCCCCCTCCCCGATCCATCGGGCAATACTGCCACCACACCAGAACTCGGCGTCGTTGGGATGCGGAATTATCACCAGAACACGCTGCGGCGTATCATCCATGTGCTGGGTTCTCCTTTAGTGGACTTATCGATAGATTTCCTTCCAATAGGAAGTACAAGATCGCTTCTACTGTTTGGGCGGTTGAACGGAGCCCTCTCCACACTCCAAGGTAATTTCCGTGAGAACTCACCTGTTTTTCAAACCACCCTCAAGCTCAATTGGCCGAGTGGGAGGATGACGCTTTCTGCGCCTCCTTAACGTCAGGCGGGGCAGCCGATTTCTATTCGTTGGAATCTTCCCTCGAGCGTGCTTCGAACCCTGAACGGATGAACATCCTTTCAGAGAGTATCCCTCCCGACACGATCACGCTCATCGCTTCGTCTACCGACATATCCAGATGCGTGGCCTGGCTCGACGGTACGATCACCAGGAACCCGGAAGAAGGGATAGGTGTTGTGGGAACGTATACCGAAAGCACTTCCTGCCCTTCGGCGTCGTACATCTGGGAAGTGATCAGCCCTATGGACCGAATTCCGGGCCGGGGAAACTCCACTAGAACCACGCCACTGAAACGTTCTGCCTCGGTTGTCCCATTGGTTCGCCCGGTGCTCGACAACAGCTCCACCGCGGATCGAGTCGTGCTGTAGATGCCTTTGACGACCGGAATTACCTCCATCGCTCTGTGAGCAAAGCCAATAATGCGGCGGCCAATCACGAATGCGGCCACCAGACCCACGAGGTAAATGAGCAGCAGCAACGCCACAAGCCCAGTGCCGTGGACGTCCGGGCCCGGTAGGAGGTCCGTGACAGGCTGTAGAATCGGGGTCAGAAGGTCAAAAATGAACTTCAGGACCAAGGCTGTTATGCCGATCGGGAGCATAACCAGGATTCCAGCTGCCAGCGTGCGCTGGAAATGGCCTAAAATCCGCCTCACGACCCGGCGCAGAAGCGCCGGATGCGGGGGCCTTGTTCCATTTGACCCGGGTTGCGCCGGGCGCGCATTGGGCAGAGTCAAACCGTTTGCCAAAGACAGGTTGATGACGCCTTCGTTGTAAGGGCGGCGGTTAGGATTGGAAGCCACTGAGCCAACGGCCGCTCTTGGGATATTCCAGTCCTACAAACGGCGAATGGCGCAGAGGCTGGATCCGCCCTGGGATAATCAGTTTTTCGTGCCGGCGAGTGCTCGATACTCTTCCGAGATCATTAGGGCAACGTTGCCCCAGCCCATCATTTCCGCCCTGCGCCGGGCCGCGGCCCCCATACTCTCCTGCAGGCCTGAGCTGGAGAATATCATCTCTACCGAGTTGGCGAATGCCTCTGGGCATCGCCACGATTTCAAGTAGCCAGTGTGGCCGTGATGCACGATTGTGGGCAGGCCGCCCACCCGCGTTGCCACCACCGGCGTGCCGCAGGCCATCGATTCCAGCGCCACAAGGCCGAAGCTCTCGTAGTAAGATGGAACCACGCATACGTCGGCGGCATTGTAGTAGAGCGGCAGTTCATCGTGGTCAACGCGCCCGACGAAATCTATCAGGCCATCCACCTGGCGCTCCTCCGCGAGCCTCCGAACCCGGTCCGTTTCAGGCTCTCCAGGGCCACCACCGCCGACCACCATCATGCGGACATTCTGGTCCCCTGCCTCCATCTGGGCAGCGGTTTCGACCAGCAGATCCAGCCCCTTCAGCGGCTCCACTCTGCCCACATAGAGCACCACTTTCTCGCCATTGAGACCCAGCCGCTTTCTGGCTTCCTTCTGATCCAGCGGCCTGAACTTCGTGAGGTCGACACCACAAGGAGCAAGCATCACTTTCGACGGATCGGCACCGTAGAGACGGGCCATTGCATCCCGCTCATGCCCGCTGAAAGCAACGATGCGGTCCGCAGTAAGCATGGCGTCCCGCTCCACCAGTTCACGTTCCTCTGGCTCTGATTCTCCCGCCCGGGACTGCATCTTGATCAGCGCAAGGGTATGAAAGGTCACGACGTGGGGTACACCCATACTCTGTGATAACCGTTGCCCAATCCAAGCGGAAAGCCAGTAGTGGGAGTGGACGACGTCGTAGTTTATTCCCTCGGACTCACGGAACGAACGGACCCCTTCGAGGAACCCGGGCAAGTGACCGTAGAGTTCGCCGACCCCCGACTCCAGGGGTCCTCCAGGAAGGTGGATGACTCGAACGTTTGGAGTTATCCACTCCACCGAGTCACCGGCCGCGTCGTGCTCCCTGGTAAAGATGTCCACCGGAATCCCGGACTCGCCCATTGCCCGCGACAGCTCCCGGACGTATACATTCATACCCCCCGACTTGCCCTGTCCAGGCGCGGCCAGGGGGCAGGCATGGAACGCAATGAAAGCGGCTCGCTCGAGGCTCAAGTTCTTTTCACCACCATTCTGTAGAGGCTCTTCTGTATCCCGCCGAGGTGCGCCTTGTAGGGTTCAGGGCCGCGGAGAAAATCGAAATATCCGAGGCCCCGTTCTATGGCGTCTTTCACGCACATGGCATGGAGCAGCAGCCCGACGCTGTAGTACGAAAGGCCGGGATCGTATCCGCTATTGTACAACAGGCGCGATTCCCCGTAGTCGAAACAAAGACTGGCTGCCGCTGGCCCCCCGTTGATTTCCATGAAGAAAAGCCGCATCTGGTCAAGCTCAGCCATCCGCTCGACCAGGGCACGAAAGAATCGCTCCCTTTCCGGGGTCATGTACTCTTCTTTGTCCGCCCGGCTCATCCGCATCAACGAAAGGAACTCGTCGAAGGCCCCCAGCACTTCGTCAGGCGACGTCAGGCAGTACCAGCGCCATTCGGTTTGAGAGTCCAAGCGGCGAAGCTTCCTTCGGAGTTCATGCCGGTCCTTTTTTGAAAGTAAATCGAGGTATTCATCCCAGTTTGCAGGGAGGGCAACACCGGAAGTAACGTCCTCGTATTCCACCTCTACGCCGTAACCACGCTCGCGGGCCAGGTCCGGCAGGTGGGAGAGAGTGGGGGAGTGCTCAATCAGGGACTCGAGGCGCAACTCAGTCCAGTCCCAGTCCCCCAGGACGTCCAACAATTTGGGATAGAAGGCATCCTCAAATCCGGGACGCACCAGAAAGTCGTTATAGTCGAATGTATCGGGTGCTCCTACAAATCCAATGGCATTGTCCGCTTTGGCCAGGGAAGCCAGTGCCTCCAAGCCACCGTTATCCGAAGGAACTGTGAAGCCGGCCATCTCCCGTCCGCTGCCAAAGCTTTCCCACCAGACTTCCTGCCACTGCGGAGAAAGAAAAATACTGGCGACCGGGGAGTCGCGCAAAACGGAGTCCCATTTATCCTGCGATTCCCTGAAGGAAGTGATGGGGTCGACGGCCACGACTAACTGCTGCGCATGAGGTTCAATAATGTTTCCCTGCTTTCTTTCGATGTTGACTTTCCCCTCTCGGCGCTGGTGATCATCCGCGCGCCCGGCTTCCGGATACCCCGCATGGACATGCAAAGGTGCTCGGCTTCCAGTTCGACGATCACTATTTCCGGCTGCAGGGCATTTAAGACCGCATCGGCCACATCAGCCGTCAATCTCTCCTGCACCTGCGGGCGCGCCGCGGCAATCTCCAGGGCCCGGCCAAGCTTGCTTACTCCGGCGATCCGGTTTCCTGGTATATATCCGATGCTGGCTTCGCCGAAGAAGGGCATCAGGTGGTGTTCGCAGACGGAGTAAAACGCTAGCCTGTTCAGTACAACCGGGTCGTTGCCGCCGACCTCAAACACCGCGTCAATGGCGTCCTCGGCCCGCACGCCCACTCCAGAGAACAGGGACTCGTACATCTTGGCAACCCGGATGGGAGTCCGCTCCAAGCCATCCCTTCGCGGGTCCTCTCCGATAGCTTCCAGAATGTCTGCCACAGCCTCTTGTATCCGGCTCAGTTCGACCGTGATTCCCCCTGGAACCCTGCAGTTTCAAGCCCCTAACTAAGTCAGGGCAACCGCTTCTACCGCCTCGAGGGTCGGTTCTACCACGATGGTTTGCGGGGCAACGCTGCTGACCGCCAGGTCTGGATCTTTCAGGCCGGTGCCCGTAAAGATGCAGACCACCCTTTGGTTGGACAGGTCAAGACCTTGCTTATGGAGCTTGACCAGTCCGGCAAAGGATGCGGCCGACGCGGGCTCACAGAAAATTCCCTCCTGCGATGCCAGCAGACGGTATCCCTCAAGAATCTCGTCATCAGAGACCATGTCTATCGTTCCGCCCGATTCGTCTCTGGCATTCAGCGCACCCTTCCAGCTTGCGGGGTTGCCGATTCGTATCGCGGATGCAATGGTCTGCGGATTTGCCACCGGCTCTCCCCGCACAATGGGAGCGGCTCCCTCTGCCTGGAATCCCATCATCTTCGGCAGTGTCCGGCTGCGCCCAAGTTCGTGGTATTCCCTAAACCCCCGCCAGTAGGCCGTGATGTTTCCTGCGTTCCCCACCGGGATGAAAAGATAGTCCGGGGCATCCCCCAGGGAGTCTACAATCTCGAATGCGGCGGTCTTCTGCCCCTCCAGCCGGTAGGGGTTCACCGAGTTGACCAGCGTGACCTCATGCTTGCTGGTAAAGGTGCGAACCAAGTCCAGGGCCGTGTCGAAATTGCCATTGACCATGATGATCTTGGCCCCGTATGCCATGGCCTGGGCCAGCTTGCCCATCGCCACTTCACCGCGAGGGATTATTACCAATGCGGGCAGCCCGCTGTAGGCGCCAAAGGCGGCAGCGGAAGCACTGGTATTGCCGGTAGAGGCGCACATGATGGCGCGGCTCCCTTCTTCCAGGGCCTTGGCGATTGCCACCACCATCCCCCTGTCCTTGAACGAGCCTGTGGGATTGCATCCCTCCAGCTTGAAGTACAGTTCAGGACAGTTCAGCTCTGCAGCCATCCGGTTGGACTTCACCAAGGGCGTATCACCCTCGCCCAAGGTAATCATGGGCGTGGCATCAGTAACCGGAAGCAGGTCCCTATAGGTTTTCAGAACGCCAACGCCCATCTTTCTCCGGCGGTAATCCTTAACTTAGGGGCCGAATGATTCCTCACGGGACGTACCCTACTCCTCAATCCGGAGCATATTGCCCACCCGTCGCACAGGGTCAAGTCTCCCGATCGTCAGCAGCGCCTGCTGTACCGAGGATTCCAGCGCCGGGTGGGTCATGATCACGATTTCCGCGCTCTGGGTTTCCGCATCAGCATCCTTCTGCAGCACGGATGCGATGCTGATATCTTCGTCGCCCAGCGCCCGGGCAATCTGGGCAAGGACACCAGCCTGGTCAGCGACTATCAGCCTGATGTAATATCGCGTTCGGAGTGCATCGATTGGGCGCACGCCTAGATGCTGGGAGAGTTCCCTCGGGCCTCCGGGGACAGCACTATCCCTGACAAGTCGCGCGGTTTCCACCAGGTCTCCCAGAACCGCGCTGGTCGTCGGCCCGCGGCCGGCCCCCATTCCGTGGAACAGCACCTGTCCGCAGAGGCTTCCATGGACCTCAACTGCATTGTACACGCCATTGACGTTAGCGAGCATGTTGTCGAACGGGACCAAGGCCGGATAGACCCGCAGCTGCACTTGCTCACCGTTCTGGTCGGCTATCGCAAGGGACTTGATGGCATAGCCGAATTCTTCCGCATAACGGAAGTCCTGCGGCTCAAGGGCCGATATTCCCTGGCGGAAGACGTCATCGGGGCTGAAACGGCAGCCATAGGCCAAGGTCGCCAGAACCGTCAGCTTGTAGGCCGCGTCGATCCCTTCCACATCGTTGGTTGGATCGGCTTCGGCGTAGCCCAGCCCCTGGGCTTCGGACAGAGCATCGGCGAATGCAGTACGCTGATGGGCCATTCTGGTGAGAATGAAATTTGTAGTGCCGTTAATGATAGTCCGAATGGAGTAGACATCGTTGGCGGCCAGTTCGTTCATCAGGCAGCCAACGATGGGAATACCGCCTCCGACGCTCGCTTCAAAGAGAAGGCTGACGTGGTTGGCCCGGGCCAAGGCCATCAAGTCTGCGCCTTCCTTGGCCATCACTTCCTTGTTGGCAGAAACGACGTGTTTTCCCGAAGAAAGCGCGCGCCTGAAATAGGCTGCGGCTGGGTCGGAGCCCCCCATAACCTCAATCAGGATGTCGATATCCGGATCGTCGAGTATATCTTCCGCGTTGGCAGTCAGCATCCCCGGCGGCAGTTCGATATCACGGGGACGGCTGCGATCGCGGACCAGCACTCGCCGCAGATTGACGGGGATACCGACGCGGGCGGTAACCGTCGAGGGGTCTTGCAGCAAAGCTGAAGCGACGCCTCCGCCCACTACGCCCAGTCCCATCAGGCCAACGTTTATGCCAGTCCTGCCGCTCATTGAGTGTCGCCTACCGTGCCGGCTGGCCGGGGGCCTGGACCCGAGGCGCAGTGACAGCCACCTGGTCCGCTACCCAGTCATACAGCTTGCTGTTGAGATGCATCTGTACCGTTCCGTTGTCGGCACCTTCCCGGAGGGCTTCGTCCTTCCAGGCCTGCGTCAACTCCTGAGCCAGCTTGAATCGCATATGTTCCTCAATATCCCTCTCTCCCGGGCCGGACAGCATCTGTATTATAAAGATACCGTCCCTGGCATAGAGGGGACTGCTGGTCTCACCAGGATTCAAAGCGACGGTCCCCCGTTCTTCGTCTCCAAAGAGCAATCGGTCCAAGTTGGGGAAGGCGCCCCTGGGCACCCATCCGACATTGCCTGAAGCATCGGAATAACCAGCAGGCCGGGAAACTTCCCGGGCCACCACCTCAAATGGTTCTACTTCCAGCCTCTGCACAACCTGGTCCGGTTGCAGGTCGCTCGCTCCCGCTTCGGAGGGGTCAACGGGAAGCCGTATCCAGCGTACCTCGACGTGCTCCTGTGAATTTTCGATCTCATCTCCCAGCTTCAGGAAGAGGCCGAACTCGGTGAGGTCTTCTTCCACGATCACCCTGTATTCAGAATCGGTAAGGCCCGTGGCGGTGAGAAAGGTCTGGTAATTGTTGCGGAACTCGCGGTCCAATTGACCTGGATCAACTTCTTGGCCCTCCGGTGCGGTGGGCTCAAACTGGCGGCGCAATGCCCCCTCAATGCCCTCTTCACTGGGTTTGACACCCAGAGAGGTCGCCTGTTGGCGTAGAATTTCCACGTTCACCAGTTCCTGCAAATACTCGAAAGGCACTCTGCTGAGATCCACTCGCCCGCCTTGGTAACGGTTGACTCCCTGCAGCACACGAATCCGCTGGACAAGATCGCCCATGGTGAATTCGACGCTGTTGACGCTGCCAGCCCATACCCGGGGGGGCCGGTAGAACTCCCAGAAGTACCCATAGACCACTACCCCGACTACTACCAGCAACAGGAAAGCTCCGATGCCCGCCGAGAAGTAGCGACGCCGGCGTTCCCGTCTCTCCGCCGGGCTCCGAGCTTCTACGTCCGGTTCGCCTCCGCTGCCGGCCCGGGCCTGGCGACGGCGGCTCGCTCTGCCCCGTGGGCCGCCGAAACGACCGGTGAGCCGGGCTAGTGCCATTGCCACATCCCGGCGCCTCTTAACGGAGCTAATTGCGCCCTTTCCAAAACCCATCCTCAAGCGGCAACGCGACGGGATGTCAGCGGCGAACGCTGGGGAAGGAGTGATGCGCTACGAACGGGATCAGGGCGATGTGCCTAGCGCGCTGGATGGCGATGCGCAATGCCCTCTGGTGCTTTGCACAGACCCCCGTGCGCCGTCGCGGTTCGATCTTCGCGCGATCCGACACGAAGCGTCGGATTTTATCGATGTCCTTGTAATCGACGATCTTGATGTGCTCGACGCAAAAGGTGCAGACCCTCCGCCGGGGAACAAAACGCCCGCGGGGCCGGCCCCCTGGCCTTCCACCCGGCCTTCCGCCTCCCGGGCCACCCTGCGGGCGGCCTCCCGGAGGCCCAGGTGGGCGTGCGCCTTGGGGTCCATCAGACGGCCTGTTTGTCGCTTCGGTAGTCATTGAAAATCCAGTACCTCAGATTTGTCGAACCGATTTCACCATGGTAGATCTTCTAGAAGGGCAAATCGTCAGTTTCATCGTAGGGCGGCGGTCCGCCGGCGTCGGCCATCCCGCGACCTCCACCATATCCCTCTCCATTTCCGCCACTGCCGCTATACTCGCCGTCGCCTCGCCGGCCCAGCATTTGCATTTCGGTGGCGGTAACCTCAAGGGAATAGCGAGGCTGGCCATCTCTGTCGGCATAGCCTCTGCCTTTAAGGCGTCCCTCAATGTAAACTTGCTGACCCCGAGTCAAATACTGGTTGCAGATCTCGGACAGCCGGCCAAATGCGCTGACGTTGAACCATTCGGTCTCTTCCCGCTGCTCACCGTCAGCCGTCCTATAGCGACGATTGGAAGCGACGCTGAAAGACGTAACCGACTGGCCGCTGGGCGTATATCGCATCTCCGGGTCGCGTCCCACATTGCCGATAACAATAATCTTGTTCACGGCGGACTCCGCTACTCAGCTGGCTGTTCGGGTTCCGGTTCTGGGGCAGGCGCGGGATCAGGGCCAGGTTCTGCCACCGGAGCAGGCTCCTCGGCTGCTGGCTGAGGCGCTTCTGCAACTGCCTCTGCCGGTGCCTGCGCGGGGGCCTCGGCTGGTGCCTGCGCAGGGGCCTCTGCAACTGCCGCAGCTCCGTCCTCTGCCGGTGCCTGCGCGGGGGCCTCGGCTGCTGGCTGAGGAGCTTCTGCAACTGCCGGAGCGGGGGCTGCTTCGCCCTCAGCCGGTGCCTGCGCGGGGGCTTGGGCCGCTCCCGGAGGGGCTCCCTGAGGCGCAGCGCCAACCGGCGGCCTCGGCGGCCGGGGGGCGCGTGTCTGCGCGGCATGGGCGGCCAGCTCTTCCTCGGAGACCGTGTTGGTAACCAGCGATCTGAGGACGTTATCGTCCAGCTTGAGATAGTTCTCGAGATCGCGGTTGAAGGACTTTTCAGCAGTGAACCGCGTGAGGTGGTAGTTTCCTTCGAGGAACTGGTACTGGCCCTTCTTGACGGGATAGGCCAGACGCCTGGTTCCCCAGCGTTCCTCGTGCACGATTTCTGCTTCGCGGTTGGTTATAAACCCCTTGATTCGCTCCCATGCCTGACCGGCTTCGTCTGGGCTGATCATTGGGCTGAGAACGACAACTAGTTCGTAGTGACGCAAAGGTTCCCCTTCAGGTTCAAATAGTTTTTGGATTATAGCATCAGGCCCTTGGGGTCTCAACTAGTCGTCGATGCCAGGCACCGGGAATCCGGCAGCGAGCTCACGTACTTCGTCGGCCACTTGGCGGTGAACCTGTTCGTTGTTTATGTCTCTCAGCACACGAGCCACCATCGAAGCCACCTGACCCGACTCCGTCGTGCCCATGCCACGGCTCGTGATTGCAGGGGTCCCCAGCCGCAGCCCGCTGGTCACCCGGGGAGGCCTCTGGTCGAAGGGAATGGCGTTCTTGTTGGCGATGATGCCCACAGCTTCCAATGCCTGCTCCGCCTGCCTTCCGGTGATGCCGAGGGGGGTGACATCAACCAGGAGCAGGTGGTTGTCGGTGCCACCGGAAACCAGTCGCATCCCTGCCTCGGACAACCCGGTCGCCAGCACCTGGCAGTTATCGACGACCTGGTGCGCGTACTGGGCGAACTCGGGCTTGAGGGCCTGGCCGAAACAGACCGCCTTCCCGGCAATGGTGTGCATCATCGGCCCCCCCTGCATCACGGGGAAGACGGCGAAGTCGATGTCTTTCGCCAGGTCCTCTGTGCACATGATGAAACCGCCCCGGGGCCCCCGGAGGCTTTTCTGGGTGGTGGAGGTCACTATCTGGGCATGAGGGAACGGAGACGGATGCGCCCCTCCGGCGATCAGGCCAGAGATGTGCGCCATATCCACCATCAGGTACGCCCCCACGCTGTCTGCGATGGCCCGGAAACGGGGGAAGTCTATGATCCGGGGATACGCGCTGTATCCGGCCACGATAATCTTGGGTTTGTGTTCTTGTGCCAGTTTCTCCACGGAGTCAAAGTCAATTGTCTCTGTTTCCCGGTCCACTCCGTATGAAACGAAGTTGTACAACTTGCCGGAGAAATTGACCTTCGCGCCGTGGGTGAGATGGCCGCCATGGTCCAACTGCATCCCCATCACCGTTTCGCCCGGCTCCAGCAGGGCGAAGTAGACCGCCATGTTCGCTTGCGCGCCACTGTGCGGCTGCACATTGGCATGCTCCCCTCCAAAGAGATCCTTGGCCCTCTCTATGGCCAGACTCTCCAAGACGTCAACATGCTCGCATCCCCCGTAGTAACGGCGCCCTGGGTAGCCCTCGGCGTATTTGTTGCTGACAACGCTTGAACCCGACGCCAATACAGCTTTGCTGGCGTAATTTTCTGAAGCGATGAGTACTATGGATTCACGCTGCCTGCGGTCTTCGCCCTCCAGGGCTGCGGCTATCTCCGGGTCCAGTTCAGCTAACGAAGGCATCTCCTTCTCCAAACACAACAATTACTCGAATCAATCAGTAACTGCTTGATTCTTACAAATACTGGCTGAAATTCAGTCTACGGTTGGCCGCATAAAGCTGTCAACGAAGAGAAGAAGAGGGCGAGTGCCCACGCAACGGAAACCCTTCCTCACCTAGCCGACGATTTAGAAACTATCTCAAAGCAACTGCGCTCTGCGCTCTGATGGCACCGAGCAGGTACCAGCAAGTGCCACTGGATTCCCGCTTTCTCGGGAATGACGGTCTGGTGGCCGCAGGTAGTTTTGAGATAGTTCCTTATGAAATTCAGTCCATTCGCGACCGCAACTCGTTACTCAAACAAAAGCGCCACTATGCGCAAGGTGCGCTATCCCTTTTTCCCCTTTTTCGACCCAGAAGATCCGTCTACGAAAACAGCCTGAATCTTGACGATAACAATCACTCTGGTAAAATTCTGCCCACCACTGGCAATTCAAGTAGGACGCCAGTGTTCAGAGCAGCTTCGCTAATAGTCCATGTGGAATCCGACAAGCCGACTAGGTTGGTCAGATTTCAGGCCTGGAGACGGACAGAGTCCATGAACGGTACTTGGGAACTGCCCGAAGCGCAGGCGGTGCTGGAAGTTTCCATGGACGACGGCGCTCTCATATATGTTCGTCGGCATGGCAATCCGTACGGCCCCAGGATGCTCCTCAGCCACGGTTGCGGCCTGTCTATAGACACCTACTTTCCCTACTGGTCCCTTCTTCAAGACAAGTTTGACCTGTTTCTCTTCGATCTGCGCAGCCACGGCTGGAATCCCCCCGGGCCTCGCAATGCACAGAATATCCCCACTTTCGTACGGGACTGCGAGACTATTCTCAGGGCCATCGGTCGGAATTTCGATGAGCGGCCGGTCGCAGGAGTTTTCCACTCCCTTTCAGCACTTGTAGCGCTCCTGCACGAAGAACAGTGGAAGGGTTTTTCGAGCCTGGTTCTGTTTGATCCTCCGATCCGGCCTCCGGGGGGAAAGCCCGAAGACCTGGCGGAAATGGGTGAAGAGATGAGCGCCATCGCCCGCCGTCGGCGCGAGCAGTTCGAGACGCGCGAAGAGTTCGCCAACCGCCTGTACCGGTCCCGAAACCACCGTCGGCTCCTTCCGGGCGTTCCTGAGCTCATGGCCGAGACCACCCTTAGGCCCGCCCCTGGCGGATCGGGCTATGAGTTGTGCTGCCCGGGGGAATACGAGGCCCAGGTCTATGAATACCTGTTTGGCTGGGCGATGCGGGTTGACCTGCAGAAAATCTCCTGCCCCGTAAAGGCAATCGGTACCGACCCAACCGAACCCTACTCGTTCATGCCGAGCATGGACCTTCGGGAACTCATCGGGCTGGACTATGACTTCCTGCCTGAGACTACCCATTTTCTGCAAATGGAAAAGCCCGCCGAGTGCGCCGCCATGACAGTGAGTTTCCTTCAAGGTCTGGAAACCATATAGCTCTGCACGCGCGGTCGCGGCTCAAGCCAGGTGTATAATTCTGGGTAACCGGAAAATGGGGCTTATTGAATGGCAGGAGACTACGACGTTGCAATAATCGGCGGCGGCCTCGCTGGCATGACCGCAGGTCTGTACTCCGCTCGCTACGGATTGCGTACCGCTGTTATCGAACGGATGATGGGTGGGGCCTCCATCATCAATGTTGATAAGGTGGAGAACTTCCCCGGGTTCCCTGAAGGCGTCATGGGGGCCGACCTGGCTGCCATGATCCAGGAACAGACCATGAATGCCGGGGCTGATTTCGTAATGGGCGAAGTGTCCGGCATCACGGAGCGTGGTGAATACCGGATCGTCAACTCGGACGCTGGGGACATTCAGTCCAAGGCCGTGATTGTCGCCGCCGGTTCTACACCCAGGCTACTGGGAATCCCTGGAGAAGAAGAGTTCATGGGGCGGGGCGTCTCCCAGTGCGCCACCTGCGACGGTCCCCTGTACAGCGGCGAGGTGGTTGGTATCGTAGGCGGCGGCGACTCGGCAGCCGACGAAGCCCTAGTGCTGGCCCAATACGCCGACAGGGTCCTGCTCTTCCACCGGCGCGGCGAGCTGCGGGCCCAGCAGGAACTGTCAAACCGGGTGATGGCCGAACCCAAAATCGAAGTCCACTGGAACTCGGTCATAGAGGAAGTCCTCGGCGAAGACACCGTTTCCGGGGTTCGCACCACCAACCTGTCCACCGGCACTCCGGAAGTTGTCGAGCTTTCCGGATTGTTCGTCTACGTTGGCCTGACTCCCAACTCCGGCATAGTCGGCGGCCTCTTGGAGACCGACGGCGGCGGGCACATCCCGGTCAATGTCTCTATGGAGACCTTGTTGCCCGGCGTCTACGCCGTCGGCGACATCCGACAATACTCGTCGTCGCAGCTCGTTTCAGCAGCTGGCGACGGCGCTACCGCGGCCATCGCTGCATACCGATACATCAGCGGCAAGTCCTGGAACTGATTTATAGCCGCTATGCCAGGCTGGGCTTGCACCCCATCGGTTCATGCTTTCAACAATTTAACTAAGGGACAGCCAAGTCAAGGAGATAGACCATGGCGACCGAATATGTTGACCTCGTAGATGAGCAGCTGAGAAACAGCAAGACCATCGCAGTGGTCGGTCTTTCCAACAACCCCGACCGCGACAGCCACCGGGTCGCAAGCTACCTGCAGAGTCAGGGCTACCGCATCATTCCTGTGAACCCGGTCATCGAGGAGGCCCTGGGAGAGAAGAGCTATCCAGACCTGAAATCGGTGCCTGAGTCCATCGACATGGTCGACGTCTTCCGTCGTTCTGATCAGGTCCCGCCCGTGGTGGACGAAGCAATCGAAGTGGGGGCCAGGTACATTTGGATGCAAGATGGGGTGATCAACGAGGAAGCCAAGGCCAAGGCAGAGGCCGCCGGCATCCCGGTAGTCATGAACGACTGCGCTCTCCGCCAGCACCGCCGCCGCTTCGGCCGAGGGTGAACCTGCCTTCGACTGCCTGTAAGAACCGATGGGCGGGTTGAAATCCCGCCCATTTTGCTTTTCGAGATCGATTCAAATCTGGATGTTGTCCCTTTTCCGCCGGGATTAGGGAGAAGATAGACAATCTAAACTTGGAATCATTATAATCTGCCTCAGAACTAGGCTGCGTGCGCCGGTCGTCCCAACGTGTCCGGTCGCAGCCTTTACCCCCGGAGCTACACCGGCCAGACTACAAGGCAGGAGAGGCATTCATGGCCAACCAAGATATTGAGCTTATGGCTCATCTCATGCGCCGCGCCGGGTTTGGCGCCACCTACGAGGAAGTCGAACGCCGGGTGGCAGCAGGTTACGAGGCCACCGTCGAAGAGTTCCTATCTCCCCTGGAACAGCCCGACTTGGACAAGCCCCTGCTGGAGCGCTATTTCGTCGACTGGAAGGAGATGAACGCACTGGAAGTCAACCAGGCGTATCTGACCTACCGCATGATCAACACCCAGCGCCCGCTGCAGGAAAAAGTCACCCTGTTCTGGCACGGCATCTTCTGCACCGGCAACTCAAAGTGCGAGCATGGCCGCCAGATCCAGGACCAGCTGGATATGTTCCGGGCACTGGGCATGGGCAGCATGCGCGACCTGCTGCTTGAGCTGTCCCGCGACCCGGCTATGGTCTTTTACCTGGACAATTGCATGAGCCACAAAGACGCCATCAACGAGAACTGGGGCCGCGAGCTTCTGGAACTCTTCTCGATGGGCGTCGGCATGGATGGCCACGCCAACTATTCGGAGGATGACGTCAAGGAAGCCGCCCGTGCATTTACCGGGTGGACCATCACCAACGCCATCCCGCGTTATCCCTATGGGCGCTATACCTCCCAGTTCGTATTTAATCCCGCGGACCATGACCAGGATGAAAAGACCTTCCTCGGCGAGACCGGTAACCTCAACGGCGAAGAGATAATCGACATAATCGCCCGCCAGCCGGCCACTGCCCGGTTCGTCGCCCGCCACCTGTATAACTACTTCGTGGCCGACGAGCCGCAGGTTCCCGCCTGGCAGGAGACCCCGCCACGCGACCCCGAAGCCATCAAGATGCTGGAGGACGCCTACTTCGAGTCCAACTACAGCATCACTGCCATGCTCCGGACGCTGTTCAACTCCGAATTCTTCAAGAACGCCCGCTTTGCCAAGGTCAAGAGCCCTGCGGAGACCGTTGCCGGTACCATGCGCCTGGTGCAGGACTTCACCCACCCGAAGCCCGGCCTGCATCCCATCGCCATGGAAATTCGTTACATGGGCCAGGACCTGTTGAACCCGCCCACTGTTGAGGGCTGGCACACCGGCGCCGAGTGGATCGACAGCGGCACGCTGGTAGAGCGCATCAACTTTGCCGCAGACCAGGTCGGCAACACCGCCCTGCCCGGCATTCGCGCCATCATCGACCGCCTCAGTTCCGAGAGCGTCACCGAGCCGAAGGCCTTCGTAGACCGCTGTCTCGATATGGTCGGCTCCTACCAGCTTCCCGACGAGACCCGTGACTATCTGGTTGACTTCATTGAGAAGGGAGGAGCCCTGGAGACCGGCACCGAGGACTATGCCCGCCGCGTCGGCCAGACCCTCCAGCTCATCGTCGCCACCCAGGAATTCCAGTTCGCATAGCAGGCTAACAATGTAGGGACGCCCGTTATGGGCGTCCCTAGCCCGCAACCCTGGGGAGCCCACAAGGGCTGCCCCTATGAAAACATCAACCGGGTAAGGTCGGACATGGGCAGACTGGACGGCAAGGTGGTACTGATCAGCGGCGGCGCCAGGGGACAGGGGGCCGTCGAAGCACGCATGATGGCCCAGGAAGGTGCCAGGGTCGTCATCGGGGACATCCTCGACGACCTGGGAAGACAGGTGGAGGCCGAATTGGCCGAAGCTGGGTTGGACGTTACCTACGTCCACCTCGATGTCACCAGCGAGGACGACTGGAGCGCCGCGGTGTCCACCGCCGTCTCCGCCTACGGGCACCTGGATACGCTGGTCAACAACGCCGGCATCCTCATCCGCAAGGGGATCGAGGATACCACGGTGGAGGACTGGGACCGGATCATGGACATCAATGCCAAGGGAGTTTTCCTTGGCACGAAGGCCGCCATTCCCGCCATGCAGGAGGTCGGCGGCGGGTCCATCGTCAATATCTCGTCCACCGCCGGGCTGGTGGGAAGCCCCGAGGGTTCCCCCAGCTACACCGCCACCAAGGGCGCCGTTCGCCTGCTGACCAAGTCCACCGCCATCCAATACGCCGGCGACAACATTCGCTGCAACTCGGTGCATCCCGGCCCCATCGATACCGAGATGATCCGGGATTCCTTTTCCGACCCTGAACGCTGGGAGGCTCGGATGCGCCGCCTCCCCCTCAAGCGGGTGGGAACGCCAGAGGACATCGCCTACGGCGTGATCTACCTTGCATCCAACGAATCGTCCTTCGTGACCGGCTCAGAGCTGGTCATCGACGGCGGCACTACCGCAGAGTAGCGACCGCCGCGAACCGAAAACAGCACGGCTACAAGAGACCTTACAAGGAGTGGCCAGACAATGACTTCAACCAAGAAAGACCCCGTCCTGGTGGTTTTGCAACTCTCCGGCGGCAACGACGCCGTCAACACCTTGATTCCATACGGCGACCCGCTCTATGCCGACAATCGCCCCACCGTGCGCGTGTCCGAAGAGCAGGTTCTGCGACTCAATGACTATGTCGGCTTCAACCCAGCCATGGGCCCCCTGAAGGACCTCTACGACCAGGGGAAGGTCGCGGTCATACAGGGCGTCGGCTACCCCAACCCCAACCGCTCACACTTCCGCTCAATGGACATCTGGCACACCTGCGAGCCGGACAAGGTCGGCACCGAGGGCTGGATAGGCCGCGCCATCCGCGACATCGACCCCAAGGCTGAGAATGTGCTGACCGGCGTCAACTTCGGCCGCGGCCTTCCCCGCTCCATGGCTGCCCCGCAGGTCCCCGTTGCCTCCGTCGGCAACCTGGAGACCTACGGCGTGCTGACCGGCATCGAGGAAGAGGAGCGCGACGAAGCCCTGGACCTCTTCTCCCGCATGTACTCCCCGGCCGTGGGCCGCGGCTCCGTGGTCGACTACCTGTCCCACACAGGCATGGACGCGCTGAAGGGCGCCGACATCCTTGCCACCGCCCCAGAAATGTACAACTCCACGGTCGAGTACGGTAACGACTCGGTGGCCCAGTACATGCGCAACATAGCCATGGTTCACCTGGCCAACCTGGGCACCCGCTTCCTGTACACCACCGCCCCCTACAACAGCTTCGACACCCACGCCGGTGAGCTCAGCGCCCACTCCAAGCTGTGGACCGACACCTCCCGCGCCGTTTCGAACTTCTACCAGGACATCAGCGAGAAGGCGGCCAGCGACAATGTCGTGCTGCTGGTATTCACCGAGTTCGGCCGACGCGTCCATGACAACGGCTCCGGCACAGACCACGGTTCCGGTGGCGTCGCCTTCATCGTCGGCGATCATATCAAGGGCGGCCTCTACGGCGAATACCCCTCGATGGCTCCAGAGAAGTTGCTGGAAGGCGACCTGCACTTCAACAACGACTTCCGCGGCCTGTACTCCACCCTGCTGGAGCAGTGGATGGGCCTGGACGCCAAGCCGATCGTCGGCGGGACCTTCGAGCAGATGGACTTCATCGCCGCCTAGATTCCGCCGGGTACCCCGACCCTCGTTCCCTCCCCTTCAGGGGGAGGGTCGGGATGGGGATGGATCCTTCGGCAGGGAATCGGCAGGCGACACTCGAATCAAGCGAGGTAACGATGGCTACACAGACTCTGGGCATAACCTTCCAATACAGCCATACCATCGGGCGCGGCGAGTTCTCCGGCCCCGGCTTCCGCAACCCCGTCGCCGTCGCCCGAGGCGAGGACGACTCGATCTATGTCGTCAACCGCTCTTACGAATACCGCCCCGACGGCAAGCGCATCACCATCTGCACCGTTGACGAGGACTATGTCGGCGAGTTCGCCCGCGGCGTCCATACCGCCGGCGAGACCGAGGAAAACGAAAACGACGGCTCTCTCATCTGGCCCACCTCAGTCGCCATCGACAGCAAGGGCAATGTCTATGTCGCCGACGAGTGGGTGAACCGCATTTCCATGTTCGACCGCGACGGCGAATGGCTGGGCAAATGGGGCACAAAGGGCAGCGGCGACGGTGAGCTCGACGGCCCCTCCGGCATGGCCTTCGACGCCGACGACAACGTGTATGTCGTCGACAGCAAGAACCATCGCGTCCAGAAGTTCACCCCCGACGGCCAGTTCCTCGCCAAGTTTGGATCCGAGGGAACCGGCGAAGGCGAGCTGGGCCTCCCTTGGGGCATCTCAATCGACAAGGCCGGCGATATCTTCATCGCCGACTGGCGCAACGACCGGATTCAGAAGTTCAACGCCGACGGCCGGTTCCTGCAGTCCTACGGCGAGGGCGACCTGAGCCGCCCGACCAGCGTCGACACTGACAGCCAGGGGCTGATCTATGTTGCCGACTGGGGCAACGAGAAGGTCCGGATTTACAGCCCCGAAGGCGATCTGGTTTCCACCCTAACTGGCGACGCCACCATCTCCAAGTGGGGCAAGGACAAGCTGGACGCCAACTCAGAGATGTGGTACGAGCGGGAGATCGCCCAAGGCATCGAGCGCGAGAAGGACTTCTGGGGCGTCTGCTATGTCGAAGTGGACGATCAGGACCGCTTGTTCGCGGTGGAGTCCTGCCGAAACAGGATCCAGATTTATCGCAAGCAGCAGCCCATGTTCTTCGGGGGGCGCCTCTAGGCCGCTCTCTTCCCCATCGTAGGTTTCAAACAATGGGAAGGGAGGACTGGTCCCCCTTCCCATCGCTTTTATTATGAAATTCGCCTGTAACCGGGAGGCCGGGGTTGGCGGCAGTAGAGATGTTTTGACAACACCAGAACAGCTGGCTTCAAAGCTCAAAACCTTGGGGATTCGACAAACACCCCAGCGACTCGCCATCGCGGAAGTCGTGGTAAATTCGGGAGACCACCCTTCGGTCAAGGAGATATACCAGCGGGTCAAGGAGTTCTTCCCCTACGTTACACTGGCCACCGTCTACTCCACTCTAGAGACGCTGGAACAGGCGGGCGTAGTGAGGGCGCTTCCCTTCCAGAAGCAGTCCCGCTACGACGCAAACCTCTCTCCCCACGCCAACCTTGTCTGCGTCGGCTGCGGCAGTGTCGTGGACTCCAGCGAGGGCAGGGATATCGTGTCGGAGATGAAGTCCCTCCTCGAAGGCACCAGCGATTTCGAGTTCACCGGACAGCGCATCGACTTCTACGGCTGGTGCCGCAGCTGCGCCGACCGCCGCGACCACAAGGCACGCATGGCCGCGAACTAGAGACGCCGACAGGTTCGATCAGCCGGGCAGGTTTTCGATCTCCACAGGCTCCACAGGATCGGCAAGCCTGAAGCCGAATACACGCGAGTAGAAGTACAGCTCCGCCTCCAGTGCGGTCATGATGTTCTCCGACCGTCGAAAGCCATGCTGTTCGCCCTCGAACGGTATGTAGGCTGTCGGCAGACCCTTGGCTTTCACCGCCTCGAACATCATGACCGCCTGGTTCGGCGGGACTATTTCGTCTTCCAGCCCCTGCAGCAGAAGCAGAGGGCAGGACAGTAGGTGCGTGTGGTTGATCGGCGACCTCGCCACATAGAGGTCCTGCCGCTCGGGGTACGGCCCGACCAGGCTGTCGAGGTACCGCGACTCGAACTTGTGCGTCTCCTTGGCCAGAGCCTCCAGGTCGCTGACGCCATAGTAGCTGGCTCCCGCCCCGAAGACGTCGTGAAAAGTCAAAGCCGCGAGAGTCGTGTACCCTCCCGCGCTTCCGCCGTCGATGGCCAGCCGCTCCGGGTCGGCGTCCCCCCGCAATGCCAGGAACCGCGCCGCATTCACGCAGTCGTCAACGTCCGTAATGCCCCAGGTTCCATTCAGCCGCCGGCGATACTCCGTGCCGTACCCTGTGCTACCGCCATAGTTCACATCAACCACCCCAACCCCCCGGCTGGTCCAGAACTGGATTCCCAGATTCAGGGCGGTTTGGGCCGCGGCGGTGGGGCCCCCATGGCTCTTGACCAGCAGGGGAGGCTTCTCGCCCTCGGGGGCAAAGAAGTCCGGATTGCGCGGCGGATAGTAGAAAGCGTGGGCCGTCTTCCCTCCCGCCGTCTCAAATTCCACCGCCTCGGGTGCAGAGAGGTACGCTGGGTCGACCTCCAGCTCGTGGGCCTGCTGCAACGTCTCCACTGCCCCGCTTGCCACATCCAGCGACAGCACGGCCATTGCCTTGTCCGGAGCCCCGGCAGAGAAGACTACTCGATTCCCGAACACCCGTAGTTCGCCGCGGCCCATCTCCGAAAAAGGCAGTCCAAGGCGGGTCAACTGCCCCGACTCTGGTTCGATGAGCCCGATGTTCCACAACCCGCTCTCCACATAGCTACAGGCAATGCGGCCGTCGTCGAGAAACCCGTAGGCCGCCGGGTCAAACCCCCACTGAGGACGAGCAAACTCCGCTTCCATTTCCAGCACCGGCTCAACTGCCCCGTTTCTCCATCGATACAGGTTCCACCACCCATTGCGGTCAGACACGAAATGCAGTTCGCCCTCCGGCGACCAGAGTGGCAGCAGCACCGATTCCTCGGCGCCGCCCGCAACCACTTGTGGTTCACCCAGACTTCCGTCAGCCAGGACCTCTGCCAACAGTAGCTGCGTGCCGTCCCAGGGCATGTTCGGGTGGTCCCAGGCCAACCATGCCAGCTTCGTGCCTTCAGGGTTCAGGCGCGGGGCCGCGCAGAAATCCGACCCGGAAAACAGGACCTTCTGCGGTTCCCTCCCCTCTGCATCCACACCAACGATGCCGTTGACCGGTTCTCCGTCTCCGCCATGGTCTTCCCGGACGCAGACTATCCGACCTCGCTGCCGGTCGAAGACTCCGTCCGCGTAGCGTAGCGGTTGATCCGGAGTGATGGCCCTTGGCTCCCGGCCCGGGTCCTGCCGGTACAGCCTCTGGTCGGAGAAATACACCACGCCGTCATTGACGAGAAATGCCGCGCCGCCGTACTCATGCACCCGCGTCCGGGCACTGTAGGGTTCGGGCGTCAAGTCAGTGGTTGAACCGTCGGACCTTCGTCGCACGATGACCATGCGGCCTCCTTCCGAGGGCCTCATTTCCACCCAGTAAACATCGTCGTCTTCCAGGGCAATCTGCCCCAATCCGACCGCTCCGGACACGATCAAGGCGGTCGTTATGGGCGACTTCCACGAACCGTAGGGGGCGACTGCAGGCATGTACAAATCTCCGAATTCCGAATAGACGTCGTTCCGACAGAAATCTTACAACCGTCCCCAAGGGTTTGCCAGTGAGGCCGCCATCAGGTAGGGTCTCTTAGTTGTAGGCAAACCCGTTGGTCCTGAGCCTGTCGAAGGTCCGTACGTTCATGGTTCTACAAGCTCACCACGAACGGACTCGCAAGGTTGCCATAGAAAACTAAATGACCCTGGCCATCAGGAGACAAGTTCCTGCCCTCATCGCGGTTGACCGCGTATCTGCGGAGCCGTATGCTGAATTGGATCCCGTAACCACCCGGAGGCAGACCATGCCGGATGATCCTCGCGCGGGCCTTGCACAGCACGCCGACGAACTACCCCCGCCCACGGTGGAAGAGGTCAGCGCCGGTGTGTATGCATACATCCAGATGGACGGGACCTGGGGTCTCAACAACACCGGATTCATCACCGGCAACGACGCGGTCTCAGTTGTCGACACCTGCTTCACAGAGGCCCGCACCCGGGCGTTCCTTCGCACCATCCGGGAAGTTACCGACCTTCCGGTCGGCACGCTTGTTAACACCCACCACCACGGTGATCACACCCACGGCAACTATCTGCTGCACGGCGCGTCCATCGTGGGACACGAACTCTGCCGACAGGCCGTGATAGACACAGGACTCCACACCCTGCATCCGCTGTTTCCCAATGTGGTGTGGGGGGACCTGGAACTCGCCCCTCCGTTCATCACCTTCCAGGACCGGCTCGACCTGTTCGTGGACGACCTCAAGCTGGAACTACACTACATGGGGCCGGCCCATACCACCAATGACACCGTGGTGTGGCTCCCCGAGAGAAAGCTGCTCTTCACGGGCGATCTGCTGTTCAATGGCGGCACCCCATTCGTTGCGATGGGATCCATCGCCGGATCGCAGGTCGCCCTCGACCGCCTTCGGGAGTTTGGTGCGGAGACCATAGTCCCTGGCCACGGCCCAGTGTGCGGCCCGGATGTTATAGACAACATGGAAGCCTATCTCCGGTTCGTCCAGGAAACTGCGAAGGCGGCCTTCCATTCGGGACTCGCTCCCCTGGAAACCGCACGACAGACCGATCTGGGGCGGTTCTCCGGATGGCATGACTCGGAGCGCCTCGCCGGCAACCTGCATCGCGCCTACTCCGAATTGCGCGGCGAGCCGTTGGGAACGGGGCTCGACCTCGGCCCAATCGCCGATGATATGGTTGCCTACAACGGCGGTCAGCCGGTCCGTTGCCTGGCCTGACGACTGTAGAAATCCGACGGCGCCCAAGCCGCGTATTCACTGAGACCGGTTTCACTCTCCTGGAAAGGAATTGGATGAGAGCAATGGGCAGTTTCCGGTGGCTTCTGTTGCCCTTGGCCGCGGCATTTGCGGCCATGATTCTGGCCGCCTGCGGAGGCGATCAGGCCAACCCTGAGCCGCAAGTGGAGGCGGCCCCGACGGCCACTCAGGCCGCTGCGCCCGCTTCTGCAACGCCGCAGGCCGAGGTAACTCAGCCCCCACAGCCAACCGAAGCTCCCCAGGTCAGTTCCCCCACGGAACAGCCGGCCCAGACCAGTACCCCCGAGCCACCTATTGCCACCGCGGAAGTAGTAGAGCCGACCATTGAGCCCACGGCCACACTCGAGCCCACCGTGGAGCCGACTCCGAGCGAAGTGCCGCCTATAGCGGCGCCGACACCCGAACCTCCGCCAACCGAACCGGCCGAAGCGACTCCTGAGCCGGAGCCAACTGCTGAGGCCACACCCACTCAGGAGCCGACTGCGACACCTCCGCCAACGCCGGAGCCGACCTCGACTTCGACGCCTACTCCTACGCCGGAACCGGCTCCCACCGATGAGCCGGCAGCCCCGGAGAATGCGGCCGCATTGTTCACCCTGCCCAACGCCGCCGACGGACAGCAGATCAGCCTGCAGTCCTATCGCGGGGACAAGAACGTCGTGCTGGTGTTCTACAGGGGATTCTGGTGACCCTATTGCGTTCAGCAGCTCGGGCAGCTGCAAAGGGAATACGACAAGTTCACCGATTTGAACGCTGAGGTACTGACCATCGCCGTCGACGATTTCTCGAGTGCGGCCTTGATGGCAAGGGCCCAAGGCTATCCGTTCCCTGTCCTGTACAACGACGAAGGGGACGTGGCAAGAGCCTACGAAGTCTACAACCGGGCCGGTTATGCGAACCCCGCCGTCTTCATTGTTGATACCAATGGGTCTGTCGTGTGGCAGCAAAAGGGGTCAGTCACTCACCGGACGCCCAACAGTGCCATACTAGCCGAGTTGGATAAACTGAGCTGACGGCTCCAAGCCCTTCAGGGAAGTTGCAGTTATGAGTTTTCTGGCACTTACAAGACTCTTTGGTTCCTTCAGTCGGCTGGCCACAGCTGCCATGCTGGGACTGGCAATAGCCGCGCTGGCCGCCTGCGGAGGCGCGGCGGCGCCACCGACTGCTGCGCCTGAGCCCACATCCGCGTCCACTGTTGGCGAAGGGGAGCAGGCGGCGATAGTTGACGAGCACATGACGGGCACGGAAGCGCCTGCGCCGTCTGCAATGATGGCCCCCACTTTCGAGCTTCCCAATGCGGCAGGCGAGACCGTCACCCTCGCCTCCTACGCCGGGGACAAGAATGTAGTGCTTGTCTTCTACCGGGGGTTCTGGTGAACCTACTGCCGGGGGCAGCTCGTTGAGCTGCAGGAAGACTACGAGACCATCTCCGGACTTGATGCAGAGATTCTCGCCGTGAGCATCGACAGCCTCAGTGGAGCACAGAGGGCCATCGAATCCATCGGATTGGAGTTCCAGGTGCTGTCCGACCCCGACCACGAAGTGGTTGACGCCTACGGCGTTTGGAACCTGTTCAAGAACGAACTACCCGCTCCGGCGACCTTCGTCATCGACAAGGAAGGAAACATCCGGTGGGAGTACATCGCCAGTAATTCAACCACCGATCGCGCGGAAAACGACGACATTATCGCGCAGCTGCAGCAGTTGAGCTGAACGCTAGGCGAATTGAGTCTCGACCCATCCCCTGCCGTCGAAGGGCGTCCAGAAGTGGGAAGTCAGCGTGAGGTTTTGGAACTTCCACTCGCCGTTGACGCGGACATATTCCTCGTCGTAGCGCGCTGAGCCCCAGACAGCCTTTTCGCCCTCAGCATAGGTGCATGGCTGGAACAGGTACCAGATGCCCGTGGCCCGGTCCCCGTCTACTTCGATAATCGGGTTCAGCACCATGTGGATCGCGAAGGGCAGGCGATTTGGCGCGTTCTGGAAAAACGCCCTGATGGCCTCGCGTCCCTCGTTGCGGCCCCGTTCCTTTCCGTCCCAGACCGCATCCTCCACGAACAGGTCGGCCAAGGCATCGGCGTCATAGTGGTCGTCGCAGTAGCCGCAATACCTGTGCTTCAGCTTCTTGATTGCCTCAACATCCTCCAGGACTTGCAGCCTCTTCTCCAAGTCTTCAGACGGCATCGACTTCCTCCGGTTCTATTTTGGGTTATAGAGCGGTCCAGCCACCGTCCACCAGCAGCAGGTGTCCGGTCGTGGCGCCCGCCGACGGGCTGGCCAGGAACAACGCAGCGCCCACGAGTTCTTCGGGCTGCATCCGGCGCCCAAGCGGCATCTTGTCGGCATATTCAGCTTGCAACTCTTCCGGCGTGCGGTCATAGGCTGCCAGTACACCCGGCGTTTCGGTAGGCCCTGGCCCGATGGCGTTCACCGTAACCCCGTACGGCGTCCATTCAGCGGCAAGGGCGCGTGTGAGGCCCGCCACTCCATGCTTGCTGGCGATGTAGGGCGCCCGGCCTGCCGAACCAACAGCAGAGAACTGGGAGCCGATGTTGACTATACGTCCCGACCCCTGAGCGATCATCGGACCGACCGCCGCCTGGGCGCAGAAGAACAGGCCCTTGAGGTTGGTGTCGACCGTGGCGTCCCAGTCTTCTTCGGTGACCTCCAGGGCTGGTTTGGGGATGCGGATGCCCGCGTTGTTTATCAGAATGTCCAGCCTGCCGAAGTCGTCCAGTATCCTCTGGATCACGCCGGGGATGCTTCCTATGTCCAGCACATCCAGCTCGTAGGTGGCGCTGCGCACGCCAAGTGCCTCGACCCGCTCCTGAGTATCCCGGGCCAGCTCAAGCCGCGACGGCATGTCGGAAACCGCAACATCCGCACCCGCCTCAGCGAGACCCACGGCCAGTGCGGCGCCGATGCCACGGGCCGACCCGGTCACCAGCGCAACCTTCCCCTCCAGGTTGAACCCCGAATAGGCCATCGTATCCTCCTAGGCGTCGCCTTCCCGTTCCGTTGATGCAGTAGCATAGCACAAGGGCAGGCTTTGCCTCCGCCGTTGCCTCCAACTTGCGCCATGGCTCGTGCGGGAATAGAATCTGCCGGAATGTCTCGCCTCTAGGGAGGCGGCTGGCTCACCAATTCCCCGGCAGGAAACGATGGCGCAGGCGCTCCAAGCATCCGGCAGGCACCGGCAGAACCGAGGATTCATCCTCGGCTCCCTCAGCTTCGGCCACGGCGTGGCCCACCTGTATGACCTGGGCTTTCCAGTATTCCTGACGGCAATCGCCAATTCACTGAGCCTCAGCACCTTTCAGACCGGGATACTGCTGGGAATCCGCACCAGCGGTTCCGGGCTGGTCAGCATGGGTTCAGGCGTACTGGTCGATCGCTTCAGGGACCAGTGGGGCATGATGCTCACCGCCTGCATGGTGCTGAACGTCATCGCTTTTGTCGCCATCGGATTGTCGCCCAATTTGGCCCTGCTTGTGATCGGCGTGGGCTTGATTTCCATTCCGGGCTCGCTGTGGCACCTCCCGGCCATAGCGTCCCTCTCCCGTCGCTTCACCGACCGGCGGGCCTTTGCAATCTCCATCCACAGCTTCGGCTCCACCGTCGGGAACGCGCTGGGCCCGCTGATAGCCGGACTCTTGCTGTCGTTTATGCTGTGGCGGAACGTGCTGTTCCTGTACGCTATCCCGGCGGCCGTAGTGGCGCTGTTCGTCTGGTGGTCGCTGCGAGATCTGGGCCGGGAAGAGGGCGAGGGAAATACGGCGGAACCTCGCACCCTTCGTACCCTGGGGGCAGCCGGGCTGCGTTTCTTCACCAGACCCGCCATGCTGGCGCTGCTGGTGGCGGCATCCGTGCGGGGCGTAGCCAACAACGTCATGTTCGACTGGACGCCCTTTTACCTGGAGAACTCTCCAGAGGACGGCGGATTAGGTTTCTCCTACGCGATGACCGGGATCCTGATGGCGCTGCTCACCGGAATGGGCGCAATCTCATCCCCGTTTCTGGGGCAGATGGCGGACAAGCTGGGGCGCAAGCAGATCCTGGTGCCCGGGTTGGCCGTGGCAGCCATTCTGCCCTTTCTGATAGTACCCGCAGGCGACAGCTTATGGCGGATTATCCTGGTGATGGCCGGGCTGGGATTGTTCAGTTTCGCGCTACACCAGGTGATGCTGGCGGCGATGCTGGACGGGGTGGAGCGCGGCAGCGAGGCGACGGTAGGCGGTCTGGTGTTCGGGATAAACGGAGTGGTCGGTCTGGGTTCCCACCTGTTTACCCCGACTATCATTGACGATTTCGGCGGTTTCGGCTCGGTATACATATTCGTCGGTGCGCTCACAGTCCTGGCCGGAGTCATTGTAGTGCTGACGCCCTTCCCAAGATACGACATGGGAGAGGGGTGACCGGCCGATACCGGATCCGGGTTCCTTCGGAAAGGCCATGAACGACACGATTACCTCAGTGCCAGGCATCGAGGCAGGGCACTATACCGACCTCGAAAATGCCACTGGCTGCACCGTGGTCCTTTGCCGCAAGGGGGCAGTTGGAGGTGTGGACGTGCGCGGTGGGTCGCCCGGAACTCGGGAGACGAACCTGCTGGAGCCCACCCGCCGCGTCGACCAGCTCTTCGCGGTGGCCCTCAGCGGGGGCAGCGCCTTCGGCCTGGACGCTGCGTCCGGTGTGATGGCGTGGTTGGAGGAACAGGGCATCGGCTTCCGCATCTCCCCCGAGGTAATCGTCCCCATCGTGTCATCCGCCATCATCTACGACCTTGGGCTGGTGAACTCGAGGGTTCGCCCCGGCCCCAGCGACGGACGCGCGGCCTGCGACGCGGCATCCACCGAGCCGCTTGCCGAGGGCACCGTCGGGGCCGGCACCGGCGCAACCGTCGCCAAGACAGGCGGCACCCCTCGGGCGATCAAGGGTGGCCTGGGGTCGGCCGTAATCAGGTTTCCAGGCGGAACGACCGTTGCGGCCGTGGTCGCGGTCAACGCCATCGGGGGAATCTGGGATTACACATCGGGACTCCTGGTCGCCGGACCTCGCCGGGAAGATGGGACCTTCGACGATCCGGTTGGCATTCTGCTGGACAGCAGTCCCCCGGCGTCCCCCACCGGCCCGGTGAACACGACCATCGGCGTTGTCGCCACGGATGCGAAGCTCAGCCGCGAGGAGGCCAACTACCTGGCCCGGGTCAGCCACGACGGACTGGCGCTGTGTATCCGCCCCTGCCACACCATCCGCGACGGCGATACCATGTTCGCCATGGCAACCGGCGAGTCGGCTGCCCAGGTCGATCTGACTTCCCTGGGTGCCGCCGCCGTAGAGGCCACGGCCCAGGCGGTGTTGCGCGCCGTTCGCAAGGCCACCGGGCTGGGCGGCATTCCCGCTGTGTCCGAACTCAATGACGGAACAGCCCAGCGGCGCTGATAAAGATGCAAATCATCAACTCAAAGGAAGAGATGAGGCAGTCCTGTCGTGCCTCCGACCACCCTCTCGGACTCGTCCCGACGATGGGTGCCCTTCACGACGGCCACCTCTCCCTGGTCGACCGGGCCCGCGAGGATTGCAGCAGCGTCGCGGTCAGCATCTTTGTGAATCCCACCCAGTTTGGCGAAGGCGAGGACTTTACTGAATACCCCCGGGGCCTGGACGCCGACCTGGAGATGCTGCGCCGTCGGGGAGTGGATCTGGTATTTGTCCCGGACGTGAGCGAGGTCTACCCTCCGGGATTTGACACCTGGGTGGACATCGGGCCCATCGCCGACATGCTGGAGGGCGCGGCCCGCCCCGGCCACTTCAGGGGCGTGGCCACCATCGTCGCCAAGCTCTTCGGCATCGTGCAGCCCGAGCGTGCTTACTTCGGCCAGAAAGACGGACAACAAACCGTCGTCGTGCGCAAGTTGGCGCACGACCTGGACATGGGCATAGAGATCGTCGTGCTCCCCACCGTCCGCGAACCCGACGGCCTGGCGATGAGCAGCCGCAACGTGCGTCTGAGTCCCGAGCAACGACGGGCTGCGCCGACGGTGTATCGCGCCCTGTCAACCGGTCAGGTAGCCTGGGAGCAGGGAGACACGGACGCCGAGAGAATTCGCGGCGCTGTGCGCCGTGTCCTGGCCTCGGAGCCGCTGCTGGGCGTAGTCGATTATGTCAGCCTGGCGTCCATCGATACCCTGGAGGAACTGGAACACGCCACTCCGGGAGCGATGCTGTCCACCGCGGTTCAGCTGGGCCCCATCAGGCTCATCGACAACCTGATATTGAAATAGAGACGCACCTCAGCGCGTCTCTTATCTTCTGTTACGCCGGATAAAGCCCGCTCGGGCGGGCCAGAGCCCTAGCTGTCCACCAGTTCGCGAACCGCTTCGGTCAGAGCGGGGATCACCTTCTCCCAGTCTCCAACGACCCCGTACCGGGCTTCCTTGAAGATGTTGGCATCCGCGTCCTTGTTGATGGCGACTATGCACTTGGCGCCGGAGCAGCCGGCCATGTGCTGGCTCGCTCCAGAGATCGCGACCGTGATGTAGAGGTCCGGCGTGATGGCCT
This sequence comes from Dehalococcoidia bacterium, assembly GCA_965216065.1. Classification (GTDB taxonomy): domain Bacteria; phylum Chloroflexota; class Dehalococcoidia; order Lucifugimonadales; family UBA3495; genus VXOI01. The sequence goes on from CBDCFB010000002.1 coordinate 1,807,758, forward strand.
TGCCGGTCAGTCCCACCTGGTATGACGCCGGTACCCACCCGGAGTCCACGGCGGCGCGGGAGGCACCCACGGCCCCGCCCAGCAGCCTGGCCAAGTCTTCCAGCCCGGCAAACGGCTCCGGGCCTCCCAGGCCACGGCCCCCAGACACGACGATGCGCGCCTCTTCCAGCTTCACACCTTCAGACTCTTCCCTTACCGTCTCAACAACCCGGGTCCTGGCTTGCGCGGCGTCCAGTTCAACCGGGAACGATACGACCTGCCCCTGACGCGACGAGTCAGCCTCGGTTGGCTCGTAGGCCTTTGGCCGGATGGCAGCGATCTGAGGGGTGCGCTCGCAGCTCACTACTGCAATGGCGTTTCCGCCATACACTGGGCGATTGGCCAGCAGTGTCTTGCTGGATTCGTCCACCGACACTTCCAGGCAGTCCTGAGCCAGCCCTACACCGAGCCGGAAAGCAAGCCGGGGGGCCAACTCCCGCCCCTCCGCAGTTCTCGCCACCAGCACAACCCGGGGGTTGGCGTCCCTGCACAGGGCATCCAGTGCCGCCAGGTAGAGGTCAGCATGGTATTCGGCCAGCAGCGGGCTTGAAACCGCGTAGACCCGGTCTGCACCGTGGGCAATAGCCTGCTGCCCTGCGGCGTCTACCGCATCCCCCAGCAGGGCGATGGACAACTCCTCTCCCAGCGCTCGGGCAACGGATTGCCCGGCGGCCAGCAGCTCGGCTGCGGTGGAATCCAGGGCGTCTCCAGACGTTTGCCCGACTACCAGAACTCCGGTGGCGTCAGCCATTACGGCCTCCCGAAACTATTAGACGAAGAGAGTTGACATCAAAATGCTTCGCCAACCAGGAAACGGACTGGCGAGGCGTCAGTGGCCTCAGATGATCTTGGCTTCACGCAGCTTGAGCGCCAAGAGGCGGCCCGAGTCGGCGGCGTCGTCACCTTCTATGACCTCACATTCCTGGTCGCTCACCGGTATGAAAAGCTGGCGGAGTGAGATGCGCGACCCGGCCTGCGACTCGTCCATCTCCAGATCGGCCTGGCTCCAGACCGTGGGCCGCTTGCGAGTCGCAGCCATAATCCCGCGCAGGGTGGGGTAGCGTGGCTGTCCCAGCTCATTGCTGACGGTTACAAGCGCAGGCAACTCGGCTTCCACCACCTGGTAGCCGTCGGGCACTATGCGCTCAACGACGGCCTTGCCATCCACAACGTTCACCTTCTTGCCCAAGGAGATGCACGACACCCCCAGGATCTCCGCCACTCCCAGCGGCACCTGGGCGTTGTCCCAGTCCGAGGCCTGACGGCCGCAGATGATCAGGTCGAAGCCGTCCAGCTTGCGGATCGCCGCCGCCAGCAACTGCGCTGTCACAAAGCTGTCGATGGTGTTGTCGAATGAGTCGTCCTGTAGAAGGACCAAATCGTCGGCGCCCATGGATAGCGGCTTCTTCATTACATCAAGGGCGAATTCAGAACCGGTGGAAATGACCGTTACAGTGGCTTCCTGCTCGTCCTTGATTCGCAGTGCGGCCTCCACCGCGTTTTCGTCGAACCCGTTGACCACCGGTGGGATGTTGGCCGGCGGAACGACGCGCCTGGCGTCACCGTCAATGCGAAACGCCGCCATCGGCATCTCCGGATCAAGCACCTGCTTGGCTAAAACAGCGATTTTCAGAGCCATAAAAATACCCCGTGCGAATGGGTCGCCGGACTATGTGAAAGATATCACGAACGATGAGAGAGTGTCAATTTAAGGCTTCCGCGCAGGGCAATCGCGTCTTGAGTTCAGCAACTCAGCAGGTTGGGTCGGATGAGCCGACATTGCCGGTTTGCAGGGGCTGAGTTTTTCATTTTCCCGGTCATTTCTGGACATTTTGGGTCGGCAGCTGGTTCAAGAGACCACAGGGATGTCAGTCGGGTTCTGTTAGCCATCCGTTGTAAACATAGAACAAATGTTAAAGAAGGAGCGCCAGGCTTGGCAAGGGGCAAATGACAGCAAAACGAGATTCCAGCATTCAAGACGCGATTGCCCTGGCTTTCCGCGCGGCTGGGTTTCGCGTTAGGTGGTTGATTCCCGGTATCAAGCTGAAAGGAATGGCCTTGGATTCCCGCTTTCGATGGAATAACGGATGTGCTGGCGTTAAAACACCTGATTCGGCGCGCTACTTTGTCCGCGCAAGAAGATCAGACGCCGTGCCGGATTCAGAGCGACTGGTCCAGGTACCAATCGTCGCCGGCGGGCGGCCAGGGATTGTCGCCCGAAAACACCTGCGACAACTGGGTGAAGGCCCCCGTGAACCCTGCCGGGTGCAGCCAGATGCTGTTGAAGCCCAGGTTCGTGTAGTTTGCCGTCTGCCGCGATGACGTGAAGCGTGCTCCCTGTTCCAGCAGCCGGGCGTCCGTAGCGAGGGAGTCTGCGATTTCATAGATGGTGAGGTACAGGCCTTCGCCGTATCGGTCCAGGAACCGGTGCGAGGGAGCATCAGGTCCCTTGGGCTGAGCCAGTTCGATGAAGGTGTCGCCCCCCGCCAGCGGCAACACCGCTATCTCCAGATCAGTGAAGCTGACCTCGAACCGCTTCGTCGCCTTGATGTCGAACAATTCTCCCCAGCGCGCTATTGCGCTGTCCAGGTCGTGCACCAGGACGGCGATCTGCCGCAACCGCAGTGTACCGGGCTCCGGAGATGACTCCCGATCGGCACCGGCAAGCGGCCACTCATTGCCGTCGACAGACACCTCGACAACCCTGACCCGCGCCCCATTTAGGGACACCTGATCGACGGCCACGCTGCGCCACCCTTCCATCTGCGCAACGCTCGATGTCCGCACCCCGTGTGTCGAGAGGCGGGACACCGCTGCTCCAAGGTCTTCGGTCTCGAAGACCACCTCATAGGGTCCCTGCCCCCGGCTCTCGCGGAACACCGACGACTCAGCGTCGGCCAAGTCCGGTTGCCACAGCCCTACGAAAGTCCCGTCCCCGGCATGAAGAACAGCGTGCTGCCCATCCGTTCCACGGTGGCTGTGGACGACCTTCATTCCCAGGTAGCGGTCATACAGACCGGCTGCATCGTCCAGATCGTTAACCACGAAGTTGACCTGCCGAAGGCGATGAAGCATGGCTTCAAACCTGCCCTGCCCGAATCAGAGTCCGTGGAAGAATACGCGCGATGGGGATATGCGCTATTCGCGACTTGGCAGGGAGACCAGAGCCCTGCCTCCCACGTGTCGTTCTCCCTTGCTGCCCAGCATGAGAATGTCGCACTCGACCAAGTTCTGACCGTCTTCCTGCCGCAGGTCGGTAATGGTCGCCTCTAGGGTGAGAGGCGAATTGTGCGGGACTGGTTGGCGGAACACGACGTCCAGGTCGCGGACGGCATCGGGGCCAGCCCAGTCCGTGAGGAGCTGCGCCATCATCGCCATCGCCATGATGCCTGGGACGATGGGCCCGGCCATTCCTGATGCCTCGGCCGTCTCGACATCGGTGAAACGGTTGGGGGTAGGAGGCGACCAGATTTCACAGAAGCTGGCCACTCCTTCATCGGTGGCTACGGTCTCGACGGGCCCGACCTGGTCCCCAAGTTCCACATCTTCAAAGTAAGGCAATTCGTATCTCACGGGTCTTTTTCAATCGGTTTGTACAGGGCAACCAAGGGGAGCAGATCTCATTCCCTTCGGGCGAAGGATTCCTGCACCTCGGCCACCACCTCGCCGTCCTGGTTGCGGAAAGTAGTCTCCCAAACGACGAAGACCATCGTACCGGACCGGCCTGTCTTTGCGTAAACTTCCTTAAGATGCGAGGACGCGGAAATCAAGTCGCCCGCGTGTATGGGGGCAATGGGCTGCACCCGCTGTCCCGCGTGCATCTGGACCCGGCCAAAGTCCAGGCCGATGTCGGGGAGCTGCACTTCCCGGACGAAGATCGAGCACAACGTCGGGGGAGCGATCATGCCCTTGAACCCAGCTTCCTTGGCGCCCTCGTCCGAACTGAAAGCGGCGCCTTTCTCGCTGAGGCTCGTGTTCACCGACCGGATCATCTCCGGGGTTATCTCGAAGGGGCCGGCCCGGTGCTCCTTCTCGTGGAGCGACCGGTCGTAGTTCAACTGCATCGTCATCGGAGTATCTCCGGCTCTACCAAAAGATGCGGACGCTGGGAAAGTCGTCAGGCGGAGGCGACTTTGGCCGTTTCTTCCAAGCGCACCGGCTGGAACTGCTTACTGAGGAGAGCGGCGACCAGCTGGCCTTCGTTGGCGATGGTGGCCCGGAAGTCGGTCATGCAAGCCGCCAAGTGGCTCGTCAAATGGGCGTCGCTGCCGCCGATGCCGAGGTACCCGTACTGCTGACACAGTTCCTCGGCCCGCTCGTTCTCCCCGGCACGGCCGCCCCCATTGAGCAGCTCCACCACATCCACATCCGGGAACGCCTCCCTCTGCTGGATGTACTCAGTCAGACCGATGCCAAATCTGCCCGGATGGGCCGGAATGGCAACGGCGTCGTGCTGCCGGGCCGCCTTCATCAGTTCGCGGGCATCCATCCTGACATCGCCGAAGTCGATGTCCCGGGTGAGTCCCTCGTTGACCCCATATACCAGGAAATGGCCGAACCGGGTGTCGAGCTCCGAGCCCTTCAGTATCAGCAGGCCATTCTGTTCGGCCAACTCGGAATAGTCCTTGTCGAAGTCGAACTTGCGATGCTCCGTCAGAACAATTCCGTCGACGGTGTAGCCCCGTTTTCGCAGTACCTGCACCCATTTCACGTATTGATCGACCGTGGCGCGAGAGTCATCGGAAGATACTGAATGGCAATGCAGGTCCAGAAACACGTCGCTCGAACTCCTATCAAGGCCACCAAAATGATAAGCGGCCACGGCCACTATCATAAACAACGATAACAATTCAGGCAACCGTGGACGCGGTTTGTGGAGTGATCGGAATCAGGTGTCCGAGGAACATTAACGACCTGGGAATACAACCCTACGGACTCCCGCTTTCGCGGGAATGGCGACTTCCCTGGCGGCAATGCCCCCTGAATTGGAGCACTATCCGCAGTTTGCTGCGCTGCCGGAAAGGGAATGATGAAGCGGGAGGCCCAGCGGACCTGTAAGCCGGGTTCTGTAACCCGCCGGCCCTTCGACAAGCTCAGGACGAGCGGGACGGTGACCATCTATCTAGCCTCCCGACATGCGTCGGGACCCGCGGGAGCGGGACGGCGTTGCCGCCGTGGTCAAGCAGCCAACCCGGGGACGAGCCGGGCACTCATTGTCCCTCTATTCGGCCTTGCTCCAGGTGGGGTTTGACCGCCGTTGCGTCACCGCAGCCGGCCGGGCGCTCTTACCGCCCGATTTCACCCTTACCCCCAGCCCGAATGGGCCCGTGGGGCGGTATGTTTCTGTGCCACTTTCCGTCTGCCGCGCCGGACTGATCCCTTGCGACAGCCTGGGGGTTACCCAGCACCCTGCCCGGAGGAGCCCGGACTTTCCTCCCAAAAGACCCGCAAAGGCCTCAAGGGCGGCCACCCGGTCCGCATGGCCCTCCATGGCCAATCTAGCATAGGCACCTTTGGTGGTCAATCTGACGGTTCCGGTCGCGAAGCCGCCGACTAACGCCCGGGAGCATCCTGGGCGACATGGCCCGGCCATCGAAAAAGGCGCTGCCAGTGCAGCGCCTTTCCAGATTTCCGGTATTCTCCGAATTTGCTACTCTACGAAAAGCATACGTCCGCAACTGCTGCAGTTGACCGTCTGGCGGCCGCTCTTGACCCGCTGGCGCAGTTGGGTCGGCAGCGACATGCGGCAGCCCTGGCACAGGTCCCGCTCTACCTTGGCAACAGCCCGTCCTCCCTTGGACTTACGGAGCGTTTCGTACCTCTGCAAAGTAGCCGGGTCAAACCTCGAGGCCAGCATTGTCCGCTGCTCTTCGTACTCGCTCTGCTCGGCCCGGAGCGCAGTAGCCCGCTCGTTCAGCTTGACCTGCTGAACTTCCCAGCGGCCCTTGATTTCATTGAGCTCGAGGGTCAGGTTGGCGCATTTGGATTGCGCTTCTTCAATCTGAATTGACAGTTCCAGCGCAAGTGCCTCGTCCTGCTCGAGCAGGTGGCGGACACTGGCTGCCTCTTGCTGCAGGGCCTCCAGGTCCCGGGCGTTGGTCAAGGAGCCATCATAGAGTTGGGTCTCCAGGATTGCCGACCGTTCACGTCTCGATTCGGACTCCATCTGGTTGTCCCTCTGCCGCAGTTCCGTTTCCTGCAAACGCTCCTGCTCGTCCTGGAGTGCGGCCTCAAGTTTCTCGATGGAAACCCCGATCTTCAATTCCCCTTCGACCTGTTCCAAGGCCCGGTAGACCCTGTCCAAGTCCAGATCCACTTCCTGCAATACGTACAATTGTTTAACGGTCGTCATCCGCTGTCGGCCTGCCCAATTTTCAATAACAAATCCGTTCGATTCATTTCTATTCATTCGATTCTAGGAACGGTGTCAGCCGTTGTCAATCGCGATGTGAGATGACAAGCCTGGGGCAGGCCGCTAGAATCATTGAAGATTGAGGCATCGACCTCGGTGCCGAGCATGCGAATCAACCTGCGTGGACAGGAGGCCACCGATGGTTCTTACCAATTTGGATAACGATAGGCTGACTCGTGTCGCCGAAGGCACGCCGATGGGCGAGACGATGCGCCGTTACTGGCTGCCTGCGCTGCTGTGCGACGAATTGCCCGAACCGGATTGCCCTCCCGTAAGAGTCAAGCTGCTGGGCGAAGACCTCGTTGCCTTCCGTGAAACCTCCGGGCAGGTCGGGCTCATTGAGGAATTCTGTCCCCACCGCCGCACCTCCCTGTTCCTCGGGCGCAACGAGGAGGGCGGCCTGCGCTGCATTTACCACGGCTGGAAGTTCGATATCACTGGCAACTGCCTGCACATGATGAACGAGCCGGCGGACAGCGACTACCACACCAAGGTGCAGGCAATCGCCTACCCCACCGCGGAGATGGGCGGTGTGGTCTGGGCCTACATGGGCCCGGCGGACCGGCAGCCCCCGCTGCCCCGCTTCGAATGGACACAGGTGCCGGACAGCCACCGGGTGATCAGCAAGAACCGCCAAGAATGCAACTGGCTGCAGGCCCTGGAGGGCGGCATCGACACCGCCCACGCCCCAATCCTGCACCGCCGCATTACGACCAACACCACCCGCCCCGGCATTGGATTCGACACTCCTTTTGTCCAGGGCAAGGCACCCAAGGTTGAGGTTGAGCGCACGGACTACGGCTACCGGTACGCCGGTATACGGGAGCTTGAGGGAGAAGACAAGAACTTCATCCGGGCCTACCACTACGTGCTCCCCTTCCACCAGATGCGCCCCCAGCAGTTCGGACTCTCGGGAGGGACCACCCGCACCATGATCGCGGGACATTGCTGGGTACCCACCGACGACGAGAACTGCATGGTCTTCAACTGGCTGTACAGCTACGGCGACGAGCCGCTGTCCGAAGCTGACCGCGACATCGAGCGGCAACTAGGCCGTGGCCCCGACGACCTCGACGCCAACTACCGGGCCTTCCGCAACCGTGATAACGACTGGATGATCGACCGGAAGGTCCAGAAGTACGAGACCTTCACCGGCATCGAGGGAATCAACACCCAGGACCAGGCGGTCCAGGAGAGTATGGGGGCCATCGTGGATCGCAGCACCGAGAACCTGGCTGCCAGCGACATGGCCATCGTGGTCGCCCGCCGGATGCTGCTCGGGGCGACCGAGACCGTCGCGGACGGCGGAGACCCGCCCGGCCTCTCGGATACCTACTACCGCCTCAGGGCCATCGATTGCATCCTGCCCGCGGAGGCCGTCTGGCACGAAGCGCTGGCCGACCAGATGTACCCGGCCGACTAGTCAGCTGGGCACGATCGGCAAGAAAAGGGGAGGCATCGGTTGACGGTGCCTCCCCTTTGACTTGGCTTGCTTCTCCGTTTCCGTTGCCCGGAGCAAATGCGGGATCCCATCAGGCCACTGCCGCCGGACGCCTGGTATGCCAGTCAGTGGCCTGTTCGTATGCGTGGCCTATGCGGAACAGGGCCTCCTCCGAGAAGGGCTTCCCGCCAATCTGCAGACCGACGGGCATGCCGCGGTCGTCGAAACCGCAGGGCACGGACATGGCCGGGCAGCTGGCAAGGTTGAACAGCCGGGTGAACAGGAAGGGCAGCCGAGAGGAAGTTTCCCTACTGGTTACGGGGGGATCATCCTCGACCGGTTGGGCTCCCCGGCCAGCGGTGGGGAAGACCAGTGCATCGTAGCTACCTAGCGCGTCAAGCACCTGCCGCCGGATCAACTCCCGGATCTTCTGGGCCTTGTAGTAGTAGCTGGCTGGAATGACGCTGCCGGTCAGTAGCAGAATGCGGTCGTCATGTCCGTAGTCGTCGATTCTTTCGCGCACCCAATTCGAGTGGTTATTGGCCGGCTCCACGGCCAGGAGCGCTCCCGAAATCGGCCCTGCCACGTTTGAAAGAAGGAGAGACACCTCATCCACAGTGGCGCCCAGTTCACCCAGTACGGTGATGGCCCTCTGGACTACGGTTCTAACATCTGAATCAACAAGCCCGGATTCCATCTGCTCAGTGACCACGCCGATTCGCAGGCCCTCGATTCCCTGGCCTAGCGCGGCGCGATAGTCCGGCACAGGCGAGGTACTGGAATGCGCGTCTTTCGGGTCATGGCCAGCGATTGCTCCCAGGGTGATCGCGGCATCCTCCACCGTGCGGGAGATCGGGCCGACCGTATCCATCGACCAGACGCCGCGCATCACTCCGTAGCGGCTGACCAGCCCCCAGGTAGGCCGCAACCCCACCAGTCCGCACCAGGTGGCGGGAAAGCGGATGGACCCGCCGGTATCCTCTCCCAGCGAGGTGGCGCAGAGGTAAGCGCCGGTGGCCGCGCCCGAGCCGCTGCTGGAACCACCGGCGTAGGTGTTCAGGTCCCAGGGATTTCTGGGCGTGCTGTACCGGTGTGAAAAGCCGGTGATGGCGAACTCGGTCAGGTTGGTCTTGCCCAGCACGACCGCCCCTGCCCGCTTCAGGTTGGCGATGACCGTTGCGTCCTCGTCCGGCACATGGTCGGCGAGTATCCTCGACCCGCCGGTGGAGCGAACTCCGGCACTCAGGAACTGGTCCTTCACGGCTACCGGCACTCCGTGCATCGGGCCGCGGTGGTTGCCCGCCGCGATCTCCCGCTCGGCTTCTCGGGCGGCGGTCAAGGCCATCTCGCGGGTGACGGTGAGGTAGGCGTTGAACTTGAAGTCAAGGGAGTCGATGCGTTCGAGGTAGGACTCGGTGGCCTCTACCGGCGAGACCTCCCGGGAAGCGATGAGGCCGGAAAGCACGGAGGCCGAAAGGAAAGGAATCTCGGACTTGTCCATGAGAACCTCCGAGTTGTCAGTGGGGGAAGGCGAGGTCGAGCGCGGCTACGCTGGCGGCAGAATTATGGGGAGGGGCTCAACCTCGTCGAGGCCGGGCGGGTTGATGGCATCCAGGGATTCCAGCAGGGCGTTCAGGCTGTACATGACCTCGGTCAGTTCAGGTTCCTGTATGTCCAGACCGACGGCGCGGCCCAAGGCCTGGATGTCCTCTTTCGACAAGTCGGCCATGACGTCCTCCGATGAATTGTCCGTTTGTCCGGCCCCATACTGCGGGATAACGGCTCGTGCGTCAAGACGCCAGAACGGCCGGCGGCATACCCTGTTTCACTGTAATTCAAGGCCGCGGAGCCGCCCATTCGTGGCCTGAGAAATTGGGGTATACTGGCCTCGCCTCGGCCTATAAATTTCGGCCGATGCTCTCAATACAACAGGATGGGGCGGCTATGGCCGATTACAAGGAAACCAAGGTCGACATTGGCGCCGAATCGGCGTTCACCAAGTTGCCGGCACAGGTGGACATCGGGGACTGGTCATACTTCCTGGCGAAGAGCAAGAAGGGCGTCTACCAGTTGCTGTCAAACGTGTGCCCGCACGCAATGGGCGAGGTGGTGGACTGGGGCAACACTTTCATGTGCCCAGACCACGGTTGGCTCTTCGAGAAGACTGAAGGGATCTGCCTCAATGGCCCCAACTCCCGGATGACAGCGTTTCCCGTTGCGGTGGAGGGAGGCCGGCTGGTCGCAACTGTTCCAGACGACTAGCCGCTCGCGGGAACACCCCCAGATTAACCCTCTCCCAGAGGGAGAGCGGACTCTTGCATCCGGGAGTGGGTAATGGACAACAGCGAGATTCCTTTCCTCAGCGCGTCGGAACTTGCCCGGCTCATCGAGTCGAGGGAAGTCTCACCGGTGCAGGCGACGGAAGCATATCTCCAGCGCATTTCGGAAGTGGATGGCAGGCTGAACTCGTACATCACCGTTACGCGGGAGCAGGCGCTGGAGGCGGCCCGGCAGGCTGAGGCGGAGATAGCGGCAGGCAACTACCGTGGCCCACTCCACGGGTTGCCTCTGGCGGTGAAGGACCAGTTCAACACCGCAGGCATCCGCACCACCGGCGGGTCCTCGATCCTCAACGAGCACGTCCCGGACGAAGACGCCACGGTGATGGCCAAGCTTAAGGAGGCGGGGGCGGTACTGCTGGGCAAACTCAACATGAGCGAGTTTGCCATGGCCGACATTTACAACCATCCCCACGGCACGCCGCGCAACCCTTGGGACACCACCCGCAACCCCGGCACCTCCAGCAGCGGCTCCGGGGCGGCAACCGCCGCCTTCCTCTGCGCCACGTCGCTGGGCGAGGATACCGGCGGCTCCATTCGCAGCCCAGCCAACTTCAGTGGCCTGGTGGGTCTGCGTCCCACCTACGGACGGGTCAGCCGATACGGCGTGATGGGCGGCTCTTGGTCCATGGACACCGTGGGACCCATCTCCCGCACCGTGGAGGATGCGGCCATCACCTTCCAGGCCATCGCGGGGCACGATCCCAACGACCCGTACACCCAGGGTGTTCCGGTTCCCGACTACCGCGCGGCCCTGACCGGCGACATCAGCGGCCTGCGAGTGGGTGTCGTGGCGGACCGGATGGACGCCCCCAACCTGGACCCTGAAATGCGGGACGCCGTCACCACGGCTGTCGGGAAGCTGGGCGAGTTGGGAACGGATGTGCGCGAGGTATCCATTCCGCTGGCACCTTCCGCCGGGGCGCTGAGCATGACCATCATCGGAGTGGAATGGTCCAACCTGCACCGCCAGATGTTCCAGACCAATTTTGAACAGTTGGACCGGAACAACCAGATCCGATTCCTGACGGGACTCGTCATCCCAGCCCAGGCCTACAACAAGGCCCAGAAGCTGCGTGCGATGTTGCGAGGGCAGGTGCTGTCGGCGCTGGACGACGCGGACGTGCTGGTCCTGCCGTCAGGCGTCGGGCCGGCGCCGCCGGTGGAGAGCGTTCCCGGCGTGCCGAGCAAGGAGATGGCGCTGGCCGGGCTGAACGCGCGCATCAGCTTCACTGGGCCATTCAATCTGGCCAACGTTCCGGCGATATCCGTCCCCTGCGGCTTTACGGAGTCCGGGTTGCCTCTCGGACTGCAGATCGTCGGCAAGCCCTTCGCCGAGGAGACGCTGTTCCGAGTCGCCCACGCCTACGAGCAGGCCACCACTTGGCACACCCGCCGTCCGCCGATCTAGCGCCACCTTGCTGCATTCCCTCTCCCCCGGGAGAGGGCTAGGGTGAGGGCGTACCCCATCTTCCCCAGACAATCCCACACGGAGGTGCATCGTGGCCGAAGACATGGGGCTGATTGAGGCCATCTACAGCCAGAGGCAGATCACTCGCTACCGGCGCGACCCGGTCTCGCGGGAGGACATCGAGAAGATCATCGACGCGGCCATTAGGGCTCCCAGCGGCGGGAACACCCAGCCGTGGCACTTCATCGGCATCACCGACCGGGACCTGATCGAAAAGATCGGCGGCCTGTACCGCGATATCTGGCTAGGAGCGCAGGGAGCGGAGCCGAGGCCCGACGAGCCACCGGCGTACCGGCAGGCGCGGCAGCTGGCCCACACGATGCCGGAAGTGCCGGCAATGATCCTCGTCTGTGCCGACCACACGAAGGGATCGGCACCGTACACGCCGGGGCAGCCGATTGAGCGTGGGCGATATGCCTCGTCCATCTGGCTGGCGATACAGAACCTGTTCCTGGCGGCGCGAGCCCTTGGGCTGGGAACCCGCATCACGACGGTGCACATACGGGGCGAGGAGCAGATCAAGGAGTGGCTGGGGATCCCGGAGCATGTGGAGACGGTGTGCCTGACACCGCTGGGCTATCCGAGGGGAAGCTTCGGGCCGACGCAGCGCCAGCCTGCCGAAGAGGTCAGCTCGTTCAACAAGTACGGGAGCAGGTAACGAGGTCGGGACAGTCCTGCCACGGCCCCTCTACAATGGGAGCTCTAAACCAACTGCATACGCGGGGAGCCTAAGGTCATGACTACCGCCAAACCGCCCGCAATCCCGCAGGATTTGACGCTTCCCTATCGTTTGGTCCTGAACGTCCGCCCCCTGGAAATGACGGAAGACCAATTCCTTAAGCTGTGCTCCGAAAACGGCGACCTGCGACTGGAACTTACGGCGGAGAAGGAATTGATTATCATGCCCCCCGTGTTTTCCGAAGGCGGTTTGCAGGAGCAGGAACTGTCGTTGCAAGTAGGAATCTGGGCCAAACAGGACGGCACTGGCCGTGTATTCAGCCCTTCCACCGGTTTTACCCTGCCCAATGGCGCAGTGCGGTCCCCTGACGTTTCCTGGATACTTCTTTCCCGTTGGGAAGGGCTGAGTGCTGAAGACAGGAACGGGTTCGCAAGTATCTGCCCCGACTTCGTGATTGAGTTGCGCTCAGTATCTGATGGCCTTTCAGCAGTCCAACGCAAGATGCTGGAATACATGGAAAACGGTGTCCGTCTGGGCTTGCTGGTTGACCCACAAAACCGGCGGGTTCACGTTTACCGCTCCGGCCAGCCCGTGGAGATTCTGGAGGAACCGGCCACCGTTTCCGCCGACCCGGTGCTTCCAAGCTTCGTGCTGGACCTGTCGGTAATCTGGCAAGCTCCATGATCACGCAGGGGCCCAGATCCTGCACCCCTGCGCCAAGCTGAGTATGGAAAGGCCCCCGGCGATTGATGCCGGGGGCCTGCTGCTTGCCTTGATCCGATCGGTGGTCTAGACGTTGGTGGTGATGGGCATCTTCCGGATGGAGCGGAAGGTGATGCTGGGTTCGTAGTCCATCTCGTCCTGGCCCAGCTCCATGTCCGGGTAGCGTTCGGCCAGTTCGCGGAAGACTTCCTGGCCTTCAACACGGGCGATGGTGGCGCCGAGGCAGTGGTGAATGCCGGCTCCGAAGGCGACATGCGGGTTGGGCCAGCGGGTGATGTCCATTTCGTCGGGCCGCTCGAACTTGTTGGGGTCGCGGTTGGCAGAGCTGATGAACCAGCGGATGCGTTCATCCTTCTTGATCAGCTTGCCGCGCATCTCCACGTCCTGGGCAGCCAGGCGCTGGATGGACTTCACGGGAGCGTCGTACCGCAGGGCTTCCTCGTTGGCACGGACCATCATACCCTGGGGGTCTGCCTTCAGGAGGTCCCACTGGTCGCGGTTCTGCATGAACGAGAGGGTGCCGTTGCAGATCAGGTTGATGGTGGTCTCGTGGCCGGCCAGCAGCAGCAGGGAGGTGTTTACGAGGGACTGCTCGCGGGTGAAGACACCGGCCTTCTCGCCCTGCGCCAGGACGGATATGAAGTCGTCGCCAGGGTTGACGATGCGCTCTTCCATCATGGGGTTGACGTACTCGATCATCTCCTCCATGCCTTCCACCAGCCTGGGCAGGCGGTCGGCCTCGCCACGGGCGATGTTGAGGAGCTTCTCGGCAATGGCGCGGATTTGGGGGCGGTCATGCTTCGGCACGCCCATCATCTCGGCGATGACCAGCACGGGCAGCGGCGTGGCCAGGTCACGCATCATGTCGAAGTCGCCTTTCTCCTCGGCCTCGTCCAGGAGCTCATTTATGGCATTCTGGACCAGGGGGCGCCATTCCTCCATGGACTTGGGAGTGAAGTAGGTGTGGACGACCTTGCGCATCTCCAGATGGTCGGGGCGGTCGTACTGGATGAACTGCTTGCCCTGATAATTGCGAACGAACTCGTATAGCTCGTTGTCGGACTCGTTAATTGCGGGATAGGGGCCACGCGGGTCGTTGAGCCAGACCGAGCTAGAGAATATTTCGTGGTTTCGAGTGAGCCAGACCAAGTCATCGTGCCGGGTGATGACCCATAGCTCGTACAACTCGTTCCAGTGCACCGGGTCCTCGTCTCTCAGGCCACCGTAATAGGTATACGGGTCATGGATGATTTCCGGCGCGAACATGTTTTCATTGAACGTCGTTACCATAACCTCACCAAACTTTCTGGGGTTCCGGAAACTCTAAAGGGAATAGAAATAATTTGTCAAGTCGCCCCTAAACCCAAGCAGGGCAATTGCAGAGTCGCTCAACCCCCAAACCGCTGGTCCTGAGCCTGTCGAAGGACAGGTTGTGAGAATACGTTAATGGTTCGACAGGCTCACCACCAACGGATTCATAGCGACTTTGCAGTCGTCCTGGAACCCAAGCAGGGCAATCGCGACTTAATTTTCGGCAGACAAATCGAGCCGGCATGGCGGGAAAACTTTTCGCTATTTCTGCGAAAGCAGGATTCCAGAGGTAATTTGCTAGTATTACAACGACAGTTCAAGGTGGGATGCCCTGGGATGCGCGCAAAGCGGCTCGGCGTTTGGCGTGCGAGCGACTGGCCCGCTCATTACTATCCTGCGTCTCCTTCAGCCACCGCAGCAACTCATTCGGCCCGAACCGTTCCCGGGGCAGCATTTCCCGTACCACCCGGTAGACCTGCGGCCGCGTGATTCGCGGCATCTTTCCCCCAGGCCTGTTGCAGGCTCAACAGGAAGGCATCTGCCAACGGGCACAGGGTCACATGGTGTGCCAGCCAGCCCAGGTACGGGTCTCGTACTCGTCCAGCCCCACGTCGCTTTTCTCCGTCTCGAACTCCGTTTCAAGGCGTCATCTTGACCCGCCCACGTATGCCAGGGTCTCCAAAGATGTGTCTTCGGGATCGTTGAACAGGTAGTAGCGAGGTTCGCTGCCGTCCAGGTTCCGGCGGTAGACGGCCCAGTGGATGTCGCCGGGCTTGCGCCGGCTGGTTGGCCGCACCCGCTGGGCGCTGAACTCATAGCTGCGGGGCCCCTGGCTTCCCTCAGCGACCGTTATCTCCCGCCAGGCCTCCGCCGGCAATTCAGCGCTGCGCTCCTGCATTGTCCGCCGCTGCTCGCTCACC
The DNA here is from genome assembly GCA_965216065.1 of Dehalococcoidia bacterium. Taxonomy (GTDB): domain Bacteria; phylum Chloroflexota; class Dehalococcoidia; order Lucifugimonadales; family UBA3495; genus VXOI01. The sequence goes on from CBDCFB010000002.1 coordinate 1,823,093, forward strand.
AGCCTGGGTTTGCGGGGCGCCCCCCGGCCCTGGTATGCCGGACTGGTCAGCTCGGGCTCCGGAGGCCACACTGTAAAACCAGCCGGAACGTCCAGGACGTAGCGCATCCCCAGGGTCGCCAGGCCGTCGCGGAATGACGGCGACATCCCGAAGGCATCGTCCGCAGCGACCCATCCAGCCTTCAGGTGGCCCCGCTCCAAGGCCCCCTGCAGCATCTCCAGCGCCAACTCCGTCTTCGAGCGGTAGTCCCGTCTCTCCTCCGGCACACCCGCCGCCGCGCACCGGTCTTTGTCCGAGGTCCAGCTCTCAGGCAAATACAGCCGTTTGTCCACCAGGGCACACCCCAGCGGGCTGACATAGGCCAGGAACATTCCGGCCTGGCAGTTGGCCACCTTGCCCAGCCTGCCACAGTACTGACGAGCCACTCCCACCGACTTCCGCCCCTGCTTGGGGAAGTCGCTGCCGTCCAACACCCAGACGGCCTCGGGGTGCCCCAGCCGGAGGCCCAGATACTCCTGCAGGCGTCCTATGACTGCGTCATCATCCCAAGGCGATTCGGTGAGAAACCGCTGCATCACCCTGGCTGAGGCCGGAACCGCCTCCGACATATTCTAGACGTTGCGCCGCTCCCCGGACTGCACCAGCAGGGCCTGGAGGTAATGCCGGCTGCGCTCCCGTGTCTCCCGGCGGCCAAACAGCCCAGCAAAGTGAGCGTGAAACTCCTGAAAGTCCTGGTACACCTGCTCGAAAGCTGCCGCATCCACTTCCCTGCCTCACCTGCCCAAGTCTTCCCAAACTTCCCAGTCATCTTATTATGCCAACTGTCGTTGTAATACTAGCCAACTGCGAGTTGCCTCAAGGCCCCTGGATTCCCGCCTTCGCGGGAATGACGGGTTATGGGGCCTCCAGCATTTAAGATTCGATTGCCCTTTGTCAGCGGCTGGGTTCAGTGTCAGGTGGCCGGGCCGGGGCTCCCGGTGTCCGGAGGGCCAGCGCGGTTGTGCAACCTCAGGTCCAGAGCAGGACTTTCGAGGTGCTGTCCTGCTGCTTGCCGCTGGGCCCAGCGGCAGCGGCGGCGGCCTGGGAGCCTGAAGGTTCCCGGGAAGGGAATGGGAACCACAGGTCAAGGTCCCACGGCCAGTCTTCCCGGGCCATGATGGGGAACGCGGGCGGGAGGTCGGCCGGGTCGATGGGCCTGCGAAGGGGCGCCCGGCGCGGCGGCCGGTCTTCGAACAGGTGCCTGTTCTCGAAGATATTGTCGATGATGGTTCGGTACTTGCCCCAGGGCCAGGGGATGAGGGCCTTTACTATGTCATAGGCCTTCGGCGCCTCCTTCGCCTCGGTGCAGCGCCTGATGTAGTCGAAGAGGCGGTTGAGGCTCCTGGGGCGGTAACCCCGCTTGATGAACCACTGGCCGGAGTCGATGGCTTGCATTGCGGGCTTGCCCTCCACGCGGTTGGCGTCCCACTCGTCGCAGAATTCCTGGGCGAGTCGGCGGAGCCGGACGACGGCGAGGGCCTTGGCGTACTTGCGCTTGAGGGCGTTTACCTCTCGCTTGATCTGACTGAGGGTCATGGTTCTTCTCCTCGCCGAAGGTTCAGGAAGGGATAGTCGGGGCCAAAAAACCCTGTTTTTCCGTTCATTTCCGAGCGTTTCCGAGCATTTCGTCATTGGTGCCGATACCGTCGGCGGGATTCGGGTCGGCCGGGCGGCTGACTTATTAATAGAATGTTTGTACGATTTACGTAGAGCAAGGTTACCGGGGCTTCTATGGCTGCGTCAAGGGGGCGGTTGTCAGTGGGGCGGAAATGGCAAAGGTTTCTACCGAAAAGGCAACCACAAGGGTTGCCCCTACACCGGCGGGTGTTTCCAGCGAATTTGCAATCGTCCCGTCCGATGCCGATGGGATGGCAAGGAGTTACCCACCCTCTCCCCCGAGGGGGGGATGGGTTGGGGGTTGCCGACGGTCCGGGTTTTGTCAAACTAGCCTGCATAATTCATAATGGGGCAACTGCCCGGCTTTTCCTGAGACAACGAAAGGGACCGGGCCCCGGGAGAGAATGGAATGCGAATCCTGCTCGTCGCCACCAACCGGCATGACCGGCTGAACAGCCGGATGAATGCCCAGCCCATGCCCATCGGCCTGGCCTACATTGCGGGCCACCTGGACCACGACCGGCACGAGGTGAAGGTCGTCGACCTGATGTTTGCCGATGACCACCTTGCCGAGATAGAGAGCATCGTGAAGGACTTTCGTCCCCACGTGGTCGGCATCTCGCTGCGGAACCTGAGCAACCACAGCTACCTGAACACCCAGTGGGCGCTGCCGATCACCAGGGACGTGATCGACCGTATCCGTGAGCACAGCCAGGCCACCATCATCGTTGGCGGGCCGGCCTTCAGCCTCTTGCCGAAGCAGTGCTACGAATTCCTCCAGCCCGACATCGGCGTGGCCGGGGATGCGGGCGAGACCTTCGCTGAAGTCTGCGAGCGCGTTGAAATCGGTGAGCGATCGGTCTATGACCTGCCGGGCGTGGTGTACGCCAAGGACGGCGAAGTTGTGCTGAACGAGGGGCTGTGCGTTTCGGCGTTTGCCAGCAGGCCTCGCCTGGAAGACCTGGAGATGGACAAGTACCGGAACGCCGGGTTTGGCGTCGGGATACTGACCAAGCTGGGCAGCTTCTCGTACCCAACTCCGGCTTCAACGACAGGCATGAGCGAAGCCGACTTCCGGGTCATCCGCCCCGTTGAAGAAGTGGTGGATGAAATAAGGGAGATCTGGGAGCGGTACCAGCTCAAGAAGGTCTTTTTCGTTGACAACGGGTTCAACTTCCCCTTGGACCACGCCAAGTCGCTGTGCAGCGCACTGATCGAGGCGGACATGGGGGTGCGCTGGAACACCTGCCTGGCATCGTTCAACTGCGATGCAGAGCTGGTCCGGCTGATGCGGGACGCGGGCTGCGCGCTGGTGCTGATGGGCAACCGGACCGGGGACCCCCACGGCGGCACCGGGTCTCTGGAAGAGCACATGGAGGCGCAATTGCAGGTCCCTCGTCTATGCGAGGAGGGCGGATTGCACTACACCATCGCGCGCACCTTCGGCGAGCCGGGAGAGACCCGGGAAACCGTGGAGCACAAGCTGGAGTTCCTGCGCCGCATCAACCCGGCGCTGGCCAACCTGCGGGTGGGCGTCAGCATCATGCCGGGCACCAATGTAGCGGCCCTTGCCATGGAGGAGGGGCTGATCGCGGACGAAAGCGAGCTGATCGAGCCGACATTCTATGTAGCTGAGGAAGTCCGCGACTGGATCGTTCCGTACCTTGAGGAACAGGCCGCAGGCAACCCCCGCTGGAACCTCTGGTAAGAGAGCTGGCCAAAGCGGAGGCAAAGAAGTAACGCCGGGGCGGTCTGACGACCGCCCCGGCGTTTCATTGCTTGGAACCCATATCAAAACGATCGTGGGAAGGTAACCGGCCGGGCCTCTGGATTCCTGCCTTCGCAGGGATGACGGTGGGTGGGCCACAGCAAGTTTTGAGATAGTTCCTTTAGAAGGTCTGGGACAAGCGCATTTCTACTTAAAAGGGCAGGTCACACCTGTGCCCGGCGCTCCGGGAAACGAGAGGCAACGCCCTCACCCTCTCCCCTCGGTGGGAGAGGGGACCAGCAACATACGCTTCTAGTGCAGGAAGCGGTATCAGGCCAAGGAGGCAGAGTCCGCCGCCACGGCGGTTTGCATTGCCCTGATGGCGACCTCAATCTGCGAGTCGTCGGGCTCCCGGGTGGTCAGCCGCTGGAGCCAGAGACCGGGGGCGGCGAGTATCTTGCCGATCACCGCTGCCTGATGCCGGCCGCTGAAGCGGATAACCTCGTAGCTTGCCGCAGCGATGAGGGGCAGCAGCAGGATTCTGGATGCGATGCGCCACCACCACGATGACTCCAGCAGGGCAAAGGCGATGAACACTCCGACGGACACCAGCACGACCGTGAGCAGGAAGGCGGTGCCGCAGCGGGGATGGGGCGTCCTGAAGCGGCGGACGTTGTCAACGTTCAGGGGCAGACCGGCCTCGTAGGCGTGGACGGTCATGTGCTCGGCGCCGTGGTAGGCATAGACTCGGCGGATCTCACGCATGCTGCCGATGGCCGTGATGTAGCCAACCAGGATGACTAGGCGCAACGCTCCCTCGACTGCCTCGCTGACGAGGCCGCTGCCAATCGCCGGCTCGAGGAGGCGTACGACTCCCAGGGGCAGCAGGAAGAACAGGCCGATGCCGAAAATTAGCGAGAATGCCAGCGTTGAAGCCATCATCCAGCCGGGTATGCCCTTGCTGCCCTCTTCCTGCTGGCTGGGAGTTGCGGAGGCCAAGTTGGCGGAAATCTGGAGGGCCTTGATGCCCAGAATCAGGGTCTCGATGAGGGCGAGGATACCGCGAACGAGGGGCCAGCGGCGCATTCTGCCGTTGTACATCGGGTTGAGGCGTTCCTGCAGGTCCTCAATGCTGCCGTCCTCGCGGCGTACGGCGAGACTGAAGTAGTCGCGACCGCGAATCATGACGCCTTCAATGACGGCCTGGCCGCCATAAAGATGGGCAGGATGGTTCGCCAAGGAACTGCCTCTCAAATCAGCCGCTCGCACCGGGACGGTGCCGGAATGGAGAAGGGTGGCCGAAGCGTAATTCCGAAATAAGAAATCGCTATCTGCGATTGAATCGCCTATTGAATCTCTCGATGCGGCCCTGGGTGTCGACGATGCGCTGCTCACCCGTATAAAAGGGGTGGCACTGGCTGCAGATCTCGACACGCAACTGGGGCCTAGTGGCGCCAGTCTGAAAGGTGTGGCCACACGAGCAGGTGACGGTGGCATTGTAAAAGCGGGGATGTATGTCGGTCTTCATAGCCGGTCTTCCTAGACTGAAATGTCTGAGATTAAACGGTTGCTACTGGGCAAGTGGGTAAACGCTGACGCGGCGGCGGCCCTTGGTAGCCCACTCGTACTTCACTTCGCCGTCGGTCATGGCGAAGAGGGTGAAGTCGCGGCCGAGCCCCACGTTGTTGCCGACCCGAATCCGCGTGCCCCTCTGCCTGACCAAGATGGAGCCGCTGGTGACACGCTGCCCGCCGTAGCACTTAACGCCGAGCCGCTTTGAGTTGCTGTCACGTCCGTTGTTGGTGCTTCCACCCGCTTTCTTGTGTGCCATCAGACCCGCCTTGCATCAACCAGCCCGGTGCGGACCCGCTCCTAGCTGGTGAGAATGTCCTGTATGAACAACCTGGTGTATGACTGCCGGTGTCCCTTCTTGCGGCGGTACCGAGTCTTGGCCTTGTACTTGTAGACTATCAGCTTCCGGTCTTTGTAGTGCGACTTGACCTGTGCCCGCACCCTGGCCCCGGGGACGTTTGGATTCCCCACGGTCAGGGAACCGTCCTGGGAAACGGCCAGAACTTCCTCGAACTCCGCCAAGGAATCGACCTCGTTGGGGAGGAGTTCGACATCAAGGGTATCACCGGGCTTCACCCGGTACTGCTTTCCACCTGTTTTGAAAACCGCGTAATCCATTAAGAACCTCGACGGTGTATGTTATGGGACTCCGTTGCGGGTGTCAACCAGAAAGAGCACCACGGGCAGGGCAATCGCGTCTTGAATTCAGCAACTCAGCAGGTTGGGTCGGATGAGCCGACATTGCCGGTTTGCAGGGGCTGATTTTTTCGTTTTCCCGGTCATTTCTGGACATTCCGGGCTGGCCGCTGGTTCAAGAGACCCACAGGGATTTCAGTCGGGTTGCGTCTAACATCCGTTATAAACATAGAACTAATGTTAGAGAAGGGGCGCCAGGCTTGGCAAGGAGCAAATGACAGCAAAATGAGTTTCCAGCCTTCAAGCCTTCAAGACGCGATTGCCCGGAGCACCACGGTTACTGTCCAATTCAGTTTGTCGAGTCAGTTAGTCGAGGTAGCCTTCCGTCATTCAAGTACAGGGCCACTGGATTCCCGCTCTCCCGGGAATGACGGTGGGAGGGCACCGCAAATGTTGAGAGAAGTTCGAATAGTTTGAAAGTGAAGAGGGCATTCACACCCGATTGTCGAAGATGGTGGCATGGAAATGGTAAGATAGCGCGAGCTTTCTTCATACCGGCAGGGAGTGCTGCGGAGGTGCTGGCTTGACGTTACAGGCGGCAGACCGGATTACGGGAGAGGAGCTGCGCCACGCGTTTCGAATCGCTTTCGACCGGCTGGAAGAATACCGGGACACGGTCAATGCGCTGAACGTTTTCCCGGTCCCCGACGGCGACACCGGTACGAACATGTCGCTTACCCTGCGGTCCGGCGTCGACCGCTGCCCGGACGACGACGGCGTGCAGGCGGGGCAGGTCGCTGGGGAGCTGGCGCAGGGTACCTTCTTCGGTGCCCGGGGAAACAGCGGCGTAATTCTCTCCCAGTTCTTCAGGGGTTTCAGCGACGCCCTGCAGGGCAACGACACCTGCTCCGCCAGCGACCTTGCCCAGGCACTGGACATGGCCAGGGTGGCGGCATACGGTGCGGTGGGCAGTCCGCGCGAAGGCACCATGCTGACCGTGATCCGTCGCGCCGCGGAGGCCGCGCTGGAGGCGAAAGGCACCGACTTTGAATCCGTACTGGCCACGGCCTACGAAGCTTCCTGTGTGGCCCTGAAGAACACCCCGGAGCAGCTGCCGGTGCTGAAGGAAGCAGGGGTCGTCGACTCCGGCGGGCTGGGCGTGGTAGTGATACTGGGCGGAGCGCTGGAGGCCCTGGCCCCGGAGCGGTCGAGAGCCGTTGCCGCAGAGACGGGGCTGGACTGGATCATCGACAGCAGCATGGCCTCGCTGGGTGAGTCCGGGCAGGCGCGGGACCAGGGATTCGTCCACTCGTCGCTGGAGGAGGACTGGGGCTACTGCACTGAGTTCATCATCAGCGGGCAGGAGCTGAGCACCCAGGATGTGCGTCGCTACTGCGAGGAGATGGGACGGTCCACCGTGGTGGTGGGCGATTCTCAGAACGTGCGGATCCATGTGCACATGGAGGACCCCGGCGCCGCCATCAGCTACGGCGTGGCCCTGGGCGTCGTGTCCAATGTCAAGATCGAGAACATGGACCAGCAGAACGTGGAGTGGGCGGCCGGCCACAGCGGCGCACCTGCCCCCAGCGTCGGCGCACCGCTTACGGTGGTGGCAGTGGCGGCGGGCCGGGGCCTGGCCGGGCTGTTCTCCGAGTCCGGGTGCGGCGTGGTTATCGAGGGCGGCCAGACGATGAACCCCAGCGTGCAGCAGATCATGCAGGGCGTGGAGCGGGCCGGGGCCGAGCAGACCATCTTCCTGCCCAACAACAAGAACATCGTCCTGACGGCGCAGCAGGTTGCGGCCAGCGACCCCACGGTGCACGTGGTGCCCACCCGGAGCGTGCCCCAGGGGGTGTCAGCCATGCTGGCCTACAACCCGACATCGACGCTGGAGGAGAACCTGGCGGCGATGGAGGAAGTGCTGCCCACGGTGACCACCATCGAGATCACCCAGGCGGTGCGCGACACCAGCGTGGACGGCGTGGCGGTCGCTCTTGGGGACTACATCGCCCTGCTCGACGACCAGCTGATCCTGACGGCGCAGTCGGCGGAAGACGCGCTTCAGCAGGCGGTGGCGCAGGCCGGAGTGGACGCGAGCGCCATTCTGACAATCTATCGCGGCGCAGACACCGGCGCTGATGCAGCGGACGCATGCGTCGAGGCCCTGGAGGCGGGCACCCCAGGGCTGCAGGTCGACCAGCTGTACGGCGGCCAGCCCCATTATCACTACCTGGCATCCATCGAGTGAACCGTTTCAAGGAACTGAAAGCTGACATTCTCCCCGGCGCTGAATTGGAGGCCAAATGGCGATTCGAATAGTGACAGACAGCGTGGCGGACCTGCCCCAGGCGCTGGCGAGCGCGAACGACATCACGGTCGTGCCTTGCTATGTCATCATCGGCAGCGAGACTTACAAGGACGGGATTGAGATTACGCCGGACCGCTTCTATTCCCGCCTCGAAGGGCTCTCCCGCCTGCCCACCACCTCGCAGCCGACCATCGCCGACTTCCAGGACGTGTACCGGAGGCTGCTGGACCAAGGCCACCAAATAGTGTCGATCCATGTCAGCGCCAAGCTCAGCGGGACCGTCAATTCGGCAACCCAGGCCAAGGCTGCAATTGGGGACTCCTCTCCCATCGAAATCGTCGACTCCCAACTGGCCTCGGCGCCCATGGCCCTGGCGGTACTGACCGGGGCGCAGCTGGCCCGCAAACTGGCGGACCACCGGGAAGTTGCCCGGCAGGTACGGCAATCCCTGGTGCGAAACCACGGTTTTGTGCTGGTCGACACCCTCGAGTTCCTGCAGAAGGGTGGGCGAATTGGGAAGGCCCAGGCCTTCGTCGGGGGAATGCTGAAGGTGAAGCCAATCCTGACCATCCGGGACGGCGAGGTGCATCCAGTGGAACGCCCCCGCAGCATGGAGCGGGCCAAGAACCGCATCATCGAGATTGCGCGGGACCTGGCGCCGGTCCGGCAGGTCAACGTCAGCTACAGCACCGACCGGGTCCAGGCACTGGCCCTTCGCGCCGAACTGGCCGACCTGGTAGACCCGGAGCACCTCATCGAATCGCGGTTTGGTCCGGTTCTGGGCACATACCTGGGGCCCAACGCCCTCGGCGTTGCCGTGACCCAAGGCAGCCCAGACGAAAGGTAGCCTCACCGTTGACCACCTGGCTCCATTTCCTGTCCATCGACATCGGCCCACACAATCGCGGCCCGATTCCTGAACGATGACCCGGCCAAGAGCAGGACAGCCGGACTGGGCTGAGCTATTCCAAAAAATCGCCCGGCTGGAGGCCAGCAACGGCTTCAACAACCGGGCCGTGATCGGGGGCCTAGACCGGTTCAGGGAGCAGTGGCAGGCGGAGATGGCCGCCCGGGCAAGCGGCGATGCGGACTCCTCCTTTCTCCTGAGCCGCGATTATGCCGAGATGCAGAAAGCGTCGCGCGAGTCATGGTTCAGCGGATGGCTGAGAGTCCTCGGCTCGGATGCGCTGGCGAGCCGTGACGGCGCCGCGCCAACGGGGGCAGTCTCCGATTTTCCTGACGATTCATTCCCAATTCCCGAAGAGCCTTCCATACAAAATCCTCCGGAGGAGACGGCTCGACAAAATCCTCCGGAAGAGACGGCTCGTGCGTCGGTCAAAGGTCCCGCCAGTTTCCGCGTGCCGCCTCCGGGGCAGACCGTGGACTCCGCTGTCAGCAGCATCAAGGGCGTCAGGGGCAGGACAGCCGAGCGCCTGAAGCGCCTGGGTGTCGAGACGGTGCGGGACCTGCTGTACCTTTTCCCTAGGCGACACGAGGACTTCTCGGACGTGTTGTCAGTCGCGGAGGTGGAGCCTGGTCAGGAATGCACCCTGGTCCTGACCGTATGGGAGTCCAGGGTGGTCATGCAGGGTCCCAAGGGACGCCGGCATGACACCGAAGCGATCCTGGGCGACGAGACCGGCACGGTCCGTGCGATCTGGTTCGGGCAGCGGTACTTGGCACGAACGCTGCAGCCGGGAAGCCGCGTGGCAATCAGCGGCAAGGCAGGGGCCTTCCGGGGACAGATTTCATTCGAGTCGCCGGCGGTGGAACCTGCCGACTTCGACCAGCCGGGCATCCACACCGGACGGCTGGTGCCGGTCTATCCACTCACCGAAGGCATCGCAGGCCGAGCCATGCGGGGTTTCACCTGGGATGCGCTGCACAACTGGCTGGGCGGAGTCGAGGAGACCCTGCCAGCGGAAATGGCCGATGCCGACACAGTGGCGGGCAGGATGCCGTTGCGGGAGGCCATCTTCCAGGCACACTACCCGGACAACCAGGAGGCATGGCAGGCGGCGCGTTCGCGCCTGGCTTTTGACGAGTTGCTGACGCTGCAACTGGCTGTGCTCACCCGACGGCGCGAGGCGCAGGACGTGGTCAGAGGGGTGCCCGTCAGCCCGATCGCCGGTGTGGTGGAGAACTTTCTGGAGTCCTTGCCCTTTGAACTGACTGCGGCGCAGGCCCGCTGCATCTCAGAGATTGCGCAGGACATGAAGCGGGGCGCTCCACCCATGAACCGGCTCCTGCAGGGAGAGGTGGGAAGCGGGAAGACGGTAGTGGCGCTGGCTGCGCTGCTATCGACGGCGGCCGCCGGTTTCCAGGGGGCGCTGATGGCTCCCACGGAGGTGCTGGCCGAGCAGCACTTCCGCTCCACATCCCGGCTGCTGGAGGGACTCTACCGGCCAGTGGAGGAGGACAACCTATTCTCGGTGCACCTGGAGGGGGTGAGCCGGCCGGTAAGCGTCGGCCTTCTCACGGGAAGCGTGCGGGCTCCGGTGAAGCGACTGCTGACGGCCATGGCTGCCGACGGTACGCTGGACCTGGTAATCGGAACGCAGGCCCTGATACAGGAAGGGGTCTCGATGCCCACGCTGGCGCTGGCGGTGGCGGACGAACAGCACCGGTTCGGCGTCATGCAGCGGTCGGCCCTGCGGCAGCGGGGCGGCGAGAACCCCCACGCACTGCTGATGTCGGCCACGCCCATACCGAGGACCCTGTCGCTGACGCTTTACGGCGACCTGGATATCTCGACCCTCGACGAGCTGCCGGCGGGGCGCCAGGAGGTGAAGACGCGCCTGGTTCCGCAGGAACGGAGGGCCGACGCCTACGAGTTCGTGAGAGGACAGGTCAGAGAGGGCAGGCAGGCGTTCGTGGTCTGCCCGCTCATCGAAGAGTCATCGACCCTGGAGGTCAAGGCGGCCACCGACGAGTACGAGCGCCTGTCCGGGGATGTCTTCCCAGACCTGAAGGTGGGGCTGCTGCACGGTCGTATGAATTCGCGGGACAAGGACCGGGTGCTGCGCAGCTTCAGCGGCGGCCTGCTTGATGTGCTGGTCACCACCGCCGTGGTGGAGGTGGGAATCGATGTGCCCAACGCGACGATAATGCTCATCGAGGGTGCGGAGCGCTTCGGGCTGGCCCAGCTGCACCAGTTCCGGGGCAGGGTGGGTCGCGGTGAGCACAGGAGCTACTGCTTCCTGCTGTCGTCCGAAACGCAGACGCACACGGCACGGGAGCGGCTGCACGCCCTGACCACGACGCACGACGGCTTCAGGCTGGCGGAGATCGACCTGCAACTCAGGGGCCCGGGGGACTTCTTCGGCACGCGCCAGAGTGGGCTTCCGGCATTGAGGATGGCACAGTTCTCGGACCGTGGCCTGCTGGAATCGGCGCGTGAACTGGCGACGCGGATATCGGATACAGACCCGGAGCTGAAAGCGCCCGAGCACTCCGCGCTCGCCGCGCAGGTCGCCCGGTTCATGGACCAGGCAGCCGATGTCTCGGATTAGCCAGGCTTCGATGCCACTTAGGCGGGCGGTCAGCCTGGGGCTTTGAACCGGTAGCCCACGTTCCAGATGGTCTCCACGAAGGAACGGCCGGGGGACTCCACCTTGGAGCGCAGGCGCCTCACATGGACGTCAACGGTGCGGGTGCCGCCGAGGTAATCGTAGCCCCACACTTGGCTGAGCAACGCTTCCCGGGTGTAGACGCGTCCGGGGTTGGACGCCAAGAGGGCCAGCAACTGGAATTCCTTGTAGGTGAGGGTGACCCTGCGTCCTGCCACGGAGACCTCGTAGCGTTCCAGGTCGATGCTGAGGTCGCCGATAGAGACGGAGTTGGAGCCGGAAGGCCCATTGACCCTGAAGACCGCCTGTTGCATCCGCAAGGAGAACTCGTCCTCGGAAACGGGGCAGATGACAAGCTCGTCGGGGTTCAGCGTGGGGTCGTATGCAGCAAGGTCTTCGCGGGAAATCGCGGCGACCACAGGCAGCTTGCGCTCCCGGCACCTGGTCACCGCCCGCCTGGCCTCGGAGAGTTCCAGGGATGCCATGTCCAAGACCACCGCGTCGGGCTTGTCCGTAACTTGGGCATCCCAGAGAAGGCCGCTGCTGTCTTCCATCCGGCAGCTCATTCCGGCACGCCAAACAACATCGGCCAGACCGCGGCCTCCGCCTTGATTAACCAGGACTAAAACGTTGTACAACTGTGAAGTCCAACTCTCGGCGTCGGTGCGCCCGTGCTCTGGATTGCCGGATTCTCGCCTTTCTTTCATCCCGCCCAGCGAGGTCGGCGGATTTCAAAGGAGAGTATAACAAAGACGCTGCCCGGGTATGGCGTACCGCCAATCGCAGGGTCTTTTAGTATTCACCTGTCCTGGATCAAGTCCGGGATGACGTTCTTTCGCGGGAATGACGGAAACTGTGTTCTTCGTACCATAAAACTAAAAGACCCTGCCGCCAATCGGGATGGCGTCGAATTTGACGCTGCATTTGCCGCAATCTATGATGGACTGAACACCGTTCGGCGAACCCATGTCACCACAGTTGCTACTCCTCACGACGTCACGACGGAGGGACAGGAATGAGCACCCAGGTCATTGCATCCGCGGCGGAAGAAGCGCGACACCGCATCCGCTCGAACCAGTGGCGGGGCGTAACTTCGGGCGTGGCCCCGGGCCATGTGCAGGCCAACCTGGCCATTCTCCCCAAGGATCTGGCGTTCGATTTCCTGCTGTTCTGCCAGCGGAACCCCAAGCCCTGTCCCCTGCTGGAAGTCATCGATGCCGGCAGCGTGGAGCCTGTGCTGACCGCGCCGGGAGCGGACATCCGCACCGATGCCGCAGGTTACCGGATATACCGCAACGGCGAGTTCACAGCCGAGGTCGACACCCTGGAAGAGTACTGGCAGGACGATCTCGTCAGCTTCCTGCTGGGCTGCAGCTTTTCGTTCGAGCAGGCGATGGTAGATGCCGGGATCCCGCTGCGACACCAAGAGCAGGGCAAGAACGTGGCGATGTACATCACCAACGTGGACACCGCCCCGGCCGGGGTTTTCTCCGGGCCGATGGTGGTCAGCATGCGCCCGATCAAGCGGGAGCAGGTGGTCCGGGCGGTGCAGGTGACCTCGAGGTTCCCGGCCACGCATGGGGCGCCGGTGCACATCGGCAGTCCGGGAGACATCGGGATACGGAACATCGACCTGCCCGACTTCGGGGAAGCGGTGGAAATCAAGCCGGACGAGGAGCCGGTGTTCTGGGCCTGCGGGGTCACGCCGCAGGCGGTGGCCCTGAACTGCAAGCCGCCACTGATGATCACCCACGCGCCGGGCAAGATGTTCATCACCGACCATCGCGATGCTGATTACGCCGTACTGTAGGGCGCTTCCCTCCAGGGGTTGAAATGGCCGAGACCATCGAAGACATCATCCTGGACTTTGACAAGCGGGGAATGCTGGCTCTGCGGCCGCACCTGCCAGCCGACTTCTGCCGCCAAGCGGCCCAGTATGTATTCGACCACCCGGGGCACACGATCATAACGACCGGCTTCTACGTGCTGATGTCGGACAAGCCGGAGACCGACGGGCCGCCGGGGGCCATTGCCATCGGCCGGGCACTGGGAAATCTGGGCCGGAAGGTCACCTACGTTACAGACGAATGCACCGCGCCGGTGCTGCGCCAGTGGGCGGGCGACTCGGATGTCATCGAATTCCCGATCGCGGGCGTCGAGGAAAGCAGGCAGCACGCCGCACAAATGCTGGAGCAGCTCCAGCCGTCGCTGCTCATATCCATCGAACGGTGCGGGCGCAACCGCAACGACGAGTACCTGAACATGCGGGCCAGGGACATCACTCCGAATACGGCCCGGCTCGACTACCTGTTCGACGGCGGGGTGCCCTCGGTCGGCATCGGCGACGGCGGGAACGAAATCGGGATGGGGAACCTGGTAGACATCATTCCGGGTGTGGACAGCCTCCCCGACGACCCGGCCGTGAGCCGGGTTGACCGCTTGGTCATCGCCAGCGTGTCCAACTGGGGGGGCTACGGCTTGGCCGCCGCGTTGTCCCAGATCTCCGGGAGCAACCTGCTGCCCAGCGCCGACGATGAGGCCCACATGGTGCAGGGCATGATCGACGCCGGAGCGGTGGACGGCACCACAGGCGATGCCGTGCCGACGGTGGACAACTTCAGCATGGAAGAGAACGGGGCTCTGCTGGCGCGGCTTCACCGCCTCCTTGAATCCGGCGAATCCGGCTAGTCGCCCTCCCGTCTTGCCCGAGCTTTTCGTCATGTTCTTCGTCCGATGACAGCCTGTACCGCCCCCGGGATGCAGTACGGCAGTCGCTTGGGAAGCCCCCTTCGGGAGGCGGCCGTCCAGTTGCTTTGCCTCCTGCTGGTCCTCGCCGTTGCCCTCGTGTCACTGGGGCCCCTCGTTGACCACCACTTCACCGAGCGCCATCCAGGCCATCAACACTTCTACCTGGGGTCTGCCGACCTCTCTCACCCTCACAACTACGCGAATTCTCACGTGCATCGCGACTCATGGATGTACGGTGCCGTCGGTTCTCAGGAAGGTGGCGGAGGGGCAAACGGCGTGGTCTTCCTGATGCCCAATGACGGTGCCGGACACGGGACCGCGGACATCACCGTGCCCATGACCATGCGGCCGGTGCGTTTCGGCAGCGACGAAGGCAACCGCCCGCCGAGCGCTCCCCTCGAAGTTGACACCGGTCTCAGCGGCCTGTCCACCTCTCCATCCGTGCCGCCTCCGCGAGCGTAGCTCCTTTCAAACCCGTTCCAGGCGAAACAGGGGCGCGGCCCATGGCCTATGCGTCTTGCGATCGCCTTGCGCGGGGCCCGGCTGGCAATTTCCGAAGGGGATTGGAAGGAGAAACCATGCAGCGCAATTTCCGAAATATCGCCTGGCTCCTGGCGGCCTCGCTGGCTGTCATGGCCATCACCATCGGGGCCGTCCTGGCCCACGAAGGCCGCCCGGTGGACGACTACCGTCTGATAGTGGGCTGGCTGCACGAACCCGTATACGAAGGCTCGCAGAACGCCGTCTCCATCCGGATGAACAAGATCGTGGAAGGAGATTCTCAGGAGCACAGCGAGGGTGACCAGCAACATGATCACGACCCCACGGCCACTCCTGCGCCGACTGAGACGTCCGACAGCCACGGCCACGACGGCCAGGACCACGACCCTACACCGGAAGCCTCGTCCACAGAAGACAGTCACGGCCACGACGGGCAGGACCACGACCCTACGCCGGAAGCCTCGCCGATGGAAGACAGTCACGATCATGGCGGGCACGACGACGATACCGTCGCCGCTGCCTCGGAGATGTCGGTGGAGGTCGAGGCGTTCGTGGATTCCGTGTCCGGCGTGAATGTGCATGTAATCCCGGCGGGGTTCACCTTCGCCGCCGGAAGCATCAACGGGGAACACGTAGATGGGGAAGGCCATGCGCATGTTTATGTCGACGGCGAAAAGATCAGCCGGGTCTACACTCCCTGGGTCTACCTCGGCGATTTGGAGCCAGGGGAACACGAAATCAGGGCAACCCTCAACTCCAACCACCACCCCGAATACACCTGGAGCGGCCAGGTAGTCGAAGCCACCACCCACATCACGGTGCCGGAAGCCCACGGGCACACCCACGGCCCGGAAATGGCAGGAGCGGACAGTCGCATGGCCGTGAGCCTCACGGTGGAGGAGGACGCAATTGAGGGCGGCAACCTCTTCGTCGAAACCGAGGGTTTCACCTTCGCACCGCAAAACGCAGGCGGAGACCACACTGCCAGAGAAGGACACGCTCACGTCTATGTCAACGGCGTGAAGATAGGGCGTCTCTACGGCCACGCAATGCAGCTGGGCAAGCTGGCCGCCGGCAGGAACAAGGTGCGCGTCAGACTCAACACAAACGACCATTCCGTCTACACCTGGAACGGCCAGCCAGTTGAGGCAACCGTAGCTGTCGACATTCCGGACAGCGTGGGCGGCCCGGGATATGGCGACCCTCCTTCCGGTTCCGACAAGGGCGGAGACAAGACTGACACCGACATAGACAACCCTGAGGGAGGGCACCAGGACGGCGATTCAACTGACGGAAACGGCATGGTTGAGAAGGATGGACACTCCTCCGTCGCTCCGGGGCCAGGGGCCGGGAAACCGCTGGCAAGCGTCGCTGGACAGCACGAGGGGGTGGCAGTGCCGGTGGAGGGACTGGAGGGCAGCCTGCAGGTGGAAGTTACTCACGTCTCAAGCGGGGTATCCCGTATTTTTGACCTCGAGGCGGTGTGGGAAGACCCGGGCCACTACTCCGCCAGCCTGATTCCCACCGCATCCGGCGTCTACGAGTTCAGGTTCTTCGGGACGATCGAGGAAACGTCCATCGACGAGACTTTCATCTCCCAGGGAGGCGGCGGGGACTTTGACGATGTGCAGAGTTCGGCCGAGTTGCAGTTCCCGGTGCAGCTGCCGGAACTCAGGGAGATCGAGAGCGGGGCGCGCGGGGCGCTGAGCACGGCGCAGGAGGCCCAGGTCGCCGCCATGGCGGCGCAGGAGGCCGCCGTGTCCGCGCAGGGCGGTGGCGGAAACGCGCTGGCGGTCGTGGCGCTGATCATCGGCATCGTTGGCGCTGCCCTGGGCGCGGGTGGCCTCTTTATCGCTCTCCGCGGAAGGCAGCCCTAGTGGCAGCACGCTGCTGAATCGATAGCTATGCAGTCAATCGGCCTCCAGTCCACATCGACCATGGGAGGCCAGGGAAGGCGATTTGCGCTGACGCTGGCATCCCTGGTGATCCTGCTTGGGGTGCTCTGGTGGGTCGTGCCGCAGGACGCAGCGGCCCACGCCAACCTGGCATCTTCCGATCCGGCGCCCAACTCCGAGCTGGACGAGGCACCGGCCCAGATCATCATCTGGTTCACCGAGCCGATTGAGCCGGCCCTCAGCAGCATCCGGGTGCTGGACGCTTCCGGCCAGCAGGTCGACGAGGGAAACAGCGCCGTTGACGACCTGAACCCGCTGGTGATGTCCGTCGGCCTCGGCGATGTCCCGGATGGCACCTACACGGTCGCCTGGAAAAACGTCTCCACGGTCGACGGACACCGGGTCCGGGGTTCCTTTGTGTTCGCGGTCGGCCAGCCGCTCTCCGGCGCGCCCGTGGAGATGGTGAAGCAACCGCTGCTACAGTCGCCGTTCTCGCCATTCCTGCGATGGCTAGTGCTGCTGGGAGCGCTGACCATGGTGGGAGGTCTGGTCCTTGAAGTACTGGTGGCCAGGCCGGTGCTGCTGGCCGCCAGCGCGTCGGACGCCGTCAGATCAGCAGGCAATGCGCTGGTGACACGCTCACATCGCCTGACCCAGGCGGCCCTGGCGCTTCTCCTTGTGGCCTCGATCGGGCAGTTGTTGCTGCTGACCACCATCACCCACGAAGTGCCCCTGTGGGACATCCTGGACGGGCCACTCTGGGACACAGTCACCGGCACCGAATGGGGCGAGGTGTGGGTGTGGCGAATGGCAGCGGAGATTGGCTTTGGACTCGTGCTGCTTGGACTTCGTCGGACCTCGGAGTTGTGGCAGCCTGCAGTACGCCTCCTGGCCCTGGCACTGGGCTGCGCCGCGCTCTGGACGCTGACCCTGACCAGTCACGGCGCCGCAACGGTTGACATCCGGAGCCTGGCCATTGCCGCCGACTTCCTTCATCTGGCGGCATCGGCATTCTGGGTTGGCGCCGTCTTCCACTTTGCCCTGGGCGTACCGCTGTTACGAACACTGCCGGAAGTGGAGCGCCGCGAGTGCCTGGCGGACATGGTGCCTCGCTTCTCGGCGGTCGCAGCAATGAGCGTGGCAGTGATCGTTGTGACCGGCGTTTTCAGCGGCTGGGCCCAGGTCACGGTAACCGAGGCGCTGGGCACTGCCTACGGGGCCACGCTGATCGCCAAGGTCGCGCTGGTGGTGCCCCTGCTGCTGCTGGGTGGCCTGAACCTGGTATGGGTGCGCCCACGGCTTCGCCGGGATTCATCCTCGACCGAATGGCTCAAACGCTTCTTGATCGGCGAAGCAATCATAGGCATCCTGATCCTGGCAGCGGTGGGGTTGCTCACCAGCCTCGAACCGGCCCGGCAGGTTGCTTCACGAGATCTGGCGGAACAGCGCCAGTCGATTTCGTTCAGCGACACGGTGGCGGGAGACACCATAGCCCTGGAGGTATCTCCCGGGCGGATCGGCTCAAACGACCTGACGGTAACCCTGACCGACCGGCTGGGCCGCCCGATTTCCGGCGCCGATGAAGTGATGGTGCGGCTGGTGTTCCTGGAGTCCGACCTGGGCGACGATACCTTGGCGGCAGAATCGCTGGGCGACGGCGCCTACCTGCGAGGGGGCGCACAGTTCAGCATCGCAGGCGTGTGGCAGGCCGAGTTGGTGGTGAGGCGTCCGGACGCATTCGACGCGCGCACGGCATTCCGGTTCGAAGTGCTTGGTTCGGGCAGCGCAGGCAGCGCGGCCATCTCACCGTCGCCGGAAACTGCGTACCTGCTGTTGGGCGCGGGGCTGGTGGTGTTGGGGCTGCTGTTCCTCGGCGCCGGCCTGCCACTGGGAGGCTGGTTCTCCCGCTCCGGCGCCGTCGTGATGACCCCTGGTATCGCCGGAGTGGCGGCAGGGCTGATGCTGTTGTTCAACGCGCAACTGGGGCTGGGAGGCGCGGAAGCGCTGCGGAACCCCTTCCCGCCTACTCCCGAGTCGCTGGAGTCGGGCGCGGCCACCTACTCCGCAGTCTGCGAGAGCTGTCATGGGATGAGCGGACGCGGAGACGGCCCGGCAGGGGCAGGCCTGGAACCGCCGCCGGCAGACCTGATCATACACGTGCCGCTGCACAGTGAATCGGACCTGTTCCGCTTCATCAGGGACGGAATTCCCGGCACCGCCATGGTCGCGCAGGGCGAGCGGCTAACCGAGGAGCAGATCTGGCATACGGTCAACTACATCCGGACGCTGGAGTAGCGGCGAGGACTAATCACCCACCGGAGCCAGGGTCTTTTCCTCGACGGCCAGCAGACGGCGCAGTTCGTAGATCTCGTCGCGGAACTGGGCGGCTTTCTCGAACTGGAGGGACTTGGCGGCGTCCTTCATCTGGACTTCCAGGTCCTTGACCACCTTGAACATGTCGGCGCGGTTCATTTCCTTGCGCACCGTGTTATAGCGGGCTCGGTTCTCGGCGATGGCCTTGATGCCCTCGGTGATGTCGTGGACTTCCTTCTGGATGCTCTGCGGCTCGATGCCGTGGCGCTGGTTGTGCTCGGTCTGCAGCTCGCGGCGGCGGGCGGTCTCGTCGAGGGCACGCTTCATGGAGTCGGTGATGCGGTCGGCGTACATCACCACGTGGCCGTTGGAGTGGCGGGCGGCACGGCCGATGGTCTGGATCATCGAGGTGGCGGAGCGGAGGTAACCCTCCTTGTCCGCGTCCAGGATGGCGACTAGGCTGACCTCGGGTAGGTCTAGCCCCTCACGCAGCAGGTTGATGCCGACGATGACATCGAAGACGCCCAGCCGCAGGTCACGCAGGATCTCGATTCGGTCCAGCGTCTCGATGTCGGAATGCAGGTAGGTGTTGCGGATGCCCATCTCCGACAGGTAATCGGCGAGTTCCTCGGCCATGCGCTTGGTCAGGGTGGTTACGAGCACCCGCTCGGACCGCCCCACCCTTTCCTTGATTCGCCACAGCAGGTCGTCGATCTGCCCCTTGGTGGGCAGCACTTCGACCGTGGGGTCCAACAGGCCGGTGGGGCGGATAACCTGCTCCACCACCTGGCGGCTGTTTTGGAGCTCAAAGGGCCCCGGAGTGGCGGACACATAGACCACCTGGTTGATGCGGTCTTCGTATTCGTCGAAGTTGAGCGGGCGGTTGTCCAGTGCGGAAGGCAATCGAAAGCCAAATTCAACCAGAGTCTTCTTGCGGGAGACGTCGCCGTGATACATGCCGCGCACCTGGGGCAGGGTCATGTGCGACTCATCCACGAAGAGCAGGTAGTCATCGGGGAAGTAGTCGAGGAGTGTCCAAGGGGCGCTCCCCACCGGCCGCTGGGACAGGTGCCGGGCGTAGTTCTCGACGCCGGAGCAGAAGCCGGTTTCCTGCAGCATTTCCAGGTCGTAGTTGGTGCGGCTCTCCAGGCGGGCGGCCTCGAGAATCTTGCCCGAGTCCCGGAGTTCCCTCAGCCTCCACTCCAGCTCTTCGCGAATATCGTTGACGGCCAGATCGAGCTTGTCTTTCGTTGTCACGAAGTGATTGGCGGGGTAGATGGCCGTCTGGGGCAGGTCTGCCAGCATCTCGCCAGTCAACGGGTCTACCTGGACGATCCGTTCCACCTCGTCGCCGAAGAACTGGATGCGCACGGCCGCCTCTTCGTAGGCTGGAACCACTTCGAGGACATCGCCGCGCACGCGGAACTTGGCCCTGGACAGGTCCAGGTCGTTTCGCTCGTACTGCATGTCCACGAGCTGCCGCACCAGCTGGTTGCGGTTGCGGACCTCCCCGACCTTGACCTGCGCGACCAGGTTGAAGTAGTCGTTGGGATCGCCCAGGCCGTAGATGCAGGACACCGACGCCACGATCAGCACGTCCCGGCGGGTCAGCAGGGAGGTGGTGGCCGAGAGGCGCAGCTTGTCCAGCTCTTCGTTGACGCTTGAATCTTTCTCGATGTAGGTGTCGGACTGGGGGACGTAGGCCTCGGGCTGGTAATAGTCGTAGTACGAGACGAAGTACTCGACGGCGTTGTGGGGGAAGAACTCCTTGAACTCAGATGCCAGCTGGGCGGCAAGGGTCTTGTTGTGCGCCATCACGAGGGTGGGTCGCTGCACCTGCTGGACAATGTTGGCCATGGTGAAGGTCTTACCGCTGCCGGTGACGCCCATGAGGCTCTGGCGGGGCATTCCGTTCTCTACAGCCTCGGTAAGGCGCGCCACAGCGCCAGGCTGGTCGCCGGTCATGTGGAAATCCGCAGTCAACTGGAACGGACGGTTCTCAGGCTCTGCGTTGCGCCACTCGTTGACCTGTTTCCCGGCCTCGGCCCACTTCTTTCCTCGAGCGTAGACGGTCATGGCTGCTCCCCATCTTCATCGTGTGGTCACATCAAGCGTATTATAACGCCAACCAAGTTCGGAGAGACTCCGCGTTCAGCGGCGTCCGAACTGCTGGAGGGCGAGGCGGATACGCTCTTCCACGGTCAGGCCGTCCACATCCGGAACGGCGTCCACCGCGGCCTTGGCCTCGGAAGCGGAGTATCCAAGAGCGGCCAAGGCGTCCAGAACCTCTCCATTTGCCGAGGAAGCCGGAGTAACGCCCTGCCCTTCAATATCGTCGACCCTGCCGCGCAACTCCAGGATGATGCGGTTGGCGGTGCGCCTGCCCACGCCAGGAGCGGCGGCCAGCGCTGCAGCATCCCCGGAGGCCACCGCGAGCTGCAGCGACGCCGGGTCAAGGGACGACAGCAACGCCAGGGCCAGCCTGGGCCCGACGCCCGATACGCCGTTGAGCAGGGTGAACAGCTGCGACGAGGCCTCATTGGGAAATCCGTAGAGCAACGGTTGCTCGTCGCGGATACGCAGAAGGGTATGCAGGGAAACTGTCGCTCCGATCGCTCCCAGGGAGGCAATTGCGTTGGCGGGGACCCAGACCTGCAGCGTCACCCCGCCCACGACGACATGCACCCAGTCTGGGCCAACGGCGGCGAGAATTCCCCGCAGACCAACAATCACGGTTCAGTCAGCCAACCGGGCGCCCGGCGGTGCGACAGGGTTACCGCTCATGGCCGGGCGGAATTTCCGTCAGCATGACGCCAATGGCCTGCTGCTGCGCCAGATGGCAGAGGCCTACGGCCAGCGCGTCGGCGGCATCGATTTCCAGTTTTTCGGAAATCCCCAAGGTAGCCGCCACGATCCCACGGATCTGCTCCTTGGTGGCGGCCCCGTAGTCGGCTACGGCTCGCTTGACCTGGGCGGGGGCGTACTTGAATATCTCTAGGCCCTGGCTTGCAGCGCCGATCAGCACCGCCGCCTGGGCTTGGCCGATTGCAAGGGATGAGCCGGGGAAGCTGCGCTCTCCGCGGCCGACGAAGGGGTCTTCTATTGCGAGGACCTCGGGGCTAAAGATGGCAATCATGTTCAGAATGTGGGAGTGCATCTGGTACAGGCGGCTCTCGATTGGCATGGAGGAAGACAGGGATACAACCCCATAGTCTACGACCTCAATGCCGACCGCCTCCCTCACGACGCCGTAGCCCATGCGCAGGGTGCCGGGGTCAATCGCCAGTACGGTCATGCGCGGCTCCCTGCGTAATATGGTTGAATCGACGCCGAGTTCGCCGGAACAGGAATTTAGGCCTCTTCAATTGAGTCGATACGACTATCCAGCCTGACGATCTCTGCCTGGGTGAGGGGAACAAAAGCCTGCAACGCCTGTATGATCTCGTCCTGGCGCTCCAGAGCTTCGGCCATCTCCCTCCTGCTCTCTTCCAATCCACCCGTTGAAGCCTGTAGCCTCTCCAAGGCCTCAGCCGCCTGCAACATAGCCTCATCACGCAACGCGGAAGCGGCATAGTATCGGTTCATGGCTTCTCGAAAGCCCTGGAGGGCTTCTATAATCCGCTGTGATACTTCCTCGAGGGTGGAAATGCGCTGTTCCATCGACATGACGTATTTCCCTGAGCTTCTCCGGTTGCCACGCCCGGCGCAGACAGGAGCTAGGTGGCCTGGTACCGCTCCAGGACTTCAGGCGGGAAGTCGGCGTTGGTGAAGGCCTTCTGGATGTCGTCCAGATCTTCCAGCGCGTCCAGCAGTCGGAGGGTCTGCTCAGCTTCCTTGTCGCCGAGAGCTATGGTAGTCTTCGGCACCATGGACATTTCGGCTGAACGTACCGGTACGCTTTCGGCCTCCATCGAACGCTGAACTTCCTGTAGTTGCTCGACGGGCGAGTAGATTTCCAGCACCCCGGTGTCGATCTGGATGTCTTCGGCTCCCGCATCGATGGCAATCAAGCCGAGTTCTTCCGCCGTCTCTTCACTCTCAATGTCAACGGTGACCACGCCTCGCAGGTCGAAGTTCCAAGCCACGCAGCCGCTCTCACCGAGGTTTCCGCCGCCACGGTTGAAGGTAGAGCGGACATCAGCCGCGGTGCGGTTGCGGTTCGTAGTTACAGCCTGCAGCAGGATGGCACCGCCGCCGGGGCCGTACCCCTCGTAGGTGATCTGCTCTAGGACCTCACCATCACTGCCCTCGCCGCTACCCCGCTTGACCGCGCGGCTGATGCTGTCCTGGGGCATGTTGCTGCTTTTGGCACGGTCCAGGGCCAAGCGGAGCTTGAAGTTCATGTCCGGGTCGATTCCCCCGCCTTCGCGTACCGCCAGGGCGATATCCCGGCTCAACTTGGTGAACAGGGCGCCGCGCTTGGCATCGGCAGCCCCCTTCTGGTGCTTGATGGTTGACCATTTGGAATGACCAGACATCGCGCTACCTCCCAAATCCACGATTCACTGTGGCCGATTTTAGCATCGGCCAAAATCATGGGTCAAAACGAACCCGTCAGCGCAGCCCGTCAGGTAGATGCACCGTCATCGACCCGCCGGTCACATCCACCTCCAGCACCACCTGGACGGTCGCGGGTATGAGAAGTTCCACTCCGGCATCCCTGACGATATACACATCGTTGCTGCCGGTCTCGAGTATTTCCTGTAGCTCGCCCAGATCTTCGCCTTCGTCGGTGCGGACCCGCATTCCGATGAGCTGGTAGTGGAAATACTCTCCCTCGTCCAGGGTGCTTTCGTCGGCTGGCGATGCGGAGAGGTATTTTCCGGCGAAAGGAGTCGCTTGACTGCGGCTTGCGACGCCCTCGAGCCAGACGATGGCGGAGTCGGGCCCCGTCTGCCGGGAGGCGCTGATAAGGTGGGGGCGCTGGTCGACCAGGAGCTCGTTCCCTTGGTCAAACCGTCCGGGCAGGTCGCTGAGAAGCTTGATGTTGAGACCGCCGTCGCGTCCGTGTACGCCGACGACCCGGGCTACAACGATGGTGTTGTAGTCGGGTTCTTTTGGGGAGCTGGTCAATACTGACAGCGGGTGGGGACGACTACTCGATTTCCAGGACGGCCTGTGAACCGTCCTTAACCGCGGCGACACGGAGGAGGACGCGCATCGCCTGGGCAACCCGGCCCTGGCGGCCGATCACCTTGCCCTTGTCCTCCGCCGCCACCTGGAGGCGGAATACGGTGCGTCCACCTTCTCCCGACTCGATCACCTTGACCTCTTCAGGTTTGCTGGCAAGAGAGGTGGCTATATATTCGATGAGTTCTTTCATTCTTCGGATTCCTCGGCCGGTTCGTCGGCGGAGGCAGTCCCGGCATCGGCGCCTGAGGCACCAACCATCGCCAATACGCCGTTCTTTTCCAGGATTCTCTGCACAGGGTCTGACGCCTGGGCGCCCTGGTTAAGCCAGTGCAGTGCCCGATCATCCTTGAGTGTAATGGCGGGTGGGTCCTGCATTGGATCGTAGGTGCCGATCCATTCCAGATATGCGCCGTCCCGTGGTGATTTGGCCTCCGCGACCACAATCCTGTAGGACGGCTTGCCCTTCTTGCCAACCCTGCTGAGCCGAATCCTTAGCATTCATTCTCCGGTGCGCCCTGTGATTGGGGTGGTTACGACCTTGTTCTGCGGGACAATTGTACGAATTCCGTCTCGGGGCGTCAATTGCCCGTGGATGCCGCTGACCCTTGAATCGGGGAAATCAGGATAAAGAAATCGGGCCCGGCCAACTCTGGCTTTGATTCGCCCTAAAGATCCATCCCGGATTCCAGGGGCGATGGTAGACATTGGCCTGGGCCCGACGTTCGGGTTCTCTGATTTCGTGGCGAAATGCTACGAAACGATCACCTCGTCGCGTCCAGACTGATGCCTACCATCGCCCCTGCGTGTTAAACTATCTTCCATCTATATCACCTCCTCAACGAGATTCCGACAAGCGGTACTGGCATTCTACCCCGCACATTTCACCGGTGTCAACTGCTATTTCCCCTCCATTCATACGGTTCTTCAACTTCTATGACGACAGGTAGACTTGACTAGAGCAATATTCATGGGAACGCCGGCTTCGGTGGTCCCTGTCCTCCGCCGCATTCACGCTATGCCCGACGTCGAGATGGCAGCCGCCGTCACCCCTCCGGACAGGCCTCGGGGACGGGGGCGCCAGCCGGAGCCTCCACCCGTGAAGGACGCGGCTAGCCAACTGGGCATACCGGTCCTCCAGCCCCCGAACTTGCGCGGAGACTCCGTCTGGTCGCAACTTGCGGAACTGGAGCCGGATGTCATAGTAGTCGCGGCCTACGGTAGATTCCTCCCGAAACCGGTGCTCGAACTCCCTC
The DNA here is from genome assembly GCA_965216065.1 of Dehalococcoidia bacterium. Lineage (GTDB taxonomy): Bacteria > Chloroflexota > Dehalococcoidia > Lucifugimonadales > UBA3495 > VXOI01. Next base: position 1,848,385 of record CBDCFB010000002.1, read on the forward strand.
CCCATGGCTGCCTGAACATCCATCCCTCCCTGCTGCCGCGCCACCGGGGTCCGTCGCCGGTGGCAACCGCGATCCTTGAAGGCGACCAGGTCACCGGCGTTTCGCTCATGCTTTTGGACGAAGGGATGGACACCGGGCCGGTGGCCGCCCAATCGGAGGTTTCCCTTGATGGCACCGAGACCGCCGGCGAATTGACCGAAAGGCTGTTCGACATTGGTGGGCAACTGCTGGAGACCCATCTCGGCCTGTGGGTATCGGGCGGCCTGAAAGCTGAACCCCAGATTGACGGCCTGGCCACCGTAACCCGCAAACTGGAACGGACCGACGGCCTGATCGACTGGAGCCTCCCCGCGGAGCAACTGGCACGGGCCTGCCGGGCTTTCACGCCCTGGCCTGGGCTGTACGCCGAGTGGGAGGGCAGGACACTCAAGGTGCTCGAAGCCTCCGCCCTCTCAGAGTTCGAAATCGGCAGCGCATCCCCCGGACAAGCCGCGGCGTCCCAATCCGCCGGGGGCCTGAGCGTAATGACAGGCGATGGGTTGCTGGTATTGAAGCGGGTGCAGCTGGAAGGAAGACGCCCAGTAACGGCAGAGGAGTTTCTCAGGGGCTACCCGGAGATAGCAGGGGCGTCCCTAGGTCCTTCAACAGAAAACTGACTGCGCAGGAGCTTTGCGACATGGCAAGAGCAATCCCCGACGAATCACAGGTGCTGGAGTGGCTGGAATCACTCAAGAACTGGGGCCGATGGGGCCCTGACGACCAGCTGGGGTGCCTCAACCTGATCGGGCCCGAGCAAAGGAAACGGGCCGTGAGCCTGGTGACAGACGGCGTGCCCGTGAGTTGCGCGCGCCCCATCACCACCGAAATGACCCCGGATGTCACCTACCAGGTGCAGCGGTTCATGGTGGACAGCGGTGAAGGGCGCGATACCGACCCTCCCGAGCGACGCTTTACCCGTCGCGGGGCTGGGGAGTTCATCGGCATGGTGTTCCACGGGCAGACCATCACCCACATCGACGCAATGTCCCACTACTCGTGGAACGGCCTGATGTACAACGGCGTTCCTTCCAGCGTTATCACCTCCCGCGAAGGAGCGCAGTCCCACAATATCGAGGCGGCCTACGAGGGCATAGTGACCCGCGGCGTCCTCCTGGACCTGCCACGTCTGAGGGGAGTGGACTGGCTCGACCCCACGGAGCCAGTGATGCCGGAAGACCTGGAGGCGGCTGAACAGGCCCAGGGAGTGAGACTGGAGGCAGGAGATATCCTCCTGACCCGCACGGGCAACTATCGCATGCGCCTTGAGCGGGGACCCTCCTCCCAGACCGATCCGATGACCGCCCACCAGGCAGCGTGCGCGCCGTGGTTCAAGGAGCGGGGCATCGCCATGATGGGTACCGATACCTCCAACGACGCCCGGCCCAACCCTTACAAGACCATCGGGAACCCGCTGCACACTATCTGCCTGGTGAGCCTGGGCCTGTGGTTCATCGACAACGCCAATCTGGAGGAACTGGCCGCCGCCTGTGCCCAGCGGAACCGGTACGAGTTCATGCTGACGCTGGCCCCCCTGCGGCTGCGGAACGTGACCGGTTCGCCGGTCAACCCGATCGCCCTCTTCTGACGGGCCGTCGAACGAAGAGCCCTCCCACTGCCGAGAGGGAGGGCTCAGTTTTCGCGCCAGTCAGTTTCCCGTTTTCAGATTTTCAGCGGCCCCTTCTTCAGTCGCCGCGTCCTAGCAGGACCCTCCGCAACAGCGACCACAGGATCTCCGCAAAGAACGATGCCGCCAGCAGAACACCGCCGATTACCATCACGCTTACCGCGGCAGGGATGAAGCCGGCCGTGGCCTGTTGCGCGAATGACTCGGCCAGGTCACCGGCAAGACGAATGGCCGAGACGGGCACATCATGCGAGTAGGATGTTACATCGGCGATGGCTTCCCCGATCCGTCCCGGGACGGCGGAGTTCACCACGGATCCGACAGCCAGACAAACTCCCCCACCCATCAGCAGGGTCAGTCCGGGCCAGCGGAGAATCTCGGCGGGCTTGGGGAAGTGGACTGCGGCCATCAGCAGGCTTCCCACGATGATCATCACCAGCGAGATGATCCTGCCAGGGCCATTGGCGCCGCTGACCACGTCGCGAAGCGCCTCGGCCTGCTCTTCGATGTCATCCCTCGACAGGTCCTCTGACTCTCCGGCCAGCCAGCCCAGGACATCAAACCGGTCATTGCGTTGTAGTTCCCGGCGTATGTCGGCCACCGAGTCCTCAATCAACGGCTCGAGCAAGGGCAGGGCCACCGCTTTCAGGAATTCCCTGGTGTCGCCCTGGATGAAAGAGCTGCGTATCTCCTGCCTGCTGGCATCCAGAATCAGCGCCGCCTGGGAGTTCATCGCCGGGGCGTCAAGCAGTGCATCAAACCAGCGATCAAACTCCCGCTGGCGGCATTCCCTGGTCAGCACCTCCAGGGACGGCGTCGATGCCGGGAACTTGCCGTCAGACAACCACGCCGCCGGTTCCGCCAGGGCGGCAGCCAGCTTGCCCAGGGCCTGCGGCGAACATTCGGCAGGGACCGGTTCCTGGATTTCGACTTCATCGATAATCTCGTTGGCCTTCTTCAGGACCACGGGCTCAACCCGCTCGAGGGGTTCCTTCAGGTCAACGAAGATTTCCAGGTCATCCAGGTCATGCCTGAGGAAGCCGGTGAAGCGGCCGATGTTTCCTTCGGTCTGCTCCTGGAGATACGCGGGCGGCATGACGCCCTTGAGCACCTCAACCGTTTCATCACCCACTTGGACTTCGAGGTCCCCCAGCAGGTTTCCGGTCTGGTCCTCAAGCGCAGGGTCTGCCAGCACCTCGTCGTAGATCCGGTTGTAGGCGTCGGTGTCGCTGATCGCGACATTGTAGACTTCCGGGTCTTCAAGGCGCTGGGAAAAGTTGACCACCACAAGGAAGTAGATGAGACCGGAAAATACCACCATTCCCAGGACCAGCCCAGCCAGTGCCCGCAAAATTGTCATGACAAAAACCGCTCCACCTCACTTCCGCCCTTTAGCCTCGGGACTGACCTGTTCACCTGAGAACTCCCCGCCACCGGCCTGCAACCGCGGGGCTAAAACCTGGGGGTGATCTCCATGGACGTCAGCCGCCGGACACGCTCTTCGGTCGGCGGGTGAGTGGAGAAAAGGCCGCTGAGCCCTGCGCCCTTGAGAGGATGCACGATGAACAGGTGGGACGCACCCTCGACAACCCGCATCGGACGGGCCTCTGAACCACGCTCCAGCTTCTGGAGCGCACTGGCCAGCGCCAAGGCGTTTCCGCAGTTGTGGGCCCCGGTGGCGTCGGCCTGGAACTCCCGCGTGCGCGAAACGGCGGCGCGCACCAAGGCCGCAGCGATGGGCATGACGATGGCCACGATCAGCAGCCCAACTATGTTGTCCCGTCCTTCACGCCCGCCGAACATGGCCGAGAACTGGGCCAGCATTGCCAGCATGGAAATGGCGCCGGCGATGGTCGCGACTACGGCCATGATCAGGGTATCGCGGTTCCCGACGTGGGCCATCTCGTGGGCCAGCACCTCCGACAGTTCCTCCCGGTTGAGAATCCGGCGGATGCCGGTTGTAACCGCCACCGTGGCGTTCTTCGGACTGCGCCCGGTGGCGAAGGCGTTGGGCGACTCGGTGTTGATCTCGTACACCTTGGGCATCGGGAGCCCGGCGAGCCTGGCCTGCTCTCGCACGATGCCGTACAGGTCGGGGTCATCCTGCTCAGTGATGGGGTGGGACTTGGTCATGCCGAGGGCAATCCGGTCGCTGAACCAATAGGCCCCGATGTTCAAAATCAGGGCGAAGACCAGGGCGACCACGATGCCTGCCTGTCCGCCGACAACTCCGCCGATCAGCAGAAGCATCATCGACAGTACCATCATCAGAATGAATGTCTTGAGCGTGTTCAATTGTCCTTCCTCGGGTGGGTCTTCTCCGAAGACCTCTACGATCTTAAGAGCTGGCAGCCGACCAGCCGACCATACAAAAATTATATCACCGAGGTCTTACAGAACTTTTAAGATCGTTCAAATTTCGACCACCCCGGATTCCCTGGTCAGAATCCCGCAAGCGCTATTCGTGCCACCAGCCCCGTCTTCAGCTGGCGAAAATCCCAGTAAGCCAGTGCTTTATCAGAGCCAGCAAGCCGGTGCTTTATCAGAGTCGGTACCAGCTTCTCGGTGAGCTGAGACGCATTCACGGCCGGCGACCTTCAGCCCCTCGCCTCCCACAGTCCCTTGCCTCGCAGTCCCAACCGTCGAAATCATCCTATCTGCTACTCAGGGTTTATTTACACAGAATTCATGGCCGCCTTATCATATTCGCTGCGGTCTTTGACTAGCTTCCGAACTCGCGTCTTCACTGGCCGCATTCACGGGGAGCGCCGATTCCCTAAGTCGTCATCAACCAGGTCAAGTTCGTCAGGATCGCCCGTTCAGCAAACCACCGCCGGGCTCCTGTCCCCCGGAACTGATAGCACCGCCGGGATGGGCCCCGGAATGATCAAAACGCCACACCAATTAGAGCCAAGACTGTTGAAGAGGACCCGAGTGTCTTCACCTGTTTCTCACACAAGCATCCCAAGTATCCTGCCCCGTAGCAGAAGCATGTTCACGGCCGCTTCCAACCTCACGGCGATCGTCGCCGCGTCCATCCTTCTCCTGTTGACCCTGGCTTGCGGCGGGGACTCCGCGACGCAGGCTCCACCGGCGACCGATGCTCCGCCTGCCACCGTCGCACCGGCAACCTCGGGCCCCGCTGCCACAGCCCCGCCGGAAGCGGAGGCGACATCAGCGCCCGAACCGACAGAGCCGTCCGCTGCTCCGTCGCAGTCCGCCTTGACGGTGGTCACCACCAGCAACATACTCGCCGACTGGGTAAAGGCTGTCGGGCAGGAACGCGTGAATGCGTTTGCCCTGATTCCGGCGAATGCGGATCCCCACGTCTACAGCCCTGGCGCGCAGGACATCGCCCGCGTATCAGGGGCCGACCTGGTTGTGGTGGTCGGACTGTCCGTGGAAGAGGCATCCCTTGAGAAGTTGATGGGAAGGGCGATCACAAGCCCCGACAGCATAGTCGCACTGGGGCAGTTCGTGGACCCGCTTGAAACCGGGGGGACCAACACCGACCACAGCCACGCAGGCGGGGCACAAGCCCACGAGCATGGTCCGGAGGCGCACGAACACGGCCCCCTTGACCCACACTTCTGGATGGACCCGGTCCGTGTCAAGAAAGCGGTCGATGTCATAGCGGAGAACCTGTCCAGGGCCGATCCCGACGGCAGGGACTTCTATTCGGCAAACGCAGAAACGTACAACCAGGAGCTCGACGATCTCCACGCCTGGATCCAGGACGAGGTCCAGGCGGTGCCCGAGGAACGCCGTCTGCTCGTTACAGCCCACGAAAGCTTCCAGTATTTCGCATTCAGATATGGGTTCGAAGTGGTGGGCACGGTCTTCCCATTGTCCACCGAGCGAGAGCCCTCGGCCCAGGAAATTGTTGAGCTTATAGAGGCAATAGAATACGCGGGCGCCCCTGCCGTGTTCACGGAGGCGGCCATTCCCGCGCGCCTGTCTGAGCGGGTAGCCGACGAGACGGGAGCCACTCTCGTGGGCGGGCTTCACACGGGTTCCCTCACGGAAGGCGGCAATTCCGACACCTACCGAGATATGATGCGTGTTAATACCGAAGTGATATTGGGGGGCCTGCAATAGCATGGCGCACAGCCATCCCGTCGCGCCCGTGGATATAGTCGCGCCCGTGGATATAGCCGAAGTCTCGGTGGAGCGTGGCTCGCTCCAGATACTGGACAACGTCTGCTTCACCGTCGAACCCGGCCGCATTACCGGCGTGGTCGGTCCGAACGGTGCGGGCAAGAGCACGCTGTTCAACGTCATCACCGGTTTGCTTACGCCCACCTCCGGGCAGGTCCTGATTCACGGCCAGGACATTGACCAGGCCCGCGGCAGGATCGCCTACGTGGTACAGCACGAGCAGGTGAACTGGCGACTGCCCATGAGGGTCTGGGACGTGGCGATGCTGGGCAGGGTAAGAAGTATCGGCTGGCTGCGCCGTCCCAAGCGCGAGGACCGGGAGGCGGTGGAAAACGCTCTGGAAAAGGTGGGAATGTGGGAAAGGAGGCGCTCGCTGATCAATGAGCTGTCCGGCGGTCAGCGGCAGCGCGTCTCCGTAGCCCGCGCACTGGCCCAGGAGGCATCGGTCCTGCTTCTGGACGAGCCATTCAGGGGTGTGGATGTGGCGTCCCAAGCGGCGCTGGTCTCCGTGCTTATGACGCTGCGGGACGAGGGCAACACCATCATAATATCGTCGCACAACCTCAACCTGGTGACCAACTACTGCGACGAATGCCTCTGTATAAACTGCCGAGTGTATGCCTACGGGCCGCCGCAGGAGGTGCTGACCCAGGAGTCCCTAACCGTGCTCTACGGCCCCAGCGGAGCGGTCCCTCCCCAGGATCACAACATGATGGAACGGCGCATTGGACATCATCACTGAAACCCTGGCCGGTCCGTTTCAGTACGCCTTCATGTTGAGGGCGCTGATCGTGTCGGTCCTCGTTGGCCTCATGTGTCCCGTCCTCGGTGTCTTCGTTGTAACCCGCGGGCTGGGGTTCATGGGGGACGCCATCTCCCACTCCATGCTGCCTGGCATGGTGGCAGCCTACCTGCTGGGTGCCAGCCCCTTCGCGGGGGCAATACCAATGGCCATCGTAGTAGCTCTCGGCAGCGGCTATCTCATCAAGAGGGCCGGCATTGGCGAGGACACATCAGTGGGCATCGTGTTCGCCGGCCTCTTCGCACTGGGCCTGGTAATGCTCACCGCTTCCAGGGGAATCCCCGTCAGCCTGGAGGACATTCTGCTGGGCCAGGTGCTGGGGGCGTCCTATTCCGACGTCTTTGTCACCGCGGGCCTCGCCCTGGCAGTCATGGCGATCGTCTTCGGGTTGGGCAAGGAGCTGGTGTACGCAAGCTTCGACCCAACCGGCTCCTCCGTTGTTGGCCTGCCCACAGAGAAGCTGGAATACCTGCTGCTGGGCATGCTGGCGGTGGTGGTAGTCCTGACCCTCTACGCCGTGGGCATCGTCCTGGTGATTTCCATGCTCATCACTCCCGCAGCCACCGCCCTGATGCTGGTGAGAAATTTCGGAGGAGCGGCCGTGGTGGGCGCCGTCATTGGCATGGCATCGGCAATTGCCGGCATCTACATTTCCTATTACTACAACATGCCGCCCAGTCCTATAATGGCCCTGGTTGCTTCTTTCATCTTCATCCTGGCACTGGGCTGGAAGCAGGGAGTGGCCGGATTTATTCAGCATCGGAGAGCGCGACATGTATGACCTGAACGGAAAAAACGCGATAGTTACGGGCGCGGGCGGGCGCAACGGCATCGGCCGGGCCATCGCCAACCGCCTGGCCTCAGAGGGCGCCAACGTGGTCGTCACCGACGTCCCTGCGAGCCTGGACGCCATCCGCGCCGAGGACCGGCAGCAGGGCTGGGAGGGCCTGAACAGCGTCGCCGCCGAGATCGAGGCAATGGGCCGCGAGTCGCTGGCCCTGTTCTCCGACGTCTCCGACAGCGACCAGGTGGACGACATGGTGGGCCAGGTCCTGGCAAAGTTCGGCCGCATCGACATCCTGGTCAATAACGCCGGCTCCCGCCCTGGCAAGGACCGGGTGCTGGTCGTCGAGCTGGAGGAAGAAGCATTCGACGAGGTGATGCGGGTGAATGTCCGCGGAACCTACCTCGTATCGCGCGCCATCGCCCGCCACATGCAGGCCCGGAGCGGTGGCGGCAAGATCATCAACATCTCGTCGGGCGCCGGCAAGCGGGGCATCGCCCGCTATGCTGCCTACTGCGCCTCCAAGTTCGCGGTCATCGGGTTCACCCAGGCCTTGGCGCAGGAAATGGCCCAGCACCGGGTCAACGTCAACGCCATCTGCCCGGGCCTGGTGGACACGGAACGCGTCGACTTCATCGCCGCGGCCCTCGCTCCCGAAGGCGAGTCCAGCGAGGAGTACCGGGCCGGCATGATCGCCGACCGCGCCGTCCGCGTACCCATGGGCCGCGTGGCCCAGGGCGACGACATCGCCCGCATGGCCGCCTTCCTGGCCTCCGCCGAGTCCGACTACGTGACTGGCCTGTCCATCAGCGTCTCCGGCGGCTCCGAAATGAACTGAACCAACGCAACCCACCGAGCATTCCCTCCCCCTGAAGGGGAGGGTTAGGGTGGGGGTGCCCCCTTGATTCGCCTGCGATTTCGGAATGGTCGCAGGCGATTTTTTGTTTTCTTCGGAATGAAGGGAACGATTCGGAATCCGGACGCATATTATCAATCAAAAGCCCCTGCGCAATCCGGAGCATGAGGGCCGCAAATGACTGACAACGAAGCCATCGCGGGTTGCCAGGACGGGGACCGCGAAGCCTTCCGCCACTTGGTTGACCGGTACAGGGATGTCCTGTTCGGCACCGCGGTGCTGATGACCGGCAACCGCGCTGTAGCCGAGGAGCAGGTGCAGGAAGCCCTGCTCTCCGCCTGGCGCGGCATCAGGGGGTTTCGCTTGGGGAGTCCCTTCAAGCCGTGGCTGCTCCGGATCCTGGTAAACGCCGTGCTGTCCCAGCAACGGCGACGAACGCTGTCCACAGTGAACCTGGATGGCAGCATGCCGGAAGAGCCGGCTGTCGCGGGCGTCGACCCCGCGACCATGCTTGACGCACTCGAAAACCGGATGGAACTCAGGTGCGCCATTGCTGAGCTCAGCCCCGACCACCGGCAGGTGATTGCGCTCCGATATTTCGCCGACCTCACCGTTCCCGAGGTTGCCCGCGCCCTCGGAGTACGGGAGGGCACCGTCAAGTCTCGCATTCACAGGGCGCTGGCCGTCCTCCGGGAACGACTGGACGGATCCAGCCTCGAATCGCCAGAACTGTCTGGCCGCTCTTCGACAGGCTCAGAGGGAGGTTAGACCAATGGCCCACAACGAATCGTCAGACAGCGAATTCGACCAGGAAATGGAGCGAGTCCTGCGCGACCACTTCAGCGCCGAGTCCTCGGACCTGCGTGCCCCCAACGACCCATGGCCGTGGCTGGAAAGCCACTTGGAGGAACCGATGCCCAAATCATTTTTTTCGCGCCTCCTGGGACTCCTGAACCCCATGAGGGAGGGCCATCTATCCCCCGGATTCGCCCTAGCCAGCGTGGCGGTCGCCGCCATTGCCATCGCTGCCGTGGTGTGGGCTGTATCGGGCAACGGCGGTGAAGACTCCCCGGGCGGCCTGGCCGCAGTCCCGGCTGGCGAGGCCAGAGGTGGGGCATCTCTCGCCGCCACTTCGGTGCCGACTACATCCACGCCAGCCCCTGAGCAACAGGCTCGGGGGTACAGCGGTCCTTCCGGGCCAGCGGGGCCTGCTTCAACTCAAGGCCAGGCTGGACCCTCAGGGCAACAGGGACCACAGGGGCCCGCAGGTACGGCCAGCACTGGCCGTCAATCGGTTCCCATTCCCACGTCTGCACCCGCCGCGATGGCCGAGGAAGCAGTTACCCGGATTGTGGAGGTCGAGATGGAGGCTTCGGACAAGGCAGCAGCGGCCACCCCTGCTCCGCAGGCCGCTGCCTTCCAGGCTGACCAATCGATTCAGAAACAAGCGGGTTCACAAGGACCCGCAGGCCCTCCGGGTGAGGCGGGTTCCCGGGGTCCGGCTGGCTCAGACGGGGGCACCCCGCCGGGCACGACCTTCCGCGACTACCAGCGGCAGCCATTCGTGGCCGCGGCGGAGGACGATGTATCCACTTTCAGCCTGGACACCGACCGCACCTCGTACCACCTGGCGCTGAACTGGGCCCGCTCCGGCTACGAGGTGGACCCTGATTCGGTGCGGGCCGAGGAGTGGCTCAACGCCTTCAACTACGAGTACGACCCGCCCTCGGGAACCGACAGATTCGCCATCACCGGAGACCTGTACCCTCATCCGCTGGACGAGGGCAGGCGGCTGGCCCGGATCGCATTCCAGGCACCGGAACTGGTGGACGACAGGCCGCTCAACGTGACTCTCGTCCTCGATGCTTCCGGCTCCATGGGCGACGGCAATCGGGTGGCCATCGCGCGGCAGGCGGCGGAGAGCATCCGCCTGAGCCTGCGCCCCAACGACCGCATCGCCGTCGTTCACTTCACGGAAGATGTTATCGACCGCCATACCGTTGAGCATCGCGCGCCAGACGACTACCGCGTAAGGGAGAGCATCAGCTGGCTCCAACCTCACGGCAGCACCAACGTTCAAGCCGGGCTGAATCTGGGGGTCAGGCTGGCCGACGATGCCCGAGAACGACGACCGGAGGCGTACAACTACGTCATCCTGATGTCCGACGGCGTCGCCAACGTGGACGCCACCGACCCATTCGCCATCCTGGAGACGGCCTATGACTCCGGCACGAGGAACCCGCTGCGCCTGATAACCATAGGCGTCGGCATCAACAACTACAACGACCTTCTGCTGGAGCAGCTGGCCCAGCGCGGCAACGGCTGGTACCGGTACCTGGACACGCCAGAGCACGCCCAGGCCACCTTCACCCGCGACAACTGGCTGGCCCTGTCCATCCCCTTCGCCGACCAGACCAGGGCCCAGGTGACCTGGAACACCGGCACTGTCGAAAGGTGGCGGATCATCGGCTACGAGAACCGCGTGACTGCAGACGAGAACTTCACCCAGGACCGCAAGGAGTTCGCCGAGGTCTACTCGGGCGCCGCCACAACGGTCCTGTACGAGCTGGAACTGTCTGGCAACGCCTCCGCGCTCACCAACGCCCCCCTGGGCCGGGTCGAGTTGCGCTGGGTGGACCCGGATACCGGCGACTCCCGCAGCCAGACGGCTACACTTTCAGGCGATCCGGGGGCTGGCTACGAGGGATACGACGGCTCGCTGGCCCATTTCGGCGCCATCGCCGCCCTCACCGCGGACCTGTACGGCGCCCTGCCAGACTACCCTGAGGACACCTACACCGAGGTCCACTCCGGGCTTTCAAGTCTACAGTCGCAGCTCGGCGTCCTGCGCAGCGACCTTGGGACACTTGATGCCTACAACGACTTCGTATTCCTGCTGGACCACGTGGCGTCGGGGGTGGAGCACCTTCTTCCCCCATCCACACGTTCGGGTTACAGCCGTTAGTTGGAACGGCGAGAGTAGGAGTGGGCTTTCTCACTCCTCTCTATCGATCATTTCAGGGGAACAGGTAGAGTTCCAATTCAGATGGTCGAGGTAGTTTTCCGCCCTACGAGTCCACCACGACTGGATTCCCGCTCTCGCGGGAATTGCGGATCATAAGCCGACAAACCAACTCAATGGGAACGCCACCAGGGCAGCGAGGACCCTAGTCCGCCGCTGCCTTCTGCGTTCGGCTGGCCCCCACGGGCGCCCGCGCATGATAGAGCAGGGCTGCAGAGACCAGGTACGCCCCCACCATCACGAAGTACAGCATCGTGTAGCTTCCGGCCAATCCACGGATCAGCGACCCCAGCGACGGACCAAGGCCCAGCGCCGCCGTCTGGAAGGGGGAAAACAGGCCCAGCAGGGACCCGTACGACTCCCGGCCGTAGTACTGGGCCAGCATCATGTTCTCCATGCTCCCCACCGCGCCGGAGAAGATGCCCCAGACCAGTGCGAAGACCAGCGCCTCCGCCAGCGAGTCCACCATCGTCAGGTAGGCCAGCAGCACTCCCGACCCCACCATGGTTACCATCAGGCACCGCCTGGGAGTGAACCGGTCGGACAGAACACCCCATCCCACGTTGGCTATGGAAAGTACCGTGCCGAAACTCAGCACCCCTGCTGCGGCGGCCACACTCAGCCCGGCGCTTTCCACCAGGTAGGGCACCATGCTGAATCCAACACTGCTCGAAGCCAGGGTTCCCACGCAGGCAGTCGCCACGATGAGCCAGTAGGTTCGCGTCCTTGCCGCTTCCTTTACCGTCCAGCTGGTCTCGGAAGAAGGTGCCGAAGTGGCCGAACTCCCTCTCCCTCCGGGGGAGGGTTGGGGTGGGGGCGTGGCCGCTCGTCCATCCGGAGCGAGGCCGATGTCCTCCGGCCGCCGCCGCATCAGCAGGATGACCGGAATTACCATGGCCAGACTGAATATCCCCAGGTAGCGAAACCCCTCGCGCCAGCTCTGGCTCAGCGCGATCAACGCGAAGAGCTGTATGTTGATTGCGCCCGCGATGGGCCGGAAGGTGGACACCATCGCCAGGGCGATGTTCCGCCGGCGACGGAAGAAGTTGACCGCCGCCGTCCGGGGTACCAGCCCGATCAGCACCGGATTGGACACCGCCCGGGCAATCACGTAGGCAACGTAGAACTGCCAGACTGAGTTGACACCGGACAGCAAGAGGAAGCACACGCCAGCGATGAGAAGGCCGGTGGACATCAGCCAGCGAGGGCCGTGTCTGTCAGCCAGCCGGCCAATCACGGGGGCTATCAGCCCGGACAGCCAGGTACCTGCGGTGGCAGCATAGGACAGCGTGCTCTGGTCCCAGCCGGTGTCGTCGGCGATGTAGACCTGTATGCCGCCCAGCACCACCTGCGAAACGCCGCTGGCGGCAAAGGTCGCCATCGACGACATGCCGAGAATGAGCCAGCCGTAGTAGAAGGGTGTCCGAAGCCGCCAATTGAGGATGGAGTCCAGCATTCCTGTCGCGCGAAAACCGGTCGCAGGACTTATCCGGGGATGAGTGGCCTGCTCACCGGGGAAACTATTGCTGAAATCATACAGCAACCGCGCACTTTTCGTACGCGGCCCGATGCGCTACATTGTTGTCAGATTTCGCATCGAGGACCAGACATGCCCCTTGACCGTGCCCAGGTCCGGCGCATTGCCTCGCTGGCCCGTATCGGAATCACAGAGGACGTGATCGACGTTTATGTCGAGCAGTTGTCCGACATTATCGACCAGTTCGGGGTCCTGAATGAGTTGGACACTGTCGGCGTCGAACCCACCGGCCACGCCGGCGATCTGCGGGCCGTGATGCGTGACGACGAACCGGCGGACTCCCTCACACCCGAAGAGACCCTCAGCAACGCACCCCGGCGCGAGGGGGAGTTCTTCCGGGTTAGAGCTGTGCTGGACGAGTAGAGCAGTTGCCCGACTTCAACTGGCTGACGATCCAGCAAGCCCGCGACCTTCTTTCAAGACGGGAGGTCAGTTCCGTGGAACTGACTAGGGCCTGCCTGGAGCGCATCGAAGCCGTCGAAGACCAAGTGCGTTCCTTCATCACCCTGACGCCCGAAGCCGCCTTGGAACAGGCTGAGGCCGCCGACCGTATGCTTGCGGAAGGTACCGCTTCCCCGCTGACTGGCATTCCGGTACAGATCAAGGACGTGATGTGCACCAAGGGCGTGCGCACTACCTGCGCCTCCCGGATGCTCGAGGACTACGTCCCCGTCTACAACGCCACCGCCGTCGACCGGCTCTTCCGGCAGGGTGCCGTCATGCTCGGCAAGGGAAACATGGACGAATTCGCCATGGGTTCCTCCTGCGAGAACTCCGCGTTTCACCCCACGCTGAACCCCTGGGACACCGCCCGCGTACCCGGCGGCAGCAGCGGCGGGGCCGCAGCATCTGTAGCGGCCGGAGAGGCCGTCTACGCCCTCGGCTCGGACACCGGGGGCAGCGTGCGCCAACCGGCATCCCTGTGCGGCGTTGTGGGCCTGAAGCCGTCGTACGGCCTGGTCAGCCGCTACGGCCTCGTCGCCTACGCATCCTCCCTGGACCAGATCGGCCCCATCGGCCGCAGCGTCGGCGACTGCGCCCTGGCCCTGTCGGCCATCGCCGGCCACGACCCCCGCGACGCCACCTCCCTGCCCGGTTCGCCACCGGACTACATTTCGGCCCTGGAAGCCAGCGGCGACCTCAGCGGCCTGCGCCTGGGGGTGCCGGGAGAATATTTCGCCGAAGGTATCGAGGACGGCGTCCGCTTGGCGGTGGAGCGGGCCATTTCCACCCTCGAACAGCTGGGCGCTTCGGTCCGGGAGGTATCGCTGCCGTCCACAAAATACGCCCTCGCCTGCTACTACATCATCGCCCCGTCGGAGTGCTCCGCAAACCTCGCACGCTACGACGGCGTGAAGTACGGGTTCTCGGAACAACAGGCGGAGGACATGTGGGGAGCGATGGAGCAGACCCGGCAGAAGGGGTTCGGTCCGGAGGTAACCCGCCGCATCATGCTGGGCACCTTCGCACTGTCTTCCGGGTACTATGACGCCTACTACCTCAAGGCCCAGCAGGCCCGCACGCTGATTCGTCGCGACTTCGACACGGTCTTCGAGACCGTGGACGCCCTGGTGACGCCGACCTCCCCGGTAGTCGCCTTCCCCGTGGGGGAGAGGACCGGCGACCCGGTGCAGATGTACCTCATCGATGTCTGCACGCTTCCGGTGAACATCGCGGGTCTCCCGGGCCTGTCTGTCCCCTGCGGCTTCTCCGAGGGACTGCCTGTGGGGATGCAGCTAGTCGGCCCCCACATGTCGGAGCCAACGTTGCTCCGCATTGGCCAGGCCTACGAGCAGGCCACTGACTGGCACTCGCACCGTCCGGTACTGTAGGGCCGGTACTGTAGGGCCGGAACTATAGGGCAAAGAAAAGTCCGGCCCTTAGGCCGGACTCCGTTGCCAACCAGTGCCGGGACTCTCGCTAGACAACCAGGCTCCTGCGGTATAGCGAGTTCCTAGCGTCCGCAAGCTCTGCCTGCATTCGGTCCCTGCTGGTCGTCGGGGGTCCCGACAGCCAGAGGTCCAGAGACACCGGGGAAGAGACCGCGCGGCGAACCAGCCGGCTGGCGGCCCACTTTTCGGCGGGCTGGTTCCCGCTCGGTTGGGATACCGGAGGAGTCTTCGAATTGTATTCCAGTGTCAACGGTGCCATGTGGGCCTCCTTCGTGATGGGTCGCTGAATATGCCGAGGGCAGACGACTCCCGGGGCTGGAAGTCCGGTATCCGGGGCGGAAGCCTGTTCCGCCCCGTTGGCGCCTGGTCGAAGCGCCAGTTTCCGCCAGACTCCCCTTTCCATCTGGTATTCGGCGTAGCCGTCGCCCAGCTTCGATACCTGGGCCAGCAGCCTGGCGATGCGACCCCCGTGGGCCTTGAGGTTGGTCTCCTCGGCGGATTCCCTGGTAACCTTGTCGGGTGTGAGCGTGGCCATATCAGCCTCCTCTGTGGTCGTTAGACCAATTTATGTTTGATGCTTACCTTTAAGCTTGACGAGTAACTTAACTAGTTACTAATAATAAGTTAGTACCGCAGTTTTCATCTGTCAATAGGTTAATAGTGGCTAATTTTTTGTTAGTATGCTAGTATCCTCAAAATTCTTCTGTAACGGAGACAGGACTGCAATGAAGATCCATGAGCCCTGCCCGCGTTACGACCGCGCTATCCAGATCCTGGGCAAGAAGTGGAACTGCCTCATTATTCGCAGCATGCTCGCGGCGCCCCGCCGATTCAGCGACATTTCCAACTATGTCGAAGGCCTCAGCGACCGTCTCCTCTCCCAGCGCCTCCAGGAACTGGAAGAGTCCGGGATTGTGGAGCGCCGTGTCTACAACACCAAGCCCGTGCTGGTGGAATATGCTCTTACCGAAAAGGGTTCCGGCTTCCGGCACGTGGTCGAGGCCATCCAGCGCTGGGCCGATCAGTGGGAAGCCCACTCCCTGGAAGAAAGCGCGGCGTAGGACCTGAGTCGCTTCCCGCCCAACTGCTTCCCACCCAACGAGGGATCATCAAACTCCTGAACCAGCCCGGCCAATCCAGCGGGCTGCGCTTGTCGGGCCCGGCACTGCCGGGCCATCAGCACCCCTCAGAGGTGTCCAATGGAACGCACCACCATCAAGAGCATACTGTCCAATGACGACCCCTCCGGAGAGGTGCTGGTGCTGGGATGGGTGAAGACGCGCCGCTCGTCCAAGTCGGTGGCCTTCGTCCAGGTGAACGACGGCACTACCCTGCGGGACCTCCAGGTCGTGGTTGCCGAGGATAGCCCCGACTACGCCACCGCCAACTCCCTGACCACCGGATGCAGCGTGAGCGTTGTGGGCGACGTGGTGGAATCCCAGGGCCGGGGTCAGAGGTACGAAATCCAGGCCCGGGAGGTGCGGCTGCTGGGCGGCGCCGACCCCGAGACCTATCCGCTGCAGAAAAAGCGGCACACCCCGGAATTCCTGCGCGAAATCGCCCACCTGCGGCCCCGCACCAACACCTTCGGGGCCATGGCCCGGGTTCGCAACACCGTCGCCTACGCCATTCATTCCTTCTTCCAGGAACGCGGCTTTCAGTACATCCAGACCCCCATCATCACCGCCAGCGACGCCGAGGGGGCCGGCTCCATGTTCCGGGTCACCACCCTGGACTTGGACAATCCTCCCAGGCGCGAGGGGTCGGTGGACATCGCGGAGGACTTTTTCGGGAAGCCCACCTACCTGACGGTAAGCGGGCAGCTGGAGGCTGAAATCTTCGCGATGGCCCTCTCCAACGTATACACATTTGGCCCCACCTTCCGCGCCGAGAACTCCAACACCTCGCGCCACTTGGCTGAATTCTGGATGGTTGAGCCCGAGGTCGCTTTCTGCGAGATCGAGGGCCTCGCCGACCTGTCCGAGGATTTCCTCAAGTACATCTTCCGCCACGTCCTCGAAAACTGCACCGAGGACATGGAATTCTTCAACCGCTGGTACAACGAGGAGATCATCAGCACTCTTGAGGGCATAGTGAATTCCCACTTCGAGCGCATCACCTACACCGAAGCAGTGGGCATGCTCCTGCAATCGGGGGAGACATTCGAGTTTCCTGTCTCGTGGGGCATCGACCTGCAGTCCGAGCACGAGCGCTACCTTACCGAGAAGCGGATCGGCCGACCGGTGATCGTCACCGATTACCCCAGCGAAATCAAACCCTTCTACATGCGCCTGAACGACGACGGGAAGACGGTCAGGGCGATGGACGTGCTGGCTCCGAGCATCGGCGAGATCATCGGCGGCAGCCAGCGGGAGGAGCGCCGCGATGTCCTGCTCAATAGAATGAGAGAGGCCGGTCTGAACGAGGAGGACTACTACTGGTATCTGGACCTTCGGAGCTACGGCACCGTCCCCCACGCGGGCTTCGGGCTGGGCTTCGAACGCACCGTCCAGTTCATCACGGGCGTGTCAAACATACGCGACGTCATACCCTTCCCCCGTACCCCGAAGAACGCCGAGTTTTAGGCAGTCCTCGTGGCGACTACTCCGGACCCCCGGTCTCTGGCGGCGGCACTGGGCCCCGAGAGCCCTGCCGTGAGCCGGGCGATTAAGCAGTTGGAGTCGATTTTCGAGGACTCCGTTACCATGGCCCCGGTAGACAACAGCTACCGGGCATGGGCGACCTGCCAGCAGCTGTTCGCTGACGACAGTGCCTCGGCCTTCGTCCGCCAGACCTGCCTGTCCATGCTTTGCCGCCTCATCGCCTACCGCTACCTGGCGCCCCGCCCCTCGGACCGCCAACTCTGGGAAGCAATCAGCGGCGACTACTTCGTCAGGGAGGGACTGGGGAACTTCCTGGGGGAAGACTTTTTTTCCTGGCCATTTTTCCGCCTTTCCATGGGCATCGGCGACGACGCCGAGTCCCTGGAAACGGCACGCACGCTCATGTCCTCGCTCGAGTCCCTGGCCTTGGAGAGCCCTTCGTTGCCTCAGGTTGCCAGCCTCTATCGGGAATTCGAGGGGGAGGCTCCGGGACAGGAATTTGACGACCAAATGGCGACATTGCACCAGGATCCCAGGCTTTCATGCCTCGTCCCCTACTGCGGCGACGGGGGCCCGATGGCCCGTGCCGTGCGCACTGCCGTCGACGGGCAGCTGGCTGACGGGGACATCCCGCCCGAAGTTCTCCTGAACATCTCGGGACAATTTCTCGGAATGACCGCGGACCCGTTGTGTGCCAACGTGGCCAGCCTTTCCTTCCTCCTGGCTCTCGGAGAAGAAATGCTGGAACCTCATCCCCCCATCCTGGTGCCGGTGTACCTCGCCAATGCGGGCGTTGTACCTACGGAGACGCAGGACGAGAGCGGCAACAGGAATTACATCATCGAGGCGGCTGGCGGGGTTGAGCTGCCCGAGAGGGTGGCCGCGGACCCGCTGTACTTGGACTGGCTGTTCGGCCGGCTGCCCAACTACCAGCGTGGCGCCGCGCTGAGGCTGCGAGCCCAGGACGAGGAGGTGGCCCTCCAGGAGGTGCTGAACGCTTGGTACAACTACCTGACCTCCCCCAAGGCCCGTACTCCCATCCCTGAACCGCTCACCCCATCCGAAGCAGATGTCATGGTCGGGGCGGCCAGGGCGTTGATCCTCGGCTACGTTCGAGGCTCCGGCCCTGGCCCGCTCCACCTGGTACGCAATGCCCCCGCGCCCCTGTTCGCCGCCCGCCGGCAGTTTGACATCACCCTCTGATTCAATGCTGCAATGGCCGAAAGCGGTTTACTCCCAAATTCCGACATCCCCCGCCCGCCGAAAGCGGTTTACTCCTACATTCCGCCATCCCCCACCCGCCGACCATCCACCTCCATCTGTTCCCTCTCCCTCCGGGAGAGGGTTAGGCCTGTCCTGAGCCTGCCGAAGGAGTGAGGGCGCCCCCTCTTCGAACTTCAGCCAGGTCAACAGGAAACCGCCGCAAATTCCCTCCCCCTCAGGGGGAGGGTTAGGGTGGGGGTGAACCACTCCGCAAACTTAACTCCCAAAGGCGGCAGGGGTGAGGGAGTGTCCTTCGGCCCAAGCCTCGGCGACCGGGCAATCGCGTCTTGAAGGCTGGAATCTCATTTTGCTGTCATTTGCCCCTTGCCAAGTCTGGCACCTTTTCTCCAACATTAGTTCTATGATTATAACGGATGGCAAACAGTACCCGGCTGACATCCCTGTGGTCTCTTGAACCGGCTGCAGACCCGAAATGTCCAGAAATGACCGGGAAAATGAAAAAATCAGCCCCTGCAAACCGGCAATGCCGGCTCATCCGACCCAACCTGCTGAGTTGCTGAATTCAAGACGCGATTGCCCAAGCCTCGGCGACGGTCGCAATTGACGGCATTTCAAGCCGGTGAATATAATGAGCCGGTCTCGCCGCTCCCTGTTGGTATCGGTATCCGGCCTTGCGGCGGGGCTCTGGCAAGCTCAGGAGAAGGATCGCAATGACTACTCACGAGGTCATACTTCATCCCGCCTCGGTCGTCGAGGAACTCAAGAAGAACAACATTTCCCACGTCGTCTGGCTGCCCGACAGCGAGACCAACTTCATGTACCAGTTGCTGACCAACGAGCCCACGCTGGACCTGGTGCCGGTTTGCCGCGAAGGCGAGACCATGGCCATAGCCGCGGGCCTGTGGGTGGGCGGCAAGCGCCCCATAGTCCTGATCCAGAATACCGGAATATTCGAGTCCGGCGATTCCATCCGCGGGCTGGGGCTGGACATCAATCAGCCGCTGGTCATGCTGGTGGGGTACCGGGGCTGGACCCGACGGGGCGTTACCAACGATTCAGCCGCGGTGTTCATCGAGCACATACTCCACACCTGGGGCATCAACTACTACCTGATCGAGACTGACGAGGATGCCGACCGCATAAGTATCGCCATCCAGGAAGCCGATCGCACGCAAAAGCCCGTTGCAGTGCTGGTGGGCACCGAGTTTGGCGTTTAGCGCCGCAGACCTTCAACTCCAACTCCTCCCCGGACCACCGGGGAGCGCGAGGACGCAGTCTTATGATTGACAACCAGGAAGCGGTCAGGGTGATCGATGCCAACCGGGGCAACGGCGTGATCATCGCCACCATGAATGCCAACAACGTCCACTTCGGCCTGCCCACCGTAACGACCAAGGAGCAGCTGGACATGCCGGTTTCCGGCGCCATGGGCAAGGCGTCCAATGTCGGGCTCGGCCTTGCACTGGCCCAGCCCAGCCGGAAGGTCATCGTGCTGGACGGCGACGGCAGCCTGCTGATGAACCTGGGCGCCATGGTGACCCTGGCCAACAAGACGCCCAAGAACCTCTGCCACATGGTGTTCGACAACGGCGTGTACGCCGTTACCGGAGGACAGCCCGTCCCCGGCTCCGGCAAGGCCGACTGGGAAGGCATGGCCAAGGCCGCCGGCTATGCCGCCACCTTTTCCTTCGATAACCTGGAGGACCTGTCCACCGGGATCGGAGACGTGATGGCCGCCGAGGGGCCGGTGTTCGTGCACCTCAGCGTCAAGCCAGAGATCGAGAACACACCGGTGCAGTTCCGGCAGCGCGCCTTCCGCACCATCCATGTGGCCCTCCGCGAGATGCCGGGCGTATTGATCAGCGACTAGCTGTCTGCTGGAACCAGGGTTCCTGTTTCTCCGGAACATACGGGGCAGGTCGAGAGCCTGCCCCTATCGGTTTCAGCGCCCACGGAAATTCCATTCAGGCTGACCCCTCCGATATCCAGAAGATTCGAGGTTGCGCTGGTTGCTTGCTGGACTGGGAAAAGATTTCCTTGTGAAACTGGGGAGGGGACTGCTGCTTCGGCTGGTCGCCTACGCCCTCTTCCTTTTCGGGTTCTGGCTCTTGTTCCAGGCCTTCGAGCGTTCCAATGTCCTCCTGGGAGTTGGGGGAGGTGCGGCGGTCCTGGTGGCCATGTGGGCCATGGTTGGATTCCGGCGTTCTTACACAGGGAGGCAAACCCCGACCAACGATAGCCGCGCGGCGGATTCCAACGAAGGGCCGCAACCGTGACTAATTCCCATCCAAATGTTGAGCCCAGCCCCGGCATTCCCTACGCCGAGGCTGCCCGTGCCGTCAATTACCACCGGGGCGACGCCATGGTCGTATCCACCTCCGCCGCCCTGCGGGAGTGGAGCCGCGTCTCCCAGCGGCGAGACCTGGACCTGGACCTGATGGACTGCATGGACCGTGCGCCGGCGGTCGGTCTGGGTCTGGCGCTGGCCCAGCCTTCGGGCAAGGTGCTGGTGCTGGACTGCGACGCCACCCTGCGCACCAACCTGGGCGGGCTGGCCACAGTCGGCGAGTCCAGTCCCGGCAACCTCGTGCACTTCGTCTTCGACGACGCCTCCCGGTCGTCCACCGGCGGCCTGGCAATCAAGGGACTTGACCACCTCGACCTGCTCAAGATGGCGGAGAGCTCAGGCTACGCCCACGCCTATCATTTCGACAGGCTGGAAGAACTGCTGATAGGCCTTGAGGAAGCGATGGACCAGGAAGGTCCGATCTTTGTGCTGGTCAGCGTCTTCCAGGACGGTGAGGCACCAGCGTTTCCCGACCGCCCAATGTCCGCTGGCTGGACGGAGGTGCGGGAGAGCCTGGCCTCAAACAAGTGAAAGTCCCACCCCCGTTTTCGGAGTGGGACAACTTGAGGAAGTACCAAGAAACTATATCAAAACGATCTTGGCCAGGAGTTCAAAATCTTTGTAATGATGGGTAGCCATGACTACGTTAGTTTTGTACTCAATGGGCGTCCACCAGGGACGGCCCGTACAGGACATCCTTCGGCAGGTAGGGGCAACCCTTGTGGTTGCCCTCGTTGCCCATCATTTCAAAGGGGTTGGTCTACCAGGTGACTTTGAATGGTTGCCGGATTGGCACTCTGGATTCCTGTTTTCGCAGGAATGACGGTGGGCGGTTCACAGCAAGTTTTGAGATAATTTCCAAGTCCTGCGTACCTGAGCGCGAAGCGGTGGGCCTATGCCTCCGTCTCCACCGGCCGGACCACGATCTGGTGGGCCACGTTGTACCCCATCGAAACCGGGCCCTGCTGCGTCGCCAGCTCCATCACCCCCAGAAAGGGAGTTGCGTCAGCCACCGTAATCTCCTGTTCCGGGACTATCTGCGAGTCCGCCAGGAACTTCAGCAGTTGCGGGTCTTCCTCCGGCACCCTGTCCACCACGTAGGTGCGCCCGGTCACCGCGGCGTCGAGAGTCAGCGAGTTGGGCGGAATCTTGGGTTCTCCCGTTCCGGGAATCGGCCGCCCGTAGGGAGAACGTCTCGGATTGTTCAGCCGCTCCACCAGCTTCTCCATCAGCTGGGGAGACATTCCGTGCTCCAGCCGGTGGGCCTCGTTATGCGCTTGGTGCAGTTCCATCCCCAGGAGTCGCACCACCATCCACTCCGCCAGCCGGTGCCGGCGCGCGATGTCTTCGCCGCCCTCCATGCCCAGCTTGGTGAGGCGAATGCGCTTGTCCGACCCGACGTCTACCAGATGCTGGCGGGCCATCCTGCGGATCATTCCCGCCACCGACGGGACCGAGGTGCCCAGGCCCTCCGTGGACGGCAAGCGGCGCAGGGCATCCGTCAGCTGCGTGATCGTGGGGGACTCGTCGTCTTCCCACAGGCGGTACAGGCAAAGCAGGTAGTTCTCCGTGCCCGGAGACAGGCGGTCCGTTTGAGCTTCGCCATTGGACGCCTCGCCCTGCGTCGCCGTGGCCCTTCGGGGTCGTGGCATTTTATCCCTCGTCTCTGTCCATAACTCTGCCGCAACCGGCGACTGAAAATTATAGCAGAGCAGGGACGAACGGCATCAACTGGACGGCTGGACCGTCCGGCCTAGTTGAAACTGTTGATGCTGCCCGCGCGCCTGCCATCGATGAAGAGGCGGGCCTGGTGTCCGTCCCTCATTTGAACGGAAACCCTTCCGCCAACAGGAAAGTCAGCAATGTGCGGGAGAAGGCAACGGACTTCCTGCCCGGACGGCAGCCGCAGCCGGTACAGGTAGAAGGCCCCTTGGAACTCGCGCCCCACAATGACCGCCTGCCCCTCTTCGTCCGCGAAGCATTCAATACAGTCCGGTCGAATCATCAGCTCCAGCAACCTGCCCTCGAGGGTGGCAGTCTCGTGGCCGAACTTTGGGGCCGCTTCAACCGGGCCCAGGCTGGGGCCGTGTATATGGCCATTGCTGCCAACCGTACCCAGCTCACTGGTTAGCTGTCCCTCTTCGATCCTCGCGGGTATGAAGTCAACTTCGCCTATGAACCGGGCTACGAACCTGGAATCGGGAGCATGGAACAACGCGGCGGGAGAGCCTGTCTGCTCGAGCATTCCCTCGTTCATCACCGCGACCTGATCGCCAACGCCGAGAGCAGCCTGCTGGTCGTGGGTGACGAACACTGCGGTAACTCCGCTGGCGTGGAGGATGTCCACGACATCCCTCTGCAACTGCTCACGCAACTTGGCATCCAGGTTGGAAAAGGGCTCGTCCATCAGCAGAATGTCGGGATTCGGCGCAAGAGCGCGAGCCAGCGCAACCCTCTGCTGTTGTCCTCCCGACAGCTCATGGGGCAGGCGTTGCCGCATCCCGGAAAGTCCCACGAGATCCAGGGCGTCGTCGATGCGGGATGGACGGTCGGGATCTTTTCTGAGGCCGTATCCCACATTCTGCTCTACCGTCAGGTGAGGAAACAGCGCCCCTTCCTGGAAAACCATTCCGATACGCCGTTTTTCCGGCGGAAGCGAAGAGTGTTGCGAGCTGACCACCCGCCCACCAATTGAGATCCGTCCCGAATCAGGCCACTCAAAACCGGCGATAAGGCGCAGCGTCGTTGTTTTTCCACACCCGCTGGGCCCCAGCAGGGCCAGTATGCTTCCCCGTTCAACGGCCAGGTTGAGGCCGGACACAGCTTCCACGTGGCCAAACCGCTTCACCACGTCGATGCATTCCAGCGCCATCCCGCCGGACGGGTCCGGCGCCGCGGTTGCGAGCCCTGTGGAGTCCAGTGCCGGTGCCTTTACCATTTATTCCAACCGATGCAGAGTCTGGTAAAGCGGTATACGACTCGACAATAGTGCCAACGGTTATTAAACCTGTCAATAGAGGCGAACTCGGGGTAGTTTAGGCATCGCGGCACTGGGGTGTCAATCGGGACGGCAAGCTCCCAAATCACGCGCCCCGTACCGGGTTTGCGTCAGTCTGCGTCACCTATCTGCCCGCCAGACCGTTGGAGCGGAGTGCGTGTCAGGGCTACCGCATTTGGACCACAAGGCCAGTGATGTATCGAAGTCAACCCGTCATTCCCGCGAAAGCGGGCATCCAGTGGACAAGAAATAAGCCTGACGGTTGCCGTATTAGGCACAATCTGCCCTGCCGGCCAAGGGCAGTCTGAAGGACGGAAGCCCTGGATTCCCGCTCCCCGATCGAGTCGAGGACATGCTTCTCCGGAATGACGGCGCTGTGCCCGCCAGCCTGTTGGCGCAGAGTGCGTGTATACTTATTCGAAAACTGTGCCAAAGCAATTGTGTGGTCGCAACCTAACCGATTTTATCTGGCTGATCTGTTGTTGAAACCCATAGAAGCCGCCGCACGCTTCAGTTCCGCAGCTCTCAAGGCCCCTCCGGTTTTTCTGGTACCGGCCCTCCTGGTAGGGGCCGCGCTGCTGCTTCCGCCGGTGTATCTCGCCGTCCGTTCACTGGCCGGCGGAAGTGAGCTCTGGGAACTGCTGTTCCGTGAAAGGGTTGCCGCAATCCTGGGACGCACGTTGCTCCTAGTTGTCTCGGTCGCTGCCGGCTCCGTGGTAATCGCCCTCCCATTGGCCTGGCTGACTGCCCGCACAGACCTTCCATTCCGTCGGACCTGGGCGGTCCTGACTTCCCTGCCCTTGGTCATTCCCAGTTACGTTGCCGGTTTCGTGGTGGTGGTGGCCCTGGGCCCGCGCGGGATGCTCCAGAGAGCCCTCGAAGGGCCTTTCGGCGTCGAGCGTTTGCCCAGCATTTACGGTTTCGCTGGAGCAATGCTGACTTTGACGCTGCTCAGCTATCCGTACGTCTTCCTCACTATTCGCGCCGCCCTGGAGCGCATGGACCCGGCACTGGAAGAGTCGGCGCGAGGGCTGGGCCTCGGACCTGTGGCCACCTTTTTCCGTGTGGTCACTCCCCTTCTTCGACCCGCCATCGGCACCGGAGCGCTCCTCGTAGGGCTGTACACCCTGAGCGATTTCGGCGCGGTCTCGCTTTTGCGGTATGAGACCTTCACCTGGGCCATATTCAGCCAGTACGAATCGTCCCTCGACCGTACCCTCGGCGCCGGATTGTCCCTGGTACTTGTGGCTCTGGCCCTGGCGCTGGTGGTCACTGAATTCCTCAGCAGGGGCCGCAGCCGCTATTACTCAACCTCGACGGGAACGGTACGCCCGGCCTCCACGATGGCCCTCGGGCGCTGGCGCTGGCCCGCAGCGGGCATGTGCGCAAGCCTGACCGCCGTGGCCCTGGGACTGCCCGTGGGGGTCCTGGTTTACTGGGTTGTCCGGGGCGTGCTGGCCGGCGAGCCACTTGACCCGCTGTGGATTGCGGCCCGCAATTCGGTCTACATCTCTGCCCTTGCCGCCATCGCAGCCACCGTGGCAGCGCTTCCCGTGGGACTCCTGTCCGTCCGACATCCCGGAGTTCTAAGCAACTTCCTGGAACGGCTGGGATATGTCAGCTTCGCCCTGCCCGGAATCGCGATAGCGTTAGCCCTCGTATTCTTTGGCGCGAACTATGCCCCGGCGATCTACCAGAGCATCGTGCTCCTGCTGCTGGGGTATGTGGCCCTGTTCCTTTCGCCGGCCCTGGGGGCGGTCAGGGCAACACTGCTGCAGGTGAACCCAAGGGTGGAGGAAGCTGCCCGCGTCCTGGGACGTTCTCCCCTGGGGGCTTTCACCTCGGTCACCCTGCCTGCGGCCCGCCCTGGAATCGCGGCAGGAGCGTCCCTCGTGTTCCTGCTGACCATGAAGGAGCTGCCGGCCACGCTCATACTCAGCCCTACCGGATTCTCCACACTGGCGACACAGGTCTGGTCCTTCGCCTCCGAAGCGTTCTTTGCCCGAGCTGCCATGCCGTCGTTGCTGCTTATCGTCCTTTCCGGGCTGCCATTGGCGCTCCTCACCCTCAGGGAGCGCCGCTAGCCATAAGGGCCATTCCACCGATGCAGACCGGTTACATTTACAGGCGATAATCATCTGTACCCGATATGCCTGCTATAATCCATATTAACGAAAATCGGCCCTCAAGCGGCAGGAGAAGCGGAAGTTGAACGAATCCGGCAGTACGATAAAGGTTCTCCTGCCCGGCAAACTGATTGACGGCGTGCAGGATGCTCCGCGGGAGGGCATGGCCGTAGGGTTCAGTGCTGGGAGGATACTCTGGGTCGGACCAAGAGGGGACCTGGAAGCCTCCCAGAGCGAGGCACCGAGGGAGGTGCTCGAGTTTCCCGATGCCACGCTTCTGCCAGGCCTGTTCGACTGCCACACCCACACCAACATGCCGGGCGACGGGCGGACCGGAGAAGAGGTCAATCGCGACGACAACGACGACATTCGTTTGCTTCGCTCGGCGCGCAACGTTGGCGACGCCTTGGCCACCGGGGTCACCACCCTCTGCGATTGCGGTTCCTGGAACAACACCGCCTTCTCCCTCAAGGGTGGATTGGCCCAGGGCCTGCTGGATGGTCCGCGAACCTTGGCGTCAGGTCCTCCCCTGACCATCACCGGCGGCCACCTGTGGTTCATGGGCGGCGAGGTGGACGGATCCGATGGAATTCGTGCCGCCGTCCGGGATCGGGTCAAGGACGGCGCCGACTTCATCAAGGTCGCCGCCTCTGGAGGCAGCACCCTCACCAGCGATCCATACCGGGCGTCCTTCTCGCTGGATGAGCTGAGAGCATTAGTGGACGAAGCCCACAACCGCAACCGGCCGGTCCTGGCTCACTGCCGCTGCACCGAGTCCATCAACTTCGCCCTCGACGCCGGCGTGGACGCGATCCTCCATTGCTTCTTCACCGATGCCGACGGCTCCTACCGCTACGACGAGCCAACCGCCGACCGTCTAGCTGAATCCCAGGTCTACCTGAACCCCACGATGCACCTGGGCCGCGTCTCGAGGGCCTACCTCGAGCGGGTCCGCCAGCAGCGGGCCTTCACTCCCGCAGAGCAGGAGCGATGGGAACGCTCCAACCGCATGGGCGGCACGGCCATGGAGCAGTTCGGCAGGCTCATCTCTGCCGGCGTAAGGCTGGCCGGCGGATCCGACTGCGGCTGGGGCAGCTATCCCTTCGGAGACTTCCAGGGGGAGATCATCGCCATGCGGGACGCTGGCCTAACCCCGATGCAGGCCATCCAGGCCGGGACGCGCAATCCGGCCGCGGCGCTGGGGGTTCTGTCGGAGACCGGCACCATCGAGCCCGGCAAGTTCGCCGACCTCCTGGTGGTCGACGGAGACCCTGCCGCCGACATCGAGGCCCTCAGACGCGTGAAGGCCGTCTTCCGGCAGGGAGCTCGTGTGGAGTCCGCCCGCCCCGCCGTGAACGCTGGCTGACGCTGGGACGTCTGCGGGCCATTCGACCATGCACCATTGGGAAGTGGGCGGCAACATCCACATCGGTTGGCCGGACTACAATGTGCCGGAGCGGGCCTACACCATAGTTGAGCTCGATCTCTACGGGCCGGTGTTTCGGGCCCGGGTGTCCGACCCCACCGCCGACGGCCGCCAAGGCGGATTCCTGGTGGTGTTTGGCTGTCCTGACCTTGTTCTCGACATGCTGGCCACTCAGGCCACGGAGAAGCTCGGCTTCAACGTGGTCGTCTCGGATCTCCGCTGCAGCATCGAGGGCAACGTCCTCCACAGCTTCGACTACGAGTGGTACCCGACGCCCGAGTTCGCCGACCGGCCAGGCGACCTCGCCCGCGCCATCGCCGAGTCCCTCGACGAAATGCGGGGCAGCGGGTAGCCGGAAGGGCCATTCGCGTCCTAAACGCTGGAGACCCCATAACCCGTCATTCTCGCATGACCCGTCATTCCCGCGAAAGCGGGAATCCAGGGGCTTTGAGGCAGGTCGCGATTCACTAGCGATTGACCTCGCAATTACGGGGATTTTCCCAGCCATATCGGCCCCTATGGTATGCCGAAAGTTAGGACGCGATTGCCCTGCCCAACGAGCCCGCCCGCTGGACTACTCTGGCAGGCAAAGGTATGATTGTAGGCGGCGCACAACGCCCTCAATCCGTTAATCGAAAGGCGATCACCAGCGTATTTCAGGAGAGTAGACGATGAAGAAAGTGACCATGGGCGACGTCCCCCGGACCCCGGCCGACATGGCCCCAATTGGCAGCGGCGGCCTTATGACCGGCTCCCAGGTCTGGCGGCAGTCCATCCTCAACCCCGACGATTCCAGCAACTTCAACTTCGCCATCGTGGCCTTTGACGCCGGTTCCCGCAACAAATTTCACATACACTCCGGCGATCAGATCCTGGTCATCACCGAGGGCAAGGGCAAAGTGGCCAGCGACGATGAGGTCCTCGAGGTCGCGGAAGGCGACGTTGTTGTCATCCCCGCCGGCGAAAACCACTGGCACGGCGCTCCTGATGACACCGCGATGGCTCACATCACCATCACAGTGAAGGGCAGCCAGACCGAGCAGACCGAGGCTTAACGAAGCCTCCACGGACACCCGACCCGTACCGACGGCAACAGCCCCGGCGCACATGCCGGGGCTGTTCATTTTGTCTGGCAATGGCCCACGCCTCTGATGCGCGTTGCCAGATATCTTCAGGCCCTCAGTCGCCCTCGGTCTTCACCGGCTCCGCGGCGGGCCCCATGCTCGTCTCTGATGGAGCCGCTGCCGGTACGACGACAGCCTCCCGGCGCCTCACTGCCAGCAGCCTGGAGCGCAAGTTGGAGTAGACCATCACCATTGCGAACACCGCCGCTTCCACCAGGACGATCGTAGCCCCCGAAGAAACATCAACGAAGAAGCTCAGGTAAATCCCGAAGAACCCGCAGAACGCTCCGATTCCCGCCGACAGCAGCAACATTCGAGGGAAGCTATCGGTCAGCATCCGCGCCGACACCGGCGGAATGACGGTGGCCCCAGCGATCAGCAGCACGCCCAGCACCTGCAGCGAGACCACGATCGTCCCCGCCAGAACCAGCGAGAACGCGGCCTCCACCCACCCGGTCGGCACTCCGTAGAACTGCGCCACGTCACCATCGAAGGTGGTGAAGAGGAAGTGCTTGTAGGCCACGAACAGTACCAGCGCCGTGGCGCCCGTAACGGCCGCCAATGCCACCAGGTCGCCGGGCGCCACGGCGGCTATGTTCCCGAACAGGGCGGTCTCGAAGTCGCGGGTGAAGCTCTTGTAACGGCTGATCAGCACTATGCCGATGGCAAAACTGGCCGTGGTGATCACACCGATGGCAGCGTCATAGGCAATCTTCCGCTTCTTGGTCGTCAGGGTGATGAGCTGGGCACAGAGGAAGCCCCAGACCGTCGAGCCGATCAGGAAGTTGAAGGACATCACGAACGACACCACCGCGCCGCCCAGCACGGCGTGGGCCAGCCCGTGGCCGATGTACGCCATGCGTTTCAGCACCACGTAGACACCGATGCCGCCGCAGAGAGCCCCTGCAAGGATCGCCGCGGCCATCCCGCGAACCATGAACGGGTAACCGAAGGGTTCGAGAATTACATCAAGCATGCGCGTGGGTGTGCCCTGCTGTGGCTCCATCACCGTTCGCGCCGCCGTTGCGGCCGTAGCGATGGGGACTCTCGGCTACTATGGGCATTCCTTCGTAGTGGATTACCGGCATTTCCGCGCCGTACGTCTGGCGCAGCACCTCGGTCGTTATGACCTCGTACGGAGTGCCCTCCGCCAGCACCCGACCCGACAGGCAGACCAGGCGGGGCAGGTGCACCGCCACGGCGTTGATCTCGTGGGTGGTGATTACGATGGTCACGCCCTCGTGGTTCAGGTCGTGCAGCAGGTGCATCACGTCGTCGCGCGTCTTCACGTCGACGCCGGATGTTGGCTCGTCGAGCAGCAACAGAGAGGGGCTGCTCACCAGCGCCCGGGCCAGGAACGCCCGCTGCTGCTGTCCGCCGGAGAGCTCACGGATGTGCCGGCCGGCCAAGTGCAGAATCCCCAGTTGGCGCATCATGTGGTCGGCCAGTTCCTTCTCTTCCCGGCGGAACCACGGGAAGAAGGGGTTTTCCATGGTCCGGCCCATCATCACCACTTCCCGCACCGTCACCGGGAAATTCCAGTCTATGGTTTCCAGCTGAGGGACGTATCCGATGCGGGGGCGCCGCTCCGACGCTCTGACCCCGTCCACCAACACCTCCCCCTCGTACACGTCGACCGCTCCCAGCAGGGCCCGCAGCAGAGTGGTCTTGCCCGACCCGCTGGGGCCCAGCAGTCCGACGAAGTCGCCCCGCATGATCTGCAGGTTGACGCCCTGAAGTACGCTTTGCTTCTCGTAGCCGCAGGAAAGCCGGTTGATCTCCACCAAGGGTGTGCCGGAATGGTGCTCGTGAGGGAGGGGATGCAGCATCGCTTCGTATCGCCTTCGTTTTAGTGTGCCCGTTTGCTGATTGCCGTACCGGACCGGCCCATCGCCAGGTGTTCAGGCGCGGGTGCGGCTAGTGATGATGGTGTCCGCCGTGCACATCCGTCCAATCGGGCGGCAGAGGCGCCTCATGCGCCTCTTCGTGTCCGTCCTCTACGTGCTCGGCTCCGTGTCCGTTGGTGGCTCCCACCAGCTGGGCCGACACCAGCTGGGCGTACAGGCCGTTCTTCTCCAGCAACTCCTGGTGGCTGCCCTGCTCCACCGCCTCACCGCGGTCCAGGACCACGATCCGGTCGGCGTTGCGAATGGTCGACAGCCTGTGGGCTATGACCAGCGTGGTGCGGCCCTGCATCAGGTTCTCCAGCGCATGCCGGAGCTGGCTCTCGCTCACCGCGTCCAGGTGGGATGTGGCCTCGTCCAGGATCAACACCGGCGCGTTCTTCAGCAACGCCCGTGCGATGGCCACGCGCTGCCTCTGCCCGCCCGAGAGCTGCATTCCCCGTTCGCCGACGATCGTATCGTACTCATCAGGGAAGGCCGTGATGAAGTCGTGGCAGTTGGCCTGCCGGGCGGCCTCCTCCAGTTCATCCTGGGTCGCCTCCGAGCGGCCCAGCAGAATGTTGTCCCGAATGCTGGCGTTGAACAGGTAGGTGTCCTGCGACACCAAGGCAAT
Source organism: Dehalococcoidia bacterium (assembly GCA_965216065.1). Taxonomy (GTDB): domain Bacteria; phylum Chloroflexota; class Dehalococcoidia; order Lucifugimonadales; family UBA3495; genus VXOI01. The sequence goes on from CBDCFB010000002.1 coordinate 1,879,464, forward strand.
CTGGTTTCGAAGGTCGTCCACCTTGAACTCCTTGATGTCATGTCCATCAAGCTGCAACGACCCATGCCCTGGGTCCCAGAACCTCATCGCGAGGTTCGCGCAGGTGGTCTTTCCGGCACCCGACCTGCCCACCAGCGCAACCGTGTGGCCGGGCTCGACCTCGAAGGAAACGCCGTTCAGGGCCTGCGGCTCTCCGGGTCCGTAGTCGAATCCCACGCCCTCGAACACGATGGAAGGCGCCGGCCGGCGGCCATCATGCTCGTGGCCGTCCCGGTGCGCCTCGTTGGACTCGTGATCCCGGACACCCGGCCCGTCGGCCACCGGCACCGGCTCGTCGTGGATGGCAAACAGCCGGCGCGATGCCGCCAGGGTTTCCATCAACTGCTTCATCGTCCGCGCGACGTCAGAGACCGGCGCGAAGGCGGCCACCGACAGCACGACCGCCAGGATCAGCTCAGGCCGCGAGATGACGCCGTTGGTCAGCAGCCAGACGCCCACCGTCAGAACCACCAGGCCGCCAAGGGCAGTCATGGACTCGATGAAGCCGATCTGGAACGAGCGCTCCTTCAGGAAGCGCAGCTGGATGTTGGCAAAACGCCAGCTGTTGTTGACCATCTCTCCAGTCCGCGAGCGCCCCTGCCCGAACGCGACGATCTCCCGCATGCCCTGGATGCTGTCGACCATGTGGGCGTGAACGTCGCCCAGCTGGTGCCGCAGCTCCTCGCCCAGCCGCTCGGAGCGCCTCTGGGCGAAGAACGGGCTGAGCGCCACCGCCACCAGGAACGGCGCCACTGCCAACGCCATCGGCCAAGCGATCACCGCCAGCACCGCGACAACCACGCCCGGCACGACCACGGCGGTGAAAGCAGGCGTGATGGTGTGAGCAAAGAAGAACTCCACGGTCTCAACATCGCCGCCGACCACGCTGACCAAGTCCCCGGAACGCCGCCGCGTCATGTAGGCAGGCGCAAGCGGGTCCAGCTTCCGGTATACATCGACTCTCATTTCCGCCAGCAGCCGGTAGGCGAGGTCGTGGGCAACCCACGACTCAGTCCATACGAAGAAGGCCGCCACCGGAGTGAGCACGCCCAGCAGGATAAGAAGCAGCGTCAGGTCGCCGCCGGTTATCACCTGCCCCACGAGGAGCGCACTGACCACGCCCACGCCGATTGCCGTCCCGTGATGCACCACGCCCAAGAGGAAGGTCAGGATGAGCTCGTTGCGCCATGGCTTCACCAGTCCCAGAAGCCTCGCCCATACGGTGATGATCCCCAGAGGCCGCAGCTCGCCTTCGTGTCCATGGTCGTCGGTGTGCTGCGCAGCCGGCGCGGCATGATGATGACCGTGCCCGCCGTGCGCCGGTTCCGGCATGAAGACCGAAGCATCCGGCTGCGGGCCGTGGCTGCCGCCGTCGGGAGCGTGGGCGGCGGGACGGTGTTCATCGTGATGGCCGTCCTGACGCGAATGCTCGCCGGCGTGGTGATCATGCCCGTGTTCCTCGGCTCCATCGTGCGCATGGATGGTCTGCCGGTGCTCACCGTGTTGCTCCCGCCGGTGCGCCTGCGCCTCGGCGTGCGGGTGATGCCCCTCCTGTCCCTGGCGACTTTCGGACTGGTCATGGGAAGAGTGACGATGCTCGCCCTCTTCCTGTTCCCGGGGTGGCTGCGGCGCCTCGTGGTGATGGTGCCCGTGACCACCGTGCGCGGGACTTGGCATGAATGCGCTGACATCCACCTGGGGCACCGTTGCCTGGTGTGCCTCTTCACTCGGTTGCACAACGAAGTCCAGCCTCTCCTGCTGCTGGGCCATCAGGTCTGAGTACAGCCCGCCCGCCGCCACCAGTTCGGTGTGGCTGCCCGTTTCGACCAGCCGGCCTTCGTCCAGCACCAGAATGCGGTGCGCGCTGACCACGCTGGAGAGGCGGTGCGCTATCCTCAGGGTGGTGCGACCCTCGACCAGGCGGTCCAGGGCCTGCACAATCAGCGCTTCGTTTTCCGCATCGACGCTGGACAGGGCTTCGTCAAGGATCAGGATCGGGGCGTCCTTCAGCAGGGCTCTCGCAATGGCGATGCGCTGCTTCTGACCGCCCGAAAGTCGAACGGCCCGCTCGCCCACCACCGTTTCGTATCCCCGTGGCAGGTGGCTGATGAACTCGTGGGCGTTGGCCGCCCGGGCCGCGTCCTCCAGATCCGCCTGCGTGGCGTCGGGATTTCCGAACCGCAGGTTCTCGGCCACAGTGCCGTGGAACAGATATGTGTCCTGCGTTACCACGGAGATGTGCTTGCGCAGGTCGTCCAGGGGCAGGTCTCGCAGGTCCCGTCCCCCGAGCCGTATCGTTCCCTGCTGTGGGTCGAAGAACCGCAGGGTCAGCCATACAATCGTTGACTTGCCCGCGCCGCTTGGCCCGACCAGCCCCAGGGTCTCGCCCTCGTGCAATGTGAACGAAAGGTCATGCAGTGCAGGGCGCCGGCCCTCGCTGTAGGCATGGCTGACGTTTTCGAAGGTCACTTCCGGCCTGAGATTGCCGGCCGGATCGGCTGCGGCAGACGATTCCCTGTCCGGGTCCCGAACGGCCACCGGCGAGTCCATGATGGCGAAGATACCTTCCGCCGAGGACATCGCCATTACGCCGTCGTGGTAAAGCTGCACCAGTTCCCGCAGGGGACGAAAGACCTCCACCCCCAGCATCAGGACGATGAGCAGAGCGCGAAGTTCCATGTCGCCGTCGGCCACGCGTACCGCGCCCCAACCCAGGGCAACGGCGGCCCCGCCAGTGATTCCGAGGATGGTCAGCGCTCCGGTAGCGGCGTTGGCCGCCAGGACGCCCATGGTTGTGCGGAACAACTCCCGGGCCCTCTCCGCCAGCAGCTCTCCCCGGCTACGGCTCTGTCCGAACGCCTTCAGCGTCGCCAGTCCCTGCACCGCGTCAAGGAAGTCCGCCCCGAGGGCGCCATACGCGTCCCGGCGGGCCATGCTGCGCTCCCGGTTCCAGCGGTGGAACATGTTGGGGATGACCAGCGTCAGCAGCGCGAAGGCCAGGAAGATCAGCCCTGTCCGGAAGTCGATCAGCGCCATGAATACGAAGATGACTATCGGAGCCACTGCCGCCACAATCATCTGCGGCAGGTAGCGGCCGAAGAAGGCTTCCAACCGTTCCACGCCTTCCGCCAGCGACATCAGGGCGTCGCCCGTGCGCGCCGAGTCGAAATGCCCCGGCCCCAGCGCCAGCGAGTGCTCGTACAGTCGTTCCCGCAGCTTCACCTTCACCAGGCTGGCCGTGTGGTGGCTCAACACTTCCTGCACGTACTGCAGGTATGCCCGGGCCGCGATCAGCGCCGCCATGGCCACCAGCGGCCAGGTCAGCGACTCGAAGGTTGCGTTGCCGCGCACCACCTCGACGATGATCAAGGCGGCCACGGCCAAGCGGGCCACGCCGGCAGCCACCGCCAGCATGCCCACGATCGCCGAGATGATGATGCGCCATCGGACATCGACGGCAAGCGATAGAAGCCTCGGATGCAGATACATTGCTACATCCCCTCCTGAACGGGGCGACTCATGCTAACGCCCTCTCCCTTGAGGGAGAGGGATGGGGTGAGGGTGAAATTCTGCAATTTCAATCCTCTGGAAATTCCTGGGCTACTGTGGGTAGACCGCACCGCTCTCCCCTTCGAACACTGGGCTCACGTCCACTTCATCCAAGGCATCCGCATTGCCGCCAAGCGCGGGAATCATGATTCGCATATTGCTGCGCATCAGGCCCAGGTAGGAGTGGTCCGGGTCTCCCGGCTCCCCGGGCAGGTCATCGTCAGCCAGTTGATCGATGTAGGTCGTGTTGCCTTCTTGGGCGATGGTTTCCAGCACCCTGCTGGGGAACTCCTCCGCACCGAAGATCGCAGGCAGTCCCAGTTCCCTGATCTGGTCGATCAAATCCGCCATTTCCCGCGCCGATGGCTCGGCAAAGTCGGACGGCTGCACGGCGCCGATGACCTCCAGGCCGTAGGACAGGGCAAAGTAGGCCCACGAATCATGGTAGGTGATCAGGAGGCGGTTCTCGGGCGGGATGGTCGCGACAGCCTCCCGGATGGCGGCATCGATTGCTTTGATCCGTTCCCGGAACACCTCCAGGTTGGTCCTGTAGTACTCCGAGTTGTCTGGGTCCAGCGATGACAGTTGCTCTTCCGTCAATTCGGCGTACTTCAATCCCAGGTTGGGGTCGGGCCACAGGTGTGGATTCGGATGCCCTGCCTGCTTGGGGAAGCTGAAGTCAAACTTCCATTGTTCCGGGGTGATCGCCCGGTCCCCCAGCAGCAGAACCGGCGTGTCGTCCTTCTTGTTGGCCTCCGCCAATTCCAGTGTCGGCTCTTCGAGGAACAGCCCGTTGGCGATGATCAGGTCCGCGTCCGCCAGCAGCCTCGCCAGCGACGGTTGCGGCTCGAATATGTGGGAGTTGACCCCCTCCGGCACAATACCCTCCACCTGGATGCGGTCGCCACCGATGTTCTCGACGATGCTGGTGATGGGGGACACCGTCGTCGCCACCCTGAGTTTCCCGCTCTCCTCCACATCCCGGTCGCAAGCACCGAGCATGGCGACAAGCACCAAGAGCAAGGCGGCCAGCCCAACTGTGAGGCACTTACTGATCTTGCCGGGTACACGCTGATCCAAATTGGACTCGACTTTGCCTGACACCCGGGACCGCTATCCTTCGCCCTCGCCCGATTCCTGGCAGCCGGCGCAGACGCCGGTGATCGAGAAATGCTCCAGGTCCGGCACAAAGCCGAACTCTTGGACAAGCGTCTCCCTGAACTCCAAAAGATAGTGGGGGCTGAGGTTGTAGGCGCCGCTGCATACCCGGCACACCATGTGGTGGTGAACATCGCCGGGCATGGTCAACTCATAGTGCAGGCGGTCGCCGATTTCGACCTCCGTGACCACTCCGGCGTCCCTGAACATGCGCAGCGTCCGGTAGACGGTGGCGATGTCCATGTACTGGTAGACCTCGCGCGCCCGCCTGAAAACCGCGTCCACGCCCATGTGCTCCCCGCCCTCGGCAACGACGGACAGCACAAGCACCCGCTGGGGCGTCATCCTGTGCCCCTGCAGACGAAGCATCTCCAGCGCCTGTTCGTGGTGCAAAGCGCAATCCCAAGTTCTTGCAAATGGTTGCCAGAAACAATGGTAGCGCGTAGGAACGGAAAGTCAATACATCGAGAGGCATGTGGCAGGGTTATCGACTTTGGATTCTTCACATACCGTCATTCCCGCAAAAGCGGGAATCCAGTGATGGTGCACTTGCAGGACGGAAAGATACCTCGACCACCTGAATCGGAACGCCACCCTCTGTTGATCCAGAGCTTTTCAGAGGATGGGCCGCCAGAATCTGTTGATGGTTCGAGAGGCTCACCACAAACGCCTTTCCCAGGACTTTGCAAGAGCCCTGTGGTCGAGAGGTAGAGGAATCCGCCGGGTCAGACTGCAATGCGGATGATGGAGTACATGTGCCGGAACAGCCGGGCCGCCTCTCCCAGCAGGTCGCCCAACCCGCCGCCGCTGGGCCGCACGTGCTCGAATGCCAGCACTTCGGTGTACCTAACATCCCCTCGTTCTTCCGTCGCCGCGAGCAGCCGTCGCGACTCCGCCGCAGGCACCAGCCGGTCATGGCGGTCGTGCATGATCAGCAGCCGGGCCTGGATGTCGGAAACGTAGGTGGACGGAGACACTGTGGCCAGGTCATCCCGGAAACCTGGGGGCAGGTTCGAATACAGGACATCGGCTACTTCCGGAGACGTTCCGTCCAGCAGGGTCCTCACGGTGCGCCCATCGGTCGTCAGGGCATCGATTTCTTCCGCCGTTAAAGTCTGTCCGTCCAGGTACCGGCGGCTGAGATTGTCGACGTCTTCCGGGTCTTCAAGGGTCTCGATCAGCTCGTTCGCCAGCACCTTCAGTGTCAGCCTGTCGGGTTCCCACGGCGTTCTCTCTCCGTCATAGACCACCGTCCGGGACGCCGCCTGACGCAGCAACTCTCCCGCATCGTAGTACGGCCCAAAGGCGTTGACGAAGTGCACCCGGTCGCTGATCCTCGGGTCCGCGGCCGCCACCAGAGCGAATGAAGCCCCCACGCAGAAACCGCCGAGGCCCACGCGGTCCTCCTCGACGTACTCGCGCTCGGAGAGATACTGGTACGCCCAGACGAGGTTGTTCAGCTCTGCAATGTCGATGTTCGCCCGCAGCGCCATCGTCGGCGACCAGTGGAACATGGTCACATACCCGGCGCTCGCCAGTGCGTTCCCCAGATTGACCACATCTGGATCGTCGCGCCCCGCGGCGTTGGCCCCCAGGAACAGCACCACCGCCGCCCGGGACCTGCCGTCGGGCACCCGGTACACATCAGCCACGGTCGTGCCGGTCGAGGACTGGTAGTGGACCTCGTGACGGAGAGGCTCGTCCGTGAACCAGGCCTGTGGCTTGACCCCGATGTCCAGCACCTGCGATACAAAGAGGACGGTGTGGAACCCCGCCTTCCCCTGCGGCGTCACGGCGATGAACAGCGTCAGCAGCGTCCCCACCACCACGAGGAACTGGAACAGCCATGAGGCGCCTTTCCGGACAGCCCGAAGAATCACGGAGCTTGCACCATCGCCCCAGAGCCTGATAGCGAGGACAATACCCCGTTTGGCCGCGCCACCAGACTATACCCGCACAACCCTGATCATGAATATCGATATGACCCGAGTCGCCGCCATCGCCAGGAACACGATGGGCCACGGGCTCACCGCTATGTCCAGCACCACCCCGAAGACAATAGCCTGAGCCCCGGAGTACAGGTACCCATGAGCGTCCAGCACACCCGATGCCGTCCCCGCCATTCGCCGGCCTCCCATATCCACCGACACCGTCGACATCGGGGACATGCCCATGGCGATTCCCCCGGTCAGCAGCAGAATCGCCCCCAGTATCTCGTTGGACGGCGGCACCAAAGCGATGGCTGCGATTATCCCCGCGCTGGCCAGGCACGACGAGATTACCAGGGGACGCCGCTGGCTGTTCAGGAAGTGGTCGGAAATGAAGCCCGCCAACGGCGGCGCAATCAGGTAGCCCACCGGCAGCAGCACCGTGACGAAAACGGTGGACTCGATAGACAGCCCGCCTGCTTCGGAGTAGTAAATGGCGACCCAGGTGGTGAGCCCGTAGCGCACCACGTTTTCCAGTCCCTTGACGTGGCACGCCAGGATGAACTTGGCGTCGCTCATCAGCACCCGGTACGGGCCCAGCCCACGCAGCCGCGCCGGATCGATGGCCTCCGGCGTCGCCGACACCTCGTCCTCCTCTATGTACTCCGGCAGTCCGATGTCCGCGGGACGGTCGCGCACCAGAAAGTAGAACGCGATTCCCATCACTCCGCTGATGATTGGCAGGTACCGGAACGCGGTGCGCCAGCCCCATTCGGCGCCCACCCAGCCCGCCAGCGTCCACATCACCAGCATCGCACCACCGGCCGAGGTGCCCACTATCCCCAGGGCAACGCCCCGTCGGCTTCGTGGCCACCACTGCGAGATCATGCTCATTGCGGGGGCCCAGCAGGCGGCATTTGCGAATCCCGCCAGGCCCAGGGGAATCGCCATGCCGATCGGCGATGTGGCAAAGCTGGTGATCCAGTTGAAGACGGCCGTCAGCACCGCCCCCAGCATCACCCAGAGGCGCAGTCCCAGCACCTCCGACATTCGCCCGTGAACCACATCGCCCAGGGCGAAGCCCCAGAACAGCATTGCCCAGATGATCGCGATCTCGACATTGCTGAGGGCCAGGCCCTCCTTTACCAGTGGCGCCAGCGGGTAAAGGCTGAACCGCCCCAGGTAAGCGAACAGGTAGAAGGCCGCAAACGCAAGCAGCACCCGCCACTTGAATATGTGGTAGGCCCTTGGTAGGTCCGCGTAGCTGACTGTGCCGGTCTTGGCCATGGCCTCTCGTGGTCTCTCCGGACGTGAAAAAGAGTTTCCAAAGTTCCCTCTCCCTCCGGGAGAGGGTTAGGGTGAGGGCGTCTCCCTCGTTTCCGTCTCCTGACTTTGTCGAAGGGCCAGCGAAAGCACCCCAATGCCCACCCTGAAGTCAACCGCCGAGAACGCAAAGCAAAAAATGAACCTCGTTCCTCTCTGCGCCCTCGGCGTTTAATACGTCTTATAAAATGTTCAGACCCGGGCGGCCGCGCGGAGTGTCGCGGGCCCGGGTCTCTTCCTGAGCTTGTCGAAGGGCTGCCGTTGAAAAGCTGGTCGGCTCTAGTTGGACGGGATCGCAGCCTGCGCGATTCCAATCAGCTCCTCGTTGGAGGCCTCCAGGTCAATTAGATCGCCATGTGGCTGCGGCACCGGATATCCGGTCTTGCAGTACAGCTCGACCCGGTTTCCTTCAGGGTCAAAGAAGTACATGCCGAAGGCGTTTCCGTGGCTGACGATGCGGTCGATCTCGACCCCTTCTTCCTTGATCTTCTGGTGATATTCCTTCAACTCGTCCAAGCCCGGCACGATGAAGGAAATCTGCTGGATGACCTTGGCGTCACCGGAAGTTACCCGGCCCTTCATCAGCACGAACTCATGGTGCTCCCGCTCCGGGTCGGAGCTCAGGAAGGTCATTCCCCGTCCTTCCAGGTCCTCGTCCGCGATCTGCAGGCCCAGCACGCGCGTGTAGAAGTCCCGCTGCTTCATGATGTCCTCGGCGTAAATGCCGACGTGTCCCAGACCCTCTATTTTCGACATGATTCAACCTCGCCATAGTGTCGGTGTGCCATACGGCCCAAGTCCACGGGATTATACACCATCCCTCCCAGGAGCCTCGGATCGTGCCCGTCGCTACTTCCGCCCGTTGGCCAAGTTCACTGCAAGCTGTGCCAGCGTGCGCGCCGGCGCTCCCGTCGCCCCCTTGACCAGGTACCCGGACGCCTTCTCAGAGGTCGAAGTCCCCGCTATATCCAGGTGGGCCCATGCCGCCCCGTCCACGAACTCCTTGAGCAGAAAGGCCGCGCTGATGGACCCGGCCTGCCGTCCGCCGCTGTTCTTCATGTCGGCCACATCGCTGCGAATCAGTTCCTTGTATTCGTCGAACATGGGCAGCTGCCAGAACTTCTCGCCCGTCTGCTTGCCCGCGTTGACAACATCCGCGATCAACCCGTCGTCGTTGCCCATCACCCCGGTGCAGGCCTTCCCCAAGGTCGTGACCATGGCGCCGGTCAGTGTCGCTACGTCCACCAGCCGCGTGATTCCCCGCTCCCGGGCCAGGCACAGGGTATCCGCCAGCACCAGCCGGCCCTCGGCGTCGGTGTTGATCACCTCGATGGTCTTACCGTTCATAGCGGTGACCACGTCGCCCGGTCTCTGCGCCGATCCCCCTGGCATGTTCTCTGTGGCCGCAATCATGCCTGTAACGTTGATCCCCGGCTTGAGCCGGGCAATGATCTGCATGGCGGCGATGACGGAGGCCCCGCCCGCCATGTCGCCCTTCATCGCCTCCATGCCCCCGGCGGGCTTGAGGGAAATCCCCCCGGTGTCGAAGGTGATTCCCTTCCCGATCAGACCCAGGTTGTTGGCCGGGTTTTCCGGGTCTCCCTCGTAGGTCAAGACGATCAGCCTGGCCGGCTCGTCGGACCCCTGTGCCACACCGATGAACGCGCCCATGCCCTTGGCCTTCATACCGGCGTTGTCCATTGTCTCGAAGCCCAGGCCGTTTTCTTCGGCCACCAGTCGCGCCGTCTCCGCCATCGCCGTGGGGGTCATCACATTCGCAGGTTCGTTCACCATGTTCCGGGCGATCATGGTGGCCTCGGCTATTGCCTGTCCTTCTGCGGCTCCGGCGCGTATGCCTGCCGCGCGGTCGGCGTCCAGCTCGGCGATGGTCAGTTCCTCGAAGTCCCTATCTCCGTGGTCGCCGTTGGTGTGATAGCGGCCGAAACGGTATAGCCCCAGGACCGACCCCTCGGCGATGGCGCGGCCGGCATCCTCCGGCAGCAGTCCCCCGATACCCGCGCCGTGGGCGATGGTGGCTGCCTCGCTTATCCCCCTGCGTCGCAGGAATCGCAGGGCCTCCGAAGACACCCGCCTGACCACCTCGGCATCGAAGTCCTCCTGCGGCCCCAGGCCGGAGACCACCACCCTGGCAGGACCGATCTTCCCCATGGTGTGCACCAGGGTCATCTCGCCCTGCTTGCCTGTGATCTCGCCATCATCGATCAGCTGACTGATGGCGCCGTCCAGTGCCCGGTCAACCGCTCCTGTGGCGCCCCCTGGTTTGGTCACGCCCTTGAACAGGTTCACTACCAGCGCGGGGGTTTCAATCCTGGTTATGTCGGCAATATCGACATTGATTTTCATATCTTCGGCCCTTCTATTGGGTGATTTGACTCCCGTGAGACTACCCGATTTAAACCCTGCGTTCCAGAGGCAGCAGCATGTCGGCAGGACGATTGCAAAGTCGGTTCGAGCTCAATCTTGTCTGGATCAGGATTTACTGGACTTAAGGATTACCAGGATTGAAGCCCCATCAGCGAAATCCCAAAATCAAACGAATCACAGTTCAGACAACGATTCTGCAATCGTCCAGCCGAGTGCGCCTCAAGACCGTGCCCACTCCATGACCTGCTGCAGCGCCGGCGTCGTGTCCCCTGAGGTGTCGACCAGGATGTGCGGTCGCTTGACCGGCACCCAGGCGGGCGCCATCTTCGCGTGGATCTCCCGTCCGGCGTCCGACCAGGTCTCCGGGTCCAGCCCCGCTTCACGGTCGCCGAGGCGCTTCCTTGCAACTTCTGCAGGTGCCGTTACCACGGCGATGGCCAATGGCACCCCGAGTTTCCTGGCAATGGCGTAAACAGGTCGCCGGTTCCGCTCGGTCAGGTTGGTGGCATCGAACAGTACCGGGTATCCCTTCGCAAGAAATTCACGAATCAACTGATGACAGGCCGGGAACACGCGGCTGTGCTCCTCCGGCGTGTACTGGGGCTTGCCCACCAGCATCTTCCGCATCCTGTCTGTTTCCAGGACTACGAAAGGCATGAGAGAAGTCACCCGCGAGGCGAAACTGGTCTTTCCGGCCCCAGGCAGACCAGCGAGCATCAGCAGCCTGGGATCGCCGGGACGGATATCAAGGGCCCGGGCGTCGTCCAGCAGAAGCGAACGCAGCAGTTCCAAGTCGGAAGAGAGCCGCGAACGCCGAGGTTGTGCCTCCAACTTTACCCGGCAGCAACAGGGTTAGGTGGTGTCCGAGGACCAGTTGGTGGTGTCCTCGCCCTGCCCGGCCATGCTGAGGCGTTGCCGCCAGCTGGCCTGGGCCTCCAGCACCGCCGGCGACAGCAGGAATGCCACTGATGCCAGGATCATCAGACCCACCGCAACGAAGCCCAGGTCCACGGGAAGGGACAGTGCGGTGATCACGATGAGTATGGAGGTGATAAGTGCCAGCATGCCGATCCTCAGCAACCGCGGTCCCACCTTCAGGAAAACGGCCGTCGTGACCGCCAATGCGAGGAAGATGAACGCACGCGCCGTGTCAGTCTGCTGAATCCTCTCGGCGTGGTCGCTCCAGAGGCCGCCCGACCAGTTGAGGAACAGCACCCACGAGGTGAGGAAGGGGAATGGCAGGGCCGTCAGCGACACCAGCAGCCAGTCCCGCTTGGCGATCTTGGACACCACGTTGAAGACGATCCACATCGAAAACGGCACATAACCGACTAGCAGGAAGAACAGGACGATGTTGAAAGGCAACTGCCCTTTCGTCACCAGGGTCCAACCCCCGTAGGCCAGCGTGATCAGGGCAAGCAGCCACGATATTGCCGGGGCCGCCAGCGTGTACCCGAGCCAACTGTAAGACCACTGGCTCGGCTTGCCAGCCCGCCAATTGCGCCAGGTGACAAAGGCGATGCACACCAGCACCACCGAGACGAGGAAGTAGTGGCTCCAGAGGTGAAGCGCGAACAGCGCGGCGAGAAGAAAATGGGGGACCATTGCCAAGACCACATCGCGCCACACTCTCGTCGTGCTGTGCACCGCGTACATGCTGCTGGCGATGGCTCGCGGGGTTCCCATCTCTTCGACAGCCAAGGCCAGAGCGGACTCGTGGTCGGCCCCGTCGGCCTCCAGTTCCGCGGCCTTGTCTTCGATGTGGCCATGAAGCTCTTCCAAGATCTCCTGTTCCCGGTTCGGGTCCAGGTGAAGTCTTCTGGCCAGAGAGTTAAGGTAGTTGTTGATTACGCCCGGCATTAGAACAACGCCCTGACGGTTGGCTATTGTGTCCCAGCCAACATCACTGAGTCCATGGCGCGGCTGAACCGCTGCCACTCCCTCATTCTGTCGCTGAGTTCCTGTCGCCCCCGCTCGGTCATGAAGTAGTACCTGCGGCGAACGCTGGTCGGTGTGTCCACCCAGCGCCCCTCGATCAACTTGGCCCGTTCCAATCGATGCAGCGCGGGGTAAAGCGTGCCTTCCTTGAAGGCAAAATATCCGCTGCTGCGCTGATTGACCTCCTTGACTATCTGGTAGCCATACATCGGCTCCGCCTGGAGGAGCGCCAGCAGCAGGGTGTCGGTGTTTCCCTTGAGCAGTTCTTGCTGTTGCATTGGTTCAACCGGAAATGTACTTATCGATGCAGTTTATGCCGCCCCGATTCCCAGGTCAACCTCAGGCCAAGCTGGCCAGAGCCCTCTGGATCAGTATCAAGACGATTATCACCACCATCGGACTGAAGTCGAGGCCGCCGAAGCTCGGCAGCAACCGCCTAATGGGCGCCAGCACAGGCTCCGTGACCTGGTTCACAAACCGATCCGTCAACACCAGCCACGAGGGATACGGTGGCTTCGCGAAATACGCAACGAAAGACAGTATTATCTTGGCGAAGATCGCCAGCGTGAACAGCCAGATCGCCGTGCTGATAATACTGGCTATGAACTGCAAAACGGTCCTGCCAAATGGCCCTTCGCCTTATCCCTGTCCAAGCTGGACCGACTTCCGGTAGGCTGCGTCGACCGCCGACACTATGGCAGCCGGCACTCCCCGTTCCTCCAGCACCCGGAGCGCCTCCGCCGTCGTGCCCGCGGGGGAGACTACCATGTCCTTGAGTTCGGCCGGGTGCTTTCCCGTCTCCATCACCAGCTTAGTGCTCCCGAACACCGTTTGCAGGGCCAGGGTACGGGCCATGTCCCTGGGCATTCCCACGTACACCCCGGCGTCGATGAGCGCTTCGATGAACAGGAACACGTAGGCGGGCCCGCTGGCGCTGAGGGCCGTCGCCATGTCCATGTATTTCTCGTCGGAAACGTAAATCTCTTCGCCAACGCTCGACAGCACGGCCTTTGTCATCTCACGCAGCGGGTCGGCCACTCCCGGCGAGCAGGTCCAGAGCGTCATCCCGCTGCCAACCTGTGCCGGCGTGTTCGGCATTACCCGCACGACAGCGCCGTGGTCCAACCCAGTTGACAACGTTTCCATCCTCGCACCGGCAACGATCGACAGCGCTGCCTGGTCCGGCTTCAGAGAGCCCTTAAGCTCGCCCAGCACCGAGCCCAGGTCCTGCGGTTTCACAGCCAGCACCACAAGGTCCGCCCCCGAAGTCGCCTCCTGGTTGTCCGCCACCGGCGACACCCCGAACTCCGTGGAAAGGAAGGCCCGCCGTTCGGCAACCGGCTCCCCGATCGCGATGTCAGCGGGAGCGGCCAGCTTCCCCGCCAGCACCCCGTGGACGATGGACTCAGCCATCTTCCCGCCGCCAATAAACGATAGCTTCATATCCTGACGCCTCCACCGCCGCCGGCAATGACATCCCATTGCCCCGGCGACCGGTGTAAATTGCGAAGCCTGGTACCCTTTGCAGCTTGTACCCTTGCGGGGAACTCCAACCGGCTTCCCGCTCGCTTTGAAAGCGGTCCTACGGTTTCCGCCGTGGATCTCCGCCGGGCAGTTTGTGCTCCCTAGAAGTCCGCCAGTCCGTCGCCCTTGGCCAGCGCCACCGCCAGCCGTATCGACTCCAGCATGCTGGTGTGGGTGGCGATACCCTTCCCGGCGATGTCGAAGGCCGTCCCGTGGTCCACCGAGGTACGCACGAACGGCAGACCCAGGTTGGCCGTGATGCTCTCCTCGAACCCGTACACCTTGACCGGAATGTGCCCTTGGTCATGGTACATGGCCAGAACCGCGTCGTACCGGTCTTCCACAGCATGATGAAACACGATGTCCGCCGGTACCGGCCCGAAGGCGTTGATGCCCTCCAGCTTCGCCGCCTCGACCGCCGGCGAGATCTCATCCGCCTCCTCATTCCCCAGCAGCCCGCCGTCGCTGCCGTGCGGGTTCAGTGCCGCGGCCGCTATGCGCGGCTCCCGGAAGCCGTACTTCACGAACGCCTCGTGCGTCAGCCGCAGGTAGTCGAGGATGCGGTCCTTCTTCACATAGTCGCAGGCCACGCGCAGCGAGCGGTGCGTCGTCAGGTGAACCACGCGCAGGTTCCGCGCCATCAGCATCGTCGCCACCGTGGGCGACCCGGAAAGCTCCTGCAGCAGCTCCATGTGCCCGATGGACTTGTAGCCCGCCAGGCTCGCGGCCTCCTTGTTCAGCGGCGCGGTCGCCAGCCCGTCCACCACCCCTGCCATGGCCAGCTCACCTGCCCGGGTCACCCATTCCATAGCGGCCCTGCCGCACGTCGGGTTGATCTCACCGACGGTGATGTCCTCGGGGTTCAGGTTCCCGATGTCCAGGACGTCCACCACACCGCTGTCCTGCCCCGCGGCGGCCGGATCGTCGGGCTGGCCCACCCGCAGCGGCACCCCGGTCAGCGCGACCGCCTGCTCCATCGCGTAGCTGCTTCCGACCACCAGCGGCCTGCAGGAGGCGTACACCCGGGGGTCCGCCAGCGCCTTGGCGACCACCTCCGGTCCGATCCCGCACGGGTCTCCCATCGTAATCGCGATCCCCGGTTTGCGGTCGCTGCTCATCTCGATTTCCCTTCGCCGTAAAGTGGCCGAATTATAACACGCACGCCCTTATACTCCCCGGGTACCAGGAACGTAAGCAGGGGCAGGCCAAGCAGACCCGCCCCTTTTTTCTATCTCAATCGACCATGGAACGGCGCTGCTATTCGCACTTGTTCCACCCGCAGGAGATGCACATCAGGCATCCTTCCTGGTACACCACCGGAGTGTTGCAGTCCGGGCACCGCCTGCCCGTGAGCTGCACGCTGCCGGTCGGCTGGGCGTTTCCATTGCCTTGGCTGTGGCCATTGCCGTTTCCATTGCCGTTGTGGACCACCTCCGGCGCAAAGGCCATCTGCACAGCCTCCCCGTGGTGCACGGCCCGGCTGTCGCTCCCGTAGGTCTGGCGTTCCAGCGCCAGCGCCACCGCGTCCGGCCCCGAGCGCACAAGCGTCCCGTCGTCCCAGGCCGGGCAGCAGGTGATCCCCCGCAGCTGTTCCAGCACGGCGCTGGGGTCGATCCCCGACCGCAGGGCCAGCGACACCAGCCGGGATATAGCCTCCAGCTGCGCCGAGTCGCACCCCCCGGCCTTGCCCAGGTTCCCGAACACCTCGAACGGCCTCTGGTTCTCGTCGAAGTTGATGGTCACATACATGTTCCCGTGGCCGGTCCGCACCCGCTCGGTCACGCCCTGGATCGTCTGCGGCCGGCTCCGTGGCGTGGCTCGCACCATCGCGGCCGTCTCTTCCTGCGCCTGCCCCGAGTCGCCGGTGCTCAGCACCTGCCCGTCCTTGCTGCCGTCCCGGTAGACCGTGATGCCCTTGCACCCCAGCTCGTAGGCCAGCATGTAGGCCTTCGACACGTCCTCCACCGTGGCCGTGTGCGGGAAGTTGATCGTCTTCGACACCGCGTTGTCGGTGTGCGCCTGCGCCGCCCCCTGCATCCTCACGTGCCATTCTGGCGAAATGTCGTGGGAGGTTCGGAAGACCTCCTTGACCCACTGAGGCACATTCAGATTCTCGAGCGTGCCGGTCTGGGCAATCTCCTCGATCAACTCCTCGGAGTAGAAGCCCTCGTATCGCGCCACAGCCTCGAAGAAGGGGTTGCTCTCCACCAGCCGCGTGTTGTCCATCACGTTGCGCACGTACCCCAGCGCAAACAGCGGCTCGATTCCGCTGGACGCCCCGGCGATGATGCTGATGGTGCCCGTGGGCGCAATGGTCGTCGGCGCCGAGTTGCGCATCAGGCGGACC
Source organism: Dehalococcoidia bacterium (assembly GCA_965216065.1). GTDB lineage: Bacteria > Chloroflexota > Dehalococcoidia > Lucifugimonadales > UBA3495 > VXOI01. The sequence continues at coordinate 1,895,655 of CBDCFB010000002.1, forward strand.
TCGCCGCCGTCATTGCCGTTGTAGACACTGCCCTCCCATGCCGGGAAGGGCCCACGCTCCTGAGCCAGCGCCGTCGAGGCCCGGTGCGTCCGCTCCCGGATGAAACCCATCACTCGTTCCGCGACCTCCAGCGCCTCGGGGGAGTCGTACGGCACCGCCATCTGCACCAGGAAGTCGGCGAATCCCATGACCCCCAGTCCGATTCGCCGGGTCTTCTTGCTCATCTCCGCGATTTCCGGGATGGGGTATTTGTTCATGTCGATGACGTTGTCCAGCATGTGGACCGCCGCCTGCACCGTCTCTCCCAGCCGCTCCCAGTCGACCGCGACATCGCCCTCCACGAAGCGCACCATCCGCGCCAGGTTGATGGAGGCCAGGTTGCACGACTCGTGGGGCAGCAGCGGCTGCTCGCCGCACGGGTTGGTGCTCTCGATTTTCCCCAGCTGCGGGTTGGGGTTGTCCCGGTTGATCACATCCAGGAAGACCAACCCTGGATCCCCGGTCTTCCAGGCCATCTCCGCCAGCAGCTCGAACACCTCGCGGGCGTTCTGCTGGCCGGTCACCTTGCCTGTGCGCGGGTTCACGAGGTCGTAAGATTCGTCCCGTTTCACTTTTTCCATGAAGTCGGCGTTGACGCCCACCGAGATGTTGAAGTTCACCAGCGTCTGACCGTCTTCCTTGGAGCGGATGAACCGGATGATGTCCGGGTGGGTCACGTCCAGGATGCCCATGTTGGCCCCACGACGAGTCCCGCCCTGCTTCACCACGTCCGTTGCGGTATCGAAGGCCCGGATGAAGCTCACCGGTCCGCTCGCGACCCCGCCGGTCGAGCCCACGACATCTCCCTCGGGCCGCAGCCGGCTGAAGGAGAATCCCGTGCCGCCACCGCTCTTGTGGATCAGGGCAGTCTGCTTCACCTTGTTGAATATCTCGTCCAGCGAATCCTCGACCGGCAACACGAAGCACGCCGAAAGCTGCTGCAACTCCCTTCCCGCGTTCATCAGCGTGGGAGAGTTGGGCAACAACTCCAGCCGGCGCATTGCCTTGTAGAAGCTGTCCTCTGTGGCCTGCCTCTCGTCCTCGTCCGCCCCGTACAGCAGGTCCGCCTGCGAGAGGTTCCGGGCAACCCGCAGGAACAAGCCGTCGGCGTCTTCAAGCACGTTGCCGTCCCGGTCCTTCGACAGGTACCGGCGAAGAAGCACCACCTCGGCATTCTGGCTCAGTTCCCCGGACCGCCGGTTCACCTGCCACGCGATCCCGGCAGCGTCCAACGCCGCCGTAATGCGCTGGCGGCTCTCAGGATTCGGATTGCTTAAACCGGATTCTTCAGAAGTTTCTCTGATTGCAGTCATAACGCCTTCACGCCTTCCCATGGATGAACAGGAATGAGAGCCGGAAGAACTGGCGCCTCATCTCCTGTTCATCAAATAAAGCACACCCTATGTGCCGCTGTCTTTACCCAACTGTCATCAAATCCGCCTGACGGCGGGCACAAGCTAATACCATATCTTGTGTGTATGAGGAGGGGAGACACCGGATAGAGTAGCTGATTCTAAGCAGGCAACTGCTGCTTTGTCAACGCTTATGTAAACGCCAATCCGGGGAATTCTGTCGAGATTGCCAGTCGAAGGTCACCCGTTGAAGTAGTACTCTTCTCCGGCGTCATCCAGCTCGTAACCCTCGTTCAGCCAACAGGTCGCGAGGCTCGCGCGGTGGCAGCGGTCGATGCCTTCCTGAAGTTCGGCGATGCGCATCGACGCCAGGGGCTGCCTCAGCAGTTCTTTTCGCATCTCGTTGATTTCCGTATTGAGGGAGAGCAGTCTGGCCAATGGGGGCATCTGTAGGTCGCCATCCATCCAGGATTACTCCTTCTCGCCTCCCAGCACGCCCACAACCTCACTCAGTTTTGCGCTTGACCCCCCTTCGGCACCCTCGGCTCCGGTTCCTTCGGCGTCTTCTGAAGCACCGTTGCTCAAGGGAGCGGCCGCCCTGCCTGCGCCTCTGCGTCGACCTCTTGGCTTCGGCCGCGTTGTCGGCGGCATATCCAGGAGCGGCAGCTGCTGAGTCCCGTCCCGAAGGTCTCTCACAGCCTTCTCGAAACTCTCCATCTCCTGAAAGTCACGATGCACCGAGGCGAAGCGGATGTAGGCCACCCTGTCCAGCTCCGCCAACCGGTCCATGATGGCGGTGCCCAGCGAGTCCGATGACACTTCCCCGCTGCCGTTCTGCTGGAATTCCGACTCGATCTCGTCCACCATTCGCTCGATCGAGCGGGCCGTCACAGGACGTTTGGCGCAGGCCAGGCGCAGCCCCGAAATCATCTTGTCCCTGCTGAATTCCTCGCGGCGCCCGTCCCGCTTCGACACCATCAACGGCGAGGTCTGCACCCTCTCGTAGGTGGTGAAGCGCCGCTGGCATTCCAGGCACTCACGGCGGCGCCTGATGGCGGCCTCCGTCTCCCTTGAGTCCGTTACTCTTGAGTCCCTGTGAGAGCAATACGGACAGTGCATCAATTGCTCCCTGTGCGGTTGGCTCCCTTGGGTCCGTCCCTGGCAACTACATTATTTTGTAGTTATTGTCAAGTAATGATACCGCACATAGTAGCAGGATTTTATGGGATGATACCCTTGCCGTCAACCAGCTTATTCTTTCCTGAAGCTCCTCTCAGTTCTTCCTCCTCCTGGAAGGAGGGCTGGCGTGGGGGTGAATTCCTCCCTGACAACGGCTCTTCAAGCGCGCGGAAGACGCCCCGCCCTAACCCGCCCCGGGAGGAGAGGGAACCTCCCCAAAATGCGATATCCCTTCCCGATGACACGATAGCGTTCCAACCTACCAGCTTTCCCGTCGGCCAATCCGTCATTCCTGCGAAAGAAGGAATCCAGTGAGGGTGCTCCCCTGTGTCATGGACGTGTCTTGACCATTTAATTCGCAAAGCTGACCCGATGACACCAGCCCCTTGCAATCTGGCTTAGCACTAATGTACGATAAAAAAGCTACCTCAAAACCCGCCACGGACAATAGGACCCGTCATTATTAGACAATCAGACCCGTCATTCCCGCGAAAGACCCGTCATTCCCGCGAAAGCGGGAATCCAGAGGCCTGAGCTGCGAATCCGGTTGACGCCATCACGGCATGGTAGTTCTGAGACGGTTTCTCGGCAGTCCGTCTGTGGCCCCGATCGTCGAAAGGTTCCAGTGCCTGACGGTGGCCTGAATTCATGGGGGAAAGACCCATAGACTCCGGTCCAGACGAGTACAGTCCACTTGACGGATTTCGTCGCAAATATCACAGAATGTCAGATAATGCTAGATAATGCAACACTTTCCTGAAACCGCCCTCTCCCCCAAAAGCAACCAGAAAAAACAAGCGAAAAAGCAAGCAAGGTTCCGTTAGCTTGCGGGGTATGCTACAAGGAGGCGGAACCTGCAAGAGTCTCCCATGAAAATGCATCGATGAATTTCGTGCTGGGGTTGTGGTTGATGGTCTACATGCTGGCCCTGGGCCTGTGCGGTCAGACTGACACGGCTGCGGATACCAGCGCAGAGTGTCGCCATCACCTCACCGGCGAAGTGATAACGCAGGTGAGGGACGCGAGCGGCAAGTTGTGGGACGTGGACAAGCTGTCCTACCGTCCCTATCCCTCAGCCGAACTCATGGAGGGCTGTTCCATTTCGTGGGAAGCACAAGTGGACACCGGTGGCATGCCATATATGGTCGAGTATGTGGATGAGACCGGCAAGGTAATCCATTCGGAAGCTCGGCCGGCGGAGTGGGTATATCATCCCGTGAGCCGGGAACGGCTTGATACTGCTCCCCTACTTCCAGACAGGGTACTGAGATTGTTGGAACACAGGTGGCGATGACGATTGCTATACCCCAAGAGAAAACGGAACCGTAGCCAGGACTGAGAGCAAGCCTCGGGGCCCCAGCCGCCCATCCCGAACAATAAGGAGTGAGACCGTGTCCCTCGAGCACTACCGCCGACGCATAAGCGCCCTCCAGCGAAAGCTCGCCGTGCCACTCTCCGTCGTAAGGCTCCGGCCCTTGGCCAAGGAATACTGCGACCAGTGGGCCTCCGCTGTAGCCGAAGGGAAGGAGCCTCCTCCTGTAACCCATGTTGACGCTTCGGACTCGGGAGACAATAAGACAAAACCCTTCGTCGAGCGTGTCTCCGCCGCTGGGTTCCGCATTTCCACTTGGATGGATCTCAGGGGCCACATCCAGCGGTGTCGCCGGGACAGGCGATACCCTCACCATGACGACATCCTCCGGATTCTCCTGCCCAAGGCCGCGGTCTGCGGCCTGATCCCCAAATCTCCCCCACCCGCCTCCTATTAACCCAACTGACCGCCGGTGCAACCGACCGCGCGACGCTCTCGGATCGTCACGGCCATTAAGGCGCATTAGCAAACCACAAGCAGGGCCAGAAATAACCCGCAAAATCCCCTCACCCTGAGGGGGAGGGCTAGTAGTGCGACATCTTTGTAGTGATTGGTAGCCATGACTACGTTAGTTTCGTACTCAATGGGCGTCCACTAGGGACGCCCCTACGGGACATCCTTCGGCAGGTAGGGGCAACCCTTGTGGTTGCCCTCGTTGCCCATCATTTCAAAAGGGTTGGTCTACTAGGGTGGAGGTGAAATCCTTGCTGAACTCCCGTCGAAGTTGATTTTCATACACCTGCGTGGCCCCAAGGCCATCGGCAGTTTCTGCCAAGACCCGTCATTCCCGCGAAAGCGGGAATCCAGTCGCCCAATTTGCAGTTCCTCAGATTCCGGGCCTTCCGCGCCGTCCTGAGATAACCCCTGGCCCTGGGTCCAAATCCCCTCACCCTCAGCCTGTCCTGGGCTTATCGAAGGAACTGCTCAAGGATAACCCCGTTCGATTTGGAGCCGAGCCATTGCTGGAAACGAGAAAAGGCCGCCCCAAGTTGGGACGGCCTGCAGCGATTCCCGGCCACCTATTTGTTTACCGTGGAATATATTGGATAAGTCCTTCAGGATGCCGAGAACATTACTCTGGGTTAGGGCCGGGCAGGCCCCTGGTAGGGCCTGCCCGTAAAGCTCAGTTCCTACCGGAAGTTGCCGCGGGAACGGCCGGAGTTGCGCCGCAGGAAGCTGGGCACATCCAGGTCGTCCTCGGACAGCGGCGATACGTCGGACAGCAGGCGCTCCAGCTCCTGCTCCCGCATCTGACGGGTCTCGGCCAGCACCGGGAAGGCCGCAGCCACCATCGTGATCTTGACCTCGTCTTCGAGGCGCGGGTCCCGGCAGGTGCCGAAGATGATGTTGGCGTCTGGGTCCGACATGTCCTGGATCACCTGGGCGGCGTCCTGGACTTCCTGCAGGGTCAGACTGGCGCCGCCGGTGATCACGAACAGGATGCGGCGGGCGCCGTCCATGGAGATATCCAGCAGCGGGCTCTTGGTGGCCATGCGGGCGGCGTCGGTCGCCCGGTTCTCGCCCCTTCCCTTGCCGATCGCCAGCCAGGCCGGGCCTGCGTTGCTCAGGATGGTCCGCACGTCCGCGAAGTCCACGTTGATCTCGCCCGGGACGGTGATGACCTCGGCGATGGCCTGGATGCCCTGCTGCAGCACCGAGTCGGCGATCTTCAGGGCGTCTTCCCAGGTGTAGTCCTCGTTTTCCGTGTCCTGCATGTGGAGCAGGCGGTCGTTCGGGATGACGATGAGGGTGTCGACGTGGTCCTTCAGCTTGGCGATACCTTCCTCGGCGTTCTTCCGCCGGGTGTTGGCCTCGAACTGGAACGGACGGCTGACGACGCCGACGGTGAGCGCTCCGGATTCCTTGGCGATCTGAGCCACCACCGGGGAAGCCCCGGTACCCGTGCCGCCGCCCATTCCGACCGCGACGAATGCGAGGTCCGCTCCCTCCATCGCGTGCGCAATCTCGTTCCTGCTCTCTTCCGCAGCCTGACGACCAAGGTCAGGGTTGGCGCCCGCGCCCAGTCCGCGGGTCAGGTTGCTGCCGATGGCGATGCGGTTCGGGACATCGCAGCGGAACAGGTGCTGCGCGTCGGTGTTGATGCTCCAGTACTCCACGACCGGGAGCTTGTCCTTGTACATGCGGCTGACCGCGTTCGATCCGCCACCGCCCACGCCGAATACCTTGATCGAAGGTGCCCCCGCGTTGACTTCCTGTACCAGTTCAAAGGTGTTTTCCGGTTCGTCCAGGGATTCCCATGCCGCCGAATTGCCCGTTGTCATTGTGATTCCTCCCCACCTGTGCGTAGTTTTGTTCGGCCGTTCAGGCCAGTGTGTGGTTTCCGGCGCGGGCCTTCCCCGCGATTGGGCTGTTTAGCCAGCCCCTGCACCCGCCCTTCGGCGACTGGGTGCCCTTAGCCGCCATCGCTTTGACCTGGTCTCGTTGTTGCTCTCGTGGTTCAGTTCCTGGGCGTTCCCCTGGTGCTTGATTCCCCACAGCAGCAGGCCAACCGCCGCCGAAAATGTCGGCTTCCGCAGCTGGGCCGGCAACCCGAAGATGCCGTACGGATAGCCGATTCGCACCGGGCCTCCCATGATCTCCGTCACCAGCTCCTGCAGCCCGTCCATCTGCGAGCCGCCACCGGTGATGACCGTGCCGCCGATTGGCCAGTCCCGAAGTCCGGCCTGCTTGATGCTGGCCACCACCATCTTCAGCATTTCAGCCATGCGGGCGTTCAGAGGCTCGGCCAGTGCCCTGCGCGGGATCGGACGCTGCCAGTGCTTCTGCATGCCGGGAATCTCCACCGTTTCGTCAGCCGGCACGGTCTCAGGATGCACGCTGCCGGACTTGACCTTGATCTCGTCGGCGATATGCAGAGGTACCTGGAGCGCCGCGGCCAGGTCGCGTGTCAGCGAGTGGGCGCCCACCGGAAGCACCGAGGAATACCACGGGTTGCCCTGCCGGTAGATAACCAGGTCGGTGGTGCCGGCCCCTATGTCCAGCAGCACCACGCCCATCTCCCGCTCATCGCCGGTCAGCGTCGCCTCGGCCGAAGCTATTCCCTGCAACACCAGGCTCTTGACGAAGACGTCCTTGGACTCCACGGCCTTCAGGGTGTTCTGCAAGACCACCGATTCGCCCATCACCACATGGGCATCGACCTCGACCAACTTGCCGGCCATCCCGATGGGGTTACGCACCCCGGACAGCCCGTCGACCGTGTAGCCAATGGGGATCACGTGGAGCACCTGCTGCCCGTGCTCCACCTTCGGGAAGGCGTTCTGGAGCATGGTGTCCAGCATCTTGGCCGAGATGTCCTCTCCGGGTCCCTGGTTGTCCAGGGTCTCCCTGCGATTGATGCTGGAAATGTGGGACCCGCTGACGCTAACATAGACGCCCGTCGGCTCCGTTTCGCCCATATAGCGCTGGGCTTCCCTGAGTGCCGCCTCTACAGATCCCTTGACGTCTTCTATATTCTCGACACGCCCCTTCTGGATCCCCTCGGCGGGAACGACGCCGGTGCCAAAGACCTTCAGGTCGCCTTCGGTTCCCACCCGCGAAACCAGTACGGTTACTTTCGACGTGCCTATATCTATAGCCGTATAAAACGTGTCTCTCATTGTGTCCTCACCTTCCCACAACGTAGGTCATTCCAGTTAATTGCGAGCCTGGATTCGCCGGGCCAGACGCAGCCGGGCACTCCGGCTGCGAGGGTTGAATGCAACTTCTTCTTCCGAAGGCCGGATGATCCGGCGGTTGACGATCGCCAGAGTCGGGTTCTGCCCGCAGACGCATTCCGGGAAACGGGGCGGGCAGACGCAGACTGCGGATTGGTGCCCCATAAAGTTCTTGACTATCCGGTCTTCCAGGCTGTGATAGCTGATGACTGCCATTCTCCCCTCGGGCCGCAGCAGCGCGACGGCGGCTTCCAGCCCCGCCTTGAGATTCTCCAGCTCCCCGTTGACAGCAATCCGCAGGGCCTGGAAAATCCGGGTCGCCGGATTAAGGCGATGCCCCCGCCTTCTGCCATATATCCGCTCCACCAGCGTGGCAAGGGCCGACGTGGAACCGATGGGCCGGCTGGCCCTCTCCCTGACGATCGCCAGGGCTATGGCCCTTGCCCGTGGCTCCTCGCCATAGCGCCGGAAGATGTCCATGAGCTCATCTGCGCTGGCCGAGTTGACCAGTTCCGCGGCATCCCCTTGCTGACCTGCGTCGTATCGCATGTCCAGTGGCTCGTCCGCCATGAAACTGAGCCCGTAGCCCGGCCGATCAACCTGCCTTGATGAGAACCCCAGGTCCAGCAGCACTCCGTCCACTTGGCCTACACCATGCTGTCCGGCGAGGGAGACCATGTCTGCGTAATTCCCTCGTGCCGCGAGGAACCTTGGTCCAAAGTCAGCCAGCCGCTCTGCGGCAACGGAAACCGAACGCTCGTCAAGGTCTATCCCAATTACCAAGCCGGCGCCGGCCGCCCCTTCGGTACCGTGGCCATTGCCCGGTGCGGGGGCGGTGTCCTCCACCGGGACCGCTTGCAGGAGGGCCAAGGAGTGTCCACCTTCACCCAGGGTTCCGTCGATGTAGACTCCACCATGGAACACTGCCAGACCGCGGACCACCTCCTCTGCCATCGCCGGTAGGTGGTATGCTGGTGGCATCATGCTGAAGTGGCCTTCGGCCGGGCTCACAATGTCCCTCCGCAGGCTCCCATGCACTCTGGATGTCTTGATGTTTGCTGGCAGGACCACTTCCCCACCAAACCCCCGCCGCACCAGGCAGAGCCGCCTCGAATTTCAGGTCCGGGGCGCCACTATTGGCGCTCTCCGGGCAAAGCATGATTGAAATTAACAAGTTTCCAATATAAATGTCAATTGAATTTTTATATTTATTTGAATTAAAAATTGTTTTTTTGTAACACGGTGCGCTTGTAGCTCGTGTCGGCAGCGTAGTCATCACAACCTCGTTGTCCTTGGTCGGCGGGCAATTGCAAGGAAAACGGGCCGACTGCCACCACCCTTTGAAATTCGATCAACCAGGTTTCTGCCAGCCCCCGACGGCACATCGATAACTCCGGCTGCGACTCCGAGAACTCTCATCAAGTGCACCCTCCGGATCGCGTCAATAAGGCAGGGCAATAGCATTTGGACTGCAAGCCAATTAAGTAACGGAATCAACCCGTCATTCCCGCGAAATCGGGAATCCTGTGGCCGAAAATTAGGCATGACAGATGCCGGAAGAGGAACAATCCGTCTTGGCGGCCAAGAGCGGTCGGAAGGACGGAAGCCTTGGGGATTCCCACTTTCGCGGGAATGACGGCGTTTTGCCAGCCAAATGCGACTGCCCTGCGTCAATACGGGATATTGCTTTTGTGTCCAACACTTGCTGTGCTATACTTTCATCATCCCTGAAGCGACTTGGGGGATGGCGTGCGTCGGGGTTCGAACGGCAAAAGGCCACTAAAGTAGATGAAGAGGGTAATCGGTGGAAGTAACGCGGGAAGCAGACAGTTCAACTGAGATCACTCTCAACATCTCCATGGATTCTGCGGACGAAGAGCCGTTCCTCAACCGCTCGTACCGTCGCTTGGCAGGAAGGGTTAGAATCCCGGGGTTCCGTCCGGGCAAGGCCCCTCGCTCCATTGTGGAAAGCCACCTCGGCCGCGTTACCCTGGTGCAGGAAGCCCTCGAGTTCATGATCCCGGAATCCCTGGATCAGGTGCTCCGGGACCACGAGATTCGTGCCTTCGCCGAACCTCAGCTGGAGGTCCTGGACCTGGAACCTGTATCGTTCAAGGCGGTCGTCCCCCTGGAACCGGAGGTCGACCTGGGTGAGTTCCGGTCCATTCGTCTGTCCCAGCCACCCGTCGAAATCGGCCAGGAAGATGTTGACCGGGTGTTGGAAAGCCTTCGATTCGAAAGCGCTCCCTGGGAGCCGGTAGAACGGCCCGTTGCCTTCGGCGATCTGGTAACTATCAATGTCAAGGGCTCCATAGCCGGCGAGGACGCAATTGACGACGAAGGGGTCGACTTCATTCCCCAGTTGGACAACGACCTTCCGCTGCCGGGCTTCTCTGTGTACCTCGAAGGAATGACCGAAGGGCATGACAAGGAATTCACCCTTCCCGTCCCGGACAACTATCCTCAGGAGTCATACGCGGGCAAGGAGTGTCGCTTCCAAGTTGAGGTGGTGTCGGTCAAGGAAAAGCTGCTGCCGGAACTTGACGACGAGTTCGCCAAGGGCGTTCTTGACGGCTTCGAAAGCATGGAAGCCCTGACCGAACACATCCGCCAGCGCCTTCAGGAAGAGGGCGAGGCCACCGCCCAGCGAGAACTCGAACGCAACGTACTCGAAGAGGTTAAGAAGCTGGTCACCATCCAGGCGTCCGAACTCATTTACCAGCGGGAGATGGACTCCCTCCGCGAAGACCACGAACGGACCCTTCGCAACCAGCGACTGGACATGGAGACCTACCTCCGCTTCGTTGGCCAGACGGAGGATGAATTCCAGGACCATCTGCGGCCCCAGGCCGAAGACCGCCTGACCACCGTCCTTGTAATGCGCAAGCTTGCCGAGCAGGAAGGCCTCGAAGTCGAAGACCCCGAAATCGACGCTGAGATAGATCGCTTGATGGAGAATTCTTCCGAGGAGACGGCCTCCAGCCTGAGGGGGATGCTCAACTCGGAAGACTCCCGGGAATCGATTCGCTCATCGCTGATGAATCGCAAGGTTTTGGCCAAACTCGTGGAAATCGCCAGCGGCGAAGACGGCTCCGAAGTGGCGGGGGAAGAGACGCCCGACGAGACATCAGCGCAGGAAAGTGCCGCCGACCCCGACGGTGCGACCGATGAGGGCGATGCTCCCACTGATGGAGAGCAGTCACATGACTAATCAGCCCCCCCGGAGCGAGTTGTTCATTCCCCAAGCGATTATCCCCACAGTCATCGAGTCCAGCCCCCGAGGCGATCGCGCGTTCGATATCTATTCCCTCCTATTGAGGGAAAGAATCGTTTTCTTGAACACCCCGATAAACGACCGTGTCGCCAACACCATCATTGCCCAGCTCCTCTTCCTCGAACGCGAGGACGCTGACCGGGACATCAACCTCTATATCACCAGCCCCGGGGGAGTGATCCGCTCTGGTCTGGCGATTTACGATACGATGCAGCTGATCAACCCGGACGTTTCGACCATCTGCCTAGGGATGGCTGCCAGCATGGCCTCCTTCCTGCTGGCCGGCGGCGCCAAGGGCAAACGATACGCTCTTCCCAACTCCACCATCCACACTCACCAGGCCATGGGCGGCGCCCAGGGTCAGGCGTCCGACATCGAGATCGCTGCCAGGGAGATCATCAGGCTTGAACGCCAGTTGAATACCATCCTGTCGGAAAACACGGGGCAGCCCTACGACAAAGTGGCCCAGGACTCCAGCCGGGACTTCTACCTTACCGCCGAGGATGCCCTGGAATACGGCTGGATAGACGAGATTCTGAGCTCCAAGAAGAAGGAAGAATAAATCAACCCGCACCGGTCGCATTTGCATAGCCGGACTGCTACAGGAACCGGAGAAGGAGACTGTCACAATGCCAGACACCCCGTACGACAATGGACTGTTCGTTCCGCAGAGCATTATCCCCATGGTCATCGAGACCAGCCCCCGGGGTGAGCGGGCTTTTGACATATATTCGCTGCTGCTCAAGGAGCGAATTGTTTTTCTCAACACTCCAATAAATGACCAGGTCGCCAACATTATCATTGCCCAGCTCCTCTTCTTGGAGCGGGAGGATCCGGACCGCGACATCAACTTGTACATCAGCAGCCCCGGCGGTGTTGTCAGCGCTGGTTTTGCCGTCTACGACACCATGCAGCTGATTTCTCCTGACGTTTCCACCATCTGCCTAGGCATGGCTGCCAGCATGGCAACCCTGCTGTTGTCAGGCGGTGCCAAGGGCAAGCGCTACGCCCTGCCCAATTCCACAATCCACATGCACCAACCGCTTGGCGGAGCCCAGGGTCAGGCCTCCGACATTGAAATCGCCGCCCGCGAGATCATCCGCCTGCAGGAAAAACTGCGCACCATGCTCGCGGAACACACCGGGCAAACTTACGACAAGATCGCCGTCGACACCGACCGCGACTACTATCTGACCGCGGATCAGGCCGCCGAATACGGCCTGATCGACGAAATCCTCGGAGCCAAGAAGGCCGAGGAAACGAAACAGAAGGAAGCGGAACAGAAGGAAGCGGAACAGAAGGAAGCGGAACAGAAGGAAGCGGAACAGAAGGAAGCGGAACAGAAGGAAGCCGACTAGTTTCAAGGAAACGGTATTTTGGTAGTGAGAGCAACGGGGTTGCTCAGATGCGTGTGGGGGAGATGACCGTTGACTACTGGCCGTAACAATCCGCGCCTGTCCAAGTGCTCTTTTTGCGATAAGCCGCACTCAAGATCGGAAATCTTGCTGTCCAGCTTTGGGCAGGCCTCTGTATGCTTCGATTGCGTTCGATCCCTGGCGGAAGTGGTGTCGGAGGAAGACGGCTTCATCCCTCCTCCGCCTCCTCCACTCAGGCAGATGACACCCAGGGAAATTTACGCCAGCCTGGACGCCTATGTGGTGGCCCAGGAGCGGGCCAAGAAGATACTGAGCGTCGCCGTTTACAACCATTACAAGCGGATCCGCAACGGCTTTCACTCCTCTTCCGTTGAAATCCAGAAATCAAACATTCTCCTCATCGGCCCCACCGGCTGCGGCAAGACCCTCCTCGCTGAAACACTGGCCAAGACCCTCGACATCCCCTTCGCTGTCTGCGACGCAACCTCCCTCACCGAGTCCGGCTACGTTGGAGAGGACGTCGAAAACATACTCCTCCGGCTGATCCAGGCCGCGGACTGGGACATTCATCGAGCAGAGCGTGGCATTATCTACATCGACGAGATGGACAAGATCGCCCGCAAGGAGGGCGTGAACCGTTCGATCACACGAGATGTCTCTGGCGAAGGCGTCCAACAGGAACTGCTCAAGATCATCGAGGGTTGCGTAGCCAACGTACCGCCCCAGGGCGGCCGCAAACACCCCCACCAGGAATTCCTGCAAATCGACACCAGCAACATCCTGTTTATTTGCGGAGGAGCGTTTGACGGCCTGGAGCAGGTCATCGAAAAGCGGAGCGGTTCTGGACCTTCCAGGCTGGGCTTCCTCGCCGGCGGCCGTTCCGAACAGGCATCAGGTGGGAACACCATGGCAAATGTGACCCCGGACGACCTCCTGGAATTCGGCTTCATCCCAGAAATGGTTGGGAGACTACCGGTTGCCGTCTCCCTGGACTCGTTGGACCGCGACTCTCTCGTCAGGGTTCTTGTGGAACCCAAGAATGCCATCGTCAAGCAATACCAGCACCTGTTCCGCATGGATGGCGTGGAGCTGGAGTTCACCACCGGCGCGCTGGAGGCGGCAGCCGACCGGGCCCTGGAGCATCGCACCGGAGCCAGGTGCCTGCGCTACGTCATTGAGGACACACTGCTGGACGTGATGTACGACCTGCCGTCGCTGACCGGCGCAGCCCGGTGCGTGGTGGACCGGGACAACATCGAGGGACTGTCTACGCCTCGGCTTCTGGGCCCCGCCGGGGACGAGGTTTCGCTGGGTACCGAGCCGATCAGAAAGTCCGCCTAGAGAAGCCCGTCTTTCACCATTGCCTTCTCGACTTCCTGGTTGAGGCAGAGCCCGCAGTACAAGCCTCTGTCTCTCCTTGGGGAATCGTTTACTGTGACCTCTGCGCCTCCCTTGCCGACATCCAGAGCGACCTGTCCCTCGCTCAGCGCCCTGAGCGTTTCGAGCAGCAGATAAGGTTCCCGCCGATATTGCGCCTCTCGTATCCTTCGGAACAGCTCGCAGTCCTCGCCTTGTTCGTTCCGAACATCATCAGCATCACGCCCACCCAGGCCTTGCCACAACGGCTGTAACTCCGGAGTGTCCAGCGGCACTGTGACATACGACACCAGGGGACCCCGGTCGACCTCCTCTGTTGCCAGGTGCATCATCGCCCCTGTCTGGGCCGCCCTCCGATCTATCAGCTGCCAGACCACCTCCTGCCAGGTGCCGATTGGCCCGTCGGGTAACGCAGGATGCAGGTTCAGCAGCGGATACGCCCGGCACAGGCGGGAGCTGGCTATCAGCATGTATCCAGCCAGCACGCAGATGTCCGGACTGCGTCCCGACAGCGCTTCCAGGACCTCCGCGTCATACTCCTCACGCCGACTGGCAATCCGCCCCCCTTTGCGCCGTCGGAATTCCGCGGACGACCGGGTAATCAAAGGAAGTCCATATTTCTGGACCAGCCGGAAGTATTCGTCGGAGCCCTCGGCTTCTCCGGGCGCCCGGTTGCTGAACACGAACTCGATGCGCGCGTCGATGCCCTCGGTTGACAGGTGCTCATGAACGAAGCGGAGCAGACCCCGCGACCCCTCTCCTCGCCCGGTCGAAAACCATCCGATTTTCAGCATGCTCAACCCAGCAGCTTCCTTACTTTGGCGAATCCCGGGGCCATCAGCAACAGGGGATTTGGACGCCGTCCCACGCACGACCCGGATCCAATGGCACGCAACAAGCCTTCAGGTGTCTCGTCCAAGAAATCACCCGGAACTTCGGTGTAGGTGCGCCCGAGCTCCAGGGCGGAATGTGAATCGCTGCTCGCCACCACTGGCAGCGAATACTCTACCGCAAAATCAACGCCCTTTTGGTTGTACCTCGAAAGGACGGTGTGGGCGTTGAAGCCTTCCAGGAAGTCCACCCAAGGCAGGATTTCCAGAAGGGCCCGCTTCTTCATCGCCGTCGGCCGAATCCTGTCGAAGGGGTGCGGTACACTAACAAGCCCGCCCTGGTCCTTCACACGCTTCACTGTTTCCAGCGGCGAGAGACGGGGCGGCACCGGCTCCTCGAGGAACAGGCCGATTATGTCGCCCTGGGCCGACTTGATTTCCTCCCCCACAACAACCGGAAATCCTGCCGCCCTATCTCTTGCTTCCAGTCCTCCCCGGATATTGTCGTGGTCCGTGATCGCAACCAGCCCCAGGCCGTTATCCCGGCACCGCTTCAATACCGACTCAACGGGCGCCGCCGAATCGTGAGAGTGCCTTGTGTGCACATGGAGGTCAATCCTGACAGGACCGGTCATGCCCGCTGCCACCGCGTCTCAATTGAATGGGTGCCCCTCCTCCCGTGGCCCTTTAGCTTTAGAAAGGGAGCTCCTCCTCTTCTCTTTCGACATCGTCATAGGGGGCACTGTCAAAGGATGGCGGCTCCGCCCCGTTCCGCATCGAATCCTCGGCCGAAGGGCGCTGGTAGCTCTCCCGCAGCGTGGTGATCTCCAGTTCCGCTGTGTCCAGAAGGCGGTTGCAGTGCTGTACCAGCTTCATGCCCTGCTCGTAGCGGGCAGTGGCTTCCGCCAGGGTGAGCCCCCCGGCTTCCAGGGTTCCTGCGATCTCGCCGAGTTGACGAAAGGCTTCTTCAAACTCCAGTTCGTCCGAAACGGGATCAGAGGGCTGAGACTCAATGGAGGCCATAATCAATGACTCCGGGAAATACGGATACAACTTTTTGTGTGCAGAGGTCACCAGGAATGATGCAACCGGATGAATTACAGCAGAAGCGCCGATGCAGGAGGCTGCTCCTCCGCTTTGGGCCTGCGCTTCTTCCTGACCGGAGCAACCACCCTCTCAGCCGGTATTGTCGCCACTGAGTTCGAATCTCCGGTATCGCGCAAACCGCCGGCAACAGCCGGGACTTCGCCGTCGGAGACGGTGATTCGCAGTTCGTCTCCAGCTGACGCCTGGGAAACGCTGGTGAGGGCCTTCCCTGCGGCAACCAGTTCCACCACCGAGAACCCGCGTTGCAAGGTGGCCCTGGGGTCGAGACCGCGCAACCTCTGGTTCACCCCGTCAACTTCCAGCCTTCTCTGCTTCGCCCGGGACGACACGGCCGATCCCGCGATGCGCGACAGATCGTCGATCCGGCGGCGTAAGGTGGGGATGTCCGGCAACCCAGTCTCCATTTGCCGTCGCAGTCTTTCAACGGACTGCCTTTCCTGCCGCACCAGGCCACTGAGGCTGCGGTCCATCCGCTGCAAGAAATGCGAAACGGTGGCGAGAAGGTCCCGGACATCGGGTGCAATCAGTTCGGCAGCCGCCGACGGCGTGGGTGCTCGTACGTCCGCCACATAGTCGGCGATCGTTTCATCGGTCTCGTGGCCCACTCCGCTCACGACCGGCGTCCTGCAGGCGTAGATGGCGCGGGCCACCGCCTCTTCATTGAACGACCACAGGTCCTCCAGAGAACCCCCACCCCGTGCGACGATGATCACATCGCATCCACCGTCCCGGTCAAGCGACTCCAGGGCCGAAACGATGTTGGCCGCTGCCCCTTCTCCCTGCACCTGCGTGGGCGACAGAACAAGCCTGGCCAGGGGATATCGACGGCTCAAGACATTCTCAATGTCGTGCAGGACAGCCCCTGAAGGGGAGGTCACCACCCCCACAATCCTGGGAAATGGCGGCAGAGCACGTTTGCGGCCGGGATCGAACAGCCCTTCCGACGCCAGCTTCTGCTTCAGGCGCTCCAGTTCCAGGGCCAGTTCACCCAGCCCCTGCGGGGTAACCACGTCAACCATGATGTTGAGGGTGCCTCGGGGTTCGTAGAAGGACACTCGTCCGTGGGCGGTTACCGAGTCGCCGTTGGAGAGCAGGTGGATGCCCCGCTGACTGCGAAACATGACCGCCTGCAATACTGCCTGGCGGTCCTTGAGGTTAAAGTAAGCGTGGCCCGAAGAGGCGATACTGAGGTTGGATACCTCGCCCTCGATCCACAGGTCGGCCAAGTGCGGGTCGGCCTCCAGCTCGCTCCGTATGTAGCTCGCAACCTGGCTGACCGTGTAGGTTGGCACTACCTCAGCTCACGCGCTCGCTGTAGGCCCCGGTGCGCGTATCCACCCTCACAATCGTCCCGGGCGTGATGAACATGGGGACGTTGATGCGCAGCCCGGTCTCCAGCGTAGCCGGCTTGTTGCCTCCCTGGGCCGTATCGCCGCGGAAGGAGGGTGGAGTCTCCGTGACTTCAAGCTCGACGTGGATCGGCATGTTGGCGGTAATCGCCGATCCCTTGTAGAACACCAACTCAACGTTAGCGTTTTCCTTCAGGTAGCCCAGGGACTCTCCAAGAATCTCAGCGGTCAGCTCGTACTGGTCGAAGGTCTCCTGGTCCAGGAAGTAGTAGAACTCGCCATCTGTGTAGAGGTACTGTGTCGGGCGGTTGTCGATGTCAGCGACCGTGAAACCAGTGTCATAGCGCTGGAAGGTACGCTCAACCACCGCACCGCTCAGCAGATTCTTCATCTTGATCCGGGTGACAGGCGCCCTTTGCTGCATCTTGTGGCGCTCATAGTCCATCACCACCCACGGCGCCCCATCCAATTCTATTACCAAGCCACGATTCAGATCGCTGAAGTTGATGCTCATTCAGATCGCCTGCCACTCCACTTCTCTTGGCGCTGTGCTGCGAAACAGCCTACTTCGATGCCTTGCTCAACGGCGTCGCGCCACTCTCCCCCAGGATCACGATGTCTTCGATGCGCACGCCACCCCATCCTGAGAGGTAGATGCCCGGTTCGACGGTGAATACGGAGTTCACGTCCAGGGGATCCGTGGAGCGAGGGCTCACTCGCGGAATCTCGTGTACGGCAAGGCCCACACCGTGCCCCAGGCTGTGCCCGAAGTTGTCCCCATAGCCGGCCTCTGCTATGACGTCCCGGGCCAGCTTGTCAGCTTCTTCACCGTTCATGCCGGTTCTGACATCCCTGATGGCGGTGAGCTGCGCGTCAAGAACGATGTTGTAAATCTTGTGAAACATCTCGTCCGGCTCGCCCACGACCACGGTGCGAGTGATGTCGGAGCAGTAGCCCCCCACCTTCGCTCCCATGTCGATCACAATCGGTTCGCCCCGCTGGATCACCTTGTCCGTGGGCATGTGGTGGGCCATGGCCCCGTTCGGCCCAGCGGCGACGATGGTGTCAAAGCTTATGCCGTCGGCGCCGGCATCCCGCATCGCCATTTCCATCCGCCACGCCACTTCCCGCTCGGTCATGCCCTCGGTGATGGCGGAGCACACCTGCGACATGGCGAGGTCGGAGGCGTCGATGGCCTTCTGCAGCAGCACCAACTCGTCCGAGTCCTTGAAGCTCCGCTGGTCGTCCGTCAGGTCCGCAAAGGGCACGAGTTCGATGGCAGAGAGGTCCGAGTCCTCGTTGATCGCCTTGCTCAGGCTGTTGTAGGTCGACACGGTCATGGCCTGGCTCTCGAATCCGACCCGCTTCGCGCCGGACTCCTTGAGCTGGGTGAGAAGCCAGTCCCAGCCGACTCTGACCTGTTCCACATTGTAGTGAGAGGCCTGAGCCGTCGCCTGCTCTGTGTACCGGAAATCGGTCGCCAGATGGGCCCGTTCATCCGTGATGAACAGATACCCCGCCGAACCCGAAAAGCCCGACAGGTAGCGCCGATTTTCAGCCCCTGAAATCAGGATTGCGTCGACTTCTCGTTCGGGCAGTTTGGCAACGAAAGTCGTTAGTCTGGATTGCATCATTGGGACTCTTCCTCCACCAGAGCGGCGAGTATCTCCAAGGCCGCAGTATAGCTTCTCCACCCGAAGCCTGCAATTTGACCGCGGGCTATGTCGGACAGAACAGAATGGCGCCGCCAGGGGTCGCGGGCCAGCGGATTGCTCAGGTGGACTTCGATAAACGGGAGCCGACAATCAATCAGAGCGTCCTTCAGGGTCAGCCCGTAGTGTGTGAGCGCACCACCGTTGACAATCAGTCCATCCACCTTCCCCCAGTTCTGCTGTATGCAGTCCACCAAGGCACCCTCGTGGTTGGACTGGAAGAACTCCAACTCAACTCCCAGCCTGTCCGCGACGGCGCTGATCTCCGCGTTCACCTCATCCAGCGTCTTGACGCCGTAGTACCCGGCGTCGCGACGGCCCAGCATATTGATGTTGGGCCCGTTGAGAATGAGAAATCGCGCCACGGAGGCCCTACTTCTCCTCGTCGGATTCCATCGGAGCCGGCGCTCTGCCCGCCGACGGTTCATCGGCCCGAGGGTGATGCGACAGGTATGCCTCCAGGGCCTCGGACTTCGTAATGTGGGTGTAAATCTGCGTGGTCTGGGGGCTGGAGTGGCCTAGCAGTTCCTGTATCACGCGAAGGTCGGCGCCGCCCTCCAGCATGTGGGTCGCAAAAGTGTGCCGCAGGGTGTGGGGATGTACCGGATCCCTGGTTCCTGCCTGGGCCCCGTACTTCCGGACCAGGTTCTCGATGCTCCTCCGGGAAAGGCGCTGCCCGTACCGGTTCAGGAATACCGCTTCTGTCCTCTCTCCCGGCGCCGCCTCTTCAACGAGCTGTGGGCGTGCCTCGTTCAGGTAATGCATCAGGGCGTCTTCGGCGGGCTGCCCGTACAGGGTCTCCCGTTCCTTGTTCCCCTTCCCCCGTACCAGGATCGAGCGCTGCCCAAAGCTGATGTCGGAGAGATTCATACCGTGAACTTCAGCCAGCCGCACGCCGCACCCGTACAGCAATTCCAGCAGCGCCTTGTCCCGGATACCCATCGTCGTCGACTCGTCCGGGGCATCCAGCAGCCTGTCGGCCTCGCGGTGTCCCAGGAAAGTGGGCAAGGTCTTGCTCACCTTCAGCCGGAAACTCCGCCCGGAAGGTACGGGAGTCGACTGGAACATCCCCTCCTGCACCAGGAAGAGATAGAACGAACGCAGCACTGTAAGCTTGCGTGATACGCTAACCCGCTCGAATCCCCTTCCGCCCTCGCGGGCCGGTGTTGCCAGCCAGGCCAGGTAACCGCGCAGGATTGTCCTGTCCATGTCCCTCAGCGTCAGGTTCTCCTTGGCGAGATACTCGCGAAACGCCTGGAGATCGGCCATGTATACCCGCTCCGTATTCTCGGAGAGGCCACGCTGGCCGCGCAGAAACAGCGGGAATCGCTCCCGGTAGGCGTCTAACTCCGCCAGGTTCTGCGGAACCAGGGGATCGACAGGGGCATCGACTGCCCGGCTAGTCGCCAACGTTCACCAACTCCCCGGTTTCCGAACCTTCCGCCGCCTCACCCGGCTGAGGTTGCATCACCGCCTCCTGCCAGCTGCACGAGGTGCAGGCAACCGTGCTGCGGTTCTGCTGCACCATCAGCTTGCTGCATTCGGGGCAGGGGTTCGGGACCGGTTTCCGGTTCAATATGAACTCACAGTTAGGGTAGCGAGAGCACCCCCAGAAGGGGCGACCGCCGCGACCTCGGGCACGCCGCTCCACCAGGTCCCCTCCGCAGTCCGGACAGGCCACGCCGATCTTGTTCAGAATCGGCTTCGTCCCCTTGCAGTCCGGGTACCCGGTGCAGGATATGAAACGCCCGAAACGCCCGATCTTGATAACCATTGGCCCGCCGCAGTCGTCGCAGGTCTCGTCAGTTTCCTCCTCCAGCCGCACCCGCGGCATGGACTCCGTCGCATTGTCCAGTGCTTCCCTGAATGGGCCGTAGAACTCTCCCAGCATTGGCACCCAGCCGCGCTCGCCTCGCGATACCGCGTCCAGGTCCTCTTCCATGCCCGCGGTGAAATCCAGGTCCATAACACCCGGGAAATACTCGGTCAGCAGATCGGAGAGAGTTATCCCCAGGGTGGTGGGAAAGAGTCGCGTCTGCTTTCGCTCCACGTAGTATCGCCCCATCAGGGTACCTATCGTCGGAGCGTAGGTGCTTGGGCGGCCTATACCCCGCTCCTCCATCGCCTTGATCAGGGTCGCCTCAGTGAAGCGAGGCGGCGGCTCGGTGAAGTGCTGGTTGGCCTTCAGGCCTTCGCATGCCAAGGGGTCCCCGGCGTCCAGCGAAGGGAGGGTCTTGGCGTTGTCGCTGTCCGAACCCTCATCCCGTCCCTCGAGGTACACCGTGCGGAACCCCGCGAATTTCAGGACCGATCCAGTGGTGCGGAAGTTGTACACGTTCCCGGATTCCCGGCACGCTGCGTCGATGTCCACCGTAGTACCTTCCGACACGGCGTCTGCCATCTGGCTGGCCAGCATCCGCTCCCAGACGAGCGTGTAAAGCCGCAGCTGCTCCGAGCTCAGGTAAGGCTTCAATGACGCTGGATCACGGCGGATGGAGGTGGGCCTGATGGCCTCGTGGGCTTCCTGCGCCGCCTTTGACCGGCGAGAGTAAACCCGGGGCTTCTCCGGCCGGTATTCCTTGCCGTATCGGTCCGCAATGTACTCTCGTGCCTCAGACATGGCCGAGGCAGCCACCTGGGTCGAGTCGGTCCTCATGTATGTGATCAGCCCCACCGGTCCACCGCCCCCCACGTCCAGCCCCTCGTACAGCTGCTGGGACACCGACATGGTGCGCTGCGCTGTGAAACGCAGCTTTCGGCCAGCCTCCTGCTGCATCGTGCTCGTCGTAAATGGCGCCGCCGGCCGCTGGCGAACATCCCGTTTCCGGACCTCGGAGACCGCGTACTTGGCTCCTTCGAGTTCGGCCTCATAACGACGGGCTTCCTCTTCTTGGGCAATATTCACGCGCCCGCGCTTGCCTTTCACCGAATGCAACTGGGCCGCAAATTCGGTATTGTCCCCTTCCTTTTGCAGCCGTGCGTCGATGGTCCAGGACTCCACCGGGACAAATGCCGTGATCTCCCTCTCCCTGTCGACCACCATCCTGAGGGCCACCGACTGCACCCGCCCCGCCGACACGCCCCGTTGCACCCGCTTGCGCAGGAGCGGACTGATCTGGTAGCCCACCAGCCGGTCCAGGATCCGCCGTGCCTGCTGTGCGTTGACCAGTTGCATGTCGATTTCACGGGGATGGCTGAATGCTTCCTCCACCGCGTCCTTGGTGATCTCGTGGAAGACCACCCGCTTCGGGGGCGCGGGACGGTCTTCCCACGCGGCTGCTTCCTGGAGGTGCCACGAAATCGCCTCGCCTTCGCGGTCCGGGTCGGTCGCCAAGTAGATTTCGTTGGCCGAGTCGCCGGCTGCCTTTAGCTGGCTGACAAGGTCCTTCTTGTCCTTCACAACCTCGTAGGAAGGTTCGAAGTCCTGCTCGATATTGACGCCGAACCGCCACTGGGGCAGGTCCCGAACATGGCCCTGAGATGCAGTGACCACGTACTTGTCCCCCAGAATCTGACCCACCGTGCGCGCTTTGGCCGGGGACTCGACTATCACCAGGTCCTTGCCCTTGCTCCGGATCGGCGCAACTTTGACCGAAGACTTGCTTCCCTTACCCGTGGCGCGACTGGAAGAGCTGCCTCGCTTGGATGCCGCTCCCTTGCCAGTAGCCGCCTTGGCTCCGGTCGTTCCCTTGCCAGTAGCTGCTTTGGCTCCGGTCGTTCCCTTGCCGGTAGCTGCTTTGGCTCCGGTCGTTCCCTTGCCGGTAGCTGCCTTGGCTCCGGTGGCACTTTTCTTCGCAGCGGAACTCGCCACAGCAGGCTCCTTGCCGTCGGCTTTTGCTGATCCCTTGCTGCCGCCGGATTTTGCCTTGGTTGAATTGGTTGAATTGGTTTTAGCTGCCATGCGTCACCCCCGAGGCTGACGCCCGGACATAGTGCATCGTTCCTACCTGCGTCACCTTTCCTTTGAGTTCCAATAAAGTCAGCATGCTCATAATCGTCGCTATATGCAATCCTGAGACCCGGCTGAGGTCGTCCACATGGACCGGTTCGCCTGACAGTTGCCCCAGCAGGGCAACCTCCCCTTCTTCCAGGTCCGCCATTTCATCTTCCATTTCGCGTTGCGCTGATTCGGCGAGCTCCAGTGAGCTCTGCCGTTCACTGCCCTTCACAGGGCGCTCACCTATTTCCGGCAGGTTCAATTCTTCCAGAATATCGGAGTAGTCGGCAACAAGTTTGGCCCCTTCTTTGATCATCCGGTTGGTATATTTGCTGGCCGGCGAGAATATGCTACCCGGCACGCAAAAGACTTCCCGGTCCTGATCAAGGGCCTGCTGCAGCGTCCACCGGGCCCCGCTTCCCTCCGCAGCTTCGACCACCACTGTCCCCAGTGTCATACCGCTGATCAGTCTGTTGCGGCGTGGGAAGTTCCTCGCGTCCGGCCTCACGCCCAGCCGGTGTTCGCTGACGACCGCGCCATGGCTCTGTATCTGCCGGAAGAGCCCAGAGTGTTCCTTGGGATAAACGCTGTCCAGTCCACCGGCGACCACCGCGATGGTGCGGCCGCCGCATTCCATGGCGGCGCCGTGGGCCATTCCATCGATACCGAGGGCCAGCCCACTTACCACCGTGATTCCGGCCGACGCCAGGTCCCGGCTCAGTACGCTTGCTGCCTCCCGCCCATAGGAGGTCGGGTTCCGGGTCCCGACCATGGCAACCGACCACTCGTCCTGCGGCTTGATCTCACCAAGATAATAGAGGACAGGCGGGGGATCGGAAATCTCCTTAAGGCGTGGAGGGTAATCGTCGCAATTCCAGTTGGCTGCCCTGACTCCAGACTTGATCAGGGACGCCATGTCATTGTCAGGGTCGGCCAGCTGCCTCGCCGCAATGAGCTCTTCGGAAGTCCGGGAATCCAGACCGGCCTCTCGCAGCTGCGAAAGACCGGCCCGCCACGCGTGTTCCAGATTCCCAAAGTAGTTCTCCAGCCTGCGAAATCGAGCCGCGCCCAGTTGCGGAACCGAATTGAGCGCCACCCAGTACTTGAGATCGTCCATGCGGGCGATTCTAGCATAGTGCTGAAAAGCCCAACAATGCAGGATGCACCGTCCGTCCGAGATTCTCTTCGGCGACTTGCATAACCGCCCGACTTGCATAACCGCCCGACTTGCAGGTAGCTCCTCCTATTCGACCACCCCAGTCCACTAACGGCAACCCCCTACCCGTTCTGCCGATCGGACCGGACGGCCCGCGCCGCCGTAGCTGCGTCTGCCGTCACCGATGGGGCCCCTGATGTCCCCCTGTGAACGCAGCAAGGGTCTTTTAGTTTTCACCCGTCATTCCCGCGAAAGAACGTCACCCCCGGCTCGATCAGGGGCGGGAATCCGGAGTCCAACTGCCTACAACACGACCACAGGTAGCCGGGCACTGGATTCCCGCTTTCGCGGGAATGACGGAAACTGTGTTATTCGTACCGTAAAACTAAAAGACCCTTCTGCAGTAACCGATTTCGTTGACAAGGAAAACGGCGAGGTGTATAGTCCTTTAACTTAGACCTCCGCAGTGAAATCGGTGGAGATTTGGGCCGCGCAAGCCGCAATGCGGGGGGGCGGCCTGGCCTCTTCGGGGAAGCAATCCGATAGCTGTCATGACCGCCTCAGTTGAACATCCCGATGGCCGTCGGGATTCCCCTCTTTCTCCTCCGGAAGCATCCTTTCTTTTTCCTATTGAACCCCGTTTTCCTTATGTTGCGGTTGTCTGCCAATCTTTTCCGCTCCTCGCAGTGAGCCGGGAGGACTCCCTCTTATGGAAATGAGAGACTTCGTCGTCCGCTTTGCCGGTGAAGGCGGACAGGGTGTTGTAACGTCCGCCGAGGGCCTGGCCCAGTCGTCTACCCAAGTCGGCTACCATGCCCTTACTTTTGCCACCTTCCCGTCGCAGATCCTGG
Source organism: Dehalococcoidia bacterium (assembly GCA_965216065.1). Taxonomy (GTDB): domain Bacteria; phylum Chloroflexota; class Dehalococcoidia; order Lucifugimonadales; family UBA3495; genus VXOI01. The sequence continues at coordinate 1,920,243 of CBDCFB010000002.1, forward strand.
GCGGACCCACATGGACTCAGGCCCGAATTGCCGTCGATCCCGTCTTGGCCCCAGGCGATGATGTCGACGTTCTCGTCGCATTTAACCAAGAGGCCTATGACAGTCACGTCGCCGATGTGCGGGAAGACGGCGTGGTTATCTTCAACTCCACCGAGTTCGAGTTGGAGGGCGACACCCGAGCCTTCGGCCTCCCCATTGAAGAACTAGCCCGCTCCACCGGAAATAACCGTGCGGGCAACATGGTCATCATGGGAGCCCTGGCCCACCTCGTGAACATGCCTCACGAGTACTTGGAAGAATTCGTCGAAAAACGCTTCACCCGGGGCCGCGAAGGCGACGACGAAATAATCCGAACCAACCTGCAGGCACTTCGCCTCGGTCGTGAGCACATTGCCCTCAGCGGTTTGAATCTCGGCGAACTGGCTCCTGCCCAGATGCCGGACTACCAGCAATTGATGATCAAGGGTAACGAAGCGCTGTCGCTGGGTGCCATCGCCGGCGGTCTGGACTTCTACGTTGGATACCCGATTTCTCCGGCGACCCCCATTCTTCTGTACATGGAACGCAACCTGATCGGCAAGGACAAGTTTGCCTACCAGGTCAGCTCGGAAATAGAATCCATAACCGCCCTCATAGGCGCGGGCTATGCTGGAAAGCGCGCCATGACCGCGACTGCGGGCCCTGGTGTCTCCCTCATGAGCGAGGGCCTCGGCCTGAGCTGGGTAGCGGAGATACCTCTGGTAGTGGTGAACGTGCAGCGCGGAGGCCCCGCGACCGGACTTCCCACAAAGACCGAGCAGTCCGACCTGATGAGTTGCATGTTCCCAGCCCATGGCGATGTGCGAATGCCTGTCATCGCAGTGGGCACCGTGGAGGAATGCTTCTACGGGGCCGCCAAGGCCATCGAGTGGGCGGAAAAGTACCAGGGTCCCGTTATTCTGATGTCCGAGATGGCCCTTGCCGAACGCGCCCAGAACATCCGCAAGCCCGATCTGAGCAAGGTCGAGCAAGCCAAGCGCTGGGTCTACGAGGGCAACAACGGTTACAAGCGGTACGCGGGATTCGAACTCTCGCCCATGCCAATCCCTGGCAATCCGGGCGCCTACGTCGCCAACGGCAGCGAGCACGACGATATCGGCGACACCACCCACTTGCCAGAGCGGCACATCCAGATGACTCAGCGGCGATTCGGCAAGATCAAGCTGCTGGAAGAGGACGACTACGAGCGCGAAGGAGCAGAACACTCCGTCGCGGTGCTGCCCTGGGGTGGCAGCAAGGGCCCCACGCGGGAAGCTTACGACACGCTGAAGCGGCAGGGCGCCCCGGTCGGCTGGTACTACACCATGTTCCTGAATCCACTCCCGCCGAAACTCCTCGAAGAACTGAAAGAGAAGGACCTCGTAATCGTTCCCGAGTTGAACTATCAGGGGCAGTTCTCCCAGATTCTCAGAGGTCAGGGTATTAAGGCAGAGTCCATCACGCAGTACACCGGCCTGCCCTTCAAGGCACGAATGCTGGTGGAGCGGATTTCCGAAATGACCAACTTCCGTTTGACGGAGGCCATACTGGTATGAGCAAGAAGAACCCAGAATACGATTTCAAATGGTGCCCGGGATGCGGCGACTTCGGTGTACGCCGTGCGCTGGAACTCGCCATGATAAACCGGCTTGAAGAGACCGGCCTCCCCATGGAGAACAACGTGGTTGTTGCCGGCATCGGCTGTTCGGGAAACCTGGTTCACTTGCTCGAAGGCGACCAGCCTTACGGCATGCACGGTATTCACGGCCGGTCTCTGCCCATCGCCATGGGCGTAAAGATGGCCCGCCCGGAGCTTAACGTGGTGGTTGTTGCCGGCGACGGCGACTTCCTCAGCATCGGCGGCGAGCATATTGGTCCCCAGGCGGCCCGCAACGTAAACATCACTGCCGTTATCATGGACAATGGCGTCTACGGCCTGACCAAGGGCCAGAGCTCACCTACCACCAAGCTGGGCGTCATCACCAGTTCCACCCCATACGGCAAGATTGAGAGCCAGATCAATCCCCTGGAGCTCTATCTGACCCTGGGCGTGTCCTTCGTGGCTTCCGGCTTCTCCGGCCAGCCTCGGCCACTGTCGCAACTGATCAAGCAAGGGATGGAGCATTCCGGTTTCTCCATCGTCCATGTACAGTCCCCCTGCACGACCTACAACGACACATTCGAGGAACTGAAGGGCAACCCACGAAAGGGTATTGAGCCAACCCTATGGGATGTCCCCGCTGATCACGATCCGTCCAGCAAGGGCGCGGCATTCGATCTGCTGCAGCGCGGCGGGCTGCCCGTCGGCGTGGTCTACAACGACGAAGACCGGCCCTCCTTGGGACAGCGTGTGGAGCAAATGTGGGACACCGCCCGCGCCCGTACTGCTGGCGAGCTCATGTCTGCCTTCGAGTTCTAGGCCCATCCTGTTTTCCGTACCGGTGGAAATGGAAAGAGTCCCCGCTTGATGGCGGGGACTCTCACATTGTCTCGATCTGGAATGTCCGTCTCTATTGCATTGTGAGTCAGGTGGTCGAATAGGCCGGCTGTTCGTCAATTTGCTCTTCAATGTCCCTGTATTTGGAAGGGCACTTGACCAGTATTTCGTCGGCGTGGAAGACTCCTTCGCTGGTATAGCTGCCTTCCAGGATGATCTCCGAGTGGGGGTTGAAAAACAGGTCGGGCAATATTCCTTCGTAACTTGCCGCGAGCAACGCCGTACCCGAACTCACGCCATCCTTGTCGGTCAGCTGAAAATGGGAGACCGTTGATTTCTCGGCGCGGTCAAAGGTTCCTTCCACCAGCTTCCCCGAAACCCGCACCATCTGGCCGTCGTGGGTCTCTGTCTTGCTGTTAAACTCGCTTACCGTCAGGAAGTAGCGTGTATTTTCGCCGAACGCCGCCCATATCATGAAAGTAAGGGCCAGCGCCACCACGACCGCGACGATAACGAAGCGAGTCCGGTTGGAACGGGGTTCAGGGATTCCCGATTCCGTTAATTCTGTGCTTTGAGCTTCCAATCAAATCTCCGCATCACGGGCCTCTTCGCGGCGACATTGTGATAATAATAACAAATAGCCCCATCGCTGCCAACGCGGAACCATCCCTTTGAAGACAGGTCGAACATCTACAGCCATTACGGTTGAGGGGCTGGAGAAGAGCTACCGGGATTGGCCAGTGCTTTGGGACCTTGACCTATCCGTCCCGTGGGGCGAAACACTCTCCCTGTTTGGTGCCAACGGTGCGGGGAAGACCACATTCCTTCGAATCCTGTCTACCAGCATTCGAGCCGATTCCGGGACGGCGCATATCGCTGGCTGGGACCTTCGACGACAGACCGCCCAGGTACGCAGGCGAATCGGCGTCGTGGGTCATCGCACCTTCCTCTACGATGACCTCACGCCCCAAGAAAACCTCCACTACTTTGCCCGGTTGTACGGACTCAGGGACAGAGAGGCCCGGGTGAATACCGTCCTCGAACGCGTTGGACTGGATAGCCGCGCCGGTCACCGGGTCCGCACCCTGTCCAACGGCATGCAGAAGCGGGCTGCCATAGCCCGGGCCATCCTGCATGAACCCGAAGTGCTGCTGTTGGACGAGCCGGAAGCGGGCCTGGACCGGGCCTCCCGTCTCATGCTGGGGGAACTGCTGGCCGAATGGACAGCTGAAGGGCGCTCCGCAGTGTTAACCACTCACGACATAGAGTTGGGTTGCGACTGGGGTCACAGGGTCGCTGTGCTGACCGGCGGAAAGTTGACTTTCCCCGAAGGCAGCGCGCATGAAGTCCAGCGGGCATTTTCCCGATTGATGGCGCCGGTAAGCTCAAAGTGAACCACCTGTTGGGCCCGATAGCCACGATGTTGTGGAAGGACATCGTGCTTGAGTTGCGCTCCCGCGAACTCATCGTGTCCGTAATTGTCTTCGGGCTCCTTCTCGTGGTGGTGTTCAGCTTCGCACTCGATCCCGACCCCAGTCAGGCCTCGAAGCTTGCACCCGGCATCCTGTGGGTCGCTTTTGCCTTCGCCGCCACTCTCGCCATGAATCGGGCCTTCGTCAGGGAGCAGGAGTCAGGCGCCCTGGAAGGGATTCTGGTTTCTCCGGTCAGCCGCGATGCCATCTTCCTCGCCAAGGCGGCCAGCAGCTTCATCTTCATGCTGCTGATCGAGGCGGTTCTGCTGCCAGCCTATGCGGTCATGCTGGGCTTCTCCGCCCTGTCGTGGACCCTGGGCGCGATTATCCTGCTGGCAACGCTGGGTTTCGCATTGATCGGGACGCTGTTCTCGGCGCTGGCCGCCCAGACCCGTTCGCGCGAAATCATGCTGCCGGTGCTGTTCTTCCCAATAGTCCTGCCGGTCATTCTTGCCGCCGTAGAGGCGTCTACCCGAGCCGTGGGAGGCGAAACCTTCATTGGCCTGGGCAGGTGGCTGCCGCTGATCGGAGTATTCGACGCAGTGTTTCTGTTAATATGTCCATGGGTATTTTCATATGTCGTAGAGGATTAACGCAATTTGGAAGATGCCGAAACGACCGTGCGGCAAGCAGCCCCAAACGCTGCTGCGAAGTCAGCCTGGAGACTCACTCCAAGGTCCATCCTTGGGTTCGCCGCAGGCATTCTGCTGCTGGTCGACCTGTACCTGATTTTTGCTGTCGCCCCCACCGACGCCAACCTGGGCAACGTGCAGCGCGCCCTTTACATACATGTCCCCATCGCAGTCATTTCCCTTCTTGCTTTCGTCATCGTCTTCATCGGGAGCGTTCTGTACCTGCGAAAGCGCAACGGCCTCTGGGACAACCTGGCCGTCGCCGCTGGCGAAGTGGGCTTTGTTTACGTCTCGCTCGCCCTCCTGACCGGCGTTCTCTGGGCCAAGCCCGTGTGGAACGTATGGTGGACATGGGAACCGCGCCTGACCCTGACCCTCGTGCTGTGGTTCATATACGCCGGCTACCTGATGGTGCGGGCCTTCACCCCAAACCGCTCAAAGGCCGCGGTCTTTTCAGCCATAGTGGGAATCATTGGCTCGGTTGACGCCTTCATCGTATACTTCGCCGTCCAGTGGTGGCGCTCCATCCACCCCCCTCAGGTCGTGGGGCCCCTGGCCGAAAGCGGCTCTCTCAGCGCCACGATGAACATGGTGCTGATGGTCTCCTTTATCGTTTTCCTGGTCTTCACCGCGTGGCTCATCTGGGAGCGCATGGCAACTCTGGACACTGAGGACAAACTGGGACGCCTCCGGTTTGAGTTGAGGCGAGAGGGCCGCTCCGCCGGAGTCTAGCCCCTCAACCTGGGAACACCTGCCAAGTACGACAAGTCGGAATTCGAAATGATCCAGCTGTTACAGACCGCGATGCCCCCGTCCAACCTGTCCTTTCTCATTGCGGCGTTCGTCGTTACAGGTGTGGCATTCATCGCTTACACGTTCTTCATATTCCGCAGGCGTCAGGAAGCCCGGGCGGAGATTGAACACCTAGCGCGCAATGTTGGTGCGGAGGACGCCTCGACAGACACCCAGTGACCTGCCGATACCGCTGAAATGACGACTGGCCTCGTCTCTCGACGAGGCCAGTCTTTTTCCAAACCTTCTTATTTCAAGCTGGATCCTGATTTCAAGCCGGATCGAACCCTACAGGTGGCAGGCTAGCGCCCTGTGGAGTGGTCCTGGAACCTGTCTCGCAGCACCTTCTTGTCGAACTTCCCCACACTGGTCTTGGGGATTTCATCGATGAAGACCACATCGTCGGGGATCCACCAGGAGGCGAATCGCGGCCGGATGAAGTCCAGCACTTCGCCCTTCTCCAGCGACTCCCGGTATTCGGCGTTCGGGACCACGCAGGCTATCGGGCGCTCCTGCCAGGTGGGGTGCGGCACTGCAATCACCGCCGCTTCCAGAACGCCGGGATGCGCGATGATGGCGGTTTCCAGGTCCACCGACGAGATCCATTCGCCGCCGCTCTTCACCATGTCCTTGACCCGGTCGCCGATCTGGATATTCCCCCACGGGTCCAGCGACGCGATGTCCCCGCTGTGGTACCAACCGTCGATGAAGGTCTCATCGCTGCGCGGGTCGTTGAGGTATTCGGCGGCGATCCACGGGCCCCGGAACAGCAACTCGCCACGCTGCTCTCCGTCCCAATCCAGGTCTTCGCCGTTCTCGTCAACCAGCCGCATCTCGATACCGTACACAGGGGTGCCCTGCTTGCCCTGCTCCGTCAGCCTGTCCTCATCGTCCAGGCCGTCCAGGTGGCTGCCCAGGCGGTTGAAGGAGACCAGCGGCGTGGCCTCGGTCATCCCGTAGGCCTGTACCAGTTCGATGCCCAGCCGTTCCTTGAAAGCCTGGATCATGCTCCGCGGCACAGCCGACCCCCCGCTCACCACCATCCGCAGGCAGGAGAGGTCAAACTCCTCGTCGGTGCGGGCCAGGTAGTCCAGCATACCCACCCAGACGGTGGGTACCCCGAGGCTGATAGTGACCCGGTGGTCGTTGATCAGCCTGCAGATGGCGCCCGGGTCTGGCCTGACGCCGGTCAGCACCTGGGTTGCTCCCGTCATGGTCGCCGTGTACGGCACACCCCAGCTGTTGGCGTGGAACATCGGCACCACGGCCATCACGACGTCCCGTTCCCGTACGCCTGCGGAATCGGCCGAACACTCCATCATGGCATGCAGAATCTGGGCCCGGTGGGTGTAGGTAACCCCCTTCGGCCGCCCCGTGGTGGCGGAGGTGTAGCACAGCCCCGCCGGGTCGTTCTCGTCCAGCGGCGGCCTCTCGAAGGTGTGCGGCTTCCCGTCCAGCAGATCCTCGTAGATGTGTGCCGACGGCAAGGAGGTCTGGAAGTTCGAGTCCCCGGTCATGATCACAAAGTGCTCTACGGTCTCCAGGCTTGGCGCCAACGGCTCCAGAATGGGCACCAGGTCGGGGTCCACCAGCATCACCTTGTCCCCGGCGTGGTTGACTATGTAGGTCAGGTCGTCCGCCGACAGGCGAATGTTGGTGGTGTGCGTTACCGCCCCCATGGACGGCGGCGCGAAGTAAGCCTCCAGGTGCCGGTAGGTGTTCCAACCGAAGGTGCCCACCCGGTCTCCCTTCTGCACGCCCAGGCCTGCCAGGGCATGGCACAGCTGGTTGACCCTGCGCTTCAGGTCGCGATAGGTGTAACGGTGAACGCCCTCCCCTTCTCGGCTGACGATCTCCTTGTGCGGGAAATAGATATCGGCCCGGTCCAACAGTCCCGGGACCAGCAGCTGGTAGTTCATCATGGCTCGTTGCCTCCGTCGCTGGGAATACCCTGGCTACAGATCTTCTCTATGGCGACATTATGCTGACCCCGCCGTCCACCGCCCAGGTCTGGCCCGTAATATACGCCGCCGCAGGCGAGGCTAGAAATACACACAGGTAGCCCGGTTCCTTCAGATCACCGACGCGACCCAGCGGCACCTGGCCCCTGGCTTGCTCTTGTCGGGCCTGGTATGCCTCCGGGGACATCTGGGCCGGGTCCGGGAAATACCCCGGGGCGACACAGTTGACGCGAACGCCGTAGGGTGCCCACTCCTGCGCCAGGCTCTCGGTGAACCGCATCAGCCCGGCCTTGGCGGCATCATACGCGGCGGAACCGGCTCGCCCTCGAAAGGAAGCGAACCCCGAGATGTTGATGACGTTTCCGCTCCTTCTTTCCAGAAGGTGAGGACCCAGGGCCCTGCATCCCGTGAACGCCTCGGTCAGGTTTACGTCAACCACGAAGTGCCACTCTTCTTCGCTCATGCCTTCCGAGCCATCCGGAAGGCGGGAGACGGGCTTCCGTATGGCATCCCCGACACAGTTGACCAGCGTATCGATTCGGCCGAACTCCCGCAGAACCTCCTCCGCGATGCGCTCCATTTCGGCGGTCCTGGTCGCGTCCCCGGTCAGTGGCAACGCCGCCCGTCCCAGCGCCCGGATCTCCCCCGCCACCTGACCGACCGTGCCAGGAGAAAGACTGGTGATGGCCACGTCGGACCCGGCCTCAGCGAAGGCCAGGGCGATGCCCTTGCCTATTCCACGTCCAGCGCCGGCCACCAGCACCTTCTGACCGGTGATGTCAAACTCAGGCAGGCTCATTGATCAGTTCCCTCCATTCATCCCAGAGACTGTACGATACTTCAACCTTCCCCGATCCGTCCCTCGGTTCCCTTCGGGAGACGCATTCGGAGACAGGGCATAGGGAGCACTCCGGCGTGGGCTTGCAACACACCTGCCCGTGCAGCCGGAGGATCTCGTGTATGTCCGCCATTGCGATTGCCGAATCGGCAAACCAGTGTAAGTCATTAAGATAGACGCACTTCAGGTGGTCGCGCAACGGCGCAGGATTTCGACCCGCGCCCCTGGCCTCCGGCGGAAGCAGGCCGGGAAGCCCGAATACCCTTGCCAGCACCCTGATGCAGTTGGCGTCCAGGGGAAGCGCGTCCTCACCCCAGCCGTAGGCCAGTACACACTCGGCAATCTTGTCGCCAACGCCCTTGATTCGGAGCAGTCCCTCCCGGTCTCGCGGCGTCCCGTCCTCCAGCGCGTGGGCCATGGAAGCGACGATGGGAAACTGTCCGGCACGCACGAGGTCCTCTGCGCCGTCTGCCACAGACTGCCTGCGCTCCCACAGGGAACTGGCGTCGGGGAACCGATGGAAAAATCGCCGGCACATCTCCACCAAGAGCGCGTCCCGCGTGCGCGCGCTGAGGCCGAAGAGCACCAGCGTACGGTAGGGACTGCGGCGATGTCCGCACTCCGCCCACAACTGCGACTCCCAGGTAAAACCGTGGTATTCGGCTTTTAAGTCCGTCAGAAGTTGCAACAACCGGTTAGGGGGCAATGCAGCCACGCCAGTCTCCGCTTTGACGCTGGTTTACGGCATGGGTATCATTTCGGATAGATTGCGCCATTCTACTATCCCTGTGAAGCGGAGCGAAATTTCCCAGGGCTCCGTTCTCACAATCTATGGAGGAAAATCGATGAAGGCAGTCTTCATCAACGAACACGGCGGCACCGACAAGCTGGTCTTCGGAGACCGTCCCGACCCCGAGGTCGGCCCCGGCGAGATAATGCTGCGCGTCCGGGGCAGTGCACTCAACCACCTGGACCTCAACCTGCGGGAAGGCCGCACCTACAACGGTCCGCTCCCCCGCATCATGGGCTGCGACATCGCCGGTGAGGTCGCCGCCGTCAGCCCTGCGGCCCACACTTCCCTGCAGGTAGGCGACCGGGTCATCCTCAACAACCGCGTCACATGCGCCAACTGCGAAAACTGCCGCATGGGCAACGACCAGTGGTGCGCCAATCAGAAGCGGATCGGAGTTGACCTGGACGGTGGCCACGCCGAGTACATCACGGCCCCAGCGGTCAATGCTCATGTCATCCCCGACGAAATGGACTTCACCGAGGCCGCCGCACTGCCAATCGCCGCTCACACGGCCTGGCATTGCCTGGTGACGCAAGCCCAGATAAAGCCCTGGGACGACGTCCTGGTGCAGGCTGCGGGCAGCGGCGTGGGAAGCATGGCCATCCAGATTGCCAAGATGATGGGCGCCCGCGTGATCACCACCGCAGGCAGCGAGTGGAAGCTGGAAACCGCACAGGAATGGGGTGCCGACGAGGTCATCAACTACCGCGAGACCCCTAGGTTCAGCGAGGCCGTAAAGGAGCTGACCGACGGGCACGGCGTGGACCTCGTGTTCGACTGCGTGGGCGCCGATGTATGGGAGCAGAACCTGCTCTCCCTGAAGTCTGGCGGACGACTGGTTATCACCGGCGTTACCTCCGGTGCCACCGCCAGTCTCAACCTGTCCCTGCTGCAGGGCAAGCCCCTGCACCTCATGGGCAGCGGCGGACGCAGCAACCGCACCTTTGCCGATTTCATGAAGGTCGTCCGTAACGGCTCCCTACGCGGCATTCCCGGCCGCGTCTTTCCCTTGGAGGACGTCGGGTCCGCCCACCAGGCAATGCACGACCGCGACTTCTACGGCAAGATCGTTATCGAGAGCTGAGAGGGATCTCGCCCGACGCCGGGGTTTCAGGTTGGGCACCTATCCTCAAGGTAATCGCATTACAAATGCGCGGCAGTCGCATTGTGAGTGCGCCGACCCGTCACTCCTGCAAAAGCAGGAGTCCAGAGCGCGTGGCCAGGTTGATTCCCGCGACGAAACTGCGCCACTGACCACTGGATTCCCGCTTCCGCGGGAATGATGGGTATAGGTCAATCAGAGTGCTATTGCTCTGGCAACTCTCAGAGCTTGGTAGCCATCCCGTGCGGCACGCGTTAGAATTATCCAGCAAAAACCACACCGGAACGCGCCATTTCGGCGCGCTCGATTCTGCTCAGATCAGCCAGGAGACATAGATGAAAATCGCTCGCTACGAAGCACACGGAGACATTCATTACGGAGTCGTCGACGGCGACAATGTGACCGCCATTGATGGCGACATATTCGGGGAACACTCGCTGACTGACCACGTCCACAAGCTGTCCGATGTCAAGCTGCTGGCCCCCGTGGTGCCCGGCAAGATCCTAGCAATGGGCCTCAACTACACCAGCCACATCGGAGAACGGCCAGCACCCGAGTACCCAATGATCTTCCACAAGACCCCCACCAGCGTAATCGGCCCTGAGGACACCATCATCCGCCCGAAGGAAGTCAACCGGTTCGACGCCGAGGGTGAGATGGTCGTCGTGATCAAGGACACCTGCCGGTATGTCAGTAAGGCAGACGCCCTGAACCACGTGCTCGGCTACACCTGCGGCAACGATGTCAGCGCCCGCGATTGGCAACGCAAGGACCGCAACGAGAACAACTCCGACTGGTGGCGGGCCAAGTCTGCCGACACCTTCTCGCCCATGGGCCCGTGGATCGAGACCGATGCCAACCCCGCGGAACAGTGGCTGCAGACCCGGGTCAACGGCAGCGTGGAGCAGGACCAGAGCACCCAGGATCTGATCTTCGACGTGCCCACGATGATCGAGTTCATCACCAAGTATGTGACCCTGAACGCCGGCGACTGCATTTACACCGGCACCCCCGGCACCACCCAGGACATGGCCGAAGGCGCCGTCTGCGAGATCGACATCAGCGGCATTGGCGTTCTGCGCAACTCCGTCAAACTGGAGAGCTGACCGCAAGTTGAAACCCTACCCCGCAGAGCACTCAGCTGCGGAATGGAGCTATCGTCAGAAACCAATATGGGGGCTGAAATGCCCCCATATTTCTTTGAACTGATTTTGCACTGGTTACCTCATGGCTTGACCACGCGCAGCGTGTAGGCATCCCCCGCCATGATCTCGGGAATCTTCGGGGCCAGGTTGCGAAAGTCGTCGGCCGCCGCAGATATGATCCTGCCCGTCAGCGACCCGCTTTCCCCCGACGCCAGCCACACGGCGAGTTCCGCACAATCGTCGATTGACGCGCCGCCCCCTGAAAGCACTCGAGTTCCCAGTTCGTGGATGAAGTCCGCCCCGGCCTCGGCGGCCTGGTCCGTCATCTTCTCCCACATGCTGGTATGCACCGACCCGGGTCCGAGGGCATTGACGGTGATCCCTTTGTCTTCCAACTCCTGCGCCAGGACCTCGGTCATGCGCACCACCGCCGCCTTGCTGGAGCAGTAGGCCGACATGTTGCTCCACGCATTGGCCACGCCCGCGCCGGAAAGGTTGATTATCTTTCCGCTTCCCTGCTCCAGCATCACCGGGACTATGGCCCTGCAGACCAGGAATGTTCCTGTCAGGTTCACGTTGATGGTGTCGACCCATTCTGCGATGTCGTTGTCCTGCAGCGAACCGATCGGCCCCGGAATGCCAGCGTTGTTGACCAGGACATCGATGCGTCCGAAGCGCTCCACCGTCCTGCGGGCCATGCGTTCCGTGGCAATCTGACTCGTAACATCGGTACGGAGAGCGATGGCCTCGCCGCCGGCTTCGGATACCGCGGCCACAGTCTGTTCCAGTTCCGCCTCACCTCGGGCGGCAAGAGCGAGCCGCGCGCCCTCCCGGGCGAATGCGAGTGCGATTTCACGCCCGATACCGCGTCCCGCTCCGGTGATTACGGCCACCTGCCCATCCAGCTTCATAACTCTCCTTCCCCCGAGTCAGAAATCATCGCCATGGGTACGAAAGGCCTGCCGTCCGGTACTCTGGAGGCCAGACGATCTCCTTGCGCCCCCGTTGCCACTGTACAAGGAGCGCGGGTTTTCCGGTCGGCCGTGCCGTATCGGGGTCGATGCGGAACCTGCCGTAGAAGGTCGTAAAGTCCAGCTTCGCCGCTGCCCTACGGAGTTCCGCGTCGTCCAGGCTCCCGCACTCAGCGATACACCGCTGAATCACAACGCCGACAGCGTAGGCCTGGGCCATCGGATAGTCAATCACCGTATGGCCGGCCCGCCGCAGGGACGCCTGGACCTCCTCAACCGTCGGGCCGAAGTCCACATCCTGGGGCTGTCCAGGAGCCGAGTCCGGCTCCCACTGGCTGGGACCGATGAAGTTCTCGGCCTGTTCTCCCAGCCGCTGCCTGAAAGCGTCTACTCCGGCGGCGACCACTGCTACCACCCCAATGGAAGGCGAGTTTTCCACCAGCATTTCGGCCAGTTCCAGGTCGTTCTGGAAGCGCCCCACAACAACCAGAACATCGGGCGACGCACGGCAGATTTCACCCAATGGTCTGGCATAGTCCCGCCCGGCCGAGTCAAACTCGAGGCTCGAGACGATCCTGAATCCCAATCCGGCTGCTGCGCCTTCAACGCCGGATACCACATCGCGGGGGAACGCCCCTGTCGTTGCCCGAACAATTGCAAGAGTGCTGGCCTCTGGACATGCCTCGCGCACCGCAGGGAGCAGGCCTGCCAGGTATTCATCGGCAGGCGTCAGGACTCCAACAACCCATGGATTCCCCCTCTGGTATACCAGCGGAGAGGCGCCACCCTGGTTCCAGAGAAGCTTTCCGTACTGCTGGGATACCTCGGCTGCGGCGTTGGTCAGCACCGCGGAGTAGGGTCCGACCAAGAGGTCCACATGGTCTTCCAGAATCAGCTGCCCGATAACGCCCTGCGCCTTGTCGCGACGGCTGCCGTCATCCCGCAATAGCAGTTGTACCGGGCGCCTGTGAACGCCCATGGCGATGCCCCCGGAGCGATTAACATCGTCGGCCCACGCCCTGATGCCAACCAAGGTCTGCCTTCCCTGCAGGCTGAACTGTCCGGTAAGAGAGACCGGAATCCCGATCTTGATGGCTGAACCCTCTTTCTCCATTTCAGGTAATACAAAATCCGTTCGCCCTCCGGGAGACCGGGGACGAACGGACTTCTTGAGTAGTTTCCTGTTTGCCTGGCTCTAGTCGCGCGAGCGGAATAGCCCAAATGAACTGGTGTAGCCGTGCAGGAAAGTCGTGCCGCCCACCGGGCCGATCTCGCCGTTGCAGAAGAACCCGCCCAGAGGCACCTGCCCCAGCTTATCGCGGAAGATGTCGGTGTCGTGGTTCGGCCGCCCGTAGAGGTACTCGCCCCGGCCCAGACACGAGAACAGCAGCGCTCCGGGAACTTCATTTTCCCGGTTGTCCGTCGCATATCGTTCGAGAACGATAGTGAGATCCTGGGCCGAGGTCTCTGCGTCGCGGAGGTGGAACTGCACCAGCTGCCCTTCCTTGAGCATCTCCCCGATGGCGAGGCTTCCGGTTCGCTGGTCCATGCCGACCACATTGCGGATCAGGAAGTCGCCCTGCACCGGAGAGTCCAGCAACTCGTCCATCACAACACCGAGGAACAGTGAATTACCCATCAACTGCTGGTCCCGCTCGGGCAGGCTCCGGAACAGGTCCTGCAACACGGCCATGGGCGGGTTTCCGTCCAGCTCCGCGAGAACATTGCGGTGGCTGGAGGTGATGCGCATCGGCTGGCCGATGGGACGGCACCCCTGGGCCACGACGGTGTCGACCATTATGTTGCCGTGCAGAGCCAGACCGATCGCTCCGGAGCCGTGGATTTCTCCGTCCAGGAACAGCGCGTTGTCGCCGGGCCGCTGCGCGCCGCTGGCTAGTCCGCCAATCTTTGCGGCCTGCGGAAACGCGAAATCCAAGCCCATGATCAAATTCTGGACCGGGAATGAGAACGGGTCGGCCAGGAGCACGAACTGCGGGTGTTGTCCCTCGGGGACTCCCACCAATTCGCGCCACTTGTCCGGGCCGGCGTCAAGGTCGGGCAGCCCGTCCCCCTCCAGGTGGAAGGCCTCGATGTTGACCCCCGGCAGGGTTGCGGCGGTGACCGAAAGGGCAGGGCGCTGCTCTACCTCCAGTCCGGCGCCGATTATGCCTCCCCCGGAACAACCGAAGGTGTGCTCAGTACCCAGCACCTCATTCAACATCGGTCCCAGACGCCCGTAGTTGGGCTGATGGTGCGGCGAAACGAAGGCGACAGCAAGCTGAGGCGCCTCACCCAGCTGTTCGCGAATGGAGTCGGCGCACTCGCCCAGGGCGGCTTCCAGTTCGGGTCGTTCAGATATGGCCGACGCCCATTTCATGATTCAACCTCCTGCACTCGCCGGAATCTTCGGGCCAGTATAGCACTCAAGGCGTATCCAAAAGCGTTGACTCAGGACTCCCACAAATCTACGATTGCCAAGCATATTCATCGTTCGCGCGCACCCCGAGTTCGCTACCTGGCAATTGATGGAGAGGTCAATGGCAGAGAGGCAACTTTCCGACGAAGAAAGGGTAAGGGAACTGGCCCGCCTTTCCGGCATACAGATCCCCGCAGAAGAAGTGGCTGAGGTGGCCAATCGGTTCGGCAGCCTCATGCTGGAGCTGGACAGGCTGAGCGACCTAGATCTCTCGGACATACATCCAGTCAGCGTCTTCCCGGACGAGGGATAGGACAACATCATCCATCCAGCTTCCCGAGGAAAAATGCAGAGTAATGAAATCGCGTTTCTTTCGGCGGCGGCCACGGCAAGGGCCGCAAAAGCCGGAGAATTGTCCCCGGTGGATGCGGTGCAGGCCTACCTCGACCGGATTGACCGGCTTGACTCCCGCCTTGCCGCCTACATCACGGTGACCCGCGAGGAGGCAATGGACGCCGCCAAGCAGGTAGAATGGCGGGTGTCATCCCAAGGAGACGCGGGGCCCCTCGCTGGTGTGCCCGTTGCCGTCAAGGACCAGTTCTGGACCGACGGCATCCTCACCAGCAACGGTTCCCGGGTGTACCGCGACTTCGTCCCAAATGAGGATGCAACCGTCGTCCGCAGGCTGAAGGATGCGGGAGCGACTCTGCTGGGCAAGCTGAACCTGAGTGAACTGGCCATGGGCGGGACCCAGGAACCACCCTGGGGAATCCCCGCCAATCCCTGGGACTTGGACCGCACCCCGGGAGAGTCCAGCAGCGGTTCGGGAGTGGCGCTCTCGGCCCATCTCTGCGCCGCCTCCATCGGGGAGGACACGGGCGGGTCCGGACGCGGCCCTGCGGCCTACTGCGGCGTGGTGGGTCTGCGTCCCACGTTCACCCGCGTCAGCCGGTACGGCATGACCCACATGTGCTGGTTCATGGACGCGGCGGCGCCCATGACCAAAACCGTGGAGGACTGCGCCATCGTACTGGGCGCTATCGCCGGCCATGACGACCGTGACCCGTACACCAGCACCCGGCCCGTTCCCAAATACGCCGCCACCCTGCGAGACGGGATTCAGGGACTCAGGGTTGGACTGATACGCGAGCTACACGAGAGCCCCGACATGCACCCTGAAGTCCGAGCGTCCGTTGAATTCGGAATAGACGTGTTTCGAAGCCTTGGCGCGAAGATCAAAGAGGTTTCCATCCCGCTGGTGGAGTTGGCCGGTGCCATCTTCGTCGGCGTGGCCGACACCGAGGGCGCCGGCGCCAGGGACGAGATCCTGAGGACACGCGCCGACGAGCTGGACCAAGCCAGTCGAACCCGCCTTCTCTCTGCGTCTCTGGTGCCGTTCAAGGTCTACAACCGCGCCGCCAAGGCAAGGGTGCTGCTGCGCCAGCAGTTCATGGCCGCCCTCAGCGAGGTCGATGTTCTGGTGTCCGCAACATCCCCGTACCCTGCCCCTCTGCACACCTCCCTGACGGCGCGATTCGAGAGCGCCGAAGACGTCCGGTCCCGGTTCTTCTTCAGGCGGGCGTACACCGGCTGTTACTCGCTGACCGCCCTCCCGGCTATTTCCATCCCCGGTGGGTTCACCAGCGATGGCCTGCCAATAGGCCTGCAGCTGGGGGCCAGGCCCTTCGCAGAAGAAACCCTGTTTCGCGCGGGCCACGCCTACGAACAGGTCACCCCGTGGCACAAGCGAATTGCGCCCGCGGCCCAAGCCTGATTTTTCTGGAGTTGAGGCAATGTCCGACAAGATACGGGTAGGAATTATCGGAGCCAACGCCAACTACGGCTGGAGCAAACGCGCCCATCTCCCCGCTTTGCTTGGGATGACTGACTTCGAGTTGACGGCCGTCTGCACTTCCCGGCCCGAAACCGCCGAAGAGTCAAAGGCGTTCTATGGGGCAAGCCTGGCCTTCCACGACTACAACGAGATGGCCAACCACCCCGATGTCGACCTCGTTGTGGTGTCGGTCAGCGTCCCGGCCCACTACGGGATGGTCACAGCGGGACTGCAGGCCGGAAAGCATGTCTTCTGCGAATGGCCCTTGGGCGCCAACACCGAGGAAGCAGTTGAACTGACCAACCTGGCCCACGAACAGGGAGTCCGCACTCTCATCGGCCTGCAGGCCCGAGGCGGCCCTGCCCTGCTCCACCTCAGGGATCTGGTAGCCGAAGGATACGTGGGCGAGATGCTGGCGTGCAACATGACCATGTTTCTTCCCGGACTGCTGCAGCGCGGCGCTGACCGCGCTTGGATGGCCGACCGAGCCAACGGTGCCAACAGCCTGAGCATCGCCTCCGGCCACGCCCTCGACATCTTCTGCCACTGCGTCGGCGAATTCCGGGAGCTTTCCGCACAGGTCAGCGTGCAAATGGGCCAGTGGAATACCACTGACGGGAATGCGGTGGCGGTCGACGCACCGGACAACGTGG
Source organism: Dehalococcoidia bacterium (assembly GCA_965216065.1). Taxonomy (GTDB): domain Bacteria; phylum Chloroflexota; class Dehalococcoidia; order Lucifugimonadales; family UBA3495; genus VXOI01. Next base: position 1,937,307 of record CBDCFB010000002.1, read on the forward strand.
TCGTCAGCGGCGTGCTGGAGAACGGAGCGGCAGCCTCGGCCCACATAGCCACCATTCCGTGGAACGGCAGCGGCTGGCGCATGGAAGTCTATGGCACCGAGGGCACTCTGTCCGCCACGTCCAGGGAGATGGTGCAGTACGGTAACGTCCTACTTCTAGGCGCCCATGGTGCCGGTAAGGCCCTGGAACCCCTGGAGGTGCCGTCCCGGCTGTTCAAGGCTCCGGATACCGTTCCTCAGGGCGAGCCATACAACGTTGCCCAGCTGTACCACATCATCGGCAACGCCATTGGAGGCGGCGAGGCCGCTCAGCCTGACTTCGACACGGCCGTGTCGCGCCACCGCTTCCTCGACCTCCTGCAACAGTCGTCGGATGAGGGCAAAAGGGTCTCCGTGGCCTGACGGCGACACAGCTGTCCTCGCAGCATTCGCAGCGCCACAGGAGCCGTTCGGGACACCACCTTGAGCCGCTGGATACGCAGTGACCGGCCCGTCGTTGCAAGAGCCAAGGTGGTTTGCCGCCAGCACATCCGACAGCCCCGCTTTCGCGGGAATGACGGGCTGATTTCGTTACGTCACTGGCCTTGCGGTCCAAATGCGATAGCCCAGCCCGGAGACCGGCCCGTTCTTGCAGGGGCCAAGGTGGTATAATTCCACGCGATTGAAGCCCGTTCCAGATCTCGACCCGTTCCGCGTGCCAGATTCCGGCCTGTTTTGAATAAGCCTCGCACCCGCCTCGAGAATTCCCGGCTGAACCGCTCCCTGCTGTTGTTGCTGGCCCCAGGGCTGGCGGTCAGGCGATGGTTGCTGGTGGGTGCGCTCGGCCTCTTGGTCATTGCTGTCGGCGCGATGTTAGTACTAAGCGTTTCCGCCGGGCCGGCCCTTGGCTCCTTCTTCGACCGAATTCTCCTGGGCGGAGAGCCACCCAGCGTTCGTGGCGCGGTTTTCCTCGGAGTGGGTGCCTTCGGGGCCTTGGTGGCTGTGATTGGACTGGCGTTCACCCTCAGTCGGCTCTCCCACCGCCCCGGTCGTCGCAATTTCTTTCAGTCACTCTACGTAGAGCGTATCCTTGGCTCAGGGCCCAGGATCACCGTAATCGGTGGCGGCAGTGGCCTTCCCAGCCTCATCCGCGGCATAAAGCACTACTCCCACAACATCACGGCCATCGTAACCATGGCCGACGACGGCGGCAGTTCGGGGCGCCTCCGCAACGAACTTGGCATCCAGCCGCCCGGCGACATCCGCAACTGCCTGGTCGCCCTTGCCGACTCCGAGGCGGTGATGCAGCAGTTGATGGACCACCGTTTCTCCTCTGACGGCCAGCTGGACGGCCATAGCTTCGGCAACATACTCATCGCAGCCCTCACCGAAATTGGCGGGGACTTCTACCGCGCGGTGGAAATCGCTGGCGAGCTGCTGGCCATCCGAGGCAGGGTAACTCCGTCCACTGTAGCGGACGTGACGCTGATCGCCACGACCGAAGCGGGCGAGACTCTCGTCGGGGAAAGCAACGTCGCCTCGGCCTCCGGCAGGCTCCAGTCCCTGTCCCTCTCGCCGCCCTGTCCGCCGGCTCACCCGGAGGCCCTGACCGCGTTGAAGGAAGCAGACCTCATCATCATCGGGCCCGGCAGCCTGTACACCAGCATAGTCCCCAACCTCCTCATTCCCGGCATTGCGAGGGCCGTGATCGAATCGAAGGCACTCAAGGTGTATGTCTGCAACGTAGCCGAGGAGCCCCGCCAGACGGAAGGATTCTCCGTACAGGAGCATCTTGACGAGGTGCGGCACTACCTGGGAGAGGATGCAGTACACGCCGTTGTCGCCAACAGCAGCATCCCCGATGGGCCAACCCCAGCCGGCCTGGACTTCATCCGGGTCCGCCACCCGTGGCAGGACAGGGCCCTTCTCATTGAAGCGGATGTGATCGATGAGTCGGCCACAGCCAGGCATGACTCCTCGAAGCTCGCCAACACGGTGGCCGCCACCTACCGCCGACATCGCGGGAAGCGCCGCCGGCTGCCGTGGCGCAGGCTCACCCCGGCCGCTCCACGCTCGCAGCCCACCCACATACCCGCCGAAGAGGCTCCCGCCAGGCAGTAGGAGTCCAACGGGGCCGGGTTGCCCAGGTTTGCCTGAATAAACCCTTTCGCGGTGCCCCTAATGATGCTTCGGCCGGTTACGAGTGCCATAATATATCTAGAGACAGGTTCGCCGGGAGACATGTCAGAGATGGCCGAGATGACGCCCGCTGATCGCGCTGCCGAGCTGAGGCGCGAGCTCAACTACCACAACTACCGGTACTATGTCGCGTCCGATCCGGTCATCGGCGACGGACAGTACGACGCCCTGTTCAGGGAACTCCAGACCATCGAGGCCGAGCACCCCGAGCTGTTGACCGCCGACTCTCCCACTCAGCGCGTAGGGGGCGAACCGTCTCCGGCCTTTACCGAAGTGCAGCATGCGCGCCCCATGCTCAGCCTCGGCAACGCCTTCGACTTCGATGAACTCGCCGCATGGCACCGGCGGGTGACCGGGCTCCTCGACGGAGAGCCCTTCGAAATGGTCTGCGAGCTCAAGATCGACGGGCTGGCTGTGAGCCTCACCTACGAGAACGGCGTCCTGCTCCAGGGGGCAACCAGGGGCAACGGCACCACCGGAGAGGATGTGACCCGCAACCTGCGAACGATTCGGACCATTCCCATCGAGTTGCGGGAGGGGGCTCCGGAACACTTGGAAGTGCGGGGTGAAGTCTACCTCCCCGTGGCTGAGTTCCTGCGTCTGAACGAGGAGCGGGCTGAACGAGGGGAACCCCTCTACGCCAATCCCCGCAACACCGGCGCCGGCAGCATCCGCCAGCTGGACCCCAAGGTAACGGCCGCGCGCAACATGCAGATCTGGGTCTACTCACTGGGCGACGCCCAGGCCCCCGGAATGCCCGACAATCACTGGGACGCCCTGGCGTGGCTCAATGAGCTGGGCTTCCGCATCAATCCCGCGAACCACCGGTGCAGCACCCTTGAAGAGGTGATGGACTTCTACCAGTCCTGGCTTGAACGCCGCCACGACCTGCCCTACGAAGCCGACGGCGTGGTCGTCAAGGTGTCGTCTCTGGCCATGCAGGAGCAGTTGGGCGTGGTGGGCCGCGAGCCCCGGTGGGCTGTCGCCTACAAGTTCCCTGCGGAGCAGGCTACCACCAGGCTTCTACACATCGGCATCAACGTAGGCCGCACGGGCAGTCTCAACCCCTTCGCCGTTCTCGAGCCGGTTGTGGTCAGCGGCGCCACCGTGCAGCACGCTTCCCTGCACAACGAGGAAGACATTCACCGAAAGGACATCCGCGTAGGCGATACTGTCATCGTCGAACGGGCCGGCGACGTCATCCCGCAGGTCGTGGGCCCAGTCTTGGCTCAACGCACCGGGAAGGAGCAGGTCTTTCAGATGCCCGAGGATTGCCCTGAATGCGGCACGCCGGTGGTAAAGAACGACGACGACGCCATGCACCGTTGTCCGAATTCCTCATGTCCCGCCCAGTTCTTCGAGCTTCTCAAACACTTCGTCAGCAAGGGCGCAGCCGATATCGACGGCCTTGGCGAGCGCTGGTGCGGCATCCTGATCGAACAGGGGATGGTCTCCGATCTGGCTGACCTGTACATGCTGGAGAAGGACAGGCTGCTGGGCCTGGAGCGCATGGGCGACAAGCTGGCCAAGCGCATCATGGCCAATATCGAAGCCAGCAAGAGCCGGCCGCTTCCCAGGATGCTCTTCGCACTCGGAATTACCCACGTGGGTGCCGAAGTGGCGGAGCTGCTGTCCCAGAACTACATCAGCGTTGAATCCCTGGCTACCGCCACTGAAGAAGACCTGACCGAGATCGACGGAATCGGCCCCAAGATCGCAGAGAGCATCGTCGCGTGGTTCCTGGCCCCTGCCAATCGATCGGTGATCGGCAAGCTGAAGGCTGCAGGTGTGCGTCTGGAGCAGGACTCCCTGCCCGCCGCAACCGAGAGTTCACCGGAATCCTCTCCCTTCGGGGGACTGACCTTCGTGGTAACCGGGACTCTGTCCGCTTTCCCCCGCAGCGAAGCGGAAGGGCGGATTAAAGGCCTCGGCGGGAAGGTTACCTCCTCGGTGACCAGGAGGACCAGCTACGTCGTAGCGGGAGATTCACCGGGATCTAAGGCCGCCAAAGCGGAACAGCTGGCCATCCCGGTGCTGGATGAAGAGGCGTTCCTCCGGCTGCTGGAGTCACCGGAAGAAGCACAAGCCGGGGCGTAGCGGGGCAGCGTTGTCTGAAACAAGCATCATCGTGGGCCTGGGCAATCCCGGCCCCCGTTTCGCCGACACCCGCCACAACATCGGCTGGCGGGTGCTAGATCTGGCGGCCCATCAGCTACAGATCCCGGTATCGGAACGGCGCCCCAAGGCAGTGCTGGGAACGGGCTACTTTGCCGGCAGGCGCGTGGTCCTCGCCAAACCCCGCACTTTCATGAACAACAGCGGCGAAGCCGTGGAGTACCTGCTGGCACGGTTCGGCGGCAACGGCTCAAATCTGCTGATCATCTACGACGAAATGGCCCTTCCCGTCGGGCGCATCCGGATCAGGGCCGCCGGAAGCGACGCAGGGCACAACGGCATACGGTCCATCATCAGCGCTATCGGCGGAGTGAATTTCCCGAGGCTCCGAGTGGGGGTCGGCGCGCCTCCGCAGGGCATGGAGGGGAGGGACTACGTCCTGGGCAAGTTCACCGCAGACGAATCCAACGGCATCTCGGCCGCCGTGGACCGTTCCGCCGCCGCTATCCGCTGCCTGCTGGAAGAGAGTATCGACGTGGCCATGAACCACTTCAACCAGGACCCGGCGAAGCAGGAAGAGGAGCCGGCCTCATAGGGCCGCGGCCACCCCCGCCAACAGCGCCAGGGACGCCGCTAACGCCAAGAGGAAGGGCAGGCAACCGAATCGGCGGTTCCCTGATCCTCCACCTCCCCTTCCTCCACGCCGGCCGCTCCGCCTCCGGGTGCACTCGACGCAGGTGCAGGCGGGCGGATGTGTCCCCCGCAGACGGTTCACGTCATAGGACATACCACTGACCCCCACGTCCGGCTTGACCCCGCTGCCGTATTACCTCTGGCAGGTATTATGATGCCAGAGCCGCACAGGCTTGTCTCTCCGTAGTCGCAGGGAAACATGAGAATCGCATCGCCGGACAAATACTCCGCAGCAGTCGTGCTGATCTTTCTCGCAATCGCCCTCACGGTCGTGGAAACGGCCGCATGTGCCACTCAACCAAGCCCTGAGCCGGAGGCTTCTCTGAGTCCTCCGATTCCAACCGCCCTGCCCCCTACGGAATCTGCATCCATCATTCCCACGGCGGCTGCCACACCGGCAGGAGAGTCTCAGGTAGCCCCTACCCGGATCATCGAAACGCCTGTCCCGCCGCAACCTACCGGCCCGGCACCTGCGGGCAGCTTCCCCGTGCCGCCGGACAGGGACTTCTACGTGCTGGCACGGGAACTCCTTCCTGACGTGGGCGATGTCAGCCCCGTGGTGCGACATGATTCCGTACCGCTGGAAGAGGGACACAGGGAAACTCTCAAACTGGTGGACCTCGAAGCACCAATACTGTACGAAAGCGAATTCGAACTCCGCCTCGTAACTCCCAACGCCTACTGGCTGGTCGAAGATGGACTGGAAGTGGAACAGGAGGACCTAGAGAGATCGGCCGCTGAGTTCGAGGAAACCATCTATCCTCTTGTTACCGGGGCATTCGGCAGCGAATGGAAACCTGGAATCGACGGAGACCCCCACCTGTACATCATCAATGCGAGCCTCAGTGGGGTGGGCGGATACTACAGCGCGGCAGACGAATATCCCAAGGCGCTACGGCCAGTGAGCAACGAGCGTGAGTCGATATACATCAACTTCAGGTATCTACCAGTCGGCACGGATATCTATGCCCAGGTCCTGGCCCACGAGCTCCAGCACGCCGTGCACTGGAACGCCGACAGGACGGAAGAGACCTGGGTCAACGAGGGCCTGTCGGAGTTGGCGGTGACCATTGCAGGACGCATTGACCCCACTGCCATGGCCTTTCGACGCGCCGGACCGACCTCCTTGACAATATGGCCGGCAGGAGACGTTGGCGGGGCTGAGAACTACGGCGCAGCCTCGCTTTTCATGCACTATCTCACGGAGCACTTCGGCGGTCGCAACGACCTGCGCCCGCTGCTCATGGAGTCGGGGGACGGAATTGAGGGCATAAACTCGTTCCTGGAGGACGCCGGCTACGACACGCGATTTGCCGAAGTCTTCCTCGATTGGGCCATTGCTAATCTCCTGGGCAAGGACGAAGGGCCCTATGGCTACTCTGGCTTGCCGGCATCGTTTCCCGTCTATCGTCACCTCAGGGTCGGGGAGGAGATGGAGTCTGCCATCCCGCAGTACGCCGTCGAATACATTCGCCTTGGCAATCCCACCGAGCCCGCCACCCTGGTATTCAGCGGCAATACCGCAACGCCTCTGCTGCCGATAGACGTCGGGGAAGGTTGCTGGTGGAGCAACAGGGGCGACGTAATAGACTCGACTCTGGCCGCCAGGCTCGACCTGCGGCAGGTGGAATCCGCTACCCTGGATTACCAGGTCTGGTTCGCCATAGAAGAAGATTGGGACTTCGCCTACTTGGAGGTATCTGAGGACGAAGGCGAGACCTGGACCATACTCGAGACCCCGCTGACCAGCAGCGAGGATCCGCTGCAGGTGTCCTTCGGCCCTGGGTACACTGGCGACAGCGACGGCTGGCTGGACGAGTCGGTGCCGCTGGACAGATGGGCCGGACAGGAAATCCTGGTACGCTTCCAGTACATCACCGACGCCGCCATAAACGACCACGGCCTGTGCGTCAGGCACATGCAAGTCTCGGGCCCCAGCGGGGGATTGGAGCCCGTTTCGGAATGGACTCCACACGGCTTCGCCTGGACCAACAATCTGGTCCGCCAGGATTTCTCGCTCCAGGTTGTGTACAAAGGAGACGGGGGCACTCCTGATCGCGTCCTGCAAGTCCCAGTCGACGAGTTCAATCGGAGCGAATTCCGGTTGGAGCCCGATTCCGAGGCATGGCGCATTGTCGCTGTCATCCAGTCGACGGCCCCTTCCACTCGCTTGGACGCCTCCTACACCCTCCGGCTGGATGAGGCAGAATAAGCAATGATCATCCCGAAATCCCGGAGGACTGCATGAAACTGGGCCTGTGTGTCGTAGGCTGCGGCGGGTTCGCCCAGACCTTCGCTGCTGCAATCCAGGACGAACTCGACGACATCGACCTGTACTTCGCCAGCCGCGACGCTGCCCGGGCGGCAGCCTTCTCCACCGAGTTCCATGGGTCTGGCAGCTTTGGCTCATACGAGAGTGCGGTGGCTGACCCGCGAGTTGAGGCCGTATACATCTGCACGCCACACCACCTGCACCTGGACCACGCCCAGCTCGCCTCCGATTCCGGCAAACACATTCTGCTGGAGAAGCCCCTGGCGCGCACCGTCGATGAAGCCCGCGCAATCGTTGATGTTGCTGCCGACGCGGGAATAACCCTGATGGTCGCCGAAAACTACCGGTTCATGCCGCCAGTGCAGGCCGCTAAAGAGATGGTGGACCGTGACGATCTCGGCACCTTGCGCCTGGTCCAGATGCAGGAGGATTTCCCGTTCCAGCCCGTGGCATGGCGCAACGACGCCGAAATGAACGGCGGCGGCGTCCTGATAGACGGCGGAATCCACAAGGCCAGCCTGCTGGCCTACCTAGCGGGGAACCCCTCCGAAGTCTACGCCGCAGAGGTCCCGTCGGCCCAACCCGGCCTTGCCGCCGAGGACGGAGTGGTGGCGATGCTCAGATATGCCAGCGGCCTGGTCGGGGTGATCAACCATACTTGGAGCGCTGGTCCTCACAGCGCCCTACCCTGGGTCTCGATATCCGGCTCGACAGCCAGCATTGCCTTCGAGCTGGGGGGCGATTGGATAGACACAATCGACGGATCGGGTCGCAGCCGAAAGGCACTGGCAGACGACCGGGGAGGGCTCGCCGGGATGGTCCGCGAATTCCGGAGCAGCATCCGCGAGGGCCGCTCCCCGTCCATGACCGGCGAAGAAGGGACAAGGGATGTCGCTCTGGTGCAAGCCTGCTATGAGTCTATGCGCTCCGGGAGAATCAGCGAATTCTCCTGAGACCCTCGAAAGTGAAGCGACCGTGTCCCCCAAATAGGGTCTTTTAGTTGTCGACAAACCCGTTGGTCCTGAGCCTATCGAAGGGCTGTCCGTTCATGGTTCGACAAGCTCGCCACGAGCCGACCCGCAAGGTTGCCATAGAAAACTAAGAGACCCTGGTCCCAAAAAGCAGCGCCGCATCGGATGATGCGGCGCTTTCAGTGCTTTCGTAAGTCGGCTCAATCAGCCCAGCCCCAACCTGAGCCGACCGCGCAATCTGCGGGACTGTTTGCTAGGCGGCGGCTGCCCCCACGGTCTCGATGATCAACCTGGTAACGGTGTAGGGGTCGCAGTTGGCGTTGGGGCGGCGGTCTTCAATATAGCCCTTTTGGTCCCGCGCCACCTGCCAGGGAATCCGCACCGAAGCGCCCCGGTCGGATACGCCATAGCGGTACTCCCGGTAGGAGCAGGTCTCATGCAGGCCGGTCAATCGCTCTTCAATCCGGTGGCCGTAGTTGGCGATGTGCAGGTCGTGGCGAGTCTCCAGGGCTTCCGCAGCGGCGACGCAGGCGTCGAAGTCCTCGCGCATCCGGTTGGTGGAGAAATTGGTGTGGGCCCCGGCGCCGTTCCAATCGCCCTTTACTGGCTTGGGATCGAGGGTGGCGCTGATGCCCTTTCGTCCGTCGACGGTCTCCACATCCTCCCCGATACGGTAGAGGAGCCAGCGGGCCAACCACAGGTGGTCGCCGACGGCAGGCGCGGCGATGGGTCCGATCTGGAACTCCCACTGTGCCGGCATAACCTCACCGTTGATGCCAGCAATTGCCAAGCCAGCATGAAGACAGGCGTCCATGTGCCTTTCCACCACGGGCCGTCCGAATACCTCGTCGGAACCAACGCCGCAGTAGTACCCGCCCTGGGGAGCTGGGAAGCCGTTGTCCGGCCAGCCCAACGGTTTGATGCCGTCAAAGAAGGTGTACTCCTGCTCGATTCCGAACCACCAGTCCAGGTTGCCGTACTGTTCCGCCGCGGCAGCGCATCCGGCCCGGGTGTTAGTCGGGTGGGGCGTCATGTCTGTTAGCAGCACTTCGCACATCACCAGCTTGTTGTCCCCGCCCCTCACCGGGTCCGGGACCACCAGGACCGGATTGAGCACGCAGTCCGAGTTCTCGCCGGGGGCCTGGTTGGTGCTGGAGCCATCGAAGCCCCAAACCGGGGGAGCTTCCCCGTCCGGAACAATCTTGCCCTTGGACCGCAGCTTGGCCGTCGGCTGTTGGCCATCGATCCAGATGTATTCTGCCTTGTAGCTCATCTCTCTACCCTCCCCTTGGAGATTTTCCCACAGATTATAACTGAACTTGTCAGCCGATTTGCACTGATCCCTCGAGAAACTACGCTCTCTATTCGACCAGAATTGTTGCGCTCTTCGTCGTGCTTCCAGGCTTCTGTTGCCTCGATTCCCCTCGTCTCCTCACTTTGTTTTCAGGGACTCCACCCCGGAAAATAGAATGCTCCGCGTTTTTATCGACGCGGAGCGAACTGTTCATTGAGTGAGGTGCCCGCGCTGTCTCGGGCTTGATTGGCAACCTACTTGCGAAGCAGCTTCTTGGGGAGAACCACCCAGAGTGCAAACAGTCCAACAAAGGCTCCGGCTGCAGCGATTGCTATCATTCTGGGGGCTCCTTCGAAATCGTTATGACCCTAGTATCCGCCCAGGTTGTTACACCCTTTTTACACAGATGTTAAATGTTTGTTACAGGCATGATCCGGGGAAAGCAACTGCTCCACGCCGGTTACGACGTGGAGCAGTATGAAAGCAATGTTGTTGGCCCTTGGCGGGCCCTTTCGTTCTACTTGCGGATGAGCTTCTTGGGGAGAACCACCCAGAGCGCGAAAAGTCCGACAAAGGCTCCTGCTGCAGCGATGGCGATCATTCTGGGTCTCCTCCGAAATCGTTATGACCCTAGAAATCTGGCCGGAAACCCCGATTCTCCATGAACTACCGTTTTCTTTGCGTCGCTTATTGATGAAATATTAAGCCATTGAAACGTAATGCAAGGGCTGTCATGTCGTAAAGGGCTGAAAAACGTTAGATGAGCGTAACGCAAAATCCGGCCAATGGCTTTCCGGCCCGATTTCTAGTATCTGCCCAGGTTGTTACGCCCCTTTTACACAGATGTTAAATGTTTGTTACAGGCGGGATCCGGGAAAAGCAACCGCTCCACGCCGGTTACGACGTGGAGCAGCATGAAAGCAATTTTTGTTGGCCCTTAGGGGGCCCTTCCGTTCTACTTGCGAATAAGCTTCTTGGGGAGAACCACCCAGAGAGCGAAAAGTCCGACAAAGGCTCCTGCTGCAGCAATGGCGATCATTCTGGGTCTCCTCCGAAATCGTTATGAACCTAGTATCCGCCCAGGTTGTTACGCCCCTTTTACATGAATGTTAAATGATTGTTACAGGAGCCCGTCTATCTCTGCCGTTGGCCAGATGTCCCTCCCCGAAGATTGCCACCCAAAGAAAAACCCCGCGCCGTTCTCAGCGCGGAGTCAAGATGCTGAAGAATTTGTGGCCCGCTCGTTCCGGCGAGCCTCCTACTGCGAAGCTTACTTGTTCTTCAGGAACTTGCGAGGCAGAACGACCCAGGCAATAAACAGCAAAACAAAGGCACCCGCGGCGGCAATTGCGATCATCCTGCCAGTTCCTCCTTAATCGTTGTGCAGCTTAATTTGGACTCCGATTGTTGCGGGGGATTTGCGTACATGTTAACAAAATGTTACGCCGCTCGCGAAGTCAGTTGCTCCCGGCGTGGCAGGAACGACGACAGCAGGCCGGCCAGCACCGAACCGGTCAGCCCCAGCGCCAGGTCCCCGAGGGTGTCGGTATAGGCGGTGTCCAACTCGGGCGATCTGCGAATGAAAGCGTAGTACTCCGCCACTTCCCAGAGAATGGCCGTTGACGCTCCGAATCCAACAACGAAAGCCAGGATTCCCCACTGTCCCACGCCGTTTCGCCGGGCCAGCACGCCAACAGCTCCCGACAGCAGAGCCCAGTTCACCAAGTGGCTGGCGTCATCCCACCACTCCAAAGTGTCGTAAAGGTCAAGCGCGTTTCCGGCGGTATCTATTAAGAAGGGCAGCGTCAGCAGGATGTCGCTGGCATAGGGATAGGCCGCTTGGCGGTAGCGCACCGCCCAGATCACGGGAATGACCAGCGTGGCTACCGGGTAGGTCGCAAGGCGCCAGAGGAACGCCTTTCCCTCGAATTGCTGCAGTCCTGAGAAGGCGCCAAACGCCAGCAGGGCAACCAGGGCTGCCTTCACTGCCAGGTTCACCCAGAAGGCCGTCGGACTCCCGCCCATCCCTGCTCCTCACTTAAGCCGCTCTGGTACCATCCGGCCAATTATAGGCCTGGCTTGACCGGGGTTGCCCATCTTCCCGGGTAGAAACCGGGTAGAAAAAGGTAGAAAACTTCCAATTTTCCAGTCAGAAGCCATTCGGGGAACGCTAACAAAAAAAGAACCGCCCCGAGCCGGGAGCGTCAAACCGGCACGGGGCGACGGAGAGGTGGGTCTGTCGCAGCCCGCCGGCCGAGACGGGCTGCGGGATGCAATACCTACTTGTTGCGAATGAGCTTCCTTGGCACCACCACCCACAGCGTAAACAGTCCCAGGAACGCACCGGCAGCAGCTAGAGCAATCATCATTCTTGTCTCCCGAACTCAGGTATTAATTCACTGCTCCCAGTATCGGAGGAAGTTGTTACGGCTTTTTTTCGCCAAGGTAAATTGTTTGTAACAGACCCGGGCTCGCCCGGTTAAAGGGTGTGTGGCTGTTTGATTTTCTTCCATGTTTCAATCAAGCCCCTCTGAGAGGGTGTGTGACAAAGTGCAATCAGGTTGGCTTGAGCCTTTTGAGCATCAGGTGGACCATCGCTATATGAACCCAGGTCTCACCGGTTTCTGGCAGTTCCTCATAGTCCTTGCTGAGCCGTCGGCACCGGCTGAGCCAGGCCAGCGTCCGTTCAACCACCCATCTGCGAGGCAGCACCTCGAACTGGTGGCTGTCCGGTCTCCGGCGCACCACCTTCAGCAACCATCCTCCAGTCTCCCAAGCCCACGCCACCAGCCGACCGGCATAGGCCGCATCGGCCCAGATGACCTGAAGCCTGGGGAACCGGCCCAGCAGCTTGGCCAGCACCAGTCTGGCCCCGTCCCGGTCCTGGATGTTGGCGGCGTGAATCACCACGGCCAAGAGCAGCCCGGTGGTGTCCACTACGATGTGGCGCTTGCGCCCGGACACCTTTTTGCCGGCGTCGTAGCCGCGAGGCCCCCTTTTTCCGTGGTCTTCACCGATTGGCTGTCGATGATCGCCCCGCTGGGAGTAGCATCCCGTCCCTCGCTCTCCCGGACCACGGGACGCAGTGCCTCCAAAACCCGCTCCCAAGTGCCGTCCTTGCGCCATTTTCGGAAGTACCACCAGACCGTGCCCCAAGGAGGCAGGTCGTGGGGCATCATTCGCCAGGAAATACCGCCACGCAACACGTACAGGATGCCGTTCACCACCTCCCGCAGGTGCACAGTTCGGGGATGTCCCCTGGGTGAAACCGTGGGCAACAGGGGTTCCAGCAAGCCCCACTGGGCATCGGTCAAATCAGTGGGATACGATCTTCGATCCATACCCCAAAGTTACAGGCTACCCGCAAACCACACCAAGCTGCTCCAATGCAAGTTTCGACAATTGTCACACACCCTCTTAGAGGGTGTGTACCAAATCCCCTCTCCCTCCGGGAGAGGGTTAGGGTGAGGGCGTCCCATGCTTTCTCACGAATAACGAATGCCCAGCAGCCTGCTCTTTATGGCACCAGGCATCTGTCACACACCCTCTAAAAAGTGAAAGGGCCGGGGGTTATCCCGGCCCTTTGAGTGTCACCCAACCTGGTGGGAGAGTACTGCCTAGTAGTCGTACGCGGGCAAGTTGTGCTCCGCCAGGTCCATGCCCTGTTCCTCTTCCTGCCGCGAGGCCCGAACGCCCATCGTGTACTTCAGGAATAGGAACATGGCAAATCCGGTTACAAGGGCCCATGCAAGTACTACGCCCATGCTGATCAGCTGCGAGACTATCTGGAGCGCCTCACCGGCAACAAGGCCTTCCACTCCATTGTTGCCGTTAGCGAAAATACCCACCGCGAGGATACCCCATAGACCACAGGTCCCGTGCACGGAAATGGCCCCCACCGGATCGTCTACTTTCAGCACGTTCTCGATGAACCACACGGATCCCATCATTATGGGCGCCGCTATTGCGCCAATGGCCACCGCCGACCATGGTTCGACGAACGCGACCGGAGCGGTCACGCCTACCAGTCCGGCGAGGGCACCGTTACAGGCCATCAGTACGTCGGTCTGCCCAGTGCGCACCAGTTGGATGTAGAGAGCCACCACCGCGCCGGTGGCGCCTGCCAGCAGCGTGTTGACGGCGTTCAGACCGATGGAATCCCCGGTGTTGATGTTAAATCCGAACCATCCGAAGAACAGGATAAAGGTGCCGATGATCACGTAGGGGACATTGTGACCCGGAATATGGTTGGCCGATCCGTCGGCGTTGAACTTTCCGGTCCTGGCACCCACCACGACAGCACCCGCCAGCGCGATGAATCCGCCAACCGCGTGAACCACGCCTGACCCGGCGTAGTCGGCAGCGCCAGGGAGACCGATGGCGTCCAGCGAGCCAAGCCAGCCACCGCCCCATACCCAGTGACCGTAGAGCGGGTAGATGATCGCGCCAATTATGAAGCTGTAGGCCAGGTATGCCTGGGTCTTCGTGCGCTCAGCTACCGCACCGGCCACGATCGTGGCAGCAGTACCGGCAAACACCATCTGGAACACCCAGTCAACATAAGTCTGCCCATCGGCGCCATCAGTCAGGAAGAAGTTGGTTGTTCCCGCGATGCCCGCCGCGGAAGTGCCCCACATCAGTGCGAAACCAAAAGCCCAGAAGGATATGGACGCCATTGCGAAGTCCATGAAGCTCTTGGTCATGTAGTTGGTGGTGCTCTTCGAGCGAATTAACCCCGCGCCCAGGAAAGCGAATCCCGCCTGCATGAAGAAGACCAGGAAGGCACCCAACATCCATATTACATTGGATCCCTGGTCAAGCTTGTCGGCGTCGGAGGTGATGTCCTGGGCGAAAGCCAGGTTGTAGCCTGCCAGCAAGGCCGCGGCAAAAAGCCCTGCAATTACGTAGGGCAGAAATCGCCGCAACCGTGCTGCGTTCCTGGAATTGGGAGCCGTCACAGCCAGCATCTCCTCTCTCCTTGTCACCCAATACTGGGCGTATGGGATTATTCCAAACGGGAATGTATGCCTCGCGTGTTACAGGGACATTTCTGGGTTGTTACGCAAATATTTCAATCATGTTAACAATTCGTTAACTTCCAGAACTTTATCCGTTGATACAACATTCTATATCGGCATTTCAGAATATTCCCTATCCCAGGCCAGCTATTTTCAACAAAAAAGGAGCGGACCTTATGTCCGCCCCTCCGATTTCGCTCTATATTTCTTCCGATGGAGAAGGTTCTCTATTTTTCGATGGGGGCTCCGACGATGCTGCCCCATTCGGTCCAGGAGCCATCGTAGTTCCGTACGTTTTCCATGCCCAGCAGCTGGGTCAGGACAAACCATGTATGTGACGACCGTTCGCCGATCCTGCAATAGGCGATCGTTTCCCGGCTGCCGTCGATCCCGTTGCCGCCGTAAAGTTCCCGGAGATCGTCCGCAGACTTGAAAGACCCGTCTCCAGCGACAGCCTGACCCCAGGGAATATTGGCCGCTCCGGGAATGTGACCACCCCTCTGCGACCCCTCCTGCGGCAGGTTGGCCGGAGCCAGCAGTTCCCCGCTGAATTCGGCCGGAGACCGCACGTCCACCAATGCCACGCTCCCGGCGTTTACAATGCCCAGGACCTCGTCCCTGTATGCCCGGATACTCTGGTCCCCGTCGGAGGCAGAGTAGGAAGTGGCTGGGTACGAGGGGACATCAGTGGTCAGCGGACGGCCCTCGGCTTCCCATTTGGCCCGGCCCCCGTTCATGATTCGAACGTCGGAGTGCGCGTAATACTTGAGCTGCCAGAAGGCCCAAGCTGCAAACCAGTTGTTGTTGTCTCCGTAAAGGATGACCGTGGTGTCGTTTCCGATGCCGGAACCGCCCAGCAGTTGTTCGATTTCCTCCTTCGAGGCAAGGTCCCGGCGTAGTGGCTGCTGCAGCTGCGACTGCCAGTTCCAGCCAACCGCTGCCGCTATATGGCCCTGCTCATAAGCCGAAGTGTCCACGTCCACCTCAACCAGCCTGACGTTCGCGTCATTGCCATGTTCGGCCACCCAGTCTGTGCTCACCAGCGATTCCGGATGCGCGTAATCCGCCATTTTCCCACTCCTGATTTCTGAAATGTTTCACCTGATTTCACATTCGGCCTAACGGCAATGGGATTGTATCGCAACCGCGCGGAATTCCGCAGTAGCGCGATGGTTCGCGGTGGTTCAAAGACACTATCACCTCCAGCCAATTAAATAGAGGCACAATGGCGAACCTGATTTAAAAGTGGTTGGCAAGCACATGATCCGTCATTCCCGCGAAAGCGGGAATCCACAGCCAAAATTAAGCCTGGGTTGCCGGACGCGGCACAATCCGCACTTGCGGCCAAGGATCACCAAAAGGATGGAAGCCCTGGAATCCCGCTTTCGCTGTAACAACGTTCCTCTGCCAGCCAAATCCGATGGCCCTAATTAAACGCTCGCCGCTTTTGCATTTTGGGCACGGCTTGGCTTAATATGGGAAGGTTAGAAGAAATGCTCGTAAGCGGCAGGCACGCGCCGGCCCGCGGGGTGACTTTATGGGCAACAACCGATGGCTCCGCAATAGCTTCGTATACCTGATGATCATCATAGGGGTGATCGTCATTTTCTACACGTTATTGCCCAGCTTCGGCAGCAACGACGAAAAGCCGGTGAGCCAGGTCATTTCCATGGCCAAGAACAACCAACTTGATCGTATCGAGGTCAACGGCGATAAGCTGACTGTCTATCCGTCCGGTGGCGAGCCGTTCAGTAGCAAGCTGGAGAAGGGCGACAGCATCACTTCTCTGCTGCTCGAAAGCGGCGCGGAGGTAGGCGAACCCGGCGTCGAGATCTATCCCAAGGGGTCCAGCGGCCTGTCCAGCGTCTTTGGGCTGTTGCTGAACTTCCTGCCGCTGATCTTCTTCGGCGGGCTGATCCTGTTCATGATGCGTCAGGCACAGGGCAGCAACAACCAGACCCTGAGCTTCGGGCGCAGCCGCGCCCGGATGATGCCCTTCAATAGGCCGACCGTCACTTTCGCAGACGTGGCCGGGGTGGAAGAGGCCAAGACCGAACTGCAGGAAATCGTCGAGTTCCTCAAGTTCCCCGAGCGATTCCTGTCCCTGGGGGCCAGGATCCCCAAGGGCGTGCTGCTGGTCGGCCCCCCGGGCACCGGCAAGACGCTCCTCGCCCGGGCCGTTGCCGGCGAGGCTGGCGTCCCCTTCTTCCACATCAGCGGTTCAGAATTCGTGGAAATGTTCGTCGGCGTGGGTGCCGCCCGCGTCCGCGACCTGTTCGAGCAGGCCAAGCGAAACGCGCCCTGCATCGTCTTCGTCGACGAGATCGACGCCGTAGGCCGCCATCGCGGCGCGGGCCTCGGCGGGGGACATGACGAACGTGAGCAGACCCTCAACCAGATCCTGGTGGAGATGGACGGCTTCGAGACCAACACCAACATCATCGTCGTCGCGGCCACCAACCGCCCCGACATCCTCGACCCGGCGCTACTCCGTCCGGGACGCTTCGACCGCCGTGTTACGCTGGACCTGCCCGACCTTGAGGGCCGCAAGGCCATCCTGCGCGTTCACGCTTCCGGGAAACCTTTGGCCCCCGAAGTGACTCTCGATACGGTGGCGAAGGAGACTCCCGGATTCAGCGGCGCAGACCTTTCTAACCTGGTGAACGAGGCGGCCATCCTGGCGGCGCGGGGAAACAAGAAATCGATCTTCATGTCGGAGTTCGAGGAGGCGGTCGACCGTATTATCGCCGGCCCCGAGCGCAAGAGCCGACTCATCAACCGTCGCGAAAAGGAAATGACCGCCTACCACGAGGCCGGCCATGCCCTGGTTGCCTGGGCTCTGCCTCACGCCGACCGGGTCCACAAGATCTCCATCGTGTCCCGGGGCGCCATGGGCGGCCACACCTCCCTGCTGCCCGAAGAAGACCGCTACCTCTGGACCAAGAACCAGTTCAGCGACATGATGTCCGTCACTATGGGTGGTCGCGCCGCCGAGGAGCAGATCTTCGACGAGGTCACGACCGGAGCCAGCAACGACATCGAGCAGGCTACCAAGATCGCCCTCGGAATGATCAAACGGTACGGCATGAGCAGCGCCCTCGGTCCCCGCACCTTCGGCAAACGGCAAGAGATGGTGTTCCTTGGCCGGGAGATCAGCGAGGAACGGGACTACGGCGACAAGGTTGCCGAACAAATCGACGACGAAGTGAAGTCGCTCATAAACCTCGCTTATGGACGGGCCAACGAGATCCTGATTACCCACAAGCCGAAGCTGGTGCTGCTGGCCGAGTACCTCATAGAGCACGAGACGGTCTCGGGCGAAGCGCTGAATCATCTCTTCAACGACGAGAATCCCGGTCCCGCGCCGGAAGGAACTCCCGCAGTTCCCCCGGACACGCCGCCTTACAGCGCGCCGCGTCCTCAACCAACGATCCAGCCGCGGCCCGCGCCCACCCTGACCTCCAGCAGCGACCCTGAGGCCTAGCGCCGGGATGAGCCACCCGGCTCCACTGTCCGGATTGAGCGAAACGAAGCAGGGGCGGGAATTTCTCCCGCCCCTGCACTCTTGTCTCCCGTTTTCACTCGCCTGGCGCCTCACTTTCGGGAGGCGCAGGAAGTTGGCGGTAATACAGCCCCCACTGCTTCATCAAGTCCTCGACAGCGGGGTTCTTCAGCGCGACCAGCTCCCGGAAGAACCCGGCCAGCGCATGGGCTGGCATGGATTCCGGCGTGCATACCCAGCTTCGCTCCGCCGGCACCACGTACAGCACTCCCCTCTGGTGCTCACACACCGCCTGAATGCGGGTCATGTCTTCGCTGGGCTTGAATTCAAGGCCGACGGGGATGGTCATTCTTAATCTCTCCCTTTTCCGTTTCGGGAAGGCTGAAGCCCTGCTTTCGTGCATTCCGTGAACGATATTTGTCGATTCGTGCGCCATTATAACTCCGAATCCGTCCAACCGCTGTGGTGGTATGGTTTGGGCGGTGTTATTATCTAGGGTAGGCCGTGCGCCGGGCGAACCGGCGCAACGAGGAATTGTCGAGCATGTACCAACCCGGAGGACAACCCCCCCGGCAACCCGAGATGAACTTCGACCAGTTGTTGCAGGGTTTCCGAGATACGCTGGGCCGAATATCCAACCGGCTGGGTGGCGGTGGCGTAGGGCTCGCCGTGGTCCTGATCGCCGGCCTGATCGTCGTTATCTGGGCCGCTTCGGGAATCTACACCATCAGCCCCGGTGAACAGGCAGCCCTTCGCCTGTTCGGTGCCGCCCAACCCAGCACCGTTACTCAGACGGGTCTGCACTGGTGGTGGCCATCACCTGTGGGCAGGCGCGATGTGGTCCAGACCGAGGTGGTCCGCCGCTTGGAATTGGGCTTCCGCAGCGGCGAGGCCGGCGCCATCACCCCCATCGCCGTCGAAGCCCAGATGATCAGCGGCGATCTGAACATTATCGACGTGCAGATGGTGGTCCAATACAACATCAAGAACCTGACCGACTATCTCTTCCGCGTGGACGACCCTGGCGAGGATGCCGGCCCCCAACGGAACATTCCGGCCGGTCGGCCCGACGGGCGCACACTGAAGGACGCAACCGAAGCTGCCCTTCGCCTCGTCGTCGGGCAGCGCTCCATCGCCGAGGTCCTGGCTGAACAGCGTGTGGACCTGCAGACCTCTACCAGGGACAAACTGCAGGAGATCATCGACGACTACGAGACCGGCATAAATGTCGTTTCAGTGGAACTCCAGAAGGTGGAGGCGCCCGAAGACGTCCGCGCCGCCTTTAACGATGTACTGCAGGCCCGCCAGGACAAGGTAACCGCGACCAACCTGGCCCAGGCCTACGAAAACCAGGTGATTCCCGAAGCCCGCGGTCGCTCCGAGCAGATCATCCAACCGGCCCAGGCCTTCAAGCAGGCCCGTATCGAGAGGGCACAGGGTGAAGCCGACCAGTTCCTCGCGATCCTCAGTCAATATTCGGACAGGTCGGTGAGGCTGTTCAACACCCTTCAGGACACCGACAACTCGGATGGCGACAACAATGCCGCCACCGGCATCGGAATCGAGGACGTTACCTTCATCAACCCGCCCGACCGGGAAGGCGATGGGCCAGACCTGCTGGTTGCCAGCGTGTTGACCCTCGGTGCTCCAGCCTGCGCCTTTACCGCCAACCAGGTCGAGACCACCGACGCCACCCAGATCTGCGGCTTCACCGTGTCGGTCGATGGCCAGCACGCGCCGCCCGAAGTCGGCACCGAATTCCATTTTGCTTACCTGGCAAACGAGGACCTGAGCGTTCCTCCATTCGCCACCTCCGGGTCTCTCAGCGTGCGCTTGAGAAACTTCGCCCTGGACGCCGACAATGGCGACGGCGACGATGACATGTCCACCGGTATCACTTCAGCCGATTTCCAGGTCGTGGATGGCCCGGACGGTGGGAACACCATTGGCATAGACGTTTCGATCAGAGATTTCAATCCCTTGACTAACATACTGACGTTGGATATCCAGCGTGGGGAAACACTGGTACCTGACGCCTGGTTTACAGTCCAGTATCTCAACCGGGAGACCTTCACAGTCCCCGCAACAAGCCAGGTGACCCAGCAGCGTCTCTACCTGGAAGCTATGGAAGAAATCCTGCCGTCTGTAAACAAGATTATCGTTTCGCCGGAAGCTGAGACCGTTCTGATTCTGGGCGGACAGGAAGGCTTGGTGCCGGTGCCCGTCGGCCCCAGCCCCAGTCCATAGGCACTGGCAATTGGTTCCGAAAAGCCCTTTGACCGACAGCATTCATTCGACGGAAGGCCATTAAGGGGTCCCGATGACAAAACTGGTAATTGCGGGCGTCGCAATACTGATAAGCGTGATAGCGCTGTTCACCGCGCTGTACGTGGTAGACGAGACTGAGCAGGTGGTCGTCACCCGGTTCGGTGATGTTCGGGCCATTCAGACCACCCCTGGCTTGTACCTCAAGGCCCCCTTCGGCGTTGACCGAGTGGTCTCTTTTGACCGCCGCGTCCTGCGAATCGACGCTCCTCCCGACCGGTTCCTTGACAAGGACATCAACATCCTGGAAATTGATGTCTACGCCCGGTATCGCATCACCGAGCCTCGGAACTTCCTGATCACGCTGAGGTCCCAGGAAAACGGCGCCCAGGTTATCGGACAACGGATCAACGCCGCCCTTCGTGCCGAAGTGGCCGAGCGCAGCCGCGAGGAAATCATCGGAGGCGATGTCGAGTTGGATGCCGACGGCAACCCCATCACCGACGTCGAGGGCAACTCGCTGGTCAGGCCAACCAACACCCGTACTGAAATCCTGGATGACGTTCTCGCTTCGGTTCAGGTAGACCTCGCCAAGGAGACTCCAACCTTCGGCGTAGAAATGATCGACATCCGCATCAAGCGCGCCGACTTTCCTGGCGAGGTAGCCGGCCGCATCTTTGAGCGTATGCGCTCCGACCGGGAGAAAATCGCCCGCCGGTTGCGCGCCGAAGGCGAGGAGGAAGCCCGCAGTCGCCGCGCCGCAGCTGACCGCGAGGTGGAAATCATCATCGCTGGAGCCGAGCGCGACGCCAACCGCCTCCGTGGTGATGGCGAGGCCGAGGCCATCGCCATTTTGTCGGTCGCCCTCAACCAGGACCCCGACTTCTTTACCTTCCGGCGCAGCCTGGATGCCTACCGGCAATTCCTGAGCACCCAGTCCACCATGATCCTGTCATCTGACTCGGACCTCTTCCGCTTCCTCCAGAGCTCGGGAAACGTCCAGCTTCCCGCCGGTAACTAAACCGAAGCCAAGGTGAAATGCGCAGAAACATGGGGTAAATTGGCGAAGGGGCAGAGTTAGCTTTTCCAGGCGTCAGAGAGGGGTTGGTGATGGGTGCGAGAGAGATACATCGGGATTTGGAACAATGGGAGATGGATGCCAAGGCCTTGCGCCGGCGGATGATCCTGGCGCCCACGCCCCGGGAGCGGGAGCGGTGGTACGCCGTCTGGCTGCTGGCCCAGGGCTGGACGGCAGCGGCGACGGCGGAGGCGCTGGAGCGGGACCCACACACCATCGGCCGGTGGGCGTCGGCCTTCGGCGAGGGAGGGCCTGCGGCCCTGATATTCGAGCAGTCCGGGGGTTCCCCCCCGCGCTTGACGAGAGGCAGCGGGAGGAGTTGAAGTTGGCGGTGCAGGAGTTGCCGGAGCAGGCAGGTATCCAACTGGCCAACTGGTACTGGAAAGGAGTCCGGCAGTTTGTCTGGGAACGATTCGGCACCAGTTTGAGCCGTAGCAGTTGCCTGAACTGGCTGCACCGCTTGGGGTTTGCCTTCAAGCGGCCCAAGAAGCGGCTGCTCAAGGCGGACGAGGCCAAACGGAAGTCATTCGTGGAGGAGTACGCCGCCCTGTGGGAGGAGGCTCAACGGACTGAAGCCAGAATATTCTTTGCTGATGAGGCCCACTTCCGGGCGGACGCGGAACTGCGGGGCAAGTGGGTGCTGAAGGGTGAACCGGCTCTGGTGGACTCCACCAGCCCGCGGTATGGGGAGAAGGCCAGCTACTACTCGGCGGTGTGCCTGGAGACCGGTGAGGTGGAGTGGATGGAACTGGAGGGCAACAGCAACTCCGGGACCTCGGCGGCCTTCTTGGACCAGTTGAGGAAGGGGCACGCTGGACCGCTGAATGTGATCTGGGACAACGCGCCGGCGCATCGTGGGGAGGCGGTGCGGGAGTACCTCAGGACGCCTGAGCTGGAGCTGAGGTTAATGAACCTGCCGGGCTACAGCCCGGACTTCAATGCCGATGAGGCCATCTGGGGTTGGGCGAGAGAGGAGGCCACTGGAAATCTGTGTCTGGGGACCAAGGCCTTGGTGCAGCAGAGGGTCGGCAACTTCCTGGCCGGACTGGTCAGCCGGAGAGACGAGGTGAGGCGCCGCTGCCGGACGGTCCTGCAGTCAAGGGCCGAAGCACTCCTGCCAAATTCCCCGCCAAATTCCCCGCCTCAGGCGAATGCACATCCCACCTTGGCTTTGGTTTAGCACCCCGGCTGTTTCTCTCAAGATGTACCAAATGAGTTGGGGCAGGCTTGAAGCCTGCCCCAACTCATTTCCCATTCCGTTGCTACCAGCCCTTCGCTAGCGCCCCGCCAGCCGCCGGCCCTCGTCCAGCCCGTGGGTGGTCTTCTCCGGAGAGGTGATGATGATGCTGAATCCCTGTTCCAGCCGCATCGGCACTTCCGCCGCAGTGGCGCCGGTGGCGCAGGGCACTCCGGCCTCCTTGCAGGTCTCCAGTATCCGCAGCAGGTTCGCCTGCACATCAGGGTGTCCCGCGTTGCCCTTGTGCCCCATGGACACTGACATGTCGCCAGGCCCGGCCCAGACGGCGCCGATTCCCTTGACTTCCCGCAGAATGTCCTTCAGGTTCTCCACCCCGTGCGGCTCCTCAACGATGCCGATCAGCAACATGTTGCCGTCCGGGTCCAGCGGCCACAGGTCCGCGGCATCGTAGTAATCAGCCGGCGTCAGGCCCCAGTATCGCGGCGCGATCCTGTACCACCAGCCGCGCTCTCCCTCCGGTTCGAAGTCCGCCGAACCCGGCACCTGCGGATAGCGCGCCGCTATCACCGCCGCCTGCGCGTCTTCCACCGTGTTGAGATGGGGCAGGACCAGTCCGTAGACCCCCGTATCCAGCGCCTGCTTCAGCACCCACTGGTTGCGCTCCCGGAAGTTCGGCGGCACCCGCACGAACGGCGCAGGGTCCGCCTGCAGCGAACTCCCGTCCGCAATTTTCTTGCGCGACAACAGGAACTGCAGGGACATCCGCAGCTTGTCGAAGCTGAAGTCCTGGTGCTCCATCTCGATGATGGTCATGTCGTAGTCTGAATCGGCAACGAATGTCAGGTCATCCAGGTTCCCGTTCCACACCAGGCCCGAGCAGAACACGGGCTTTCCTTGTTCCAGTAATTCGATCACCTTGTTGTACCGGACCATACTCCCTCCTGCGCCATGGTGCACGACGCTTCCGTCATTGGGATGCGTCGGGATTATCCTTTGACACCCCCAACTTGTCCACCGGACCTGCACGCCCTCGCCTGGTCCTTGTGCATGGACGCGAAGACTGGCTGCAATTTTCGTCGAAGGCGCCCACGCCAGGCTTGGGCGTTCCAAGATAGATGATTATCCTGCTTACGATTCGTCATTCCCGCTTTCGCGGGAATACGATGCCATTCCTTTCGGGTTAGTGGTGGAAATCGACAACCTGACTCACAATCCTGTCGACGCCGGGCCGCCTCGTTGACTGGTCCTCGTTGACTGGCAATGAAAAATCGCCTACATTCTTAAAGGTCAACGAAATCAGTGGCGGCCTTCCGGCTTCAGAATAGAAGACCGATCCGCCGGGATCCTGAATGAAGATTCACGAATATCAGGCCAAGGAGATATTCGCCCGGTATGGCATTGCCGTACCGAAGGGGACCGTAGCCGACACCGCCGCGGAGGCGAAGAGCGCCACCGAAGCCTTCGGGGGCAGGGCGGTCGTAAAGGCCCAGGTCCACGCCGGAGGCCGTGGCAAGTCCGGCGGCGTCAGGGTGGCCCAGTCCCCGGATGACGCCGAATCCGCGGCACAGGCGATGCTCTCTGCCAACCTCGTCACCAATCAGACCGGAACGGACGGCGTGCCCGTAAACCAGGTGCTGGTCGAGGAACTCGCTGACATCGCGAAGGAAATGTACATCGCACTCACGGTGGACCGGGTGGAACGCCGGCCCGTGATGCTGGTTTGCGCTTCGGGCGGCATGGATATCGAGGAAGTGGCCGCCACCGATCCGGACAGCATTCACACGGAACCCATTGATCCCGTGCTGGGGCTCATGCCCTTCCAGTCTCGCCGCATTGCCCGGGCGCTGGGCCTGGAAGCTTCGGCTGCCTCGGCGGCGCCTGGCTTGCTGAATTCCCTCTACCAGGTGTTTGTGGAAAACGACTGCACCCTGGTCGAGATCAACCCCCTTATCGTTACCGGGGAAGGTGGACTCCTTGCCCTCGACGCCAAGATCACCGTTGACGACGACTCGCTGTTCCGGCGCCCTTCCCTGCGGGACCTCCGGGATGTCTCGCAGGAAGACGACCTGGAAGCACAGGCGGCCGACCTCGACATCGCCTATGTGAACCTCGACGGCGATGTTGGCTGCTTGGTCAACGGCGCCGGCCTCGCCATGGCCACGCTGGACGT
This sequence comes from Dehalococcoidia bacterium, assembly GCA_965216065.1. Taxonomy (GTDB): domain Bacteria; phylum Chloroflexota; class Dehalococcoidia; order Lucifugimonadales; family UBA3495; genus VXOI01. The sequence continues at coordinate 1,962,060 of CBDCFB010000002.1, forward strand.
CACCTCTGCCGCGGGTGCTGAACCCGCCAACTTCCTCGACGTGGGCGGCGGCGCCACCGTCGAAAAAGTGGCCAGCGCCGTCGGCATCATCCTTTCCGACAGCAAGGTGCGCCGGGTGCTCGTGAACATCTTTGGCGGCATCCTTCGTTGCGATATAGCTGCTGAAGGCATAGTGCAGGCCTATCGCAACACCAACTCAAACCTGCCGATCGTAGTGCGCATGCTGGGCACCAACGTGGATGACGGCAAGCGCATCCTCGGTGAGTCCGAGCTGCCGGTGGTCTTCGCCGAAACGCTTTCGGAGGCCGCTGACGCCATCAAGCAGGCAGGCTAGGCTGCACCGGGCAGCCGTTGAATTCTCTACAGCACCGGATTGGAGTATCCCTTAATGGGCATCCTGGTAGACGAAAACACTCGGGTAATGGTGCAGGGCATCACCGGGCGAGAGGGCAGCTTCCACGCCCATAACTGCATCGCCTACGGCGCAAATGTCGTGGCTGGGGTCACCCCGGGTCGCGGCGGCGCCATGTTCGAAGACAAGGTCCCGGTCTTTAATTCAGTGGAAGAGGCCGTCGCCGACACTGCGGCAAACATGGCCCTCATCTTTGTGCCGCCTCCGTTTGCCGCCGACGCCATTGTCGAATCGGCATACGCCGGAGTTCCTCTCATCGCCTGTATCACCGAGGGTGTGCCCGCGCTGGACATGGTGCGCGTGGCCCGCTACTTGGAGCAGAGTTCCGTCAGGCTCATCGGACCCAACTGCCCTGGCCTGATCAATCCCGGCGCCCGTTGCAAGGTGGGCATCATGCCCGGGGCCATTCACCTGCCGGGCAGAGTCGGCATCGTTTCCCGCAGCGGCACTCTGACCTACGAGGCCGTGGGCCAGCTCACGGGGCTCGGAATCGGGCAGTCGACGTGCGTCGGAATCGGCGGAGACCCCATCATCGGGACCAGCTTCGCCGAAGTACTAAAGCTGTTCCTGGAAGACGACGACACCGATGCCGTGGTGCTGATCGGCGAGATCGGCGGGAGCATGGAGCAGGACGCCGCCGCCTACATCGGTAAGGAGTTCACCAAGCCCATTTCCGCCCTGGTGGTTGGAGCATCGGCGCCCCCGGGCAAACGCATGGGCCACGCCGGCGCCATCATCACCGGCGAAAGCGCAACCGCCGAGGCGAAAGTCCGTGCGTTCCGCGAGGCCGGTGCCACCATCATTCCCACCCCGGCGGACATAGGATCGACAACACAGTCAATGCTCCGCTCCAGCGGAATTGCTGTCTGAGAACCCCCATCCGGCGGCATTCCGCCGTTTAATCCAGAATCAGGGAGGACGTAGAGGTCATTCAGCGAACGGCCCTTACGGGACGAAAAAAATAAGGAGGCGGTATGCCCTACGCAGACATCAACGGGATCAATATCCGCTACGAAGTCCGCGGGTCTGGCGCCCCCTTGCTGATGATGGCTCCCGGTGGATTCGACTCAACCATCGAAAAATGGACAACATCCGGCATCTGGGCCGACATGAAGCCTCTCGAAACCCTGACCAGCCGCTACTCCTGCATCACCTATGACCGCCGAGAGGCCGGCCTGTCCGGCGGCAGGGTGGAGAGAGTATCCTGGGCCACGTACGCCCACGAGGCCAAGGGCCTGCTTGATATCCTGGGAATTTCGCAGGCTTTCGTAATGGGGGGATGCATGGGCTGCTCAACGGCCACTGCCTTCGCCGTTGCCCACCCCGAGGCCACCCTCGGCCTAGTGCTTCACTGGCCTGTGGGAGGTGTACGCTGGCGCCGGAACGGGCTCGAGCGATTCCAGACGCACATGGATTTCGTGAAGGAGAAGGGTCTCGCCGCCGTTGTTGATCGGGCCAGGCAGGGCGGCAGCTTCTGGGCGGAGCCCAAGGCCGGACCCTGGGCTTCCTCGATCTGTGCCAACGAGGACTTCGCGGGCAAATTCGTGAATCAGAACTTGGACAGATACCTGGCAATGGTCGCCCTCATGGGACAGGCATTGTTCGACCGCGACACTGCCACCGGCCCCGACCCCGAGGAGCTGATGGCTCTCCGTACGCCGTCGGTCATAATCCCCGGCGCCGACGCGTCCCACGCCACCAGCGCAGCTCGCTACCTCCAGGAATGCCTGGAGGGTTCTGTGTATCACGATGTTCCCCTCGAGGGTCAGACCCCCGAAATCGTGAAGCGGTGGATCATCGAGTTTCTCGAGCTGCACAGCCCGGTCCTGGCCGCCTGACGCTGGAAATAGACAAGGATTGCGCCAGGAAGAGGAATGGAATACGAAACCGTAATAGGGCTTGAAGTCCATGTGCAGCTGCAGACGCAAAGCAAGATGTTCTGCTCCTGCCGTGCCGACTACCAGAGCGCCCCGGTCAACAGCCGCGTGTGCCCGGTGTGCCTCGGGCTTCCCGGCGCCCTTCCGGTGATCAATCGCCGGGCGGTCGAGTACACCATCATGACTGGCCTGGCTCTCAACTGCGACATCCCCCGACTCACCAAGTTCGACCGGAAAAACTACCCCTACCCCGACCTGATGAAGGGGTATCAGATCTCCCAGTACGACCTCCCCATCGCCATAAACGGCCACCTCCAGATCGAGACCGCGGGCGCAACCAAGGCCATAGGCGTCACCCGCGTCCACCTCGAGGAAGATGTCGCCAAGATGCAGCACTATCCAGGCGACGACGGCGGGTACAGCCTCGTCGACGTCAACCGTTCCGGCGTGCCGCTCATGGAGGTGGTCAGCGAACCAGATATGCGCTCGGCAGAGGAGGCACGGGCCTACCTGACAACCCTCCATTCCCTGCTGCAGTACCTCGACGTCACCACCGGCAACATGCAGGACGGCAGCTTCCGTTGCGACGCCAACATCAGCATCCGCCCGGCTGGCAGCGAAGAGTACGGCACCCGCACGGAAGTCAAGAACATGAACAGCTTCCGGTCGGTCTACCAGGCGCTCAACTACGAGGTAGAAAGGCAACAGCGCGTTGTAGAAGCCGGCGAGCGAGTGGTCCAGGAGACCCGTGGCTGGCTGGAAGAGCGGGCCGTAACCGTGTCCCAGCGCAGCAAGGAAGAGGCCCACGACTACCGCTATTTCCCCGAGCCCGACCTGCCGCCGCTGGACATCGCCCCGGAGTGGGTGGACCGGATGCGGGACAGGCTCCCCGAACTGGCCCCGGAGCGCTGCGCCCGCTTCCAGCAGGAATACGGCCTACCGGAATACGATGCAGGCGTGCTTACCGGCAGCAAGGCCATGGCTGACTATTTCGAGACCGCCACACGAATCCCCGCGTTTGATGGGGCCGCACAGGACTCCCACGCCAAGCAGGTCAGCAACTGGATGCTCGGCGACCTGTCCGGGTTGCTGAACCAGGAAAACCGGGAAATCAGTGACTGCCCCGTCTTTCCGGAACATCTGGTAGAGTTGATAGGACTGGTTGGCGAAGGGACTATCAGCGTAACGATGGCCAAGACCGTGCTGGAGGAGGCCTACAGCTCTGGCACCTCCCCTCGGCTGATCGTGGAAGAACGTGGCTACACCCAGATCAGCGACACATCAGCAGTAGAACCCCTGGTGCTCGAGGCTCTCGAGGCCAACCCACGCGCCGTTACCGACTACCTGGGCGGCAAGGAATCAGCGGCAAAGTTCCTCGTCGGACAGGTAATGAAACTGGCCAGGGGCCAGGCCAAGCCCGACGTGGTAAACCAGTTGGTCTCGGAAGCCCTGGAACGAACCAGGTCCGAGAGAATCTAACCCCGTTCTAGCGGCGACCATCCAATTTCAAAGGCGTTGACAATTTTTAGCCCCGCTGCCTGCCCATCATTCCCGCTTTCGCGGGAATCCACTGTGCCAGACCTTCCGGCAAGGCTCACTACTCCGGGGACGACAGCGAAGGTGGGAATTTAGGGAAGTTTAGATGGATACGGCGATTCTCATAGCCCAGTTGCTGGTATCAGTGATACTGGTGCTGATCATCCTCTCCCAGGTCAAAGAGGGAAGCGGCGGGCTGTTCGGCGCCGCCCAGTCCACCGTCCGCACAAGGCGCGGAGCTGAGAAGACCCTCTTTCAACTGACCATCTTCCTGGCGATCGTCTTCCTGGTTGTTTCAATAATCGTGGTCCGTCTATAGCGGGCGGGGAGACCGGCGGGCCAGCTCTCCCAGTTCCTGCCGCTGAAGAATCCGTCAGAGGCTGTGTGGCTATTGCCTGGCGCCAACTCGTCATTCCCGCTTTCGCGGGAATCCAGGGCCTTCAACGAAGAAGGGTTGGATTGAAACAGGGGAGAAAATCAAATAGACACACACCCTCTCAGTCACCACTGGTGCTGCTAAAGCGATGACCTCGCCACTGCTGGTCTTCACCACCGACTTTGGGCTCTCAGATTCCTATGCCGGGGTCATGAAGGGCGTTGCCCTCGGCATCAATCCCAGCCTCCGCTTCATCGATTTGACCCACCAGGTCGCTCCGCAAGACATCCACCACGGAGCCTTCGTCCTGGGCGTAAGCCACCGGTACTTTCCATCAGATGCCATCCATGTAGCCGTCGTCGACCCCGGAGTGGGCACCGCCCGCCGTCCCATCCTTCTTCAAACGCCCCATGGCTCCTTCGTAGCCCCGGACAACGGCCTTCTCAGCCGCGTCCTCGCGGAATATCTGTCGGACCCTCCCACCCGTGAGGACGACAAGACGGTCGCACTGCCTGACACTGTCTGCGCCTTCCACCTCACCAACCCGGACTACTGGCTGCATCCGGTCAGCAGCACATTCCACGGCCGCGACATCTTCACCCCGGTCGCCGCCCACCTCTCGCTGGGCGCCCCCTCGAAGGCCATGGGTGAGCGCACGAATCACTTGGAGTGGCTGCCTCTCCCGCAACCCCGTCCAACTCCGGAAGGTGTGAGTGGCGAGATTATGTACTGCGACACCTACGGCAACCTGGTCAGCAACATCCCTGCCGCCATGCTTGAAGGCAGGCAGGTTGCCGACGTCCGAATTCGCGGCCGCACCATTCCACACCTGAGCCGCACCTTCCAGGACGGCAGTTCCCCCGGCATGCTCGTCGCCCTTTTCGGAAGCCACGGCTACCTGGAGGTCGCCCAGGCGTCGGGAAACGCTGCCGAGGTGCTTGATGCAGGGACAGGCGAGCCACTGACCGTCACCTTCGCGACAGGGTAGCTCCGCTTTCTATTGACATCATTAACCCTCATGCTAGTATTGGGGCAATTTAGGCCCTTTTTTGTAGAAGTTCGAATCCCTTATCAAAAACCTCTTATCGGGGGGGAATATGGACCTTGATCGCAACACCCTGTTGAAGCTTTACCGCACCATGAAGACCATCCGCGACTTCGAAGAGCGCGGCATCCCGGAAACCGGCCAGCGCGGAATGTCCGCTTCGGTGCACTCCTCCGCCGGGCAGGAAGCCGTTCCCACCGGAGTCTGCGCCAACCTCACGGATGACGACTACATCGGCAGTACCCACCGCGGCCACGGCCACTGCATCGCCAAGGGCGTCGATCCCAAGGGCATGATGGCCGAGCTCTTCGGCCGGTCCACCGGCCCCAACAAGGGCAAGGGCGGCTCCATGCACATCGCCGACATGAGCAAGGGAATGTTGGGCACCAACGGCATCGTCGCCGGCAGCGTCCCACTCGCCGTCGGCGCGGCCCTCACCTCCAAGCTCCGCCATGGCAACCAGCGGGTGGCCGTGGCCTTCTTCGGCGACGGCGGCGCAAACCAAGGCGTGCTGCACGAGTGCATGAACCTGGCCTCCGTCTGGAAGCTGCCTGTCATCTTCTGTTGCGAGAACAACGGCTACGCCGAGTCCACCCCGGTCGAATACGCGCTTTCCACCAGCCGCGTCTCCGACCGCGCCGCTGGCTACGACATGCCCGGTATCCATGTCGACGGCATGGATGTGTTTGCTGTCTTGGACTCGGCCCGCGAGGCCGTGGCGCGTGCCCGGGCCGGCGAGGGTCCGTCGCTCCTTGAGTGCCGCACCTACCGCTTCTACGGCCACACCGTCTTCGACAACCCCCTGTCGTACCGAACCCAGGAGGAGGAGGACCACTGGCGGGGCCGCGACCCGCTCAAGCTCTTCCGCGAGACGGTCATTCCACAGGGCGAAATCTCCGCCGAGGAATTGGACGCCATCGACGCTGAAGTAGCCGCGCTGATGGAGGAGGCGGTGGCGTTCGCTGATGCCTCTCCCCTGCCCGAGCCGCACGAGCTCTACGAAGATGTTTATGTCGACTACCCCCTGGACATGATGCGCCGCGGTACCAACATGCCCGCGTAAACAGCTACTGCTAACAAGAGTCCCCTCCCCCTCAGGGGAAGGGTCAGGGAGGGGGTGGCCTCCTCCCCGCTATCCATCAACCACAGGAGAGAGCGATGACGACAGCCACCGCCACCCGAGAATTGCAGGTCCGCGAGGCCATCAACGAGGCCATCCGCCAAGAGATGGAACGCGACGAGACCGTCATCATCATGGGCGAGGAGATCGCCGGTGGCGCCGGCCGCGAGCACCTGGGCATCGTCGACGCCTGGGGCGGCCCCTTCCGCACTACCGTCGGCCTGATACAGCAGTTCGGCAACCAGCGTGTGCTCGACACCCCGCTGTCCGAGGCGGCCTTCATCGGTACCGCCATCGGCGCCGCTTCCACCGGTATGCGCACCATCGCCGAGCTCATGTTCGTCGACTTCATCGGCGTCTGCATGGACCAGATGCTCAACAACGCCGCCAAGATGCGCTATATGTTCGGCGGCCAGGTCAAGGTCCCCTTCACGATGCTCACCCGCATCGGCGCGGGATTCGGCAGCGCCGCCCAGCACTCCGAGTCCTACTACTCCATCTTCAGCCACATACCGGGACTGAAGGGAGTGGCCCCCTCCGATCCCTACACCGCCAAGGGCCTTCTCACTGCGGCCATCCGCGATGACGACCCGGTGGTGTTCTTCGAGCACAAGGGCCTCTACACCAACCGTGGCCCGGTGCCGGAAGAACCCTACACCTTCCCCATCGGCAAGGCCCGCACGGTGCGCGAGGGCAGCGATGTCACCTTGGTCGGCATATCCAAGATGACTTGGATCGCCAACAACGCCGCAGAAGAGCTGGCGAAGGAAGGCATCAACGCCGAGGTGGTCGACCTGCTCAGCATCTCCCCCATCGACTACGACCATGTGCTGGAGTCAGTACGCAAGACCCATCGCTTGGTGGTCGTGGACGAGGACACCCCCGTCTGCAGCCTGGCCTCCGAAATCTGCGCCCGCGTGGCCGAAGAGGGCTTTGACTACCTCGACGCCCCTCCCTCCCGCGTCACCGCGCCCCACACTCCGGTGCCCTACAGCCGCGCCCTCGAGAACATCTACCTACCCAACGAGGAGCGCGTAATCAAGACCGTCAAGGGCCTGTTCCGATAGGCCCGCGCAACGCCGCGTCAGTTCGAAGCAATGTCGGGGCAGGTTCTGACCTGCCCCTTCCACTTGGAGGGACACTCGCTTCTGAATGACAACAACCTATCTCAAGACTTGCTGCGGCCCCCGACCGTCATTCCCGCTTTCGCGGGAATCCGGTGGCTCTTGCTGCCGGCTCCTTATCGGCACCAGGAGACGATCGTTTTGAGATAGTCTATAAGTTTCAGGGGCGCACAGCCGTGCGCCCTTTGCCGTGCAGACGGGGATGACAGACAAAACAGGGACTGCCAATGAGACGTCCAGACTACAGCTGGGTGATACTCGCCGCAGGATTTTCCGTCCTGTTCTTCAGCGGCGGCTCGCGATTCGCCTTCGGACTGATGCTGAAGCGCATGTCCGAAGACCTGGATGTCAGCCGCTCCACGCTGTCCCTGGCGGTCACCATGTTCATGGTGGTCTCCGCCCTCGCGATGCCCTTCGTGGGGAGACTCGTCGACCGGTGGAGCCTCCGCGGGACCATCGCCATAGGTGCAGCCATTGGCGCCGCGGGTCTCGCCCTCATGGGACAGGTCCAGTACCCCTGGCAGGTCTTCCTCGTCTACGGCGTGGTCTACGCTCTGGGCAACTCAGGCACATCGATCGCCCCAGTCGTGGTGATGGTGAGCCAGTGGTTCATCGAGCGCCGGGGCGTGGCCACCAGCCTCGCCGTGTCGGGGAACGCCATCGGGCAGCTGGTCATCGTGGGAGTCTTGGCGTCCGCTCTCGTGGCCATTGGATGGCGAACGTCCTACTCCGTGCTGGCGATAGCCAATGCGGCCATACTATTGCCACTGGCTCTGTTGATCGTCCGCCGCGGTCCTCCGCCTGACGAGGGTTCCTTGCAGGGCAGTCCCGGCGACGAATCGGCGCCGCAGCCGCTGTCCTTTCGGCAGGCGCTGTCCTCCCGTCCGTTCCTCCTGCTGGTGGGCATCTACACCATCTGCGGCTTCCAGGACTTCTTCGTCGCCACCCATGTGGTTGCCTTCGCCCAGGACCAGGGTGTGGGCGATGTGCTGGCAGGCAACCTCCTGGCGTGGATGGGCGTGATGGGGCTCCTGGGCGTTCTGGTGGCCGGAGTCATGGCCGATGCCTTCGGCGCCTCCAGGCCCACGTTGCTGTGCTTCGCCATGCGGATCGGCATTTTCGCCCTGATATTGGTGGCGCAGGACACCCCGGCGATCCTGGCCTTTGGACTCCTCTACGGCTTCACCTTCCTGATCACCGCGCCTCTGACCGTGGTGTTCCTGGGCAACATCTACGGCCCACACCGGCTGGGCACTCTTACCGGAACGGTCTCGATGATTCACCAGATTATGGGTGGACTCGGCGCCTTCGCCGGAGGGTGGATCTTCGACCTCACGGGCAGTTACAACGTGGCGTTCGTCCTGATGCTGGCGCTCTCCCTCGCCGCCACCGCCCTGACGCTGATCGTACGCGAGCCGCTCCGCAGGCAACGGCTACCGCTGGGCGCAGCCGTCTGCTGAGGGGAACCAGCCGCCTGACAGCTTGCGGTTGATGACAGCGACGTCAGCTTGTAGGATGAACCAGTGGATTACGAGTGGGACGAAGCGAAGCACATCGAGAATTTGGCCAAGCACGAAATCGGCTTTACGGAAATGGACCGCTTCGAATGGAATACTGCCACGTTCGATTTTGACGACTACTATCCTGAACCACGGTGGACGGCGACAGGCTACATAGGCCTGAATATGTACCGTGTCGTATATGCCATTCGAGGAAACAACTACCGAATAATCAGTCTACGCAAGGCAACAGGAAAAGAGTACAGAGATTATGCCGAATCTTAAACCTGGCACCATCATTCCCACATCCGAGGAAGACGCCAAAATTCGAGCGGGAATAGCCGCCGACCCCGATAACCCCGAATTAACACCTGAACAAATGAAGCGCATGCGTCCGGGAGTCGAAATTACCCCCAAGCTAATTGAAGAGTATCTTCGCCGGCGCTGCAATGAAGAACCATCCGGAGCCTCCTACGTCAACGTGCCCATAGACAACGACATCCTCAGCCACTTCCTCGACGAGGCAGGCCCCGACTGGCACAAGCGCCTCAACGACACTCTGCGCAAGGCGGTCTTCGGCTCCGAAAATGCCTAGTGGAACAGCAGGCCGCCGTTGACGTTGTACGCCTGACCGGTCACGAACGACGCATCTTCACCGGCCAGGAACGCCACCACGTTGGCCACATCCTCCGGTTCGGCGATTCGCCCCAGCGGGCTGGCCTGCGCCCCGGCCTGCACGATCTGGCTTCGGAACTCCTCCTGCGTCATCCCTCGCTCCGTCGCCTGGTCCCGTTCCCAGTAACTCATGCGGTCGGTGTTGATCGGCCCTGGGCAAACGGCGTTGACCGTGATCCCGTAGGGCGCAAGGTCCAGCGCCGAAGCCTGCGTCAACCCCACTACCGCGAACTTCGAAGCGCTGTAGGCCGCCCCCGTGGCACTCGCCTGCTTCGAGGCGTTGGACGCGATGTTGATGATCCGGCCACCGTTTCCCGCCTCGATCATCCGCTTGCCCACCTCCTTCGTCAGCAGGTACGGGGCCGTCGTGTTGATGCGTAGGAAATGCTCCCAGACTTCCTGCTCCAACTCCGTGACCGGCACCTTGTCCCTTCCAATGATGGCCCGCGCGTTGTTCACCAGGATGTCTATACGCCCGTAGTGGCCCATCACCTGGTCTACCATCCGCTCGATTTGCGCGCTATCCCCAAGGTCGCAGTGGGTGGGAAAAGCCTGTACTCCGGCGGCCTCCGCCTCTTCCTTGACGGCGTCGATCCCCCGCCAGCTGTTGCGCACCTCGGCAGGCGGCAGGTCCTCCGTCTCGCGGTGCACATCGGTCAGGGCAATATCCGCGCCCAGCCCGGCCAGCTTCAACACCGTGGCCCGACCCACGCCGCGCATCCCGCCTGCCCCCGTGACAAGTGCCACCTTGCCTTCCAGTCCCGCCATTTCAACCCTCCAGAAACTCGACTGTACCTCGAATGATTGGCCGCATTATAGAACACCACCCGCCTTGACAGTGGAACCGTCGGCCCTATGATAGGCCCAATCATCCCGGCTGGAGGAAGGCATGGCGACATCGCTTATCCGGGGGAGATCCATCATCTGCGAGGCGGGAACCGGCCCATCCGCCAGTCGCGTGATAACGGACGGTGCCGTGCTTCAGCGGGACGGGATCATCGAGGCCGTCGGTACCTATGACGAACTGAAGGACCGCCCGGTCGACGAAGTCATTGGCGGCCCGCGCTTCCTGGTAATGCCGGGAATGACCAACGCACACCACCACGGCAGGGGCATCTCCACCTTCCAGTTGGGCACCGTCGACGGCTGCCTCGAGACCTGGATCGTGGAGGGCTGGGGTCGCCGCCCCGTGGACTGGCGGCTGATCACCCTCTACACCGCCATCCAGATGATCAAATCCGGCACCACGACGGTCATGTACAACCACCCTCGCACTCCCACGTCGGGGATGGTCGAGGAATGCGACGAAGTCCTCCGGGGGTTTGGGGGCGCAGGAATGCGCTCTGCCTTCTCCGTCTACTACCGCGGCCAGAACCGGGTCGTGTACCACGACGACGAGGCATTCTTGTCCGGCCTGCCCGCCGACCTGGCCAGCGCAGTGCGCGATTATGTGGCGGAAACGGATATGTCCGAGGACGACTATTTCTCCTTCTTCGAGTCCTTCCGCGAAAGCCATGGACCAGAGGCCACGGGCGGACTTGTTTCAGTATTGCTCAGTCCCAGCAATGTCCAATGGGCGTCCGACGCATTCTTCTTCCGGACGAAGGAACTCGCCTCGCAGTACGGCGCCGCAATCCACATGCACCTGGTGGAGAGCTGGTACCAGAAGGAGTTCGGCATTCGCGCCTGGGGCAAGACTCCCGTCGCCCATCTCGCCGACCTGGGCTTCCTCGGCCCCGAGCTTTCCTGCGCCCACTCCGTCTGGCTGACGGACAGCGACATCGAACTCCTGGCCGACGCGGGTACCACCGTCTGCCACAACCCCAGCTCCAACCTACGTCTCAAGAACGGCATCGCCCCTGTCAACGCGATGCTGAACGGCGGCGTCAACGTTGCCATGGGCACCGACAGCACCGCCATCAACGACGACGACGACATGCTCCAGGAAATGCGCCTGGCATCCAAGCTGCACCGCCAGCCCGGCTTGGACCGCCCTGCCCTCAACTCACACCAGGCCCTGCGAATGACCACTGCAAACGCCGCGCGTCCCACGGGCTTCGACGGGCGCATCGGCGTGCTGGAGCCAGGCCGCTACGCTGACATGGTCCTGCTGGACTGGGAGGCGATGACCGCCCCCTACTTCGAAGGCTCCGGAGATTCCGCCGCAGATGCTGTGAACGCCGTCGTCTACCGCGGCAAGTCCGCGCATGTGGACACCGTGTTGATCAACGGCAAGGTGGTGTTGCGGGAAGGAAAGTCGGTCATGGCTGACGAAGAGGCGATCACCGCGGAGCTCCGTGAACAACTGGCCCGTCCCATCGAGTCGCAGACCGTGGCCACCCGGCAGATGGGCGCGCGGCTGTTGCCCTACATCGAACAATTCTACGAAGACTGGGCCATACCAGCCGACGGACCGCATTACCTCTACAACGGCCGGTCCTGATGCATTCCAGGAAGTCCGGCAACCCCCGCTATGGTAGTATGGTAGCGGTCCAGAATCGCTGTATCGCACTATAGAAAACAGGAGGCAGTTGCTTTGGCTACTGTAGGAAGCGGCAAGTACACCTACGAGGTTATCGAAGACTGGGCTCGCCTTCCCGAGGGAATGACCTTCGGCACCGTCAGTGCCGTGGCCGCCGATTCCCAGGACCGTGTCTACGCCTTCCAGCGCGCCGAACCTCCCGTCGTCATCTTCGACCGCGACGGCAACTACCTCAGTTCGTGGGGCAACGGTCGCTACGAGAATCCCCACGGCATCTACATCGCCGACGACATCGTCTATCTGACAGACCGCGAGGGGAGCATCGCCGAAAAGTGCACTCTCGACGGCACGCCACTCCTGACCATCGGCACCAAGGGCGTCTACTCCGACACCGGCTGCGAGGTCGCGGGTGAGGTCTGCCCCCAGTCTGCGGGGCCCTTCAATTATGTGACCGAGCTTGTGCCGTCTCCCAGTGGCGACCTGTATATCTCCGACGGCTACCGCAACGCCCGCGTGCACCGCTACAGCGCCGCCGGCGACCTGATCTCGTCGTGGGGCGAGCCGGGCAAGGGCGGCCCCAACGAGTTCCACCTGCCCCACAGCCTGATCGTCGGCCAGGACAGCCGAATCTACCTCTGCGACCGCGAAAACAGCCGCGTGCAGGTCTTCTCGCCAGAGGGCGAGTACATCACAATGTGGACCGACATGCAGCGCCCGCTCGACATCTCCCAGGATAGCGAGGGTATCTTCTATACCAGCGAGCGCCCTGAAGACGGCAAGCCGCCCCAGGTTAGCGTTCTCGACGGCGAAGGCAAGGTGCTGGAGCGCTTCCCCGGCCGCTCCGCCCACGGCTCATGGGTCGACGCCCACGGCGACCTCTACCTCGCCCTCACCGCCGAAAAGAGCATCGACAAGTACGTCCGGGTAAGCTGACCCCTGCTCCAATTCCTGCCCCCTAAGCCACTATCCCCTCTCCCTCCGGGAGAGGGTTAGGGTGAGGGCGTTTCCCCAAGCCAAGCACCCACACTGGTACCCCAATCCCAACACAAACCGAGGAAGGGAAATGAGCACGGGCTCCAACCCCGGACAACCCGAATACCGAACGCTTTCCGGCCTTGAGGTCAGACCTGTTTACGGCCCCGAATCCGCCGCCGGAATCGACTATGACCGCGACCTGGGTCGCCCCGGCGAATTTCCCTTCACCCGGGGTCCCTACCCGGACATGTACCGCGGCCGCCTATGGACCCGGCGCCAGATCGCCGGCTTCGGCACCGCCCAGGCCACCAACGAGCGCTACCGCTTCCTGCTGGAGCACGGCCAGACCGGAATCAGCACCGATTTCGACCACCCAACGCTTACCGGCTACGACTCCGACCACGAGCTCGCCGAGGGTGAGGTCGGGCGCCTTGGCGTTGCCATCGACACCGTGCGGGACATGAACGACCTGTTCCACGAGATCCCGCTGGACCAGGTCAGTGTATCCCTAACCATCAACCACCCGTCCATCGTGCTACTCAGCATGTTCCTGGCTGTGGCGCAGGGACGCGGCGTCGACTGGTCCGCCCTGCGCGGCACTGTCCAGAACGACTCCCTCAAGGAATTCCACGGCCAGAAGACCTTTGCCCTGGGGCCGCAGCCTTCTCTCAAGCTGTCCACAGACATCGTGGAGTTCTGCACATCTCACGTCCCCAACTGGTACACAATTTCCATATCCGGCTACCACACCCGGGAGAGCGGTTCCGACGCTGTGCAGGAGCTCGCCTTCACCATCGCCCAGGGCATGGCCTACGTGGAGTCCGCCCTGGCGCGCAACATGCCGGTCGACAGTTTCGCCCCTCGCCTGTCCTTCTTCTTCGGTGTCCACAACGACATCTTCGAAGAGATCGCCAAGTTCCGCGCCGCCCGTCGGATGTGGGCCCGCCTGATGAAGGACCGCTACGGCGCCACCCGAGCCGAGTCCATGCGCATGCGCTTCCACACGCAGACCCTCGGTTCCACTCTCATGCGCCAGGACGCCCAGAACAACATCGCCCGCGGGACCTTGCAGGCCCTCGCCGCCGTACTCGGCGGCACCCAGTCCCTCCATGTCAGCGGCTACGACGAGGCCTACGATATCCCCTCCGAAGACGCCATGCGGATGTCGCTGGCAACCCAGCTGATCATCGCCCACGAGTCCGGCGCCGCCGCCACCGCTGACCCCCTCGGCGGCTCCCTGTTCGTCGAAACACTCACCAACGACATCGAAAACGCCGCGATGGAATATATCGAGCGCATCGACGAAATGGGCGCCGGCTCTATGCGCGACGGCATCCTTCAGGCCATCGGCAACGGCTACATCGAGCTTGAGATCGCCCGCTCCGCGTACGAGTACCAGAAACGCATAGAGTCCGGCCGGCAGGTCATCGTCGGTCTCAACCAGTACCAATCGGAGACCCAGCAGAAGCTGGAGCTGTTCCAGTTCGACCCCGAAGAGGAGGAATGGCAGAAGGCCCGCCTCGCCGAAGCGCGCAGCGGCCGCAGCACCGCCGACGTCCGCAGCGCCCTCTCCGGGCTTAAGCAGGCGGCAAAGGACGACGCCAACCTCATGCCCGCAACCCTGGCGGCCGTCCAGTCTATGGCCACCGAGGGCGAAATCCTGGACACCCTCCGCGATGTCTACGGCGAATACGTCGACCCCGGCGTCTTTTAGCCCAGGCAGAAATCGGCAGGGACACATACACCCAATGGGAACATTCAGCGTCCAAATTGAAATTGGCAACCGGTACGACGGCGAGTTTTTGCCGCTGGAAGCTATGGTTGACACCGGAGCCAGCTACCTGATGATTCCGGCGGACTTCTTGCGCCAACTTGGCGTGAGGCAATCGGAGCGGCGCGTCTTCCAACTGGCCGATAACCGGACGGTCGAGTACGACATGGGTGTACTCGTACTTAAATTGGACCGCCGCCAGATCCCGGTTCCTGTGGTATTTGCACCGGAAGGAACTAGTCCACTCCTCGGAGCCGTTGCATTGGAAATTTTCGGCTTGGGAGTAGACCCCGTAGGCCAAAAGCTTATGTCAGTGGTGTCCCTCAGTTAGGCTCAGGAGCTGGCGTTGACGGTTCAACAACCTCCCCCCAAGGTCCTCCTCGCCAAGCTCGGCTTGGACGGGCACGACCGTGGCGTCAAGGTCATCGCCCGTGCCATGCGCGACGCGGGCATCGAGGTCGTCTACATGGGCATGCGCGTCACCGCAGACCAAGTGGCCCAGACCGCCCTGCAGGAAGACGCCGACGTCGTTGGAGTCAGCATTCTCTCCGGTGCCCACATGCGCCTCATGCCCCGCCTCGCCGCGGCCCTCGATGACCGCGGATTGTCGGACGATGTCCTCCTTCTCGTGGGTGGCACCATCCCCGACGACGATGTCGAGCCCCTGCGGGAAATGGGCGTGCACGGCGTGTTTCCCGTCGGCAGCTTCACCTCGGAAATGATCGACTTCATTTTCAAAAACGTCCCCAGGAACCAGTAGGCCTGGAATCCGAAAATGACCGAATCCGCGTGGCCTCCCGCCTATCCGTCCACTTTTATCCCGCCCGCCGGTCAGGAGCACTGGTCACCCGAGCTGGAGACCATGCCGCCGGAACAGCGAGATCGGGTCATCCTGGGCAAGTTGCGCGAGCAGGTGCGCTATGTTTGCGAAAACTCCGGCTTCTACCGGGAGTTCTATAGCGACGCACCTGTGGACCCCCGAAACCTCGCTAGCCTGGAAGAATTCGCCCAGCTGCCCATTCTGACCAAGGAAGAAATCCGCCGCGAGCAGGAGGAGCACCCGCCTTACGGCCGCTTCCTCTGCATCCCGCCCGCCGATGTCTTCCGCGTCCACGGCACATCCGGCACCACCGGCCGCCCGACGGTGTTCGGCATCGGCCGCGACGACTGGGACCGCATCGCCGAGGCCCACGCCCGCATCCTGTGGGGCGCCGGCCTTCGCCCCGACGACATGGTGATGGTCGCCGCCGTCTTCAGCCTCTATGTCGGCAGCTGGGGTGCGCTCGTCGGGGCCGAACGGCTCGGCGCCACCTGCTTCCCCTTCGGCAGCGGCGCCCCAGGCCAGACGGAGCGTGCCGCCGAATGGGCCGCCATGGTCAAACCCTCCGCCCTGTATGGCACTCCCTCCTACGCCCTCTACCTCGCCGAGACCGCCCGGCAGATGGGTCTCGACCCTCTGGAGGACTTCGGCTTCCGCTTCATGTTCTTCTCCGGCGAGCCGGGAGCCAGCGTGCCGGCCACCCGCAAACTGATCGAGGACACATTCGGCTGCTATGTCGTTGACCAGGGCAGCATGGCCGAGATGACACCCTGGATGAGCAACTCCGGCTGCCGCCACCTGGCCGGCGGAATGCACCTCTGGCAGGACATCGTCTACACCGAAATGGTGGACCCCGATTCGCGAACGAGTCTGCCTCTGGGCTCCGAGGGCGTCCCTGTGTACTCCCACACCGAGCGCACCTCCCAGCCCATGATCCGCTACTGGTCCGGCGACATCGCCCAGTGGGAGATGGTCGACTGCCCCTGCGGGCGCTCTTACCCGACTCTGACCCGCGGCATTTATGGCCGCGCCGACGATATGATCATCGTCCGCGGACAGAACGTCTTCCCCTCCCGCATCGAGGACATCCTGCGCAGCATGGACATATTCGGGGGCGAGTTCCGGCTCCTACTTGAACGGGAAAGAGGTGAGATGGATCGCCTCACCGTGCAGACCGAAGTCCTGAGTGAAGTGTTCGCCCGGCGGGAGACCGATCCGGACGCCCTCGAGCCGGTGCAGGAGGAAATCACCGCCGCCCTGCGCCGGGCCCTCGGTGTGGGCGTGGCCGTGGAACTGAAACCGGCAGGCGAGTTCGAGCGTACACAGTTCAAGGCCCGTCGCGTCATCGACCGGCGCACCATCTGATAATAGTCCCCTCTCCCTCCGGGAGAGGGCTAGGGTGAGGGCGCAACCCCATTTCGGAAGGGCAAAGGACCACCCATGACCTCACGACGCGCCCCCTGGGCCACGCTGAACCACGATCTCGGCGAAACCGTCGACATCGTCCGCGAAACTGTGCGCCAGTTCACCGCTGCCGAGATTGCCCCCCGCGCCGACGAGATCGACCAGACCAACGAGTTCCCGCGCGACCTCTGGCCCCGTCTGGGAGAACTGGGTCTGCTCGGCATAACTGTCTCGGAAGACTACGGCGGCGGCGGCCTGGGTTATCTCGCCCACACGGTCGTCATGGAGGAAGTCTCCCGAGGCTCGGCCAGCGTCGGCTTGTCCTACGGCGCGCACTCCAACCTCTGCGTCAACCAGATCTTCCGCAACGGCAGCGACGACCAGAAACGCCGCTACCTCCCGCCCCTCGTCTCCGGTGAGCACGTGGGCGCCTTGGCCATGAGCGAGCCTGACGCCGGCTCCGATGTCGTCAGCATGAAGCTCCGCGCCGAGAAACGCGGCGACCGGTACATCCTCAACGGCAGTAAGATGTGGATCACCAACGGCCCGGAGGCAGAAACCCTCGTCGTCTACGCCAAGACCGACCCTGACGCCGGCTCTCGAGGTATCACGGCTTTCCTGATCGAACGTGGATTCCACGGCTTCGATCCCTCACCCAAGATGGACAAGCTGGGCATGCGCGGCTCCAGCACCAGCGAGCTGGTCTTCGACGACTGCGAAGTGCCGGAAGAGAACGTGCTGGGCGAAGAGGGTCGCGGCGTCGCCGTCCTCATGAGCGGCCTCGATTTCGAGCGCCTGGTGCTTACCGGGGGCCCGCTGGGCATCATGCAGTCCTGTCTCGACGCCGTGGTCCCTTATGTTCACCAGCGGGAGCAGTTCGGCCAGCCCATTGGCGAGTTCCAGCTCATCCAGGCAAAGCTGGCCGACATGTACACCTCGCTTTCTGCCTGCCAGTCCTACACCTACGCCGTTGCCCGGGCCGCTGACCGGGGACTGGTCTCTCGCAAGGACGCCGCCGGCTGCCTCCTGTTCTCCGCCGAGCGAGCCACGCAGATGGCCCTCCAGGCCATCCAGACCCTGGGGGGCAATGGATACACCAACGAGTTCCCAGTGGGCCGCCTGCTGAGGGACGCCAAGCTCTACGAGATTGGCGCAGGCACCAGCGAAATCCGCCGAATGCTCATTGGCCGAGAACTCTTCCGGGAGACAGCATGAAACGCCCCGCCTCTTGGGTCGCTCTGCTCATGGCAGGCCTGATTGCCGGGTTGGTGTCCGCCTGCGCCTCGGAGCCGACCCCGACAGCCCCTTTCATAATCAACCCGTCTCCAACGGCTACGGCCGTCCCCACCGCGGGCACAGCGACGTCGCAGCCCACCGAGACGATAGCCGCTGCACCCTCTACCGGTTCTCCGGCACCTCCCACCGAGGCCCCGGGCTATCCGGTCCCACCCACGCCGCTGAACGCCGACGATCTGGCACACTTGCCTGACGATCCCACCGAGTTGATGTTCGCCGCCTTCGACCACTCCCTGGCTGAAATCGGCCGGAAGATGGCCTACTCCCACAACCCCGCCTTCATCCCGGTGATCCTTGAGTTCATGCGGTTCCAGCAGAACGACGAGTCCCGCCTCACGTTGGCGTCCTTCATCGTTCGCATCCGCGACAGGATACCAGCGGGCAGCTTTTCCATCGTCCCTCAAGGTGAAGATGATTGGGCATATTGGGTCGAGTGGCTGGCAGAGAATCCGGAGGTCTCCCCTCCTTCCGGTTTCGACGGGTGGAAAGGGCAGCTTTTCAGCATCATCGACGAGCCCATGGGCGCATTCATGTACCCTGGCGTGCCGACCACCATCCGCCTGGAGGAGATCGTCTGGGGTGGAGTGCTCCGGGACGGCATACCCGACCTGCAATTCCCGCCCCACATAACCCCGGATGAGGCGGCCTACCTGGAGACGGGCGACCGGGTATTCGGCGTGTCCATCAACGGCGAGCACCGGGCCTACCCGCTGCGTGTGCTGAACCCCCACGAGATGGCCAATGACATTGTGGGAGGGGTGCAGTTCGCCCTTGCCTATTGAACCCTCTGCGGTTCTGGAATCGTGTATTCCACCGAGGTCAACGGCGAGGCCACGGAGTTCGGCACTTCTGGACTGCTCTACCGCAGCAACAAGCTGATGTATGACCGGGCAACCGAGACTCTCTGGCACCAATTCCGCGGCGAGCCCGTGGTCGGCCCTCTTGCCGGCAGCGGCATCCGCCTGAAGGTCCTTCCCAACGTCCTGACCACCTGGGGGGAGTGGCTGGAGGAACACCCGGACACCACCGTAGTCAGCAACGACACCGGTGTTTATCCTGCCGACTTCTACCGCGCCGAATGGGACATGGGCTCCATCTACTTTTCTTACCGCTCCGACCCTGGCACCATGTTTCCGGTGGCGGGCATCGACGAGAGCCTGCCCATCAAGGAGCAGGTGTTCGGCCTGGTATTCGGGGACGCCGCCCAGGCGTATGCCCGGCCCTCCCTAATGCAGGCCGGTGTCCTCAACGACAGGGTTGGCAGCCAGGACGTCGTCATCGTTGCCGTGCAGGGCGGCGGCATTCGGGCATTCGATAGCCAGGGCCTGCAGTTCGAGACAGCCCCCGACGGCCAGTTGCGCGACGAAAGCGGCCAGCTTTGGCAGGTCGCCGAGGATGCTCTGGTGAACGTAGGCGATGGCGACATGTTCCTCCCACGACTGCCCTCGCGGGACGCCTACTGGTTCGGCTGGCAGTCCTTCTACCCTCACACGGAGCTCTGGCAACCCTAGCCCGCAGCCTTCTACCCCATCCCCCATAGCGCACCCGTCCACAGCTGCAGGGAGCGCGCCCATTTAGATGGTTTGCCAGCTTATGATCCGTCATTCCCGCGAAGGCGGGAATCCAGAGGCTTCCGGCCTTCCGTCCTTCCGGCCGCCAGAACGGATTGTGCCTCATTCGGCAACCGTGAGGTTTAGTAACTACCTCAAAATGGAGCCAGCACCCACTCCGTCATTCCTGCGAAAGTCCGTCATTCCTGCGAAAGCAGGAATCCAGTGGCCCACTTTGAAGTCCAGCGGATTCTCGGCCACCCGTTGTATTTTGAGATAGTTTCTTAGTTTTGGCCGCTGGATCCCCGCTTTTGCTGGAATGACGGCGCTCAGCCAGCTAAATTCGATAGCCTGCCTGCAGGAACGGCATTTGTTCCTATCGGCCCGTTTCTGGCCTACAATACGAGCGGCCACATTCAGGTAACGATTTCGGAGGTGAACTATGCCCAGCCTGACACTTGCGGAAGCGGAAGTCATTCTGGCAGCAGCCAAGGCAAAGGTGCTCGAGATGGGCGCCAACATGAGTATCTCGGTGGTTGACCCGCGCGGCGACCTGATCACCATGATGCGCACTGACGGCGCCTCTTGGCGCACCCCGGCCATCTCGCGGGCCAAGGCCGTGGCCGCGTCCTGCTTCGGGCGTGCCAGCGGCGAGCTGACCGAGAACGCCATGGCGCCGGTCTTCCGCGGCCTCATGGCAATGGAGGGCGGCCACATGATCCCCGGCCAGGGCGCCCTGCCTGTATTCAAGGACGGGGTCCTCGTTGGCGCAGTAGGCGGCAGCGGCGGCACCGCCCAGGAAGACGAAGACGCCTCCCTCGCCGGCATCCAGGCCGCCGGCCTCTCCGCCACCGCGTAACTGCTTCACCCTGGACCAGGGACTGAGAAGGGGCGCACAACTATGCGCCCCTGTCCGTTTCCCTCGCCTCCGGTGTTGCGGAGGCAATAGTCGTTACCGCTTCTGGTACACCTGAACGCGGTGCCTGTTGGTCTCCACCACATACAGCCGCCCCTCGCTGTCCAGCGACACGGCGACCGGCCCCCAGAAGTACGGCTCCGTCTGCGATGAAATGTGGTACGGAGTGTTCAGGTGCGGCGGCAGCTTGGGCATCAGGTCTGATCGGTCGCGCTCCACCTTTTCCTCCGGGTTGGCTGCGAAGTACTCCATGGCCCACTTCGACTCCGTGGCCTCACCTCGGAGCAGCACCCGAAAGCCGCCGGTCGCGTCCAGCACCTGTACCCGTTCGTTGCCCCAGTCCGCCACGTAGATGAAACCCTCGTCGTCCACCGCAACGCTGGTGGGCCGCTGGAACTGCCCTTCACCCAACCCCGACGAACCGAAGGCGGCCAGGAACTGGCCGTCCGCCGAGAACTTCTGGATGCGGTCATTCCGCCAGTCAGCGACATACACGTTCCCGGACGAATCCGCAGCCGCCCCCCAGGGCAAGTTGAACTGGCCGGGCCCGCTGCCGTGTGAGCCCCACTTGCTCAGGAACTCGCCTTCCGAAGTGAACCTCTGCACCCTGGCATTGTGCTGCTCGACGACAAACACCGACCCGTCAGGACCGACAGCGATACCAGCAGGCCCGTTGAACTCGCCGTCGCCGCTGCCGTGGCTGCCCCACTTGCGGAGAAAATTGCCGTCGGCATCAAAAACGGTTACGCGGTGGTGCACCTCGTCGGTGATATAAAGATTGTCCTGGCTGTCAAACGCGATGCACACCGGCCAGCGGAATTGCGTGTCCCCGTTACCAGCGCCGTCACCGAACTCATACAGGTAGTCCTCGTCCAGACTCAGCACGCCTACTCGAATGGCGGAGGCTCTGGCTGGGTCGCAGCGGTTGAGAACGAAGATGCGCCCGTCCCGGCTGACGGCCAGGTCATAGGGATTGGCAAACCCCCGGCCGTTCAGGCCGTTGTTCACAATGCCGATCGTCTTTTCGTACTCCAGCGTTATGCTGGCAGACTGAGTCTCCGTGGTCACTTGCCCTCGCAAAAACCCTCCCCCGAAGAATTGGGGGAAGGGTGATTCTGTCGGATCTATTAAGCCAGTTGGAATTCCCGGGTCGCCGCGATCAGCCGCAGCATGTTCCCCACGCGCTGTTCCGACTCGTCGCCGGGCTGCCGCTCTCGCAGGTCCAGGTCACCCTGGCGCGCCGCGTAGTCCACCAGCACCTCCCGCGTGTCCTCGCCCACGGCGATGGGGCCCAGCAGGTCCACGCACCCGTCAGCAAACTCAGCGGGAGAGAGCACCCCGCTCCCCGTGGCGGCCAGCCGGTCGATGATCGCCCGCACGCCGGGGCTGCTCACATCGGAGAGCTCCTTGGCGGCAAAGTTCACCCGCTCAACAAGCGAGCCGCTGTCGATCCACTCCACGCCCTCGTGCCAGCCCTCAACCGTCGGCGGCTGCAGAAGGCCCTGGCCCATGTACAGCATGTTGTTCGATACGCGTTCGATTCCCAGCTCCGGGGTCTGGTGGCTGCCCGCCATCCGGATAGCTCCCACCACCATCTCAACCGGCCCCTTCACCCGGGCGAACCTAGCCTCGTTGGACTTGAAGTACTCCGAGTTGAACAGGGTCCTCAGCACGGCCTTTATCTCGTAGCCGGACTCGAAGTAGGTCTCCTTCATCGCCGCAATGCAGCGAGCCACTTCCTCGTCAACCTCATCCGCGGCGAAGAACTGGAACAGCCGGTTGCAGATGAACTCCGCCGTGGCGTCCTGCTTGGCAATGATCCGGATGATGTCTTCGCCATCGAAGTTCCCGGTCTCGCCCAGGAAGGACTTCTCGCCATCGTCGTGGTCCTCCTCGCGATAGTCGTAGTGCCACGCGATCCGCCCGTAGGGCCAGATGGAGTCCTTGTAGGCCCGTACCGACATGTACTCGGCGTTGCCCAGGGTCCAGCCCGTGAAGGCCCGGGCGCACTCCTTGATGTCATCCTCGGAGTAGTTGCCGATGCCCATGGAGAAGAGTTCCAGCAGCTCCCGCCCGTAGTTCTCGTTGATGGCGTTTCCGTGGTTGTCCTGGTTGTCCAGCCACACCAGCATCGCCGGGTCCTTGGAAATCTCCAGCAGCATCTCGTCGAACGCCCCAAGCCCGTTCCGGCGGAACATCTCCACCTGGTTCAGCTGGGACCGCGCCTGGTTCAGCTTGGCGTAGCCGGTCGCCAGGAGCCCGTGCCAGAACAGGGCCATCTTCTCTTCCAGCGGGCTCTCGGTGGAGATCATCTTATACATCCAGTAGGCCGCCGAGCCCGCGAGATCGCGCAACTCCGACTGCTCAACGTGATACCTGCGGATCAGGTCGTCCGGCATGTTGTTGGGGTTGGAGGTGTCCAGCAACTCCTCGACGGTGGCTTCGTAACCCTGCTCCACGCAGCGCTCCAGCTCGTCGCGGTTCGCGCCGAATCCGGCCCGCCGCATCAGGTGGGCCATCAGGGCAATGTTGCTCTCGCTCATTACAAACCTCGTGCTCAAGGATTTTGGTCCCGCTTGAAGGGCCGGAGAATAGCGGCGTTCTAGTCGTTGGTAGATCGGCCGTGTCCGTTTCGTATCAGCGTCGGCGGCGGCTCATCAAAAGACTGCCCGGCGGTTTGGGCATCCAGCCTTCGCTGATTCCATGCCTCCCACCTCTGCTGCACTCGGGTCTCGGCCCGTTCGATTCGTTTCCTTCGATAATCTTCGTAAAGAAGAGTCAGTATCATAACGGTATCCACCACAACAACGCTTTCCGCCGCGATTACGGCAATTGCTGGAGCCGAGTCGCTCCCTATGGCGAAAATGGTCTCCGGCCACGCATTTCCCGCTACGACAAACACCTCATACCAGATGGCAAGGCCGATCAGGGCCACCGTCTGGATGGAAAAGATGGCGAAGAACAGCTTGCGCCATCTCTCCGGTACGCTCCAAATGGATACCCGCCGCTCCGGGTCGGGCGTGGACAACACCTCACAGCTGTGCTAGTTGCGGAAAAGGTCGAACTGCTCGAACTGGCCGTTCACGATCGGGTCAGGGTCCAGCCCCATCCACTTGTCCAGAATGGCAGAGTAAGTCGAGCGGAAGTCGTTGTTGGGCCGCAGGTCGCCGTTCAGCTGCTCGGCCTCGTGCAGCGACGGGTACTGGCCGTAGAGCCCGCCGTTCACCGATCCACCGATCAGGAAGGCGACACCGCCGGAGCCGTGGTCGCTGCCGGTGCCGTTGTCCTTGATGCGGCGGCCGAACTCCGAGAAGATCAGCACCGCGGCATCATCTTCACGACCGTGTTCCTTCAGGTCCTCCATCAAGCTGCCCACAGCGCCGGCCACATCATCCCAGAGATTTGCGTGGGTCGGCAGCTCGCCGGAATGCGTGTCGAAGCTGCCGTGCTGCGTGTAGTAGACCCTGGTGCCCAGGTCGGCCAGGAATACCTGCGCAATGCTCTTCACGTTCTTCGACAGCGAGTCACTCCGGTACTCAACGCTGGAAGAATACTGCTCGGGTGCGGTGCGAAGGATGTCGGCTCCCACGTATGCGTCCTGCCCTGTCTTGCTCAGCAGCGACATCACCGGATCGCGGCCAGCCACGTTGCCGTACATCCGCGAGAACGCCTCCAGGGTGAACATCCGCAGCTCTTCGTCCTCAATGTCTGGAAAGAGGCCGTAGGTCTCCAGGTCGCCCACCGAGGCCACCGAGACGCCCGGGCATCCCAGCGCGCGAGGCAGCCCCCGCCCGAAGTTCACCGCCGTTAATACGTTCTCGCCCTGCGGGTCCATCTCCCGGACTGCCCGGCCCAGCCAGCCCTCGGTGCCGATGGCGTCCGGCTCGGCCGTGTGCCAGATGTCCATGGAGCGGAAGTGGGAGCGATTGGGGTTCTCGTAGCCGATCCCCTGGATGACCGCCACTTTCCCTTCATCCCACAGCGCCTTCATCGGAGCCATGCTGGAGTTGAAGCCGATCTCGTCGTTCAGCGGCAGCACCCTTTCCTGCGGAATGTGCACCGTGGAGCGGGAATCGTAGTATTCGCCTCTGCCATAGGGCACCACTGTATTCAGTCCGTCATTCCCGCCGGAGAGCTGGATAACGATCAGTCCCTTTTCGCGCTTGTTGCTAGTCATTTAATGAATCCTCGCGAACCTTCCTGGATTGTCCTAAATTTACTATGCCCGGCCCATTGGGGCAAGTTGACAGGCCTGTCGTGCAGGACGAAGGCAAAGTCGCTATCAGAACTGTGATTCGTCTGATTCTAGAATTTCTCTGATAGGACCCCAATCCTGCGCATCCTCTAATCCTGTTTCAGACAAAATTAAGAGCGAACCGACTCTGCAATCATCCTGCCTTTCGGGAACGCCTGAAATGGGCCTCCGACAATGCCGCCTCATGTTGGCTGCGCCTCACATCCCCAGGTTAAACACCCTGTTCCCCTCACGGCGCAGTTCCGAATGAAAGTCTGGATGCGCGATGGCAATCAGCTCCTGCGCCCTTTCCCGCAGCGACTTGCCCCGCAGGTGGGCGATGCCGTGCTCCGTTACGACATAGTCCACCAGGGTGCGTGGGATGGTCACCGCCGCGCCTCCGGGCAGTGTCGGCACGATGCGCGATACCCGCTCCCCCTCCACGATGCTGGTCGACGGAAGTACCGAGACCGACCGGCCTCCGTTGGAATAGTTTGCTGCTATCGAAAAGGCCGTCTGACCTCCAACCCCGCTCCAGATCATGCTGCCTATCGTCTCGGCGGCCACCTGTCCCGTCAGGTCGATCTGCAGCGCGTTGTTGATGGCTACCAGGTTGTCCTGCTGCAGCAGGTACCGCACATCGTCGACATAGCCGAACTCGTACAGCTCGAACGCCGGGTTTCCATCGATGATCGCCAGTTCGTCCTCCGGCACCAGCGCGATGCTGGCCACCACCTTGCCCTGGTGCCGGCTCTTGTATTTGCCGGTCACGACGCCATCCCGCACCAGTCCTGCTATCCCGCCGGTAATGATCTCCGTCTGTATCCCCAGGTCCTGCTTCTCCCCCAGGAACGCCCCCATTGCCGAGGCGACGGTCCCGATCCCGATCTGGACCGTGTCCCGGTCATTGACCAGCTCGGCCGAAACCAGCGTGCCGATCACCTCCGTGACCAGGTCCTCGCTCCTCCGACCTTGGCGCCACCGGAAGTGCTCCCGAGGGTGCCGCCGCCTCACAGAGCCGGGCCAGTTGCGACACGTGGACGTAGTTGTCCCCGCCGGTCCGGATGAAGTTCTCATGCACCTCTGCTATCACCGTTCCGGCGCTTCGGCAGAAGGTAGGGGAGAAGAAGACCCCCGGCCCGAAGCTGCAGTACCCGTGCCGGTCGGGCGGAGACACCGGAAGCATGTACACATCCGGGCGCGCCACGAACCCGTCGGGAGGCAAATCGGACCTACAGCGGGCCACCGGATGGTACTCCAGCTCCCCCGCGTTGGCCGCCGCCCGGTCCGCCGGGGTGGTGTAAAGATCGTGCAGCGTGAAGGGTCCCTTGTCTCCCGGCTGCACCTAGGGGAAGAGAGGGGCCGGGTGGTCTACCCGGACATCGCTAAGTTCGGCTCGCCGGTCATACAGCGCCTGGCAAAGGGTGTACGGCGTGCAGTTGATGGCCGCTATCGCCACCGTGTCCCCCGACTTCACCGCCCGCACCGCATCCGCCGGGCTCATCAGTTTGTCCGATACCATCTCCCGCCAGTTCATCGCTTCCCCTCCTTGCCTTGGCATTCCGGGTATCGCCTGCTGGACCGGATGGCCGCCTCGAACCAGGGGCTTTCGACTATTCCCTCTCCCTTGAGGGAGAGGGTTAGGGTGAGGGTGAAATCCTTGCCGGAAGCAACGCTGTAAGCCGCAAAATAGCCCTCGCAGCAACACCTGGGCAAAGCCGACTTCAATAATCGAAAGACCCTGCTCCACGAACCACTACTGGTTTACAATGTCACTGGCATTCAGATACTATGATAAACAAAATTCCCCACTCTTGGGGGGGTAGTATGGTGACTTTGCCTGAAGCGTCCCACGTTGTCCACTCGGAGTACGATGTCGTCTTTCTCCACGACCACGAAGTCCGAAAAGAGGACATGCGCCGGCTCTACGAGAACGCCAAGCGGGACCAGTGGAACGCGGCCACCTACATCGCGTGGGACAAGCCCGTTGACCTGGAACAGGGCTTCGTCGCCGACGAGCTGATCGACATCTACGACTCGCCCTACTGGCACAAGATGAACGCCAAAGAGAAGGCCGAGATGAACCGGCTGTTCTCCGCCTGGCGTCTCAGCCAGCTCTTCCATGGCGAGCACGCGGCGGTCTTGGTCTGCTCCCAGTTGGCCAACGTCCTCCCCGACTCCGATACCAAGTTCTTCATGTCCACCCAGATCATGGACGAGTCCCGACACACTGAGTTCTTCCAGCGCTACCTGCACGGCCGCGTGGGCCAGGTCTACGGCCAGTCCGAGGTCGGCCGTGAGCTCTTCGACTACATCCTCAGCGACCCGCGCTGGTACATCAAGGTAATCGGTCTGCAGCTCGTCGGCGAGACCTTCGCGGTCGCCCTGTTCAAGATGCTGGCCGAGACCGCAAAGGACGAACTTCTCCGCGAGGGGTGCAAGCTGATCCTGCGCGACGAGGCCCGCCACATGGGATTCGGAATGCTGAGCCTCCCGGAGCAGGTGCAGCAACTGTCCCCGAACGAACGCGAGGAGATGGAGGACTTCACCATCCACTTCCTTCGCAACACCCTAACCGGCGGCTTCCCTCGGGAAGCCTACCTCGACATGGGCTTCAACAACCACGAGATCGACGAGATTCGCACGCTGCGCCGCGACAAGGCCCAGAGCAGCGACTTCGTCCTCTTCCGGCAACTGTTCAAGCGCGAGATGCACAACACCCTAGTCAACAACCTCTTCAAGTGCGGCGTCCTCAGCGAGAGCGTCCGCGGGCGTCTCGAGAACGAGCTCCGCGTAGACGTGGCCGGCAACCTCCCCGGCGACGACTAGGACGCTTCAGAATGCCGGAAGAAATCACTGTGACCGTTGACCTGGATGTGGCCGAAGCCTACAGATCTGCTTCATACCAGGACCGCCGTAAACTTGACCTCTTGGTTAACCTGAGCCTGAGAGAGGCCACAACAGGCAATAGGCCTCTCCAGGACATTATGAGAGAAATCAGCGAGAGCGCCAGGGCGAGAGGCCTTGCTCCGGAGATACTTCAGTCCATTCTCGACGAGGCGTGAATCGCTTCGTATTCGACACCAATGCGATAGTTAGTGCTCTCCTGTTCAGCGGCTCAGTTCCAGGCAGGGCCCTGATTCGAGCCGCTGACCAAGGAACTATCTTGATCTCCGACGCCCTTGTGCGGGAACTGCAAGGCGTGTTGGTTCGTGCAAGGTTCGACACTTACATTTCCCGCACAGAGCGAGCATCCTTTTTGCGTGCTTTAATAAGGGAGTCTGAACTCATTTGCATAACTGAAACCACTCGACGGAGCCGAGACTTAGAAGACGACATGGTTCTTGAATTGGCTGTCGATGGAAAGGCGCGGTTCCATAGCGTTCCGGTTTAGGTGATTTGCCAGCTTATGATCCGTCATTCCCGCGAAAGCGGGAATCCAGTGGCGGTGCACTTGTAGGGCGCAAAACTACCTAGACCACCTGAATTGGAACGCCACCGCGCAGTTCAACATCACCGGTGACAGCGACTTGCTGGTACTCAGCCCATTCAGAGGAATTGAGATTTTGACTCCCGCAGACTTCATCCAACGTTCGCTTTGAGGACAATGCCGGTCAGACCGGCTTCCGAATCATTTACCAGCATTTCGAATAGGACGGTCCACCATGCATGTAGGCATGTCCACGGTGTTCCAGAACCCCGGCAAGCGCCAGTCCGACTATGAGGTCTACCGCAACGAGTTGCGCCTTGCCGACCTCGCCGAACCTCTGGGCTACGAGTCCATCTGGGGAGTGGAGCACCACTTCACCGACTACACCATGTGCCCCGACGTGCTCCAGTTCCTGTCCTACATGGCGGGCCGTACCGAGCGCGCGAAGCTCGGCTCCATGGTCGTGGTCCTTCCCTGGCACGACCCGGTCCGCGTGGCCGAAGAGTTCGTCATGCTCGACAACCTGAGCGACGGCCGCGTGGTCGTCGGCGTCGGGCGCGGCCTGGCCCGTACGGAGTACGCCGGCTTCCGCCTGGATATGAACGAGTCCCGCCGTCGCTTCAACGAGTCGGCCGAATTGCTGGTACAGGCGCTGGAGGAAGGCTACGCCGAATTCGACGGCGAGCTGGTGCACCAGCCCCGGGTGGAAATCCGCCCCAACCCTTTCCGCTCCTTCCAGGGCCGGACCTACGCCGCCGCCATCTCGCCCGAATCCAGCATCATCCTAGCCAGGCTGGGCATGGGCGTGCTCATCATCCCCCAGAAGCCTTGGAGCGACGTCCAGTCCGAGCTCGCGTCCTACCGCGCCACCTACCAGGAGGTCAACGAGGGCGAGCCTCCCGCCCCTGTGGTGGTGACCTTCGCCTATTGCGACAACGACGAGGACAAGGCCGCGGAGATGTCCCGCAAGTATGTCGGCGGATACTGGGAATCAGTGATGAAGCACTACGAGTTCCGCAGCGACCACCTGAAGAACACCCGTGGCTATGAGTACTACGGCGGCTTTACCGACAAAATAAATACCTACGGCGACACCGACGTCGTCGACTTCTTCGTAAACCTGCAGGTGACCGGCACCCCGGAGCAATGCTACCAGAAAGTGATGGACATCTACGGCTACACCGGCACCGACTCCCTGGTGGCGTCCTTCAGCTACGGCGGCATGCCCTACGACGACGCCGAGGCCAGCATGCGCCTCTTCGCCTCCGAGGTCATGCCCGAGCTCAAGAAATTCGAACCCACTCCGACTTGGGGCTGAGACGATACGTTGGGAACACGACCACGAGCAGAGTAAGCGGGTGTATGGCAAATCCCCTCTCCCTCCGGGAGAGGGTGAGGGTGAGAGCGCCGTCCCGGGTCTTTCAGGCCCTTCCGGGTCTTTCAGAAGGAAGCAATGCCAATCAAACCTTCGTCCCATACTTGCCAGAATCTTTTAGTTTTCCGGTGCGAATAACACCGTTTCCGTCATTCCCGCGAAAGCGGGAATCCAGAGGCCCAACAGCCTACAACACGACCACAGGTAGCCTGGCGCTGGATTCCCGCTTTCGCGGGAAGGACGGGTGAAAACTAAAAGACCCAGCAATACCTGCCATGAGTTAGTCGCACACCTACTCCCACACCTTCCAGGTTAGAGCCAACAATAAAGGGCCGACGCAATGTCGGCCCTTTCTCATAAGCATTGGTCCCTGCGCCTACTCCCCGTGAAATCGGGTCAGCTCCTTGGTAAGCTCCCCTCGGGCCCTCCACGCGAATCTTTCCGCGTAGCGGTTCGGCTTCCCCTCCACCAGGTCTGCGGTGATCCGGCCCAGCATCGGCGTGAACTTGAACGCATGCCCGCTACCGCCGGTGGAAATGAACAGCCCCTCAGTCTCCGGGTGCGGTGTGATGTAAAAGTCTCCGTCCCAGGTATCGTTGTAGAAGCAGGCCCGGCTACCCGCAAGCGGCTCCTTCGCCAGGTCCGGCACCGAGTGCGAGAGGAAGCGTTGACTATACTCAACCACGGCGGGGTCTGCGTCCCTCGGGTCATCGGCATCCGCCAGCCGGCCCGGCCCGTGGTTCGCCAGCTTGACCACTCCCTCCGAGTTGGCCGGAAACCCGTACCACCCGGTCCGGGGTATGTCCGCCCCCCAGGGCGGGAAGTGCGGCGGCCTGAACTTGTCGGGGATGCTGGGACGCAGGTACACGAGCGTCTGCGCCACCGGCGACATCATGTCCGCCATCTCCGGCACCAACCGGGGCGTCCACACGCCCGAGGCCACCACCACGCAGTCCCCCCGTACCTCAGAGCCCTCTGCGGCCCGAAGTCCGACGGCCCGACCGGACTCCACAATCACTGACTCTGCCTGGAATCCGGCGCAAATCTCCACCCCCGCTTTCGCCGCCTCCGCCGCCATGAACGACACCGTCTCTCCGGCCTCGGCCCATCCGCCGCGGGGGTTGAAGTACCCGTCGATATAGTGCTCCGAGTTCCACAGGGGGAAACGCTCCGCCACGGCCTTCGAGTCAATCCGTTCCAGCTTCCACCCGGCGGCGGTCAGCAGGTCATACGATTGCTTTTCGACAGCCCCCGGCTCCAGCGGCCGGCTGGTCAGGACCAGGAACCCGTCCTCGTGGTAGAGCAGATGACCCGCCCGCTCATTCCACACATGCCATTCAGCGATGGCCTCAGCCCCCAGATCGCTGTACAACTGGTCGTCGGCATAGTCCATCCGCACCATGCGGCTCACATCGTTCGACGCCGCCAGTGGGTGCGGAACGGGTCCGGGATCAACCACTGTTACCGCATATCCCCGGCTCCGCAGCTCCAAGGCAGTGGAGAGGCCGAGGGCCCCCGCACCGGCAACGACAATGCTGGACCGCGTAGTCATGCAGCAGCCGCAGCGGGCCTACTGGCCCACAGCCTCAACGATTTTCTTCAGCTCGTCGACGCTCAGGTCTCCGAACTTGCGCCACCCGCCGATCAGGTAGGTCGGCGTCCCTCCGATCCCGCTGACCCGCGCGGTCTCATTCGATTCCACCACCTGGTCCCGGTAGTGTCCCGACTCCAGGCGCGGCCCCAGCTCCGACCAGTCAAGCCCCGCCTTCTCGGCCAGTCCCCTGATCACCTCAAGGCTCCCCAGGTCCACGCTCTCTTCCCAGTAGGCCGCCCCCGCCACATGGTGGAAGCGGTCGTCCAGCCCCTGCTCCTTGGCGTACAGGGTAGCCTCATGGACATACAGCGTGTTCGGCGACCACTGCGGCCGGCGCATGACCAGCCCGGCGCCCTTGGCACGCTCCTGCATCGCGGGGTTCAGCTCAGTCTCAGTCTCGCCGTCGAACATCCGCCGCGGCTGGCCCTCCGGCGGGCAGTCCGCCCTCAATTGGAACGGCCTGCGGTCGATCTTGATGTCCAGGTCCTTCGCCACAATATCGAGCCTGCCCAGACCCACATAGCAGAAGGGTCAAGTGTAGTCTTGCCAGATCGTTACCTCGACGGGATTGCTGGTAGTCATATCATCTTCCTGAAATTGAGATTATTCCGAGTATCGCAGGCGGTCGGAGAACGGCGGAGGGGCGTGAAACCACCCCCGCGCCGTCTACCAGGTGTCTAGTCGTCCGCTGGGGCCGGAACTCCGGCGTCGACACAGGCGGCCCGAAGGGCTGCCGTAGCCTCCTCCATCACCTGCCCGCTCTTGTCCATGATCCCGACCATGCCAAAGAAGCCGTGGATCATGCCGTCGTACCGGCTGATGGTCGTGGCCACGCCCGCCGCCTGCAGGCGGCGTCCGTAGGCCTCACCCTCGTCCCGCAGCGGGTCGAACTCGGCGGTGATCACCAGCGCCGGCGGCTGCCCGGCCAAGCTGTCTGCCTGCATTGGCGCCGCGTAGGGATTCGAGGCATCGGCGTCGCTGGCCAGGTAGGCGTCCCAGTACCAGATCATTGCGTCCCGCGCCAGCAGGAAGCCCTCTGCGTTCTGGGAGTAGGAAGGAGTCTGATAGTTGCGCTCGGTCACCGGGTAGACCAGCAGCTGATATGCGATGGCCGGCCCGCCCCGGTCTGCTGCCATCAGCGAGATGGCAGCGGCCAGGTTGCCCCCAGCGCTATCGCCGCCGACCGCCAGCCGCGACGCGTCGGCGTTCAGGCTCCCCGCGTTCTCCGCCGCCCAGACGGTGGCCGCGTAGCAGTCCTCCGCCGGGCCGGGGAACTTCGTTTCGGGCGCCAGCCGGTAGTCGACCGACACCACCACGCAGCCCGCGCCCTTGCACAGGTTACGCGCCGTGGGGTCCGCCGACTCCAGGTCGCCGATCACCCAGCCTCCTCCGTGGTACCAGGCCAGGATCGGGAACGGCCCATCGCCCTCAGGCGTGTAGATGCGCACCGGCACGTCTCCGTCGGGCCCGGGAATGCTGCGGTCCTCCACCGCCGCCACTTCCGGCCCCACCGGGCGTGGGCGGGCCGCGGCGTTGATCCGAGCCTGATCCGGCGTCACTTCCCAGACTGCCGGTAATCCCAGGGAGTTCACCGTGTCGATCACTGCTTGAGCTTGCGGGTCCAGCGGCATGATTGACCTCCAAACTTCATTATAATTATCCCCTCTCTCTCTGGAAGAGGGCTGGTGTTAGGGTGAGTTGCTAGTTGGGAGTCCAGGCCAGCCCCCGCACCTCGCTGAACTCGCGGGGCAGCTTGACCCACCAGTCTCCGCCATCGGCCGTGGCGTAGATCTGGCCGTAGTGGCTGCAGCAGAGGATGAAGTCAGCGTCTGATGCGTGCGTCGCGAAGGCCCACATCGGAGTGTTCGGTTCTTGAGGCAGCGTCAGCCGTTCCCAGCTCCTTCCTCGGTCGGTGGAGCGCTGAATCGCCCCGGTGACACCGAAAGGCGAGTCCCCAGTTGCCACCAGCACCGTGTCGGGGTCATTCTGCTTGACCGTGATGCCCCGGCAGTACCTGAGCGGGAACGACCCACCGACGCCCAGGCCCTCCCAGCTTTCGCCCGTATCTGTACTTGCGAAGACCTCACCTGGAGTGCTGGTGAACACGGTGACATCCGCCCCGGCGCTCACCGTCATCCCGTGGATATCCGGGTCATTGATTCCCCCGTTGATCCTCGTCCAGGTCTCGCCGCCGTCCAGGCTGCGGCGCACGCCGTCCACCTCGACGCCTGCCCACACAACATTGCTGTTGCTGGGGTCCACCTCCAGCGCCGTAACCCGCGGCACCCGCACATTCGGGCATTCCTCCGCCATGTCGACGGTCAACTGCTCCCAGCTTGCCCCGGCGTCGGTCGACCGGAACAGGGCCGAGGGGCTGGTGCCGGCAAAGACTACCGAGGGGTCAGATTGACTGACCGCGATATTCCAGACATTCCTGTCGTTCAGCAGCGAGTCCAGCCGCTCAAAAGACTTGCCCCGGTCGTTGCTGCGGAATATCCCTTCGTCGGTTCCCGCGTACACCACCGCCGGGTCCGACGGGTCAACCTTCAATCCGAAGACCTTCATGTCTCCCCAGATACCGCCCGCACGTCCCCAGCTGCGCCCCCCGTCCGGGCTGGTCCAGAGCCCGGCCCCAATGGTCCCAATCAGTATCGAAACATCTCTGGGCATATCTCTCCCTCCTGCGGATGGGATACCTTTCTCGCCCCAGTGTCTGGACGGTTCAGAAACTATCACAAACTTGCTGTGACCCACCTACCGTCATTCCCGCGAAGGCGGGAATCCAGAGGGCCGTTATCCGGTCAACGAGACTGCAACAAGTTCGCTCTTGGAGAGTCTCTACGCCTTGAAAGTGGCGAACACCTTGTTGGAAGTGAACACCCGCGACTCCACGAAATCGATTCTGTCCGGCTTGGCACCCAGCTCCGACATCGCCCCAAGCATGCAGGCCCAGTTCAGCAGCTCGTGCTGCCCCGAGGCCTCCATCTCTGCTGTCGTACGGCTGCGCCAGGCCTCGTAGTTTCCAGCCTTGAGCTCCTCGTACAGCGCCCGGTCGGATGGCACATCGGGCCACAGGTAGTTGTTTTTCGCGGTCAGAAATGCGTGGGACCAGCTTGACGACGCCACCAGCGCCACCCGGTAGGGACTCTCGCGCAGCACCCGGGCGAGATTCGCCCCGACTTCCATGCACCGCTTCGGCGAGGGGCCCGGCGGGTCCGGCTCCAGGGTCTGCCCGTTGACCTTGTGCGGAAGGATGCCGCCCCGGTTGCTTATCACTCCCCGCCCGTAGCAGTTCACCGCGAAGGGGATGACCGGGAAGTCAAACCCTTCCCTGTCATAGTCCAGGTAAAGAAGCGTGTTGATGAAAGCGTGGGCCAGTCCGGGCTCATGCAGCGGACGGTAGGCATAGGCCATATCGATGCCGGAGTCCAGCAGCCCCCCGGCCAGGTACCGCGCCGCCTCGGGGTGCCCCCGGTAGCTGAACACCTTGTCCGCCGGTTCCTCCCACACGTTGCGACGTGGCGTGCCGTGCCGCATGAACGGCGTGCACTGGAATCCCTCGTAGGCTAGTACGCAGAACGGCGGGATTATGTCTTCCCGGAAGTTCTCGTACTGGTCGTCCCCGAATACGATGACGAAATCAGGCTTGAAGTCGAGAATATCCTTTCGTACGCGCCGGAACCCATCCACCAGCCGGGCCCGGTGCACCGCCGCCGACGCCATTCCCTCGTCGTCGCCGTATTCCTGCTGCATCGCCTCTGGCCAGTTGAGCGGATTCTTCAACTCCTCGGGCAGCCGCTCATCGCGGTTCAGCGTAACATTTATGGGGAACCCGCGGTCCTCGTCCGGCGTAATCAGCGGCGGATAATGCGTACATCCCACCCCGAGAATCTCTGCCATCTCTAACCTCCCACGCAGATGAAAAAAGGCCACTCTGAAGTTGGCTAATCATAGCAGACAGAGGGGCAACCCATAAGTACCGCTCAGTCCACGGACACCGTTCCGATTCCCGTGTCCAGGCCGAGACCCTGGCCCATGCACAGGGGCAGGCTTGAAACCCGCCCCTGCAGAATGCCCGCCCCTCGGAGTGTAAGAAGGTGTGTGACAAATCCCTTCTCCCTCCGGGAGAGGGTTAGGGTGAGGGCGTCCCCTGCTTTCTCACGAATAACGAATGCCCAGCAGCCTGCTCTTTATGGCACCAGGCGGAATTGTCACACACCCTCTTACTCCACCGCCAGGATGATCTTCCCGAAATTGGCATTGCTTTCCATGTACCGGTGCGCCTCGTTGGCTTCGGCCAGCGGAAAGACCTTGTCCACCACTGGCTTTATCGCCCCCGATGCGATCAGGGGCAGCACATGCCGCTTGATCTGGTTGGTAACGGCGATTTTCTCCTCGATGGGGCGGGACCGTAGCACCGTCCCGTGCACCCGGAGCCGCTTGAACATCATCGGCCGCAGGTCCGCTTCAACTCCGCCGCCGCTCATGGTTCCCACCAGTACCATGCGGCCGCGCAGCGCCATCGACGCAAGGTTTCGGTCCCAGTAGTCCGCACCGATCACATCCAGCAGCACATCGACGCCCGCACCGCCGGTCTTCCCCAGCACCACCTCGCTGAAGTCCTGCTCCCGGTAGTTGATTCCCACATCCATCCCCAGCTCGGCGGCGCCCCGCAGCTTGTCCTCGCTGCCCGCCGTCCCGAACACATACGCGCCCGCATTGTGCGCCATCTGCACCGCCGCCGTGCCCACTCCGCTGCCCGCCGCGTGGATCAAAACCGACTCTCCCATCGACAGCTCGCAATGGTTGAACAGAGCGTCATAAGCCGTGAAGAAGACCTCGGGCACCGCCGCCGCCTGCACGAAGTCCAGGTTGTCCGGAATCCGCATGCACATCCGCGAGTGCGTTACCACCCGGGAGGCATACCCGCCCCCACCCAGCAGGCCGAACACCTTGTCTCCAGTCGACAGGTCCGTAACATTCTCTCCCGCTTTGGCCACGACCCCCGAGAACTCCAGCCCCAGGATGTCGTCCGGGCTGCCCGGAGGCGCCGGGTAGCCTCCCTGCCGCTGCAGAGTATCGGCCCGGTTCAGCGCCGAAGCCCTGATATCAACCAGCACATCGTCCGGCCCCGGCACAGGGTCCGGTACCTCCTGAATTTTCAGCACATCCGGCCCGCCCGGCTCAGTGGTAACAACAGCCCGCATAGGAACATTCACTCCCAAAAGAATCGGCGCCAGCCAGTCTACCACCGAAGGAGAAAAAGGCACCGACAAGGTTGACTAAGAGCCATCGGAATTTCACTTCCGCAATACCATTTGACAACTTTTGCATATATTGTTACATTGTAACTCTATTCTGCATCAGGAGCGAAAACCATGCCGCCAGTGATGAGGATTAGCGAACACAACTGGGAACGACTGAAAATGTGGGCAACACCCCTTGAGGACAGTGCAGACGATGCGCTAGGAAAGGTACTGGACGCCGCAGAGTCGAAGGATGCCACACTTCCTGGAAAGCCTACGCCCGATTGGGATATCAAAACCGTTAATTCCCACCAGGACTCTGAGTCTGCTCCTGTTCCTTATCTAGAGAACACTACAGAGACTCATAACATAGCGAGCATAAATGGCGCACCCGTGAAAAATGAACGGCTCAAAAAGGGGGCAAAAAGTCCCTCAAAGCGCCTATGAGCTGCCAATTCTTGAGTCGCTGTACTCATTGGGTGGAAAAGGCCACATACAAAAGGTGCTCGACATGGTGAAGGAGAAAATGGATCACCTTTTCACCGACATCGACTACCAAACCCTCAAAAACGGCTCTACTCAGCGGTGGGAAAATACGGCGCAATTTGCTCGCAATGCCCTTGTCATTCGTGGCATTCTGAAACCGACTGAGGAATCAGGTTGGGGAATTTGGGAGTTGTCGGATGAAGGTGTCGCCGC
Organism: Dehalococcoidia bacterium; assembly: GCA_965216065.1. Classification (GTDB taxonomy): domain Bacteria; phylum Chloroflexota; class Dehalococcoidia; order Lucifugimonadales; family UBA3495; genus VXOI01. The sequence goes on from CBDCFB010000002.1 coordinate 1,999,516, forward strand.
AGTGAAAAGAAACGGCAGATAGGTTTCACGCAAGATCTAACGGATTCCCGTTGCGCTGTGGACATACAAAAACGGCCCCGGCGTAAGTCCGGGGCCGCCTGGGTTTCAATCCTAGTCCGGCTTACTTACCGTTGCTACGGGTTGCCACATACTCCTCGGCAAGGCGACGGCCGGTATCCCGCATCAGCTTCTCGTCCTCCTCGGGCGTTGCGGCGGGTGGAGCGTAGACCACCGTATCGTTGCAGTAGGTGGAGAAATGCTCGCCCCCCAGCTGTGCGTGGGATCCGCTGATCTCTTCACCGCTCTGCACCGCGCGAATCCCCCGGCGGATCTGCCGCCGGAACATGGTGATCCCCCGGTCGGTGGCTCCAAGGTGCTCCAGGCCGTGAACGGCGATGGGCCTCTGCGTGACCTGGGCCTCGTAATCTCCTGGCTGTAGCTGCTGCTCGCGGGAGTCGTCCGAAACGGGAAGCTGTGCCGGCAGCATCTGGTCGCGGTCGATCCACCACGCTGGCTCCTTCTCCTCGGACTCCGAGATGTGGCGGAGTTCCAGCAGCATCGTGCTGTCGTTGTCCCGAGGCACGATCCAGCGGGTCATCATCGGGCCGTCGAACCCGTGTACATCCCTGCCGTCCTCCCAGATGGGAGACACCTGCTGCAGGTTGGGCAGGACATTCTCCACCGAGCGCACCCAGATATTGTCGCCCACCCGGCGGGTTGCGATGTAGATGATTCCGGCAGGCGTCTCCATGAAGTCCAGGTTGGGCACCACTCCGAACTCGTCGGTGAACTGCGAGCCGCTCACGATGGTGTGCAGGAACGACGTGTGCACCGGGTCCATCGCGTTCTCAAGAATCTGCAGGTAGTTGCATGGGTAGTCATAGCGCTGACCCGGCATCAGCCGATAGCCATCCCGTTCGAAGCTGTCCGGGATGGGGAACGGGGGCATCTGGTCCGGCGGGCCCATGTAGGCGAAGATCGTGCCGCAGTGCTCGTGAACCGGGTATGCCCCGTGGCACAGCCGGTCCTTGAAGGTTGACCCCGCCGGCTCCCCAGGCGTCTCCAGGATCGTCCCGTCCACGTCGAACAGCCAGCCGTGGTAGCAGCAGCGTATGCCACGCTCCGACACCAGCCCGTATTCCAGCGAGGTCCCCCGGTGCGGGCAGTGGGCTTCCACCAGTCCGACCCGGCCGCTGAAGTCCCGGAACGCCACCAGCTCTTCGCCCAGAATCTTGAGCCCGACGGGGGTGTCGCCCAGTTCGTCCGCGTAGCACACCGGCTGCCAGAATCGCCGCAGATACTCCCCTGCGGGCGTCCCAGATCCCACGTGCGTCAGTTCGTCGTCTTCCTTGGGTACCTGCGAGTGATAGTAACCGCCGTACTTGGTGGAAAGAAACGGAGCGCGGGTGCTCGCCATGATTCTCCTCCAGTCCCTGTTTAACTGCCCGGTATCAGGAGTTGAGCCTGCCTTTATGCTTGCGCGGGATTATATGTATCACCGTTATCCCGGTCAACATGGCTAAGAAACTATCTCAAAACTGCTGCAGGCCAACAACCGTCATTCCCGCGAAAGCGGGAATCCAGTGGCTTAAGCCGTGAACCCCGTACAGGCGGTCAGGGCATCTGAGTCTTAAGGTATTTTCTACACCGCCGCCTGCTGCGCCTCCTCAATCCGCTGCATCATCTCGATCACCAGCGGCATCGCCGGACCGTAGCGGTCGGCGTCGTCGATCGCGTACCCCTTGTGGTAGTTGGACCGGAACGACGACAGCGGGCTGCCCGCACCGGTCAGAGCCGACTTCCCTTCCTCTTCCTTCTCGTCCCAGTGCCCTCCGTGGATCAGCGACGCCATGGTCTCCCGGTCCCGGAACACATTCATCGGCTCGCCGCCGTCCTCAACAATCCGCATCTGCTCCTCGAACTGCCGTCGCATGAACACGATGGGCAGGTCGGTCCGCCCCAGGTGCTCCTGCGTCCGGTCGGTGATCGGACCCTGCGAGATCCAAGCGTGAGCGTCCTGCGCCAGCACGCAGTCCAGGATCGGCCTGCCGTCGTCATCGAACAGCGGCACATCGTAGTAGGGAATCGTCTCCTGCACCGGTGCCGTCACTTCCTCCGGGGCCATGTAGCAGCCGTAGTTGATGTGGTAGGTGTTGGTGTCGTCCACCGGCACCCGTATCTGGAACTCCTGCCGCACCATCCCGGGCCCGCCGGTCTGGGTGTAGAACGGGAACATCACCGTCGCGTGCCTCGACGTATGGTCCTTCTCCGCTCCCAGTGCCTTGGAGTACTTGATCCCCTTCTCCATCCCGTACCGAGTCCCGTTCACATACAGCGATTCGATCCCCTTCCCCATGCTCATGCGCGAGAAGAGAGTATGGATCTGCCCGTCCGCCGCACGTTCCTCCAGCTTCCCCTGCTTCCGCAGCACATACTCGAAAAGGTTGCCGTGCAGGTACACGCTGTGAGTCGGGTCGCCGGTGTTCTCATGGCACTGCAGCCAGTTGCAGCTCAGGTTCATGATACCGATCTGCCGCAGCGAGTTGGGCATCACGAACAGGTCCCAGGGCGGCAGCAGCGGCGTTGGCTCCGGCCCCATGTATGCCCAGACCAGCCCGCCCATCTCCTGCACCGGATACCCCTTGATGCGTATCCGGTCCTTGAACGGATCGTGCTCCGCCTCCAGCGGCGTCTCGATGCACTGGCCTGCCGGGTTGAACATCCACCCGTGATAGCAGCAGCGCAGGCCCCCGTCGTCCGGGATCCCGTACCTCATCTCCGTCATCCGGTGAGGGCACCGGTCGCCGATCAGCCCCATCTGACCGTCGGCGGACCGGAACAGCACCAGGTCCTCGCCGAGGATCCGCACGGCCATTACTTCCTCTTCCATCAGTTGCGCCGTGGGCCGCACGGGTATCCAGTACCGGCGCATCAACTCGCCCATCGGCGTCCCCGGCCCAACGCGGGTCAGTCGTTCATTCTGTTCGGCGGTCAGCATCTGATCTAGTCCTCCAGGAAGTTGGCTATCGAAATTGTCCGTGAGAAATCTGGCCCGGCAATTGCCCGCAGGAATTCTGCGTATGATGTTCGGAAGGCTTAACCCCGGCGCCGCAGCTCTTCTTCCAGTTCCCGCACCCGTCGCTGCGCTTCCTGCAATTCGGCCTGCGCTTCCTTCAGCCCAAGCAGCCACTCGCCCTGAACCGGATCAAAGTACTGCAGCCTGATATCCCCAGCATAAATATCCAGGTTCAATATGGGGCTGTGCCCCCACGCCACGCCGTCGTCGGAAGTATGAATCTCGAACCGCCGGTACTCCCCGTCCTCCAGGTACTCACCCACCAGCGGCTCCCCGTAGTGCCGTCCACCCGAGGCGTCGAACCGCCAGTACTCCCCCACCCCGATGCTGGCGTAGATTTCCCGCTTGATCCCCAGGTCTACCCTTGCGGTCGACGGCGAGGCGATCTCCAGCACCCAGTCCGGCGGCTTGCCCACTTCCCAGACCTTGTACCCGTTCTCCTGCAGGATGGCTTCGCGATCGACCCCGAACGCAATGAAGCCGTCCGGAGATCGGTGCACTCTCGGGTTGCCCTGTTCGTAGTAGATGGCGTTGTCCCCGCTTACAAGGACATCCGGGCGCTCTTCGTACCTCCACAGCAGGATGTCCATGGTGTGGATCATCTTGGGGAACTGGTACATGGCGTCCGGAAACTCGTCCGGATGCTCCGGGTAATATATGCCGGAGTGGTCCGGGCGATATGGAAGGTAGGAATGCCTGGTCTTCGAGGTCATAATCCGCCTCGGCGGGTGCGTGTTGCCCACATAGTATATCGCACCGCTCCGCCATGATTGCTTGATTGGAATATACTTGGGCCCGTCCCATTCTGCTGGTGTATCGGATACCGCACCGGAGGTTGCCAGTGAGCAACGAAACTCTCAGGTTGCAGGTGAAGGCGATGACAGTGAATGGCAGGGTGTACGTGCACGAATACGAGCTCCCCGCCATCGCTTCGTACCACCGCGATGTATTTGAACGAGAGGTAAGCCAGATCCTGCATGAGACGCTGGCCGGCGTGCGCGAGGCCAAGCCGATTTTCACTCTGAACAACCCACCCGCCGCCTACAACGTCAATCACGTCGTCAAAGTTGAATGGGACATCGTTGGCCCCCAGGACGAGGTCGCGGAGGCCCGCCGGAGAATTGCCGGGCTGAACATTCCCCGCTGACTGCGTCCGGGGGCCAGACAGGACAAAGCCTCGGATGAGTCGCCATCACCAACGAATTTCAACCACCGGAGAATGAACGCCATGACCACCAGCCGGCTGTCGCTCAACGACACCCTCGACGCCTTCTGCACCGACACCGAAGCCTACCTTGAGGGCGCACTCGGCGGCCCACTGGCTGGCCTCACCTTCGCCGCCAAGGACATCTTCGATGTCGCCGGCCACGTGACCGGCGGAGGCAATCCCGATTGGAAGGCCACCCACGCACCGGCCGAAGGGACCGCCTGGATCATCCAGACCCTCGTCGACGCAGGCGCCACGATGGCAGGCAAGACCCACACCGACGAGCTTACCCGCGGCATCCTCGGCGAAAACGCCCACTACGGCACCCCGATAAACCCGAAGGCGCCCGGCCACGTCCCCGGCGGCTCTTCCAGCGGCTCCGCGGCGGCGGTGGCCGGCGGGCTCGTCGACTTCGCCCTCGGTTCCGACACCGGCGGCTCCGTGCGCATCCCCGCCAGCTTCTGCGGACTCTATGGCCTCCGTCCCACCCACGGTCGCATCCCGCTGGACGGCATCCTTCTTCAGGCCCCCAGCTACGACACCATCGGCTGGTTCGCCCGCGACCCCTCCACCTTTGCCCGTGTCGCTGAAGCGGTCTTCGGCAACTCGATTACGCCGACAGCGCCTTCCCGGCTGATTATCGCCGAAGACCTGTTCGGCGAATGCGACGCTGCAGTCGCCGCAGCCCTGCGCCCCTTGGCCGAAAGGGTTGCCGCACTCGCGTCCGCATCGGAAACAATACAACTGGCTCCCGATGGAGTGGACGGGTGGGCCTGGCAGCAGAACACACTGCAGTCCATCCAAGCCTGGGAGTCCGTGAAGGACTGGATAGACGCCGTCAACCCCCGCTTCAGTTACATGGTCACCGAGCGTTACGCGCTGGGAACCTCTTTCACACAGCCCCAGGTTGAGGCAGCTCGAGCAACGCGGGACGCAGTCCGGAGAAGACTTGGCGAGGTGCTGTCCCCGGGCGGCTTCCTCTGCTTCCCCACTTCACCCGTGGTTGCGCCCTTGAGAGACCAGCCCCTCTCTGGAAAGCGCGCCTCCCAGGGCCGCATCATCCGCCTGACCAGCATGGGAGGCACCACCGGACGCCCTCAGCTCTCAATGCCGCTGGGAGAGGTAGAGAGACTTCCCGTAGGCCTGTCCATCATGGGCAACCGCGGCGACGACGAGGCACTCATCGCCTTCGCCCTCCAGATCGAGCAGGCCCTCGCATAGCGGGGGCCCGCATCGCGCCTGCTCTGCTCACGCCACTTTCAGCGACACCGTAGCTTCCCACTTGGGACCTATCTCGAACCTGTTGCGGCCACCAAACCGTACACTCCCGCCAAAAACCGTTACCTCCGGCTCGATCGGAGGCGGGACTCCAGGACCATATCTTTCAGCTTGGCAATAGGACTCAACCACCCAACACGACCCTCCGCCCGCTGACACCATAGCGTTCCAATCCAAGTTGCTTGCCCCCTGTAGGGGCAACCCTTGTGGCTGCCCTTTCCTGTAGGGGCAACCCTTGTGGTTGCCCTTTCCTGTAGGGGCAGCCCTTGTGGCTGCCCTTGGGGGTGAGGTCTCGGCCCACAAGAGACTTTGCCATCCCTCCCCCGCTGACACCGGCCCTTGACCCAGCCGTACAACTCCCTGTAACCTTGTTCTGAGTACATAGTACATAAATTCTATTCATGGTCAGCCGCCCGCCACACCCGAATCCCGCCGGCGGCATCGTCCCAAATGCCGATATGACCGGAAACGCTCGGAAATGAACGGGGAAACAGTTTTTCGGCCCCGATCTTCCCCGTCAGACTTCCCAAACAATCTCAAAACTTGCCAAGGCCACCTATCCGTCGTTGCCATGAAAATAGGGGGCAAAACAGTTCCCTCCCCCTCAGGGGGAGGGCGAGGGTGGGGGTGAGGCCCGAACCAATTCACCACAATCAAAACTACCGGCTTTTTCCCACTTTTACCGGGATATTGAAAAAATTCGGCCCGCGGCCCCAGAAAAAGACCCGCGGCCCCAGAAAAAGAAAGGAAGAATCACCATGACCTTCACCCGCCTCAGAAACCTCGTCGACAACCTCAAGCGCAAGTACGCCACCAAGCTCGCCATCTACCGCGCCCGGCCATACGCCCTCGAACTCTGCGACCAGATGGCCGACGCCGTAACCCCTGGCAGGCCAAAGCCGGAAATGTCCACCGCGCAGTGGGCCTCCAACCTCTTCGCGCAACTTCGCCAGCGCGGCATCCGGATCACATCCGATCTGCGCCTTCACGATTACTTGGACGGCTGCCTGGAGAAGCTGCTTCTTCCCCAGGTGAACGACGTGCTCCGCAGCCTGTTCCCCAAGGCCGCCGAGAAGGGCCTGATCCCTCGGTCGTTCAACCAGGTCCCCTTTCTGCCCCGGCGCGAATGGAAGCCCGGCATGGGCTACTTCATCGTGGCCCTGGCCGACCGCGCCAGGGCAGCCCGGGCCCGCGGCACCTGCCGGGAACCGGCCCCCGGACCGCTGCCCGCCCCCAAAGCCTTCTACCACCGCACCGCAGTACCATACCTGACCTGCCCAAAACCCCGCTCCGAGAGAAAATCCCCTCCCCCTCAGGGGGAGGGTTAGGCCTGTCCTGAGCTTACCGAAGGGATGGGGGTGGGCCTGCCGAAGGGATGAGGGCGTTCCCTCGTTATTCCACAAGCCGTTGACACGCAGTAATTGACCTCCAGATCAGCGCTCCACTCAGTGGCGAGAGAAAATTAAATGACACTATTGTCAGCTCTGTGATTCGTTTGATTTTGGAATCTCTCCGATAGGACCCCAATCCTGCGCATCCTTTAATCTTGTGAATCCTGATTCAGACAAAATCAAGAGCGAACCTACTTTGCAATCCTCCTGCTCCACTCCTCAGGGACTTGCATTTTCCGGCCTGACCGCGCACAAATGCAGGGCAGTAGGCGCGCCGGTCTCTGCGGCAAGTCGAACGGCGCCGCCTCGAGGAGGACAAAATGGACAGACCCAGGATCGCCGTGTTCTCAGGGCCCAGGGCAACCATCGCTAACTCTCCCACCCTGGTGACCGGCAACAAGGGCCGGTTGCCCGGTGAGCGCAACCTCACAGGTCGCTTTGAGCACCTGGTCCCCCAGCTTCTCCATGAGCCCGTCCGGGTCCGGGTCAGGAAGTACAGCGCCCATCCCCTCGAGGAAGACTCCGCCTCCCTCTACCACGATGACGGCAACGACTACTACGAGGTGGAGCTCAGTCCCGAGGACGGCCCCTACCCATTGCCGTACGTCGCCAGGCGTGCCAATGCTTCCGGCCATGGCCAGCCCTTCGAGGAGGCCGACCTGTTCGACGAGGCTCTGAACTACGGCGGCCGGCAGTTTTTCTACCCCGACGCATCCCGCATGTTCGCCGAGATCGACCGCACCATCTCAGGCCGCGACGAGTCCGGCGAGGGCAGCATCCTCGACCGAAAGGCCGACTACGACTTCATTCGCGTCCTTCCTCCCGGTGGCTACACTGTCAGGGGAGAGAAGTCCGGCGTCGACTACTTCCCCTACCGTCCGCTGGCCGTCCGGCGCTCCCCCCGGTACGGCGACCTCGCCCGTGTGACCAACACGGTGCAGGCCGAATTGTCCAGCGGCAGGTACGACGGTGGGATCTGGCTCGAGGGCAGTCCCACCGTCGAGGAGACCCTCTACTGGCTCAGCCTCCTAATCGACACTGACCTGGCCATCGCCGGGATAGCGGCGCAGCGCCCCCACGGCCAACTCGCCAACGACGGCGACCGCAACATTGTCGACGCCGTCGACCTCATAATCTCAGGGCTGGGATCGGGCATCGGCGCAGTGGGCGTCCTGGACGAGCGAATCTACGCCGCCCGCGAGTTCAAGAAGGCCGACGACCGCCCCGGAAACTACAAGGCTACCGGCGGCCACGGCGGCATCCTCGGCACCGTCGGCCCGCCTGTGACAATCTGGTACAAGCCCGCATACCGGCACACGGGCGTTTCACAGGTGAATCTCTCGCGGCTGCCCGACACCCTCGAGTTTCCAGACGACGCAGAAGTCAGCACCATTGTCCGGCTGCCAGTCAAGGACGAAAGCGGCGCCCTGCGCGAGGCGGTCATCCCCCGCGTCCATATCGTCAAGTACGGGGCTTACATGGACGAGGACGAGACAGCCGACCCCGACAACGAGGTCGACATCATCGCCCGCATCGACAAGGGCCTGAGAGACCAGGCCAGCAAGGACCCGATGTCGCCCCGGCTACACGGCTTCGTCCTCGAGGGCTCATCCCCCTACGGTCTCGCTTCCATGTCCCAGCACCGGGCCCTCGATATCGCCACTTTCAGCGGAATGCCCGTCGCCCGCGTGGGCCGGGCTGACCCCGGCGGCAGGGTCCCCAGCGGATGGGACGACTTGACCATTGCCGGCAGCAACCTCGACACCAACAAGGCCAGGCTGCTGCTCATGGCCGCCATGCTCAGGCTCGGACGCCTCCCCAAAGCCCGCGACCCCCGCAACCCCACCAAGGCCGAGCGTGCCGCCACCGTAGCCAAGGTGGCCCAGTTCCAGGAAATATTCGAAAACCACTGACAGGAGTTCGGAAATTAACCCTCCGCTCCTTCAACACCCCCTCCCCCTCGGGGGGAGAGCCGACATGGAGGTGAAACCCCGCAGACAAATCCACTCTCTCCCTCCCCCTCAGGTGGAGGGCTGGAGTGAGGGTGAAACTCCACAGGGAGATCCCCTCTCCCTCCGGGAGAGGGTTAGGGTGAGGGCGTCCCTCCTATACCTGCAAGCATGTCGGACGCCAGAGCCAGAGTGTTCAACGCCACTAAGAAACTATCTCGAGTCTTGTACGGCCCCCAAACCTTGCTACGGACCCCAACCGTCATTCCCGCGAAAGCGGGAATCCAGTGGCACTTTCTGGTAGCTGCCCAATGCCATCGGAGCATGATCGTTTTGAGCTAGTTTCTATCCTCGGTCCCGCTCCCACAGCTCGTGGAAGTGGTTCAGCGGCCCGTGTCCCTGACCCATCGGAAAGCTGGTGCGAATGGAGGCGGTAACATAGTCCTTGGCCTGCTGCACCGCGGAGGGAACATCCAGCCCCTTGGCCAGTCCGGCCGCAATCGCCGAAGCCAGGGTGCAGCCCGTCCCGTGGGTGTTCGGAGTATCGAACCGTTCGGAGGTGAACAGCACGAAGTCAGATCCGTCGTAGAGCACGTCGGTAGCAGGCCCATCCAGGTGCCCGCCTTTCACCACCGCGTTCGATGCCCCCATCTCGTCGACCAGCATCTTGGCCGCCGTCTTCAGGTCGTCGACCGTGTTCATCTCCAGCTCGGTCAGCACGCTGGCCTCCCGGCTATTGGGTGTTACCACGGTCGCCATCGGGATCAGCAGCGTCCGCATCGCGTCAACGGCGTCGTCCCGGAGCAGCCGGAACCCCGTACTCGCTACCATAACCGGGTCGATCACCGCCGGTCGCAGCGAGTGGCGCTCCAGGCGTTCGGCAACGCACCTGATGATCTCGTTGCTCGACAGCATGCCTGTCTTCACCGCATCGGCCCCGATGTCTGAGACGATGGCGTCTATCTGCGCCTCGATCATCGAGGTTGGCGTCTCCAGTACCGAGTCGACGCCGATGGTGTTCTGGGCCGTTATCGTAGTGATGGCGCAGGTGCCGAACACGCCCATCGCCCCGAAGGTCTTGAGGTCGGCCTGGATGCCGGCCCCCCCACCTGAGTCCGACCCTGCGATGGTCATGGCCCGAGGCACACGTGTCGTAGTCATCGGTTGCCCGTCCTGCCCGGAAGCGAAATCCCGGAAGCGAAATCGCCCCAATCTTAACACGGTCGATCGCCCCCGCTTATCACGGTAGATTGCCCCCGCTTAACACGGTCAATTGCCCCCGAAGCCCTCTCCCACGCCGTTGACAGCGTCTTTTAATTCTCCCTCTCCCTTGAGGGAGAGGGTTGGGCCTGTCCTGAGCTTGCCGCAGGGGTGACGGTGAAATCCTGCGGGCACACAACCTTGGCTACACCCGGGAGACGCCCCCACCCTTACCCTCCCTCGGAGGGACAAGGAACTACCAAAAGACCCTGACCATCGCCGGTGTTCGCCTTGACAGCCCACGCTACGGATTCGATAATAAATACCCCAAGCCGAGGTAGCTCAGGTGGTAGAGCACGGCACTGAAAATGCCGGTGTCGACAGTTCGAGTCTGTCCCTCGGCACTTTTCTTTGTTTTCGTATCTGGATGAGCCTCGAAAAGACTAAATTGACAACATTTTGACAACATTGGCCGCCAAGCTTGGCGGCCAATGCATGTTCAGGGCGTCCACTATGGTCTACAACGTGAAGCTGATGCACTTCTGAAAGAGGCCCCTGACGACGAACGGGTTCCATTAGGATCGAAGAGGCTCGGCACCACGCCGAGCCTCTTGAGTTTTCATCGCTCCGGACGTCCTGTCGAGTAAAGGATCCCCCTACCAAGAGCTGAGTCTGAGAATGCCGGGGAGCGGCACGTAATACCGCAGGTTGGCTGCATTCTGCTGTATGCCCTCCATAGGAAATACATACACCAAGCTAGGGGCGCCTTAAAGGATTCGGATTTCAGAGGCGTGGTGCACCCACGCCTGAATAAGGCATGTTTGGTATAGTCCTTTTTGATTTCAGTCCAAGACGGCTGGTACCTGAGGCCTGAATTCTCTTGGCAGAGTCGCCTGCACATGCGAATGCAACTGCTGGATATGCTTTCACACATCCAGCCCTGAGATGCTGCCTCTCGCTGGACCTGGAGGTTACCGTCGAGGACGGCAGGCTGCTGGCTGTGGCCGTCTACCGGCCCGACACCGGGAAATCCCTGTGCATGTCAGGAAACCCCGGCAGCGGGAGCCTGCAACGTTTGGAGCCGCTTGCCAAGGGGGCACAGTTCCTCCTGGGCCACAACATCATCGCCTTCGACATCCCCCATCTCCGCGCCTTCAACTCTGAACTGGAGATCCTGAAGCTCCCCGTAGTGGATACCCTGCGCCTCAACCCCCTGGCATTCCCTCGCCACCCCTACCACCACCTGGTGAAGCACTACAAGGACGGCGGTCTGGTGCGCCGGCAACGCAACGACCCCCTTTTGGATAGCAAGCTGGCCGTCGAGGCTTTCGTCAATCAGATGGGAAGACTGGCGGAGGTCCCGCAGGAACTGTTGACCTCCTGGCACTGGCTGACCACCACGGAGAACGGCGACGGTTTCGACCTGGTCTTCTCCACCATAAGGGGAGCCGGCAAGCCCACCTTGGAAGAGGCCAGTGAGGCCATCAGGGGAAGGCTGGAGGGACAGGGCTGCCATACCCAGACAGCGTCAGTCGTTTACAGTGTGCAGGAACAGGGTTGGCCTCTGGCCTACGTCCTGGCGTGGCTGTCGGTTGCCGGCACGAACTCGGTGATGCCCCCGTGGGTCCTGTTCCAGTTCCCCGAAGCGGGAAGGATAGTCAAACAACTGCGCGACAGCCCGTGCCAGAGTTCTGACTGCCAGTGGTGCAGGGAGCGACACGACCCCACGCGGGAGCTCGCCCGGTGGTTCGGGTTCGAGGAGTTCCGGCCTAATCCCGCTGACAGGGACGGAACGCCCCTGCAGAGAAAAATTGTCCAGAAGGCCATACTGGGAGAGAACCTGCTGGCCATACTGCCCACTGGCGCAGGGAAATCCATCTGTTACCAGATCCCGGCCCTCTCCCGTTACGACAAGACTGGCAGCCTCACTGTGGTCATCTCGCCCCTAGCAGCCTGTCCGAGAAATAATGTTCTAAACGATATTCGTCTTCAACAAAGTCAATTATTCCGATTACGGTTTTATTAGAGCCTATTAGTCACCAAAGAGATTAGACAGTAGCGCTTTTCGTCTCCAAAATCTAATTCTCGGACAGGCTCCTAGTGGCGCTGATGGCCGACCAGGTGGCCAACCTGGAAAAGCGGGGGATCAGCACCTGCGTCACAGTGAACGGCCTGCTGTCCATGCCGGAGAGGCGCAACGCCATGGACAGGATTCGGCTGGGGGAGGCATCCATCCTGCTCATCTCACCGGAACAACTGAGAAGCCGGTCCCTCAGGAGCGGCCCTGGAGCAGAGGCTGATTGGAGCGTGGGTGCTGGACGAGGCCCACTGCCTTTCCAAGTGGGGACACGACTTCCGCCCTGACTACCGGTACATCGGCCGTTACATCCAGCAGCACCGTGGCGGTGACGACCATGCGCCCATACTGTGTCTCACCGCCACTGCCAAGCCTGATGTCAAGCAGGAAATCGTCGACTACTTCCAGCAAACCCTTGGGGTCGACCTCGAAGTCATAGACGGGGGTGCGGAGCGGACCAACCTGCACTTCGCGGTCATTCAGACCAATGAGACCCAGAAGCTGGCCCACCTGCACGACATTCTAGAGAACTATCTGCCGTCCGACCTTGAGGGCGGGGCCATCGTCTACTGCGCGACCAGGAGGAACGCCGAGAAGGTTGCCGAGTTCCTGAACGACAAGGGGACTCAGGCAGACCACTTTCATGCCGGGCTGACGCCCGAGCGCAAGAAGCAGGTGCAGGACGACTTCATCGATGGCAGGCTGAAGGCCATCGCCGCCACCAATGCCTTCGGGATGGGAATAGACAAGCCCGATGTCCGGCTGGTGATCCACGCCGACACACCGGGATCCCTGGAAAACTACCTGCAGGAGGCCGGCCGGGCCGGCCGGGACAACGACTCCGCCCACTGCATTCTGCTCTACACCAACGAGGACATCGAGAGGCAGTACGGCATGACCGCCCGGTCCCGCCTGACCCAGCCGGAGATAAATGCTGTCCTCAGGTCTTTGAGAAACCTGGACAGCAAGAAGAGCATGAACGGGGAGGTCATCGCCACCACCGGGGAGATTCTGCTCCAGGACGAAGAGCACGAGTTCTTCAGGGACACGGCCACCGAGGATACAAGGGTGAAGACCGCCATCTCCTGGCTGGAGGAGGCGACCATCCTCTCCCGGCATGAGAATGAGGTGACCGTCTTCCCGGCCTCCCTACAGTTCCAGAGCATGGAAGAGGCCCGGCGACGCATTTTCAGCCTCAACGATGCGGACTATCCCTACAAACAGCAACTGGTCCAGTATCGTACGGCGCCTAGTCAATGCCGACAGCGACGAGGACATCAGCACCGACGAGCTCAGTGGCATCACCGGCCTTACCAGTGAGGGCATCCGGAACGCCATGACCGACCTCGCCCGCATCGGCCTGGTCTCCAATGACACTATCCTGACGGCCTATGTGCAACGGGGAGTGCAGCGCCCGTCGAGGGAGCGTCTCACCCGGGCCTCCGCCATGGAGGAAGACCTGATAAGGCTGATGCAGGAACAGGCACCGGACCAGGCAGTGGGTGAGACCCATCCCCTTCACCTGCGACAGACCAGCCAGTACCTGAAGGACCGGAGCCATCCGTATGCACTGCCCCTGCTCGTTCAGCGGAGCCTGAGGAGCATTGCCGCCGACGGGCTGGAAGAATCGCAGGGTACCGCAAACATGAGGGTGCGCACCAGGCAGAACGAGGTCATGCAGGTCACCCTGCTCAAGGACTGGAGCACCATCCAGCGAAGTGCGCAGGCCAGGCGTCAAGCCTCTGAAACCGTGCTTCGGCATCTCCTTTCCAAGCTGCCCAATGATGCCCGAGGCGCGGATCTTTTGGTTGAGACCACCATAGGACAACTGACTGACAGCCTGAACTTCAGGCAGTTCCTGGACAATTCCACGAACGTGGACCGCCTCCTGCAGCAGGCCCTGCTCTGGCTCCACGACCAGGAGGTGCTGCGTCTCAACAGGGGAATGTCGGTGTTCCGACCGGCCATGACCATCCGGCTGGAGGCGGGAAGCAACCGCTTCCAGCAGTCGGACTTCGAGCCGCTGCAGATCTACTACGATGAGCAGACGCTGCAGATACACATCATGACCGAGTACGCGGAAAAAGGTCTCCAGTCCATCGCTGACGCGGTGCGCCTGACGCTGGACTACTTCAGCCTCCCCCGAGTGGATTTCATCGACAGGTGGTTGTCCGAAAAGAAGCAGGAACTTTTCCAACAGACCACGCCGGATTCGTGGCGCCGCATCGTGGAGAGCCTGAACAACCGGGCCCAGCGGGATATAGTCACCGATGACCGGCTGAACACCAACGTCCTGGTGCTGGCGGGACCGGGCTCGGGCAAGACCCGGGTGCTGGTGCATCGTATCGCCTACCTCATCCGCGGCAGGAGGGAGAACCCTCGTTCCATCCTTGCCCTGGCCTACAACCGGCATGCGGCCGTGCAGATCAGGCAGCGGTTACACGACCTGATAGGTGAGGATGCCAGCGGAGTAACAGTGCTGACCTGCCACGCCCTCGCCATGCGACTAGCGGGGTCGACCTTCGCCCGTTCGATAGAACAGACGGAAGGACAGGTCCAATCCATGTTCGACGACATTCTCAAGGAGGCTATAGAGCTGCTTGAGGGCGGGCGCGTGGCTCCTGACGAGGCAGACGGACAGCGGGAGAGGATGCTGGCGGGATTCCGATGGATCTTGGTGGACGAGTACCAGGACATCAAGGAGCTGGAATACAACCTCATCTCGGCGCTGGCCGGACGGACCAAGAGGGACCAGGACCAGAGGCTGAACCTATTCGCCGTGGGGGACGACGACCAGAACATCTATGCTTTCAGTGGCTCGTCCAGTGAGTACATCAGGCGCTTCCAGGAAGACTACCGGGCCAGGGCCTCCTTCTTGACGGAGAACTACCGGTCCAGCAAACACATCATATCGGCCGCCAACGCGGTGATTGAGCCGGCCGGTCAGAGGATGAAGTCTGACCGTCCCATAACGGTGAACCGGGCTCGATCAAGGGACTTCTTGGGCGGCGAATGGGGCCCTTTGGATCCCGTAACTCAGGGGAGAATACAGATTCTACCCGTAGGAAACGACCCCATCACCCAAGCCCAGATGGTAGTCCAAGAACTGAAGCGGATGGCCAGTCTGGATCCGGAATGGGACTGGAGCAGTTGCGCAGTCATCTCCCGAAATTGGGGGCAGCTTAACCCGGTGCGGACCCTGTGCCAGATGGAGGAGATACCCGTGCAGGTTTCTCGCGAGGACTTTACGGCAACCTGGTAGCTCCGGGAAACCCAGGCTCTGCTCAATTGGTCTCAGAGCCAAGGGAATCTGCTAAAGGCGGAACACCTGCTCCAGTGGCTTCGTGGGCAACCCCAAGGGCCGTGGAATGAGCTGCTGATAGAGGGGGTGGAGAACTATCTGCTCGAGACCAACAACGAGGAGCTTCCTGCGGGTGTCTTTCGAGAATGGCTGGCCGAGTGGGCCCGGGACAACCGGCGTCGGCAGCACGGTCTGCTGCTGACCAGCGCTCACCGCGCCAAGGGACTGGAATTCGACCACGTGGTCATTCTGGACGGCAACTGGCACACGTTAGGTAAGGGCGAGGACGCCGACGCTCCCAGGCGGCTGTATTACGTGGCTATGACCCGCGCTAGGAAGACCCTCACCCTGGCCAAGTGCGGAGATTACAACCCGTTCCTCAAGTTACTTCGCGACCACCCTTCTATCATGGTCCGGCAAGAGCCTGAGCAAGTCTCTCAACCCCCCCCTCGGAAATGGGTCATACCTACCACAGGCTCAGCCTGCGAGATGTGCAGATAAGCTTCGCCGGTTACAGGCCCCCGGATCACCCAGTCCCACGTGCTATCGCCGGACTGTCTTCCGGAGATCCCCTACGGGTCAGGACCGACAGAAGGCCATGGGAACTGACCACCAATGAGGGTGTCACCGTGGGAAGGCTGTCGCAGCAGTTCAAGGTTCCCGCAGGAACAGGAGAGGTATCAGCGACCGTGCTGGCCATCGCGTGTTGGGACAAGACGAAGTCGGAGGGTCAATACATAGACGGACTAAAGAGCGAGCAATGGGAGGTGGTGATCCCGGAGATAGTTGCTAGAAATAGCCCGTGAATGCGCAGCTAGCGGGTAACGTGGCCTAGTAGAGAGTTCATTTTCACATGTCCAGCCCCACTGGTGAAAAGACCCTGAAGAACAGCGGTCATGGGTCAAAATGTAGTGACTTAATTAAAGACATGCCTTCGAGGTATCCAAGTTGTGTGCCAATCCTTGGGGCTGCATGTCACTCAAACTGGTGGCATGGTTGAGAATAGCGCGTAAGGTGCGAGCTAGCCTTGCTGGAGCGGCCTTCACGGGATTCATGCAAGCTATGGTTGCAATCAGACGACTCCAAACCTTGCAATCAGACGAGCCTTAAACTTGCATTTGGACGAATGTTGAAGTTACATTTAGACGGTGAATACAGCCGTACTCTACCCCCGCTACGCTGAAATCCCGCTGAAGGACGCGCTGGCGGATTCGCCAGCCGTGCTGGTACATGGGCCACGCCAGTGTGGTAAGACTACTCTTGCCCGATTGGTGGGCGACTCTATGGGATATGCCTATATCAGTTTTGACGACGATGTTGCCAGAGCCGCTGCTAACGCCGACCCGGCGGGGTTTGTCGCCGGTCTGTCAGATCGCGTCATCCTCGATGAAGTGCAGCGTGTTCCCTCCCTCTTCACCGCTCTGAAACAGGACATAGACCGCAACCGGACACCCGGACGGTTCCTGCTGACGGGCTCCTCACAGGTTCTGTTGATCCCGTCGTTGTCAGATTCCCTGGCTGGCCGGATGGAAATCCTGCGGCTGCATCCGTTGTCGCAGAACGAGATGCACGGAGGTATACCTAATTTCCTGGACGACCTGTTTGCCAGAGCCTTTAGAACCAGCACCAGTAGCCGCCTCTCCGAAGATCTGGCGGTCCGCATAACGGCCGGGGGTTATCCGGCGGCGCTGGCGCGCAACACCCCCCGCCGCCAGGCCAACTGGTACCGGAGCTATGTTGAGACGCAACTGGAGCGGGACGTTCGGGACCTATCCAGGATTAGAGACCTGAGCGTCTTGCCCCGGCTCCTCAGCGCTGCCGCCTCACAGACAGCCCACTTGTATAACCTTGCCGACTTGGCGGGACCCTTCCAGCTCAGCCGACCCACCATTGGGGATTACGTGGATTTGCTGGAACGGCTGTTTCTTATCGAGCGGCTCCCGCCTTGGCACAGCAATAGGCTGAACCGCCTGATCAAGACCCCGAAGCTCCATCTGGGGGATACCGGCGTCGGATGCTCGCTGTTGGGACTTAACCCAGTTGCCCTTGCCAAAGACCGAGCACTCTTCGGCCAGTTCCTGGAGACCTTCGTGCTGCAGGAATTAAAACGTCAGGCCGTCTGCCAGGAGATTCCTCTTTCTTTCTTTCATTACCGCGACAAGGACAAGGCGGAAGTTGACATTGTCATTGAGCGAGGAGCGACGGCGGTTGCCGGTGTTGAAGTGAAGGCTGCCGCCACGGTAACGCCGGCTGATTTTCGAGGTCTTCACAAGCTGAAGAAAGCCACAGGCGACCGGTTCGCGTCCGGGGTGGTGATCTACGACGGGGAGATAGCCACAAGCTTTGGCGATTCCATGTACGCCGTGCCCATTCGCTCCCTGTGCGAAGGCCGGAGCGTGGGGTTGGGGTCGTTCGTCTTGGGAGCAGACAGGCTGGCGCCATAGGTTATCAATCCCTGAACATCGAGTAAGACTATTGTCCACGAGACAGGCGCCAAAGAGACCCCACTGGCTTGGGTGGTAGAGACCGGCTGGGCTAAGGAGCATGTCACGGGTGTGGCCGCTGTGGAAATCAACGAAATCATGGGGCGTTACTTGGCATGGCAACGCATTCCCTGTCACTACTGTCGTTCATGCGTGGATATGAAAAGACTCCACCAGCGCCGGTCCTGCATCAGCGCTGGGACTTTCTCCTCCAGGTGATCATGCAGTGTCTGGGTGCTGTCCCAGATCTGCGGCGAAGGCTGTATCCAGAAAACGCCGGGGTTGTTATGGACGACTCCCTCTGCCCGACAATAGCGGGAGCATCTGTCTGCCTACCAGCATCATTCCCAACGGAGAATCGACCGAGATGCACCTCGTGGCTCGTAATCCGACGAGGGTGACCGACCGTATCGAGCGCCTTGCGGTTTGCGGGATGGCTCCCTTCGGACGTCTGGCCATGAAAGTGTTTCCAACGTCTGTCTTTCGGGGCAGCGTAACGACAGACATGGTGGGCGCAAATCTTACGCGCAGGTGCTCGGCAACATTTCTCCCACCTTGCCTGGCCTTTGATTCCTTCACCGTCGCCTTCATCCCCAGGGAGAGCGCCAACTCCCGCACCCCGTCTGCCAGCCTCAAGGACTTCGATGTGAACTCTGCCCTCCCGTGGTGATACACGTGGCCATCGGAGTCCATGAGGCCCTGAAGCAGCGCTAACCGCTGCCCTTGGCTCGCCCGTAGGTATGGCGCAGGAATGTGCTTGTTGCTGACCAGGTTCAGGTTCCGTAGTCTGGTCAAGAGCTTGGGTTTGGGTCCCCAAGCAAGGCTGCAGACGAATACTGGATTCTCCGGCTTCAGGACATGCCAGTTCTCACCAAGTTCCCGGACTCTTTCTCTATAGTGGGGTTCGTCCATTGGCGAGCATGTGATCGACGCACTCCTCGAGCTGCCATCTCCCAGCCAAAGCCCTAAGAGCCACGGGTCTACCGGGAGGTCCCTTTCTGGGAGGTCCAGAACGTCAGCAACTGGTATGTAATGTCGTTTGATCGGCCGCATTCCTATAGGCCTGTCTAGAAGCAGCTCCAGTTCGCGGGTCGTGACAGGCCAGCATCCCGCATGCCACGGTCCAGAGCGGAAAATACTCCGTCCCACAGGAGACAAGTCCAATTGCGTGAGTGTCATCCACGGATGATCGGCACCGGTTACGATGTCGGAGCTATCGCGAAAGGTGACGCGATAGACAAGTTCCACCGTTTCTGCCGAGACGTCAGTTACCATGCATATTCGACCCTGTTCGTCGAAAACGCTGTCTCCCGGACTGATGTCCGCCAGTGTTGTCCAGCCGTTCGGCGTCGGTATGACGGTGTCGCTGGTCAGTGATACACCACAATCTGCGGGCGGTGATGGCGCCGCGATGAGTTTCGTATTCGCTGTGGTACGGTTCTTCAGCCCGTGCTGGCTGGGTAGGTGATGTGAGTGTCCTTCCTGCATTTCCATTCCTCCTCGGTAGTTGTCCAAGATCATTCGCCGAGTGCCCCCGGACCCTGATGGCGGTGTTTCCGCCCTGCGTCTGAGGCCGTTCTTGGACAGACAGAGGCGGGGGGCCCCGCGCGCTCTGCGGAGCCCCCCGCCTCTGTCCCTAGGAAATGCGAGGAATGTTTCCGGACCTGCCTTCTGGAAGTCCGGACCGGGGTCGCTGGAAGACTGCTTGCTACCTCCTATCAGATTCCGGCAACGACTGGGCCGATCAGGGTTAGCTCGTCACACTGGCATGTGGCTTTTGCAGCGCCGTGTTAGTGATGTAAATCCGGCGGTCTCTGGGCTCGACCGAGGCAGACGCCCTGTTCACCTGCGCTACCGTCGGCGTGCCTTCGTTTCGGTCCCGTCCCTTTGGAAAGGGCGTTGACCCGTACAATTACGCTAGAATTCACAGGGGCTGTGGCATGGGCGACGACTGCCAGATCCACTGAGCAGGCGGGTTGAGGCGGAACCGCAGCCGCCCAACCCGCCGCGGTCGCGCTGGTTTCCAGATTTTCAGCCCTCTTCCCAAACAACCTTTGGCGGTATGAAGAAACGCCAGACTACTGGCGAGTTCCTCCATTTCCGGAACGGGGGGTGTAGACGTTCTGGCGCTCTTTGGGAGAGTCCCTGGGTCATGTATGTCGATTTCCAAAGCCTTTGATACAGTGATTTACACGGCCATTGACCCACCCTGAGCGCGCGGTGATTTTCAGTAATATCAGGTCGCCGGTTCAACTTGGGTCAGGGCGCGGGGGTCTCACCCGCCGGGTCTCCAGGCAGGCGACAAAAGCCTCCGCATCGCTGAGGAATATGGGGGTCTGAAGGGTGCCTGGAACTGGCTCCTGGGCAGGGGTCTGCCCACCGGGAAGGAGCTCTACGCCAAGATGGTCGATGAGGCCGACGACATGATCATGGCGATGGAAGAGGGACGGGAGGTCGACATCCTCCAGGAGGTCATGAAGTACTCCGGCATGGAGGCTGGAGAGCGCTAGAATTCGGGCGTTTTCAGCCCGGGCACGGGCAGTTTCGACCCTTTGGGGCCTGGAGGAAAAATCCTCCTAGCCCCCTTTTTTTGGGCGTTTTGGGATGCCCTACGTGCGCGCGCGTATTTAATAAGAAAGGGGGTCGGACTGTATGTCCTCGGATTTACCCGTGACGATCGGAAATTTCATACTGGGGGTGTTCGTGACTTTATGTCTTTATTTTCGCGTGGAAAACAGAGGGGGGCCCGGGGGGGTCCCTCTCTAAGGGATTTATAGCCAAATCCTGTATGACAGCATGTCCCTGGATTCTCACATGGGGTGCTGGAGGAATAGTGCTGCTCGGGTGTTTGGAATCCCTGTAACTGGGGGGTGTTGTTCCCTTCTGCCTGTCGGCCTGCGACGGGTCCTGGCGGTCAGGGCGCCGACCCGGGCGTGGAGTCCGTCGGAGACCATCAGGATCTCGTTCATGGAGAACAGGGTGGGGAGTTCGGCCTTGTATGTCTGGAGTTGATTCCAGGCGTCCCATACGTCGGTGTTCTCGTCCGCGGGGTTCTTTAGCTCGATGATGCCCAGGGGGAGTCCGTTCAGGAAGAGGACTATATTCGCGCGGCGGGTGGACTGGTTCTCCTTGATCGTAACTTGGTTGACTGCCAGCCAGTCGTTGTTGTCGGGGTTCTCGAAGTCGACGACGGCCGCGGCTTCCCCGCTCATGGTCTCGTCGTCTCTCTGACGGGGATGGTCCCCCCGGGTGATGGCGTGGTGGAAGGCCCTGTTCCTGGCCTCCAGGGTCGGCCCGTCAGGGGTGATGAGTTGGCGGAGGCCGGGTTCCAGCGCTGATGCCGGCAGGTTCGGGTTCAAGTTGAGCAGAGCGTCCCGCAGGCGTTCTTCCAGGACGACTTGGATAACGTCGCTCCGCTCGGCGCGCCGGCGTGTGGGGGCTATGTTGGGGCCGTAGGCGGTTTGCCAGCCAAGCCTGGAGAGCCATGATAGGGCTCCTGTTCAACGTCGGATTCAGCCAGTGTAGTCATTTCTTACGACCCTGAGAGTCATCGCGGGTTGTGCTGATTGGGTGCCGACCCCTGTCCAATACGGGCGAGGATTCTGTCCCTTATGGAAACGCGGAGATCTGAAGGGGTGTCCCAAATAATGTGGGCGTACTGTCTAGTATCGAAGTGGAGCTTGTCCACTATGTCCCTTCGGCATGCAAAAATGACCGGAATTTGCAATCCGAGTGCATACCCTGCCTCGAAATAGACCCCTCCTCTTGCACCATCGTTTCCTTGGGTGAAGTCCGCAACAAGAAACCGGGAATTACGTATCTCGCTGATGATCTCGTCATCAATCTTTACTACATCTTCCTTTTTGTCGATTCTAAAGGCTGAGTAGCCTGCATCCTCTATGCCAGGCGTAATCCCTGCCCTGAACGCCTCCTCTGTCTCGTCGTTAATCCACATCGCCACGAATGCTTGGGTAGCAGAAGGGTTGACTTGCATGTCCGCGACCTTCTCGTATCCGTCGACGGTAACTCGAATTCTGAAAGACCCTGGTTGTTGTTCTCTGACCCACGATTTTTCCTTTAGATAATCAATTAGGTAAATGACTTCTTCATATGCTATTGATTCCGACCATGCCATTGCTTCCTGCATTATTGGGTTCGTGGGAAATGGCGAGAATATGATTTTTCCACTTGAGTCTCTCGGTGCCGTACCATCGACCTCGTCCCTGTATAGATACACGTAGTTTCCGATGGTGTCAGATCTGCGGGCCGTATACCGAAGAAGCCTCTCGGCTCTTTCGTATACCGGCAGGGGGTTCTTTGAATTAGCTTCTGCTACCAGGCTCCGAGTAACTTCTGGTGAACGGACTCCCAGTCTCCTCTGTTCAACTAGCATCGTGGTTAACTTGGCTCGAAGATGGTTCTTTGCCGTGTCGTTAAGAGTTGTTCCTGTCGGAGAATCAATCATCTCGATTGCTTCAATGGAAGTGATGTACCCTCCGCCAGCGCGTTCGCAGTGTTCGAAGCCTTTTCGAAATCCTTCGCGTCCTTGGGGCGGAAATGGTCCTGCCGCAGGGAAGTCCGGCCATATCAGATATCCTCGGTCCGAATGTCCCAGCGTCATTACTTCCTCAAGATGCTGTTTCCCAGATTTTGGCGGTTGTTACGGATGCGCTCCCACAGGGGCGGAGATGGTGAAAATTCACCTATCACACCATCTCCGTCTTTGTTCCGGGCACTGGGGACCATCTCCTGCGGGAAATCTTCTGGGCAATTCAGAGGGGATCCCGCTTGGTCTCAACCCCCGTCCAAAAACGGGTTTATCACCCGGAGCCCAGCGTAGTCCTCTTCGTGGCTCATGTCCTCCGAGTAAACCGCCTCGCAGCCCAGCATCTTCGCCGCGGCCCGGATCGCCGCGTCCCCGTAGGACAACCCGAACCTGCCTCTGGTTTCGGTCGCCCTGTCGAACAGCTCCACTGTGATTTCCTGGATCGGCAGTGCGCTGAGCGGCCGCAGGACCTCCATGGCCTGCTCGTGGGTCAATCCTGCCGGTCCCTGGGGCCTTGTGGCCTGGTAGAAGAACTCCTGGATGACCTGGACGGACAGCGCCAGGTCCGGTTCCTTCAGGGTCGTTTCCGCCCTGAGCCGTTTGGGGGCGTCGGCTTCCCGGTTGCTCACGGCGTATACCAAGACGGTGGTGTCAGCGAGCCGCATTTCTGTCGTACATCTCTTCCCTGGTCATTATCTGGCTGGTGTCCACACCTATCCCTTCCCTCCTGAACCTCCCCAGCACCTCATCCAAGAGTCGGGCGCGCCTCTGAGGCTCCGTCTCGGCTGGCTCCGGCTCCACCGGGCGTTGCAGCAGCACCGTCAGAAGGTCACGCATCATCGCCGACACGGTGGTCCCGGTCTCGGCGGCCCTGATCCGCGCCAGCCGGTGGGCTTCGCCCGGGGCCAGGGTGACCGGGGGGCTGTTCCAGCCTATGCGGGGGGAGATCCCTCGCTGGAGGAACCCCCGGCGGTATGGGGTTGAGAACCTGACCCTCTTTGCCAGACGTCGGCTCTGTACGCGCGACGTCTGGGGTTTTTCGGTCAGGGTTGGTCTCTGGGTCGGCCAGAGACATTCAGAGGCCTAAAAACGGCTCCTACGAGGACGGGATTTTGGCAGCAGACCCGGGAAAAGCCCTGAAATCAGGGTTCTTTCCGGATTTTACCCCCAGGACACACAATCTACCCCTGCCCGACAAGCTCTATAGCCCTGTTTCCGTCCCCCCGTCCATCCACTGCAGGGCGGCGCCCGCCGACTCCCCCCTGGTGTACCGCCGGACCATCTCGGCCGACTTCCAGCGCCCCTGCCGCATGGTGGTCTCGGTGGGAGCCCCGGCGCCACTCATCAGCCTAGCCAGTCCGACCCTTCCGCTGTGGCCGGAGAAGACGTCTCCCTCGAGACCGGCGGCATTGCAGGCGGCCTTGATCCGGTTGGTCATCTGGCGGGGCGTGAGCTGGAACACCCGGTCTCTGTCCTCAGCTCTCTCCATCCGGATGGCATCCAGGGCCCGCAGGCAGGCGGGTGTGATGGCCACCACGGCGCCCCGGCCCTCCTGGTCGGTCTTTGACCGGCGGATGGTGAGCCTCCCCGACCCGTCGGGCCAGCGTTCCACGTCTCCCCAAGTGAGGGAGGCGGCCTCGGAGACCCGGAGGCCGCCGTCCCGGAGGGTGAGCGCCAGGGCCACGTCCACCCTGGCCCGGGCCTCCGCTGTCTTTTGCGTCTCCATCCTGCCGCCCCTCCCACTCCGGGGGATGCGGGCGGTGGCCCGGATGGCCGAGATCACGCCGGGCATCATCGCGGCCGCCTGCCGCTGGGGCGGAGCTTCCCTCTCGATGCCCCGCAGGAATGCCTTTACATCCTCGTGGGCCGACGGGTTCTCGCCGCCCCTGAAACCCGCCGCCCGGTGGGCCGCGGAGACTGCGCTGGCGGCGGTCCGGATGGTGGAGGCGGCCTTTCCCTTCCCTGCCAGGTCCTGGAGGTGCAGCAGGAGGGTGGCCGGCTCGGCCGGCAGGGATGAGAGTCCCCGGTCCGCGGTCCACTCCCCGAACCTGCGCCAGGCCCCCGCGTAGGCCCGGTGGGTGTGCGTGGACCACTTCTTGCTGATGGTCTCCCTGGCGCCCTGGGCCAGGGCTAGCAGTTGGGTCCGGACCTCCGGGGCAAGCTCGCTCCCAACCGCGGGTGCAGGGGGCGCCAAGCCAACGTCTCCGTCCATCTCACCCTCCGATTATATTGCTGATAGTTTTACTTATCAGCAGTTTATATCAGTCGTTCTCCGCCAGCCTTTCACCTCGAAAATCCTGTCGGAGAGCGGCGGCGAATCCCGCATTTGCCCAGCGGGTCACAGGTTCATATATGGCGATCCGGGCTGCGTGTCGGCGAGACCGTGGCCCTGGAGTGGCGGGATATCGACCTCACGGTCGGCTCCCTGCTGGTCCGCCTGGGCAAGGGCGGCAGGGGCCGGACCGTCCCGCTGCACCCGGACCTGGCGAGCTTGTTCGCCAACTGGCCCGCGTCCTACGGGCCGCGGAACCTGGTTGTCGGGTTGACCAGGAAGACGGCCCTGCGGCATCTGCGGGCTGGCATCGAGCATGCCGGCCTTGACCAGGAGTCACCGGGGACCGGGCGTCAGAGGGCTGGGGCCCATAGCCTCCGGCACAGTGCCGCCCGTCACTGGCTGACCACCGCGAGGATCCCGCTGAACGTGGTTTCGTAGTGGCTGGAGCATGCGACCTAGGAGGTGACGCTCCGCATCTACCTTCCCATCGTGGGCAGCACCCACTCCATGGCAGACGTCCCGTAGATTCGAGCTGCCGTTCACAGGGTTGCGGAGTTGCGAAACGGTGGCGAGATCGGTGGTCGCGGAGGCCTCCTTTAAAGTCGTGATAATTCGATATTATCGTGAGTTTAGGTCGCCCCGAAATCGGGCGGTTTTAGCCCTCGGCGAAAGCACCCCGCGAACGGACTAGAGGGGCTGATAGCATCAACTAAAGAACCTTGAGTTCAGCGTGACAGAGGAGGCCTATCGAAAAATATAGCTGTTAAAATGAAGGGGCCTATTAGAAGTCTGGTTAGAGTGGGCCATTATAGGCATGAATGTTGCCCACTAAATGCGAGGAGCAATAGCGTGATCAAATCCTTCCGGTTGCAGAATTTCAAGGCCTTCGAAGATACAGGGGCTCTAGAGATCAAGGGGCTCAACGTACTGGCGGGGCCAAATAGTGGAGGTAAGAGTTCCATTCTTCAGAGTTTGTTACTCTTGAAGCAAACGCTGGATGGCCCGCCAGAGATTGACTTGAATATCGATGGAAGATACTTGCAATTCTCAGGATTCAATGAATTGACCTTTGGCAAACCTAGCCTCTCTCGTTGCTCCGTGGGCTTTTCTTTCGATGTAAACTCGTCTTTTCCTCCCGAAATGTTTAGCTTTTACTTTCCGGATAACGCAATCCCGGAGGAGGGACAAGTTGTTTCCGTAACTAGTACAGTAGATCTTACTTTCCGCTACAAGAAGCGAAATGAAGGTGCTGCAGTCCTACTGGACACGTTCCAAGTTTTATCTCGAGCCGAAGGAACAGAAGAATCACAACTACGTGGGGTGCTGAGACAAAACAACTACCATATAACTACAAAAGGAGGCGGCCGTTGGCTGCCAGAGGAGTTTGCTAATAGGCGAATCAGGACCGTGGCTGGCAGGCATTTTATGCCGCATGCTTTGGTTCTCGAAGGGGAGGAGGACAATTCTCATGTTTTGCAGTTCCCTTTGAACCCAATTTTTACCCTTCCGTTCAGAGAATTAGCCAAGGAACTTGAAGACAATATTAAGTACTTAGGTCCACTTCGTGAAAGACCACAAAGAGCATACTTGCATTCTGGCAATCCCATGACTGAAATCGGCGATAGTGGTGAATACGCTGCCCAGATTCTGTGGCTTGAGAAGGACCGCAAGGTAACATACTTACCTAGCCTGTATGAAGAAACTAGGGAAATAAGCCTGATGGCAGCCGTAAATGACGCTTTCCTAAATTTGGGTATGTCCCAGCCTGCAAATGTCAAATCTGAGAAGTCGGTGATGTACCAGATTCTCTTTCAATTAGGAGGGTCGAAAAATAGCCAGGCAGTTACTATCGCCGATGTGGGCTTTGGAGTAAGCCAGTTATTGCCAATTTTGGTGTTAGGTTTACGGTCAGACGAATCAGCAATATTGCTGCTAGAACAACCCGAGATACATCTTCACCCCAAACTACAGGCTAATCTTGCTGATTTTCTGTTGACGTTAGCAGCCCAAGGCCGCCGTATAGTTGTCGAAACTCACAGCGACCATTTCATAAACCGTCTACGTCGAAGGATCGCCGAGGACCCATCAGACGAACTGAGAAATAAGGTCAACATATGGTTTGTCCAACCGCCTGAAGAGGGTATAGGAGCCTCAATTGAGCCATTGAGCGTTGACTCCTTTGGTGTTATTGAAAACTGGCCGCCAGGCTTCTTGCCGGAATCTACAGATGAAGCTGAGGCCATATTTCTGGCCGGACTCGTAAAGCGGAGGGTATAGCTAAATGTTGCTTTCGTTATTGGATCCTGCGCTCCTTGTTTACGATGAGGAGCATTGGCGCGAGGGTCACTCGCATTTTGCCGATCGCATAAGCGCCCTCGCGTTACATCGGCGGCTCCTTAGACAATATAACCTGCCGATGGCGATATCTGTAGATCTTGCAGCCATGGTGCCACAGATATTTCCTTGGGCAGCGGCTTACAAGTCCATTAGTGAATTACGAGATGTGAGACGTTTCATGATAGAGGACTTGGTCAGAGCGCGCTACATTCATCCGTCAGTCCCAGCAGAGAATGTATCTTTGACCCCAGCAGATCTGACCTGCAAACATGCCGAAATCGAAGACGTCTTAGCTGCTTGGAAAGAATTACTTTGTGCATGCGTCGAACAGGAAGGATCGTCCGAGTTTGATGTGCAGGTGGCAACCTGGGAGGAACCCGTGCGTCGGGTAAATTCCCAGGCCATCACAGTGACGATAAATAAGGGTGAGGCCAGCGAGCTTTTTTTCCTCCCATTGGTGTGGGATGAAACTAAACTAAAGCGAAGGTGGGATGTGCATTTGAAGGATACCCGGTGACGGGGGACGGACTGACTCAATGCGTGGGCGGGAGAGCTTTACGTGACAGCGCTGACCTGCCCTCATCATCTGAGAAATGTAGATCCCACCTTGGTATCAGTTTAGGAACGTGATGTCCCTGCCTCCGCCGGATGCCGATTCGCACTTCGAGACCAACGTCCCAAAGGGACAGACGTGCCCACTGCGACGGATCGCGTCGTTCCTCGGTGCCCACAAGATTCCGGTTGCAGCTGGGTGCGTCGTAGCGGCCGTTGCTGTGGCCGGTATTCTGCTGTGGATGACGGGATTGCTGGGTCCTGGCGATGCAACGAAGGCGGATGCGGACCTCGAAAGCAACGCTCCACAGCGGGCGGTAACCGCGTCTGCTGCCTCCATCGAGCCTGTCTATCCAGTCACGGCCGTACCGGGCGTTCCGGAATGCAGCCGCGCTTCTTCCGAATCTCAGGAGTCCGCGCAATGGGAACTATCTGAGATTGAGGAAGCCGCGCTCACCGGGGTGGTACAGGTGCTTACGGACCTGGGTGAAGGGTCGGGTTTCGTTGTCGACAGCGATGGAATAATCGTCACCGATTCACAGGTCATTGGGGGCAGCTGGCTGATCAGGGTGCGGCTCGCCGACGGAATGACGGTGAACGGAGAGCTGTTCGGAATAGATGAGGGGCTCGGCGTAGCCT
The DNA here is from genome assembly GCA_965216065.1 of Dehalococcoidia bacterium. Lineage (GTDB taxonomy): Bacteria > Chloroflexota > Dehalococcoidia > Lucifugimonadales > UBA3495 > VXOI01. The sequence continues at coordinate 2,027,827 of CBDCFB010000002.1, forward strand.
ACATCGAAGTCGATTTCGACGGAGAACTTCTACCCATACCCCTGGGGAATTCCGACGAGGTCTGCGTTGGAGACGCGGCGTTCGCCGCGGGCTACCCCCAGACCGCGGACCCCTCGGAGGCCATTCCGGCAATAGCCCAGGGCCTGATTTCAGCCAGCATTGGAAACGCCTTTAAGACTGACGTATTACTCAATCCGGGCAGCGTTGGAGGCCCGCTGCTGGATGCCTCCGGCCGGGTGGTCGGTGTGAACTCCAGCGGCATAGTGATGGTTGGTGATAACCTGATTTCCGCATCGAATTTCGCCATACCGATCAACGGTGTAAGACAGCGGCTGTCGGATGGTCTGGACCGTGAGGACCTCACCACCACAGTGTCCCTGCCCCCGAGAGCTGCCACGCCGCCGTCCGTGAGCACCATACCGCCGACCGCTCCTGCGTCGGCCTCGATTCCTATTGTTGCTGCCACGGCCACTCCCCCGCCGGTTCCGACTGCAGTTCCGGCCCCGACCACCGCCATTGCGCCAACGGCAAGGCCGGCTCCGACTCGCACTCCCACGGCAACGCCGAGGCCCACGCCGACTCGCATTCCTACGGCAACGCCGAGGCCCACGCCGACCCGCCGGCCCACGTCAACGCCGCGCCCTACTGCCACCCCGAGGCCGACTCCAACACCCACCGCTCCACCGTTGCAGACATACCAGAATAACCAGGTTGGCTATACCATCGATTATCCGCGTGGGTGGCGAGTCGATCAGGAGGCGGGTTCTGTCGTAGTGCTCGCGCCGGGCGACGGAGCCGCCCATATAGAAATCCTGGCCGAGAGCATATCCTCGGATTCGTCCCTTGGGGAGTTCACCGAGAATGTCCGCCTGAGGGTGCTCCGAAGGGCAAGTAGCTGGGCGGACTACAGGGAAACCGCCATATCCGGGGAATTTCGTGGGGCCACAAATTACGTACATATCGAATTTCGACGTAAGGAAACCCCAACCAGCTGCCCGGAAAACGCTGTATCGCATCTCTATCGTTCCAGGTACTTTCCAGCCAAGCTGAATGGGTTTGTGGTTACCATGAGCATCTGTGAAGACAGCCTCAGGAGATACGGTCCCGTGAGGGAGTCTATCCTGTCCAGTTTCCAGGAATTCCAGACCAACTGATTTGAGACCTGAATTGCTCAGAGCCTGGTGACATGGGCAAAGTAAATCGCGGCCTCGAACTCAAATGCAATTGTCGAATGCAATTAATATCAGATACACCGGTACTTGGAGAACATTACTCGAGTCCAAAAGTCCCGCAATTTTCGATAGCTCCCCGTCGGCCAGAGGTGCCTGTTCTTGATGACACAAAGCGATGACACATACGTCGACAACGCAGCCAAAAAGGATTCTGGTACGAATATTGACCTACAATGCCCGAAATGAGCAGGTTTTTCTTGGTGTAGCACGTGACTTTCAGTTCTGGACGGAATGCCACCCGCAGCACTTAGCTCAAGGATCGAATCCAGATGAGTGAATTGTTCGGCAGATTGAGGCACCGGTCGGGGCTGCTTTTGATGCTGGCAGCAGCCCTGCTCGGATTCCTTCTGCTGATAAATCTGCTGGGCTCACTGACGGCCTCGGGGCCGGAAGACATCCTGGCAACCGCTCCATCGGAGGACAGGCAGATCGGCCTGCCAAGCGGGGCCGGCCTGTTTGCCTTTGCCATTGGCGCTGTTGGGCTGATCCTGGGGGCGGTTGCCATCGTGGGAACCGTCTCCCTGGCCCGCCGGGATCAGTCCGCTCCCTTGCGTCGCTACCTGGTGGGCGGAGCAGTGGCGGCCCTTGCCCTGGCAGGCGTTGGCCTGTTCCTCGCATTTTCAGGGATATTAAGCGAAAACGTCGCCTACGACCAGCACCAGGCACTCAGGCCGTACGTGGAACCGAAGGGACTGGCGGTCCTGGGCGCGTTTTCCCTGACCCTGGTACTGGTCGCAGCATTTAGACCCAAGCTCCTGGTGGTTCATCTCGCGGTCTGGCTGGTCCTGAGTCTCATTTTCGGTTTTTTTGCCTCCAACAGTCTTGCCGGTTTGAACCTTTTCGATGAGGCCGAGGAATCGATCGTTGAGGACGCCTATGCCGCCGAAGTCGAAAAGTATCGCAGGCCGCAATTGTCCGCGGGTGACGTTGATGCAGTCCATTGGGATTCGACTTTCCCTTTGGGAACCGGCAACTCAGCCTTGGTTCGAGGCTCCTCGCTGCTGATGCAGACCGGTACCTCGGCGGAGCCCGCCTCGGGCAGTAGCCCCAGGCCGCTATTCACTGTTACCGGTGCCGGCAACACAACCCGACTGCGCACCGCCACTGGGGACGTTTACGAAAACGGCGAATGGCTGCAGCTGGACCCGGTAACCCTGGACCCGGAGGCCTGGGCGGACCTGCCCCGGGGAATCCTGGACATGTTGGATGAGGGCCTGGTGGATGAAGCCCTCTTAGAGCAGGCCCTGGATGCGCTCCTCCCCATTGAGCGGGCCATCCCGGACCTGCTCGCCCAGCCCTCGGCCACACCGGAATCATTTAACATCGACCACATCTCGGTTTCTCCCGCAGAGGGATTCGAGAGCCTGGAACCGGGAACGCTCCCCATCGCAGCCTACCCACTGGGGGTCAGGGATGAGGGTTCCTGGAGCCCCTTCAGCCAGACCTTCCGGAGCGACCAGCCCGTCTTCAATTACGAGTGGCGGTCCATGGCCCTGGAGTATGCCCGGGAGGCACTGGCGCAGGCAAAGGCAGTGGATGATCAAACCTACTACCAGTTGCCGGACGGCCTGCCTCAGAGGGTTCGGGACTTGGCCAGCGAGATCACGCGGGGCATCGACTCACCTTACGAAAAAGCATCTGCCATCGCGCAGTATCTGGGATCGGAATACTCTTACCGCGAGACCCAGCCCGGTCAACAGATACAGCAGGTACCCGAGGGCCGCGATCCGGTTGACTGGTTCCTGTTTGATGAGCAGTCGGGCGGTGCAACCTCCTTCAGCAGTGCCTTCAGCGTCCTGGCCCGGGCTTCTGGCGTACCGGCCCGCGTTGTCTCCGGCTGGGCCATAAGCCCCACCGCCGAGACGCAGACGGTGCACAGCGACCAGGGCCACCAATGGGCGGAGATCGCGCTGGAGCAATTCGGCTGGATTCCCTTTGACCCTACTCCAGGAGGGGTGCCCGACAAAGTTGCGGCAAGAACCCCTCAGCAGATGCCAGACGGCAGCGGTCACCCCGGTCAATCCGCCGGCGACGGCACCGGAACCGAAGGAGAATCCCAGGGCGAGGGCATGGGAGAGGGTTCCGGTGCACCCTCTGACGCTGGTCAGGAGCTGAACGATATTCGCGAGGAAATCGCGCTCCGGAACCTGGCCAATGCCCTGAACCCGGAAGTCAGAGAACAGGCCGCTGAAGTGTTGGGAGGAATCGGCAGCGACGGTGCAATCGAGGCCCTCGCTCATTCGCTGTTCAACGACCTGGAGGAAAGTGTCAGAGCGGCTTCAACAAGAAGCATGGCCTCTCTGAACCTCGAGCTTCTCGTGGAGATACTCCAGGAGCACCCCGAACCGATCATGAGGGAGGCCGCTGCCATCAGCCTCGGACGGAAGGGCGACCCCAAGGCCCTTTCTCCCCTGGGCAACACCCTCGTGAACAGACCGGACTCCAATGAGGGTGTCAGAGAGGCGGCAGCCTCGGCCCTTGGCGACCTGCTGATGCCGGAAGCAGTGGAGCCGCTTTCGCAGGCATTGGACACTGATGAGTCGCCGGAGGTTCGGAAGGCCAGCGCCGCTGCTCTCGGCGCTCTGGGCGAGGGCAGCTCAGCTAGTTTGCTGGAACAGGCCCTCGCCAGTGATTCAGAGGTTGACGTCAGGGAGGCGTCAGCGGAAGCGTTGGGCGATTTGCTTGAATCCAGCTCCCTGCCTGCTCTGCTGGGGAGCCGGGCAGACGACCCGTCGCCCAGGGTGAGAGGTGCCAGCTCCAGGGCAATCAGCCGTTTCACCCAGCGAGGCATCGTCCAGGCGCTGGAAGATTCTGATGACCCCGCGGTCAGGACCGCCGCGGCGCAGATCCTGGGAGAGCGTGGGGATCCCACCGCTGCCGATAACCTGATCAATGCCCTGCAGGACCCAAACCAGGAGGTCAAAGAGGTGGCTCAGGACGCCCTGAACAGCCTCGGCTCGATTACTCCCCTTGAGAATGGCGGTGGACTGGTTTCTCACAGCGCCGGCACATCGTTCATACCAGGCACGACTTCGGCGCAGGCTGCGGAGATCCCCCACGTCCCGGTCTTTGAGGTCGAGGATGCCATCGGTGTCGACTTCCTGCGTACCGCCGTCGGCGACACCTACGTAAACGGGCAGTGGATTCCCGATCAGCAGGCACAGCAAGAATACTGGGCTGGATACCAGGTGCCAGTCCTCGGCCCGGCGGCCCGGGTGACCGTCCAACCGTCCAGGACACAAAACGGCCAGATATGGGTGAGCCCTGCGGCGGGAGAACTATGGATTCTCGAGGGCTACGTACCCATCTCCTCTCAGCCGGGCACTCTGTCCATAGATGGAACCCTGTTCCTCGACAGCGAGACATTCTCCAGCAGCCGGAGAGTAGACTCGTATAATTGGACTTCCACCATTCCCGTTTATTCTGTGGACCAACTGGTACAGGGGAATGTATCGCCCCACTACCGTCACACGGTCCTGCCTGACGGTATTCCGGGCCGCGTCCGCATTCTTGCTGAGAGGATTACGGCCGGCGAATCCACACCGTATCGGAAGGCCAGGGCCATCGAGCAGTACCTACAGGCCAACTACACCTACCGGTTGGCCGATCCCTCTCAGGGCGGCGTCCCAGAAGGACACGACCCCGTGGACTGGTTCCTCTTCGAAAGCCGCGAGGGCACCTGTGGCAACTTCAGCAGCGCCTTCGTGATCCTGGCCCGGTCCGTGGGTCTCCCGGCCCGGGTCGTCGCGGGCTGGTCAATAACTCCCACAGGGAATGCTCAAACGGTATATGCAGATCAGGCACACCAGCGTGCGGAGATCGCTTTCGATGGCATGGGCTGGGTCCCCTTCGAGCCCACCGCAGGCGGCGCTACGGAGCGGGCGCAGTCCGGTGAGCAGGGCGGGTCGGGGTTCCAGCAACAGAGGCGGCAGATTGAGAATCTCGTCCAGCAGCTCTCCAGCGACCAGCCCGGAGTACAGGAACAGGCGCGGCAGGCCCTGGAGGGTGCGGGTGCACAGATCGTACAGACCGAAAACGGTGGCACCGTGGTCACCGGCGACGGCAGGGGCTTTGGCATAGGCGTCGGTACGACCACGCGGCAGGTGGTGAAACCGGAAACCGGAAGAGACGGGAAGGCCATGTCGGTCTTCTTTGTGACCGGCGCGGCCCATACCACGTACCTTCGCAGCACGTCAGGCGACATATACCGGAATGGCAACTGGCAAAAGCTGGAACCGGCTTCCCTGGACTACGACGCCAATCAGAGCATCCTGCACCTGGTCCGCAACGAAATCGCCAGGACCGGCACGGGTTTGGACCTGCTGGCCAATGGGCGGACCGTTCCAGGTCTGCTGACTGGATTCCAGGTGAACCCGCCAACCACGTACACGGACACAATAGTGCTTGAGGCGACCCCGGAACTAGGGAATTTCCCTGCAGGTGTTGTGCCCACCTCCCAGTTCCTGGACGAGGTGGATGGCGATGGCCGGTACCACCCCATCAGCGGCACCTTCTCATTGGATACGCCTGCGGAAAGCTATGGCTGGGTCTCTCGCGTGCCCCAGTTCTCGTCGGACCAGCTCCAGTCGGCCGACGTGGTCTCGGGGTCCATCTACACCCAGTTGCCAGAAGGGTTGCCGGACCGGATTCGGCAACTGGCTCTTGAAATCACTGGTGGACACGATTCACCGTACGCCAAGGCCAGGGCCCTGGAATCGTACCTGAGCAGCCAGTACACCTACCGTTTCGCCGACGGTACCGGCAGCGAGGCGCCCCCGCCCGGCCGGGACCCGGTCGACTGGTTCCTCTTTGACCAACGAGAGGGAACCTGCGGAGTGTTCAGCACCGCATTTGTGGTGATGGCCCGCTCCATCGGCATACCCGCCAGGGTGGCCACCGGATGGGCCATAAGCTCCACCATCGACCGCCAGGAGGTCCGCATTGACCAAGCCCATCAATGGGCGGAGGTCGCCTTCGAGGGGTTGGGCTGGGTGCAGTTCGAGCCCACCGCATCGTCAGGGGCACCATCCCGCACCGAACAGGCGCGCGAGCAGGCCGCCGAATCCCTGCTCCAAGGCGGTGATGATAAAGAGATTTCCGTGGTTGTAGAGGTGCCCCCTCAACCCATTGTGGAGGAGAGAACCCAACTGCAGCCCGCCCTGCCGTTGGACACAGTCACCGCGATCACATCCTGGCCCGAGCAAATCCGGCGCAGGACGGCGTTCACCATAGGCGGAACCGTGCGCACGACTTCCGGCAGTCCCGTCTCTGGTTTGCAGGTCGAGATTTTCATAAACGAAACTAAGGAGCACGGCGGCACCAGGATCGGGGAGGCCACTGCCCTGAACGGGCGCTTCCAGGTGGAGGTCAGCGTGCCGTCCTCAACGGAGAGGGGCGGCTACCAGCTTCTGGCCCACGCCATTTCCAATGAGCAGTATGAGGAATCCTGGAGCGACCCGGACATCACCGTGTATTCGGAGGGCGGACTGCAATTGACCGGCCCGGGAGAGGTTCCTGTGGACACCCAGGCGCTGTTCCGGGGAAAGGTGCTGGACGACTCGGGGAGCGGGGTCGCTGACATGGATGTGCAGGTGATAGTGGATGGCCGGGACCTGCCTCCCCAATCGACCAGCAAGGCCGGGGAATTCGCTTTCTCCCTGACCTTCGCAGAGGTGGGTGACCATGTCGTGGAGGTCGGTTTCGAGGGCAGGGACTTCCTGCTGGGCAACACGGTCCGGCTGGAGGTCGCGGCGGTCATGCCCACAGAGCTGATCGTCAGCATTCCCGGGGAGGCCAGCATTGGAGAGGAATTCCTCATCAAGGGTTTGCTGCGCAACGTTCGCGGCCAGCCCCTGCCGCAGGCGGAGGTAACGTTGACTGTCGGTGACGGGCCACCGTGGACCGCCTTCACCGGCGACGACGGCCGATTCAGTACGCCCGGCGTCATCGGGTCGGTGGGACTCGCACCGGTGCGCACCGAGTTCGCCGGTGATCATCCGGTGCTTTCCACGGTCCATACCGGCACCGTAACCGCCCGGCACCTGACCGAAATCTCAATCGTCGGCCCCTCAAGTGTGCTTCAGGGAGAGGAGGCCTTCTTCAGTGGCAGGATATCCTCAAAAACTTTGCCTGAAACCGGCTCTCTCCAGGTCATCATCGAGGACGGAGAAGGAGATCAGATCGGCACGGCCACAACCAGAATTGACGGATCATTTGAGTATCGGTCCCCCGGATTTAACGATGCTGGGCCGCGCACCCTCACGGCCAGATTCCGCGAACAGGAAGAGCTCACCTCCAGCTCTGCCGGATTCTCTTTCTCCGTGGTTGTGCCCACGGTGCTGACCGTCGAGGGACCGTCCCTGGTTGCCGCGCAGGGCAGAGTGGAGTTGATCGTCACTCTCGGGACCCTGGATGGTGAGCCTGTCCCCGGCGTACCTGTCTGGGTCGGTGACCCGGATTCCCTGCCCTTGATAACCGGCCCCGACGGTACCCTCTCGCGGGAGTTCCCACTGTTTGCGGACTTGGGCGAAAACCAGACCGAGGCAATCAGGAACATAGCCTTCGGGTTTGACGGCACAGACCGCCTGGCACCGGCCATCAGGAGTCACGCCCTTACCGTCGGGCTGCCCTGGTTGTCGGTAGAACCTACGGAGCCGGTCGCCCGGGGCGAAACGGCGACTCTGCGCGGCACGGTGCTGCTGGGAAGCCGCCCCATCCCAGATACCATTGTAACCACTCCCTCCGGCGCCGAGGCTTTGACCAATGCTGCAGGCTCCTTTGTCCTTCGGTACCCGGTCCCCTCGGATGCCCCGCTGGGCCGGGAAGAGGTACCGGTGTCCGTCGCTGGCCTTGACCTGAATGCGGTGGTGCCGCTGGATGTGAAGTCCGCTGTCAGCCTGTTGGTCGTCCCGCTGGAGGATGTGCGTCCCGGCCGGCCGGTGCTCGTACAGGCAAGTCTGCTCGACGATGAGGGGCGGGGGATAGCCGGGGCCACGGTGAGCAGCAGCCAGGGAGAGCAGGCCGAAACCGACAACTCGGGGGTCGCGCAGCTGGCGGTGGAAGCTCCCGACGACGCTGATACGCTTGCCGTCCCGGTCACCTTCACCTATGAGGGCGACGGCATCCACCTGCCGCTGGAGTACCTTGCCGCATTACCTGTAACCCAGACCGGATTCAACTGGCTGCTCTGGGCTGGCCTGCCCGCCATGGTCGTTGTGGTCCTATTGTCAGGCTTCGCCGCCCGGAGGTGGAGTTCCGTCGCCCTGCCCGGAGGCATACGACAGCGTGTTCGCAACGGGAGAGATGCGGAGACAATGGCCGCGGGGGTCCTCCTGCCCGGCGATGCAGAATCAGATGAGCCCGAGCCGGAGACACCGCCAGACCCGGAAACGACAAGGCTGGAACTGGCGCTCGAAAGGCCTGCGCCGGACCTGCCAACCGCCTGGGGGCCGGTCGAGCAGGTGACCGTGCTGGTTACCCTATCCATTGAGGATGGTCCGGTATTGCCCCAACTCTGGGTGGAGTTGCAGATTCCCGGCGGGGAAAGGGTGCCTCTACAGACTGACCAGCAGGGACGGTGCGTTTACACCTGGCAGGCAGACACGCTGGGAGAGTTCGCCTTCACTGTGGAATTCGGGGAATCCGGCCTGTATCTGGCGTCGACCGCGTCAGCCGAATTCAGGGTCGTCAACTTCAGGGAAGAAATAGTCCGGCTCTACAACAAATTTGCAGCCTGGACGGGCGGGTTGATTGCCAGGACTTCGGACCGCACTCCCCGAGAACTGGAATCGATTCTGGTTGCCTCGGGGGAGTCAATGGACTTCCGGGCAGTGAACGAAATCATCTCGCGCTTCGAGGAGGCAGACTACAGCGAGCACGAAATCGGGCGCCGGCAGTACGAGTCCATGTACCGGGCGTGGATTTTGGTAGTTGAGGACCAGTACCTTGAATAGCCAGGCCGGCTCGAGAGTCCGCTTGGTACTCTCTGCCCTGCTGTTCGCTGCAATTGCGGCAGCATCGTACCCGCTGCTGTCTTCCAGCGGCCTGGTGTTTCGAACCTTTACTCTGGATTTCGGGCACGTTGCGCCCTGGTTCGCGATGGCTGCGGCCCTGCTTCTCCTCAGCAGGGCCACAGCCTTTGCCTGCAACGTTCTCGGGGATCGCCCCGTCAGTCCATCCAGCGCAGCAGACGTGGATGAGGTTGCGGACGCCGTATTCGGGACTGGAAGCGACGAAACCGGAGAGGATGAGGACCGGCAGGAGCCAGAGCTTGTTCCCAACCCCCTCCTGAGGCCGACCGCCATTGCCCAGGGTGTGCTGCAGGGAGCCGGGGGAGCGGCCCTGGTGGCGGGGATGCTCTTCGCCGTGGCTGGCATTCCTGCCGCGATTTACGTGCGTCCCGACGCCCCTGACCTGGCGTCCCTGGAAGAGAACCTCCAGATTTTCGCCTCCCTGGTCAAGTGGGTCTTTGTGGCGGGAACCCTCTTCGCTGTTACCCGGGTGGTGAAGGTGTTGGTGCCCTCATTCGGAGAGGCGCTGCCCTTCCCGTGGAAACCTGCGATGGTGCTAGGGGTTGCCTACCTGTTGCTGGCGAGCGGTGGGGTGTTGCGGATTGCATTCGACTTTCCGGGCGGCCTCATCCTTGTCATCATTTTCCTGGCCCTCGCTCTGCCGTACCTCGGCGGAGTGGTGCGTCGAGTGGTAGCCCTGCCGCTGCCCGGCAAGGCGCTGATGGCGGGGCGGATCCTCCTGTTGCTTTGCGACGTCGGGTGGATCGTCCTTGTGCTGGGTATAATGCTGTCGCTGCCCGGTATCGTGGATGGCGTTCCAGCCCTGCAGGAGGGTGGCGTCCTCGGATCTGCCGCTCCCTACCTGGAAATCCTGGACACACTGGCATTCTGGTCCATCATCCTGCTGTGTCCCTTCATCCTGGTCCGTGCCATCGCGGCATTTCGCCCGGCGGTGGGAGAAGTATTCGGATTCCCGATGGGCCGCATCTTGCTCTTCGCCCTGGCGCTGATCTCCTTTTCCGACCAGGGCGTCCCTGCGACGGCCTCCAGTTTCCCCATACCGCAACTCATGCCGGCCATGGCCGCTGCGCTGGTCATTTCCTACCTGACGCTGGTCCTGCGCCGTGTGGCCCAGCTGGGTCTTCCAGAAAAAATAGCAGTTCCCGTGACCAACGTACCGCCCCTGGTTGGTGCCCTCATGCCAGCCCTGAGTGCTGCGCTGCTGTTGTGGGCGCTGCTGCAATTCTCACCCCTGATCAGCGCCCCGCTGCTGGATAACAGAGCCACTGAGAAACTGGGTGAATCGGTCCTGCCCTATTTCTCCGGCCTGTTCGAGGTCAGGTACACCCTTACGGCCTTCTTCTTTGCGGTCGTCCTTTCCCTGTTCCTTCCGGCCCCCCTGTGGTCTCCGGCCAGGCTGCGCATCCGGCCTCTGCTGACTGCGACAGGGTTCGCTGCCGCCGCCTGTCTCCTGTGGCTGTCAATGGCTCCGCTCTCGGGTCTGGGGCACATATTCCCCCTGGTGGGCGCCGTTGCCGGGGTCGGACTGCTCACCCTTGCCCTGACGCAGGCGGCCGCGTACCTGTCCGATTTCCCTGAACCCATGCTTTCCAACACGGGTCGCTGGCTCGCCGATTCCCGGCCGCGGGGATTCGTAATCGGCGCTGCCTTCGCCTTTTATGGGATGCTGCTCCGTCCCCTCATGTATGAAACTCTCTGGTTCGCCGCAGTGTATGAGTGGGTGGTGGTGCTCGCCATAGCCATCTGGGCCATGTTCAAAATGCGGAGTAGCCTGCGGACTTTCGTGGAAGCCGCGGAGGCGGCCCCGGCCAATTGGCACGGTTGGCAACGCCACGAGCAGCGTTTTGAGGACCACCCCGACCCACGCCGCGACCTGGTGTCGAGATGGCAGCGCCGGTTCGTTGACTCGGGAGACTGGACAAGCCTGTGGTCCTATCTCATGGGCCTGCTTTGCCGGAGCAACGCCTCTCCGGAATGGGCCAGAGCCGTGTTCCGGCCACTGAGAGAGGCTGCTGCAGCCCCGCCTCGCAGAGGATTCCTGCGCAGGCGTGGCGATGCGGATATCCGTCGCCGCGAGATGGGACTGGCGCGGTCCCTCCGCAGTGCGGAACACGCACTGACCGGCCCATCAAATCTGCCGCTGAACATAGACGCATCGAACCTGATGGAGGCTGCCGAAGCTTACATCGAGAGCGGAGAGGACGCGGAGACCCTGGCCGCCAGCGTGATTTCGGCGTACCGCCGGCGGGGCGCCGACACGAACCACGCCGTAACCATGTGGTTCCCGCTGGTGAACGTGGTCGAGCGCCCCCCCAGGTGGTTCGAAATGCCCTGGGTTCGCAGGCGCTCCAGGCTTCGCGCTCAATCACGTCGCAGGCGCCTGGTGGAGGGGGCCATCTCTCACCTGTCCGGCGAGGGTATGCTGGCGTCTCTGAGTGTGGGGCTGGTGGCCCGCCGCACTCCGCTCACCGTGATTGCTCATAATCCGGCTCCTTCCATTTCGCCGCAGGGACAGCAGTTTGCCGGCCTGGAATCTGGAGCGGACGCGTCGGCTTCCTCAGATTCTGGTGACGGCGTTCCGGGGGAAGACTCCATGACTTCCCGCTTCACGCGGCATCAGATGCAGCCGGCGGCATCTCAGGCGCCCATCCCTCCGCCAGGCGCCATCGGATCCACCGGTTCGGCCGCGATCGCTCAGGAACAGGGGTTCGAGATCCTGGATGAAACCAACTCCTCTTACTACGTGCGGACCTCCGACAACAGGGAGGGGTACGTTTCGAAATCAGTCCTAGAGATGATACCCATTCTGCCAGGCGATGAGGTCAATGCAGTCTGATGAATGAACGGCAACTGGAAGAGGTAAGGGAAGTCTGCGAGGGAATTATCGATCGCGTCAGCGATGTGTTCGTGGGCAACCGGCTGCTGCTGCGGAAGTTGCTGGCCGCGGCGCTGGCCAACGGCCATGTTCTCTTCGAAGACTACCCGGGGCTGGGCAAGACGCTGCTGGCAAAGGTGTTTTCCAGGGCCATCGGAACTGACACCAAGCGGGTGCAGTTCACCCCGGACCTTCTGCCGTCGGACATCATCGGGGTGAATGTCTGGCGCCAGAACGAGGGTGAATTCCAGCTGGTCAGGGGCCCTGTGTTCACCAACGTGCTGCTGGCCGATGAGATCAACCGCGCTCCTCCCAAGACCCAGGCTGCGTTGCTGGAGGCCATGGAGGAGAGGCAGGTTACCATCGACGGTTCCACCATGCCGCTGGGCACTCCATTCCTGGTCATAGCCACCCAGAACCCGATTGAGCAGGAGGGCACCTATCCGTTGCCGGAGGCCCAACTGGACCGCTTCCTCTTCAAGATGGGGACGGGCTATCCGGCCAACCAGCAGATGGAGAGCGACATCCTGCTCAGGCGGATCAAGTGGCAGAAGGATGATCCCACCGAGGATCTGGAACCGGCAGTGGACGTCCACGGTTTCCTGGAGTTGCAAGGCCTGGTTGAGACCGGGGTATACGTCGATGAGGTGATCGTTGATTACATAACCAAGCTGGTCAGGCTGACCCGGGAACACCCCCGGGTATCCGTGGGAGTCAGCCCCCGGGGTTCCCTTGCCCTGCTGCGGGTATCGCGCAGCATTGCGCTGATCCACGGCCGCGACTTCGTGGTGCCTGACGACGTGAAGATGGTGGTACCCGACGTGCTGGCCCACCGGATCATACTCAATATCGAAGACACGCTTGAGGGGGTTCGTACCGAGTCAATCATCGACGAAATTGTTGCACAGGTCCCTCCACCCACGGATCTGGCGACACGGAGGGCGTAGATTGTTCCCCCATTCCCTCATGACATGGACGGGGTTGTCCCTGTTCTTCCTGGCAGCGGGACTGGTCTTCGGGAATCCGCTCCTGCTGGCGGCTGCCGTTTTCCTGCTTCTCACCGTGCTGATCATAGCGTCTCTTCAGCCGCCATCGGATGTCCGCATTGAGAGACGCCTTTCGCGGGGCATCTGCTGGGCGGGAGACGCTCTCAGGATGGAGCGGACTCTGACGGCGACCAATGGCATCGGGCCGATAATCGTACACGATGAGTTGCCTCCGGAACTGGAAGTGGAAGAGGGCAACAACCTCAGAATCGTCTGGAAGTGGTTGGGGACGAGGACCGTGGACCTTTCCTATCGGGTCCGCTTCCCCAAGCGTGGTGAACTCTCCATTCCCCCGACGGTCTGGGAGTCTCAGGCCCCCTTCGGCGTTCGGAGGATAGGGTCCACCCGCTCCGGAGAGACCATCAGCATCTCAGTGGTGCCGAGGATCCGGGGCATCACGCGCCTCAACGAGATCCGGGTGACTACCAAGCAGACAAGGTATCATGGCGATCTGGCGCAGATGGGGATCTCCAATTCCGAGTTCCGGGAACTGCGCCCCTACGCGCCGGGCGACCCCATCAAGCTGATTAACTGGAAGGCCAGTTCCAGGAGTGCGCGCAGCGACAATCTACCGCTGGTCAACGAACTGGAGCCGGAGGGGAGAAAGGCCGTCTGGATCTTTATGGATACCGCGCGGTACATGGATGTCGGCGCGCCCCTTGACAATCCCATGGAGAATACGGTTGAAGCCGCAGGCAGTCTGGCCCAGTTCTATCTGTCCCGGGGATCCACCGTGGGCGCCTATGCCTACAACAGCTACGGGGACGGGGGAAAGTTGCTGTCGCCCGATTCGGGGCAGAAGCAGTTCCGCCGTTTGACACAGATGTTGGCCAGCCTCAGGTCCGGACCGCCGCGCCACGACCTTCTGCAGGCCGTTGAGTGGTGCAAGGGTTTCCTGCTGCGGCTTCAGCCCGAGATATTCATCATCACCAGGCTTGACGTGTATTACCCCAGGCCCGGAGAGGGAAGGGAGCCCCTGGACCGCCTGATCTCGGCCATCCGGCGCCTCACTGCCCTTCGCAGCCGGGCCAGGCGCTCCGGGCTAGTCCGGGTGATCCACGTGAGCCCCAAGGAATCGAACCCTGATGCCGACTCTCCCTTCAGCGACGTGGATATGGCTCAGTGGGAAAGCAGGTCGCTCGCCGCGGACCTGCGAAGGTCCGGTGCAGGGGTGATTTTATGGGACCCGGCGAGAGAGGACTTTATCGCTGCACTGGTGCGTCACATGAACGTCTACAGGTGAACGGTCGGGAGAATGAGGTCAAACTGGTTCGGAATATTCGTTGCCGCTGAGTCGGCCCTGGTGCTGTTCCTGCTGCTGATCGCAGGTTGGCAGTTCTGGGGATGGGCCGCGGCTCCCACAGCGCTCGGGGGTCCCGGAGCTGACTCCATGGCGGCGAAAATGCCGTCCTTCGGGCTCTCCTACCTCCTCATTGCGGTTCTCTTTGGAGCGGGAGTCTACGGGTTGTTCCAGTTCTTTGGAAGGAGCAGCCTTGCCCTTTGGACGACGGCAGTCCTGGTACTTCTTCCCCAGGCGCCGGGTATCTGGGCTCACAACAAGCTGGGATGGGGAAAATTCATGGGAATCGATATCCTGGTGGGCGACGGTCATTCCCTGTTGGTGGCGGGCGGTCTGTTCCTTATCAGCGTACTTGGCCTCGTTGTGCTGCACCGTGTGATCGCCATGAGGAGACTTGGCAGGCTGCTGGTGCGGCGACGCGTTGAGGGCGAGGAGCGAGACGGTGTCCTGCTCAACGAGGGCCTCGTCCTGGCAGGCATCGTCGCCCTCGCCCTGGCGCTGTCCGTGCTGCTGGTCGTGGCAGGAGCGGGCCTCAGCCGGGCGGAATGGTTGACCTCTCGGGTGCCGTGGACCGTGGTCACCATAGGTGGCGGTGCAAGCCTGCTGCTCATCGGATTCATTGCATTCTATCTCCGGGGGCTGAGTGCTCTGGAGGAGAGGGAGTCAAGATCCGGGGAATAGCTGGCTCTCCTTTCATCGCAGGACTCCACCCCCCCTTAGCCCGAATCCACCGATGGACACCGATGGACGGCGTGAAGACATCGGAAGGGGGGAGAGGAAGTAACAGACGCGGATGGTCCGGGCTCGAATTCGCGTAGATGGGAGGTTGGCGACGGTCTGCAGGCGCTTTTAGGGGCGCCGATGGCGGCCTACAGTGGGTGTGGTGAGCGAGATGGCAGGATAGGACACGGCAAGAGGCGCTCGCGGACCGGACTGGCGCGAGTTGGCGGGGACGTTGGGGCAGTGGCGGACGGGCGCCGTCAGGCTGGGAGTGGAATGGCTCGCAGCCGGGCCAGGGCGCGACTGAACTGGGTTTCCCAAGGCCAGCGCTGTGGCAGATGCAGGGTGAGGCGGCGTGCCGAGCGGGTTAGCCGTCCGGCCAAGGTGAAGACCCGCCGTCTGAGGGTCTTGGTGGTCACGATCTGCTCACCCAGACCGATGCGCGCTGTCCAGCGAGCGAGGTTGTGGGCCATCACCTGAACCGCCAGCCAGGCGCCGTTGGCGGCAAAAGTAGTTGACGCTGAACACGGAGGGATCCCAGGGCCGAGGAGTTATATGTTCAGCGCCCAGCGGGTGCGGGTAACCAAGAGGCGCAAGCCCGGTGAGGTGCTCTGGGCCATCTCGCGATGTAATCTGGACGGCAGCGAGCCTCGCTACTACCTGTCCAACGCCCCAGAGAATACTCCCCTGGAGACCCTGGCTTATGTGGGCGGTTCCAGGTGGCGTATTGAAACGGAGTTCGAGACGGAAAAGAGCGACGTGGGTCTGGATGAATACGAGACCCGCACCTGGGCGGGCTGGCATCACCACATCGCCCTGTGCCTGCTGGGTGGGGCGTTCCTGCTGGGCTTGCAGCAGGAATTGGGGGGAAAAGATGCCCCGGATCACCCGATCCCAAGTGTACCGAGTGGTGCGGGAGATGCTGCCCAGGGAACGGTTCGGGCCGGATGAATTGCTGACCTGGTGGAGGACACGCAGCTACGCAACGAACGGGCGCGCCGCTCCCACGAGAGACGCCGCTCCGCCTGCCACAGAGGCCGGCCGGAGCCGCCACCTTAAACCCGTCGTTGTAGTACTAAACTAAAGCCAAGGTGGGATGTACATTTAAGTGGCGATGATGATCAGTTGGGTTATGCCGGTGAATCCCTCTCATCCGTACTTGAAGAATGACCCGGCTCCGTCGTTTGCCCCCACCATCTGCGCATTTCACCTTGGCTTTAGTTTAGTTGGGTCAATCGAATGGATTCTCAAGATTCCTGGCCTGACCTGCATAGGTGCGTCGAGATTTATTTCCAGGCTAACTTTGGAATGCGCAGTTACCCTCAATGCAGGGAACATCCGATTCCTTTTGAGTGGACCAATGGATTCTGGAAATCTGTAGACGACTATTGTAATCCTCGAATGCGTCAACTCTTGGTGAAGGCAATAGCGAAGAGGGTTTATGGAATTTTAGACGCGA
Organism: Dehalococcoidia bacterium; assembly: GCA_965216065.1. Lineage (GTDB taxonomy): Bacteria > Chloroflexota > Dehalococcoidia > Lucifugimonadales > UBA3495 > VXOI01. Next base: position 2,044,489 of record CBDCFB010000002.1, read on the forward strand.
AGCTGCATGACGAGCCTCTGGGACAACTTAGGAGGTTTAGAGTTACTGATTTTTGGAGAGTACATTATCGCCAGCTAGAAGACAGAATAGTTCTTGAGGAATTCGGCGAACATAATATTGGGCTGTAGAACATAACTGCGATTCAGACGGTCCTCCTCCGCTTTTTAGTACAGCGATAAACCAATATAACCTTGCTATATATCCTGTCGTAACTCACCCCAAGTCTATTCCCAGTTCTCCGGCCCTCTCTATCAGATCTTGAGCATGTTCGTACGCTACTTCTTGGTCGACCATCGCCCCAAACATTTTGTCCTGCGTCTGGGCCGGTTCCTTTTCCGGCAGGGTGCAGTCCAGCCAGGGCCTGCCCTACAGGCCACCGGCGCCGGAAACATTCCTGCCTACGGACCTTGTCCCAGTGCGGGTCGGACTAACATAGCAGGTGGTACAACCACTGGGGGCAGGTCACTAAAGTCGTGAGATCTGTAGGAGGCCACCCACCATGCCCATCACCTACGGGATGAATCTGGCCAAATCATGGGGAGACAGCCGCTGGAGCGGCACAGTCATGATGAGGGCGTACACAACCCACATGGAGGAATCGGAAGTGTTCCTGTCGTACCGGCACGCCGACCAACCCACCGCATTGGGCTTGGCCAATGACCTGGATCGACAAGGCAGGCGTGTATTCATAGATGTCCACGACGACGCCCAGGCGCCGGGCCAATGGGACTTGGACGACGCACTGATGACCATGCAGACACGATGATAGTTATTGTCTCGGACGAAACCCAGGGTTCATGGTGGGTCCCTTGGGAGATTGGCGTCTCGACGCCCTTCGGCAAACCGAGGGCCATGTATAAACCGCAGACGCACGGCCCATTGCCGGTCTACCTGGAGAAACTTAAGAGGTTGCGGAATTCAACGGAGGCGAATTCGTGGGTGACTGCCTTCAGTAAGCTCCGGTAGCCTGGTTAGGGAACAGCCGATGACCGGAGACCTCGATGTGGCCGGACCGCCAGACATTGGAAACCAACACTTCTTTGCGAGGCATACGACATGCCAAAGCTGGTCAACGTCAAGATCGATCTGAAGTTGCCGGGGATTGGAGGTATCGCCGGAACGTGGGAACCGGACGAGTCCGAGGTGGGCGCAGCTTGGGAGCTGTATGTGGAAATGGTGACCCGTACTCCACTCGGCGGCTTTTCATCCCAGGAAGGATACCTGCGAGAAGCTCTGGACTCCATCTACTCGCTGTTCGACACCACAAGAGGTATCTTGAGGCAGTCCGGACCCACCGTGGCTCGGCCAAAGAGCGGGCGTGAGCTGTCCTTTGGGTACCTTGCTGTCTCGATGCTCAACCGGGTCCTCCGCCCGTTTCTCACTGAATGGCACCCAAAGCTTCGCAACTGGGAACGAAACAATCCACACCTGGATGAAAATGCATGGGAGGGACGCGGCGATTTCCTAAACGCGCTTAACGAGACCAGCGTGCAACTTCGGCAGTATGCTGATCTGTTCGCCGAAGTCGCCGATGTGCCCGAACTGATAGAGGATGGAGATGCCACGACAACGACATAAGGTATTCGTTAGCTACCATCACAAAAACGATCAGGCATTCAAGGACCTCCTGGTCGAAGAGATGTCGGCGGACATCGGAGACTGTTCAGTCGAGGACGGAGACATCTATGACGGCCTCAGGACGGAGGCCATCTGGGAGAAGATTCGTAACGAGCACATTGCCGACGCCACCGTTGTGCTCGTTCTGATCGGCCGCCACACGTGGAGCAGAAAGTTTGTGGACTGGGAGATCGGCTCCGCCCTGAATAAAAGCAAGAACAACTCCCGGTGCGGGGTGCTGGGAGTCGTGCTGCCCGACCACCCGGACTACGGCAAGGGCCGTCGGCACGCCAACCTGCTCCCACAGCGACTGGCCGCCAACATTGAAGGAGACGATCCCTACGTCCGTCTGCATGACTGGCCGGATGACGGCTCTCTGTCCGTCATCCGGGATTGGGTCCATACCGCGTTCCTGCAGAGGGACGGTCCGGTGCCTGACAACTACTCAAAGCGGTTCAAGAACAATAGAGATGCGTCCGCACGCGATTCGGAAGGGATGACATTTGCTGAAGCTCTCCTCTTTGCGGGCGCGGTAATTGGGGGAGCCTGGGCAGTGGACCGCTTCGTGCTCAAGCCTATGCGAGCAAGGTATGGCGATACGACACACGCACCAGGCAGGTCACGTCCCGAGTTTCCGAATCGCCATCCCAGACAGCGTTATTGGGGATGAGGCATGGCTGGACGTAGAAGACGCACGGTATTCGTAAGCTACCACCACCGGGAAGACCAGGAGTACAAGGACCGGTTCGTCCGGATGATGAACGACCATATCGTCGACACATCGGTCGTTACCGGCGACATCATCGACCAAGGCCTACCCGTAGACGAAGTTAGACGCCGGATCCGCGACGAGTACATTGCAGAGGCCACTGTAACGGTAGTTCTCATTAGCCGCTGCACCTGGCAGCGAAAGCACGTCGACTGGGAAATCTCCGCGAGCCTGATTGATACCCCGCACAACGACAGATGCGGCCTGCTGGGGATTCGTCTTCCGACCCATACGGACTTCAGCGATGCTGAATGCAACCCCCGTCTGATACCACCCAGGCTCGCGAAAAACTGCATGGGGAACGACCCATTTGCGATGATTCGCCGGTGGTCAGGGAGCGAAAACGAGGTGAACCGGGTGCGCCAGTGGATCGACGAGGCGTTCTCAAGACGAAGACGGCAGCCTGATCCGGACAACACCTACCCATTGTATGCAGACAATCGACATACGGACTGTTCCCGCGGCTGGCGGAGCTAGACCACGATGTTTACCCGACCTCCGGCATTCCCCAGCCTTCAAGTGACCCGGGTTGCACGCGGCTGCTAAATTGCTGGAAGGAATCAGCAGGCGTCATAGACAACCGGCGAAAAGCGCACCAGTCCACGTACGCCTTCCAGGGCCCCCGACGTGAGGGCCAGAACCATCTTGGACTCTCCATCCGCATCGAAAGGCACGTCGATTCCAAGGGGCCCGGCCGGCACAAAGCCGAAGCGCGGGTAGTAGGTCGAGTGACCAATGACTATGGCGATTCGATGACCCAGCCGCCGACAGATCGCAAGACCTTCTTCGACCAGTTGTGACCCGACGCCTTGCCGCTGCAGTTTGGGGTGCACTGCCAGCGGCCCCAACGTCAGGGCAAGAATGGACTCGCCAGCATTGTCGATGGGGGAAGTGGTGAACATGATGTGACCGCTCACCTCCGCATCGCGCACCGCTACCAGCGCTAGCTCTGGAAGGTACTCTTCGGACCCACACAACGCCTCCAACGGACCGGCTACGTCCTCGTCTGGAGGCTAGCCTGACAACCTCTCGGGCTGCGGGGAAGTCGTCGGCTATTTCGGGACGGATAATAACGTCCATCCGTTGGTCTCCCTGGGCAAGGCAGCTATTGGGTTGGACGGCAATTTTATCTGCTACTACTACAGCTGTCTCTTCCTGCTCCTTCAACGTCTCCATCCTGACCGATTTACTGCCGTCAGTCATCACGTCAGTGGTACACGATCACGCCGCCCCAGTGGCCCATTATCTCGGCGCCCTTGACACCTCCAGCCTCTGCCAAAGAAAAAGGACAGGCTGTTACCTGTCCCTGTGGTCGAGTGGGAATTGATGAATCGTGTGTGGGGAGCCGGACCCCCTGCTGTTTAGCCCTCTTCTTGTCTCTGTGCCAGTTCCGCCTCCAGCTCCCTGACCCGGGCCTCGGCCGCCAGCCTGCCTTCCCGTTCGGCCAACCTGCCCTCCCGCTCGGCCAACCTGCCCTCCCGTTCAGCCAACCTGCCCTCCCGCTCCTGCTCGAAGGTGAGTATTTCCTGCCCCGTCTCCGGGTCATGCCAGCGCAGCTCGCCGCGTTCCCACCGGACAAAGAGGCCCAGCGCGGCGCTGTAGCCCTGCAGGACTTCTTCTTCGACCTCCTCGATGGCTATCGGTTCATACCGGCCGTCCACCAGCCGGTCTCCTGCCAGTCGGCTTCCGTGGAATCTTCCGGTCTGGTCGAACCGCCAGTACTCCGGGATGCCCAGGTCGGCGTACCAGGTCCGCTTGTTCCCGGTGTCCTCTTGGCCGGTGCTTTCTGAGGCTATCTCCATTACGAAGTCGGGCGGCTTGCCCTGCTCGGAGATGACGTAGCTGTTGCTGTCCTGGTAGGCCTCAGGGTCGGCGCCGAATGCGATCAGCAGATCGGGGAATCTCCGGTCCGCCGCCGGGGTGCCCGGTTCCCGGATGATGTACCTCTCCCCTCCGACGACGGTGGTGTCGGGGTGGCCGAAGTGTTGGGCCAGATGGTGGGCGCCGCCGTTCTTTGTCAGGTGGTCGAAGCTGGTCATATCCTCTGGCTTCCGCTCCGGCGGGTAGGGGAGCGGCGGAAATGTTCGTGCGGCTCTGGGTTTGGTGGTCATTTCTGGCCCCTTTCAGACCGTGTTTGAGTTGGCTGTGACGCGTGCTCACGCTGTGCGCGGGGTTTCCTCCTCTGTTCACTCGGGGGCCGGGGTCCGGTCCTCCAGCGGGTGCCAGTGCAGTTCGCCTGAGTCCACCAGTTGTTCGACCTCGTGGGTGTTTCTGACGCTGGCAACGCCGGCTGTGGCCTTCCTTCCGGTGAACTGTGTCAGGAGCCCGGCGTTCCGGAGCGCCCTCCCTGAGTCCCTCTGGTCTGCGGTGTAGGAGACCTCTAGGGCAGCGTACTCCGGGGATCCGTCTTTGGTGGCCTCTATGACTAGGTCGGCCCTTCGGAAGCTCCGGCCGGTATCTTGTTCCAGTTGGTCCCCGGCCAATTCCATCAGGTCGCTGGGGGTCAGGGTCCTGACGAATTCCAGTCCCATGTCCTGTGCGATACCCGCGGCGTCGGAGACTGCCGTGTTTCTTGCCCAGTATCCCTTGAGGGTGCCTGAGTCACCTTCCATTCTGTCCAGCCTGGTCAGGGTGTTGGACGAGCGTTCCCTCATATCCTCTTTGAACTCCCTCTGCTCGGTGATGAACTGCTCGAGCCGCAGGGGCATCTGCAGGAGCTCGTCGGTGAGGATATGACGGCGCAGGGCGTCTCTCAGCGCGGGGTCGCGTTCCATGGCGTCCAACATGTCTTCGAAGGTGTTGATGGGGGTGGTCATGGTTGGTCTCTGAGGTTCATTTTACATCTTGTGCCCGGGGCTGGCTGCGGTTAGAGGCGCAGCAGGTTTGCCGGTATCAGCCGTCATGCCAGGGGGTCGGCGGCTAGGGCCGCCTCTTCCAGGCTGACCATGCCCAGGAGGCAGGGCTCGCTCTCCTCTGCGAATATGACCGCGTGGAAATTGGATACTTGTCCAAGCCAGAATTGTGTAGCCAGGTTCCGTTTGTTTATAGGTGATGGCCCATGATAGCTTTGTCCGCAAAGGCCATGATGACCCTGAACGATTACGATTTGTAGCTCTCCGCCGCCGTCCGGCGTAACTGCGGGAGGATCAGTCCTCTTGGTGAAGTCCATGTCGCGATACGCCCTGCGCCTTTGCCTGCCCCTGGTCGCCATCGGGTCGCTTGTGTTCCTGGTCGGCTGGTTTTGGTTCGGCTGGGGACATATCACCGCAAACAGTGACCTGCTGGAGTCGCTTCCGATCCCGCCCGGGGCCGAACAGATCCGGGTCGGTTCAAACGGCTATACATCGGACGAATCGCCGATAACCCCCCCGGACGGATGGAGCACCCGTGCCACGTACTCTGCGCCTCCCGATGCTACCAGGGAGGAAATTGTTGATTTCTATATTTCTCGTCTCTCCCCCACTTGGAAGTCCTGCATAGATACAGATTCGATTGTCGCAGTCTCGGGAGAGGTGAGAAGGGAAATGGGGAACGCCCGATTCTCGAGGGATAAAGCATACGTGAGTGTCGACACAAGGAATATGAACGCCCCATCGAAGTCACAGACTTTTGACATTTACGTGGACCACGACAGCCGCCACCGGGCCGATTGCTACCGGGAATGGCGCAGATAGCCTCAAGGCATGCAGGGCCATCACCTATAAGCAAACGGGACCCTTAGCCATGCTCTTCGTTCTTACTTGTCGTCGGCTCTGTTTGCGGGGGTGGTGTCGTTCTTCGGAGGTGTCCATGGTTTCCGTTCCCCGGAAGGTGTCTTTGGCTTGGGCTGGCCTCCCCCTCTGCCCCTTTCTTGCAGGCCTTTTTCTGGTTTAACCTCTCGGGTTTCTTTCTGATCTTCGTTCGCCATTCAGTCAACTCCTTGGAGTGGCGGCGGCATTCGGGGTGTTCGCGGGACAGGATGCCCGCCTTCTGGTTGCAGAAGGGGCATGTGCCGGCGGCTGATTTCAGAAGGTTGGAGAGGGGTATGGGTTACTTTCTCCTCGTCAGGAGCTACGGCTTCCAGTTCTTCTTTGATGGTCCTGGAATCCTTTCTGCCCGCCTTAGAAAGGTTCGTGCTTGGGATTCATGTCTATCCCTATGCAGCTTGGCCTGTCTCTCAGGTTTCCTCGCTTGGCCGGTACGTCAACTTGAATATCATCCCGTTCAGGTCGTCCTGAAAGGCCTGGTCCTCCGTGTACTTCCTGTAGAGTTCCGTGTTGTCCCGGAGCATCGCCGTTATCTGCCTCTTCATTGCAGCGTCGTGTTCAATCTTTGCGTTCTGCCTGTCCGAGTTCATCTTCGCGTTCTAGGCCTCATCCTCATTCACTCGGTCGGGCATGTCCTTGATAATTTCGGTGATGTGGTCGGGGTTGTTGAACGAGTTCCCCCAGGTTTTGTTGAACTCGTCCAGAATGAGGGACAGGAGTTCGAGCAGGGGAACCTGCACTCCCCCGCCCCTTTCGCCCTGTACCGGGTCTATCTCCGCGTCCTCATCTTGCAGAGCTATCTGGACGGTCGCCTGCTTCTCGGTCCGGTAGGTCTCCATGTCGACGGCTTCCAGTATCCCCAACGACAGGTCCTGCTCCTCCGGCGCCGGCAGCTTCGGTATGAGGAAGTTCAGGAATATCGAGAGCTTCTCCCACCCTGCGTTGGTGTACGGCAGGATCTGTGACAGGAACCCATAGAGTCGGGTGAACGACTTCGCGGACCCCTTGAACCTCACCTGCTCGTCTTCGGTTAGTTCCACGTACCTCTCGGCGCACTGTCCCAGTATGGGCTCGAAGCTGGACCGCTCCTCCCCTGCCAGGCATTTATGGACCAGGTCGTCTATCTCCTCTTGGGAGTAGACCTGGGCTTGGTCCAGCCCGCCCTTCAGGTCGTGGAGTTTGTCCGGGTCGGTCTCGTCGGAGAGGATGGTGGTCCGGTAGTAATCTCCGAAAGATTCTTGGATAACCTCTGTGGTGTTCATGAAATCCAGCACGAAGGTATCTGGCTTCTTCGGATGGAACCGGTTCAGCCGTGAGAGGGTCTGGACTGCCCTGATTCCGGAGAGGTGCTTGTCCACGTACATGGTGTGAAGCAGTGGCTCGTCGTACCCCGTCTGAAACTTGTCGGCGCAGATCAGGATCCGGTACGGGTCCTGTTGGAAACGCTCCGCGGTGCTGCTCTCGGGAAACCCGTTCAGTTGCGCCTCGCTCACTTCCTGGTCGTAGAGCCCCTCCACTTTTCTGGCTCCCGAAAAGGCGACCAATGCCCTGAAGGGCAGTTCCCGTTCGGTGATGATTCCCCTGATGGCGTGGTAATACCTGATGGCCCGGTCCACCCCGTCCACAACGACCATGGCCCTTGCTTCGTGGCCCATCCTCTTTGGCGTGAACACCGAATCGTTGAAGTGGTCGATGATTATGCCTGCTTTCTGGGTGATGGCGTACTCGTGGTTCTCGACGTACCGGCGGAGCTTGCTCCTGGCCCTCTTGGAGTCGAACTTGGGGTCGTCGTCGATGCTCTTGATGACGTTGAAGTACCTGCTGACCGGGGTGTAGTTGGTCAGCACGTCCATGATGAAGCCCTCTTCTATCGCCTGCTTCATCGTGTAATTGTGAAAGGGCAGGTGTCTTACCTTCTCGTCCGGTTGCGGGTCCCGAGTCCCGAACATCTCCAGGGTCTTGTTCTTGGGGGTGGCGGTGAACGCCAGGTAGGAGGCGTTGGTGAGCATCCTCCGGCTCTCGATGATCCGGTTTACCTGGTCCTCGAAAGTATCCTCATCCTCTTCGCTTTCTGACGTCCCTTCTCCCAGGGCCTGGGCCACGGCGCCCGCGGCCCTGCCCCCCTGGCTGGAGTGGGCCTCATCTATGATGATGGCGAAGGTTCTGTCCCTATGGTCGTCACCAATCTCTTTCAGGATGAAGGGGAACTTCTGGACGGTGGTGATGATGATTTTCTTGCCCTCTTCGATGAATCTGCGGAGGTCACCCGACCGGTCGGCGTGTCCGACGGTGGACGCCACTTGGGTGAACTGCCGGATGGTCCCGTCAATCTGCCGGTCCAGCACCCGCCGGTCGGTGATGACTATGATGGAGTCGAAGGCCGGTTTTCCTTCGTATTCCACTCCTATCAGTTGCCGTGCCACCCAGGCGATGGAGTTGGACTTCCCGCTGCCGGCCGAGTGCTGGATCAGGTATTTCTGTCCGGCTCCTTTCTCCTTGGCATCAGAGAGGAGTTTCCGGACAACATCGAGCTGGTGATACCTGGGCCATATCTGCCGGTTGTTCGTCTTCTGGGCGTAGTTCTCAAGGATGTCGGTCAGCCCGTCGGGGGTGAGAATCTCCTCCCAGAGGTAGGCGGTCTTCATCCCGCCCGGGTTGACGGGATTGCCGGCGCCGCCGTTCTCCTTGCCCTTGTTGAAGGGCAGGAAGTCAGACGCCTTGCCCTTCAGTTCTGTGCAGAACTTGACCTCTTCATCGTCGACGGCGAAGTGGACGGCGCACCGGCCCAGCCGGAAGAGGTCCTCCTGCGGACTTCGGGACGTTTTGTACTGCTCAACTGCGTCCAGGGCGGTCTGGCCGGTGAACCGGTTCTTGAGTTCCATGGTGATGACCGGTAGGCCGTTCACGAACAGTGCAATATCGAGGGACAGTTGCTGGTTGCTGGCGCTGTACCGGAGCTGCCGGGTGACCGAGAACCGGTTCTGCCGGTAGCGATCTTCAGCCTGGGCATTGCCCGGGGTCGGTGTCCCATGGAAGAGGGTTATCTCGCTGGGCCCGTGCTGGACTCCCTTCCTGAGTACGTCGATGATGCCCCGGCTGGTGATCTCCCGTTTCAGGCGGTCCAGGAACCTTCTTCTCGTGGTGGAATCTGCGCCCAGGTCCAGTGCGGCCGCTGTTTCAGGCTGGGTTGCGGTGAGGAAGGCGGAGAGGTGGCTGAGGTCGACGCAGTGGGGCCGTTCATAGTCCTGCGGGTCGCCGGGTAGCCACCCGTTATTGGTCAGGGAAGTGGTGATCAGGGCTTCCAGGCCCCTCTCGGTCGTGTCGGTGACCATGTTGCTGTCCTCGGGAGTGTCGTCGTCAGCGAGTTTGCGCAAGTATCTTCCCAGCAACGATGTGGTCGGTCAATGGTTCGGTTTTCTTTCTGGGGATCCCATAGCATTCTCTTGTCATCTGACTTTGAATTCGCTAGTCGGCTTATGTATAAAACTTACATTTCCTTCGGAGTCCGTATACCGGGTTGAGTTCCAAGGTCTTATGTTCTTCAGTGCTTTTCGCCCATCCTCTGGTTTTGACGTGCGGGAGCCGTAAATTCCAAAGCCTCTTATTTCTGGCGGGACTTCGCGCCATTCCTTGGATTCATATAGGAATGTCCAGTCTCCGAATTCAACGACTGGTTGTTCGGTCACGACTATTTGGGATAGTCCGTCGTCTGATTTTGCTACTGACTTCATCACTTCACCAGAGTCGAGACTATGAATGGATCTCGCCTCGCGGGCCAGTTTTTGAATTGCCTGATGTCTTTCCGGGTGTGGCAGGTACAGAATGCTTCTGTTCCCCAGCATCTGTAGCTTGTTGATCTTTTTCTCGTCACCCTGAGCGACTGTGATGAACTCTGAATTCCGGTCGCGTTTGCGTATGCTATAAGCCTCGTGGTCATACAACATAACCGCGACCCGGCTGCTGATAGGAAGGATGAGCATCAGGCCACGACAGTCGAAGCCTTGTCCTGCGAATTGTCCCCTTTGCGCCCAAGGGTTGTAGGCCGCGACTGGTTGGTCGCTGGTTATAAAGCCTTCATTTTTGGACAGTAGGTACCGAATCTCGAGGTCGCAGACCGTTTCGCATAAAGTGCCGGTCTGGCTCCATGCTAGTGGTTCGACGTTCGATATTCTGATGCTGGGTTCGGTTTTTTCAGGTTCTTTGACGTGGGTGCTTGCGGAGTAAAGAGTTGACAAAAATGCGCTCAGAGCGTTCTCGGTACTCTGCACGTGGGCAGGGGTTCTTACCTTTTGGAACGCAATGTATTGTTTCAAGAATATGGCATCTTCCTTGGTTAAAGGAGCGCGTTGGGATATGTTCCGCATCAGGCGTGAGGCTTCCCTTTCTGTCAGACTGATGGTTCTCTCAATGAACGAGGATCTGTAGTAGTTGGGTTTGCAGGACTGGTCTCGTATGCTGGCTTTCTCCACAAAGCGGAAGTCATGGTTCAGGAGTATGGCCGATATGTGCTTATCGTTACCGAACCTTTTCAGGTAGAACTGTGGCACGTAATGATGGTTGGTCACTGTTTCCTGTCCCGACAGAAAAGATCGGTGGTGTCGGACCGGTGATGGTTCTGCTGGGAGGTGCCTGTGCTGTTCTTGGCTGAGGTATCCAACTTTTCCTACGGGTACTGGACGGCTGTCGTCAGGCTCTGTTCGGACTCTTCTCGCACGTCTATTTTCCCGGTGACCACGTCGGCAATCAACCGGGTGCGGTATTCCTCCATCAGCTCGATCTGGCGGCGGCCCCGCTCCATCGTGGCGTCTATGTCTGAGGTGACCCTGTCGATGTGTTCGGCAACGGCTTCCTGTTCTTCTGTCGGTGGAAGAGCCAGCCAGAGGTATTTCAGTTGGTTGCTGTATATGTGCATGATGCTGACACCTCGCCCCATTCGGGACTTCTGGTCCTGCGAGATGGGGGTGTCCAGCACGTAGCCGGAGAATTTAGGGTCCATTGGTAAGGACGGGCGGAAAATGATCAGGTCCCCGCCGCAGTACACTGGGGCGTTCAGCAGGTTGACCGCTGATTTCCCGATTTCCTCTATTGTTTCACCGGATCCCGGAAATAGGACGTCCCCCCTTTTGATGGGCGTGTACTGGTTCAATTTCTCCTTTGGTATGAAGCTCCTGGTGTGGTCGACGAAGAATTTGTGAGTCGTATAGAGATCCCCGTAGCGGATGCAGGGGATGCCTTTCGGGACCTCGTCGTCTTTGGTTCCTCCTGATCCTTTCAAGAATGAGCCGATTCGGCCCAGTTGGACGACCTCCCAATGTTCCGGCACGTCGCCCAGCCATTCCACGCCGGAGGGCTTCAGTCTCACGTTGGGGTCCAGGCCCTTTGTGACGGCCTGGTGGATGACGGCCTCCCTCTCCTCTTCCAGCAGGGCGATGAGCCTCTCCTTGGCGCTCACGTAGGCCCGGATGCGCTGGTCGGCGTCGTTTAGGTACCGGACGATGGAGGCTTGTTCGGTAAGAGGCGGGAATAGCAAGGGAATCCCCAAGAAAGACTCAGGATACAGGCGTAGCCGTGAGTCCGTGATACCGGTTGACCTGGCTAAATAGGCAGTACGGTACTCTTCTATCCTCAGCAAATGGTCAACGTAGTCGGGATTCATGTTACTGTGCTGAAGTGGACGGTAAACGCCATAGGAAGGACTAACCAGTCCTTCCTGCTTCGCCACTCCGAGAGCCGCCATATATGCCCACATTGTATTGATTACTATGTCCTCCGGCCGGCACACCTTGTAGCCAACATTGGAATCTGCGAGAAACATATTGACGTTCTGTTTTCGCGGTGTTACGCCCGTCTTGTGGGATACGGACATCAACTCCTCTGAGCCGGTAGTTGAGCGTTCATCCACTTCCCGATAGAAGAATTTGAAGCGACGCACGTCCCAATGCTCTGGAACGTCGCCGAGATGGGGGATGCCGGAGGGCTTGTAGGCGGTGTAGGGATTCATGGGAAACTCACTGCCTTCCTGTGGTAATTTCCCAAGCCTGCTTAACCCTTTCGACCGCATGGTCTATAAGTTCTCTCACGTGCCTTTGCTTGATGACAATGCCCAGTCCAAGCACAGCGGGAAATCCGCTCGGTGTAACTCCTTCTGTCGTTGCGGTGATCACGCCGAGGAGTCTGTATTTATTGTCCCAATCTACAAAAACAGGGCTGCCGCTTGATCCTCCAAATACTTGTGCATCAATCACTACGTTCCCTTTTCCTCCAAAGTCAATGTTCGGCAAGGATGCCAAGGTACCCTTTCGTACCAACGGAAGGTTGTTTACGGTGTCGTAGTAATCATTAGGAAAGCCTACAAACAAGACCTCACTGCCCAAGGCAACTTTTTCAAAATCTATCGGATTCAAGAACTCTTTCCCAATGTGCCTTGTGTCAGCATCACTGTGTGTGACCTTTGATACGTCCACGCACGCTAAGTCGACGTCATTGTTGGGGTGCCCGGAATACAGGTCTGCGAATCCGTCAAAAGTGAATTCCCTTACGGCGCCATGAACTGGCGTTCCGTCGTTTCCCTTACGGTTCAAGGTAAGGGTCATCTTGCCCTTCCCTTCTCCCAGCACGTGCTTATTGGAAATCAGCAGGAGTTTCGAACGGGTTTCGGTTTCACTCAGATCAACTTCGGCAAGGTAAAAGAATCCTGTGCCAGTAGTTAATTTGGTCCCGGTGCCATCAGGTACCTCTATACAAATCCTGACTGCGGTATACGCTGCTTGGTGATTAAAGTACTCGGTTGTCATTTGGTTACCACTCCCTATTTAGTGGTTCTCCACGGCCTCTCATGCACCGCTCCACTCCCTACAATCTCCCCCAGCAGCCCCTCCGACTCCCGTTCCAGAGCCAGGATGTCTGCCCTTATCTCCTCAAGCGTCCTCATGGGCTTCGGCTTGTAGAAGTGCCGGGTGAAGCTGATCTCGTACCCGATCTTCACCTGCCCTAACGAGTACCAGGCGTCGGGCGCGTAGGGCAGGACCTCCCTTTCCAGGAAGGCGTCTATCCCGCCCTCATGGAGGAGGGGTATCTGCTCGGTGTCCCGGAGGCCCGTGTCCGGCTCGTATTCGACGACGGCGGTCCGGCCCTTGACGGTGGCCTCGCACAGCCCGTTCAGGGGGTTGGCCACGGCGTTTCGCCCGTGGATCTTCTTGATGGCGGGAGGCGCCGACTCCGAGCGCGTTCCGGTCGCTTTCAGTTCCTTGATCTCCTTGGCGGAGTGGGCCCGTTCGGGGTCTATGCCCTCGATCCGGAGCGGCCGCTCCACAGTGACCTTCCAGTAACCGAAGGCTTCGTTCGGGAATATCTTGGACTGCTCAGTTTCCTTGAAGTCTATGAAGGTGTCGCAGATCCTCTGGGTGTCCTCTGGAGAAAGCTCGCAGTTCTTCTGACCCAGGTTCCGGCGGAGAGGCGTATACCATTGTGTTGCGTCGATGAGTTGGACCTTGCCCTTCCTGTGCTCGGGCTTCCTGTTGGTCAGGACCCAGACGTAGGTGGCGATGCCTGTGTTGTAGAACATGTTGAGCGGCAGGGCCACGATGGCCTCCAGCCAGTCGTTCTCGATGATCCACCGGCGGATGTTGCTCTCTCCCTGGCCGGCGTCCCCGGTGAATAACGAGCTCCCGTTGTGGACCTCAGCTATCCTGCTGCCAAGCGGGGTGTCCTTCATTTTGCTCAGCATGTTTGCCAGGAAGAGCAGTTGTCCGTCGCTGCTCCGGGTGATCAGGGAGTATTCGGGGTCGCCGGCATGCTGGATGATGAACCTGGGGTCGGTCATGCCGTTCTTGCCGCCCATCTTGTCCTGATCGGTTTTCCAGCTCTTCCCATAGGGAGGGTTGCTGATCATGAAGTCGAACGTCTGGCCCTTGAAGGCGTCGTTGGACAGGGTGGAGTATTCCGGTCCGCCGATGATGTTGGCGTCCGCGTTTTCCTCACCCTTGAGGAGCAGGTCGGACTTGCAGATGGCGTAGGTCTCCGAGTTAATCTCCTGCCCGTACAGATGCGTGGAGACTTTCTGTCCTTGTTTCTCTGCTATCTCCTGGAGGGTCTGCTCGGCGACGGTGAGCATCCCACCGGTTCCCAGGGCACCGTCGTAGAGCAGGTAGGTGTTGGGCTGGATCTGGTCCTCGATGGGCAGGAATACCAGTTTGGCCATGAGTTCCACGGCGTCCCTGGGGGTCCAGTGTTCGCCGGCTTCCTCGTTGTTATCCTCGTTGAACCTCCGGAGCAGATCCTCAAAAATGGTCCCCATGGCGTGGTTGTCCAGCCCGGGCAATCTGACCTCTCCGTCGTCGTTCTCGACGGGGTTGGGGCTGAGGTTCACTGCCTGGGACAGGAACCGTTCGATAAGGGCGTCGAGCGCGCCGCTGGTCGAGAGGCGGGCTATCTGGTTTCGGAACTCGAACTTCTCCAGGATGTCCTGGACGTTGGGAGAGAACCCGTCCAGGTAGGCGTTGAAGTTGTCTCGGAGCTGCTGCTGAGAGGTGGCGTTCCTGAGGTCCCTCAGGGTGAACGGGGAGGCGTTGAAGAACTGCTGCCCGGCCGCCTGCTGGAGGGGACCTGTTTGGTCTGAGATCCCTGCCTCGTCCAGCCACTTCTTTTCTTCAAGGACCTTTTGCTTGGTGGGTTCGAGCACGGCATCGAGCCGGCGGATGACGGTCATGGGAAGAATCACGTCGCGGTACTTGCCCCGTACAAAGAGGTCTCGAAGAACGCTGTCGGCGATGTTCCAGATGAAGTTGGAGATGGTGGCGAGTTGGCTGTCCTGCAAGGTTAGTTCCTGTCCTTTCTTCCTGGATCTCAACCTCAGGAAGTTTGTTCCCCCTCTGAAGGGTCTGCAGTTGCATTATGCCCTGACGCTCAACATTTTATCGCTCGCAGACGACTCCATCTCCGTCCCCGTCTCGCGCGGTCGGGACCATCGTCGTCGGGAATCCCTGCCCTCCGCCCTGGCTTCCCTGCACTCTCTGTTCCCCCGCTTCTGCGGCCTCTTCGCACGATCCGTACACGGTCCCCTCAGGTTCCGCCGTGGGATCAAGAACCCCCACCCTGACCTCCATGGCCTCCCTTATCTCCACAACCACCACCGGCGGGTTCTCGCACGTCCCCAGCATGTCCATCACCATCTCTGACTCCACCGGGGTCATGGTCAGGTTCCACCGCTCCTTTATCTCCGCCCAGTCGGTGGCGTAGTCGCACCACTGGGCATTGTCCGGCGGCGCCCACTCCTCCGGTCCTCTCGCGCCTTTGCTCCGGTTGTGCCGGGAGCTGATGGCCACGAGGTGATTTTCCTCCCCGAGGTAGTTGGCGTATTCCTGTTTCCTCTCGGCGTCCCAGTTCCACCCGCCCGAGTCGTGGGCGTTCTTCAGCGGCACGTGGTGGTCCACGTCGATGTGCCCCGGGTTGCCCAAGTGGTGTCCCAGATGCGGCGCCCACCACTGTCCGGTCGCCACCCGGCACTGGCGGTCGGTCTCGTATGTCACGGGTTCCAGGCTCTCCTCGATAAGGACTTCCTGCCGGGCGTCCTGGCAGTCCCCATCTGCGTCAACCCAGTGCCGCCAGTCGGATCGGTCATAGTCGGGGATGCCCGTCGGGATGGGGGCGACGGTGATCACCAGGGTGTTCGTTGCCATCGTCGGAGCAGGTGTTGACGGCACCGTCGTCGCCGTTGCCGTCGGCGTGGGCATGGGTGTAGCCGGTGCGGGAACTGGCGTTGCCGCGATGATCGGTGCCGTCGGCGCCGGGGGCATGGGTCCCATGTCCAGCCCGCACTCGGCTCCCGCGTTTGCCAATTCTGCGAACTCTCCCTCTTGGGCCGCGGTCATCGCTCCTGCCATCTGTCCTGGTCCGCCCAGTGCTTCCATCAGGCACTGCATCCCCTCTCGTTCGCCCGGTCCCATCCCCACCTGTGGGCCGGCAGTTTCCCATTCCTCATCGTTCAGGCATGCCATCGTCACAGAGAACGCCGCCATGCTCCCGGCCATGGCCCTCCCTGGGTCGGCCTCGATGCCTGCGGTCATGACCGCCCTGGGGTCGATGACGGCGAACGCTGCCCGGACGCAGTCGGAGGATTCCTGGCTGAGCGGCTCCGGCCCGGGCACGAACCCGGCAAGAAAGACCCTTGCCAGGGTCTCGTCATTGAGGCACCCGAAGAATCTGGTCTGTCTTTCGGGGTTCTCGTCGATACACTGCAGTTCGGCATCAGATAGTTCGGAAAGCGCTGCCCCGGAGTCCAGTGCATGCAGGGGAGCGAGCCTCCCGCCGGGAGCGGGTTCCGGTGTGGGTTCCGAGGTAGGAGGTCTGGTCGGTGTCGCCTCCCTTGCGTCCGTGGGTCTCTCTGTCGGTGTCCGTTCTGCAATGGGTGTCGGTGTTGCCGTGGCTTCCGGAATCGGGGTGTTCGCTGGCATCGCTGTTGCCGCGGCAATGCTGGTGGGAGCCGGCGTCACCGTCGGGTTCGATGTCGGCGTCGCCTCGGTGCAGGTCAGCAGGGCTGTCATGACCGCTACCACTAAGATCAGAGGCAGTTTTAGCAACTGTCCGGTCCTTGACTCTTTCTCAAGGCTGACCAGTCAACCCTCCGTCTATGACGCTTCCGACAGTAACAGGGACCAGGCCGGCTCTTCTCCGGTATCAGCTCAGGCGGTGAAGCCCCCTGGACGTAGCCTCCACACCTTGGACAGGATATTGCCGGGTCTACCATCCAGGCAATGGCTCCCAGGACACTGCTCTTGGCTTGGATTTCTCGCATCTTGTCCAGGTCTTTTCCGTCGCATTCGGCGTTCTGCAAGAGTGCAACCGTGGCCCGGGATACGGCGATGGAGGTGAGGTCTGCGGGTCCTGTTAGCCCGGTATTCATTGGACCTACGACGAACACGAGGCGTCCACTTTCCTCCCGATAGGGCTCCCCTGCGTTCGGAGCAGCGTGAATTCGTTCACCTGAGAATATGTACTCGCCTCTTGGGTTCCAGGCGTCGCCCTTCGAGACTTCGGCCTCAATGTCCTTAAAGTCCCCAAGCCCGCTCCAGCCATAGTAGTTCGAGATACCGGAGCGTCCGTAGTCTCTTTTCAGGTCCTGTCTTACCTCGTCCGCCAGTTTCTCTAGATGGTCGAGTTCGGCCTTTTTCGGCGCTTGGTCACTGCCAATTTCGTAAAGTTCCTTGGCCAATTTGTACTTGTTGACGTATGTGAATTTAAGGTACCGGGGAGCCATGTCGGGCGAGTCGGCTATGAACCGGGCTATGGTCGCTGACTCGTGGCAGTCCCTCCACTGGGACCATGCGGGGTCCACCAATCCGTTGGAGAGCAGCGCCAGGACTCCTCGACCATGGAGGCACGTCCGGGCGTGAAGGCTCCTCATAACGAGCCAGTATTCGTCCGACATCTCCCCGAACTTTGGCGAACCGGCTTCTGCTCCTAGCGACCCGCTCAGGGAAATGACCTCCTCCAACAATTTCAGTGGCTTCGACCATCTCCGTTGGAACCGGCGCCAGAATCCACGGGGGACTTTAGGAAATACCGGATGCTTACTCCACATCGTTCCGTCTACACCTTTACGGTCATTTCTTGAAAGTCCAGTTCCAGGGTCCGGTCTTCCTCTGGCAGGGGTCCCTTTGACCAGCACCTCTCGCACAACCGCATCAACCCATCCTCATCTAGGATGTGGAAGTGGGTTTCCGCCGCGCCCACCTCCGTGTCGCACTGGGGGCAGTGAGGAGGGTTCACGCAGTCGTTGATTCCCACTCTGTCTAGGCATTCCTTGACGCTGGGTAGACATTCCACCCACTTGACTCCCAAGCCTTGCCACCGGTTCCCGTCGAAATCTCCTCTGAACACATGAGGGTCTGCGTCCAGGAAGTCGATAAGTTCCTGCCCGGTCCTCCACTCTGGGTGTCCTTCGACAGTTGCCAGCGGGTCCACTTTCACCGTGGCCACCATTGGGCCCGTAATGTCGCCACCCTCAAACTCGCCGTCGAGGTCGAAGTCTCCTAACCCTATGTTGTTGTGATGGGCCTCCGTCATCTCGAAGTTGATAGACCTTTCGATGATGGCGTCAATCTGCTCCATCTCGGACAGGTCCGGGTCATTGGGCGGGCTGATCACTTTGTAGCGGCGGCTGCCGCCCACGCTCATTCCGACTGCCCGCAATCCGGGAATTCCCGGCTGTGGCTCAAATGAGGGCTGTTCGAGCAAGGCGGTAGGCATACCGGCATCAGTGAATCCTCCGTCTGCCCGGTTGTTGACAGCCTTGGCTTTGTTCATCTTTCGGCTCTGGCTCTTCTTGCTCTTGCGCCTGTTTTTGCTCACTGGCATAAAGATCCCGTTTCCTCCCCTTATGGATTCACAGATATTTTATGCCAGGGCTTGACGGCGCGTCCCCCTGCAAGTGTCAGAAGAATCTTTTCGCCCCGCTGCAATGATCATTGCGCGGGGTTCTTGCTCGCTCCGTGCGCCCTCGCAGAGGCCATTGGGTTTCCGCTCCGTCCGGGGCCTGATCGTGCCCTGATTCCCGAGGTGTCCCATGTCCAACTGGGTTGAACCCGACTGGCTTCCCAACATCCCCGCCAATGACCGGGGTCCCTTCCATTGATACGTCCTCTGGGCTAGTGGTACCCGGCAGTACTCCGCCGGACATACCAGCGCCCCTGGATCTCGCATCGAGGAACACTTCGACGGCATGGCCCCGACCACGGCTGGGCATCAGCTGCAATTGCTCTGGGTTTCAGGTCCCCTCCGCTTGCAGACCGATGCCCGCAGGTTCGAGGCCGGCCCGAAGAGTTAAATCAAGAGCATGGATGAAGCGGAGTTCGAGCGTTGCACCGGTATGTACTTCGCCAGGGGCGCCACTCTGCTGGAGTTGGGTCCACAGTGTCGCCGGTCTCGTCGGTGAGCTGCGAGCCGTCGTCCTGTCCTACCCGGATTGCCTTTTCCCTCATTTTCTCTGTCCGTAGATACTCGGCGCCTTCACCTCGTGAAATATCGAGTATTCCGAGATCACTGTGTCCGGCTCCCCCATGGACTTCTCCTCCAGCTCCGCGATCAGCACCACCGTGTACACTCCTGGCCCGCGCTCGTCCAGCATTTCGCTCATGTCTGCCCTGAGATAAAATTCCCTCCCTCTGGCAGTCATTTCCTCGGCCTTCCCGAAGCTCAAGGTCAGTTCGGTTTCCCGCACGCTTTCTGACCTCTCTTTTGATTCCTCAAACATCCTGTAACTCTCTACCTGGGATTCCGGTTCCGCGGCGCTCTTGCCCACGTCGTACGGGTCAATGCACTCCGGCTCTTCGTAGGTCTGGGTGAACTCATACTCGTCCCTGAGGAACCGGGAAGGCGGGATGAACGTCCCGATACCCTCCCCGTGTCCGTAGCAATAGGTTCTGGCCAGTTGCCCTGCGCTCAGCCTCTTCGGTGCCGGGTCGTAGTTGATCAGGGCCAGCAGCGGGACCTGACCGGTGAAATTGTTTCCGGCGGTGAGCCTTCCTGCAACTTCCAGGTTGCCGTCGGCGATGACCGGGAGGGCGTCGAGTTCGACGTAGTCGCCCTCGAAGTGCTGGATTACCTTGAACACATTCCGGTCCCAGGCCAGCCCGAGGTTCACCCTCCGGTACTCGGGACTGAGCATTGTCTCCCGGTGTCCGGGGCTGCCCAGCAGTCCCTCCACCGAGTCTTCTACCATCTCCAAGGGGTCGGCGTTCCAGTGGAGCAGCGTGTCCGCAAGCCCGCACTCGCCGTGGCCAGAGAAGTTCTCTCCGTTGACCTGATATCCGCCGGCGAGGCTGTACCTCTGATAGGGTTTGAGGCCGTTGGTCCCCCAGTGGGATGAAACACAGTCCTCCAAGAGTTGGTCGGCCTGGATCTGGGCCACGTTATTGGTCCCCATCACCACCGGGGTAGCTCCGGCTCTGCTCCGGGCCTCGTTGATCAGTTCCAGCATGTGCAGTTTTTCGGCGACGTTCCTGAGCCGGGGCGGCTCCGTCGTCGTGTCCGACGGGTCAACGAAGTTGCCCTCGGTCACTCAGTACCCGCCGCAGACGGCGAACAGGGCCAGTCCCACCAGGATTTTCACCACGGTGCTCGCCCTCGGACCGCCTCTGTGCTGCCTGGGCTGGGCTGGAACCGCGGGACGCGGTGGCGGCGCAATTGGCCGAGGTGTTGGTGGCGTTACCGTCTGCCCGGCTCCCTGTGGCCTTGACCATGTACTCGCCCATGGTCTGGTATTTCTCGGCTGACGTCTCGGCCTCCGCCTGCGTGAGAACTCACTCCTCACCCGCATCCTGAGTCTCCACCATCTCCTGTGGGTCGGCGTCCCTTCGGCGGTCGGAGCGTCCACAGGTGGCGACGGTGGTCCGGGTGCAGGCACTGGTGTTGGTGTTACTGCTGGTTCAGGATCGGGGTTTTCCCAGACCTCAGTCCATCCCCCCTTGCGGCTCGGGCCCAGGGCGATCAGAAATACGACCCTGGCGTTCCCCGGCACTGACAGGAGGGCCAATAGCAGCCATTCGAGGGCGCCGTCCAAGCCGGGAACGATCCCGTCCCTGGTGATCAGCCACGCTGCCAAGTTGACCCAGAAGGCGGCGGTGGCCCCGTAGACGATGAACCGTTCCCGGCCGTGGTCCAGGCTCTCGAACCCGAGAAAAGTGTATGCCCTTTTCCACCTGTCCATCGGCGGAGCCTACTTTCCGTTGCTACCTGTCGGCGGAGGGCTGGCAGACGGTCAGGGCGTACTCGGCGGCGATGGCTTGGTGGCTTTCCGTGTCCCCATTCTCCGGGATGTGCCGGCGGTAGAAAGCCTGGAGTTCCCTTGGCACGCAGGTGGCCGAGGAGGATTCGGGTGGGGCAGGCGCCAGGTGGCGGCAGTGTTCCCCGATGTAGTCGATGTGCCTGAGTTCCACTATGGGCCAAGCGTCCTTGGTGGTGTTCCTCTCCTCCCAGGGTTTGAACTCGGTGTCCTTCACGTCCAGAGACAGGGCCCGCCAGGTCCTGGCCAAGCAGGTGGAGTATTCGGACTTCGACGCGGCTTGCGGGCTTCCGCTCCCGTCTGTATTCCCGTCCTGTTCGTCGGCTTGGACGGTGGGCGTCGGGCCGGCGTCTGCTTGAGAATCTGAATCACCGTCTCCGGCAATGAGCATGCCGATGAGCAGCATCATCACCAGTGCCAGTCCGATGATGACGGCCGCGGCTCCCAGGGCGAAGTTCCTGGTGATCTGGATTCGTCCGTCTTCGGTCCAGTGCATTGAATTGGACTCCTAAGTTCTGCCGGTCTGGTTCCGGCGGTCAGTATAAGGGACTTCCTCACCAAGGGAGTTGTTGATGTGCGCTTGTTCCTCGGCTGTGCAACCTCTCCGCATTGGAGTGCTGGCCTTTGTGATCACTGCGGCTGTCCCGGTGACGAGGGCGATGAACAGTGACGACATCCCGCCTCTGCTGGATCTTTGGACAGTCGGTAACCCCGGGCGCCCTTGTGCCATTTGCTCCTTTCCATGTGCATTCGCGGGCCTTAGACTTCCCCGGTCTCCGTTGCCATCCCAAGTTCAGAGTCCCTGCCGGGAGGTCCTCCGTGAGCGCCAGAGCGGTCGAAGTCGCCATACACAGGCTCCGGGCTATGAACGCTGAAATGGAGGACGTGGACCCGGCACTTTGGCTCCCGGAACACACCCTGCATGTCTATGTGGATCCGATGCTTCGGGCGTTGGGTTGCGAGCCGTCGGATCCTGAGGAGTGCCGGCCCTTCCGCCCCGCCGCAGGCTTGGCCGGGTATGTCCTTTTTGCAGTACCGGAGACGTTGAACACAACTGGCTCTCACGTGGCGGTGCTCGCCTCGTCTCAGGGGAATTCTTTGCCGCAGTTGTCCACTTGGACTGATCTCTGTCCAGAGTCCGAGTTCGAGGTGGTGGTTATCACCAACGGGACCGACTGGCTGGTCCATGACGCAGGGAGGCCGGTGGTAGAGTTCGATGTTCTCAGTGCTAATCGGGGCGTCGTTGCCCGAGTGTTGTACGAGTGGTTGGGTAAGTCGGCGTTCGGGTGACCACCCTATGTTGGATCTGGCCAACCATGGTCGTGCCTCTGGAGGAACGTTGCTTGGTTCCAGCGCCACTTGTGTCCAGGGACAACTGCGATTTTTACGAAACGACATCGACTGATATAGATGATTGCCGGGCTGAGAATGTCGTTCCTGCTCATCGTCTTTTGGTCAGAGTTACTTGGTTTGGTGCGCCGTGCGGTCAGTCTCCGTACCGTTCTTTACGTTGTTCACGTTGATGGATTACCATTCCTGGACTTCACGTCGTCGCGGGCGTGGAAGCCTGTGTCAGTCCGTCTTTCGTCGGCTTGGAGGCCGACGTGATCCCGGGTGTCGGGGTCTCCGACGCAAGTGTCGGGACTGGGATGGGTGCCGCCGGAGCCTGAGTCGGCTCGGACTTGGCCTGCTGGCAACACTGTTGCCGCGGCACTAGGTTCCGTGCTCGCTGTTCCAGCGGCCTGTGAGGTCTCCGTCGGCTCAGGGGCGGGTGGCGTTGGGCCGCGGCGGAGTGGCCGTCGCCACCACCTTACCTGGGGTTGGAGTCTGCTCCCCGCAGGCCATCAGATCCGTGAGAATGATCAAGGTTGTCCACAGGGGGACTTCAGCATCCGGGGTTCCTTCACCAGCAATCGGTTAGAGCGGGCGGATGTCCTCACGGGCAGCCAGTGGGCGTCCGCCCTGGTCCTGAATCGGATCTGGGTGCCTGATTGAATGCGATGAGTGCCTGCTCTGCTTCCCCTATCCAAATTTGTACCTGCGAATGGTAGAAGAACGCAGCGGGGTTGTAGTCGGCGTCGTAACGAAGCCCCTGCATTGTCGCAAAGGCTGCCGCAAAGGCAATTATTCTTGGGTCGAATGTCTGCACTGATGCAGCTTTACCGCATTGACTCTTGGCGAATCCGTGTTGCAGGGAGCGGTGGGTATGTACCCATGCGGGGCTTTTCCTGGCGGACGTTGAACTTCCTACGAAGAGGTCAGCGGCGGTACCGGCCAGGGCTTGGAAGAGGGCATAGTAGGCCGTACTAAGTGCCCTGCGAAGTTCTTCCTGGTTAGGTCGCCCCTTCCTCCCGCCTCCCACCCTGCCGTTGGCCAGGGCCTTGGCGATCCTCAGCATGTGACGGGAATCCAAGATTCTCTACCTGTTCGCCGCCATCCACTCCGATTTCTCAACGAAGGACTGTATGGGAATGGCGGAGTACCCCATCTCCCTGGCCCGGGGCCAGAGGTCCGTGGCGATACCCAAGGTCTTTGCCGGATCGAGCTTTTTGATGTCGCCGTCAAACACGATGTAGGTGTGGAGGTAGTCTTCACCGTCATGGTCTTGGCGGGATTCCACTATGATGTCGACGAAGATGAGGTCGCGGGGGAAACGCTCGCCCAGCATCTCGACAACGATCCCGCGGAACGTGTCTTCTGGATCGTGGATGGAGCCGGGTCCCATCATCGTGTTCTTATCTGTCATTTCTCCGCATCCTTTCCGGGGTGTCCGGCTTCGCCTGAGTCGGACGCAGTGTCCTATGTCAATGGACGGACAGCATAACGCCTCCATTGACGGCTGGGATGGCGCCGCAGAGTGTGACGGACCGGGCGGCGGTTCCGGCGCTCTGGTCCTCGGATCCCTGACAGTCGAGCCAAACCCGCGTTCCTGCCAAGAACGGGGACATTCCGACAAGGGCAGTGACTCCGAGCATCAGCATGGCGGCTGTCTCCTTCCAGAAGGTTGGAGCGGGTTTGCTTGGACGTTGCCTTCATTGTACTACCGGTGATGCCAATTCAAGACCGGTGGTCTCAGTTCCACTGGGGATGTCTGAGGTTCCTTCCCGCGACTGGTGCAGGTGCCTTTGGCAATCGCCGCCTGTCGGCGTCTTGCCTGTCGTTCTGTTTGTATTCCTTCCTCTCGGGACTTTGGTTCCGGGTCAAAGTTCGTTCTTCTACCCGCGTGTCCGGGGCCTGCGTTATGATCCCCGGTCCCGGGACCGATACATCCGGTTCATCCCTGCGTATCCGGGAATCCAGTGGCTCTTGCTGCCAGCTCCTTATCGGCACCAGGAGACGATCGTTTTGAGATAGTCTATAAGCTTCAGGGGCGCACAGCCGTGCGCCCTTTGCCATGCAGACGGGGATGACAGACAAAACAGGGACTGCCAATGAGACGTCCAGACTACAGCTGGGTGATACTCGCCGCAGGATTTTCCGTCCTTTCTTCAGCGGCGGCTCGCGATTCGCATTCGGACTGATGCTGAAGCCCATGTCCGAAGACCTGGATGTCAACCGCTCCACGCTGTCCCTGGCGGTCACCATGTTCATGGTGGTCTCCGCCCTCGCGATGCCCTTCGTGGGGAGACTCGTCGACCGGTGGAGCCTCCGCGGGACCATCGCCATAGGGGCAACCATTGGCGCCGCGGGTCTCGCCCTCATGGGACAGGTCCAGTATTCCTGGCAGGTCTTCCTCGTCTACGGCGTGGTCTGCGCTCTGGGCAACTCCGGCACATCGATCGCCCCCGTCGTGGTGATGGTGAGCCAGTGGTTCATCGAGCGCCGGGGCGTGGCCACCAGCCTCGCCGTGTCGGGGAACGCCATCGGGCAGCTGGTCATCGTGGGAGTCTTGGCATCCGCTCTCGTGGCCCTGGGATGGCGAACGTCCTACTCCGTGCTGGCGATAGCCAATGCGGCCATACTATTGCCACTGGCTCTGCTGATCGTCCGGCGCGGTCCTCCGGCTGACGAGGGTGCCTTGCAGGGCGCTCCCGGCGACGAATCGGCGCCGCAGCCGCTGTCCTTTCGGCAGGCGCTGTCCTCCCGTCCGTTCCTCCTGCTGGTGGGCATCTACACCATCTGCGGCTTCCAGGACTTCTTCGTCGCCACCCATGTGGTTGCCTTCGCCCAGGACCAGGGCGTGGGCGATGTGCTGGCAGGCAACCTCCTGGCGTGGATGGGCGTGATGGGGCTCCTGGGCGTTCTGGTGGCCGGAGTCATGGCCGATGCCTTCGGCGCCTCCAGGCCCACGTTGCTGTGCTTCGCCATGCGGATCGGCATTTTCGCCCTGATATTGGTGGCGCAGGACACCCCGGCGATCCTGGCCTTTGGACTCCTCTACGGCTTCACCTTCCTGATCACCGCGCCTCTGACCGTGGTGTTCCTGGGCAACATCTACGGCCCACACCGGCTGGGCACTCTTACCGGAACGGTCTCGATGATTCACCAGATTATGGGTGGACTCGGCGCCTTCGCCGGAGGGTGGATCTTCGACCTCACGGGCAGTTACAACGCGGCGTTCGTCCTGATGCTGGCGCTCTCCCTCGCCGCCACCGCCCTGACGCTGATCGTACGCGAGCCACTCCGCAGGCAACGGCTACCGCTGGGCGCAGCCGTCTGCTGAGGGGAACCAGCCGCCTGACAGCTTGCGGTTGATGACAGCGACGTCAGCTTGTAGGATGAACCAGTGGACTATGAATGGGACGAAGCCAAGCGGCTGGAGAATCTGGCCAAACACCAAATTGACTTTTCCAGCATTTATTCCTTCAATTGGGACTCTGCCATCCGATATCCCAGTCCCCGTTCTGGGGAAATGCGGTGGGTGGCCATCGGCAATATCGACGAACGCCTACACTGTGTGATCTACACTGACCGAGAGGAACGGCGACGTATTATCAGCCTCCGCAAGGCCAACGCAAGGGATATAAGGAGATATGGACGAGAACACTGATATAGACAACCTGCCATTCGCTGAATATGCCGCTTTAATGGCAGAAATCGGGGCAAAGAAGTATGGAAACCCCGATTCACCCAAATTGTCGTTTGGGGAGCTTGTAGCAAGCGACATGACATTCGGTGAGATTGAGGCAGAATATGGAGAAGAGACTGCGATAAATGCCGGGATCGCCAGAGACCCAGACAATCCGGAATGGACCCGCGAGGACTTCGCCCGAGCCCGGCAGTGGATGGAAGACAACCCGGAAACGGTTAAGGCACTACGAAACAGATCTTTCAATTGGCCTGCGAAAGAGTGGACAAGACTACCTATTGACTACGACATTCTTGACCACTTCCGCGCAACCGGCCCCGACTGGCACAAGCACCTCAACGACACCCTGCGCAAGGCGGTCTTCGGCTCCGAAAATGCCTAGTATTACAACGACAGTACGAAGGGAAAGGCGAATTGTCCTCTCTTGAGAGGTAAAGCAACTGCTCGTATCAGCTTTGGAAGAATTAACTTCAGCGTCCAAACCCGACCCAAAGACTGACCTTTCTGGCTATGCGTCGTTGTAATACTAAACGCCCGCTACTCTAACACCTCCAACACCACCACCCTCAAATGCGATAGCCCTGGCAGGTCACCCTGTTGAGACAACCAGCTGGTACTATCCTGCTATAATTGCCCTCGTTCGGAGAGTGGCTATTTGTTTGGCTTGAGCAATCTGGTTGCCTTACGGTAGGCGGTTGATATGGCACGCGCGGATCTGATCCTGAGCTTGGTGAAGGCTGGTTCCAGCGGCGACCATGTTCAGTTCCGCAAGGCCGTGGAAGCATTGGCGGCTGATGAGCGCGCCAAGCAGCATACTGTGCTCGCTGATCGCATCTTGGGCAATCTCTCGCTCAACGGAAATGGAAGCCAGAGACCGCAAACCCCTAACGGAGATCCTAAGGGTTCCTCTTCGGGAGATCTCCTAATTGAGCAGTCTCCGTCGCGCGGGCTGGATAGCTTGATTCTGCCCGCGGATGTCAAAGACTCTGTCCTGGAACTGGTCGAGGAGCAATTGAGGTCCGATCTATTGCGGGCCTACAACTTGGAGCCGCGCAACCGCGTTTTGCTGACGGGCCCTCCAGGTAACGGCAAAACCTCCCTGGCCGAAGCCTTAGCGGACGCTTTGAGTGTCCCGCTTTTGACCGTCAGGTATGAGGCGGTCATAGGCAGCTATCTTGGCGAAACTGCTCAGCGGATCTCCCAGGTCTTCGAGTACGCCCGCTCACGTAGGTGCCTACTGTTTTTTGATGAGTTCGACGCAGTGGCCAAGGAAAGGGGCGACACCAACGAAACAGGGGAAATAAAGAGGGTTGTCAGCTCGTTGCTGTTGCAGATTGATGCACTGCCCAGTTATGTGGTGGCGGTGACGGCCAGCAACCATCCTGAGCTCCTGGACCGGGCCGCTTGGCGACGTTTTCAGCTCCGCTTGGAACTGCCGATGCCTGAGCCGGATCAGATAGCTAAGTGGTTCCGGCAGTTTGAGAGCCATACAGGGCACGAGATGGACTTCCCCATCGAGCAGTTGGCCTTAAAGCTGCATGGCCTGAGCTTCGCCGAGGTCGAGGACTTTGGACTGGACGTTGTGCGACGCGCGGTGCTCACCCGTCCTGGTACTGACGTTAGAAGAATCGTTAAGGAGCGTTTGCGCCAACTACGCAACAGAGTCGGGAAAACGGCGAGTTAGTTACGTGGCTGACCACCCTCTTTTGTCTTTCCCTTCTCCTGAGATTACGCGGCGTCAACCCGCAGGAGGCGGCGGGCCATCCAGTCTCCGGTTCCCAGGTGCAGGACGTCAAGGTGAGCGGTTAAATCCTGAATTCCAACGGCTGTCTGATGCGGTCAGGGACCGAAACTTGGAACTCCGCGACAATCCTGTCGGGGTGCTCCCTGACCAAGTCTTGGTCTTGGAAACCGTCGGATCGATTGATGACTTTGTAGAGGCTGTCAGGAAAATCGACGGTTTGGAGTGGCTGACGGAGGCGGATCTGTCAGACATCGAACCTGATGACGACTTTCACGACGACCGCGATGAAAGAACCCTTCCCGGCAGGCTGTTTCTGGTAATGACGGACGCTGGGGCGTTGACCACTCTCCGGTTGCGATTCGATGAGTTCCAGCGTAACCCAGAGGCCAGGTTCCCCAGCGGCCTCGCACCGCTGAGGCACGTTTTTCAGCAGTTGCGGACCGTGCGTTTGTGGGGACCGCAGGACCGCATGGCTGAGTTCGGTCTCTTCGATAATTGGCGGTTCAGGCTGGAGAATTCTCATGAGACGGATCTACTGCCATTTGAAGCTGAGTTGTGGTTTGGAAGCACTAGGTTGCGTAGGAGACAAGCGGAGGTCAGGTTCAGACACGTTGTAGCTTCTCTGGGCGGAGAAATTGCCAAGAATTCCGTGATCCCAGAGATTTCCTACCACGGTGTCCTGGGGTATATCCCGGCAAACCGTGTTTCAGAACTCGTCGAGCAGGACGAAAGCCAGTTGGTAATGTGTGAGGACGTGATGTTCTTGCGTCCTGTCGGGCAGTGCTCTGTCCCATCGACCGATGATCTCGCAGACACTAGCGATGCACCCCTGCCGGACACGGGCTTGGCGCAATTGGGTGACCCTGTTGTGGCACTCTTCGATGGCCTTCCGCTCGCGGGGCACAAATCGCTGGACGGGCGTCTGAAACTAGATGATCCTGATGGCTACGAGGCGCACTACCAAGCGACCCAGCGTCATCATGGAACCGGCATGGCTTCGCTCATTTGCCATGGAGAGCTGGATGAAAGTGAACCTCCCATAACTCGCCGTCTGTACGTCCGGCCGATTCTGCGTCCAGTTGCAGAAGGGGCAAGTGAATCCTGGGTAGAGAAGATTCCCGAGGACGAGTTGGCGGTAGACGTGATTCACCGTGCGGTTCGACGCTTGTTTGAAAGTGAAGGCGACGAGCAGTCAGTGGCGCCGGGGGTTCGAATCATCAATCTTTCGGTCTGCGATGGCCGTCGCCCGTTTGTGCGTGAAATGAGCCCGTTGGCTCGTCTGCTGGACTGGCTGGCTTTCAAATACCAGGTACTTTTTGTGGTGAGTGCCGGAAATCACGGGCATGCCATCGAGTTGGACGTGCCCCGTGGCGGCTTTCGACAGTTGACTCAGGAGGAACGCGAAGCAGCGGTGTTTAATGCGTTGTCTGTCGACACCAGGAACCGCACTCTGCTGTCGCCCTCCGAAACTCTCAATGGTCTTACTGTTGGTGCAGTTCATTCGGACTCTTCGGAGATACCAGACGGCTACCGCCTGATAAATCCGTTCGACGGGACCGGATTTCCCAGCGTGGTGAGCGCTCACGGACCGGGCCATCGCCGGTCCGTCAAGCCCGACCTCCTGCTGCCTGGCGGCAGGCAATCTTTGGATGAGAGGTTGGGTACCTCCCATGAAAACGAGGTGCTCGAAGTCAGAGATTTCCGCGCACCTCCAGGTCAGCGGGTCGCGTGGCCCGGGGAACAGGGTAGACTGGACTCCAGCCGCTACACGCGTGGAACCAGCAACGCCACAGCCTTGGCTTCTCGTGCAGCCAGCCGGCTGTACGACGTTCTGACCCATCTGCGCTCTCAGGCTGAGTCATTCCCGGGAGAGCGCTTCGATGCGGTGTTGTTAAAAGCCATGCTGGTGCACGGGGCGCATTGCGAAATGCCGTTGGATCACTACGCGTCGCTACTGAATGGCGACAATGGAAAGCGTCAAAACAAGGAGGTGGCGGCTCGTTTGATTGGGTACGGCGCCGCTCAGACCGATAGGGTGATGTTTTGCGCTGGTCACCGAGTAACCGTGCTGGGATGCGGCGAAATACGTGCGGAGGAGGCACACGTTTTTCGTCTCCCTGCTCCACCCGGGCTTTCGGGGAAAGCCGAGCCAAGGCGGATGATCACGACTCTGGCGTGGCTGTCCCCCATCAACTGTTCCCATCGGAATTACCGGCGCGCTCAACTCGAGTTCAAGGCAGGCCAGTCTCTGGCGGAGGACCCCGTCGGGATAACTCATCCTCAAGTTCGCCGCGGTACCGTCCAGCATGAAGTGAGGGAGGGCAAGGGTGCCAAGGTCGTGAACGAGGGAGATGAGATCGAAATCCGGGTTGAATGCCGGGCGGATGCGGGCACGCTTGAGGATTCGGTTAGATATGGTCTGGTTGTAACGCTCGAGGTTCCGGAGAGCATCGACGTCCTTATCTATCAGGAGATCAGGGACCGGTTACAGCCGCCTATCCAGGTCCGTGTCGGTTCCTAGTATTACAACGACGCTTCGCAAGAAAGGGACCTTGAGTGCCTCTTCATAGCGACCTGCCCACGCCCGTGACAGCCTTGCGGCCTTGCCTTTCGCGAAGCGATTTCCGGCCAACAACTGACCAAATCGAAGAAGCGTCGTTGTAATACTAGCAACGGTACATTTCCTGTGAGATCTGTCGGCAACTCGTCTTTATCCTTCACTGGCGCATACCGGAAATTCTGACTGATGTCGTTGGCGTCTTTGACCATCTTGATGCGTTCGGGGGATTCCTCGAACCAATCTTCAGGTATTTCCCTCCCCGGGTCGTTGCTGTTCACGAACGCCGTGTAGCTTCTCTCCCTGATTCTGTCCGTAATCTGCTCCTACTCCTGCTACGCTTGTTGTTCGGAGGGAATCTCCAGTTCTCGTACTCATGTTTCGTTGGATAGGAGTGTGTGAAAGTGGACCAGGGAATGAACGAGCCGTGCGGGTCTGGTCTTCTGACTGCCGATATTGAGGGCCTTCTCCACTTCTTCGATGAAAAACCCGGCTGGTCCGTGGGCCATGCCACAGGGGTCGTCAGTGTGGTCGGAGAAGACCTGAACACTGCCTGCTTCCAGCACTACCTGAGCGGCATAAGTGGTCATGCCGTTGTCCTCCGCGATCCCGGCACAGGGAGGCCGTTACCCGTTACCACGGGGCGTACGAAAGGTCCCCGGCTGGACCGGTGGATGAGGGGCCGGGTGGCCCGGACAGCCTGAGGTCCTCTTTCAGACGGAGATAAAGAGTTGGTCTGCCCATGCCTTCAAGGCTGCCCCTTTCCCGCTCGTCGGCACTGCCGCGGAAGTGAGGAAGCGTAGGCGCGAGCAGTGGAACGATCTATGGGATGCCCGGCGGCGGCGGCTCAAGCACCCGGCGACCATGAAGGTCCTGGAGCGGATGAATCCTCCCAAGGCGATGAACCCAGATTCCGTCCGTCCGCTTCTGATCTTCTGGGCGGCCCTGGAGTCCCGGCAGAGTCCCAACGCCCCGCTGTTCCGGGTTGAGTGACTCCCCGAAGTTCATCGAACTATGGGTCTTCTCGGTGTCCGGGTACCTGCGGAGCCTCCGGTCCAAGGGAGTGGAGTGCATTGAGTTGGAGATGCCGGACGCGACCCTCCGGCTCCGGAAGCTGAACGGGTGGCTTTCCGCATAACGTAGACCTGATGTGCGTCGTTGTTTGGGTTACGCAGTTTTCCGGTCCTGCTTGTGCCCCGGTCTTTTCTCTTGCCGCACTCGCCTGTCAGATCGCCGTCTCTCCGTGTCCCCAGCCTACCGCTTCCCGACCCGGTTCTCTCTGAGCATCAGGTACCCGAACGCGGCCATCATTCCGGCTCCCACCACCGCCATCAAAATCACCAGCGTGGTCCTGTCCCTCGCCACCGATGCCGCCGTGTTGAGTGCGTTTCTCACTTTTCCCACTGCGGCGCCCAGGACCGGTATCCCCGGGTCCTCTAACCTGTGCGGCGGCGCCTCTGTGAGTTCCTCTATGGAGAGTGGCACCGGCGTCGACGTCGGTTCCGGGGTGTTCGTCGGTACCGGAGTCGGTGTCGGCATCCCCGTGGCCGTGGGCGTCGAGGATGGTGTATGAGTCGGTGTCGGCGTGGCCGTAGGCGCCGGCGTTGGCCGGCGTTGGCGTTGGCGTTGGCGTTGGCGTTGGCGTTTTGGACGGTATCACCACGATCCTTACGCTTCGCGTCGGCTTGGGAGTCGCCGTCGAGGCAAGCGCCATTGTCGGCGTGTCCGTGGACGCCGGAGTTGGCGTCTGTGTCGGCGTTGGAGTGGGCATCGCCGCCACCGTCGGGAACGAGACGCTCGTGGATTCCCGCTCCGGCGCCCTCGTTTTCGTCGGCTCCGGCGCGGCCGTGGGGCGTGGTGTTGGCGTTGGCAACGGGGTTGCAGTGGGCGTCGGTTCAGGCTCCGGGGTCGTGTTCCGGATGATCACGGCCACCTGTTGTCCCTGCCCTCTCCCGTACTGTCAAGGACACCGAGAAATTGGGCCACTGGAGCGCCGGAATCGTGAACCACTTGTCCAAAGACCCGAGGCCACAGGCAGGTGGAGCAGCAACTTAGCAGGAGCGGGAGTAGAGGCGTTGACGGTGCGGCCTATTCTTCGTCGGGGTCGTCCGAAGCCTGTGCGTCAGCGGTTTCCCGGCTGTGCTTCAGCCAGTAGCTCTCGCCGTTCATCTCTAGCAGCCTGTCCGAGGATTAGATTTTGGAGACGAAAAGCGCCACTCCATAATCGTATTGGTGACTAATAGGCTCCAATAAAACAGTAATCGGAATAATTGATGTTGTTAGAGACGATTGTCGTTTAGAACATTGTTTCTCGGACGGGCTCCTAGGATATGCACATGTTGGGTTGAGCCGGTCCAGCAGGGCTCCGGTGAGGCGTTCCGAGCCGAAGACCTCGGTCCACTCGTCGAAGGGAAGGTGGGCGGTAACCAGGACGGGACCCCCGCTCGTAGCGCTGGCTGCAAACTTCGAAGAGCAGTTCGGCGCCGGTGCGGGAGAACGGCACGAAGCCCATCTCGTTGATGATCAGCAGGTTGAGCGGCGACAGTTGTCGCTGCAGATTCAGCAGCCGTCCCTCACCCCGGGCCTCTATCAGCTCATGGACCAGACCGGCGGCGCTGGTGAAGCCCTCGGACATACCCTGCTCATTCCCGTCTTTCCTTCCCTGGCTGGTGCCGGAAATTCTCCATTGGTGCAAGCAGGGTGTCAAGGAGACGGATGCTTGGTTTCCAAGACAGCGAAGCCGTGAACCTCCAGACGGGAGCTGCAGCAGGTCCACTTGGTTCTTACAACGCCCGTGCGTCCATCCAGAAGGGTTATCTCGGCCCGTGGTGATGGCGTTGTCATTAACAGGCGTCTTGATCTCCGTCTAGCTCACCACCGTTCATGCACAGATGGCACAACTTCCGCTGCTCGCCGCCGTGGATAGCCACAGGAACCCCATGCCTCTTCTCGTTCCTTAGCACTCTCCAAGTAGAGGGACCGGGGTACGGGACGAGGTGGTCCGCTGAGACCGTCTTGCCACACATGGTTTCTCCCGGCATGTGCCGGGGGCCAGGCTGGTCCTCAATGTGCAGTATTCGCCGGTTCGTGACCTGGTATTTCTCTAAATTCATTGTTTTACCCACTCCAATAATTGTGCAGTACCTGGGGCGCTGATGGAAAGGACGTTGCTGAGCGGAGGGAGGCCGGAGCATGGAGAGATCACACTCGGCGTCCCTCCGACCAAACAGTAACGCACCTGTCACGGTCTGCTGGTTCTGTTACCGTAGTACCTTGCCACTGCTCCCCTGGCAGCGGCTTCGTTCCGGGTATATCGGGCAGGCATGGTGGGCGAGCTCCACCGGCCTGCCGTCATGAGGGCTGGAAGCTCCACTCCGGCGGCACTGAGGTCCCGAGCCATTCCGATCCGGCCTGAATGCCCGGTGAACCTGTCCCCCAACCCAGCGGCCCTCCCCGCGTCTTTCACTCTTCGACCTATCTGGGAATTCGAAAGCCGGAATACCGAGGATTCCGCGCCGGGTGTATCAGGACGAATAGCCTTCAGGTCCTTGGCGCAGTCGGGGCCAAGGAACAGAACTTCCCCCTCTCCTTCTTGGTCGCTTTTGGAGGCCCGCACCAGGATTCGTCCGGTTCCGTCATCCCGAAGATCCACGTCGCCCCAGCAAAGTGCCGCCAGTTCGCTTCTACGGAGCATCGCGTCCCTCAGGGTTGAACAAATGGCTATGTCCACCAATCCCCGGTGCTGGGCAGCCGCCTTACTCTCGACCGGGCTGCCTCGTCCTCCCACACGCCTGGGGTTGAAGGCGGTGGCCCTGATGGCGGCCATGGCCTCTGACGTAAGGCCCTGGGCCTGCTTCTGGGGCCTGCGGTCTCCCCTGGCCAAACCCGCAATTGTGCGGCGGATCCCCAGATGCTCAGCGACCTCCCCGTGTCCGCATTGACGATGGGCGTCGGAGATGGCCGCCCAAGACACTCTGATAGTGGCTATTCTCCAGCCCGACTCGGCTCGTTCTGCCAAGTAGGCGGCGATGAATTCTGGATCTGCGGGCAGGGACGGCGTATCCTGCTCCAGGCACCACTGCTCAAAGGCAGCCCAGGACCGGGCATAGTTCTTTCGCGTGTTGGCAGACCTCGAACCCTCCAGCGCCCGGGACACCCGTTCCCTGTCTCCATCCGGGAGCGCCCCAGTGCGATGGACGGTGATGGGCGTCTCCTCCGAGTGTCCCGGGTCGAGGAACGGCAGCGAGGATGCTTCCGCATGCTTGATCAGTTCAGAAAATGACTGCTGGCCGAGGATATTCACCGCTGATTTCCCCTCCTATCCGATGCTCGATAATTACCATTATGGTGCAGCCGACCGGGCCGCTCTCATCCCTCCGCGAGAGGTCGCACCAGGGGCTGGTGCGGGTTCCGCCCGGGGCTGGGCCGCCGCGACCCGTGCGTTGGCTTCTAGAAGTCATCCGTGGTTCGCACCCTGCCGTGGAGTTGTCCTTCGACCCGCTCCTGGCAGTCCGCACTGGAAATGTCGCAGAACCGGCATTCGCCGGCAGACGGAATTTTCCGAGCCGGAGTCTCCGCTCCCAGCCGCTGCACCAGCGAACTCATGCTCCTCACGAATTCTTCGTTCACTGCTTCCGCCGGGATGTCCACCGCGTGGTTCGCATAGGCCACCTGTCCTGCGAATTTCAGCCCCTTGTACTGCTCCATCGCCTTGGGGACTGCATACTGGTAGAGCATGACTTGCACTGCATGACTGGGACTGGGCTTTCCGGTTTTTGCGTCGATAATGACTGCCAGATCGTCCCTAAAAGCGATGAGGTCCGGCTTTCCTCCAAGCGTGGCTGCGTTTCCTCGAAGAGTGACTGAGTTTTGCCCTTCGGTCGTTACCGTGTACCCAACGTCCTCCCACTCCTCCCGAAGACTGTTTACCAACTTAGTGTGCTTGAGCATCCATCCCGCCTGATCGAAGTCGGAGGGGTTTTTCCCCAGCTCGAGGTCTCGTGCTGAGCCTTGAACCAGGCTGCCCACTCACAGGAGTTTTCCCCGGTGAGGAGCTTTGCGATCCAACTTACCCATATGTAGGGACCGGACTCTCGTAGTTGCGGCACGTCGAAATCTCCTTTGTCGCTTTCCCTATCGTGCGCCCTGTGGCCTTGTTCGAATTCGAGGTAGCTTCAGCCCCCTTCCCGTAGTCGCAGAAACTCGGGCCCGTTCTCGAGATACTCGGCCTCCTCCTGATCTGCTGCTGCCAATGCGGACATCTCGGCTCTGCGTTTCTCCGCCTGGGTCTTATCTCTTTCTGACCGCTCCTCTTTTATGATGCTTTCGACCTGACGCGTGAGGGCCTGAAATACCTTATGGGGGAGGTTGACCTCCAAGCCATCAATGATCACCTTGTGGCTCCACCTGCCGTCAAAGCGTCGGGTGCTGAAGATGTAGTCTTGCTCGACAATGGTGTCGGCTAGATCCGTCTTACGGTGTCGTTCCAGCTTTTCCGGCGCGAAGATCCCCGCTCGATACTGTCCATATCGATCGTGACCGAGGTCCCTTTGCGCCTTTCCCCGGGCATGTATTTCGGTGCCATTTTTATCCCTCCCGAACCTATCCTTATTTTGCGATCCTGGAGACCGAGCAGATTTCCACACTGGCAGCCCACACATTCTGTTGGGTTGATATTCTCATTGTGCCCAAAATATCCCGTGAAGTCCGGCAGTGATGGACGTGTAGGAGGGGCCGCCGCTGCGGCTCATCTCGTGGGTGGCGGCCGAGGTATTGTCGCTACGCACCACCAGGGGAACACCGCCCCAGGGTCCACAGTGCAGCCTGCAGTCCTGCTGCAGCGCCGGGAAAGTCTCGCCGGTGGCGACCTCGGCAAATCACCAGCCCGAGTGGTTGAGTATCAGCTGGAACAGCAGGTGGGGAAAGGGCCGGCCAGCGATGGTCACCCCCAAGAGGAATTTGCCGTGGGTGAAGTCGATCTGGGCCTCCCGTCCCGGAGGATGCTCCGGGGGAAATAGACCTCCCGGTCCGAACCGGGCAAGGCACGCCAGTCCTGTAATCGTCGCTGCAGGGTGCGCAGCTGGGATGCGCTGAATCGACAGGGGTGATGCTCCTCGAGCCACGCGATAGTTGTCGTGCGCCATCAGCCGGCCCTCGTGATCGCCCCGCAGCAAGGGCTCGTTGTCCTCCTCCCACACTCCCTCGAAAGGGTTCGGGACAGGTGCGCCACCGGCGCTCCTGCTTCGTCTCCAACGGCAACGGTCCCTGCTGCCACTTCCTTGCCGAGTGCACGCTCATCCCCGGCCATGGCCGCCGTCTCCTGTGTCTTTCCTTCCATTTGTTTCTGCCTCAACACTGCGACTTGTCGGTCTGTCATCAATGCGGCGCCTCCGTGCCGGATGTTTAACCCTTTCAGGCCGGCAAAAATAATCCCTCGAACCGGCAGGACTTATTGTCGTTAATCACTTGGCATGCCCGTCCACACGCCTGACTATCCGCTAAGCACTGGACCCCAAGGAAGGACGTCGACGGAAGGTTCCCCATCGTACTCGTCGAGCCAAGCCATTTGCTGGGGGCCACCTCTGCGTCGGAGCATACCCAGCCTGAGGATGCCTGCCGGTACCCGGTCGCCGAGGTTGAACAGCTGCATCCACCCATCTAGATGCTCATGGATGACATACTTCTCGACCAGTTCTCCACGTCGATCAACGGCGATCGTTTCGTCGTCCACGTACACCCCGTCGACATTCGGGACCTTCAGAACTATGCCGAGGGCCAGCGGGCCTCCTGGGAAGTTCCCGATCCGAGCGGCCTGAATGATCCTCTTGGTGATTGGGATCTTGGTGACCATAACCATCTCCTCTTCACAGTCGTGAAACCGCAGCTATTTTTCGTTGGATGGATATCTGACGTCAGATTCGGGATCCCCGCCCTTATGTGTCCCGAGGCCAAATCCTCATACTAGTGTCGCAACAATTCTCGTTCCATGGACGGAGCCCCAGGTTTTCATTGTGCCTCGAAGCACTCTGTCCGCCAACCGCGGAGGAAAAGAAAAATGTTTTGCCGGGAGTTCACTGGGGATACTGGCCAACATGTCACCCAGACTTGGACTACGTGTGATCCGCTAAGGGTGTGCGCCGTTAACCGCCCGACTCCAGCACGCCTGCGGTGGTTCCTTCGCGGCGGCGATCAAGGTTTCCTTGCAACCAGGGTGGCCCCAGTGTCCTAGTCATTGCCCCCCACTTCTTCCGGTGTGATGTTGCCTTCGGTGGATCCCTGGTCTCATCCCAGTCCGTTCTACCTGTCATTCACGCTCCGTCCTTCTCCACCGCGCCCTCTCCGCAGCGCCCTCTCATATCCTCCTGGCTGGGGGTTCGCGACGACTGGGAGCACTCGTCGGTGGACAGCGGGGGCAGGGTCACTCGGGCCGCTACTACGACTTGGTAATCGGTCTCGTGTCTTTTCATCTCTTGCCTCCGTTCAATAGTCGGTTTGTAAAAGTGTCCTCGGGTTTATTCCCGGTCCTGGTCTCCTGGGGCCTATCCAGAAATTGAAGCAACGATCTTCCACCCCCGCCAGCATCGCAGCCGCGGCGTTCAACCCAGATGTTCCGTCCTTCGGGGATCACATGGGATTTTCAAGACTCCTCTACCGTCTTTCCAGTGAAAGAAGATGGCCTCGTGGGCATCGTATTTGAACTCCTGATTATCGGCAGGCATGGCTACTGACTTTCCATTGCCGCTCAGACTTCCTCTCTGGTATGAAAGGCTTGGTAGTGCTCCGGTCGGCCGTGAGTGCCAGCCGGGCCTTTAGGCCTCGGTTGATCAATTCGTCGATGGTGGGCCATTGCCATCCGCGCTCCTCATTTCCTTCGCTTCTCCTCGCCCTGACAGGCCGCCCGTTCCCTGGGACGGTCGACGGGACGATCGCCAGCCGCGTGTCCCAGTTGCGACGCAAATCAGGTGTCTGGGATGGGACAGTCAACGCCGACTGTCCCATCCGACTGTCCAGGCACCCGTTCCCACAGTTTTAGCTACAAATGTGGCGAAAATCGCCCCTGAAACCGCCCCTGGGACAGTGGACAGTCGATTCGTAAAAAAAACCTCGGTGGTAATTACCTCCACTCAGAACCGGCAAAACGGGTGAGATCCCCCCGTTTCCCCCCCTGTGATTGCCACCGAGGTTTTTTTACGAATCGACTGTCCACTTGTCCAGGCTGTCCCAATCTCATCATTTGGGCTCTTCCTTAGTCCATACCTGCTTCCATCCTCGGACCCTCCCTCTCCCTGGGGACTCGCCCCGGTCGGGCTCGTAGCCCAGTTGGCGCATCGCGTCGGAGAATTCTCCGGTGGACACTCTGGCGAAGGGCCTCGGCAGTGCGTTCCAGATATCCTTGGCCGGGATGAAGGTCTCTGTTTTTAACCCAAGTATCTTCTCCAGTGCGGCCTCAAGCCCCCCTGCCGCTTGGTATCGGGCCGACGCCTCCTTCGCTGCATCCCACAACCTCTCTGGCAGCACAACCTGCGTGGCACCCAGTTCGTTCTTGAACATCCCGCCGCGGTATTCCGCAGCTGCCTGGGCCCACAGTTGGTGCACGTTGGCTTGCACCCACTTCAGGTTTATCGTCTTGCCCTCGGGTATCTCCAGCACTGGGTGCCGCCGGTTTTCACCGGCGCCTAGGAAGGCGACCTCGTTGGTGGTGAGGACCAGCACGGCCTTGATGTCCTCCGGCACCGCCATTGCGCCGTATGAGTCCCTTTCGTTGGTGGTCATCTGCGTGGCGAAGGATTTGAGGTTGGCCTGCTCTTTGTGCGGCAGGCTCTGGAATTCCGCCAATTCCAGTACGCTGACGTTCCGGAGCTTGTCCCTGATGTCCTTCTGCCAGTTCAGGCCGGAGAAGGCCGCCCCTGTGGAATGGCCGCCAGCAGCTAGGATCTTCAACAAGGTCTGTTTTCCGACACCTTCCGCAACTGAGCGGAGAACCGGGCCGTAGTCGAACTGGCACCCCGGCTCTAGGGCTCTAACCACTATTCCGCGCACCAGCAGGGCGGCAATCTCCGTGTTCAGGGCTGTCGGCCCCTCCCTGGTGATGTGCAACGCCAACAGACCCCACCGGTCTGTTCTGTCCCAAACTTTGGCGTTAATCCGGTCCAGCACGGGGTTGTAATGGCGGGAGGTTACCAAGGCGGCTTCTCTGAGGCGGCCACGGACAGGGTTATAGCCTAGGACGAAGTACTTATCCTCGATGGAATCGGCCATATGGGCCTCGAATTTCGAGATGTCCTTTGCCTTGCCGTCCAGTTCCAGTGTCTGTGTCCATTCGTTGAAGGCCAGCCGACCGGCCCACCCGGTCTCCTGAAGGGACCTCTTGGCGTTGGGCAAAGAGTTCTGGGCGATGCCGTCCCGGCTCCACTGCCATCCCTGATTTTCGGCCATCTCCCGGCGCGAGGGGCGTTTCCTCTTGGCGGCATCCTCGCCCTGGGTTGTCTCTTCCGTAGCATCAGCCTTCTTCCCGGCGCCGTTCTTGCTGTCCTTTCCCGCGGCAGCGTCGATGGCCTTGCCGATGGTACGCGGGTAGTAACTGGGGTCCTTTTCTTTGACCTCCTCCCATCCCGCTCTCTGGGCCACGCGCCGGCGTTCAACCATTGCCCTGCGGATTTCATCCTCCTCCCATTCCACCTTCACAAGCAGGTTTGCCAGGGCCAGGTCATACTCCGACCCGGATTGCCTATTCAGGTCCGGGCGGTTCCAGTTCCAGATGGCATTCCACCTTGCAGCGAAGCCGGGAATGTTCTCACCAGTGACGGCGTGGCGAACCCAGTCGTCCTCCATCATCCCCGCCGTGGCGGACTGTGCACCAGGCTTCCCCGCGGATGAATTGGGCTTGGGTCGGGCCTCTCCTCTGGTTGCGGCCGTCGTCGGAGCCTCATCCGCTGTGGCGTCAAGCTCCATTGGGGTGACGGTCTCCGCCAAGTAGGCATCGGGATCGTGGCAGACGAAACGAACGCGGTTGATTTCGTTGGAGTTACTGGCGGTAGATATGTGGATGCCCCTGGGGAACAGCCCTCTACACTGGTGCCACTTCGCCTTGTACTCCCCGGGCGTTTCTGCCGGGGTGCCGGCGATGAAAGCGTACAGCCCGGAGCAGCTGCTGGATGTGGCCACCAGCAGGGCTGATCGCATCATTGCGATTTCCTTCCGCATTTCCGTCCAGTCGGACTCGCCCTCGTCGATGTCATAGCCATAGAGGCCATTGTGGAACTCCCCCGGCATCCCCTTCACCGGGGTACCTAGGGGTGCTTCCACAGCGGGCAGCGCTTGGGGCAGGGTGCGTTTGGCTTTGTCGAATGCGGAGGTCTTCTCGCCGTCCAGACCCAGGTGCTTCCTAGCGGAGGCGGTCTGCCTGGCAAGAGGTGTGTTGGGCGCGACGACCCTGGCGTGGTACTCCCTGATGGTCTCGGTGTGGGAGATGGCCTTGTGTATCTCCTGTCCCTGACCAACGTACTCCACCACCGCAAGGCGGTAGTCATCGGGGGTCCGGGCCACGGGGTCGTTCGGGTTCTCTAGATGACCGTTTTGATTGCCGTCCAGAACGAGATCGATGTGGGCAAGTTCCTCGATCTCCTGGAAATCGTCATTACCTGTATAATGGTCCTGCATGGCAGTTCTCTCCTGCTATGCGAATGGCAGCTCCACATTCGTTTTTGTGGAGTGCCCCTACCGAAAAGGGCTCCCTGCCCTCTCCCGGTCGGATCCGCCCGCCGGTTTCGTCCCCGGCGGGCTGTTTCGTTTTCATTCTCCTGTAATGTGTTCTCTTGGCCCGCTTTCTATTCGTCGGTAGCCGAGACTGAGGCCGGGGCTACGGTTGCGAGGAATTCTGCGATTGCCCATCTGGGTATAAGCCACCGGCGCCCCAACTTTTTCCCCTTCAGTTTGTGCTGGTAAAGTTGTTCTTTCACTGTGCTGCGGCTAAGGCTCAGCAGTTCGGCCGTCTCATCTATGGTGTAAGCCATCCTTCCGATGGAGCCTGAGGTTTCGTCATTCAGCATCATCTCTCTCCCGCTGTTTTTGGTATGCTGCTGCTGTAGGGGCATTGAAACGGTTTCAATCCGGACCTGTTCCTGGGTTGTCCAGATCTATTCATTCGACGCTCAATGGTCATCGATGGTCACCTTTGGGCATTCCTGACAAAAGAAGTGTATGTGAAAGGGATTCACATTGTCAAACTCAGCTTACATCTGGGATAGCTCTATGGGAAAGTCGATGGACAAAGTCATTCTGGGGCAGCGGTTATTGATGGCCAGACAAATGCGTGGCTGGAGGCAAGTTGAGTTGGCCGAGAAAATCGGCGGACGATACGATCGTTCCATGATCTCGAAGGTAGAAAGGGGTCATGCAAACATGCTGCTGGACGGGCTGATCCAGGCCGCACAGGTCCTTGAAGTGTCAGTTGACTTTCTTCTTGGCCTTACGGATGACCCGCGGACAGCTGAAGAAAGGGTGGCGGCCCTGGAACCACCGAATTCTGTTCTCATAGAGAGTGACTGGGGAGTTTCGGAGTTATCCAGCGATGTGTCTCCGGTCGAGGAGAAAGGACTGCCTTTTAGTTGGTCGTGGTTGAAGGAGAATCGTATTCAACCCGAACAATCTCGCGTATACCGGGTGGACAAGCATGTCATGCACCCAACGATTTATTTTGGCGATGTGATCCTTGTGGACTACGATAGAACAGACTTGATTGAGGGGTCTGTGTATCTGGTCAAGCAGGCGGATACAGTGAGGATCGGAAGAGCCTATTTCACCGATTGGGGGTGGTATCTCTTTAACAGGACTTCCGGCCGCATGAGCGATGAGATTACTTTAGGGACAGACAAGGAGGTGAGAGGACAAGTCTGCTGGACCGGGCGCAGCCAGCTGCGTTCTCGGGGGCGGTCGTAAAACACTTCGAGTCCCTTCGGACAAACTTAGCTGACTGTGCTGCACCACGATCTGAGCCTTTCCCCTTAATGCCAATACCGGTTTTATCTTGCCTCTCGAGATAT
Source organism: Dehalococcoidia bacterium (assembly GCA_965216065.1). Lineage (GTDB taxonomy): Bacteria > Chloroflexota > Dehalococcoidia > Lucifugimonadales > UBA3495 > VXOI01. The sequence goes on from CBDCFB010000002.1 coordinate 2,086,771, forward strand.
AAAGGGGTATAGGGAATCAGAGGAGGTGGTATACATGAAAGGCCGTATCAGGCAGCGAAGTCCTGGTTCGTGGGAAATCTCTTTTGATCTGGGTCGGGACGACTTTGGCAAACGACGAACCAAGGCCGTAACCGTCCGAGGGACCAAGGCCGAAGCGGAACGCAAGCGCCGTGAACTGCTCACGGCACTGGACCATGGCCAGAACCCTGTTCCGGTTGACATGCCTCTGCGAGATTGGCTCGACCACTGGATGTCTAAAGAGATCGCTCCTCCCAAGCGCCGCCAGCGCACCCAGGAGACCTACCGGAACGTCATTGACCACCATATCGTCCCATATCTGGGCGGCTTGAGGTTGAACAAGATTGGACCAACCCACGTTCAGGAATTGGAGGACCGGCTTTCCGAACACCTCAGCCCCAAGATTGTAAACCAAGTTCACATTGTGCTGTCAGGGGCATTCAAGTATGCAATGAGGATGGAGAAGGTCCACCGAAACCCGGTGTCTCTTGTCTCCCCTCCCCCCGTGAAGCGGACCGTGATCCCACCGCCGGAAATTTCACCCGTACGGAGGGCTCTAGACCTGGCTAGTAGCGACGGCAACCTCCTCTATGCCGCCATGCATCTCGTCGCCTACACTGGGATGCGCCGAGGTGAGGCCATGGGCCTGCAGTGGGAGAATGTTGACCTCCAGAAACGTACTCTCAGGGTTGAAACATCGCTGGTGCAAACAAAGACCGGTGTCATTCAGGAGCCGCCGAAGACCGACTCTGGGCGAAGGACCGTAGACTTGGACACCGGCACCGTGAGGGTGCTGGAGGAACATCGGCGACGCCAGGTGGAAATGCAGCAGACTATGGGTGAGATGTTCCGTGACCGTGGCTGGGTATTTGCAGATGAACTGGGGGACCCGATAAGTCCCAAACGCCTTTACGACACTGTTAAAAGGTATGGGAAACGTGTTGGCCACCCGGAGATGACAGTCAGGAGTCTGCGCCACTTCCACGCCTCCCTGATGCTACAAGGTGGGGAGAACCCGGTAGTCGTGAGCAAGCGCCTGGGTCACGTAAAAGTATCGACAACAACGGACATTTACGCTCACGTGCTGCCGGGGTGGCAGAAACAGGCCGCTGATGACTTTGCTGAGGCCATGGAAAAGGGGGAGTGAAATGGCTTCCCAATTGACGCTGTCCGCCTAATTGACTACCATTTTGCCAACATCGCCGACGACCACCTCCGTCCACAGGTGGCTGAAAACGGACAGTTTCATATCTGGAACAGCCAGTAAAAACCGCTCAAAACCATTCTGGAGAGATTCTGTCCCTCGGCACCTTCTTTATTTTCGTATCCGGGAAAGCACAAGAAAGGCCGTTTTGACAACATTCTGGTTCGATTCGGTAGGAAAATTGATGGTCATGGGCCCCTTGATGGCCCAGCAGAAACTACATCTTCCCTAGCTAGGCGCCTGCCGCATTGAAACTTGGGGGAGACCTTTGACAAGAAAGCTCGGCACCCTGCCGAGCTTTCTCATTGTTGGGTCGTTGGCTTTTCTTGAATGAATCAGAGGTGTGTATGCCCACCAAGGGTGTGTTCATCAGCTTTGACTACGACAACGATAAGGACCTACCCGGTAATCTCGCGGATCAAGCTGAGAATCTGGCCGGAAAGTGGCTTCGGCAGGCCAGCGGCTGTACTTGGGGTCAACCAGGGTAGCGAGGGCTGAGAATGCTGGGAGAGCGGTCGGACCAGAGGGGTCTGTGGGAAGGAGACCGGCTGTATCTGGAGGCCACGGTGGCCAACCTGACCCCGGTGGTCGCCAAGGCCGGCCTGCCGGTCAACACCGGGGGCGGTTCCAGCGCCGGCAGCGCCCTCCGTGCCGGGACCATCCGCTCCGCACTCGAAATCGTACCTGCGCGGCTCGCTCAAATCTTGACTCTCGCCTTGCTTGCGTCGGCCTCACTGCCGGAATACATCTCTCCGAACAGAGCTTTCCGGCCACATTTGCAGATCCCTGAGACTCCAGGCCCAGCGCGCGCTCAAAGGAACACATCTCCCAGCCGCCGATCAGGGCATCGCAAGTGATCTCGCGCTGAGAGGGGCCGCCAAAGCCAGAGGCTTCATCCAGGAAAGAGAGTCGAGCAACGCCGTTGGCCACCGTGCCACCCAGGAACATGGGGAAAGCCCCTTGAATTTGCCAACAGCGCCGCTATCCCAACGAGGGCGCCAGATGTCGCTGTCCGCCGGAAGCCGGGATAATGTCTCGGTTTCGTCGGAAGCGACGCGCAGCAAGAGACGCGCGCCCTCCTCAAATGTATGGGCATGGAAGGCGATCTTCTCCAAGGCCCGGACAAGGGCTCGTCGTGCGTCACTGCTGAATTCAGACAAGCCTTCGATATTTCCGAGGGATCGTTCTATCTGGTCAGCGACTGCCTCCGGGTATATCGTATATCTCAGTCGATCTCGGCAAGGGCCGACCAGACCTCCGCGCAGGCTGACTGAATGATCCATCCCAAACCGCCGAAGAGACCATCGTCCTGGCACACGTGGGAGACCACCTTCTGGGAGACCTCGGTAGTGTTGAGCAGGGCAAGTTGCTTAGCCGCCAAGGCCTTGAGGCCGGGGCTGATGTCGCCAAACTACACCCTCTCCCACCTGCCTGGGTGCCACTCCTTCCATTGGCGCTCTGCCAGCTTCATGGCTACCGGCCTTGGTTGGAGAGTGACAAAACTTCCTCCCCGCTGGGCGACGCCTCGGTCGACCAGTTGAGAGGCGGCATGCAGGTCCTCGAAGCTGAGGCCGCGTCCCTAACTGGCGATCTCGCCGAGTTGACCGCCAGCCTGAGGGCCTACGTCAACCAGACCGAACACAGCCAGCAGCGCCGCCGACTTGCGTAGCAACTCAGGGTCTCGGGGACTTCTCCCCAGGACGGAGGTGTCGAAGACGTGATCGTCTATTGCGTGGGTAACGGGTCTTGATTCACCCCACGTCTTCTCGACGCAGACCGCAGCCTCCGGAAAGCCTATGCAAAAACGTTCAAGCTGACTCCGGCCCTCGTGGAGAAGGCCAGAGGAGACATGGCTTATGATACCTTCTGTGAGGTATGGCGGGGCCTCCTGGATCCCCAATGTGTTCCGTACCAGAGTGACAGTGGGAATCTCGTCGTCGATGGTCACCAACGACAGACGGCTGCCTTGGTGCTAGACCATGGCTGAGAGCACTCGATGGGATTCAGGAAGGCAGTTGTCGACGACCACGACGGCGCGCTGGGGTGTAATTCCAGAGTCTGAACAACCTCGTTTATCGCCGCATATCGGGTCTCAGTTTCGACGGCGTATATGATCAGGTCGTTGGCGGAAGTGCCTGCTGCGGCCGGTGATGTCTTGCCGGCCTTCAACTGGCACTGGTTGAGCCTGAAAGGAAGTACGTGCGCCCTTGGCCCGTCGTCCATGCGATGCTCCCGACTTCTCCACCGTCCGGGCATGGACATTGCTCGCCACCTGGATGCGGTCAGCCGGGAGGTGCGAGCTTCGGCGCTCAGCTGCTTCCGCACCAGCAACTGGTCTTCGACGAGGGGCAGGGTCTTTCCGCGGCCGAGCAGCAGTACGACATAACTGCTGCCGTCAACGAGATTCGCCGGTACGTGGACCAGTGGCGCGACATCCCCAATCTCCACAACTGGGGCGTTACGCCGGAGACGGCCCTGCTGCTCCAGCACTGGCGGCACCACAAGTTCAGCCATTACCGCCCCTTCTTCTGCAGGTCGAAGCCGTGGAGACGTTAATCTGGCTGACCGAGGTCGCGCCGCGGCTCGGGCAGGGGGAGAGGCTGGCACTGCAGCGTCTTGAAAGCGCCAGCCTGGAGGCGAACCCCGAACTGTTGCGGGTCGCGCTGAAGCTGGCCACGGGGGCGGGGGCGGCACTCCCTCCGGATGCTGACTTCCCAGGACTATAATGTTGGACAAGCCGAGCTTCCAAAGCTCTATTACAACCGCCCAATCCATCTGCACGGTGAGTGCCTTTACAGGGAGCTGGAGTGGTTTGTGTGGGAGGATAATCGAGAGTGGATGACTCCAATCCACTCCGAATGCTTCAACTACGCCATTGAAAACGACTACGTCCAGGTCCGCTACGCTCAGGGAGATTGGCAAACTCGCGACCCGGAACTGATATTGCATCTAGAGGTTTCGGGGAAACCGCCTCTGGTGGCCGTTGGGCTGACCAAACGGACCGTCCGTTGCTTGCGGAAGTTGGATCGAGAGACCCGAAGCGTGACCCCTGCTATCTCACGCGCAGGGGCTATGATGCGGGTCGCTGCCGGCAGGGACGACATCCCTTGTTCCGCTTTCGTGCCAGCAGGCGGTGCTCCTAAGTTGCAGGCCTATCTGGCTTGGACCGAGTCTGCCACCTATCCAGAGGTTCTACATACACTGGTCGACTTTCCGGGCGGTTTACTGCCCATGCGCTACGTAGACTCCTCCCGAATGCTTCTCATCGTGAAAGGCACGATGGAAATCGCTGTAACAGCCCGGGTGTGACAGTTTTTCCGCTTTTACCTAGTTCCTCTGCGCGATGGTGATGTGCACACCTACGGTTTAATTTCAACTTTCTTCGATGACCACGATGAACCGCTTACCATCAGTACACCCCTTTTCGACGAGGAGGCATCCCACGAAATTTTCCGGGTACTATCGTCAGATTCCTTCGATATGTTCTTCTTTGACGAACACAATCGAGAGTTGATTGGCTTCCGTGCTGAGAACCCGGATGCCGCTCGCTTTCAATCTCTCGCGAACACGATCCGATTAGTGCCAGGTACCCTGGAGATCGCTCGTCAGTTCCACGATGACATGATGTTTTGGTTTGGCGCTCGCTCAACAGCCGACGACGATGACGCCCTCAGAATCAACCTGTTTGAGACGCAACTTGCCGACAATTTGTACTCACAGAGCCAGACCCCCGACGAATTCAATGAACGTGACATTGAAATTGGGCTGCATCGGGCGTTTAGTGGTGACCAAGTCTACCGGAATCCAATGCGAGCAAAAGAGGGGCGAGAGTTCGTGGACGTGCTTGTGGCCACTGAGAAGACTGTGCTGCTGATTCAGGCCAAGGACAGCCCGATTACCGAGGGAACCCTTAATCATACCATTGATCGCAAGGAGGCCACTACCGCAGCACATGTCAAGAAGGCGGCCGCCCAATTGAAGGGATCCATTAACCACCTCCGATTTGGCAGCTCCATTGAGATCATTACAGATGGGCAACGCTGGGAGGTCGCCATGTCCGATCGCGAGGTCTTCGGCTTAGTTATCGTCAAGGAGCTGTTCGATCCGGAACGGTCCACCTGTAGCGAACCAGTCCTCTCCGTTTCTGAAGAGACCAACATCCCTTGTCTACTTCTGGACTATCGCGAGTTCCAACCGTTGACGTTCTTCCGACGTACCGAGGAGAGTTTCGTGGGCACGCTTCGGGAATTCTTCTCAGCCGCTTGCGAGCACGGTTTGTTCCCGCGCTCACGCTTTGGCTTAGTTGCGGTTGGGCCGGGGGTGTATTCGCCACTAAATCTCAGGGCCACTGACTTATGAAGAAACATCCCTTCGCGCAAGGCGAGTTAACAGGGTCCGTTTCCCTTGGTTCAATGGTAAGACCGAAGCCCTATTTGGCATTCGGAATACCCATAGTGACCTTGGCAAATTCTTGATTACCTTCGCATTCGACAATGGAACGGACCGAGGCACCGAGAACGCACGGCAAAAGGCTGACCTGGTGAAGAGATGACCGTCTCACCGACCAGGGCGAGTCGACAATTCGTTAACCCCAGCTGCTGGCGGAGACGAGGAACGAAAGGATCATTGGCGAGGGCGTGGATCCGAATCTGGTGCATACCGGAGACCTGCGGACATAGACGCTGGTACTGCACCTGACCAAGCGGTTGCTGGAAACCAAGCGGCGGGATCCCAACGAGGACATGAAGCTGCACCTGTTCGGCAGGCTGAGGAGCGTGGTTAAGGACTGGCTGGACAACTACCTGGACTACCGGTGCGGGACCTACCCGGCGCAGCTGATGTACCAGTCGCCAGCGGGCATGGCTTGCAATCGCATCACCGCCGCCATCACCAGCCGGCAGGGAGAACGGTCCGTCAAGGCGCTGCTGGACTCCGTCAACCCCGTTGGCTCAACACGGAACGTGAATTTCACCACCTCAAGGTCCGGCCTGTGGACCACCGACGTCCGCAAATCCCACGTCAATCTGGTGGTGCTGGACAGCGACTGGGAGGCCGAGTTCTGCCGGGTGGTGGAATCGCATCCGTCGGTGATGTCCTACGTGAAGAACCACAACCTGGGACTGGAGGTACCGTACCTGTACGGCTCCACGCCCCGGCGTTACTTCCCCGACTTCGTTCTGTTGGTGGACGACGGGCATGAGGACCCGCTACGCCTTGTTGTCGAGATCAGGGGATGCCGGGGAGAGGACGCCAAGGAAAAGAAGAACACTATGGAGGCCTACTGGCTTCCTGGCGTGAATGCCGCGGCCCACTACGGCCGCTGGGCCTTCACCGAGTTCACCGACATATTCGACATTGAGGCCGGCCTGCGGCAGGTAATTGAGTCGCACTCCTTCGTTGATTTACACTAATATAGTGTACACTGTTGCAGTGTTTAAAAGATCAGGAGACCGTGATGAAGAACATTACGCTCAGTGCCGATGAGGGGCTGATCGAGGAGGCGCGCCGCATAGCCGCTACCCGGAGCACCACGCTGAACGCCGAGTTCCGGCAGTGGCTATCGGACTATGTGGGGCGGAAGCGGCAGGCTGAGAGGGCCCTGGCCGCCCTCAATGCCGTGGCGGAAGTCATAGACACCGGCGGACGCAAGTTCACCCGGGAAGAGATGAATGAGCGCCGATGATTTCCTGGACAGCAACGTGCTCGTTTACTCGGTCGATACTAGATTTCCCGAGAAACGGCAGAGGGCCATGGAGTTGGTCACCCGGAGTGTGGCCGAGGCCACTGGCTCTATCAGCTTTCAGGTCGTGCAGGAAACGCTTAATGTGTTAATCGGGAGACTAGGGACGCCGGTCGACCGGCTTCGAGTCCTGATGGATGATGTCCTTTTCCCCCTTTGGCAGGTGAATCCAACAGCGCCACTGTACCAGAGCGCAATCTCCCTCCAGGGCCGCTACGGTTTCTCCTTCTATGATTCCCTCATCGTTGCCGCCGCCCTCGAGGCGGGCTGCACCCGGCTCTACAGCGAGGACCTGCAGCACGGACAGCAGGTACAGCGGCTGACGATACTCAACCCGTTCCTGAACGAGTAACAGGGAGCGTAACCACCATGCCCCGACCACGACGAGGACGCCCGGAGTCGAGGCGCATAGCGGTCAAGTTCATAAACCACCTTGGTGACGAGGCCATGAAGGTCTTTCGGGTGGGGTGATAGGAAGCCTCCTTGGCTAGGATGAAAAAAACTAGTGGAGGCGCGGCAGGTCGATGGAAGGGATAACCAGTTGGTTAAATTCTCCCGTGGGCGTAGCTGTCACGAGTATCTTTGGTATCTTGGGCGGCCTAGCAGTAATTTTTGCGATCGTTCGCTTTATATGGCAAAGAGTTAGAGGACAAAGGCTTGCTCTGGAGTTGCCTGAGCCTGCACTAGCGCAAGCTCAGGCAACTCCCAGAACTTGGTGGGAATACCTTACCAACGACTTGGACCTGTCACCAAAGGAACGTGAGGGATGCGCTGCCTTATACGACGCGGGTTGGCAGCAACTAAATCAGTCGAGCAACAACCGAGAGGAATCTATTCAGAACTATCAGTCGCAACTACAAGAACTTAGCAAGTCTCTTGATGCTGAAGAGATTCAATTGGCAGAGGAATCAGGCATTAGGCTGGCCAATGAGCCTAGTGCGACGGTGGATGAACAGGCCCTTTGGATGAGTGATTTGTCGCCTGCAGGCGTAAGCTACGCCAGGATTAGGTCAAATATTAGACACATCGAACAAGAAAAGGCCATAGATCTAGCACTGGGCACACCGTTGACCGATTTTAGAGGAGTAAAGAGGGCTCTTAGGGACGGAACGCCACCTGCACATATCCTTGACCAACTACCTTTGGCATGGCAAATGATTCGTACAATTAGAGATCCCAGACCGCAGAGTCGGCGGTTTGGACAAGCTCTAAAGGTCACAAGGATTCGGTTGACGGTTGAGACCGAGGATGGAATCAAAGAAGACGACCGGGCCGAACTGGATGAAGATTGGGTCATAAGTGACAAGCTGAACATGATACTTCCATACACTGGAATCATTCCCATCTATACATTTGACAAGGAATGTAGCCCCCCAGTACTGGAAGACAGACGGATGGTGTTTGATGGATGGGCGCCTCCTGGATCGGAAGCTAAACTATGGACACGTGGTGGGTACGGCGATAGGGTTCTCGAAAGAGTTGTCAGAGGCGAGGATCGGCGGGCATTAAGGCGTGAATTATTCAAGAGGAGAATAAATCTCGCTGCAGCTATAGGTGGAACTGTTTTTCTGCTGGCTTCGATCCTGTTTCGAGTTTTGATCGCGGTCAACTGACCACGATCCCTCCTCATTGAAATATAGCGAAGGGGAAAGACTCCCTTTACGTGCTTTCCCCACTTGAACCATGCAGTTCCCCATAGCCGACACCCTCACTGCCAGCCTCGCCAAGCTCCCCAGCGACCTGCATCGGGCGGCCCAGTTGTATCATCGCGGTCGGCGACGGCCCGCTCACCCGGCCCGTTTTAGTCCGGGGCTCACCGCTCGGCTTGGTTTGAGCTCCTAACTGCCAGCGGCAGCCGCTTGCTCAGCGGCAACCCTCAGGTAGCTGGCGGGGAGTTCCTTGAAATCAGTCATCAGTGAGCCGAACCCCTCGATAAGGTCCTCCATCCCATTGGCCCGCATGGCGTACCAGTAGGTTGCGGTGTTGATGGCGATAACCGGCTTTTTGAGCCACTTTTCCGCCTCTCCGGCCAGTCGCGCCATCGCCAGATTCGTGCCGCACTGCACCAAGGCCTCAACGTCGTGCTCGTTCAGCTCGAGGAGGGCATCCATCAGTTCTTTTTCCGGGACTTTGGACATGGCGGTGGGGCTATCGCAGCATAGCCCCTTTATGACCACAACCTCGAAGCCGCAGTCCTCCAGGAAGCGAGTGACGTTCTCGTCGGCCACCGGCCAGTATGGCGTCAAGACGCCAATGCGCTTGATGTCGCCGTAACAGCGGAGGGCCGCCTGACAGGCATCGGACCCCATGGCCACGCCCTGACCGGTCAACTCCATCATGTGTTTCTTCAGTTCCAGGCTGCGCTGCAATCCGCCCCAGAACGTTTCCGAGGACATACCCATCACGAGGTAGTCCGGATCGCAGGTCATCACCCGGAGCAGGGCGTTATCCCACTCCCGGCGGATGTTTTCCATCAAACGGTTGAAGTCGCCATCGCTGCCCACCGGGTCGTTGGGAATCCAGATGCGCACAATGTGGTTGGTCACGCCCCTGGGTCGCATCTCGTCGAATTCAGGCTGGACCGATGTGTTGGTGGAGGGCACCACAACACCCCAGTTCGCCCTCCACCCCAAGGAGTCAGGCATTGGTCTACGCTCCTGGATTGATTAACGGATTGATTAACGCAGCGGCCATCCGTCGCCGCAAATTACTGTGGTCTGGCCGCTGTCTCGATTGGGGATCTTTCATACAGGATCGCGACGATTTCGGAAGAAGTCATCAGGTCGGCGTATTTTTGCTCCATGTCGAACAGGTTCGCTTCGTGAGGGCCAAGAGCGCGGTCGCCGACGCAGTCGGAAGCGACCACGGTCCTGAAGTTGTAGCTCATCGAGTCTATCACCGAAGCCCTGACACACCCGGAGGTGGTGCATCCGGTTACGATCACCGTGTCCACGCCCTTGCTGACGTACCAGGCAGTCAGGTTGGTGCCGAAGAAGGCCGAGGGTTGGGTCTTTCGCACAATGTATTCCCCGTCGCTGGGCGTCAACTGGTCCACAATCTGACTGCCGAAGGCCCTTTCGGTGAGCTGAGTTAACGCCGGAGCCTTCAATGTGAAAACGCCAGCGTCGGAGCCGTCATCGGCGTAGACCACCCGGGTGAAGGCAATGGGCAACCCCAAGGCCCGGGCTTCGGCCAACAACCCTTGGGTATTCTCAATGGCTTCTCCGATGTTGCCGCCACCGAACACGTCGGGATTGGCGAATCCATTGACAAAATCGATAACCAAGAGAGCAGGACGCTGGCCTATCCCGCTGCTATTGCCAAAACCCTGCTTTTGATAGATTTCCAGCTCACTCATAGTTATCCCTTCCAAACTGGGCGTTTCCCGTAACCCACCGATTTGGGGCATCATGATGTAGACGGCGAGAGTATATCACCGGGCGATGTGGTACTCAGCCCATCTGGCATTGTCAGTCAGTTCATGAGCCCGGACAGGATGCTACCTTGAGGATAGACTAAGAGCTGCGGGATGTGATGTGGTCATGGTGCGGGAGAAGCACGGAGTCCGACTGGCAACACGGTAAAAAGGACGGCTCAGGAAGATGATCAGGGCTGGGAGGAGTTCCGCACAGGCGATTGCCCTGAGGGAAAACGGGGAGACCAGAAGGGACGACTTGCCGTTCTTCGGTCGACGAGCACGGGGCATAGAGAATGGACAGGTCAGAAATTTTTATATACCCCGGTAATTTCCGGTAATTTCCGGTAATTTCTGCGAGATGCAGCAGTGAAGCTGCTCGGGAATGGACTCCCAGGCTGGAGCGGCATATCCCTTTCGACTATGCGTTTATCATACTGAATGGCATCGAGGGATTTCGCAACAGCCGGCTGTCATCAAAGATTGATCCGCCCGGAAAGGCAGAATGCCGCAATCAAGGGCGGAGTGAGGGATCGGGCCGTATTATAGGATCGGACCGTATTATAATGGCTGGCGGTCTGTGAATCCTGACAGGCCGAGTGAACGCCAACAACGACTCACGACGCTGAGGAGGACACAATGGCTCTGGAATTGAACGCCGGCCACACCGCCCTGCTGGCCATGGACTTCGAGAATGATATCGTCCACGAGGAGGGTGCCTTCAAGGACTTCGGCTTTGCCCAGATGGTGAAGGACAACGATGTGCTGGGCAAGACTACCGGCCTGCTCACGGCCGCACGGAACGCTGGCGTCCTGGTCATATATGTCTCGGTGAAGTTCCGTCCCGGCTACCCGGAGCGGCCAGCCAACGCCGGACTGTGGCAGGGCCTCCACGGCGCCAACGCGCTGGTCGAGGGCACCTGGGGCGCATCGATCCACGACGCCGTGGCCCCGCAGGAGGGCGAGCCGGTGGTGACCAAGCGCGGCGTTTCGGCCTTCATGGCTTCGGACCTAGAGCCGATCCTGAAGAACAAGCGCATCGGCACCCTGCTGCTCGCGGGCGTGGCGACCAACTTCGTGGTCGAGGGCACGGCCCGGGAGGCCAGCGACCGTGGCTACAACGTGGTGGTGGTCGGCGACTGCTGCGCCTCGGTGAACCAGGAAGCCCACGACGCTTCGCTGTCCGTGGCGCTGCCCTTCCTGTCCACCATCTCCAACAGCGAGGAAGTGACCGCCGCGCTGGCGGCGGGGAATTAGAGACCGCTGGGCGGCGCGCGGGGAGAGTACCCGCCACGCCGCCCCCATTGCCCGGGGATATCGGAATGCTGACCAGGAAGCTGAAGGGCGAAGGTGATCAATGACGCAGGTTGCGGATCTATTGCAGGGTCTTAACCCGGCACAGCGCGAGGCGGTGGAGACCGCCGACGGGCCGCTGCTGATCGTTGCCGGGCCGGGCAGCGGCAAGACCCGCGTCATCACCCACCGCATCGCCTACCTGGTTCAGGAGTACGGCGTCAGCCCCCACAGTATCCTGGCGATGACCTTTACCAACAAGGCAGCCCGGGAGATGCGGGAGCGGCTGGTCAGGCTGGCCGGGCAGCATAGCGACGCCCTGACGGTGGGCACCTTCCACTCCTTCTGCGCCCGCCTGTTGCGGCGCGAGGGGGAGTTCATCGGTCTGTCCCGCAACTACTCGATCTTCGACGACGACGACCAAATGTCTGCCATCAAGCAATGCCTGGAGCGGGCGGGTTACGATCCGAAGCGCCACCCGCCTCGTGCCGTTCTGGCGACGATATCGAAGGCCAAAAGCATGCTGCAGGACTCGCAGGCGATGACCCGGCAGGCAGCTGGGGATTACTTCGAGGAAGTCTGCGCCCGCGTCTACCGGCACTACGAGGAGCTGCTGTCCCAGAACAACGCCGTGGACTTCGATGACCTGCTGCTGCGCACCGTGCAGCTCTTCCGCGAATACCCGGTGGTGCTGCAGCGCTACCAGGACCGCTACAACTACCTGATGGTGGACGAGTTCCAGGACACCAACATCGCCCAGTACCGGCTGGCGCAGCAGCTGTCCCAATCTCACCAGAACTTCTGCGTCGTGGGCGACCCGGACCAGTCGATCTATTCGTGGCGCAGCGCAAATGTTAGGAACATCCTTGACTTCAAGGCCGACTATCCACGGGCGAAAGTGATCTCGCTGGGGCAGAACTACCGCTCCACCGCCAGTATCCTGAACGCCGCCAAGGGGCTGATCGAATCCAACGGCCAACGCCTGGACCACGAGCTGTACACAGAGAACGTTGTGGGGGTGCCGGTACAGGTGGGAGAAGCATACGACGAGGACCAGGAAGCGGCCAGCGTCATCGGCGAGATCAAGCGGCTGTCCCGCGAGGACGGCTTCAAGCTGGGCGACTGCGCCGTGATGTACCGGGTGAACGCCCAGTCGCGGGCGCTGGAGGAGGCCTGCCTGCAGCAGGGAGTCAAGTACCGGTTGGTGGGCGGTACCCGCTTCTACCAGCGCCGTGAGATTCGGGACATCACTGCCTACCTGCGGCTCCTGCTCAACCAGCAGGACGACCTCAACCTGTCGCGGGTGGTGGGTGTGCCGCCGCGGGGTATCGGTGCGAAGTCGATGCAGCAACTGGCCGATTGGGCTGCTTCGTATGGAGTGCCGATGTACGAGGCGATGCGTGAGATTGCTGCCGCCAGCGCCGCGAAGGAACAGTCGCCGGTGCCGCTGCCGTCACGGGCGGCGTCGTCCATCGCAAAGTTCGTGGAGGTCATCGAGCGGCTGATCGCCTTCAGCCGCGAGGTGGAGGTGGGGAAGCTGATCGACCTGGTGCTGGCCGAGTCGGGGCTGCAGAAGTTCATCCAGGAAGGCGACGACCATCCCGAGGAACGCTGGGAGAACGTGATGGCCTATCGCGCCCTCTCCCTGGAGTTCAACGCGGAGACGCCGCCGGACGGTCTGGCCTCGCTGATGGAGCGTATAGCTCTGGTACAGCAGGTGGACGAGATGGGGGACGAGGAAGAAAACGAATCGATCACACTGATCACACTGCACCAGGCAAAGGGGCTTGAGTTCCCGGTTGTCTTCATGGTGGGCCTTGAGGAGGGGCTGCTGCCTCATGCCCGCTCGATGGACAGCGAGGCGCAGACCGAGGAAGAGCGCCGCCTGTGCTACGTGGGCATGACCCGCGCGGAACAGCGCCTCTATCTGCTGCGGGCCTTCCGGCGCGGCTTCCGAGGCGGCAACGGTGGGCCGGCCGTCGCATCCCGGTTCCTGCGCGAAATACCGGAGGACCTGATCGCGCCTGCCAACCTCGCCCGGACACCGGCCGCGAGTTTCGCGGAGCCGGAGAGAGGCCGTGGACGTTCCATCCGCGACGCCGCGCTGGCCGCGGCGGCCGTTGCGCCGCCGGCCCGGGCTACACTGCGGGTGGGCGACGCGGTACGGCACACCGCCTTTGGCGAAGGCATCGTTATGGCCTGCGATGTGACCGCCTCCGACGTCGAGGTCACCGTGGAGTTTGCGGGCGGCTTAGGCGTCAAGCGCCTTCTGCTCAGCTTCGCTCCCCTGGAAAAACTGGCCGACTGATTCGAGTGCCCTGAGGCGGATAGTGACTCCCAGACATGCTTCACAAGACGCGTGACCTCGCCCACAGGCTGACCCACTCCAACGGCTTCGAATATTTCATCGTCGGCCTCATCCTTTTCAACGCGGTCCTCCTTGGTGTGGAGACCATACCCGCGGTGATGAACGATTTTTCATCATGGGTCGACGTGGGCCAGCAGGCGATCCTCGGCGTGTTCATCGTCGAGGCTGCGCTCAAGATTTTCGCAGTTTCTCCGAGGGCGGACCGCTATTTCCGGGACGGCTGGAATGTCTTCGACTTCTCGATAATCGTGCTGGCCTTCATCCCTGCAACGGGGAGCTTTGCCATCGTTGCCCGCCTGGCCAGGCTGATGCGGCTGTTGCGGCTGGTCTCTGCCATACCCGAGCTGCGGCTCATAGTGGCGACCCTGGTGCGCTCCATACCCAGCATGCTTCACATCGTGGCCCTGATGAGCCTGATGGTCTACATCTACGCCATCATCGGGTACCAGCTTTTCCACGAGCACGACCCGGAACACTGGCGCAACCTGGGCATCTCGCTGCTCAGCCTGTTCCGGGTGGTGACGCTGGAAGACTGGACCGACATCATGTACAAGGCGATGGAGCTTCACCCGCTGACTTGGATATACTTCGTCAGCTTCGTGGTGCTCGGTACCTTCGTCGTTATCAACCTCTTCATTGCGGTGGTGATCAACAACTTGGACGAGGCCAAGCAGGAGCGGCTGCGAGAGCTGGAGCAGGCCCCAACCGCGGACAGCCTACTGTCGGAACTCCGGGCCACCCAGCAGTCCCTGCGCCGGCTGGAACAGCAGCTGCGGGCCCGGCAGGATGAGGACGGCAGTGGGTGAACACGCCGGGGAATCCCTCCCACCAAGCGACGGGACGCTGATTGTCCTAGATTCGCGTGTTATGATTCCGCCGTCTGGACAACGAAGCCCAGCAACCTGCGACACGGGGGACTGAAAGCTTGCGGCGAGGCCACCATGCGCGCCTGCGCAACCCGCGCCTGTGTATCGAGGCGGCAGTCCGGCACATGAGACTGCCTGACTGATGGTGTCCCTCGCCGACCTCCGGGACCGTATAGACGGCATTTACCCAGGCTGGTGGGTGATCGGTGCCTGCTGTTTCCTCGCGCTCTTCCCCGGGGCCATCTTCTCCTACGGCTTTCCCGTCTTCTACATCCCCATCCGAGATGAGCTGATGCTCACCGACACCCAGGTCTCGCTGATCTTCGCGCTGTCGCGGGGCGAGGCCGGTATCGGTGGTCCTTTCGTCGGCTGGATGGTGGACAAGTTCGACTCTCGGCCCATCGTGATGGTGTTCGGCATGACGGCGGGGGTCGGGCTGATCTTCCTGGCCGGCGTGGATGGGTACTGGGTCTTCGTCCTGGTCTACGTTGGCGTTGTCTCGGTGGGCAACAACAGCGGCTTCGGCCAGACCTTCTTGGCGGTTACCAACCGCTGGTTCGTGCGGCGCCGCGCCATAGGGATGACGCTGGTCATCACCTGCTACACCGCCGGCGGCGCGATGCTGGTACCCGTGCTGTCCCGGGGCGTCGAGGCCATCGGCTGGCGGGACGTGATGCTTTACTCAGGCATCTTCGTGGCCGTGGTGGTGATCCCCTTTGCGCTCCTCATACGCAGGTCGCCGGAGAGCGTTGGCATCGACCTGGCCGAGGCGGGCGAAGCGGCAGAGCAGACGACAGCCACCTCTTCCACGCAGTCGTCAACTCACGACTTTACCGTACGTGAGGCCCTCAGGACGCCGACCTACTGGTTTATCCTTTTCGCCAGCGCCTTCAGGATCTCCGTGACCAGCGCAATCCTAGTCCACGCCATACCCATTATGGTCTGGAAGGGAACGACGGAGCAGGCTGGGGCCGACACCATGGCGTTGCTTTTCTTCGTGTCGATTCCGACGCGGCTGCTCATCGGATTCTCGGGGCTGCGGCTTCCGGGACAGGGTGTGCTGGGAGTGGGAATGGCGGTAGGCGCCGTATCGCTGCTGGCCTTGGTCCTGGTGCCTGGGACCTGGATTATCTTCCCCTTCGTGGCGGGTCTGGCCATCCTGGAAGGGGCGGCGGTGCTGAACTGGGTGTTGGTAGGCAACCTGTTCGGACGGCGCAGTTTCGCCACCCTCACCGGCATCATCTCGGTGTTCTACAGCGCAGGGATGATGCTTTCGCCCCTGTTCCTTGGCTGGATGGTGGACCGGACGGGCGGCTACCGGGAATCGCTGCTGGTGTTGACGGGGCTGTACGCTGCCAGCGCGGTCTTCTTCGCTATCGCACGCCAATCCCGGGTCAGGGCAGCCTGACGGAAGCTGCCGTTAGGGAACCTATCGTCCGGAACGTTGCCATCTAACCCGGATTCGACTTCGAGCGCAGGTCCGGCGGTCCAGGGCAATCGAATTTGGCTGGCAGAGCGCCGTCATTCCCGCGAAAGCGGGAATCCCAGGGCTTTCGGGCTTCCAACTACCCCAGACCTCCAGGCTCGGATTGTGTCCAACCGGCGCCATTCGCTTACATTTCAGGCCTCTGGATTCCCGCTTTCGCGGGAATGACGATTTGTATCATTCCAAATGCGATAGCCCGGTCCGGCGGCCAGCATACTGTTGACATTGCCAGTGCCATGGATGTACGATTCTATCTGATAGATACTTAGTCTCAATAACCAGTGCCAACCGGGAGGGTCACGAACACTCTGGACCTCCTTTGTAGATTCTACGGGTAGCGTCAGGACCAAATGCCTGGCGGGACCGGTGTTTATTCGAGGCGCCGGCCTGCGGGAACTTGACAGGCATCAGAATTGACCGGGCATGACCGGGCAACTGATAAGCCGTCGCATTTCAGGTCCCTGTTTCTAGTCCCTGATTGATACAGAGTCTAATTTTCTAGACATTAATGAGACTCAATATCAATCAGGCTTCATAAATGATACAGACCAGTGTCCTAACACCCGCCAGAGACTATTCACGGCGATACGAAGGGCCACAAGAAACGAGGCGAGAAACTGTACGGCGATCAAGGCGGCAAAGAACACCGTCCCCGTTCCAGGTTCGGCCCGTTGCGGGTCAAGCATACTGTCTACGCCATGACTGCCCTTGTCGAAGGTCTCCCCGCTCCCTCCCTACGCAACTAAGTAGAAAGCCAAACGGAAATGACTCAATACAACACCCCAACCATCACTGAGGCACAGAGATGGCCGTGACCGCCGGAATCCCAGTACCTCCGCTGGCCGCCAAGGACGTGACGGTGGAATTCAGTGGTGTTAAGGTGCTCGATCACGTGAGTTTCAGCGCCGGCCCCGGCTGCATCATGGGCGTCGTCGGCCCCAATGGGGCTGGCAAGAGCACACTGTTCAACGTCATCACGGCACTCATGCCCCCCACGTCTGGCCAGGTGCTGATACATGGAAAGTCAATGACGGAATCCAGGGGGGTGGTGGCGTACGTGCCCCAGTATGGGAGCGTGAACTCCAAAATCCCCGCGACTGTGTGGGACGTGGTTATGCAGGGACGGGTCCGTCACGCCGGCTGGTTCAGGCGTACCGGCCGCAGCGATCGCGACGCAGCCGGGGAGGCCCTGAACCGGGTCGGCATGTGGGACCGGCGGAAGTCCCTGATCTTCGAACTTTCGGGAGGGCAGCGACAGCGGGTCTTCGTGGCCCGCGCCCTGGCCCAGGGCGCCGACATCCTGCTGCTGGACGAGGCATTCAGCGGCGTGGACATCACCTCCCAGTCCGCCCTGATGGACGTCCTGCTGGACCTGAGGGATGACGGCCGGACCATCGTGATGTCGTCCCACGACATCAATCACATGGCCCACTATTGCGACGAGTGCCTCTGCCTGAACTGCAACGTCTGCGCCTGCGGCCCGCCTGGGGAGGTGCTCAACGAAGAGGTCATGTCCCGGCTCTACGGCCCCCTCGGAGCCGTACCATTTCACGGTCACGGGCTTGCGGGAGACGAGCGTGGACATCATCACTGAGGCCCTGGTGGGGCCCTTCCAGTATGGTTTCATGGTGCGCGCGCTGGTCGTGGCCGTGGTTGTTGGCGTGATGTGTCCCGTGGCCGGAGTCTACGTGGTAACGCGGGGCCTGGGGTTCATGAGCGACGGGCTCGCCCACTCGGTGCTTCCGGGAGTCGTGGCGGCGGCGTTGTTCGGGGCCGTGTTTTTCGCCGGTGCAATTCCGATGGCTGTCGGGATGGCGCTGCTCAGTGGCTACCTCATCAAGAAGGTCGGCGTCGGCGAAGACGCCTCGGTGGGCATCCTGTTCGCCGGTCTCTTCGCCCTCGGCGTGATCATGATCAGCCTGGCGCTGGACCAGGGAGTGGCGGTAAATGTCAACCTGGAAGGCATCCTGCTGGGCAATGTGCTTGGTGTTTCCACCAATGAGACCTACGTTACCCTCGGGGTCGCGGGGGTAGTTCTCGTGCTGCTTTACGGCCTGCACAAGGAACTTTATTTTTCCAATTTCGACCCGACCGGGGCCTCGGTAATCGGCCTGCCTACCGAGAAGCTGGAATACCTGCTGCTGACAATTCTGGCGCTGGTGGTGGTGGTAGCCCTCCAAGCTGTAGGGGTGATCCTAGTGATTTCGATGCTCATCACGCCCGCCGCCGCCGCCCTCCAGCTCACGCGCCGGTTCACCAGTGCCATGCTGATGGCTGCCGTCATCGGAGTCGCCTCGGGCGTAGCCGGCCTGTATCTATCCTTTCACTTCGATCTGCCATCCGGGCCGGTCATGGCGTTGGTGGCGTCGAGCTTTTTCGTCCTGTCCGTCATCTGGAAGCAGAAAGCGGCGGCAGTCCTGCAACGCCAGCGCGCCTGAGGCCGCCAGCCAGAAACTGAGATTCGCAGTGGAGCCAGGACTGGCGCAGGTCAACGACTCGGCAGTCGCAAGCCCTGCATAGTTTGACGCCAAACCAGCGGACGCCGGCACCTAAAGGGCCGGTACACCTGCGAGCCTGGGGCTACGAGGGGCGAACGGATAGCCAGCAAGACCGGTGCCGTGCAGGACGTTCGAATGCGGTCATCCGGCTGCCGGAGAGAAAGGAGCACCAACGGCGCGAGGATGACCACCGGCCTCGGCCGGGACAGCCTTTCGTTGCCCACGAACACCCCGAGCACACCGGCCTCACGCCGGACAGCGGGCGGGGGAAAGACCTGGCGGAGGGGCGAACATGATGACAGGTCGCCTCGCAACCACACTGCTATCTGAACACTGATGGCCTTGGCGACGCGGGGCTGTCCCTGTCCATGCGGCCCACTCGAATTGAGCCATTGGAAGCATTAGCAGTGATTGACCGGCGGAATAGAATACGTGAATAGAATTCGAAAAATGTGGAGGTCAGTATGGCTAGAACGCCCGCCGTATCAAGGGAATCCGTGCCAGAACGGGAACGCGAGGCTTTCGACTCCTTCGTGGCGGCCCGAGGGGAGGTGCCTGCAACCGGCCCCGGGTCGGTTATGCTGAACGCTCCAGAGGTGGCCCAGCGCGCCCTTGGCCTGGCTGCCTATCTCCGCACCGATACTTCGCTTTCGCCCCGCATTCGCGAACTGGCGATGCTGCTGGCGGCAAGGGAAAACGACTGCCAGTTCATCTGGAACGCCCACGCACCCCCGGCGCGGCGAGAGGGTCTGCGCGACGAGTTGGTCGATGCCCTCCGGGATAGGAAGGAGCTGCCCGCTCCTGCCGATGACGAGCTTGCAGTAATCAACTACGGAAGGGAGTTTTTCCGGACGCGTCGCGTAAGCCAGGAGGCTTTCGATGCTGTCGTGGCGAACTTCGGAGTGAACGGTGCCACCGAGCTGGCTACGCTGATGGGCTGTTACGCCATGCTGGCCTTCAACGTCAACGCTTTCGGCGTGGAGTTGCCCGAGGACCGGACCGAAGAGGCGCTGCCGATTTAGCGCCAGATGACGAGACTGCTCAGCAAATCGTCTACGGCCCAGTAACACCAACAAGGGAGTGGACCGATGGGGTTCGGAAAGCTGAAGAACAAGCTGTTGTCCGGCTATCCTGGAGGCTACAGGCACATGCGGCGGGGGACCCAGCCTGTCAACGGCCCTCCTCCCTTTGAGGTACCGACTGACCCCAACGACCGCCGCAGCCGCATCCCTCCCACAGGGTACAGGGAGTACTGGTACCCGGCCCTGCCAGCCAAGGACGTCAGGCAGGACCGGCCCGAGGTGCTCCGTATGCTGGGCACCGATCTGGTCTTCTTCCGGGACAAGGACGGCGAGATTCAGGCATTGCTCGACCTGTGCCCACACCGCTCGGTGTACCTGTCGATGGGGCGCTGCTATTTCAAGGGGTTTCTGACCTGCCCCTACCACGGAGCCACCTTCGACGGCGAAGGCAACTGCGTCGCCTTCCTGACCGAGGGCCCCGACTCCAAGATGACCGGGGCTCCCGGCATGAAGGCCCGAAAGTATCCCACGGTCAACATCAAGGGTATGGTCTTCGTCTGGATGGGGGACGGCGAGCCGGTGGCGCCGGAGGAGGACATCCCGCCGGAGATGTTTGAACAGCACAACATCTTCCGGCCGACCTTCACCATGTTCGACTGCAACTGGGTGCTGGTGCTGGAGAACACCATGGATGCCCACAACGCCTTCATGGTGCACCGAAATGCGCTGCGCATTCTGAAGAGCCGGTTGGGGGGCCGCCCCCGCACTCCCCTGGGCTACCGGGTGACCCTGGTCAACGAAAAGAATGTTCACTACCGCCCGGGAGAGGGCAAGTCCCACGTGGAAAAGTACTACGAGGACGAGAGC
The DNA here is from genome assembly GCA_965216065.1 of Dehalococcoidia bacterium. Taxonomy (GTDB): domain Bacteria; phylum Chloroflexota; class Dehalococcoidia; order Lucifugimonadales; family UBA3495; genus VXOI01. The sequence goes on from CBDCFB010000002.1 coordinate 2,107,548, forward strand.
GGCGTGGTGCCGTACCAAATGTATTACCCCGGCGTGGACGGAGTCTGGCCTCTGCACCGTTGGCGGTTGCTGTGGACCTGGTTCTTCGACCGGAAGGCGAAGGGTAGGGGCCAGATTCCGGGGCGACTTCAACCCAGGCAGGCCGACACCGCGGACGTGAACGAGTGGAACGGCACCAGGCTTCCAGGAATGTCCCGCATCGGCGGCAACAACGAGTACTTCCGCAGCACCCGTTGGGCCGTGCCCGTGGAACGCAATCTCACGCGAATGGTGTACCTGAACGTGGAACGGTACGCTACTCGTCCCAGCATCTTCCGGAGGCTCTGGAGCAGCGTTACCTGGCCCTACAGGAACTGGGAGCTAAACTTCAACTTCCGTAACCAGGACTACGACGCTGAGAAATACGTCCAGTACTCCACTCCCGAGTATCTGTCGTCCACCGACTCGGTGGTTGTGGCCATGCGGCGGCTCTTCGTGGAGCACGCCCGGGACGTGCAGCGCCGCCGGGAGCGGGAGGAAGAGCTTCCCGAATGGATGGACGAGACGGAAGCCGAACGGATGGTGCGCGAAGTGGACGCCCAGGTAGCAGAGGCGTCCGAGAACTTCGATGGCGGTCGCCTGGAAGAGGAACTGCTGCGCCGGGTCTGAACCGGAACCCGGCGCGGACACAAGCAAATAGCAGGTCGAAAGGAGGTCAGTCATGTCCAGGGTCACGATGATCCAGCACATCAATCTCCAGATCAGCGACAAGGAACGGACCCGCGAGTGGTACGAGAATGTATTCGGCGCGGAGTATCTGGACCGCGGCCCGCAACTGAACCAGGGACAGCTGCAACTGCGCATCGGCAACGGGGAGATTCACAGCACCCTCACGCCCGCTCCCAACCCGTCGGGACACTTCGCCGTTGAAGTCAACGACTGGGACGAGATGATCTCCAATCTCGACGCGCTGGAAGTCCCGTACTCTCCGCCAACCGTTCGTGGGTACAGCGGCGGTCACTCCACCTACATCAAGGACCCGGACGGCAACATGATCGAGCTGGTACAGCACCCGCTGGGGTTGAGGAACTCAAAGGGCGAGACCGTTGAGGTGGCGTATGACCCCAACGGCATGAGGTGGGCGCAAAGTCCAGGCTTCGGCCCCACCGGCTGACCTCGCCATTCTAAAACCCTCCGCCGAAGGGAGAGGGGACATGTCTCACAACTTGTAAGGCCTCGGAGGCATCACCATGCCCAATCTGGGCGCAGGATCCGGAGTTGAACTGCACTACTACTACGACGATTTTACCGACCCGTGGCGGTCGGCGCCGGCCATGCTGATGCAACACGGGTTCTCGCGGAATGGCAGATTCTGGTACAACTGGGTGCCCCTGCTGTCCCGTCAATACCGCGTCCTGCGTCCCGACATGAGGGGCATGGGCCAGTCAACCATCGAAGAGGAACGGTACGAGGCGTCCCTGGATATCTTCGTCGACGACCTGCTCCGCATCCTTGACCACCTGGAGATAGAGGACGTGGTTTACGTGGGGGAGTCCTTCGGGGGCATCCTCGGCTTGAACTTCGCTCACCGGCATCCTGACCGGGTCCGGGCGCTGGTGCTCTGCAACACCCCCTGCCGCCTGCCGCGCCGGGAGCGCTCCGGCCGGGGAGGGGATACGGACGACGCCTTGAACCGGAGCGTGGGCGCGTGGTCCACCGCCACCATCAACAACCGGCTGGACACCCGCTTCGCTTCGCAAGGACTGATAGACTGGTACATCGCCGAGATGGACCGGACCCCTGCTTCCGTCGGACGGAGGCTGCAGGGATACCTCGACACGCTGGACTTCAGCCCGTACCTGAAGGAAGTGAAAGCCCCCACGCTGCTGCTGGTGGGAGAGGAATCGCCCACCTCGACGCTTGAGCAGCAGCAGTTCATGGCCGGGCAGCTGCCGGACAGCAAACTGGTGGTCTATCCGGGCCTAGGACACGGCATCAACGCCATCCACCCGGAGTGGTGCGTTCAGCAGGTACGCGAGTTCGTCAATTCGCGGGCCAAGTAAGGAGGGAGCAATGCCCCACTATATGTATGTAGCAGTGAATGAGGACAACAAGATTTCGGTCTTCGCCGTTGACCCAGATGGTGGAGGCCTCACCCACCAGCACGATGTTCCCTTGGAGGGCGGGCCGTTCACCCTGGCCATCAGCCCGGACCGCAATCACCTGTATTGCGGTACCCGCGAGACCCCTGGGCTGACCAGCTTCCGGATCGACCAGTCCGGCGGCGGCCTGACGCAGACGGGTTCGGTGCCGCTTGACTCGTGGCCGGTCTACGTCAACACCGATCGCCGGGGCAGGTTCGTGCTGTCGTCCTACTATCAGGGCGCGCGCGTGATGGTGCATCCCATCGGGGACGACGGCTCGGTGGGAGGCCCGCCCATCGTTTCGCTGGAAACAGCGACCGGGGCCCACGCAATGCAGACCGACCCAACCAACCGGTACGCCTTTGTGCCACACATCGCGGGCAACGGCCCGAACCAGGTCTGGCAGTTCAGGTTCGACGAGGATACGGGCCAGATTACACCCAACGATCCGCCCATCGTCGAACTGGAAAAGTTCCTGGGGCCGCGCCACTTCTGCTTCCATCCCTCGCTGGATGTCCTCTATTTCTCCAATGAGCAGGGGTGCAGCGTGAGTGGTTACCGGTTGGACACTGGAGCAGGGACGTTGTCGCTCTTCCAGACCATCACCACCCTTCCCCCGGAGGGCTTTGCCGAGCGGAATACCTGCTCGCAGATCCAGATTACCGGGTCTGGAAGACTCCTGTACGCCCCGAACCGGGGCCATGACAGCATCGCCTGCTATACCGTCGACACGGCCACGGGCGAGCTGACCGGCAACGGCATCGTCGCCTCCGAAGCCAGGCCCAACGCCCTGTGCTTAGGCCCCGGAGACCGGTACATCTACTCGGCAGGGCAGGACTCGGGCCAGATGGCCATATTCGGAGTCGACCCTGATTCCGGTGTGCCGACCCGGTCGGAGACCGTTCCTCTGGGGAAAGGACCGTGCTGGATTTCACTCGTTGAGTTGTCGGCGTAGCAGGGGATCTCCGGCAACAGCGTAATTCTTCAATGGGGGTTCGATAGTGGCCTCACCAGAATTGGACCGGGCAATCGCCATGTTCCGTGCCGGGAAAGAGGAGACCCAGGCCTTCACCACCGTGGAGGAGTTCAGGGTCTGGTACGAACAATTCACCGGGCAGTTCGAGCTGCCCGGTGACGCCGTATTCGAGCAGGTGGGAGCGGGTGGCGTTTCCGCCGAATGGATTTCCACGCCCGGAGTGGCCGACGACCGGGTGATCATGTACCTGCACGGCGGGGGCTACATGATCGGCTCCATGCGGACACACCGCTCGCCGCTGTCCTACCTGTCGCAGGTGTCGGACGCGAGGGTGCTGGGGCTGAACTACCGCCTGGCGCCGGAACACCCCTTCCCGGCCGCGGTGGAGGACTCGGTGGCGGCCTATCGCTGGCTGCTGGCGGAGGGCGTCTCGCCCGGCCGGATCGTCATCGGCGGAGACTCTTGCGGCGGCGGTCTGACCATCGCCACGCTGGTCGCGCTGAAGTATTTTGGCGAACCCCTGCCGGCTGGCGGAATATCCCATTCCGGCTGGAGCGACCTTGCTCACACGGGGGAGTCCTTCGGGACCAAGGCGGAGGCGGACCCGCTCATCGACAGGGATATGCTGGAAGGAATGGCCGCGGCCTACCTCGGCGACCGTCCACGCACCACTCCCCTGGCATCGCCGTATTACGCCGACCTCAGCGGTCTGCCGCCGCTGCTGCTGCAAGTGGGCACCGCCGAGGTGCTGCTGGACGACTCGATACGGCTTGCCGACAAGGCCAGAGACGCGGGCGTGGAAGTCACGCTGGAGGTGTGGGACGACATGCCCCACGTCTGGCAGGCCTTCGCGTCGTTCCTTCCCGAAGCCAGACAGGCTCTCGAGAACTGCGGCGAATTCGTCAAGAAGCATACCGGGTAAGCCGCTAGAGCGGTTAAAGTTTTCGGGGCAGAACGATGCCGCCGGTGGTTAACCACCGGCGGCCTTTTGCGATTGACTCAGGCCCTCTCCCGCCGCAGGACTCCCGACTCGGCTGGGCCAGCAGTGCGTTCTCCCAAGATGACGTCAGAGCGACGGTCTTCTCTTCGCTTAGTGGGTGTCCGCGCGCTGACCATCTCTCGTGTTGTCGCCCGGTCTCGCTGTGTCTGATTCGCAACTCCCGGAGCGGTCCATGGACACCGCAGAGCACTTGAACAGCCCGGCGGTGAGAGCACTGCCGCACCGAAGCACCCCAGGACCGCACTCGAAAATTGACTGGTTGGGCACGGCGTAGCCAGGAGCCTCTACTGCACGAGTCGACTATTAAATGTGCGTTCATTGTCTTCTTGAAGCCCCTGATGTTCACGGACTCAAGGTCTTTTGTACGCAAATGCGTATTGCACTCTTGGGGGGTGAAATTCATGCCCATGGCGATTGAGCAAGGATCGACGTAGTAGATTCCACAATCCGCGGAAACAGAAAGCCGGTTTCGTAGAGAAACATCGGCTAAGTCGCTCTCGAGGAACCAAAAATGAACTCTCTCAAGTATGTTTCAGGACGTATTGCTTTCAAGAGGCCCCAAATGTAGTGTCGAACACATAACTAAAAGGCGACATGGACACCCCCAGAACAGTATGCATTTTTCGCGCCTCACAGGAAGCCGCCGCGTCCTCCTTAGCATGGCAACTCTCGCCCTGATGGCGGTGCTGTTGCTGTCGCCGGGGGGGGGCCACGCCCAGAATGCGCCCGTAATTTCGGGCGACGCCACCGCGAGTGTCGCTGAGAACACGCCCATCGCGATGATGATCAAGACCTATACGGCATCAGATGCTGACACCGGCGACGTGCTCACTTGGTCGAAGGAAGGCGACGACGAGGACGACTTTACCCTAACTGAAAACTCCGGCATGACTGGCTACGAGCTCAAATTCAGTGCGGTGCCCGACTTCCAGAACCCGGCCGACAAAGACACAAACAACGAGTACAAAGTCACGGTCAAGGTAACTGACGATGAGACTCCAACCGCAATGAGCGGCACGTTGGACGTCACCATCACCGTCACCAACGTCAACGAGGCCCCGACGATAACGACCTCCGAGATGACAAAGAACGTTGCCGAAAACACCACTGCAGTCCTCACTTTTGAGGCGTCCGATGTGGACGCGTCGGATACAAAAACCTGGTTGGTGGAGACCGCCGACGACGGAGGGAAATTCGAGATCAATTCTTCCGGGGAGTTGTCGTTCAAGACGGCACCCAATTTCGAGATGCCTAACCAAGTTGGCTCCACCGACAACGAATACGAAGTGACGGTGAAGGTCACAGACTCCGGGGGCCTGAGCGACACTCAGGATCTGGACGTTACCGTAACCAACGTCAACGAGGCCCCGACGATAACGACCTCCGAGATGACAAAGAACGTTGCCGAAAACACCACTGCAGTCCTCACTTTTGAGGCGTCCGATGTGGACGCGTCGGATACAAAGACCTGGTTGGTGGAGACCGCCGACGACGGAGGGAAATTCGAGATCAATTCTTCCGGGGAGTTGTCGTTCAAGACGGCACCCAATTTCGAGATGCCTAACCAAGTTGGCTCCACCGACAACGAATACGAAGGGACGGTGAAGGTCACAGACTCCGGGGGCCTGAGCGACACTCAGGATCTGGACGTTACCGTTACCAACGTCAACGAGGAGCCCACATTCGGAACGACGCCCAGTGATTTCAGCAAGGATGAAAACACGCCGAACACCGAGGTCATCGCAAGCTACACTGCCTCGGACGTGGATGCCGACGACAATCCCGGCAATCTGGTTTGGACGCTGTTAGGCGAAGATGTCAACGACTTCACCCTTGTGAAGAACTCAATGAGCAACAATGCGGAGCTAAAGTTCGATGCATCGCCCAACTACGAGGTGCCCACTGACGATGACGACAACGACGGCAGTGCCGGTGACAATCAGTACGAAATAACGATAAAGGTAGCGGACGACGGCAACCTCTCAGCCGAGGAGTCGATCACCGTCACCGTAGATGACGTCAATGAGACGCCAGTGGTCAGCGGCACCGCTGGGCCTAGTTTCCCAGAGATAGAGTACGACGTCGACGCCACGGCCATGGAGCTGATCATCGGCACATACACCGCCACCGACGACGACAACACCGACAACAGCGTGGGCGATGCAGATTACCAGACGATCACATGGAAAAAGAATGGTGCCGACGCTGCGCACTTTTCCATCGACAGTATGTCCGGAGAATTGTCCTTCAGCATTGAGCCCGACTTCGAGGACGAGCAGGACGCAGACACCGACAACGAATACGTGGTCGTCGTGGAGGCGGACGACGGTGAAATGGCAACCAATAGCGTTGGGACAGTCACCGTCACAGTCACCGTCACCAACGTCAACGAACGGCCGGATATCACTGAATTCCTGGCTTCAGAACTAGATATGAACGGCTCGCACCCACACATGGAGGTTGAGTATGACTCAACAGTAGACCCACTTCCTGATGTCCACCCCTTCACTGCTACCGACTACGACGTCGGAGACGCTTTCACCTGGTCCCACAGCGGTACGGACGCGGGCGACTTTGAGATCGATACAAACAATGGTGTCCTGACGTTTAAGCAGCCTTCCGACAGGCCCAACACCGATGACTGTCATGACGACTTCCAGCAGCCGGATTTCGAGGTGGCTTGCGATGACGACACCGACAACACCTACAGCATCACCGTGATTGCTACCGACAACCAAGGAAAGGCAGAAGAGTACGATATAACCGTAACAGTCACCGACGTCAACGAGCGGCCGGACATCCGAGAGGATACCGTGCCTAACTACCCGGAGGTGGATTTCTACTACACGCTGACACCGGACATGGTCCACGAGTTCGCCGCCGTTGACTACGACGGGGATACCTTCGAATGGTCGCTGATGACGGGCGATGATGCCGGAGACTTCAATATCGACCCCTCGACCGGCGTCCTGACGTTCGTGCAGAACTCGGGCCTTAACGTTGGCCCCCTGCCCAGCTATGAAGACCCCCTAGACGCGGATACAGACAACACCTACGAAATCACCGTGATCGCTACTGACGACGACAGTTACGCCGCGGAATACGACGTTACCATCACCGTCACTGATGATGAGGAGGAGGGCAGGGTTGCGGCTGAACTGCCGAACGATCCACCCCTAGTGGACGACGAACTGACTTTCACCCTGTCGGACCCCGACGGCGGCATAGTGCTCACCGCTGGAGACATCGACTGGACTATCGAGGCTCGTAACCCTGGTGATACAGAGCAGGATTGGGAATCCATTGACGACGACGATCCGCTTTCGCTGGTGAAGACCTACACCGTCGATGAGGACTACACCGGCAAAGAAATACGCGCTACGGTGACGTACAAAGACCGCTATGACGTGGAAAACACGAACCCGAGCAATACGATAGCGAGCGACGACACTAACTCGGTGATGGACAAGCGCGCCGTTGCGCCTCCCAGGTTCCGTGAGAGCGCAAGCCAGAAGATCCCGGAAGGGGAGGCTGGCAGGGACACCGATGTGGAGATCATGGCCACCGACCGCGACGGCGAGGTCCTCGTCTTTGGCATCCAGGATGGGCAGGATTCGGACCTGTTTGAGATCATTCCGTCCGATTCTACGGTCACACGAACCATCCAGAACGTTGATTACACGGGATACGCAGCCCAGTTACGGGCAATCGAGGCGCTGGATTACGAGACCGTGACCTCAAGGTCATCCACATGTCCGAGCAAATCCCTCTGTTTGACCCTCACCCTGAGCGACGGCAAGGCGTTCAGCAATGGCAGGGTGATTTACGACGACACGGTTGACGTTACCTATGACGCGACCATCGAAGTAACGGACGTGGAGGAGCCAGGGGAGATCACCTTCTCGCCGGAGGAGGTGCCTGAGCCCGGCGTGCAGATTGAGGCCACTCTGACCGACCCCGATGGCAGCATCGGCGGCCGGTCGTGGCAGTGGCAGCGGTCGGAAGACGCAGAGGCGGAGGAACCCGTTTGGACCCCAATTTCTGGAGCGACGTCCAGCACCTACACGCCGTCCGCGACCGCCGACGTGGTCTCTGGAGGGGACAATGACGGCGAGGGCTACTACCTGCGGGCCACGGTCAGCTACACCGACGGAAAGGGCAGCGGCAAGTCCGCCGAGGCCATCGCCGGCCAGGTTGGCACCGCCAACACGCGCCCCCAGTTCCCAACTACCGAGACCGGCCAGCGCACCGTGCCGGAGAACAGCAGGGCAGGGACCAACATCGGCGAGCCCGTGGCGGCCGAGGATCCGGAGAACAACAGCCTGACCTACACGCTGACCGGCTTTGACGCCGAGTCCTTCACCATCGTCTCAAGTACCGGCCAGCTGCGCGTCAGGGAGCCTCTGGACTTTGAGAATGGACAGACCCAGTACTTTTTTAACGTCGACATCCACGACCGGCGGGACGCAGCCGGGCGCTCTTCCAGCTACATCGACGACACTCAGCTTGTGATAATAACGGTGGAAAACGTGGACGAGGAAGGCACGGTGACCCTCTCAACTCCCACGAACCGAGTGCAGGCCACCGTTCCAGTTACCGCCGACCTCACCGACCCGGACAACGCCAGCGGCATCACCTGGCAGTGGGCGCGCTCCTCCAACCGCTCCGACTGGACGGACATAACCAACGCCGCCAACGCTGTCTATAACCCCACAGCCGTGGAGGACCAGGGCAACTACCTGCGGGCTACGGCCACCTACACCGACGGCGAAGGCTCGAACAAGACCGCCGAGATCGTGACCTCCCGCGTCGCCGGTCCACCTCCCACCAACCCGGCACCTGTGGTTCCCGACGCGGAGGACGGACAACGGGAGGTGCACGAGGACGCCGGCGACGGCACCACCATCGTGGGCCCCGTGGAGGCCACCGACTTCAATGGCGACACCCTCACCTACTCCCTGAGCGGCTCCGACTCGGCCTACTTCACTATCGGAACGAGCGGGCAACTGAGTCTGCAGCTGGAGCAGGACGAAACGCTGGACTACGAGCGCAAGCGGACCTACCGGTTCACCGTGCGGGTCTCTGACGGCAAGAACGATGCCGGGGAGGCTGACGACCCTAACAACCTACGGATCGACGACTCCATCAGCGTCACCGTCAGCTTGATCGACATCAACGAGCCGCCCGTCATCACCGGCGAGGCCGAGCGCGAGTTCCGGGAAACCGGCACATCCGCCGTGTCCACCTACTCCGCCAGGGACCCGGAGGGCGACAGCATCACCTGGTCGGTAAGCGGTACCGACGGCGACAGCTTCGTCATCACCGACCGTGGCCAGCTGTACTTCAACGAGCCCCCCAGTTTCGAGGCACGGGACCCATCTGAGTACAGCGTGACCGTGACCGCCACCGACGATGACGAGACGTCGCCGCTGTCGGCGTCGCTTAATGTGACGGTCACAGTTACGGACGTGGAGGAACAGGGTACGGTTAGCATCTTCCCGCCCCGGGGCTGGGTGGTTGACGCTGTACCGGACGACACGGAAACTCCAGACACTGACGAGGCATTGCCGGCTCTGCAGACCCGGTTCACCGCCGTCCTGGAAGACGGCGATACACCCATAACCAACCTCACCTGGCAGTGGGCCCGGTCGTCCAGCGAGGACATCACTGATGAAACGTCCGACAGCTACAAGGCAACAATTGAGGACGTGAACCGGTCCTTGCGGGTCACCGCCACCTACGACGACTCCTTTGACGACTCAGACAGTCAAGGCGATCCAGTGCCCGAGACCGCAACGGCCGCGCTCAGGACGCGCATCCGCGACACAAGTCCAGGGGTGAATACCCAGCCCGAATTCACCGTGCCCACGGCGGAGGAGTTGCCGGATGCCCATTTCGATACCCGGACCATCACTTCGGGACCCACGGCGGGCCGCAGCATCGGCTCTCGTGTGTCGGCCAGGGATGCGGAGGGCGACGTCCTGACCTACATGCTACGGGGCAGAGAGGCCGAAAAGTTCGACATCGACGCGGCAACTGGCCAGATTCGCACCAGGGAGGCCCTCGACTACCGGGAGCAGGACACCTACACCCTGTCAGTGTCGGTCCACGATGGATTTGATGTGACCTACCGGCCTTCTGCATCCATCGACGACACCATCTCGATCATCATCACGGTACTGCCGCCGCCTCCACCACGGCGCACGGTTCGTCGATCCACAACCGTCGACACGCCGCCGAACCGGCCCCTGGTTCGTCGGTCCGCAACCGATGATACGCCGCCCAACCGGCCCGCCGAATTCTCCGACGGGGATACGACAAACCGTTCCGTGGTCCAGGGCGTCGAGTCCGGCACCAGTATCGGTAGGCCAGTGGCGGCCAGTGACCCGGATGGAGATTCGCTGACCTACACCCTCGCAGGGACCGATGGGGAGTCCTTTGATATCGATGCAGCCACTGGGCAACTGAAGACCAAGGCCACCTTGGACGCCGAAACCAAGTCCAGCTACTCGGTTACTGTCTCGGTGACCGACAACAAGAACGCTGGGGGTGGCAGACTCGCTGAAATAGACGATGCGATCACGGTTACCATCACGGTGACCACCGTGGAGCTCCCTGAGATCGCCAACAGGTATGACGCGGACGAGAACGGGTTGATATCCAGGGACGAGGCCATCGCGGCGGTCAACGACTTCTTCAGTGGCGACATTACCCGAGATCAAGCGCTGGAGGTAATTGCCCTGTACTTCGATTCTCCTGCCACTGCACCTGAACTCCTGGGAGAGAGTGGGTAATCTGCCTTGAGCAAAGCGATTCTCATGGCGATTGCGCTCGTCAGCTCGGCCCTCCTGGTGGCGGGCCCGGCGGCGATTGGTGGGTTGTCGGCTTCCGGGCACAGCGCAGAGCGCTCGCTCTCCCAGGAATGGCAGGCTCCCGGCGGCGAAATAACGGTGAGCATAACTGTCCGCGACTATGGCCCATTCGCGCAGGTGGTGGAAACCCTTCCGGAGGGGTTCAGCCTGCTCGGTGCGAGCCTTTCCGCCACTGCGGTCCAGGCCACGGACAACAAGGTCAAGTTCACTTTGCTGGGGGACGAGCAGTTCAGCTATACCGCAGTAGCCCCTGACAAGGAGGGGTTGTACGAATTCTCCGGCGTACTGCTGGATTCCTTCAAGAACGAGAAGATGATAGGCGGCAGCGTCACAGTGAGGGTCGGGAATCCGCCAACACCTATACCTGAGCCCACTTCTACCCCCACTGCCACTCCTGCGCCCACGTCCACGCCCAGGCCCACTTCCATTCCTGAAGAGCGACTCCCACCCCGGAGCCGACACCCACACTTGAACCTACGGCCACCCCCACGCCGGAGCCAACTCCTACGCCGGAACCAACCGCCACTGCGGTGCCCATGCCAACTGCGACAGCCACACCGGAACCGACACCGACGTCTGAGCCGACAGCGACCCCTGTGCCTTCGCCAACTCCGAGCCCCACACCTGTTCCTACGGCTACTCCCACTCCGGAGCCCGCCGTATTGCCTGTGGCCCAGCCAGAGGACACGGAAACATCATCCGGTCAGGACGATGGCGGAATCCCAGGACCGTTCCGGGTGATTATCTTCATAGTGATCGGGGCCTGGGTCGTAGTCGCCTGTACGGCCCTGGTAGTGTTCGCCAGGAGGCAGAGGCGGTGGCCCTGGTCCATTTTCCCGATGAGGCGAAGTGAACCAACGCCACCACCGGACCCTGACGGCGAACCGTAGGGCCATCGCAGGTATGGTCTCTGATGCAGGCAGCGTACCGGACGCGGCTTGCGGCCCAAAACCCCACCCGAGGGTGTGACTCGTCGGTATCGCCTGAATGGCAGATGCGTAGCTAAAACCGGTGACTCTTCGGCCGTTGTGCTGCCCCAAGCACGACTCGAACAAGCGACCCGCTGTGCTTCCTTGCGGTCAATTCCGTGTTCGGTAGTCTTGGTTTAGGTTTTCTGGAAATATTCCCCTACAAGCACCGCTCGGCCTCGGAACGGATGTAGTCCCGCACCTGCTGCGGCAGTCCGGCGGCCCCGGCAGCCTGGGCGTTTTCCTTGATCCGCTCCGGGCGGGAGGTGGTGGGAATGGCCGAACTCACCCGGCGGTCGGAAATGACCCATGCCAGCAGTGCCTGCGCCCAGGTGTCGATACCGTAGTCTCGCAATGGCGTGAGGTCGGGCTGCTGCTTCAACTCGAGGACATAGCGGCCCTTCTGCAACGGCTCCATGACGAGGATGCCTGTGTCCAGTTCCTCGGCCAGCGGCAGCAGTTCGTACTCAACGGCCCGGTTCAGCACATTGTAGGGAATCTGGACGGCGTCCACTCGACCCTGGCGCATCAGGTCCAAGATGGTGGGATAGGCGTCGGGAACCATGGCGGACACGCCCACCATGCCGATTCTGCCCTCGTCCTTGAGCTTCTGCAGGGTGGGGAGATGAGTCTCCCAGTCGATCATGTTGTGGACCTGGAAGAGGTCGATGTAGTCGGTCTTCAACAGTTCGAAGGAGCGGGCAATCTGGGCCTCGCCGGCATCCTTGCCCTCGATGCGTACTTTGGTGGCAATGTAGAACTGATCCCGAAGGCCTTCGGTGATCTCTCCCAGGACCTGCTCAGCGTTGCCGTACCAGGAGGCGGTGTCGATCAGGTTTACGCTGCTGTCCAGGCAGTTATCCACGATTTGTCTTCGGACGGCAATCTCATCGTTGTCGGCAACATCGAAAGTTCGCAGGGTTCCCAGGCCAATAACTGAAACGTCCAGGTTGCCAAGTTTGCGGTATTCCATCTTTGGCTGGCCTCTCCTAAGGGTCAAATCTAACCACGGACATATAGGATACCCACGATGAGAAACTTTGATAAGGTGGCAGCCGTCTCTTAAGTCGTCCCCCCCTTAATCGGAAAGGATTGGGATGAGCGTCGCTGATATAATTTTCGTCATCCTGCGGCTTGATCGACGCCAGGTCTTGGGCCGGCGGTGCACAGCCGGGAGTGCCGTCCCTGCCATCGTGGAGAGGGGAAGCGAATATGCAACTGGAAGGCAAAGTCGCCCTGGTAACCGGAGGGGCCCGCGGACTGGGCCGCTCCATGGCCTTGGCCTACGCTCGCGAGGGAGCCGATGTCGCCATCGTGGCTCGTACTCCTTCGGAGCTGGACTCCGTGGGTTCGGAAATTCGCGCTTTGGGCCGCCGCGCCCACACCGTCACCGCTGATCTGACCACCAGCGAGGGTGCCAACCGGGCTGCCCGGGAGACCATTGGCGAGCTGGGGAAGGTAGATATCCTGGTCAACAACGCCGGGGGATACCGTCTCTTCACCGATGGCCTGACCCACGCGGTCACCGTCCTGGATATCACAGAGGAGGAATGGCGGCGGGTTCTGGAGTCGAACCTTACCACCACCCTGATGACCTGCAAGGCGGTCCTGCCCAACATGATGGAACGCCGCTGCGGCGTCATCGTCAACCTGACTTCGAAGAACGTGGCCCGCCGGGGCCGGGCTGGGCAGGCGTCCTACGGAGCTGCCAAAGCGGCGGTAGAGCGGCTGAGCGAGTCGCTGGCGGACGAAGTGAAGGACTTTGGCATCGCCGTCAACATCCTTGACCCTGGCTGGAACCTGACCAGGCCCAACGACGACTACGACGACGAAGTGCACAAGCGCATGAGGTTGCCCGACGACATTGCCGAGGTAGTCGTATACATGGCCCTGCAGACCCCTGAAACCATGACCGGCCAGCTGGTCGCGGCCCCTGAATACGACGAGGAGCACGGCATAAAGCGGCTTTCAGCTTACGAACGCCTCCACGCCTAGCACCCGTACGGAGAGCCGCACCCCGGCCGTCCCTTCCACATGACCCTGCTAGAAATCTGGCCGGAAAGTGGCGTCGGCCGGCCAGCGGCTATACTCGGGGTCATCAAGCGTAGCGGGGGCTGAGAATGCTGGGAGAGCGTTCAGACCAGAGGGGTCTCTGGGAAGCGGACCGGCTGTATCTGGACCACGTGGGGAAAGACACCTTCTACGGTCTGCTGGCTTCCCTGCGGGGCAGGTTGTTCCGGGACTCTGATTTCGCCGAGTTCTACTGCGCCGATAATGGCCGGGACAGCGTGCCGCCCAGCCTGCTGGCGACGGCCCTCCTGCTCCAGTCCCACGACAAGGTGAGCGACGCCGAGGCCAAGGCCCGGGCCGACTTCGACATACGCTGGAAAGTTGCTCTGGGCATTGAGGTGGAGGACAGGCCCTTCGCCAAGAGCACATTGCAGGTGTTCCGAGCCCAGCTGATCCTGCACGACAAGGTGCGGGAGGTGTTCGAGTCCAGCCTGCGGCTGGCCGGGGAATCGGGCTACCTGAAGAGGCGCAGCATGAAGGTGGCGCTGGACACGACCAACATCCTGGGCCGGGGCGCGGTTAGGGACACCTACAACCTGTTGGCCGACGGGACCGTCAAGCTGCTGCGGGCGTTGGCGCAGGTTGAGGGAATCAGCGTCGGGAAATGGGCCAAGGCCCAGGGATACGGGCGGTACCTTGCCTCCAGCATCAAGGGCGAGGCGGCCATCGACTGGTCGGACAAGCGGGCGCGCACGGCCCTGCTGGCCGGGATTGTGAGAGACGCTGACCGGCTGCTGGAATTGTCGCGGCAGGCGCAGGGGGAGTTGCCCGAGGATAGCGCCGAGCGTCAGCAGATAGTGGCGGCGGCGGAGTTGCTGGGGCAGTTGCTGCTCCAGGACGTGGAGCGAACGGAAGGCGGAGTGAGCCTCAAGGACGGGGTGAGCCGGGACCGGATGATGTCGGTGCATGACCCGGAGATGCGCCATGGGCACAAGAGCAGCAGCAGACGCTTCGACGGACACAAGGCGGCCATCGTCGTGGATACCGATTCCCAGCTGATCACCGCCGTTGAGGTACTGCCGGGCAACGCTCCGGACAACTCGGGGTCGCTGGAACTGGTGGAGGCGAGCGAGTCCAACACCGGTGTGCCGGTGGAGGAAGCCATGGGCGATGCCGCCTACGGAGACGGCTATACCAGGCAGGCCTTCGCCGATGCAGGCCGCACCCTGATTGCCAGGGTGCCGGGCCGCCCCAACCGGTCTCACTTTCCGAAAGAGGACTTCCATATCGACCTGTCCGGCGGGCACCTGCACCTGTCCGGCGGGGAACCTTACCGGGAGAATCCGGCCCTTGGGTACTCGCACCACAGCAACAGGCCGGACTCACCGGCTGAAGGCCTTCCAGTTCGATGGAGCGGTCTGCGGGGTGTGCCCGCTGCGGACCCAGTGCGTGGCCGCGGCACCGGGCACAGGACGGACGGTGCAACTGCACCCGCAGGAGGCTTTATTGCAGCAGGCCCGGGCCCTGCAGCAGAGCGAGGCCTTTGGCGAGTACCGCCAGCGCCGGGTGGTAGTGGAGCACCGTCTGGCGCGGCTGGTCCAACTGGGAATCCGCCAGGCGCGCTACTTCGGGCGCGCCAAGACGACATTCCAGCTGTACCTGGCGGCCACGGTGGCCAACCTGACCTTGGTCGCCGCCAAACTCGGACGGTCGGGCCGGGCCGGTGGCTGCCCAACAGGCCACAGCATCGTCCAGGATATTCTCCCCTCTGTTGTCGCCAATGCTACCGCCAGTTTCTCCGCAGTCCGCCTCGGACTGCTGTGGCCCGTGATTCTGCTCACGTCGGCTTTACTGCCCAAATGCCTCTACCCAACGAGAACTTTCCGGCCACATTTCTAGTACTGAACCAAATCAGGATTGGCAGGTATAGAGGCGATGGAGTTTGCGTCTGGCGTCTTGAGCAGTGAAGCGCCAGTCGATGCTGGCCCCTATCGCGTTCCGCTCCGACACGCAGGCGCTGACCGCTCTTTCCAGGCTGTCCTCATCTCCTTTGCGTCCCCGCAGGCAGGCCCGGGCCAGCACGCTGAACTCGATCTCCGCCATCCCTTCGGCAGGCTCAGGACAGGATTCAGCCAGTTGCCATGATTGGGAGTGTGGTGGAACTCCAGCCGCTTGGCAATGCGCCGGGCCTCCGGTGCCGGGAAGGTCTCGTGAAACGAGGCCACACGATGGGTGTTCAGATTGTCCAAAACCACTCGAACCACCTAGACCTCTGGCGTAGGCCTCATGCACCAGCCACCGCATCCGGTGAGCGAAGTCCTGCATGGTGCGTCGCTCTGTCATCGCCACGTGGCGCCATCCACGTCGAGGCTCGCAGGTGAGGAACAGGTTGCGTATGCCCCGTGCGGCATTGCCGTCTATGACAATGGTAGCCGCACCCTCTCCCATAGACTCCTGGGCCCAGCGGCCAAGGGCAGCCTCAAAGGCAGCAGCGTCCAAACGGCGGAAAAGGTGATGCAGCGTGGCCATGCACGGGGTCTGCGACCTGCTGAACCCAAGGGATTGGGCGAACTGGGGGGTGTTCCAGGCCCTATTGGGCGATGGTGTACAAACTGTGGGCGCCACCCAGCCTTAAGCCCGCTGGCTTGACCGGGGTTATGGCGCAAACCGCCAAAGCCAGAATCGTCGGCAATGGATGCCGGACTCCCCGGGGCTTCTTCGGGTCCTCCAACCCGATCAGGGCTTCCAGCAACCTCGGACCCCACTCGCCAACCGCCGCCTCCCGCAAAACCGTCCCCCAAACTCCCGAACTAAGGCCCGATTATTCAATGCATCGCACGGCCACTTTAACAATCAGAAGACCCTGCCAGCGGGGGGAGCGTTCCGAATCAGGTGGTCGAGTTGTATTTACGACCTGGAAATCCAGGACTTTGGATTCCCGCTTTCGCGGGACTGACGGTTTCTCTGGCGGCAAGACCACCTGAATTGGAACGCGATGTGCCTGCGGGCAGTCCTGCAATCGAGGTGGTCAGGATATGGAACGTTGGTAGTTGCGATAGTTGTGCGGCGAATGGGTTGGTTCCAAACCCGCTCCAAACCCGCTCCTACCCTGCTCCTACCCCGCTCCTACAAGGTGTATGACACCTTGAATTGGCAATCCATATAGCCTGAACCTACTCTTGACAGGCATAATAAGCCCGTGTTTACTTGTTGTCGAAGCTTGCGTCCCTCCCCGGTGCTCCGGTTCTTTCGGGCGAGGAGCAGGGCGAAGGCGATCAGGTTCACCAGTGGTGAGGTCAAGGGAGAAGGTCCATGCCCACGGAATTGCTGCGGGCGGAAAATCTCACCAAATACTTCCCCGTAACCAAGGGGTTGATTGTCATGAAGACCGTCGGCTACGTGCAGGCGGTCGACGGGATCAATTTTTCCATCAATGAGGGGGAGACCCTTGGTTTGGTGGGCGAATCGGGATGCGGGAAGACCACCACTTCCAAGCTGGTTTTGCGGCTGGAAGAACCCACTGATGGCAGCATTTTCCTTGATGGCAAGGACATCAAGGACTTTCGCGGCTCCGAACTCAAGGATTTCCGCACTCAGGTGCAGGCCGTCTTCCAGGATCCCTGGTCCTCCCTTAGCCCCCGAATGCGTGTCCGTGACATAGTTTCCGAGGCTCTGGTGGTCAATCGGGATGTCACTAACAAGGAACGGGACGACAGGGTGGAAGAAGTCATGAACCAGGTGGGCTTGCGAAAGGCCCAGGCAGACCTTTACCCCCACGAGTTCAGCGGCGGGCAACGCCAGCGTGTGGCTGTGGCCAGCGCCCTGGCCTCCTACCCCAAGCTCATTATCCTCGACGAGCCGGTGTCGGCCCTTGATGTGTCCATCCGGGCCCAGGTGATGAACCTCTTGGTCGACCTGCAGCGGGAGACCGGCGTGGCCTACCTGCTGGTGGCCCACAACCTGGCCACCGTGCGGTACATGGCCCAGACCACAGCGGTGATGTACCTCGGCCAGATTGTCGAATACAGCCCAACCGAGGACCTGTACCAGAACCCGCTGCACCCATATACAAAGGCGCTTTTCTCGGCGGCGCTGCCCTCGCACCCGGATGACGAGCGCGAGGAGATAGTGCTGCAGGGTGAGGTGCCGTCGCCCATCAACCCGCCGGCGGGCTGCAGGTTCCATCCGAGATGCCCGTTTGCAATGGACCGTTGCTCCGTGGATGAGCCGGTGCAGAAGGATGTAGGTGGCGGTCACCTGGTGAGTTGCCACCTGTATTAAGAACATCTGCCGTCATGAAAGTTCTGTTCAAAAGAAAGAGGCCTCTACCCATTAGAGGGACTTTTTCCAGCACCGATATTTCTTCTCCAATCTCCCAACCTTTTCAAGTTTTCCTTTCAAGCCCCGATTTATTCGGGGCTACTTTTTTGCCAATGGCCGACCGTGAGGCCCAGGAAGGGCCCCGGGCAACATCCATGTCCCGGTACCCGTGTGCCGGAAATGTCCGGAAGCGGAGAAAGGAATACCGGCGCGTTCAATCAGGGGATTACACCCAGCGAGGTCCCGCAATTGACGGGGAAGTCCCAGGGCGGCGATATCCTGCTCATCGCTGCCGCGGGCTACGTTCGTCCCTCCCGTAGAGGGAAGTCAATCGACTCGCCGGATCATATCCGGCAACGCCACAACAGTTTCCATAGAGGCCATAGAGGAAGGAGGGTAAATGCGCCCCAACCCGATTCAGGTTCCCGTAAACCTTGCGGCTCTTGCCGTTCCGTTGCTGGCCGGAATGCTGGCATTGGCCGTCGGGGCCTGTGGCGGGAACGACCTTACATCGGCTCCCTCGGGCTCTGAGGTTCAGCAGCCGTCCCAGCCTGCAGCGACCACTGCCCCTGAGAAGGTAAGCACGCTGGAAGGAGACATTTCCATCGACGGTTCGAGCACCGTATTCCCTATCACCGAGGCCATGGCCGAGGAGTTTGGAAACGCCACCGACGGCAATGTGAAGATCACGGTGGGCGTTTCGGGTACTGGCGGAGGATTCAAGAAGTTCTGTGCCGGTGAGATCGTCATATCCGACGCGTCGCGCCCCATCAAGCAAAGCGAGGTTGACCTCTGCGCTGAGGGTGGCATCGAATATATAGAGCTGCCCGTTGCCATCGACGGTCTCAGCGTCATGGCAAACCCCGCCAACGACTTCGTCGAGTGCATGACCATAGACGAATTGCACACTGCCTGGGCTCCGGAAGCCGAGGATGTGGTGATGAAGTGGAGCCAGGTGCGGGATGGTTGGCCGGATGAAGAAATCCGGCTGTACGCCCCGGGCGTGGACTCCGGGACCTTCGACTACTTCACGGAAACCGTGAACGGCGAGTCCCAGGCATCTCGCGGCGACTTTCTCCCGAGCGAGGACGACAACGTTCTGGTAACTGGCATTTCCGGCGACCAGGGCGCCCTGGGATATTTCGGATACGCCTACTACGCGGAAAATGCCGATCGCCTGAAGCTGGTGGCCATCGACGGCGGTAGCGGGTGCGTGCTCCCCTCCGACGAGACCATCAACAACGGTACCTACGCGCCCCTGTCCCGCCCTCTGTTCATCTACGTGGCCGCGGATGCGCTGAACCAGGAACATGTCCGGGCCTTCATCGAGTTCTTCCTGGACAAGGACAACCGCGACCTGGTAAGCGAGACTGGTTACATCCCGTTCCCGGACAACATCTACGACCTGGTCCTGGACAAATTCCTTGGCGGAATGACCGGAGCAGCTTTCGGCGGCGACGCCCGGCTGCACGGTACGGTCGAGGAAGTGCTCAAGATTTCCATGGGCCTGATGGAAGGCCGGGGCATGGCAATGGTGGACCTCTCAAGCCTGGAGGGGGACATTAGCATCGATGGCTCCAGCACTGTGTTCCCAATCACGGAGGCCATGGCCGAGGAATTCGGCAACGCCACAGGTGGGAACGTAAGGATCACCGTTGGAGTGTCCGGCACCGGCGGCGGCTTCAAGAAATTCTGTGGCGGTGAGACCGTTATAACCGACGCATCCAGGCCCATCAAGCAGACCGAGATCGACCTCTGCGCGGAGGGTGGCGTGGACTATATCGAGCTCCCGGTGGCCATCGACGGCCTGAGCGTGATGGTCAACCCGTCCAACGACTTTGTGGAGTGCATGACGGTCGACGAACTACACACGATCTGGGCCCCCGAAGCCGAAGAGGTCATTACCAAGTGGAGCCAGATCCGCCCCGGCTGGCCGGAAGAGGACATCCGCCTGTACGCTCCGGGCGTCGACTCGGGAACCTTTGACTACTTCACGGAAACCGTCAATGGAGAGTCCCAGGCATCGCGTGGCGACTTCCTGCCCAGCGAGGACGACAACGTCCTGGTTACCGGAATCGCCGGAGACCGGGGCGCACTGGGCTATTTCGGTTACGCCTACTACGCCGAGAACGCGGACCAGCTCAAGCTGGTGGCGATCGACGGTGGCAACGGGTGCGTGCTGCCCACGGACGAGACCATCAACAACGGCACGTACGCTCCTCTGTCGCGCCCACTGTTCATCTACGTATCGTCGGAAGCGCTGAACCAGACCCACGTCAAGGCCTTCGTGGAATACTACCTGGACAAGGCCAACCGCAATCTGGTCAGCGAGACCGGGTTCATACACTTCCCGGACACCGTCTATGACCTTGCCTTGGCCAAGTTCACCAACGGTACGACCGGCACTGCGTTCGGCGGGGACGCGCGCATTTTCGGCACCGTCGAGGAAGTTCTCCGGGCCTCTCAGTAACCCGACGGCCCTCAAAGGCAGGGCGGCTGCGGTTCTCGCTAAAGCGCAGCCGCCCTGCCTTTTTTCCTGGGCCAGCGCCCTCTTGCTGCGGCTATGACTGCTGTTTTGCCTTGGCCGGGATGAGGAAACTGCTCAAATTCCGCTTTTGACGCCCGCCTTCCGCAAAGCTACACTTGCAGCTACACGCTCGAGCCACTTATCGAGGAGAAAGGAAATGAGCATCGCCCGTCTATACACCGGCGACGATGGACAATCGCATATCGAAGAGATGGACCCGGAATCGCACCCTGAACTGGCAAGCCTGCAGTCGACAACAGGGATTGTCTTTCGCACCTTTGAGCCGGGCTACTTCAGCGACTGGCACACGGCTCCCCGGCGTCAGTTCGTCATCACCCTGGATGGGGAGGTGGAAATCGGCCTTGAGGATGGAACGCTGCACAGGTTCGGACCGGGTCACGCCATGCTGGCCGAGGACCTGACCGGCAAGGGGCACACCACCCGCGCCGTGGGCGACGGGACCCGTGTGACAGCTACGATTCCCCTCTCTGACTAATGCCCTGTTGGCGGAGCGCTCTCCAACCGGGTGGTTGTCTCGACCCGATCCAAAGTAAAGAGAACAGCCGGAGACAGGTATGCCAATCGTCGCACATGATCCTTCGCTGGAACGGATAGTCTCGACCTCTCAGGCCATCAGCGAACTGGCCAGCGGCTTTGGAGGTGAGTTGGGTCCTGCCGAAGGCCCTGTCTGGTGGCAGGAAAGCGGCTATCTGCTCTTCAGCGACATTCACAACAACCGCCGTATGAAGTGGGCCGAAGGTGAAGGAGTGTCGGTGTTCACCGAGCCCACCAACCGTGCAAACGGCCTCACTCGCGACCCGCAGGGCCGGCTGATTGCCTGCGAGCACGATGGCCGAAGGGTGTCCCGCGTGGAGCCGGACGGCAGCATCACTGTCGTCGCCAACAGCTTCCAGGGACGGCCGCTGAACCGGCCCAACGACATGGTGGTGAAGTCTGACGGCGCCATATACTTCACTGATCCCAACGCGGGAATGCCCGCTCAGACTCAGTTCGACCTGAATTTCCCAGGCATCTATCGCGTCTCTCCCGACCTGGGCACGATTACGCTGCTGGTCCGCGACTTCGTTGGGCCAAACGGCTTGGCGTTCTCCCCTGATGAGAGCGTGCTGTATCTGATCGACTCGAGACGGGGCCATCTGCGCGCCTTTGACATGCAGCCCAATGGTACGCTGGCACTGGCCAGCAGTCGCGTTTTCAGCCACAACCTGGGGGATCGCCCCGGGATTCCCGACGGGATGAAGGTTGACACCGAGGGCAACGTGTATGTGGGAGGGTCCGGCGGAATCTGGGTAATCGATCCTTCGGGAAATCACCTTGGCACCATCGAGACAGGTTCGCCGATACATACCAACATGTGCTTTGGCGGCGGCGACTGGAAAACTCTGTTCTTCACCAGCTGGGACAAGCTCTGGTCGGTGCAAGTGAATATCCCCGGCATCCCCGTGCCGACGCCCAAGCCGTAAATGGCCTGGTTTTGAGTGGCTTGGTTTGACGACGGCCGACAGAAACACATCAACCCAACGCGGAGAATCTGGAGGAGCCTAGATGGAATTCGGACTGTTCATGATGCCGCTACACCCGCCGCGGCGGACGCCATCGGAGTCGTACGACCGGGATATCGAATTGATCGTGCAGGCCGACAAGCTGGGCGTGCACGAGGCGTGGGTAGGGGAGCATATCACCGAGACCTGGGAGAACGCCCCGGTGCCGGAGCTGATCATAGCCCAGGCGCTGGCCCTGACGGAGAACATTATCCTTGCCACCGGCGTGACCATGATGCCCCTTCACCACCCGGTGGATACGGCCCACCGCATCGCGATGCTGGACCACATGGCCCGAGGGCGTTTCTACTGGGGCATTGGCCTGCGCTCTCTTCCGACCGATCTGCAGCTTTACGGCGTCGAATACGACAGCATGGACGACGTTCGAGAGCGGGGCCGGGAGGCCCTGGAAATTGTCTTGGGCCTTTGGGAAAACGCCGATAGCGGCAAGTTCGGCTACGAGGGGAAGCACTTCCAGGTCCACGCCCCAGAAGAGATGGCCGAACTGGGCCGCCGCCTCTACTTCAAGCCCTACCAGCAGCCGCATCCGCCCATCGGAGTTGCTGCGTCGTCGCCCAACACGGAGACCATCCGCATGGCCGGCGAGCGGGGCTGGATCCCCATGACCAACCTGCCCAACCGCTATGTCCCCGACCTGTGGCATTCCTGCGAGCAGGGCGCCATCAGCGCGGGCCGCGTGGCCGATCGCAGCGAACTGCGCCTGGGGCGGGACATCTATGTCGGCGAGACTCCCGAATCGGCCCGGGAGGAAGCTCGCATCGTACTCGGCAAGCCCTTTGAGGATCACCAGTGGAAGAACCGAAAGGCCGGAGGTATTCTCAACCAGCTGAAGAGTGACCCCGGGATGGCCGACGAGGATGTTACCGTCGACTACATGATGGAGAACATCTGGATCGTTGGTGACCCCATGGAGGTCTCTGAGAAAATCGAGCAAGCTTACGAGGAAACCGGCGGATTTGGCTGTCTGTTGGGTATCACCCAGGACCCGGACGACCACACCCTGGTGCAACGGTCGCAGCAGTTGCTGATGGAGCAGGTGGCGCCAAAGGTGGCCCACCTCAGCTAGCCCTTTGCGGATTGCCAGGAGTCCGAGGGAATGAAATGACGACACTCAACGAACGTTTTCAGAAAGGGCTGGAAACGAGGTCAAAATTTGTGGGTGGCGGGCCCATCGGCAGCGGTTCGGTCCCCGCGTCCCAGGACGTCGCTCCCGACCTGCACCGGATTGCAATGGAGGCGCTGTTTGGAACAATCTGGCAGCGTCCCGGACTCCCGCTCCACCGTCGCGAGATGGTTACGCTCTCAGCCTTGACCGTGCTGCAGCGGGAAAATCAGTTGAATCGACACGTGTCCAACGCCCTGAACCTAGGACTGACGCCGCAGCAGGTCATTGAGGTAATGATCCATGCCTCGTGGTACGGCGGCGTCCCTACGGCCTTCAACGCCATGGGGGTGGCGAAAGGTGTTTTTGACGGCCTCGGCATAGACTTCCAGCCGCAACTGGTATTCGACCCCGAAGAGGCTCCCGATGACCTTCACCAGCGCGGGGCCGCCCGCAGGGAAGAGCTCATGGGGCCGCCGTCCGGCGACCGTCCAGCGCCGGTGACCCAGGCTGAGCGCGATTTCAATCGTCTCAGCACGGAGTACTACTGGGGATCGGTGTGGAACCGTCCCGGTCTTGAACTGGCCGATCGCTCCATCTGTACACTGGCTTGCCTGAGCGTGCTGGGGCGGGAGGGGCCCCTGCGCAGCCACATCAACGGCGCGCTGCATATCGGTCTCACGCCGGAAGAGATTGTGGAGGTCTTTGTCCACGCCTGCTTCTACGGGGGCATTCCCTTCACCCGGGCTGCCATCGACGCCGCCAACGAGATTTTCCGCGCCCGGGGGTTGGGCTAGGCGCCGAGGAGTTCTCTACGCAGTTATCCGATGACCAGTGAATTCCCGGCCTCCCAGCCGGCTGTTCCCAACTCGTCCAGTAACCTGGACGAGTTCCGGTTTGACTGGGCGGTCTTGCCTGCCATCACTGAGTCCCTTCCCGGGACCGGCGGCACAATACGCAGATGCCTTGACGACTTTGTGGTTTCGGAATTGTCGCGATTTCCGCCGTCTGGGGAAGGGGAATTCGCCTATGCCTACGTCGAGAAGCGGGGCCTCAATACTCATGACCTCGTGGCCGCGCTCAGGGATCATGGGGTCCGGTATGACGAGATCGGCGTTGCAGGTCTCAAGGACAAGCACGCGATAACTCGTCAATGGCTCAGTGTCCCGGCGGCTCATGCCAGATGTTTCGATGCGCTGGATGAGGTGGACGGGGTTCGCGTGCTGCAGACTTCCCGCCACGACCGTAGACTGCGGCGAGGGTTCTTGAGCGGCAACCGGTTCGAGGTCCGGGTCCGGGATCCGGAGGACGGCTGGAAGGAGCGAGCCGAGCGCATAGCTGAGCGGCTGAGTCTGGCCGGCCTGCCCAACTATTTTGGTCCGCAGCGCTTCGGACGATTCAACAGCAACGCCATTGATGCGGTGCGGCTCATTCGCGGGGAAAAGGTGCCAGGCGGACGCCGGCTCAACGAATTCTTCATTTCCGCCCTTCAGGCCCACCTGTTCAACTGGAATCTCAAGAGGCGGATTGAAGCTGGGGTGTACGATCGGGTCCTGAGCGGCGACCGGGCAAGGCGGCACGACTCAGGGGGGATGTTTATTGTCGGAGACCCGGAGGCTGAATCGGCCAGGGCACGAAGGCTTGAGATAAGCGCTCTCCTCCCGTTGTATGGACGGAAGGTGTCTGGAGGACTGGAAGAGGCCGCGGCGATGGAAGGCAGAACGCTTGGGCAGTTCGGGCTCCGGCGAAGCGACTTTCGACGTTTAACCCGAGGTGCCTGGCGAATCAGCCGAGTCTTGCCAGAGGACGTCATCATCCGGGCCTGCGATGATGGGTATATAGCTGAGTTCACATTACATAAGGGGTCCTACGCAACCACACTCCTCAGAGAGCTGACGAAATGCGTCGCAGATCCCCTTACTCATTCCGTCGAAAACGAGCGTGACGAAGGGTAAGGCTGTCGGGGATTTGTTGACACTGAATAATGGTTAAACTATTCTAAGTCATTCTTCGGCAGGGGGAGCCTCGGCTCCCCGTGGACTGTATGCAACGATTCATCATCGTCCGTTGTTTCTACGCCATCTTAGTGCTGTTCGCTGTCTCGATCATCGTGTTTATCCTTGCTCGAGCCTCCGGAAACCCGATCGACACGATGCTCCCCCTGGACGCAACGCCCCAACAGCAGGAGGCGTTCATGGAGTTGTGGGGGCTGGACAAGTCATACCCAGAGCAATATCTCGACTTCCTCGTTAATGCGTTCAAGGGAGACTTCGGCGACTCGGTCAAGTGGGCTGATCGCACGGCCATGGGGCTGGTTATCGAGCGATTCCCTCTAACCCTGAAGCTGGGTGCGGTGGCAATCGGAATCAGCGTCCTGATAGCAGTCCCCATCGGGGTACTTTCTGCAGTCAAGAAGGACACTTCCTTCGACCTGGGAGGCAAGGTTTTTGCGCTGCTGGGTCAGGCTACTCCGCCCTTCTGGCTGGGGATAATGCTCATCTGGATCTTCGCCGTGGAGGTTGACTTTTTCCCCACCGGAGGGGATGACGGCATCACCTGGATCATTCTGCCGGCCATCACGCTGGGATGGTTCCAGGTGGCAGCTCTCATGCGGCTGGTCCGTTCGGCCATGCTGGAAGTCCTAGAGACTGAATACGTCACCCTTGCCCGAGTGAAGGGAATCCAGGAATGGAGAGTAATCTGGAAGCACTGCCTTCGGAATGCCTCGATACCTCCACTGACCCTTTTCGGCATTCTCGCGGCGCAGGTGATGACGGGAGCCATAGTTACCGAGACGGTGTTTAGCCTTCCAGGAACCGGGAACCTGGCCATTGAGGCTATCAGAGGAAGGGATTACCCGGTAATCCAGGCAGTCGTGGTCCTGTTTGCGGTAATCTATGTTGTGATGAACCTGGGCGTTGACATTCTCTACGCCTATCTCGACCCCCGCATTCGCTATGGCCGTGCGTAGAGCGGAAGCCAATGCACCGAGAGAAATGGTGAAAACTATCTGAGATTCCTCGTATCTAACCGAATAGAGACGACAGATGGAAGTATCGCTACCAACCCCAGTGCAGGCGGGGGCCCGACCGGGACGGCTGGTGCGCATTTTGCGAGAGGTGCGCAGGTATCCGCTGGTCCCGATTGCCATTCTGATGGTCATTCTGGTTATCCCGGCAATCTTCGCACCCTGGATAGCGCCGTACCACCCGGTTGACGACGGCTCGCTTCCCAACCGGCTGAAGCCGCCGGTGTGGGCAGAAGGCGGCACCTGGGACCACGTGCTGGGGACGGACAAGCAAGGCCGGGACATCCTGAGCCGGATCATTCATGGGGCCAAATACGTGCTCCTGGTATCGCTCAGCGTCATATTCGTCAGTGGCATCATTGGCGTGTCGCTTGGGCTGATGGCCGGATATTTCGGTGGCTGGATCGATAATCTGATCATGCGCGGGGTGGACGTTTTCCTTGCAATACCCGCAATACTGCTGGCCCTCGCGCTGGTAACGTCGCGAGGGCCCAGTTTCGGCGTGGTCATTTTCGTCATCTGCTTCATCTTGTGGTCCCGGTATGCGCGCCAGGTTCGCGGTGAAGTGCTGACGATCAAGAACCAGGACTTCGTGGCGCGGGCAAGAGTGGTCGGAGCGTCCCACTTCCGGGTGATCGCCCGGCATATCCTTCCGAACGTCTTCAACACGATCATCGTGCTGGCCACGCTGCAGGTGGGATTCGTAATCCTGCTGGAAGCGATCCTGAGCTTCCTGGGCGCTGGCATTCCCCGTCCGACTCCCGCCTGGGGGTTGCTGGTTTCCGAGGGCCGGGAACTGGTGATTTCCGGAAAGGGCTGGCAGTTGTCGCTCTTCCCGGGAGTGGCCATTGTCCTGGTGGTGCTCTCCTTTAACCTGTTAGGCGACTGGCTGCGCGACCGGCTGGATCCCAAACAGAGGAACATATGACGAGCAGAACCGATATCCCCGAAGTTGCAGCGGCTGGGCCGCAAGCAGGGTCAAGGGCGCCCGGTGCTTTGATTTTGCAGGTGCGAGACCTTCGCACCTACTTCTATACGCGGGCGGGGATCGTGAAGGCGGTGGACGGCATCGACTTCGACCTGCACGAGGGCGAAACCCTCGGTATCGTCGGCGAGTCGGGTTGCGGCAAGAGCATGACGGCCCGCTCTCTTTTGCGGCTGGTCCCCAGGCCAGCGGGGAAAATCGTAAGCGGCCAGATACTACTGGAAGGGGAAGACCTGGTAACGAAGACCGAGGAGGAAATGCGGCAGGTCCGCGGCAAGCGTATCTCCATGATCCTGCAGGACCCACAGACCTCGCTCAATCCCCTGTATACCATAGGCAACCAGTTGCGAGAGGCCCTGGGGCAAACCCATAAAGAGAACACGAGGAGCATGGTGCGCCGTGCCATAGACGCACTGCGCAGCGTCAACGTGGCCGCGCCTGAGCGGCGGCTTCATGACTACCCGCACCAGATGAGCGGCGGCATGAAGCAGCGCGTGGTGGGTGCCATCGCGATCTCCTGTGAGCCTTCGGTCATCATTGCCGACGAGCCCACAACTGCGTTGGATGTGACCATCCAGCTCCAGTACCTGAGGCTTCTCAAGGAGATACAGGAGAGCACGGGACTGGCGATCATCTTCATCACCCACGATTTCGGAGTTGTGGCACGAATGTGTGACCGGGTCGCGGTGATGTACGCAGGGCGGATCGTGGAACAGGGCCCGGTGCGGAACATATTCAACAACCCGTCCCATCCGTATACGGAGGCGCTGATTGCGTCGGTGCCAAAACTTGAGGAACGGGTCGAGTGGCTGTACTCCATAGAAGGGCAGCCGCCCCTGCTGCGTGACCTGCCGCCGGGATGCCGCTTTGCGCCGCGCTGCACCGAGGCCCGGGACAAGTGCCTGGAGGAGTATCCGCCGACCTACCCGATTGGCCCCGGCCATACCGCCGACTGCTGGAGGAAGGACTCTTCATGGCAGTAGCCGAGCGGAACGCAACTCTCACTGGCGAACCCCTGATCACGGTCGAGAACCTCCAGAAGCACTTTCCGGTAACGCAGGGGCTGATCCTGATGCGCACCATCGGACATGTACAGGCGGTGGACGGCATCAGCTTCAATATCCATGAAGGCAGGACACTCGGCTTGGTGGGAGAGTCGGGCTGCGGAAAGACCACCACCAGCAAGCTGTTGCTTCGCATTGAGCGCCCGACGAGCGGCCGGATCCTGCTCAACGGCGAGGATATCCAGAACTTCCGAGGCGACAAGCTGAAGGAATATCGCACCACTGTGGGGGCGGTATTCCAGGACCCGTGGTCTTCGCTGAGCCCCCGGATGCGGGTGCGCGACATCGTTGCTGAGTCCTTGGTGATCAACCGCAGCGACATGTCGCGGGACCAAATGAACGAACGGGTCGCCGAGGTGCTGGAACAGGTAGGCTTGCACCGCGAGCAGGCCCACCAGTACCCACACGAGTTCAGCGGCGGACAGCGCCAGCGCATCGCAGTAGCCAGCGCACTGGTTTCCTACCCGAAACTCATCGTTCTGGACGAGCCGGTGTCCGCGCTGGATGTTTCGATTCGGGCCCAGGTTATGAACCTGCTGAAGGTACTGCAGAACGAGTTCAATGTCGCCTTCCTGCTCATTGCCCACAACCTGGCGACGGTGCGCTACATGGCGCACGACACGGCCGTGATGTACCTGGGGCAGATCGTGGAGTACGGGGATACCGAGGAGATATATCACAACCCGCTTCATCCCTACACCCGGGCGCTGTTTTCGGCGGCGCTGCCTTCCCACCCTGACCTGATCCGAGAGGATATTGTGCTGACCGGCGAGGTTCCATCGCCGATCAATCCTCCCAGCGGATGCCGGTTCCACCCCCGGTGCCCGTTCGCCATGGACCGCTGCGCCGTGGAGGTACCCGAATACAAAGAGGTGGAGCCAGGGCACATGACAAGCTGCCACCTGTATTAGGCGCGGAGTGTAACTTGCCTACCGACCCGTTCGTCCTGAAAGTTCAAGGGACGAGCGGGTCTTTTGTTGGCAAGGCGACTCAACCAACGCTATAGCGTTCCAATTCAGGTGGGCTTGCCAGCTTATGATCCGTCATTGCCATGAAAATAGGGAGCAAAACAGTTCCCTCTCCCTTGAGGGGGAGGGTTAGGCCTGTCCTGAGCCTGTCGAAGGGGTGGGGGTGAAATCCTTGCTGAACTCCCGTCGAAGTTAATTTTCATCCTCATGCGTGGCCCCAAGGCCATGGGTAATTCCCGCGAAAGAACGTCATCCCGGACTTGATCCGGGACGGGAATCCATCGGCAGTGCACCTGAAGGACGGAAAGATACCTCGACCACCCGAATTGAAACGCCACCGAACCAATACCGTCGAATAGGCCGGGCCAAAGTAAAGGGGCTTCCCACTGGCGGGAAGCCCCTTAGGTTTTGCCAGGTTTCCGCTAAAGGTGCTAGCGGGTGGCTTGGGCGTAAGCGAAGCAGCACAGGCGCGGCACCGTGTTGCCGGGGTATACAAAGTCCGCCACCACGTCGGGGTTCACCGTAATGGTGTGCGGGAACCAGAACAGCGGCATCGACACGTGGTTGTTGTACATGTAGTTGCCGATGTCGCGGGCAATGTTGTCGCGGGCTGTTGTTTCGTAAGTATTCTGGAGCTCCACCACTTTGGCGTTGAGCCAGTCGTCCTCGAAGTGCTTGGTAACTCCTCGGCCAGTGTA
Organism: Dehalococcoidia bacterium; assembly: GCA_965216065.1. Lineage (GTDB taxonomy): Bacteria > Chloroflexota > Dehalococcoidia > Lucifugimonadales > UBA3495 > VXOI01. The sequence goes on from CBDCFB010000002.1 coordinate 2,137,772, forward strand.
AGCGATGTTGATGTAGTACTCGATGGGGAAGTAGATGATGATGTTGGGCCAGACCTGGTTCTGCATCTTGCGACTCCGGTAGCGGTTGGCCACTTCTGAGCCGTCCAGGTCATGAAGCTCCGCATCGATCCCGATCTTATTCCAGTACTGGGTGATGGACTCGATGATCTGAGGCAGCTCGGATTCACCAGGTGAAACGTAGGAGTTGGCAGTCACCTTGATGGGACCCTTCGGGCCATCCATCCTGTCGGTTGAATAGCCGTGTTTTTCGATCAAATCGCGGGCTGCATCCGGGTCGTAGCCGTACTCTTCGTCGTACCGGGAGACCCACTCATCATTCCAGCCTTCAAGAGTGGGATGGTAGCCGTCGATGTACATCGGCTCCCAGAAGCCGGCATAGAGGAAGTCGCCGAGCTCTTGGCGATTGATGGCCTTGTTCATCGCCTGGCGGATTTCGAGTTCGTTCCAAGGTTGGTCAGGGTCGTAGGCCTCTTCTGACAGCTTGCCGATTTCTCCGGATTCGGCCTCTGTGGCGTAGTAGGAGCCCCCGAAGAAGATGGAAACATCGTTAGAGGTGAACCGGGACTTTATGAGAGCCATCCCGTTCACAATGGCATCCTGCTGCAGGTCGATGGGCAGGTCGGCGACATGGACTTCGCTGGCCAGGAGGCCGGCGTAACGGGAGGAGTCTTCGGGTATCCAGGTAACCTCAAGTTCCTGGAACTCAGGGTCCTCGCCGCTCCAGTGCTCGTAGTCAATCTTTTCCATAATGATGGAAGACCCCTGGTTGCGGTCCAAGTACTGGTAGGTGTTGGTTCCAACCAGGCCCTTTTCGTCCAAACCGGCTTCGCCCTCTGCCTCCCAGAACTTCACGCTCCAGGCAGACATTTCTCCGGACTGGGCGCCCAGGTAGAACAGCATGTTGGAGTTGGTTCGGGTGCCGTGGAAAACGATGTTGTAATCGTCTACGATTTCCAGCACCTCGTCGTATGCTAGCTCATCTCCGCGCTCGGCCCTGGTAGTGACCCCACCACAGGTGGACAAACGGCTGTCCTCGCGGCAGAGAACCTTCAGGGTGTGCATTACGTCCGCGGCGGTGAACTCACCCCAGCCGTCATGGAACTGGACGCCTTCGCGGAGCTTTACCGTCCAACTGCTGAGGTCTTCGCTGGCCTCCCAGGTCTCGGCCAGGCGTGGGACGATCTGGCCAGTCTCCACGTCCTTGGCCAGCAGGTTCTCGAGCATGGGCTCGTATTGTACGTAGGCCTGGCGGCTGCCAGCCCAGGGACGGTTGGTCTCGTTGGCCACTGCGCCGATGGCATAGACCAGGCGAGTGGTTTCGGAGACGTAACCAGTGGAAGGCACCTGTGTCGGTTGCGGCTGCGCGGTGGGAGCGGCGCCGGCCGCGGCGGTGGTGGCAGTTGGCCGGTCCTCCTGCGGCGGAGCGCCAGCGGGTTCGCTGGTTGCGGTTGGCCGGTCCTCCTGCGGCGGAGCGCCAGCGGGGGTCGCTTCCGGAGCGGAGGTTGCCGCCGCCGCCGGGGCCTCTGTCGCAACGGGGGCTTCAGTCGGCGCCTCGGACGATCCGCAGGCGATGATGAAGACCAATGCCGCGACGAGGGCAAACGCCAAGAATCTGCCATTGGTAAGGAATCTGACTAACATATAGACCTCGTATATTGGATTTTGGGCCGCTGCGCTCACCTCCCCAACTCCACCTATGAGTCACAATAAAGAGGTGGCCGACGCATTGCGGAAACGGCCCTGATTAACCGCGGATTATAGCCATCGTCAAAATTCCCGTCAATTGATATTGGAACGAGGCTCAGGGTCTTTTAATTCTCCCTCTCCCTTGAGGGAGAGGGTTGGGGTGAGGGTGAAATCCTGCGGGCACACAACTTTGGCTACACCCGGGAGGCGCCCCCACCCTTACCCTCCCCCGGAGGGAGAAGGAACTATTTAAATACCCTGGAACCAGCCGGTATTTGATTCATGGCAATTGATCCCGGGTGGCTGAGGCTTGTTAAGCCGCCCAGGTGGAAGGGCGCACCATCGTGGGCACCGACAGGAGGGCAGACCGCCCAATCGGAAGGCTGTCGTGTCGCAGCGAAGGGGGAGCGGGGCTAGGGTTCCCGCTGGAAGGGGTCGGTGAGCTCGAACTCCTCTCCCATCTCGCGGACCGCGGGCATCACCTCCTTCCCGAAGAGCTCGAGGGAACGCATTGTGTCCTTGTGAGTGACGGAGCCATCATTGGTCCAGACGCCGAGTATGCCGGGCCGCACCCTGGCCAGCACTTCGCGCAGCTTCTTGACGACAGTGTCAGGGCTGCCGATGACGAGGCGGTTGGCGTCGATCATCCCCTGGTAGGCCTCGTCGGTGATGGGGCCGGTTCGGAAGGGGTCGTTGAACCGGGAGGCGCGGGCCTGGGCCGACAGGGCGGCTGCAGACTCCGGAGTGCGGATGGTGGGACGGCTGTACCCGGGCGGGAAGGAGTATTCACGAGGCATGGGGACGCGGCCCACGCCGACCAATGCCTCGAGGAAGCCACGCCCAGCCTTGTAGGCCTTCTCGTCGGTGTCCTGCACGTGGATGGGCAGCATGTAGCCGAAGTGTTCCGGGCCTGCCTCGTAGCCAAACTCGTGAGCAGCCTCGCGGTAGATCTGCTGCATCTGGCCGAAGGAGTCGGGGACGATCCCCAGGTAGAAGTAGGGGTACCGGTGCTTGGCGCACCAGATCACAGTGTCGGCGCTTCCGGAGCCGGGAATCCACACCGGGGGATGCGGCTTCTGGAGGGGCACCTGGAAGGGGTTGACGACCCGGAAGTGGTAGTGCTTGCCTTCCCAGCGAAATGGTCCAGGAGTGGTCCAGGCCTTGAGGATCAGGTCGTGGGCTTCCTCGAACCGCTCGCGATTGTGGACGGGGTTGGCGTTGGTGGCCCAGGTCTCGGTGCCGCCGCCGCGGACGAAGCCGGAAACCAGGCGGCCGCGGGAGATCATGTCGATCTCTGCGAGCTCTTCGGCGAGGCGAAGCGGGTTGTCGTGGATGGGCAGCGGGTTGCCCATCAGGACGATCTTTGGCTTCTTCGTAATGCGGGCCAGGATAGCTGCCTCAAGGTTCATGGCAGCACCGAGGCTGGTGGGCGTGTTGTGATGCTCGTTGAGCATCATTCCCTCAAAGCCCAGTTCCTCTACGAACCCCCATTCGTCCAGCGACTCGTTGTACTGCCGGGAGGCGACCATTGGGTCGAAGTGGGAGTTGGAGAAGGTGACTCGCACTGCCTTGTTGGGGCTGCGAAGCACGTCCTCTTCGGTGTAGTTGGTGTAGGCCCGCTCGGTGAAGCGCATCAAGAACACGGGAACGACCTCCGGGTTAGTCGATTCTCAAATTGGATTCAATGTGCTGCAGGGGAGCTAGATTCCGAGAAGACCCTCGGCATTCTTCCAGAGGATGGCCTCTTTCTCTTCCATGGAGAGGCTTTCTTGGCGGAGCACCCAGGACACGGGCCAATCGATGGCCATGTCTGCGGGCCAGTCGGTGCCGAAAACGATGCGGTCGACGCCGACGGTGTCAATCAGATAGCGCAGTGCCGCCTCGCTGTGGGTGAGGCAGTCGTAGTAGAACCTGTTCAGGTATGCGCTGGGTGGCTGCTGAATGTTGACCCTCGCCTCCCGGCGCACTTGCCAGCCCCGGTCCATGCGACCGATGCCGAAGCAGGTGTAGCCGCCGCCGTGGGCCAGGACCACCTTCAGGTCGGGGCAAGCGTCCATCACGCCCCCGAAAACGAAGGAAGCGAAGGTGATGGCCCGGTCGGCCAGGTTGCCGATGCTGTTGGGCAGGTGATAGCGGTCGCTGCGAGGTGTGACGACGGTGTCGCCCACCTGGTGAGTGAAGATTGCGGCGCCGAGTGCTTCGGCCGCCTTCCAGAGGGGCATGAAGGACGGGTCGTCGTAAGTCACGCCTGCGATATGGTCGCCGATCATGGCGCCCTTCATTCCCAGGTCCCTGCATCCCCGCTCCAACTCGGCAACAGCGGCGTTGATGTCCTGCATGGGGAGGGCGCAGAAGCCCGAGAAGCGGTCTGGATGCTGGCGCATCATGCTGGCGACTTCGTCGTTGGCCTCCCGGCAGGCAGCCACGGCGTCGCCGACGCTGGGGAAGGTATAGTAGCCAACGAACGTGGAAACTACGTGGACGTCCACGCCGAGGGAGTCCATGTCCGCCAGGCGTTGCTCGGTGTTCCAGCCGAAGGCGGGAGTCAGGGGCTGGGTCAACTCTCCCAAGCCGTAGATGAGCTGGCCGTTGTCAGCGCGGCGGCCGGTAACGCCGTGCCAGGACTCGCCGCGGTAGAGTGTGTCAAGCATGCAGTGGGGCATCAGGTGAGCGTGGATGTCGATGCTGCGCATGGTGTCTCCCGAATATCGCGTTTCTTGCGTGGTTCTTGTCAGCGCGAGCTGGCTGGGCCGAGGACGCTACAGGTCCAGCAGTCTCTCGATGTTTCCGCTCAGGATGGCGTCCTTCTCGGCTTCGGTGAGCTTGGTCATGTTTCGGACCCAGGAGACCGGCTCGTCGATGGCCATGTCGAAGGGCCAGTCGGTGCCGAAAATGACGTGGTCGATGCCCACCATGTCGATCAGCATGCGGAGGGCGTTTTCGTCGTGGGTGAGGCAGTCGTACCAGAACCGGTCCAGGTACCGGCTGGGCGGCTGCTGGATGTTGATGCGGGCCTCGGAGCGTACCTGCCAGCCCCGGTCCATGCGCCCGGCACCGAAGCAGGTGTAGCCGCCGCCGTGGGCCAGGCAGACCTTCAGGTCGGGGCAGGCGTCCATGACGCCGCCGAAGACGAAGGATGCGAAGGTTACGGCGCGGTCGGCCAGGTTGCCGATGGTGTTGGGAAGGTGGTAGTTGTCGCTGCGGGGGCTGACCACAGTGTCGCCAGACTGGTGTATGAAGATGACCGCGCCGGCGGCCTCGGCGGCCTTCCAGAGCGGCAGGAACTTCGGGTCATCGTAGGTGGCGCCGTTGACATGATCGCCGATCATGGCGCCCTTGAGGCCCAGCTGACCCATACCGCGCTCGAGCTCGGCGATGGACGCACTGACGTCCTGCATGGGCAGGGTGGCGAAGCCAGCGAAGCGCTTGGGGTGGTCCTTCGTCAGCTGGGACACATAGTCGTTGCACTCGCGGGCCATGGCGGTTACCACAGACGCGTCGCGCTCGTAAAAATAAAAGAAGGAGTTGGTGGAGAGGACGTGGACATCGACGCCGAATTCGTCCATCTCCTGCAGGCGCTGTTCGGGGGTCCACATTGTGCGGGGGGTGTACTCGTGGATGGGCAGCATTTCCGCTGAGGAGACCCCGTGCCAGTCATTCCCTTCGGCCATGGCCTTGACCATTCCTTCGGGGCTGATGTGGGCGTGAATGTCTATGGTTCGCATCTGTGAGGGTAGCTCCTGCATCGTTGGGCAATTGAGACTGAAATCGAGCGTTTGGGATTATATCCGAAATTCGTACCACTTGCCGGTGGCGCAGTGGTCGAAAATTGGACGTCGGCCAGGTTTCAGGGGCGGCTATGGTAAACTCCATCTGCCATGAAACGAAGCACGGAACGGATACTCACGACCCACACGGGGAGCCTGCCGCGGCCGCAGGGGATGTTGAATTTGCTGCTCCGGCAACAGCAGGGGCGTGTGACAGATGAGTCTGAGCTGCACCGGTCCGTGCGAGACGCCGTTGCTGGTGCCGTCGGCCGCCAGGTGGACTGCGGGTTGGATGTGATCAACGACGGCGAGATGGGGCGGGTGGACTACACCGTGTTCGTCAAGGACCTTCTGACGGGGTTCGAGGGTGAGAGCTCGCCACCCATAGGTTCCGCGGGAGACGAGGAGTTCCCGGAGTTGGGAGAGTTGCTGCGGCCCTTCGCGTCGCCGTTCCAGGTGAGGCCGGCGTGCATCGGGCCGGTGGACTGGAAGGACTGGGCATCGTTCCAGCGCGACCTGGACAACCTGGCGGCTGCCCTTCGACAAGCTCAGGACGAACAGGGAGGTGAGGCGCAGTGCGAGGAAGTGTTCATGACCTCGCCTTCGCCGGGGCAGATAGCGCGCTTCCTTCACAATGCGTATTACGACGACGAAGAGGAGTACCTGTACGCACTGGGCGATGTGATGAAGCGGGCCTACGAGGCCATCGTGAACGCGGGTTTTCTGCTGCAACTGGACTGCCCGGACCTTGCGCTGAGCCGGAGCACGATATTTTCGCACCTCACGCTGGAGGAGTTCCGGCGGGTCATCACGACGCATGTTGAGGCGCTGAACCACGCGGTGGCGGCCATCCCGGCGGAGCGGATGCGGATGCATGTCTGCTGGAGCAGCACAATGGGGCCGCATCACACGGACGTGCCGCTGAAGGACATCATCGACATCATCCTGATGGCCAAACCTTGCGCGTTCTCGTTCCCGGCGGCGAACCCGCGGCACGGGCACGAGTGGAAGATCTGGCAGGACATAGAGCTGCCGGCAGGCAAGGTCATGATCCCGGGGATGATCGACTCCACCTCGAACTTCGTAGAGCATCCCGAATATGTGGCCGAGCGGATAGTGCGCTATGCCGAAGTGGTGGGAAGGGAGAACCTGCTCGTGGGCGCTGACTGTGGGTTCGGCACCTTCGCGGGGAGACTGCAGGTCGACTCCAAGATCGTATGGATGAAGCTGGCGTCGCTGGTGGAGGGCGCTCGCCTGGCTTCACAGGAACTGTGGCGGTAGCACAGCGACGGAGCCGGGCGCGGGCACGAATCGCCCCTGCGGCGATGATCGCGCTCGCTCTGTCGCTATTGTCAGCGCTGGGTTCCACTGGCGCCTGGGCCACGGTGGCGGGAGAGCTGTACACCCGGGGGGAGTTCGAGCGGTTCCAGATTGGGGGATTGATCGGGGACGGGGTTTTCACGCTGGTCCTGTGCTCCACAGCCGGGTTGATAATACTGTGGCGTGTAGTGCGCGGCAGGGCCACCGGCTTTCTGACTGGATTGGCAGTCGTGCTGCTGCTGGTCTCCGCGGTGATAGCCATGCTCAACTGGGTGGACATCGACAACATGCCGGGCGTTTATCAGCCCGGTAAGTACTACCATTCGGCGGCACGGCCTGCCTGGGGACTTCTGTTGACCACCTTCGGGGCGGCGGCGGGCGCCTTGGCTATGGCATACCAGGTCTGGACAGACGAGCTGCGATGATGCAGCAGGAGGGGCAAGGTTGGTAACTACGCGAGGACTTGACCGGGGGAGGTTCGATCCAGCAGCGACCGACCCGGAGACGAAGGCGTTTGTCGCCGACCTGGAGGAACGCCTGAAGGCCATTTCGCCTCCGCAGGTTGTGGGGATTCAGGCGCTCCGGGAGGCAGCCCGGTCGGGGCAGTCGTTCTTCGGGCCTGTGGTGCACTCGGACATAGCCGAGGACAGGATCATCGAGAGCCCTGGAGGAGGGCTGACGCTGCGGGTGTTCACGCCTCCCGCGGTTCAGGGTGTGTGCCTCCACTTTCACGGTGGCGGATGGGCGCAGGGCGCGGCCGACCTTCAGGACCCCCGGCTGGAAAAGGTCGCCAGGGACTGCGAGGTTGCGGTGATCAGCGTGGACTACCGGCTCACCCCGGAGCACCCTTATCCCGCTGGGCCGGACGACGCAGAGATCGCGGCGGTGTGGCTGGCGAGGAACGCAATGGCGGAGTTCGGGACGGATAACCTGGTAATCGGCGGCGAATCAGCCGGGGCGCACCTGTCTGCTGTTGCGCTGCTGCGTCTGCGCGACAGGCATGGGCTGGCCGGCGCATACAAGGGAGCAAACCTGCTGTACGGCGCCTACGACCTGACCGGCACTCCCAGCGTCAAGGCGTGGGGTGCGCGGTACATCGTGCTGAGCGAGCCCTACATCGACTGGTGCCTGGATATGTTCGTGCCAGCGGAAAAACGACGGGACCCCGATGTGTCGCCGCTCTACGCCGACCTGGCCGGGTTGCCGCCGGCGCTGTTCTCGGTGGGCACGATGGACCCGCTGCTGGACGACACGATGTTCATGTACTCGCGATGGCTGGCCGCCGGAAACGAGGCCTCTCTTGAGATTCACCCTGGTCTGCCTCACGCGTTTCCGCTGATGCCCATCAAGGCGTCGGAAGCTGCTAACGACAGGTGCAACGAGTTTATTCGGGGTTGCATTGCGTCATAGCGCCAAGGGCGTTCAGCTGTGATGTCGCTCAACAGTTTCTTTCGTGCAGGTGTGTCTGACCTGAGCGGACGCTTGGAATCGCCTTCCGTTCTCGCCACCGTTGCGTTGTCTGTGGCCATGGGCCATTCCTTTCTATTATCCGCTTTGCTCACCCTGGTCCACTTGCCGACTAACTCATGGTCTGGTAAATTAGGCGCCTGAGGCGTACAAATGTACGAATTAGGCGGATTTACACGTTACCGGCGAAGACGTGCTCCCTGGGGTAATGTCAGAAAATAAGAGATAATGTCATGTCCTGATGGAAATTGGATCCTTGGGACATGTACCAATCTGCGGGGTTTCACACTCCGTTAGCGCCAGTTCCAGAAGCGATGGGCGAATACATTCGTCGTGCGAGCGTTGCGCAGGTTTGGGGTTGCTGGTACCGTTTAGCCACTTTGCCGGAGAACCTGGGAGGGATGCTCCCATCCTTTTCCTGCGCCACAAGATTCAGGAGGACTGAATGGCAACCGTCAAGAACACCGGGATCAAGCTGGACTTTGGAATTTTCGATTCGGTGGAATGGAGCGAAGAACAGGCGTCGAATATCTATGAGAATCGCCTGGAGATGGCGGAGTACGCCGACAAGAATGGCTTTTTCGCCTTCCACCTGGTTGAGCATCACACGACTCCTCTCTGCATTGCACCTTCGCCGGGCATCTTCCTGTCGGCAATAGCCCAGCGTACCGACCGCATCAGGATCGGGCCCCTGGGGTTCCTGCTGCCCTTCCACAACCCACTGCGGCTGTACCACGAGATCTGCATGCTGGACCACCTGTGCCATGGACGGCTGGAGCTGGGATTTGCCCGCGGCGTGGTGCCGATGGAGGCGGAGCGGTTCGGCCTCCCGAGCGACGAAGAGCGCCGTGACATGATGCGGGAAGCTCTGGAGGTACTGCTGTACGGGTTCAACAACGAGACTCTGGACTTTGAGGGCAAGTACTACAACTACTCGGGCATTAAGCTCTGGCTGAAACCGTTCCAGAAGCCGTACCCGCCGCTCTGGTATCCGACGGCCAACATCGAAATGATCCCCTGGGTGGCCGAGGCGGGTATGAATACCTGCGGCATTATCGAGCCGTCCCACGAGTACAAGGAACACTACGACCTGTACAAGCGTATTTGGGCAGAGAACAAGAACAACCCCAACCGCATCAACGGCCATGTGGAAGAGCCCAAGATAGGCATGGCCCGCCCGGTGTATGTGGCCGACACGGACGAGGAAGCGCTGGAAAGGGCACGCTCAGCGCACCGGGTGTGGCGCTCGCACATCGGTTTCCTGTTCGATCAAGCCGGGGTGACCATCGAGCCGCTGGAGCGCTTGGGCGACTACGATTCTCTGATCCAAGATGAGACCTTCATCGTCGGGTCCCCGCAGAGGGTGGCCGACCAGATCGTCCAGACCGTCGAGGACTGCGGCATCAACTACTTCAACTCCCTGTTCGCGTTTGGCGACCTGTCACACCAGGAAGTCATGAAGTCTGTGGACCTGTTTGCACAGGAAGTGATGCCCGCGTTCAGGTAAGCCTTTTCTCCAGGCGCAGACGACAGAAGGGGCGGGTTTGAAACCCGCCCCTACAATTTTGGATTCGCTTTCTCTGAAGGTCAGAGGCCCATCAGTTTCTCAAGGTTCTTCCAGAGGATGGCTTCCTTTTCCTCGAGGGAAAGACTGGACAAGCCCATGACCCAGCCCACGGGCCAGTCGATCATCATGTCGGCGGGCCAGTCGGTCCCGAGGACCACCCGGTCGATGCCAACGGTGTCGATCAGGTAGCGCAGGGCGGGCTCGCTGTGGGTCAGGCAATCATAGTAGAACCGGTTCAGGTATGTGCTGGGCGGTTCCTGGATGTTGACCCGGGCCTCGGGGCGGACCTTCCAGCCCCGGTCCATGCGCCCGGCGCCAAAGCAGGCGTAGCCGCCTCCGTGGGCCAGGCATATCTTCAGATCGGGGCAGGCGTCCATCACGCCACCAAAGACGAAGGTAGCGAATGTAACGGTGCGGTCGGTCAGATTACCGATGCTGTTGGGCAGGTGGTAACGGTCCAGGCGCGGAGTAACCGTCGTGGGGAGAGCCTGGTGGATCAGGATCACCGCCCCCATCTGCTCAGCTGCCTTCCAGAATGGCAGGAACCCAGGGTCGTCGAAAGTGATGTCGTTAACATGGTCGCCGATCATGGCGCCCTTGAACCCCAGTTGGTTTACTGCCCTGTCAAGCTCGGAGATGGCGGACTGGATGTCCTGCATCGGGAGTGTGGCCAGGCCGGCCAGCCGCTCGGGATAGTCCATGGTCATCTGGTGGACTTCGTTGTTGCAGTCGTTGGCGATGGCGATCGTGGTGGCGGCTTCCTGGTCGTACTTGTAGAAGGCAACGTTGGTGGAGACGATCTGCACGTCGACGCCGATGGAGTCCATGTCCTCGATGCGCTGTTCCGGAGTCCATGCGTTCCGGGGGTTGCGGAGCTCGCCCTCGGCGGCGGTCATGCCGTGCCAGGTGCGCCCCTGCAGCACCTCCCGTTGGAAGCACTGGGGAGTGGAATGGGCGTGAATGTCGATGGCCCGCATTTGTTCAGCCTCGCTTTGGTATTGGTCTATGGTTGTTTTTGGTTGTAAGTGAGGTGGACGCACCCGCCCCCACGCTTTCGCGTGGGCAGGCTCCAACCCTCTCCAGCGGGGAGAGGGAGCATTCGGGATGGGGAAGGATCAGTCTTCAACGCCCAGCAGGCGTTCCACATTCTTCCACAGGATAGCGTCTTTCTCGTCCTGGGTCAGGCTTTCGAGGCCGAGGACCCACGAGACTGGCCAGTCGATGGCCATGTCGGCGGGCCAGTCGGTTCCGAAAACGATGCGGTCGATACCGACGGTGTCGATCAGCATCCGCAGGGCCGGTTCGCTGTGGGTGAGGCAGTCGTAATAGAACTTGTCCAGGTAGGAACTGGGCGGCTGCGAGATGTGCTCCCTCGCCTCGGAGCGAACCTGCCAGCCGCGGTCCATTCGGCCGGCACCGAAGCAGGTGTAGCCGCCGCCGTGGGCGAGACACACCTTGAGGTCGGGGCACTTGTCCATGACGCCGCCGAAGACGAATGAGGCGAAGGTGACGGCGCGGTCGACCAGGTTTCCGATGGTGTTGGCGAGATGGTAGCGGTTCAGCCGGGGAGTGACCAGGGTGTCGCCGCCCTGCTGGTGAATGAAAATCACGGCGCCCATCTCTTCCGCGGCCTTCCAGAGGGGCAAGTATTCGGGCTCGTCGTAGGTGCGATTGTTGGCGGTGTCGTTGATCATCGCGCCGACGAAGCCCAGGTTGTTCATCACATGGTCGAGCTCATTGATGGCCGAGTTGACATCCTGCATGGGGATCTGGGCGAACCCCTTGAAACGGTCGGGGTAGTCGAGGGTCATCTGGTGGACTTCTACGTTGCACTCGCGGTGCATGGCGGCGATGGCCTGAGGGTCCTTGTCGTAGAAGTAGAAGGCGGCGCCGGTGGAAACCACGTGCACATCCACGCCCAGCGAGTTCATGTCGTTGATGCGCTGCTCGGGGGTCCAGACGGCGCGGGGTGCGATTCGCATGCTGCCGGGTTGAACGCCGTGCCAAGTGTCCCCGGCCGCCATTGCCCGGATGAAGCATTGGGGTGTGAGGTGCGCGTGGATGTCGATACTTTTCACTGCTATCTCCATTTTCGAGTCATGTGTTTCCTGTCTGTTTCAGGGCGAGGCAAAGGGCGCACGGGTAAGCGCCCCCGCACGGCCACAGTGACGTCCGTCGCCGCTGGCCTATCTGCCAAGCTGCCCCGGGTCGAGGATGTCACGGAGGGCATCTCCGGCAACGGCAACGCCCAGCACGGTGATACTGAGAGCCAGCCCGCGGAAGACCAGCATCCACGGTGCGGTCCTGAGGAGTTGGGCTGTCTGACCGGTCAGGATGGTGGTCCCGAACATGGACGACATGATTATAAGGAAGGAGCCCATGGAAATGGGGGCGATGTGCCTGAGGATGACACGCCAGTCTGACGCGCCGATGGACCGTTCGGACAGCACAAACGAAATGGTCGTGGCTCGAATCACCCTGCTCCCCGGCAACGAAAGTCGCTGCGTTGGCGATTATCGACATCTCCATGTACCCCTCGCCTGGGGTCGCCACGATGGCCAGGTTCAGGTCCGGCATGGACGTCCACATGTCAATAATTCGCTGTACGACAGAATCCAGGGTGCTCGTGAAGCAGCCGGGAACTTGACCCAGGGGGCTCCCGCTCCGGTGCCAAGCATGACCGAGTCGAAGCCGACGTGCAAGGAAACGCGGGCCGCATGGGCGACCCGGCGGAACACATCGCGACCGAACTCGTCGGTGCCGACGGTGGAGTCGGCCAACATGGCGTCTTCGCCGTTGGCCTCGAACCAGACCTTGTTGAACATCACCGCCGCGCGGTCGGTGAATGCCGGCATGGCGGTGGCCTTGGGCGAGACGAAGTCCAGCTCCAGGGTCATGTCGTCCAGGTAGGAGAGGCCCTCCCTGTCATCGAATCTCCTCCAGTTAAAATGAGCTCGCTCCTCAGCGGGTGATATGGTGGCATTCTCTATATTTCCTATCCTGCGGTGTCAAACAGGCGCTGTTGCGGCTAAAAGCGGCCTGTGGTAGGGTCGCGTACACTCTTCAACCTTGGAGGGATGATGGCAGAGGAATCAGGAAAACCACAACCAAACTACAATCCCTTACCGCCCGGACAATCGAGCAGGTCAATGATTGTTGAAATTGACGTGGAAGACATGGGGCACATGCTCAGGCGGGCATTCACCACTTCGCATGGGAAGTTCACCATCTATTGCGATGAACCGGATGAGATCGGCGGGAATGGGACGGCCCCGGCGCCGCTGCACTACTTCGCGGCCTCCATACTGTTTTGAGAGATGACACAGATTGAGAGGTACTCTCAATTGATGAAGGTGGAGATCAACAGCGTGAAGGCCCATGTGGCAGTGCACTTCGGAATTGAAGGTTCGGTGCTGGCAGGCACCATTCAGGCCAGCGCACCAAAGGTGGAGACCAGCTACGAGATCGAATCTCCGGACGATAGGGACAAGGTGGCAGCAGTGCTGCGAAATGCCCGCAACGGGTGCTGGGTGCGGTCCGCCGTTGCCAATCCCACCCCGTTCGAAGATAAATCGACGCTTAACGGTCAGCCCATCTATTTCGACTAGAAGTCCCGGTCATATCCGAAAAGCAGGGGCGCACAACTGTGCGCCCCTGCTTCGTTTACCTGGAACTGGTCAATTTCGCTCGAGGAACGGGTTACCAGCCGAGGCTTTCGGGAATGAGGAGCACGGAGATACGGCCGACCACTGGTTCGTGTTCCATGATCATGTACTTGCCGATGGGAGTGGGGGCGACACCCCGGTCTTCGAGCCAGCGGTCGTGGCGCTCGAGCGTGAAGCCGCGGGTGCGAGCTTCGGCCTCCGCGAGGGTGGGGCATATCTTCTGGGTACCGGCAACGAGAATCAGCCGTCGTGCACCGTAGGAGTAGGCTCCGATCTGGCTGCCGGAACTGCTGGCGACGACAATTTCCCCCGTCTCGGCGATGGCCTGCACGCTGCCCACGAAGTAGTCGGCGATTGTGGTCTTCCGCCTGAACTCTCGCTGGGCCGCGGGGTCCGGCTGGGCCATCATCTGGTCGTGGAGATTCACATAGCGGTCGTTGCCGTGCATGTACTCAGAGTACCCGATGGAGTTCAGCGTATCGGAAGTATTGACGAACACCTCCGAACCCTCGGGTACCAACTCCTTCAGCTTGTCGAGGGCCGCCTCACGGCTGTCGACGAGAAATGCATCGATGTTCCGCGATGCAAGGCCTTCGATGGTCCGCTGAATTGCTTCGGAAGTTGCGGGTGCGTCGGAGGTGCCGGTGGACATTTTCAATACTCCCTGAATTGGAGGAAATCAGTTGCGAGCTGACCGCTCAGGCCTGGGAGCCGGGCTTGAGGTTGGGCATGACTTCATTGACGAACAGCCCCATGGAGTTCATCACCTGGTCCGGAGTGAGATCACCCCAGGCGAAGATGGGGCAGAAGTAATTGATCCCCGTCTCGTCAACAGCTCGCTGCACCTGCTCTCTGACAGTGGCTGGCGAACCAACCATAACGATTTCCCGGGATGACAGGTCGTCAAAGTCGCGAACGAAGTTCAGCATGTCGTAGCCGGCCTTTTCCCACAGGTAGTTGATATTGTGGAACCAGGTACCGAAGGCTGGTTTGGCCTCGGCCTGTGCCTGCTCGTCGGTTTGAGCAATATACATGTGACGGACGAGTCCCAGCTTGGGAACGCCTACATGGCTGTTCAGTCCGTCCGACATTCGCTCGGCGTTCCAGACCCGCTTGTACAGGTCGTAGTGCTCCTTGGTTGCGGCGTTTTCGGCGAAAACATGACAGGTGTTGAAGCCATGCTGCGCCATCCATGGGACTGTCTCGATGTTGTTGCTGGCGTACCAGAGGGGCGGGTATGGCTTTTGCAGGGGCTTTAACCACAGTTCCAAGTCTTCGTAGTCGTAGTGCTTGCCCTTGTAGTTGAACAGGCCGGTGGAAAAGCCAGCAGTGAACAAGTCCATCTGCTCATTGAAGACCTCCCAGCTGACCTCAAGGTCGACATCAAATTCTTCCGCTTCTATCGGAGAAATACCCCGGCCCACACCGAGGTCCAGACGTCCGTTGCTGAGATTGTCCAGCATGCAGATCTCGTGGTACAGGCGGATGGGGTTGTAGAAGGGGAGCAGGTAGACCAGGGGGCCAAGGCGCAACTTTGAGGTGCGCTGCGCCGCGGCGGCCAGGAACACCGTCGGAGACGGCGATACGCTGAGGGGCGTCAGGTGGTGCTCCGCAAGGTGGTAGCTGTGGAACCCGCTCCTGTCGCCGTATTCCAGCATCTTGAGCCGGTTCTCAAAGATTTCATTGGGGGCGGACTTGTCCCACTCGATCCAGTCGAACAGCCCGAACTGCAGGGTATCGTTGAGCGTAGGTGCCTGAGTCATGGCTCTCCTCCAACCCCGGATCGGCCTTGGCCGTCAGGCGAATGATACGCTTGACCGGAGGCCGGGGCAAATGCCGGGGAGTCAAGTGCGAATGCAGTAATATCGCTTGTTAATTCGAAGCCAGGAAATACTGATCCTCTCAGAAATCAGAAACGAGGCACCGGGTCAGAAACGAGGCAGCGGGAGTAAGATTGCAGTCCGCCCCGCTGCCGTTGGTTTGAAACAGAGTCTTACTTAACTCCGCCGGGCCGGTGCCCCTGCCACGATCATGTCGGCGAACGCCTTGTCGATACCCCGGGGCCATTCGCGTCCCGACGGGTCGGAAATGCTGATGATCAAGGGAGGGCCGAGGCCCTCGATCTCCATTCGCAGCACATCGCCGTCCTGGACCGCGCCGATGTGCTGGTGGTTCACGCCGGTTGCAATGACATCGCCCGGTTCCAGAGTGGTGATCTTGGACATTTCAGAGATCAGTTCCGGAATCTTGTGGGCCATGTCGCTGGTCGGGAAATCATGTCGCGGCTCGTCGTTGTTCCACAGCCGCACCTGGAGGTCCTGGGGGTCTGGTATCTCATCCGAGGTGACCAGGGCGGCCCCATGGGCGCGAAGGTATCCCAGCACTTTCCGAGGAAGAAGCTGTTCCCCACGGCGCCCTGCAGTCCACGGGCCGACATATCGAGGAAGTTGGTGTATCCAAAGACATAGGAGAGGGCGTCTTCCTGCTCGACCTTGCTGGCGGTGCGGCCGATCACGAAGGCCAGCTCCGGTTCGTGGTGGAACACCGACGCAGGTGCAGGTGGCAGCTCGCATGTATCGCCGCTGCCGATGACCGCGTTCGAGGCCTTGAGGAATCCGTCCAGCACTGCCGCTTCACGCATGCCGAATTCGAGGTAGTTGACAGCGGCGCAGATAAGCTTGGGTGGCCGGGGCACCGGCGGGCGGAGCCGGACACTTCCCAACGGGACTCCGTTCCCTGCAGCGACGGCAGCCTCGATTCTGGGGCGCATGTCGGCCCAGCTGATGATGACCTCCTCGATGAGGTCCTGAGGCCGACGAAAGGTCATCCCTTCCACGGCGGACATGGCGTCGGTGATCTGGTCTCCGTCAATCACCCCGAGCCGAAAATCGTCGTACAGCGCGAGTTTCATGTTGCGGCCTCCTCTTCGGATTGAGTGCCGCCGGTAGTTTCGCATTTCAGCCAGAGCCGGGCAAGCAAAAGGACTCACTTGCAGGGCAATCGCGTCTTGAAGGCTGGAATCTAATTTTGGTGTCATTTGCTCCTTGCCAGCCTGGCGCTCTTTCTCTAACATTAGTTCTATGTTTATAAAGGACGGCAAACAGAACCCGACTGACATCCCTGTGGGTCTCTTGAACCAGCGGCCAGCCCGGAATGTCCAGAAATGACCGGGAAATCGAAAAAATCAGCCCCTGCAAACCGGCAATGTCGGCTCATCCGACCCAACCTGCTGAGTTGCTGAATTCAAGACGCGATTGCCCTGGACTCACTTGCACCTGGCAGGTTTGGCGGGTAAGTTATCCGTAATCTGCGGGGTGCAGGGCCAGTCAGAAATTACACACTGGGCACTCGGAACAGCGTCATTCGCGGAAGGCGAAGCAAATGTCTGACATTGACTACGAATTGCGCGGGCACACCGCTCACATTACGATACGGCGCCACCGAGCGATGAACGCGCTGGGGCCGGAACAGCAGACCGAAATCATCGGAGTCTGGGAACGGTTCCGGGACGATCACGATGCCTGGGTTGCCATAATTACCGGCGAAGGAGACCGGGCTTTTTGTGCCGGCGCGGACCTGAAGACGTATACTCCGGTGCTGGGCGAGCGGGATATCTACGATTTGAGGCAGGATGCCGACCGGATTGGATTCGGGGGTATTACACGCGGCCTGAATATCTGGAAACCGATCATCGCAGCCATCAATGGATACGCACTGGCAGGGGGACTCGAGTTGGCGCTGGCCTGCGATATTCGTGTCGCCTCGGAGAATGCGGTTTTTGGGTGCTCCGAAGTGCAGCGGGGATTTCACCACTGCGACGGCGGTACGGTGCGGCTTCCTCTGATCGTGGGGCTGGGCAATGCGCTGAGGATGCAGTTGACCGGTGAGCACATAGGAGCCGAAGAGGCGCTGAGAATTGGCCTGGTCAGCGAGGTAGTTCCCTTGGATGGGCTTATTTCGGCCGCGGAGCGGTATGCGGCGGCCATCGAGGCCAATGGTCCACTGGGAGTGCGGTCAGCGAAGGAGTCGATGATCCGCAGCCTGGGACGCGCGCTGGAGGACGCCCTGCGGTTCGAGAACATACTCTTTTCCACGCTTACACGAACTGAGGACTTCGCCGAGGGTCCACGGGCGTTTGCCGAAAAGCGGCCGCCGGTGTGGAAGGGGAGATAGCCGGGGAACACTCGGGGAACACTCGTGGAAGGACAGTGTGGTCGCAGCGCGACTGCAGGGAACGATTCTAGAGTACGGAGATTCTGAAGTATGGTCGAAGCCGACAATCGCATACCCCTCGACTGGGACGCCCTGGAGGTGGGCGAAACTTTCGATAAATTCGAATATGTCCTGACCCAGGAGATGATCAACGAGTACCGCCGAGGGGTGATGGACCCCGAGGCCGCGTTCCCCACGATCTCCCACAAGGTGGATGTGCGGCAGTTCAACGCAAGGTATTCGGATAACGGGTCGGTCAACGCCCGTTGTGCCTTCCACTGCTACAACTCCCCCATTCCAGGAAAGAAGCTGACAGTCACTGCCTGGGTCGCCGACAAGTACCTGCGCCGGGGCAAGAACTACATCGTTACCGAGGCCATTTCGGTAGACGATGACGGGCGCCTTATAGACCGCGTCATCACCCACGAGTTGAAGCAGCCGTGGGAGGTCGGAAAGAAATGGGACGGGTAGAGCGAGGTTATTCTGAGGGCGATCCGGTGGGGCCGCTGGTCAAGGAGATTACACAGGAGGCCATCAACCTTTTTGAGGGAAGCGCAGGCCAGTCCGAACCCTCCCAGTTCACCGATGAAGATGCGGCGAGGGAAACTCTGGGGACAAGCGGGACCGTGGCGTCTGGTCGAATGTCGATCAGCTTTGCGCTCGAGCTGATGAGACGGCATTTTGGCGGCGATGTCTTCAACAAGACGGGAATGGTCGATCTTCGATTCATTAGACCCGTCCGGCCCGGGGACACCATAACCTTCACCGGCGAGGTGACCGGCACATCCCGGGAAGCCAATGGCCTGAAGGTGAATGTGAAAATAGAAGCGCAGAACCAGAGGGGCGATACGACTGGTGTCGGGTCAGGTAGCGCCATAGTCCCCAACGCATTTCTTCCTCCCGATGAGTAATCGGGAAGCTGAATCGGGAAGTTGATTTGCGAAGTTGAAGTGTGTAGGTATTTTCTATCGCGCTATCCGTATTCTGTTGCCCGCCAGATGGTATAATAGATCAGGTGCAAGTTAGGGTGTCCTGCTGTTGGTTACTGATTCCGTTACCGCTGCCTCGGATGACCTGGACTGAGCTCCGAATGACCCGATTAATCTGGAGGTTATCCGAATGGCATTGGCAGATAAGGAATTGACCTGTGTGGAGTGCGGGGCGCCTTTCATCTTCACAGCAGGGGAGCAGGAATTCTTCGCGTCCCGTGGCTATACCAACGACCCGAAGCGGTGCTCGGCCTGTCGCAGCGCTCGCAAGAGCCAGCAGCGCGTTGGCGGCGGCGGCGGCGGCATGGGTGGTGGAGGCTCTCGTGAGATGCACCCGGTGGTCTGCGACCAGTGCGGTGTGGACACGATGGTGCCCTTCGTTCCCCGCGGGGACCGGCCGGTATACTGCAGCGACTGCTTCAGCACCATCCGCCGCTAGGCATCTCGAGTTTCATAGGCAAGAGCCGCTCCAATTGGAGTGGCTCTTTTCTTTTATCGACGAGCTCCAACGGAGGTTAAAGCATGAGCTTGGCCGTAGGTATCGTAGGTTGCGGAGCCATTGGGCGGACCCTGCTGCGAGCCGCGGATGCGGGTGAGCTCGATGTAGACCTTGCCGGGGTGACCAGCCGCTCGCGCGAACGGGCTGAAGAGTACCTGGAGACCCTGGCATCTCCGCCGCCGTATCTGGAACTTCCAGAACTGGTGGAGCAATCGTCGCTGATTGTTGAGACCGCTGGAGGGCATGTCGTCCCACCGCTGGCGGAAGCGGCTTTCGGCGCGGGAAAGGACCTGATGGTCATCAGCGTCGGAGCCCTGCTGAGCACCCCGAAGTGATTGAGCATGCACGGGCCTCGGGTTGCCGCCTCTATGCTCCGTCCGGCGCCATTGCCGGGCTGGATGGGATAAAGTCTGCCTGCCAGGGGCGCGTGGACCGCATTGAAATGGTTTCTCGAAAGCCGCTGGCAGCCCTTGAGGGAGCTCCGTTTCTGCTGGAGAACGAAATCCCCATCACGGACCTGCAGGAACCTGAGGAGGTCTTTTTCGGAACGGCCCGGCAGGCCTGCCTCGGTTTTCCGTCGAATCTGAACGTGTCGGCTGCGGTGAGTCTGGCAGGCATAGGCCCGGACGAAACCATGGTCCGCATTGTTGCAGACCCGGCACTGAACCGGAACTGCCACGATATCACGGTGGAAGGTGAGTTCGGGCTGCTACAGATTCACATTGAAAACATTCCATCCGAAAACCCCAAGACCGGCAGGCTCACTGCCCTGTCCATCATCAGGTCGGTGCGCGATGTCGTGAATCCGATACGCATCGGAACGTAGACTGCGCACCACCGAGTGTCAGAGGCCAGAAGGCGAGTTGGCGATGCAGAATTCAGAAATAGCTGATGGCGAGAGCCGTTGGACGGTACCCGGAGCCCGGTACATGCTTTCGGGGATGGCTGCCGGCCACGCGACTTTTCACTGGATTATCCAGAGCTTCGCCGTTGCCCTTCCGGAGATCCAGGCAGCGTTTGGGCTGAACAGCGTAGGTGCGGCGGGAATAATGTCGGCGAGGGACCTCGCCGCCGGGCTGATCGCCCTACCGGGCGGAGTAGTTGTAGACATCCTGCGGCGTTACTGGGGACTCCTGCTGGCCGGATGCCTGGCAGTTGCGGCCTTGGGGTCGCTGGTCATGGGAGTTTCGCCTGTTTACCCCCTGCTGCTGATAGGTATCGGTGTTGTGGCCATTTCCCATTCGGTCTGGCACCTTCCGGCGTCGGCCTCTCTGTCGCATCACTTCTCAGGACGCAGGGGTATGGCGCTCGCCATTCACGGCGTCGGGGGCAGCGTGGGGGACGTAGTTGGCCCCCTCGCAACCGGGGTGCTGTTGGCCCTCCTGAGTTGGCGCGGCCTGCTCAGCATCTACGCGATTGCACCATTTTTCTTCTTTTTTATGATCGTATGGTCGTTCAGGAACATCGGCCGGGTGGAGTCGGAATCAGAAGGAGCCGCGGAAGCCCCGACAATGGAACGGCGCATGGAAATGACCAAGCGTCTGCTGCGCAACCCGGTCCTGTGGGGACTGACCTTCGTTCGGGGACTGCGAGGCATGTGCCTCATTTCCCTGGTGACGGTACTGCCGCTGTACCTGGGCAACGAACTGGACATGAATCCGGCGTGGCGTGGCGTCCACATTTCGCTTTTGATTGTGGTAGGTCTGGTGGCCAAGTCGGCGGCGGGGTACCTTTCCGACAAATGGGGACGAAAGCAGGTGCTGGTGCCTGGGCTGATCTGGTCGTGCGTGGTGACGCTGGCGCTGATTCCGTTCAACGATGGAATTGGGCTGACGATCACGGTGGCGCTGCTTGGGCTCTTCCTGTATCCCGATCAGCCAATTCTGACGGCGGCAGTATTTGATGTCGTCGGCCGCGAGGTTGCATCTACCGGACTGGGGGTGGTGGCGTGTATCGCATTCCTGATGTCAGCTGCCTCAGCCCTGGTGACGGGGGCAATCTACCAGACAATGGGGTTCACGGAAACGATGTACTACATTGCCGCCCTGTTTGCGATTGCGGCGGTCGTCTTCGCCCTCCTGCCATTGACTCGCAGGGCTTCTTCCGCGGGATGAGCCCAAGGTTACGCCTACGCCACCCTTCCGCCTCCTATAAATCTGGCCGGGGCGCCAGGATCTGATCCCGGCAGACCGCCGAGGGATTTGAGGATTGCTGGTGGGCATGTACATCGTGGATCTAAATCTGCACCATCGTGATTGAGGATCGATTTTCTGCACAATTTAAGCGGATGTTGTGTAATATCGGGATTGCACTGACAAAGGCGAAGGAAGCGGGTAATCTAAAACGATAATAATACAATTCATATTCTCAGGGGGTAGACGAGACTGGACGGGATTCTCTCCAAGCAGTCGATAACCAGCATTGGAGAGCAAGGGATGTGGATCGAATTGTTCCAACATATGCTCCCCCATCTGACTTCGGATTTAGTCACTTTGTAGCATGATTTTAGGCGAGGTAAGGCAATGAACTAGGCCTTTCTTACAATGCAGACAGATCTGTTTGACATAATAAATGTTTATCCCGTTACAGTAATTCTGAAGCGCCGACCAGTCGACTCGAGACAACTCAGGACAAAATGGAGGGAGGCCACTGCATGAATGGTGTGTTTCCGGGCTATCAGGTAAGCCCCTGACCACTGGGGGATTTTCCCAGAAACACCTGGCGAAACTCCAGGAGGGCTATCGGCCATGTGGTGCAAGTGGGGCCTCAGGGCGTTGCTTGGGACATTGGCTGCCCAGGGTATGCCTCTCTGACGGCCGTGGCAACTCCTATTGCGAAGTCATGGACACTCAGGTCCGACTCCAATGGTGAGGATTCCATCTGAAAACGGGTGGGGATATGACTGAGACCGGAGATATGTCGGAGCGGGACAGTAGAAACAGGGACTGGTTGGCCAAGCTGAGCGAAGCTTGTTTCTATATCACGACCAAGTCGGACCTGAACGAGATTCTGCAAGTTGTTGTAGACGGAGCATGTGCGATGACCGGTGGCCGGTCGGGGACAGTGGAACTGTTTGATTCCCCTGCGCTGCGGCACGATTACCATTCTTCCAGCGCTGGTTCCGTGTCGGCAATAGGAGCAGACACTTCTTCCGAAGGAAAGTCTTCTACGGCCATGCTTGAGGCGCCATTGATGCTGGGGCGCGAACCCATCGGCGCGGTTCGAATATATGAGAAGGAAGGGAGCGGAGAATTCACGTCGGAAGATGAGCAAGCCCTGCAGATAATTGCTCCTCACGCTACCCTGGCCATCTCAAACGCAGTCCAGTACTGGTCTGATCGGAGGACAAAAGCTGAACTTGAAGCATTGGTAGATGTTTCTCCCATTGGCGTTGTAGTGTTCGACGTCCATTCTGGCGGGCCGCTGGCGGTAAACCAGGAATCCAGGAGAATGTTCAGTGCTTTCTTCAACGACGGACGTCCGTTGGAGCAGATACTTCGAGAAGCGACGCTTCGTCGCTCCGACGGCAGGGAGATGCCGCTGTCAGAAGTACCCACCGGTCAAGCGTCAGGGCCGAGTGAGACAGTACGAGCGGAGCAGGTTCAAGTAAGAAACTCGGACGGGCTGTCTGTAAGCGCACTCATGAATGTGACCCCGATCAGACTGGACGACGGAGAGGTGGTTTCCGTTGTCGTAACTTTCCAGGATCTTACAAGGAAGGCAGGCACGGAAAGGCTTCGATCAGACCTCCTCGGGTTGGTCAGCCACGAGTTGAGAACGCCGCTCACGACCATTAAGGGATCAGCTGCGACTGCCCTGGGTTCATCTTTGCCGCTGGACGCTGCGGAAATGCGGCAGTTCTTCAGGATTATCGACCAGCAGGCCAATCACCTGAGGAGCCTGATCAGGAACCTGCATGACTTGGCGAGAATCGAGGACGGCACACTATCCATATCCATGATTCCCTGCGAGGTTGTTGAGATCCTCAATCAAGCCAGGTACACATTCGAGGGAGTTACCCAATCGGGGGCTGTTGAGATTCGGTCCGGTGCGGGTCTTCCGCTGGTGGCGGCAGACAAGCAGAGGGTATTGCAGGTTCTGAACAGTATCCTGTCTTATGCCAGCAAGTTTTCATCGGGTTCTTCTCCTATAAGAATGGGCGTTCGGCAAGACGGGGAGGTTCTGGAAGTCGCGGTTGAATACGACAGCAGGGGGTTCCCGTCGACAGACTTGTCCACGCTGTTTGAAAGGGACATCAGGTCAGGAGAGGAAGGGGTGCCGGAAGCCCATGATCTGGATCTCAGCGTTTGTAAAGGAATAGTAGAAGCGCACAGCGGACGAATCTGGTTTGATTCCGCAGGCAGAGGGCAGGTAGGCAAGTTTGCTTTCACCCTTCCCGCGGTAGAAGAGACAAGGGAAGACGGAGACCAGAGAAGGAAGCAAGTATTGGGTGCGGCTGTGCCCGACTTGCCGCAAATCCTTGTCCTGGACAACGACCCCCAAACCCTGGTGTACACGCGAGATGCGCTGATCGCGGCAGGATTCTCAGCTCTCGTCACCGGGAGTCCCGATGAGGCTTACCGTCTCCTGGAGGACGAAAGGCCACAGGCCATTCTTCTGGACCTCATGATCCCAGGAATGGAGGGCATGGAGGTCATAGAGCGCATACCCAAGGTTGTCGATGTACCCGTGATCTTTCTCTCAGACCGGGGGAGGGAACATGATGTGGAAAGGGCATTTGAAAAGGGTGGGGATGACTACATAGTAAAGCCCTTTCTGGCCTCCGAATTGATCGCGAGGATAAGGGCGGCGATACGGAAGAGAGAACTGCAAGGTCAACCGAAGCCGTCGGAGGTGTTCCGGCTTGGAGAGGTATCCCTCAACTACGGGGAACGCAGCGTGTCGGTTGGGGGAAGACCTGTCCAGCTGACGGCTACCGAATACAAGCTGCTCTTTGAGTTCTCAATCAGTGGTGGACGTGTGCTGACCCACGACCAACTCCTGCGGCGAGTTTGGGGAATCTCGTATGAGGGTGACACCAGGTTGTTGCGGGCGTTCGTCAAGAGCTTGCGTCGGAAGCTTGGGGACGACGCAGGAAGCCCATCCTACATCTTTACTGAACCGGGAGTGGGTTACCGGCTGGCGAAGGCCTGAGGTCGGAGCCAATGCGGAACCAAGGCTAACATCGCTTTCGAAAGAATCAGGCCTTTCCGGTATCAGGGGGCCGCTCAGGGCACGAACGGCCCATTTCTTTTGGCAAGCCGGAGATTGGAAGCACTGTAGCGAATCGGATTGTGATCGCCTGGATTGTCGTTGGTCCGGTTCTGTTCTGATATTATGACGCGTCTCGAAACTGGTCCGATTCGCCATGTGAATTCTTGCTCTGGTTGCGGGAATGGAGAGCATAAGCTTGCTCCAAGGAGAGACTGACATGGCCGGAGTCACGGGAGAGACCATTGCCGAAGCGCAGTTTGACCGAAAGGTGGTTTCCTGGGTAAGGGTCATGTTCAGCGGCTTTCTTATCATTACGGTTGTCGGGATTCCGCTGATACCGTTCTGGCTGGCGTTCAGCTTCTGGTATGGCCCCGAGTACATGAGGCGTGTGTCAGCAAGGCTGACGGCGAATGCAGTTGAAATAAGGATTGGGGTGTTCTTAAGGAAGGAATCCACCATCCCCCTGAACCGGATCACCGACGTGCGGCTCCACGATGATCCGGTGATGCGGCACTACGGGATACGAGGCCTGAAGGTGGAGACTGCCGGCGGGTCCGGGCAGAATTCCAGCTCCGAGGGCAACCTGGTCGGGGTCAACGACGCCGAAGGGTTCCGGAACGCGGTCCTGGCGCAGAGACAGCTGGTCATAGACGCTGAGTCTGGCCGGGCTGCACCGGCTGCGGCCGCGCCGAATGCGGCGGCCACTTCGTCTGATGCGGTGCTGGTGGAAATCCGGGACATACTCGCCCGAATCGAGACTCGGCTCGGACAAGACGGCGAGCAGTAGGGGCCAACCTGGCTGAAGCCAGTCCCACTGCCCACAGCGGCCTTGTATCGTGGATTTCAGCTCCGCTCGTCTTCCAGGTCCAATTTAGAGGGTGTGTGACAAGTCTGCTTGGCGCCATAAAGAGCAGACTGCTGGGCATTCATTATTCCTGCGAAAGCAGGGGACGCCCTCACCCCTTCGGCATTCTCAGGACAGGCCTAACCCTCTTCCTCCGGGAGAGGGGATTAGTCACACACGCTCTCATCTGGGATGGTGGGCCAGTCATCCCGGCGTATTTTGAATAGACCGGGGCGCACGGCAGGTGCGCCCCTTCTGGTTCCTCGAAGGCTCAAACGGTCAGAGGAGCCTGGCGCAGTCGTCGAGGATGGGGGTTACGGTGTCTGCCGTTTCGGAGGGGAGGTTGAAGAGGACGCGGTCGACTCCGTACTCCTCCATGCGGGCCAGGTTGTCCGGATCAGGCCTGGCACCGAAGACGGTGATGTTGATGGAGTCCGGGTCGCGGCCGACGTCTTCAGCGCGGTTTTTGAGGAGTTGGATCTTCTCGGGAAGACCAGGACCCTCGGCGGCGCGGCCGCTGATGGGCATCCAGCCATCGCAGTATTCGAGGACGCGGTCGAACGTGGTGGGGCCGTCGCCTCCCATGAGGATGGGGGGATGAGGCTTCTGGACGGGCTTGGGCCAGGCCCAGCTTTTGTCAAAGTTGACGTAGCGGCCGTGAAACTCGGGCTCTTCCTCGGTCCAGATGGCCTTCATGGCGAGGATGTTCTCGCGGAGGATGCGCCAGCGGCGCTTGAAGTTGGTGCCGTGGTCCTCCATCTCCTCGGCGTTCCAGCCGCCGCCGATGCCGAATATGAAGCGGCCGTTGGAGATGAGGTCAAGGCTGGCGACCTCCTTGGCGGTGGTGATCGGGTCGCGCTCGATCATGAGGCAGATGCCGGTACCCAGCTTGAGGTTGGTGGTGACCGCCGCCGCCGCGGTGAGGGCGACGAAGGGGTCGTAGGTGTGCCAGTACATCTGTGGCAGGTCGGGGCCGCCGGGCCAAGGCGAGATGCGGCTGGCAGGGATGTGGGTGTGTTCCGGGACCCACATGGACTCGAATCCCCGCTCCTCCAACGCCCGAGCGAGCTCGTCGGGCCGCATGGAGTAGTCGGTAACGAACATCATTGCGCCAATATCCATGGTTGTCTCCTCGTTTTTGCTTCCTAAGTTAAAAGGTACTGAAGCCGCTAGAAGGTACTGAACGCCGTTAGTAAGGTTTCGAATGCCTACTTCGGAGGCAGGGAGTCAGCGAAGGCCATGCCGCGGGAAGCCCAGGCTGTCAGGCCGTCTTCGGTGGCGAGGCCCTCGGCCGCTACATAGACGAAACTGCGGATGGGGCGGCCTGTCATATCGAAGGGACGAGAGTGGGGTTGCGAAAGGGCGTTTTCCAGGTTCTCCCTGCCCACCCGTACCACGAGCTCGCTTCCCAGGACGCCCGCAGGCCATGTTGCCGTTCAACATGAAGCATAATCCGCCGAACATCTTCTGCTCGCGGACGCCCGGCCGTCCGGCCAAGAGGGCGCGAACTCGGTCGGCGAGGTCCTCGCTGTAGGCCATTACGGCTTCCCTTGTCCAGTAAAGATCCCAGTTTGCCACGGTCTTTTAATAGTTGCCCCTCTCTCCGGGGGAGGGATAGGGCGGGGGCGTCTCCCCGCGACAGGTAAAGTTGCTGTTGCCTGCGATTTCACCCTCACCCCAACCCTCTCCCTCAAGGGAGAGGGGGAATTAAAATGCCCTTCCCAGTTTGCCTGAGCGGGACGCCCCCACGCCTTCGGCAAGCTCAGGACTGGCCTCACTCTCTCCCGGAGGGTGAGGGAATCAGAACATCACCACCGAGCGCAGGACCTCGCCGCGTTCCATCTTGTGGAAGGCTTCCTCGACATCGCCGATGCCGATGGTCTCGGAGACGAAGCGCTCGAGGTCGAGGCGGCCCTGCATATAGAGTTCGATGAACATGGGAAAGTCGCGGGTGGGTAGACAGTCCCCGTACCAGGACGACTTGACGGCACCGCCGCGTCCGAAGATCTCGATCAAGGGAAGCTCGATCTTCATGTCTGGGCTGGGGACGCCTACGAGTACCACAGTGCCAGCGTGGTCCCGGGCGTAGAAAGCCTGCTCGAAGGTGAGGGGGTTGCCAACGGCCTCGATGGCGACGTTAACACCATTGCCGCCCGTCAGGTTGCGGACGGCTTCGACGGGGTCGGTGTTGCGGGCGTTGACGGTGTGGGTGGCTCCGAACTCGCGGGCCCACTCCAGCTTGCGGTCATCGATGTCGATTCCGATGATTGTGTGGGCTCCGGCCAGCTTGGAGCCGGCGATGGCGGCGTCGCCGACTCCGCCGCAGCCGAAGACGGCCACCGAGTCGCCGCGGCCGACGTTACCGGTGTTCACCGCCGCGCCCAGTCCGGCCATGATGCCGCAGCCGATGAGCCCGGCTGCCGCCGGGCTGGCCTCGGCAGGCACCTTGACGGCTTGGCCGGCGGCGACAAGGGTGAGCTCGGTGAAGGCACCGATACCCAGAGCGGGGGACAGGGGCTTGCCGTCGGGCAGGGTCATGGGCTGGGTTGCATTGCAACTGTCGAAGCAGTACCAGGGACGGCCGCGGATGCAGGAACGGCAGGTACCGCAGGGGGCGCGCCAAGCAATGACGACGAAATCGCCGGGGGCGACATTGCCGACATCGGGGCCCACGCTCTCGACCACTCCGGCAGCCTCGTGTCCCAACAGGAAAGGAAAGTCGTCGTTGATTGCCCCTTCCCGGTAGTGGAGGTCGGTGTGGCAAACGCCGCAGGCCTGCACACGCACCAGGGCCTCGCCGGGGCCCGGATCGGGGACGCTGATTGTGGTGAGCTTGACCGGGGCGCCTCTTGATTCAGCTATTACTGCCTGAACCTGATGGGCCATCGTGTTTCCCTCGAGGTATCAATTACTTATCGCCGTTGGAATAGTAATTTGAGCATCCTGCTTTGTCTATATGAGGGGGGATTCGCGGCAGGAGGATTGCAAAGTAGGTTCGCTCTTGATTTTGTCTGAATCAGGATTCACAAGATTAAAGGATGCGCAGGATTGGGGTCCTATCGGAGAGATTCCAAAATCAAACGAATCACAGAGCTGACAATAGTGTCATTTAATTTTCTCTCGCCACTGAGTGGAGCGCTGATCTGGAGGTCAATTACTGCGTGTCAACGGCTTGTGGAATAACGAGGGAACGCCCTCATCCCTTCGGCAGGCCCACCCCCATCCCTTCGGTAAGCTCAGGACAGGCCTAACCCTCCCCCTGAGGGGGAGGGGATTTTCTCTCGGAGCGGGGTTTTGGGCAGGTCAGGTATGGTACTGCGGTGCGGTGGTAGAAGGCTTTGGGGGCGGGCAGCGGTCCGGGGGCCGGTTCCCGGCAGGTGCCGCGGGCCCGGGCTGCCCTGGCGCGGTCGGCCAGGGCCACGATGAAGTAGCCCATGCCGGGCTTCCATTCGCGCCGGGGCAGAAAGGGGACCTGGTTGAACGACCGAGGGATCAGGCCCTTCTCGGCGGCCTTGGGGAACAGGCTGCGGAGCACGTCGTTCACCTGGGGAAGAAGCAGCTTCTCCAGGCAGCCGTCCAAGTAATCGTGAAGGCGCAGATCGGATGTGATCCGGATGCCGCGCTGGCGAAGTTGCGCGAAGAGGTTGGAGGCCCACTGCGCGGTGGACATTTCCGGCTTTGGCCTGCCAGGGGTTACGGCGTCGGCCATCTGGTCGCAGAGTTCGAGGGCGTATGGCCGGGCGCGGTAGATGGCGAGCTTGGTGGCGTACTTGCGCTTGAGGTTGTCGACGAGGTTTCTGAGGCGGGTGAAGGTCATGGTGATTCTTCCTTTCTTTTTCTGGGGCCGCGGGTCTTTTTCTGGGGCCGCGGGCCGAATTTTTTCAATATCCCGGTAAAAGTGGGAAAAAGCCGGTAGTTTTGATTGTGGTGAATTGGTTCGGGCCTCACCCCCACCCTCGCCCTCCCCCTGAGGGGGAGGGAACTGTTTTGCCCCCTATTTTCATGGCAACGACGGATAGGTGGCCTTGGCAAGTTTTGAGATTGTTTGGGAAGTCTGACGGGGAAGATCGGGGCCGAAAAACTGTTTCCCCGTTCATTTCCGAGCGTTTCCGGTCATATCGGCATTTGGGACGATGCCGCCGGCGGGATTCGGGTGTGGCGGGCGGCTGACCATGAATAGAATTTATGTACTATGTACTCAGAACAAGGTTACAGGGAGTTGTACGGCTGGGTCAAGGGCCGGTGTCAGCGGGGGAGGGATGGCAAAGTCTCTTGTGGGCCGAGACCTCACCCCCAAGGGCAGCCACAAGGGCTGCCCCTACAGGAAAGGGCAACCACAAGGGTTGCCCCTACAGGGGGGCAAGCAACTTGGATTGGAACGCTATGGTGTCAGCGGGCGGAGGGTCGTGTTGGGTGGTTGAGTCCTATTGCCAAGCTGAAAGATATGGTCCTGGATTCCCGCCTCCGATCGAGCCGGAGGTAACGGTTTTTGGCGGGAGTGTACGGTTTGGTGGCCGCAACAGGTTCGAGATAGGTCCCAAGTGGGAAGCTACGGTGTCGCTGAAAGTGGCGTGAGCAGAGCAGGCGCGATGCGGGCCCCCGCTATGCGAGGGCCTGCTCGATCTGGAGGGCGAAGGCGATGAGTGCCTCGTCGTCGCCGCGGTTGCCCATGATGGACAGGCCTACGGGAAGTCTCTCTACCTCTCCCAGCGGCATTGAGAGCTGAGGGCGTCCGGTGGTGCCTCCCATGCTGGTCAGGCGGATGATGCGGCCCTGGGAGGCGCGCTTTCCAGAGAGGGGCTGGTCTCTCAAGGGCGCAACCACGGGTGAAGTGGGGAAGCAGAGGAAGCCGCCCGGGGACAGCACCTCGCCAAGTCTTCTCCGGACTGCGTCCCGCGTTGCTCGAGCTGCCTCAACCTGGGGCTGTGTGAAAGAGGTTCCCAGCGCGTAACGCTCGGTGACCATGTAACTGAAGCGGGGGTTGACGGCGTCTATCCAGTCCTTCACGGACTCCCAGGCTTGGATGGACTGCAGTGTGTTCTGCTGCCAGGCCCACCCGTCCACTCCATCGGGAGCCAGTTGTATTGTTTCCGATGCGGACGCGAGTGCGGCAACCCTTTCGGCCAAGGGGCGCAGGGCTGCGGCGACTGCAGCGTCGCATTCGCCGAACAGGTCTTCGGCGATAATCAGCCGGGAAGGCGCTGTCGGCGTAATCGAGTTGCCGAAGACCGCTTCAGCGACACGGGCAAAGGTGGAGGGGTCGCGGGCGAACCAGCCGATGGTGTCGTAGCTGGGGGCCTGAAGAAGGATGCCGTCCAGCGGGATGCGACCGTGGGTGGGACGGAGGCCATAGAGTCCGCAGAAGCTGGCGGGGATGCGCACGGAGCCGCCGGTGTCGGAACCGAGGGCGAAGTCGACGAGCCCGCCGGCCACCGCCGCCGCGGAGCCGCTGGAAGAGCCGCCGGGGACGTGGCCGGGCGCCTTCGGGTTTATCGGGGTGCCGTAGTGGGCGTTTTCGCCGAGGATGCCGCGGGTAAGCTCGTCGGTGTGGGTCTTGCCTGCCATCGTGGCGCCTGCGTCGACGAGGGTCTGGATGATCCAGGCGGTCCCTTCGGCCGGTGCGTGGGTGGCCTTCCAATCGGGATTGCCTCCGCCGGTCACGTGGCCGGCGACATCGAAGATGTCCTTGGCGGCGAAGGTGAGGCCAGCCAGTGGGCCGCCGAGTGCGCCCTCAAGGTAGGCTTCGGTGTCGGTGCAGAAGGCGTCGAGGGTGTCGTTGAGCGACAGCCGGCTGGTGGTCATGGCGTTCATTCTCCGGTGGTTGAAATTCGTTGGTGATGGCGACTCATCCGAGGCTTTGTCCTGTCTGGCCCCCGGACGCAGTCAGCGGGGAATGTTCAGCCCGGCAATTCTCCGGCGGGCCTCCGCGACCTCGTCCTGGGGGCCAACGATGTCCCATTCAACTTTGACGACGTGATTGACGTTGTAGGCGGCGGGTGGGTTGTTCAGAGTGAAAATCGGCTTGGCCTCGCGCACGCCGGCCAGCGTCTCATGCAGGATCTGGCTTACCTCTCGTTCAAATACATCGCGGTGGTACGAAGCGATGGCGGGGAGCTCGTATTCGTGCACGTACACCCTGCCATTCACTGTCATCGCCTTCACCTGCAACCTGAGAGTTTCGTTGCTCACTGGCAACCTCCGGTGCGGTATCCGATACACCAGCAGAATGGGACGGGCCCAAGTATATTCCAATCAAGCAATCATGGCGGAGCGGTGCGATATACTATGTGGGCAACACGCACCCGCCGAGGCGGATTATGACCTCGAAGACCAGGCATTCCTACCTTCCATATCGCCCGGACCACTCCGGCATATATTACCCGGAGCATCCGGACGAGTTTCCGGACGCCATGTACCAGTTCCCCAAGATGATCCACACCATGGACATCCTGCTGTGGAGGTACGAAGAGCGCCCGGATGTCCTTGTAAGCGGGGACAACGCCATCTACTACGAACAGGGCAACCCGAGAGTGCACCGATCTCCGGACGGCTTCATTGCGTTCGGGGTCGATCGCGAAGCCATCCTGCAGGAGAACGGGTACAAGGTCTGGGAAGTGGGCAAGCCGCCGGACTGGGTGCTGGAGATCGCCTCGCCGTCGACCGCAAGGGTAGACCTGGGGATCAAGCGGGAAATCTACGCCAGCATCGGGGTGGGGGAGTACTGGCGGTTCGACGCCTCGGGTGGACGGCACTACGGGGAGCCGCTGGTGGGTGAGTACCTGGAGGACGGGGAGTACCGGCGGTTCGAGATTCATACTTCCGACGACGGCGTGGCGTGGGGGCACAGCCCCATATTGAACCTGGATATTTATGCTGGGGATATCAGGCTGCAGTACTTTGATCCGGTTCAGGGCGAGTGGCTGCTTGGGCTGAAGGAAGCGCAGGCCGAATTGCAGGAAGCGCAGCGACGGGTGCGGGAACTGGAAGAAGAGCTGCGGCGCCGGGGTTAAGCCTTCCGAACATCATACGCAGAATTCCTGCGGGCAATTGCCGGGCCAGATTTCTCACGGACAATTTCGATAGCCAACTTCCTGGAGGACTAGATCAGATGCTGACCGCCGAACAGAATGAACGACTGACCCGCGTTGGGCCGGGGACGCCGATGGGCGAGTTGATGCGCCGGTACTGGATACCCGTGCGGCCCACGGCGCAACTGATGGAAGAGGAAGTAATGGCCGTGCGGATCCTCGGCGAGGACCTGGTGCTGTTCCGGTCCGCCGACGGTCAGATGGGGCTGATCGGCGACCGGTGCCCTCACCGGATGACGGAGATGAGGTACGGGATCCCGGACGACGGGGGCCTGCGCTGCTGCTATCACGGGTGGATGTTCAACCCGGCGGGCCAGTGCATCGAGACGCCGCTGGAGGCGGAGCACGATCCGTTCAAGGACCGGATACGCATCAAGGGGTATC
This sequence comes from Dehalococcoidia bacterium, assembly GCA_965216065.1. Taxonomy (GTDB): domain Bacteria; phylum Chloroflexota; class Dehalococcoidia; order Lucifugimonadales; family UBA3495; genus VXOI01. The sequence goes on from CBDCFB010000002.1 coordinate 2,170,495, forward strand.
CGGTGCAGGAGATGGGCGGGCTGGTCTGGGCATACATGGGGCCGGAGCCAACGCCGCTGCTGCCGCCCTGGGACCTGTTCGTGATGCCCAACTCGCTGCGGCAGATCGGTATCATGAACCTGAGCTGCAACTGGCTGCAGTGCCATGAGAACACCGGCGACCCGACTCACAGCGTGTACCTGCACGGCAACCTTTTCGAGTATGTGCTGCGGAAGCAGGGGAAGCTGGAGGAACGTGCGGCGGACGGGCAGATCCATACTCTCTTCTCGCGCATGAGCATGGGGAAGGGGATCGAATCGCTGTATGTGAACGGGACTCGGTACGGGATGGAGAAGGGGATCAAGTACTCCAAGGCACTGGGAGCGGAGAAGGACCATACGTCGAGGCACGCGACGGTGATGTTCCCGTTCTACACCCAGACCGGCGGGCCCGGGATGGTGCGGCAGGAGTTCCAGATACGGGTGCCGGTGGACGACACCAACACCTACCACATCAACTACGGCTGCTACATGGCCCCGGAGGAAGTGACGGCACCGGTGCAGGAGACGATTCCCTACTACGATGTGCCGCTGTTCGATGACGACGGCAGGCCGATCCTGGACTGCGTGCTGGCGCAGGACGCTCACGCTTGGATCTCGCAGGGTCCGATCACCGACCGGACGCAGGAGCACCTGGGGCGGACCGACCTGCCCATCGTGTTCATGCGACGGCAGTTCGAGGAGCAGATGCGGATTGTTGAGGACGGCGGCGAGCCGATGAATGTGTTCCGGGACCGGGAGACCATGGCGTCGCTGATCCACGGAGGGCACTGGGACGAGAAGGAAGAGGAAGGGAAGTCGGCTCTGACCGGTGCGGGCAGCCCGCTGTCGTCGTTCCGGTCCAACTACCACAAGGGGTACGCGATCGACGACGCCGACCGCTACGGTCCGGCGATGCCGCTGGTGATCGAGATGATGCAGCGGATTGAGGAGGCGCAGCAGGCGGCGGTGTAGAAAATACCTTAAGACTCAGATGCCCTGACCGCCTGTACGGGGTTCACGGCTTAAGCCACTGGATTCCCGCTTTCGCGGGAATGACGGTTGTTGGCCTGCAGCAGTTTTGAGATAGTTTCTTAGCCATGTTGACCGGGATAACGGTGATACATATAATCCCGCGCAAGCATAAAGGCAGGCTCAACTCCTGATACCGGGCAGTTAAACAGGGACTGGAGGAGAATCATGGCGAGCACCCGCGCTCCGTTTCTTTCCACCAAGTACGGCGGTTACTATCACTCGCAGGTACCCAAGGAAGACGACGAACTGTACCCAAGGAAGACGACGAACTGACGCACGTGGGATCTGGGACGCCCGCAGGGGAGTATCTGCGGCGATTCTGGCAGCCGGTGTGCTACGCGGACGAACTGGGCGACACCCCCGTCGGGCTCAAGATTCTGGGCGAAGAGCTGGTGGCGTTCCGGGACTTCAGCGGCCGGGTCGGACTGGTGGAAGCCCACTGCCCGCACCGGGGGACCTCGCTGGAATACGGGCTGGTGTCGGAGCGTGGCATACGCTGCTGCTACCACGGCTGGCTGTTCGACGTGGACGGGACGATCCTGGAGACGCCTGGGGAGCCGGCGGGGTCAACCTTCAAGGACCGGCTGTGCCACGGGGCATACCCGGTTCACGAGCACTGCGGCACGATCTTCGCCTACATGGGCCCGCCGGACCAGATGCCCCCGTTCCCCATCCCGGACAGCTTCGAACGGGATGGCTATCGGCTGATGCCGGGTCAGCGCTATGACTACCCATGCAACTACCTGCAGATTCTTGAGAACGCGATGGACCCGGTGCACACGTCGTTCCTGCACACCATCGTGAGCGGCTCGCAGTTCACCGACGAGTTCGGAGTGGTGCCCAACCTGGACTTCATGGAGACGCCTGCCGGAATCATCTACATCGCAACCCGCCGGGTGGGCGACAATATCTGGGTGCGCTCGGTGGAGAATGTCCTGCCCAACCTGCAGCAGGTGTCTCCCATCTGGGAGGACGGCAGGGATGTACACGGGTTCGACGGCCCGATGATGACCCGCTGGATCGTGCCTCGGGACAACGACAGCACGATGCTGCTGGAACTCCGCCACATCTCGGAGTCCGAGGAGAAGGAGCCAGCGTGGTGGATCGACCGCGACCAGATGCTGCCGGCACAGCTTCCCGTTTCGGACGACTCCCGCGAGCAGCAGCTACAGCCAGGAGATTACGAGGCCCAGGTCACGCAGAGGCCCATCGCCGTTCACGGCCTGGAGCACCTTGGAGCCACCGACCGGGGGATCACCATGTTCCGGCGGCAGATCCGCCGGGGGATTCGCGCGGTGCAGAGCGGTGAAGAGATCAGCGGATCCCACGCACAGCTGGGGGGCGAGCATTTCTCCACCTACTGCAACGATACGGTGGTCTACGCTCCACCCGCCGCAACGCCCGAGGAGGACGAGAAGCTGATGCGGGATACCGGCCGTCGCCTTGCCGAGGAGTATGTGGCAACCCGTAGCAACGGTAAGTAAGCCGGACTAGGATTGAAACCCAGGCGGCCCCGGACTTACGCCGGGGCCGTTTTTGTATGTCCACAGCGCAACGGGAATCCGTTAGATCTTGCGTGAAACCTATCTGCCGTTTCTTTTCACTGCGGCGACACCTTCATCCGACAACTCCCAAATTCCCCAACCTGATTCCTCAGTCGGTTTCAGAATGCCACGAATGACAAGGGCATTGCGAGCAAATTGCGCCGTATTTTCCCACCGCTGAGTAGAGCCGTTTTTGAGGGTTTGGTAGTCGATGTCGGTGAAAAGGTGATCCATTTTCTCCTTCACCATGTCGAGCACCTTTTGTATGTGGCCTTTTCCACCCAATGAGTACAGCGACTCAAGAATTGGCAGCTCATAGGCGCTTTGAGGGACTTTTTGCCCCCTTTTGAGCCGTTCATTTTTCACGGGTGCGCCATTTATGCTCGCTATGTTATGAGTCTCTGTAGTGTTCTCTAGATAAGGAACAGGAGCAGACTCAGAGTCCTGGTGGGAATTAACGGTTTTGATATCCCAATCGGGCGTAGGCTTTCCAGGAAGTGTGGCATCCTTCGACTCTGCGGCGTCCAGTACCTTTCCTAGCGCATCGTCTGCACTGTCCTCAAGGGGTGTTGCCCACATTTTCAGTCGTTCCCAGTTGTGTTCGCTAATCCTCATCACTGGCGGCATGGTTTTCGCTCCTGATGCAGAATAGAGTTACAATGTAACAATATATGCAAAAGTTGTCAAATGGTATTGCGGAAGTGAAATTCCGATGGCTCTTAGTCAACCTTGTCGGTGCCTTTTTCTCCTTCGGTGGTAGACTGGCTGGCGCCGATTCTTTTGGGAGTGAATGTTCCTATGCGGGCTGTTGTTACCACTGAGCCGGGCGGGCCGGATGTGCTGAAAATTCAGGAGGTACCGGACCCTGTGCCGGGGCCGGACGATGTGCTGGTTGATATCAGGGCTTCGGCGCTGAACCGGGCCGATACTCTGCAGCGGCAGGGAGGCTACCCGGCGCCTCCGGGCAGCCCGGACGACATCCTGGGGCTGGAGTTCTCGGGGGTCGTGGCCAAAGCGGGAGAGAATGTTACGGACCTGTCGACTGGAGACAAGGTGTTCGGCCTGCTGGGTGGGGGCGGGTATGCCTCCCGGGTGGTAACGCACTCGCGGATGTGCATGCGGATTCCGGACAACCTGGACTTCGTGCAGGCGGCGGCGGTGCCCGAGGTCTTCTTCACGGCTTATGACGCTCTGTTCAACCATTGCGAGCTGTCGATGGGAGAGTCGGTTTTGATCCACGCGGCGGGCAGCGGAGTGGGCACGGCGGCGGTGCAGATGGCGCACAATGCGGGCGCGTATGTGTTCGGGACGGCGGGCAGCGAGGACAAGCTGCAGGGCGCCGCCGAGCTGGGGATGGATGTGGGAATCAACTACCGGGAGCAGGACTTCAGCGAGGTGGTGCTGGGGAAGACCGGCGGTGCGGGCGTCGATGTGCTGCTGGATGTGATCGGTGCGGACTACTGGGACCGAAACCTTGCGTCGATGGCGCTGCGCGGCCGCATGGTACTGGTGGGAACCATGAGCGGCGGCGGAGTTGAAGCGGACCTGCGGCCGATGATGTTCAAGCGGCTCCGGGTGCACGGGACGGTGCTACGGTCCCGCCCCATCGAGGAGAAAATCGCCGTTACCAACCAGATCAAGCGGCATGTGCTGCCCCTGATCGCATCGGGGGCGATAAAGCCAGTGGTGGACAAGGTCTTTCCGCTGGCCGAAGCCAACGAGGCGCACCGGTACATGGAAAGCAATGCCAATTTCGGGAAGATCATCCTGGCGGTGGAGTAAGAGGGTGTGTGACAATTCCGCCTGGTGCCATAAAGAGCAGGCTGCTGGGCATTCGTTATTCGTGGGAAAGCAGGGGACGCCCTCACCCTAACCCTCTCCCGGAGGGAGAAGGGATTTGTCACACACCTTCTTACACTCCGAGGGGCGGGCATTCTGCAGGGGCGGGTTTCAAGCCTGCCCCTGTGCATGGGCCAGGGTCTCGGCCTGGACACGGGAATCGGAACGGTGTCCGTGGACTGAGCGGTACTTATGGGTTGCCCCTCTGTCTGCTATGATTAGCCAACTTCAGAGTGGCCTTTTTTCATCTGCGTGGGAGGTTAGAGATGGCAGAGATTCTCGGGGTGGGATGTACGCATTATCCGCCGCTGATTACGCCGGACGAGGACCGCGGGTTCCCCATAAATGTTACGCTGAACCGCGATGAGCGGCTGCCCGAGGAGTTGAAGAATCCGCTCAACTGGCCAGAGGCGATGCAGCAGGAATACGGCGACGACGAGGGAATGGCGTCGGCGGCGGTGCACCGGGCCCGGCTGGTGGATGGGTTCCGGCGCGTACGAAAGGATATTCTCGACTTCAAGCCTGATTTCGTCATCGTATTCGGGGACGACCAGTACGAGAACTTCCGGGAAGACATAATCCCGCCGTTCTGCGTACTAGCCTACGAGGGATTCCAGTGCACGCCGTTCATGCGGCACGGCACGCCACGTCGCAACGTGTGGGAGGAACCGGCGGACAAGGTGTTCAGCTACCGGGGGCACCCCGAGGCGGCGCGGTACCTGGCCGGGGGGCTGCTGGACTCCGGCATCGATATGGCCTATGCCTACCGTCCGCTGCATGAGCCCGGACTGGCCCACGCTTTCATCAACACGCTTCTTTACCTGGACTATGACAGGGAAGGGTTTGACTTCCCGGTCATCCCCTTCGCGGTGAACTGCTACGGGCGGGGAGTGATAAGCAACCGGGGCGGCATCCTTCCGCACAAGGTCAACGGGCAGACCCTGGAGCCGGACCCGCCGGGCCCCTCGCCGAAGCGGTGCATGGAAGTCGGGGCGAATCTCGCCCGGGTGCTGCGCGAGAGTCCCTACCGGGTGGCGCTGGTGGCGTCGTCAAGCTGGTCCCACGCATTTCTGACCGCGAAAAACAACTACCTGTGGCCCGATGTGCCATCCGACCGGGCGCTGTACGAGGAGCTCAAGGCTGGAAACTACGAGGCCTGGCGCAGCCGTACGACAGCAGAGATGGAGGCCTCGGGGCAGCACGAGCTGCTGAACTGGGCCTGCATGCTTGGGGCGATGTCGGAGCTGGGTGCCAAGCCGGACAGAATCGATTTCGTGGAGTCGCGGGTGTTCACTTCCAACAAGGTGTTCGCCACTTTCAAGGCGTAGAGACTCTCCAAGAGCGAACTTGTTGCAGTCTCGTTGACCGGATAACGGCCCTCTGGATTCCCGCCTTCGCGGGAATGACGGTAGGTGGGTCACAGCAAGTTTGTGATAGTTTCTGAACCGTCCAGACACTGGGGCGAGAAAGGTATCCCATCCGCAGGAGGGAGAGATATGCCCAGAGATGTTTCGATACTGATTGGGACCATTGGGGCCGGGCTCTGGACCAGCCCGGACGGGGGGCGCAGCTGGGGACGTGCGGGCGGTATCTGGGGAGACATGAAGGTCTTCGGATTGAAGGTTGACCCGTCGGACCCGGCGGTGGTGTACGCGGGAACCGACGAAGGGATATTCCGCAGCAACGACCGGGGCAAGTCTTTTGAGCGGCTGGACTCGCTGCTGAACGACAGGAATGTCTGGAATATCGCGGTCAGTCAATCTGACCCCTCGGTAGTCTTTGCCGGCACCAGCCCCTCGGCCCTGTTCCGGTCGACCGACGCCGGGGCAAGCTGGGAGCAGTTGACCGTCGACATGGCGGAGGAATGCCCGAATGTGCGGGTGCCGCGGGTTACGGCGCTGGAGGTGGACCCCAGCAACAGCAATGTTGTGTGGGCAGGCGTCGAGGTGGACGGCGTGCGCCGCAGCCTGGACGGCGGCGAGACCTGGACGAGGATCAACGGGGGAATCAATGACCCGGATATCCACGGGATGACGGTGAGCGCCGGGGCGGATGTCACCGTGTTCACCAGCACTCCAGGTGAGGTCTTCGCAAGTACAGATACGGGCGAAAGCTGGGAGGGCCTGGGCGTCGGTGGGTCGTTCCCGCTCAGGTACTGCCGGGGCATCACGGTCAAGCAGAATGACCCCGACACGGTGCTGGTGGCAACTGGGGACTCGCCTTTCGGTGTCACCGGGGCGATTCAGCGCTCCACCGACCGAGGAAGGAGCTGGGAACGGCTGACGCTGCCTCAAGAACCGAACACTCCGATGTGGGCCTTCGCGACGCACGCATCAGACGCTGACTTCATCCTCTGCTGCAGCCACTACGGCCAGATCTACGCCACGGCCGATGGCGGAGACTGGTGGGTCAAGCTGCCCCGCGAGTTCAGCGAGGTGCGGGGGCTGGCCTGGACTCCCAACTAGCAACTCACCCTAACACCAGCCCTCTTCCAGAGAGAGAGGGGATAATTATAATGAAGTTTGGAGGTCAATCATGCCGCTGGACCCGCAAGCTCAAGCAGTGATCGACACGGTGAACTCCCTGGGATTACCGGCAGTCTGGGAAGTGACGCCGGATCAGGCTCGGATCAACGCCGCGGCCCGCCCACGCCCGGTGGGGCCGGAAGTGGCGGCGGTGGAGGACCGCAGCATTCCCGGGCCCGACGGAGACGTGCCGGTGCGCATCTACACGCCTGAGGGCGATGGGCCGTTCCCGATCCTGGCCTGGTACCACGGAGGAGGCTGGGTGATCGGCGACCTGGAGTCGGCGGACCCCACGGCGCGTAACCTGTGCAAGGGCGCGGGCTGCGTGGTGGTGTCGGTCGACTACCGGCTGGCGCCCGAAACGAAGTTCCCCGGCCCGGCGGAGGACTGCTACACGGCCACCGTCTGGGCGGCGGAGAACGCGGGGAGCCTGAACGCCGACGCGTCGCGGCTGGCGGTCGGCGGCGATAGCGCTGGGGGCAACCTGGCCGCTGCCATCTCGCTGATGGCAGCAGACCGGGGCGGGCCGGCCATCGCATATCAGCTGCTGGTCTACCCGGTGACCGAGCGCAACTATCAGACTCCTTCCTACTCCCAGAACGCAGAGGGCTTCCTGCTGGCGCGGGACGCAATGATCTGGTACTGGGACGCCTACCTGGCCAGCGACGCCGATGCCTCGAATCCCTACGCGGCGCCAATGCAGGCAGACAGCTTGGCCGGGCAGCCGCCGGCGCTGGTGATCACCGCCGAGTTCGACCCGCTGCGGGACGAGGGTGAGGCCTACGGACGCCGCCTGCAGGCGGCGGGCGTGGCCACGACCATCAGCCGGTACGACGGCATGATCCACGGCTTCTTTGGCATGGTCGGGATCATGGACAAGAGCGGGCAGGTGATGGAGGAGGCTACGGCAGCCCTTCGGGCCGCCTGTGTCGACGCCGGAGTTCCGGCCCCAGCGGACGACTAGACACCTGGTAGACGGCGCGGGGGTGGTTTCACGCCCCTCCGCCGTTCTCCGACCGCCTGCGATACTCGGAATAATCTCAATTTCAGGAAGATGATATGACTACCAGCAATCCCGTCGAGGTAACGATCTGGCAAGACTACACTTGACCCTTCTGCTATGTGGGTCTGGGCAGGCTCGATATTGTGGCGAAGGACCTGGACATCAAGATCGACCGCAGGCCGTTCCTATTGAGGGCGGACTGCCCGCCGGAGGGCCAGCCGCGGCGGATGTTCGACGGCGAGACTGAGACTGAGCTGAACCCCGCGATGCAGGAGCGTGCCAAGGGCGCCGGGCTGGTCATGCGCCGGCCGCAGTGGTCGCCGAACACGCTGTATGTCCATGAGGCTACCCTGT